>NZ_JABEQD010000011.1 GCF_014174395.1 Gluconacetobacter aggeris
TGCGGGGCTGCGGGCGATGGGGCTGAGCCTGTATGGGCAGGATGCCTATCGCATGACCAACGTGACGGGGGTTTATATTCCCGACGGCGTGGATGGCGAGCGGGTGCGGGCGCGGATGCGCGGGGAGTTCGAGATCGAGATCGGCACCGCCTTCGGGCCGCTGGCGGGGAAGGTCTGGCGGATCGGCGCGATGGGCTACAATGCGATGCGGTACAAGGTGCTGATCACGCTCGGTGCGCTGGAGGCCGTCCTGCGGGCCGAGGGCTACGCGCCGCCGCCCGGCGCGGCCATCGATGCGGCCCGCGCCGTCTATGGAGAATGACGCGCCTTGTTCAACTATGCCGGGATTTTTCGATGGCGGCTTTCAGCGCGTCGTAATCCACAGCGCCGGGGATGATGTAGCGGGCGTCGAAGACGAAGGTGGGCGTGCCTTCCAGGTGGATGGCCTCGGCCAGCTCCGAATTGGCGCGCAGGGTGGCGGCGACGGCGGTGCCTGCCATGTCCGATACCAGGCGGTCCGCGTCCAGGCCGGCCTGTTTCGCCAGGAGGCGGATGCGGGTGGCGTCGGGCTTCGTGGTGTCGGTCATGATGGCGCGCTGCATGCGGAAATAGGCGTCCTGGCCGCCCTGCAACGCGGCGGCGACGATGGCCTGTGCCGTCAGCAGGCTGGCCGGGCCCAGTACCGGCACGACTTTCTCCACGATGCGTACGTCGGGGTCGTCATGGACCAGCCGGTCCAGGTCGGGCAGCACCTTGCGGCAATAGGGGCAGCGCGGATCGTAGAATTCGAGCACCGTCGTCCGGGCCCGGGGCGCGCCCAGAATCGCGTCGCTGGGTGCCGGCGTCGTCAGGGCCGCCCGGTTGGTGGCCAGCGCGTCGCGGGTGCGAGTCTGTTCCTGTGCCTCGGCCCCGGCGCGCAGGGCGGCGATCGCGTCGGACAGGATCGAGGGGTCGGTCTTCAGCGCGTCGCGGACGATGGCGACGATTTCCTTGCGCTGGGCGGGGGTGAAGAAGCTGTCATCGGCGCGGGCGGGGGCCGCTGACGACAGGGCCAGCATCATGCCGAGACCGGCGGGAATGGCCGGGCGGAGCCTGGCGAGGCTGCGGGACGAGAAAAAAGACAAGGGCGGCCTCCGGCGCTCGGGTTCCGTAACGGGGCTGTCTGTAGAGCAGAATGGGGTGGCGCGGAAGGGCGCCGGGGGACAAGGCGAGTTGCCGATGCTCCCGAAGACCGCTAATTCCCGATAGCCCGGTGGTTTCATCCTCGGGGCATGACGGCGGTAATGGAGAATCTGTGCGTGCGTGAACGTCCCCTGAACCACCCGTTGCGCCGTTGCGGGGCCTTGCTGCTGTCCACGGTCCTGGCTACGGCGCTTGGCGGATGTTCGGTCAAGTCATTCAATGACCCGTTGGGATCGGCCAGCCATGTCCTGTTCGGCGGCGGCTCCGACACGCCGAAGGGGCCGACCTACCTGACCGGCTATATCGGCAATGTCGTTTCGGACGAGCCGCAATCCGCCATGGTTGCCCGCGACGTTCTGGCGCGGGGCGGCAATGCCGCCGACGCGGCGGCGGCGCTGGGGATGACGCTGGCGGTCACTCTGCCGTCGCGGGCCTCGCTGGGGGCGGGCGGCGCCTGCGTGGCGTGGCGCCCCGGCGAATCCGGTGGTGGCCGGGCGTTCCTGTTCCTTCCGGTCGCGGGATCGACGACGCCCGAGCCGGGGAGCGCGCGGGTCGACCGCCCGGCGGCGGCGCCGATGCTGGCACGCGGGCTGTATCTGATGCATCTGCGCTATGGCAGCGTGGAGTTCGCCGAAACCCTGGCCCCGGCGATGCAACTGGCGCGCGGCGGCATTTCGGTCAGCCGGGCGCTGGCTACGGACCTTGCGGCCGTCCAGGGGCCGCTGCTGGCCGATCCGGGCGCGCGGGCGATCTTCAGCCGGGGCGACGGCAAGGTGCTGGCCGAGGGTGACGCCCTGGTGCAGCAGCGCCTGACCGGCGTGCTGGAACAGATCAGCAGCATGGGGGTGGGCGACCTTTATAACGGGGCGCTGGCGCGCTCGTTCGTCGCCGGCAGCCAGGGTGCGGGCGGTGGATTGACGGTGGCGGACCTGCGCGGTGCTGTTCCGGTCGAGACCGATCCGCTGACGGTGCGCGCGGGCGAGGTGCGGGTCAGTTTCCTGCCGCCGCCGGCCGATGGCGGGCTGGGCAGCGCGGTTGCCTTCCGGGCCCTGAATGAAGGCGGCCAGAGCGATCGTGCCGGCCAGTCGGCGGTTGCCGCCTGGCGCGGCCAGACGGCGGGTGCGCAATCGGGCGCCGAGTTGGTCGCCAGGGCGCAGGCGGTGGTCGATTCCGGCACGGTTTCGACCGGTGGAACGCTGCCGCATCTGCCGGCTTCGACCTCGTTTGCCGTGGTTGACCGGCATGGCGGGGCGGTGGCGTGCAGCCTGACGATGGATAATCTGTTCGGTACCGGCCGTATCGCAGGGAGTACGGGCATTGTGATGGGGGCGTCGCCGCGCCGCCTGCCGCCGCCGCTGCTGACGGCTGCGATCGCCAGCGAGGGCAGCAGGTTCCGGGCCGCGGTGACAGGATCGGGCCAGAACGACGCGGCCGATGCGGTCGCGGCCGAAATGAAGCAGGTCCTGGCGGGCGAAAAGCCGGGTGCGCGGCCGGTGACGGTGGATGGGCGCATCAACGCGATTTCCTGCCCGGCGGGGCTGCCGGGGGGCGAAGGGAGCTGTGCCGGCGGTACCGACGCGCGTTCGGCCGGCCTGTCGGTGGGATCTGACTGAGGGACCGGCGCCGGGGTCTGGTGCTGCCGCTTGTGGATGATCATGTTTTGTTCTAGTTTTCGTTTGGTCGGGACCGCCGGGCGAGGCGGGCAGTACCCGGGGTTTTCATGATATCGGAACGGGATTGAAGGCGATGGCGCAGGCACCGGGCATTGACAAGAGCAAGGCGCTGGAAGGCGCGCTGAGCCAGATCGAACGTGCGTTCGGCAAGGGATCGGTGATGCGCCTGGGCCAGCGTGCCAACGAGGCGGTGGATGTGATCTCCACCGGTTCGCTGGGGCTGGACATCGCGCTGGGCATCGGCGGCCTGCCGCGTGGCCGCATCGTCGAGATCTATGGCCCCGAAAGCTCGGGCAAGACGACCCTCGCACTGCATGCGATTGCCGAGGCCCAGAAGAAGGGCGGCGTCTGCGCGTTTATCGATGCCGAACACGCCCTGGACCCCGGCTATGCCCGCAAGCTGGGCGTCGATGTCGACAATCTGCTGATCAGCCAGCCCGATGCCGGTGAACAGGCGCTGGAAATCGCCGATACGCTGGTGCGCTCGGGGGCCATCGACGTGCTGGTGGTGGACAGTGTCGCGGCCCTGGTGCCGCGGGCGGAGCTGGAAGGCGACATGGGCGACAGCCATGTCGGCCTGCATGCGCGGCTGATGAGCCAGGCGCTGCGCAAGCTGACGGGCACGGTCTCGCGCTCCAACACCATGATGATCTTCCTCAACCAGATCCGCCTGAAGATCGGTGTCATGTTCGGCAGCCCGGAGACGACGACGGGTGGTAACGCGCTGAAATTCTATGCTTCGGTGCGCATGGACATCCGCCGGATCGGGCAGATCAAGGACAAGGAAGAGGTCGTGGGCAACCAGACCCGCGTCAAGGTAGTCAAGAACAAGATGGCCCCCCCGTTCCGCCAGGTCGAATTCGACATCGTGTATGGCGAGGGGATCAGCAAGATGGGCGAGCTGATCGACCTGGGCGTCAAGGCCGGCATTGTCGAGAAATCGGGGGCCTGGTTCTCGTATGACAGTCAGCGGATCGGCCAGGGGCGGGAGAATTCCAAGCAGTTCCTGCGCGAGCATCCCGAGATGGCGGCCGATATCGAACGGCGTGTGCGCGAGCAGGCGGGCGTGGTGGCCGAGGCGATGCTGGTCTCTCCCGGCGAACAGGATCTTGCCGACGCCGAGTGACCGGCGCGGGGCGATGAGCCGGCACGCGGGGCCGCGTGGCCTCGCAGTGCTGGCTCTGCTGGCCGGTCTGACGGCCTGCGGGTTCAAGCGGCCGGATGGGGAGTCGATCGATGTGCCGCCCCTGACCCTGTTCAGCGGGCAGGAGCGGCCGGGCGCGGCCCAGACTGCATCGGCCGGCCGGCAGCATGATGGATCGCAGCCGATGTCTGCCGCGCCGGCGGGGCGGCAGCCGGATTATCAGCCGCTTCCCGATGCGTGGGGCATGCAGATGATTGCTTCCGGATTCGATTCCAATGCCGCCGGGGATGACGGGCAGAAGGAAGATGCCGGGCATTATGTGATCCCCGACACGCAGGTGAGTTATGGCGCCCGTGGCCGTGGACAGACGGTGAGGGGGCAATAGGCCGCGGAGCCTGATTGGAAACGGGCGCTGGCGGCGCGTTCCGCGCCTGTTTCCCATCGGGCCCCGAGTCACGTCTGTGTCATGAGACGGCCGGAATGTGGCGGTTTTGTGCCTTTCTTTGACCGAAAGGGCCGAATGCGGGGGCGGAAGGGCGTGGGGTCCACTGGATCGCTCCAGGCGTTGATGTTACGCCGCGCTGAACGAGACCGGAATGACGGTCCATCCTGGGGAAGCGGATTCATGACGGTTGGCACGAAACCCGGCGGCATCTGCCCGGTCCGGGCATAGAGCATGATGCTGCGGATGCCTCCGTGGGGGTCGGTGTCGCGGGACGGCGATCCACCGCTTCCGTATCTGACCTTTTCGCGTTCCGACTGGGCGGCGTTGCGGGCCAACGTGCCGCTCTCGCTGTCCGAGGACGAGATCGCGGCCCTGCGCGGCCGGAACGAGCCGGTGTCGCTGGCCGATATCACCGAGGTCTATCTGCCTCTGTCGCGCCTGCTGAACCTGTATGTCATGGCCTCGCGCGGCCTGAACAGCATGGTCGAGAGCGCGTTCCTGGGGTGTCCGCGCATTTCGGTGCCGTTCATTATCGGCATCGCCGGCAGCGTGGGCGTGGGGAAGAGCACCTTTGCCCGCCTGCTCCAAGCCGTGCTGTCGCGCTGGCCGGATCATCCGCGCGTCGACCTGGTGACGACCGACGGGTTTCTGCTGCCCACGCGGGTTCTTGAGGAACGGAGCCTGATGCAGCGCAAGGGCTTCCCGGAGAGTTACGACCTGCGGCGGATGATCGCCTTCCTCGCCGCCGTCAAGGCGGGCGAGCGGTTGCAGCAGGTGCCGCTCTATTCGCACGAGGCCTATGACATCGTGCCGGACCGTTTCCAGACGGTGGACCGGCCGGATATCCTGATCTTCGAAGGGCTGAACGTGCTGCAGACCGGTACCGACCGGTCGATGGTGGCGTCGGATTATTTCGATTTCTCGATCTATCTCGATGCCACGACCAGCGATATCGAATCGTGGTATGTGGAACGGTTCCTGCTGTTGCAGCGCACGGCGTTCCGCAAGCCGACTTCCTATTTCCATCACTATGCCGACCTGTCGCCGTTCGAGGCCGAACGGGTCGCGGGGCAGATCTGGAACCGGATCAACCTGCCCAATCTGGAAGCCAATATCCTGCCCACGCGTGAACGCGCGCGGTTGATCATGCGCAAGGGGCGGTCGCACGCCATCGACGAAGTGCGCCTGCGCTATCTGTGAGGGTATCGGCGTCGCGCGCCGGACGACTGTCTGACGGTCATGTTCCGCCATTGATCCCGATGCGATAGTCTGGATGCTGTTTCGGGAGGGATAGGTCCGATGATTCGGGTGATCGGTCTGATGAGCGGCACGTCGCTGGACGGGGTGGATGCCGCCGCCATCGAGACGGATGGTATCATGGTCGGGGCGGTCGGGCCGACGACGACCGTTCCCTTTCCGCCCGAGCTTCGGGCGCGGACCCGGGCCATTCTCGATCGTGCGGCGAGCCTGCGGGCGGATGATCCGGACCTGCTGGCTGTCGAGCATGATCTGACGCGCCTGCATGTTGCGGCGGTCCGCGCTCTGGACTGGCCGGCGGATCTGATCGGTTTTCATGGCCAGACGATCCTGCACCGTCCGGAGGAGCATAGAAGCTGGCAGGTCGGTGATGCCGGGCTGCTGGCGGCGGAAACCGGGGTGCCGGTCGTGCATGATTTTCGCAGCGCGGATCTTGCCGCGGGGGGCGAAGGGGCGCCGCTGGTGCCGGTCTTTCATCAGGCCCTGGCCCTTGGGCTGGAACATCCTTTGGCCGTGCTGAATATCGGCGGGGTGGCGAATGTCTCGCTGATCGGAGCGGCGGGGGAACTGCTGGCCTGCGATGTGGGGCCGGGCAATGCGCTGCTGGATGACTGGGCGATGCGCCATACCGGCGTGCCCTATGATCGCGACGGGGCGCTGGCCAAGGCGGGGCGGGCCGATGAAGCGGTTCTGAGGGACCTGATGGGCGACCCGTTCTTCCGTCGACCGGCGCCGAAATCGCTCGACCGCCTGTCGTTTCATCGTGCCATGGACCTGCTGGCCCCTCTGTCGCCGGCCGATGGGGCGGCGACGCTTGCCGCCTTTACCGTTCGGGCGGTGGCGGAACTGCCCCTGCCATTCGCGCCGCGCCGCTGGCTGGTCTGTGGCGGTGGCCGTCATAACCCGGTGCTGATGGAGGGATTGCGGCAAGCGCTGGGCGCTGCCGTCGAACCGGTCGAGGCCGTGGGATGGAATGGCGATGCGCTGGAAGCCCAGTGTTTCGGTTTCCTCGCCGCGCGTGCCGTGCGCGGGCTGCCGCTTTCCTTCCCCGGAACCACCGGGGTGAAGCGCCCTGTCAGTGGAGGGCGGCTGGAAGAGCGGGGGGTGCCGGCCGCCGCGACGCGGATGCTGGACCTGCTGCGGCAGGGATAGAGCGCCGGCCCATACCGGTCAGCCGTCCGTCTGGCGGGGGATGCCGAGGGTATCGAGGCGATCGTGGACCCGATTCGAGAGGGCCGTGTCTCCGTGCGGGCCGAGGGCGTGCAGGGTGCGCTCCATGGCCAGCAATACGTCCGATGTCGCATCGCCGACCGCGCGCCGCCACCAGTCCAGGGCCTCGGCATGCTTGCCCATCGCCAGCAGCGCCGATGCGTAATTATGCTGTCCGCGATAATCGCCGCCTTCGGCCGAGCGGCGGTACCATGCGAGAGCCGTGGCGGGGTTGCGTTCGGTGTGCCAGCCCTCTTCGGTGAAGCGGGCGACCAGGTTCATCGACTTGGCGTGTCCGCGTTCGGCGGCGCTGCGGAACAGTGCCAGTGCGCGGCGCAGGTCGACCGGCATGCCGAGGCCGCGCATCGTCATGATGCCCAGATTGTAGCACCCCCAGAGGTCGCCCAGGCGCGCCGCCATTTCGTAGCTGGCGGCGGCGGCCGGGAGGTCGGCCGGACAGCCCCATCCGAAATGATGGCATCGCCCGAGCATGTTATGGGCGGGAGCATAGCCGGCGGAGGCGGCGATTTCGTACCATTTTCGCGCCTGCTGCGGGTTGGGCGGCACATAGATGCTGTCGAGCAGGATATCGCCCCAGCACACCTGTTCCGAAACATGGCCCTGCGCGGCCCGGATGCGGATTTCGTCGATGAAATCGGGCAGTGGGGGCGGTGTGTCCCTGTCGCGCCGGCGCTGGATGGCGGTCTTTTTCAGGATGTCGAGAAGCCGCATCTGCTGGGAACCCGTGACGGTTGACGCTTGGCGCTACAAACCATGACCGGGGCATTTATGCAATTGATAATCTGTCGCAACCTGGCTATTCAGCGATCTTGCATGTCGCCCGCGTGGGGCGTTGCCGTTCGTCCAGGCGCGGACCATGCAAGCGCCATAGATCGAGACCGCCATGTTGCTGCATATCCCCAATGTCCTTTCGGACGATGAGCTTCTGCACTGTCGTCGCGCGCTTGCCGAGGCGAACTGGGCGGATGGGAGGGTGACGGCGGGGCCGCAATCGGCATCGGCCAAGAACAATCTCCAGATCCCGCTGGACCATCCGCTGCATCGTTCGCTGGGTGAGGTCGTGCTGCGTGCGCTGGGGCGGAACAACCTGTTCAACAGTGCGGTCGTGCCGCTGCGCGTCGTGCCGCCGCTGTTCAACCGCTATGACGAGGGCATGTCGTTCGGTGCGCATGTGGACAATGCCATCCGGCCGATCCCCAATTCCGGCGGAATGCGTATCCGCACGGATGTTTCCTCGACGCTCTTCCTGACCGACCCCGACGAATATGACGGGGGCGAGCTGAGGATACACGATGCCTCGGGCGTGCAGGAGATCAAGCTGCCGGCCGGGGACATGATCGTCTACGACACCACGGTGCTGCACGATGTGACCCCGGTGACGCGTGGCAGTCGCTGGGCGTCGTTTTTCTGGACGCAATCGATGGTCCGGGACGTGGAGCGGCGGCGGATCCTGTTCGATCTGGATCGCACGATCATGGATCTGCGCATGCGTCTGGCAGATGACGATCCTGCCGTGCTCGAACTGGTGAATTGTTATCATAATCTCATGCGTCAATGGTGCGAACTCTGAGTTCCTGACCAAAATGCGCGCTGGCGGCGATCCGACGCGTGTTTTCTGTGCTCCGATGCTCACGGCCCTCAAGGCCGCTCCGCTTCGGTGCTCGAAAACACACGCCGGGCGCGGCCCTACCGGGCCGCTCTCGCTCACCAGCCCACATTTCCGATCAGGAACTGAATGGAACAATACAGAAATTATCTATAGATTTCAGTATTCTTGTGCGGCGACCGGCGGGAGTGCATCGCCGGGAATGGACAGGACATTTTTTGTCGCAAATGAATTTCTTGACGCTTTGTATCTCTCGTGAAACATACTCTGTTAATGCGAGTGGTTCGCATTTTCATGTATGGCATTGAGGAAACCCCGGAGAATGGGTGTCACTGGAAAATGGCGTGTGGCGCGGCAGGTGGCGCCCCAGCGCGGTCAGGTCCTGTGCGGTCTGGCGATGGCGATGATCGGGTCGCAGGGGCTGGCCGCGACGCCGGGTGTGGCGGCATCGGACAAGCTGACCGATGAGGAAAGGAAGAAGGCGCATCAGGATCGGCCCAATCCGCGGCACGAACATATCGAAGTCGTGGGCATGTGGCATGACATGTCGCCGAAATTCACCGCCTTGCTGCTCGATACGCCCAAGAGTGTTTCGGTCATCTCGCGCCAGTTGCTGACCCAGACCGCGTCGAACACGCTGGCCGATGCGTTGCGCAACGTGCCCGGGATTACGATGGGCGCGGGCGAGGGGGGCAATCCGGTCGGCGACCGGCCGTTCCTGCGGGGGTTTGACGCGCAGTCGAGCACCTTTGTCGATGGATTGCGCGATGTCGGGGCGCAGTCGCGCGAGACGTTCAATGTGGAATCGATTGAAATCGTCAAGGGCGATACCGGGGCCATCGCCGGGCGGGGCGGGGCCGGCGGTGCGATCCTGATCAACAGCAAGATGCCCACCCTGAAGAATGTGGTCGATGCCAATCTCGGCTTCGGCAATGCCGATTACAAGCGCGGCACGTTCGACGGCAACTGGCGGATTGCGGATACGGGGGCCTTCCGGCTGAACCTGATGGGTGACGACCAGGGCGTGGCGGGGCGCGGGCCCACCCATTATCGGCGTTTCGGCGTGGCGCCGGCGGTGTCGTTCGGGCTGGGTACCCCCAACCGCGTTACGCTGATGTATTACCATATGCAGAATGACGACCTGCCCGATGTCGGCATTCCGTACAATAATCCGACCTTCAACCCGCGCTCGGGCGGTGCGGCGCGGGTCATGGCGAGGGGCGATGGCGCGCCGGTCAAGGTGCCGTTCGATACCTGGTACGGGCTGGAGAACCGCGATGCCAACCAGGATGGCATCGACATGGGCACGCTGCGGCTGGAACATGATTTCAGCAGCGCGCTGCATCTGCGCAATACCACGCGCTATTCGGAAACGACGCAGAACGACCGCTGGACGATGCCGGACGACAGCCAGGGCAATATCTATTACGGTTATGTCTATCGGCGCCTGAACAGCCGTTTCTCCACTTTCGATACGGCGACCAACCAGACCGATTTCTATGGATCGTTCGATCTGGCGGGCTTCAGGAACCAGTTTGCCTCCGGCGCGGAGTTTACGCGCGAGCAGGGCAAGAACGACAATTACACGGCCTATGTGAACGGCCAGAATGTGGGATCGGGAACCAATTTCACCCGTTGCGCCACCGCGCTGGCCTTTTCGTCGGGCACCTGTACCGCGCTGCTCGATCCGAATCCGGGCCAGCTCTGGACGGGCGACCTGAGGCATACGGGGAACCCGAACAGTACGCGCTTCGATACCAAGGCGGTCTATCTGTTCGACACGATCACGCTGCTGAAGCAGCTCCAGGCCAATGTCGGCCTGCGCTACGACAATGTGCAGAGCACCTATCGCGCGGCGGCGGGCGAATATGGGCGTGGCGACAATCTGTTCACCTACCAGGGTGCGCTGGTCTACAAGCCGCGTTCCAATGGTTCGATCTATGCGTCCTATGCCACGTCGGCGATTCCGCCGGGCAATTCGGTTGGCCAGGGATCGGACGATATCAGCCTTGGTGCCGACCGATCGGGCAATATCGGCGCCGTGCTGAAGCCGGAACGCGACCGCACGATCGAGGTCGGTACCAAATGGAACGTGCTGCATAACCGGTTGCTGGTGACCGGCGCGCTGTTTCAGATCGACGCCACCAATTTCAAGATCACCACCGCGACGGGCGGGATCGACAATGGCGGGACCAAGCGGGTTCGGGGATTCGAGGTCGGCCTGAATGGGCAGATTACCCGCGACTGGTCGATCAATGGCGGCTTCACGTACCTGGATGCGCGGCTGCTGAAGGCCGGCGGGTCCGGAGCTGCTGCCGGGCTGATGGATGGGCGCCATGCGCCGAACACGCCGGAGAACAGCCTGGCGCTGTGGACGACCTATCGCATCTTCCAGCCGCTGACGGTGGCGGCGGGCGTTTATTACATGGGCAAGGTGTACGGCACGGATTCCCCGACGGCACCGAAATTCGTGCCCAATTACTGGCGGTTCGATTTCATGGCCACCTACAGGTTCATGAAGCACTACAGCCTGCAGCTCAATATGCAGAACCTGGCCAACAAGCGGTATTTCACCCAGGCCTACACCACGCATTATGCGACGCAGGCGCCGGGCCGCACGGCGCTGGTGAACCTGAACGTGCATTTCTGACCGGCGCGATGCGGGAGGCTGGACCCGACCAGGCGACGGCCGGTGTCGCGACGATCTGCGACCTGGCCGGCGGCGGGCTGGCCGATGCGCAGCTCGCGCTGGGGCAGATCCTGCTGGATGGTGTGCTGCTGCCCCGCGACGCGCGTGCGGCGCTGGGGTGGTTTCTGGCGGCGGCGCGGCAGGGCAGCGCCATGGGGTGCAACATGGTCGGGCGCTGCTGCGAACTGGGCTGGGGCATGGCTGCGGCCCCGGCCGAGGCGCTGCGCTGGTATCGTCGGGCCGCCTGTGCCGGCCTGGATTGGGGCATGTACAATTATGCCACCGGCCTGACCCTGGGGTGGGACGGGCCGCCCGACCATGTGCGGGCGCTGGCCTGGTTCCGGCGGGCCGCCGCGCGGGGACACTGCAAATCCTTCAACATCATCGGTGGTTTTTATGAGGATGGATGGGCGGTGACGCGTGATCTTGTCCAGGCGCGGGCATGGTATGCCCGCGCCGCCGAGGGCGGCGATTTTCGCGGGCATTTCAATCTCGCCCGCTTTCTGCTGGCGGAAGGCGAGATGATCCGGGCGCGCCGGCATTTCGAGAATGCCTGGCAGACCGCGACGCCGGCCTTTCGAACGCGGATGGAGCAATTCCTCGTGGAAAGCGGGATCGAGATGCGTTTTCGCCCGGCGCCGAACGGCTGAAGCGGGACGGGCGAGCCCCTGAAGCCACACCTGCCGTCGAAGTCGGGCAGTGTGATTCGTCCCCGGCATCAGAAGCCGAGTACGCCGTCCATACCGAAGGTGAACACACCTGTATTGCGACCGTCATTGAACGGAGAGGTTCCGTTCAATGACCGGTCGAAGCGGATTTCGGGCCGCAGTTCGAAGACGCGGACCCCATGGCCGAGCGTTGGCCTGTAGGTTACCCCGAGCGTCAGCGCGCCATAGGTTGTGGGAGGCGCTGCCTCCAGGGGGACCGCGGCGCCCGTAAAGGCGGTCATGTACGCGGTGTTGTTCAGGAAGCTGAGGACGAACTGGCCGGTATTGTCGCGATAGATTTCACCGCGATAGTTGAAGGTCAGCGACGGGGTGATCTTGTAGCTGAGGAAGCTCACGAAACTGTAGGTGTCGGCGCGCAGGCCGTCATCATGCAGGTAATTGAATTCGCCCGTGACCGACAGCCTGTCGTTGATCTGGTACGCGGCGTTGATATCGTTCCAGTACCGCATCGCGCTGTCCGCGCGCGGACCGAGGGCTGCGACGGCATTTTCCGGCCCGACGCGGCTGAGTTCGATGATGTTGAGCTTGCCGCCGGCGAGGCCGTTCAGGTTGAAGCCGAAATATCCCGCCGCCTCGTGGTTGGGGTCGCTCTTGCCGAACGTGGTCTGATTGCCGGTATCGACGCCGAACGTGACGTCGAGAAGCGGAATGACATGCCATTTGAACATCGCGCCGACATGTTCGAACGGTACCGAGTATTCGGATGTGTAGGCAAGTGTATAGAAGGGGCGCGTCGTCGGATCGAGCGTTTCGACGCCCATCGGTGCCTGGAGGATGCCGGCCTGCATATCCAGGCCGCCGCTGGTCAGCCAGGGCAGATGCACGTCGACATGGGCCTGGGCGGGGATAAGCTGGTAGCGGTTCGAGAATGCGCGATCGGAGACGCCCAGCAGATGATAGTAGCGTGCGTCCGAGCCGTAGAGCGCCTCCAGCGTGAAGCCGATCTGATATTCGCTCTTGCTCGGATCGATGGCCTTTGAAAGCGTGAATTCGAGCTGGTTCAGTTGGACCTGGTTGGCATGGTCGGCGAGGAAGTTGCCAAAATTGATCCCGTTATCGGGGCGGGCTGGATTGGCCATGATTCCACCTTCGATCTGGCCCACCAGGGTGACATCATTGAGCCATTGGGAAACGCCCGACTTGCCTGACGAATGGCCGAATACCGCAACCTGGGCCTGGGCAGCCGCCGGAAGAGCGAGACCGCTTGCCGTGAGGAAAAGTGAAATGGAGAAACGAGATTTCTTTCTTGGCTTCGACACGCTTCGTTTCCTCTCTTTATTGTGAGGGGGAGGCACCTCCCCCTCTTTCTACGTCCTTGACGAAGTGGCGCCTGAATCTTGTCGCATCAGTTGATGCGTTCTCCGTGAAGGGTCATGTCCAGCCCTTCTTCTTCCTGGTCCGCCGTGACGCGCAGGCCGATCGCCAGGTCAATAATCTTGAGCAGGATGAAGGATGCCGCGGCGCACCAGACGATGGTGATGCCCACGGCCTCGGCCTGGGAGACGAACTGCGCGAACGAACCGCTGATACCGCCGGGATTGGCATCGGTGGCCGAGAGCGGTCCATAGGCGAATACGCCGGTCAGCAATGCGCCGATGATGCCGCCGATGCCGTGCACGCCGAACGCGTCCAGGCTGTCGTCATAGCCCAGCATGTGCTTGAGCGACGTGGCGGCCCAGAAGCAGACCACGCCGGCTACCACGCCGATGATCAGCGCGCTGCCCGGCAGGACGAAGCCCGCCGCCGGCGTGATGGCGACCAGGCCGGCGACGGCACCGGAGATGATGCCCAGCACGGTCGGCTTGCCGCGGCGGACCCATTCGGCCAGCATCCAGCCGAGGCCGGCGGCGGCGGTGGCGATCTGGGTCGTTGTCATGGCCATGCCCGCGCGGCCGTTGGCGCCGACGGCCGAACCGGCATTGAAGCCGAACCAGCCCACCCACAGCAGCGACGCGCCGATGACGGCGTAGGTCAGGTTGAAGGGCGACAGATCGTCCTGCCCGTAACCCTTGCGCCTGCCCAGCACCAGGGCCGTCACCAGGCCGGCCACACCGGCATTGATATGCACGACGGTGCCGCCCGCGAAATCGATGGCGCCCAGGCCGGCGACCCAGCCCAGCGGGCTCCACACCCAGTGGGCGATCGGCGAATAGACCAGCAGCGACCACAGGATGGTGAAGACGCACAGGGCGCTGAACTTCATGCGCTCGGCGAACGCGCCGGTGATCAGCGCCGGGGTGATGATGGCGAACGTCATCTGGAACATCATCCAGACGCTCTCGGGGATCGTCATCGTGACCGCGTTGGGGGTGCCCGCGCCCATCGTGAAGCCGATATCGGCGCCCTTGGCGATATGCGCGCCGATGCCGTTGAGCAGGACGCGCGACAGGTCGCCGATATAGGGGGTGCCGGTGCCGAAGGCCAGGCTGTAGCCGGCCACTATCCAGACGATGGTGACGATGCAGCAGATCGCGAAGGACTGCATCAGCGTCGCCAGCACGTTCTTGCGGCGGACCATGCCGGCATAGAACAGGGCCAGGCCCGGGATGGTCATCATCAGCACCAGCGCGGTGCTGACCAGCATCCATGACGTGTCGCCCGTGTCGATCGCAGGGGGCGCGTCGGCGGCGAGGGCGGGTGTGGACAGGCCGATGATCGGGACAAGGGGAGCCAGGACCTTGATGACACCCGAGAGCCTGAGAGCCTGGGACGTGAAAGGGGGATTCCTCATAGGGCGCTGTCCCCCGTGTCACCTGTGCGAATGCGCATTGCCTGCTCCAGATCAAGAATGAAGATTTTCCCGTCACCGATCTTTCCGGTGTTGGCGGCCTGGCGGATGGCCTCCATCACGGTATCGGCAAGGTCGTTCGGGACCGCGATTTCAAGTTTCGATTTCGGAACGAAATGTTCCTGATATTCCGCGCCGCGATAGATTTCGGTCTGGCCTTTCTGGCGGCCGAATCCCTTGACGTCGGTCACGGTGATCCCCGTAACGCCGAGGGCGGACAGGGCCTCGCGCACGTCATCGAGCTTGAAAGGTTTTATTATTGCAACGATTAGTTTCATGATCTCCTCCCTGAGGAACCACTCGTCGCCGCAAGCCTGCGCAATGCGGTACGATCGAGGATGACTTGCCGCCGGACGCATGGATCAGGTGGCCAATACGGAGCGGGAATGCACCCCGTTTGTGCCGGGACGGGATCTACGCCACCGTCCGGTCCCTGCTTCATGGCAGGGCTGGTCGGTTCGCGGCTTCGATTTCTAGATATCGGCTATCGGGGAGTAGAGTTCCGTCATGAAAACCGGGATAACGACATGACTGTGTCTTCTGTGCCTGCTGGGGCCGGGATCATTCGCCTGATCGCCTGTGCCGCCGGCCTTGTGGTGGCCAATATCTATTACGCCCAGCCGCTGATCGGCCTGATCGGCCCCGATATCGGCCTGGCGCCGGCATGGCTGGGCAGCATCGTCATGCTGACGCAACTGGGGTATGGCTGCGGCATGATCGGCCTCGTTTCGCTGGCCGATATCGTGGAGAACCGGCGGCTGGTCCTGGTGGCGCTGGGAGGGCTGGCCCTGACGCTGCTGGCCTCGGCCTTCGTGCGGTCGGCGGGGGCATTCCTGCCGATGGCGTTCGCCATCGGTGTCTTTGCCACCGCCACCCAGGTGCTGGTGCCGCTGGCGTCGCATCTGTCGGCCGAGAAGGATCGCGGCCGCGTGGTGGGTACGGTCATGGGCGGGCTGATCGGCGGGATCATGCTGGCCCGGCCGTTCTCGAGCGTCGTCGCCGATTATGCCGGCTGGCATACCGTCTTCCTGGCGTCGTGCGCGATGACGCTGGTGCTGATGGCGGCGCTGGCGCGCGGCCTGCCGCGCCGGCAGCCCGTGCATGACGGGCTGACCTACCTGCACATCCTGGCATCGCTGCCCGGTATCCTGCGCGATACTCCGCTGCTGCGCCGGCGGGCGTTCTATCAGGGATCGGTGTTCGCCGCGTTCAATGTCTTCTGGACCGCGGTGCCGCTGCAACTGGCATCGGCCCCCTTTCATCTGGGGCAGACGGGGATTGCGCTGTTTGCCCTGGCCGGGGCGGGGGGCGCGCTGGCGGCCCCCGTCGCCGGGCGCCTGGCGGACCGGGGGCTGACGAATGCCGCGACGACAGGGGCGATGGCGATGGTGGCGGGGGGCTTCGCGCTGGGGCTGGCGGCGGTGGCGGGCCACGCGCTGGTGCCGCTGGCGGCGGCGGCGATCGTGCTGGATGCCGGCGTGCAGACCAACCAGGTGGTCAGTATGCGGGCGATCTACATGCTGCGGCCGGAGATCCGGGGACGGCTGAACGCCCTGTTCATGACCATCGTCTTCCTGTGCGGCGCCGCGGGCTCGGTGCTCGCGGCCGCCCTGTTTCACCAGGGCGGGTGGCAGGCGGTTTCGCTCGCCGGCGCCGTGCTGCCCCTGGTTGCCCTGGGGCGGCAGGTCTCGGCGGGCGAAGCAGCGCGGCGTTGAGTGCCGCGCCCGGCCGGCAGGCCGGGCGTTGGGACCATTCAGGCGGTCTTCCTGGCTTCGATCAGTTCGCGGTAGATGTCGAGATAATCCTCGGCCATGCGCCGGGCGGTGAAGCGTTGCTCGAATCGCTCACGGATGCGGTCGGACTGCAGCTCCGGCAGGCGGGCGCACGCGGTGATGGCCTCGTGCTCGTCATTCACGATCAGGCCGGTCAGGCCGTCTTCCAGCACTTCGGGGACCGAGCCGCGACGGAAGGCGACCACGGGCGTGCCGCAGGCCATGGCCTCGATCATCACCAGGCCGAACGGCTCGGGCCAGTCGATCGGCATCAGCAGTGCCCGCGCGCCGGACAGGAAGGCGGGCTTCTGCCGGTCGTTGATCTCGCCGATCAGTTCCACGCCCTCGCCCAGCATCGGGACGATCTCGCGCTCGAAATACTCGGCATCCACCTTGTCGATCTTGGCGGCGATCTTCAGCGGCACATTGAGGGCGCGGGCGATGCGGATTGCCTTGTCCACGCCTTTTTCCGGGCAGATCCTGCCCAGGAAGGCGAAATAGTCGCGCGGGCCCGGCTGCGGCGTCAGCAGCTTCTCGGGCAGGCCGTGCAGCACGGTGCGGACGTAATGGGCCTGGGGCAGGGGCAGGCGCTGGTTGTTGGAGATCGAGACGATCGGCACCTTGGGGAAGGCGTCGAACACCGGCTGCAGCTCCATCAGGTCCAGGCGGCCGTGCATGGTGGTCAGCATCGGCGTCTTCTGGCGGCTGAAATAGGTGAAGGGCCAGTAATCCATATGGAAATGCAGGATATCGAACTGCTCCGCCACCCGGGCGACCTGTTCCATCATCAGCATGTGCGGCGCGATCGGGTCGCGAATCGCGGGGTCGAGGCGCAGGGCCTGCGGCCAGCAGGCGGTCAGCCGGGCGGAGGTCACGCTGTCGCCGCTGGCGAACAGGGTCACATCATGGCCCATGGAAGTCAGTTCTTCCGTCAGGAAAGACACGACACGCTCGGTGCCGCCATACAGTTTGGGCGGTACGGCTTCATGGAGCGGCGCGATCTGGGCGATACGCATGGGGCAGTTCACTTCTTTCTTCCGCAGGAATGGACAGGGGATGCTAGCGTGCGATCACGAAACGGCAAATCGATGGCAGGCCTCGACGGCACGCCGCGATGGCGGGCCGGCTACAGGTGGAACGAACCGGGATAAGGGATGTTCCATCCCATGGGCCGGCTTGCCCGGCATCTGCGGGGAAGGGCAGGGAGAGCCTATCTTTCTTCCCCTCGATCCGGATAGATAAACATTTCAAGGTGTGGAACTTTCCGCGCGTCACGACGACCGGATGAACCGGCAGCAGAGAGGGCAGCCGATTTTGGCGACTGATACCGAGACCACCATTTCAGACGATCAGTTGGTTCATTATCTGGGCCGGCCGCTTTCCTTCGTCTTCCGCTATGCGCGGGGTCATGCGCTTCTGCATGCCGTGATTTTCCTTTCGGTCATGGTCGCTGTCGGCTGCACGGTCGGTGCCACATATGCCACCCGTTTCCTGGTCGATACCATGACCGCGCACGGTGTGGGAGAGATGCGCCCCATCTGGAATGCGGTGGCGATCCTGGTGGCGGTCATCACCTTCGACAATATGTCGTGGCGGGTGGCCGGGTGGTTTGCCACCTATGCCTTCGTGGCCATGACCGGCGATGTGCGACGCGACCTGTTCCGCTACCTGACGAGCCATTCCGCCGGTTATTTTGCCGACCGTATGCCGGGCGCCATGGCGGCGCGCATTTCCACCGCGTCCATGTCGGTGTTCACGCTGGAAAACCTGGCGGCGTGGAATGTCCTGCCGCCCTGCCTGAACGTGGCGCTGTCGATCGGGCTGCTGCTGACGATCAGCCCGGTCATGGCGGGGGTGATCGTGACGCTGTCGGCGGCGTTGTGCTTCCTGATGTTCCGCATGGCGGCCGGCGGCCGGGGCATGCACCAGCATTATGCCGCCGAGGCGGCACGCGTGGATGGCGAGATGCTGGACATCGTCAACAACATCCCGCTGGTCCGCTCGTTCGGCATGACCCAGTACGAGCGGCTGCGCCTGGGCGATACCATGCGCCAGGAAATGGGGGCGCGCAGCCGGTCGCTGCGCTACATGGAAAAGCTGCGGCTGGTGCACGCGGTGCTGACGGCGGTGCTGACGGCGGGCCTGCTGTCCTGGGTGGTGATGCTGTGGCATCTGGGCCGGGCCAGCGTCGGCGACGTGGTGATGGTGGCCAATCTGGGCTTCATGATCCTGCACGGGACCCGCGACCTGGCCGTGGCGCTGGTGGAGACCATCCAGCATGTCGCCCGGCTGGACGAGGCGCTGTCCGCGATTCTCGTCCCGCATGAAATGGTCGATTCCCCGAATGCGCGCGGCTTTGCCGGCCCGGTGCGCGGCGAGGTGGCGTTCCGCGAGGTGATGTTCGCCTATCCGGGCGGGAAGCCGGTGCTGTCGCATTTCAACCTGGTGGTCGAGGCCGGGACGCGGGTGGGGCTGGTGGGGCGGTCCGGGTCGGGCAAGAGCACGATCCTGGCCCTGATCCAGCGCCTGCGCTACGTGCAGGGCGGGGCGATCCAGATCGACGGTGTCGATATCCGCGACCTGGACGAGAAGAGCCTGCGGGCCTGCATGTCGGTGGTGCCGCAGGACGTGTCGCTGCTGCGGCGGTCGGTGATGGAGAATATCCGCTATGGCCGCCCCGACGCCACGGATGACGAGGTGATCGCCGCCTCGATCGCCGCCGGATGCCGCGATTTCATCGACGCGATGCCCGAGGGCTTCCAGACCGAGGTCGGGGACCGGGGGGTCAAGCTCTCGGGTGGGCAGCGGCAGCGGATCGCCATTGCCCGTGCGTTCCTGCGCAATGCGCCGATCCTGATTCTCGACGAGGCGACCAGTGCCCTGGACAGTGAAAGCGAACAGCGCGTGCAGGAGGCCCTGGACCGGCTGAAAGTCGGGCGCACCGTGATTGCGGTGGCCCATCGCCTGTCCACCCTGCGCGATTTCGACCGGATCGTGGTGATGGATCACGGCCGGATCGTACAGGACGGGCCCGTGAGTGTGCTGGAACGGACCGAGGGCCCGTATCGCGACTTCCTGGAGCGCCAGTCCATGTTCATCGAGGGTGCGCTGTGACGTGATGACGGCATATTGGAATGACGGGGATGAGCAGGACGTGATGCTGCGCGTGGTGGCATGCCCCGATGGAAGGGAGACTGGCGTGCCTGCCGGAGAGAGTGGGCACCGTGGGGCCGAGCCGGGCCGGCCAGCCCGTGCCGCGACGGATGGCGGCAGGCGTGCCCTGAGTGCCGATGCCTATGAATATATTCGCAGCGGCCTGATCCGCAGCCGGTACCGGGTGGGCCAGAGGCTGGTGCTGCGCCCGCTGGCCGCGGAACTCGGGCTGAGTCCCACGCCGGTGCGTGAGGCCCTGCTGCGGCTGGTGTCGGAACAGGCGCTGGACCTGAACGACCGCAACACGGCGGTGGTGCCGGACATTACGCCTGCCAGTTTCCGCGAGATCCATCGGCTGCGCGTCGACCTGGAAAGCCGGCTGGTCCAGGCGGCGGCACTGCGCGCCACGCCGGAGGAGCTGGAGGCCCTGTCGGACCTGCATGAGCGGTTCCAGCAGGCCTGCGCCCGGCAGGATGAGGGCATGATGGCGGCCGGCAATGCCGATTTCCACGCGATGCTGGCGACCATGGCCGACCTGCCGCTGACGGCGAACATTCTGCATAATCTCTGGGCGCGGATCGGACCGCTTTATGCCCTGGCGCGCACGGCGCCGCCCGCGCGGCCGCCCGGCGTGCCGCACCCGCATGACGAGCTGATCGCGGCGCTGCGCGCGCATGACCCGGTTGCGGCCACCCGCGCGCTGGTCACTGACGCGGATTATGCGCGAAGCTGGATCGAGCCGCTGCTGTCGCAGGGTATGGTAGAGGACCAGCCGTGAGGGGGATATCGTGCGCCGCTCGTGTGGCGACGATCATCGCCGTAATCGCGAGTGCTTGCCTGCTGGTGGGCGGCTTTGTTTTCCAGGTGCCGTTCTGCCTGGGCACCCTGGATTGGCTCGGCCGCCACAGGTGGATATGGCTGACGCTGGGTGTGGTGATCTCGATATGGCGCCGTTGGAACGTGCCCTATGCGGAGCGCGTTCGACAGGGGTGGTGACCATTGGGCAGCCGGGGCCGGTCGGACCGGACCCGGCTGAAAAGTACCTGCTCAGGCGGTCTTGGCCGCAGGTTTGGCTTCGGGGACCTCGATGTCGATCTCGAGCATCGAGACGCCGGCGCCGCGATCCATCTTGATCTGGACCTTGTCCTGATCGACGGAAATATGCCGCTTGATGACCTCCAGGATTTCTTCCTGGAGCTTGGCGATCAGTTCCGACTGGCCTTCGCCGGCGCGTTCGTGCGCCAGCAGGATCTGCAGCCGGTCACGGGCGATGGGGGCCGAGGTCTTGCGTCCGAACAGCGATGTCAGGAAGCTCATGCGACACTCCGTTTGAACAGCCAGTCGAACAGGCCCTTGCGTTCGGTGGGGACGCTGACATCCAGGGTCTCGCCCTCCAGCCGGCGCACCGCTTCGAAATAGGCGCGGGACGGGGCGCTGGTCGGGTTGGACAAGGTGACCGGCATGCCGAGATTGGATGCCCGCAGAACCTCTTCGCTCTCGGGAATGATGCCCAGCAGGGGAATCGACAGGATTTCCAGCACGTCTTCGGTGCGCAGCATTTCCCCGCGTGCGGCGCGCGCCGGGTCGTAGCGCGTCAGCAGCAGGTGCTTGTCGATCTTCTCGCCCTTCTTGGCGCGCTCTGTGGTGCTGTCGAGCATGCCGATGATGCGGTCGCTGTCGCGCACCGACGAGACCTCGGGGTTGGTCACCACCACGGCCTGGTCGGCATGGTACATCGCCAGTTGCGCGCCGCGTTCGATGCCGGCCGGGCTGTCGCAGATCACCCAGTCGAATTTCTCGCGCAGTTCCTCGATCACCCGGGCGACGCCCTCGGGGGTCAGGGCGTCCTTGTCGCGGGTCTGCGAGGCGGGGAGAATCGAGAGGGTTTCCACGCGCTTGTCGCGGATCAGGGCCTGCGCCAGCTTGGCGTCGCCCTGCACGACGTTGATCAGGTCGAACACCACGCGGCGTTCGGCCCCCATCACCAGATCCAGGTTGCGTAATCCGACGTCGAAATCGACGACGACGACATTTTTCCCGGTCTGGGCCAGTGCCGCGCCGAGGGCAGCGGTCGATGTGGTCTTGCCCACACCGCCCTTACCCGAAGTGACAACCAGCACCTTGGCCATATGCGTGTTTCCTTATGTCCGGACCTGCCGTTCTGCGGCATCGTCTTGATATGAATCTAATGGCGGAAATGTGGTGAGGGCAACGGGAAAGCGGGATTTTCGTCAGTTGAGCGTCCGGACGACCAGCATATCGTCCTCCAGCATGGCCTGGGCGGAGCGGTCGAGCAGGGTTGGGTCGATTTCCTCGGCGATCATGTAATAGCCGTCGATCGCCAGGAGTTCGGCCTTCATCACCGCCGCGAAGATTCGCGCGCCCGTCTGTCCGCCCATGCCGGCGATCGCCCGCCCGCGCAGGGTGCCGTAGACATGGACCGAGCCGCCGGCCGAGATCTCGGCCCCCGAGGCCACGGACCCGATGACCACCACGTCCCCGTCCGGGTTCTGGACCGACTGCCCCGACCGCACCGGCCCTTCGACGATCAGCGCCGCTGCCGGCATTGATGGCGCGGGAGGCATGGGCGCGGCATGGCCTGCATTGTCCTCGGGCAGTTCCACCGTGCCGGCGGCGCGGCCGCCGTCGAAGCCCACGGGCCAGTCCCAGCCCGCTACCGCCGGCCAGTCCGGGTCGCCCCCTTCGATTCCGATGACCCGGACCCCGCGCTCCAGCAGGGCGGGATAGAGGTCCGCCAGCCCTTCGGCGTCGCCTGCCAGCAGGCCCAGATCCAGGATGATCGGCTTGCCCACGAAGAAGGAGGGCGAGCGCGCGATCTGGGCATCCAGCCCGCGCAGCCAGTCGTCCAGTTCGGCTTCGGGGGACAGTACCAGGGCCAGGAAGGAGCGGCCACGGGCGCGGATGCGGGGAAGCGGTCGGGTTTCGTCGGACAAGGGCGTCACGGACCTTCACGTTGCGGGGAAGGGAACCCGTTCCAGCTACCGTGAGAACGGGGCGCTGTCGAGCGATCCGCGCGTGCGGGCTTCGATTTCCGTGTGGGTGCGCGGCGGGCCTTGGCGAGGCGGGATTCGATGGAATAAACTGTCACAATGCGCATTCTCTATCATCTTCCTCTCTCGCCCTATTGCCGCAAGGTTCGTCTGGTCCTGGGCGAGAAGCGGCTGCCGTTCGAACCGATGATGGAACGGGTCTGGGAACGCCGGCCCGAATATCTGTCGGCCAACCCGGCTGGCACCGTTCCCATGCTGGTCGAGGAAAACGGGCTTTCGATTCCCAATTCGTCCGTGATCTGCGAATATCTGGAAGAAGCCTATCCCGATACGCCGCTGCTGGGGCGGACGCTGGCCGAGCGCGTCGAGGTTCGGCGGCTGGTTGCCTGGTTCGACGAGAAATTCGCGAACGAGGTTACGCAGAACCTGCTGCATGAGAAGGTGATGAAGCGGATTGCGGGACGGGGCAACCCGGACGGCAATGCGCTGCGGGCCGGATATGCCAATATCCGCTATCATATGTCCTATCTGGACTGGCTGGCGGAGACGCGGAAATGGCTGGCGGGGCCAACCCTTTCGCTGGCCGATTTCGCCGCCGCGTCCCATCTGTCCTGCCTGGACTTCATCAACGATGTGGACTGGAGCAAGGCCCCGGCCGCCAAGGACTGGTACGCCAGGATGAAATCCCGCCCGTGCTTCCGCCCGCTGCTGAACGATCGGGTGACGGGAATCGTGCCGCCGGATCATTACGCCGACCTCGATTTCTGACCGGCCGATGGCCATGACGATCGATGCCGACGCCATCGTCCTGGGCGCCGGGGCGGCCGGGCTGATGGCGGCGCTGGCCGCCGGCCAGCGCGGGCGGCGCGTGGTGGTGCTGGACCATGCGGCCGAAGCCGGGCGCAAGATCCTGATTTCGGGCGGCGGGCGCTGCAATTTCACCAATCTGGATACGGAGGCCGGGCGGTTCCTGTCCGGCAATCCGCATTTCGCCAAATCGGCCCTTGCCCGTTTCGGCCCTTCCGACATCCTGGAGTTGATCGGCCGCCACGGCATTGCGTGGCACGAGAAGACGTTGGGGCAATTATTCTGCGACGGGTCGGCGCGGCAGGTGGTGGCCATGCTGCTGGCGGAATGCGCGGCCGGCGGCGTGGATATCCGCCTCTCGCACCGGATCGTGGGGGTGACGGGCGGCGAGGGGTTCAGCGTGGAGACCGATCGCGGGATCTTCTGCGCGCCGTCCCTGGTGCTGGCGACCGGGGGCCTGTCGATTCCGCGCATGGGGGCGAGCGGGCTCTCGCATGGGCTGGCCCGGCAGTTCGGGCTGCGCGTCGTGCCCACGGCCCCGGCGCTGGTTCCGCTGACGCTGGATGCGGCGGAGCTGGAATGGACGCGCGAGTTGGCCGGCGTTTCGCTGGACGTGCTGGCTCAGTGCGGCGGCGCGCGGTTTCGCGAATCGATGCTGTTCACCCATCGCGGCCTGTCGGGGCCGGCGATCCTGCAGATTTCGTCCTATTGGGAGCCGGGCCGGGCGATCAGCCTGAACCTGCTGCCCGGATGCGATGCCGGTGCCGTGCTGCGCGAGGCGAAGCGCCAGCGGCCACGGGTCGAGGGACGGACGATGCTGGCGGGCTTTCTGCCGCAGCGCTTTGCGCAGGCGATGGCGGCGCGCCATATGCCGGAACGGCCGGTGGGCGATGTTTCCGACACGGTGCTGAACCGCCTGGGCCAGGTGCTGGCCGGGTGGAGCCTGACGCCGGCGGGGAGCGAGGGCTTTGCCAAGGCCGAGGTGACGCGCGGCGGCATCGATACGCGCGACCTGTCGTCACGCACCATGGAGGCCCGGACGGTGCCCGGCCTCTACGCGGTGGGCGAGGCGGTGGATGTCACCGGCTGGCTGGGGGGATATAATTTCCAGTGGGCCTGGGCCAGCGGCCATGCGGCCGGCCGGGCCATTGCCGAGAAGGGTTGAGGGGCTCGGGGCGTCGGGCAGGCAACCAGTTGGTGGGGCCGGCCGTTTGATGGTCCTTGTCCCATGGAACGGGAGGACGGAATGGCGACCTATCGCATTGCGCGCCGGCTGGTCACGAAAGGGCGGATGGTCCTGATCCTGGCCGGGCTGGCGGCGCTGCCTGCCGGATGCACGGGCGTGGCGGAGGGGTACCCGCCGCCGCCCGGCGCGCCGATCGCCGGTTACGGCTATCTGTGCAAGGCGGGTGTCTATAGCTGCCATCTGCCGATGCAGGTGCCGCTGGGATCTGCGTGCTCGTGCCCAGGGCTGGGGGCGCCGTCTTACGGGAACGTGCATTGATCGTGGGGTGGGGGAGGGGGCCGCATGGTCTTTCTCCCCCACCGGCGCGGTGGCTTATTCGGCCAGGACCGCGCAGGCTGCCCGGTCTCCGGCGCCGCCGATCGGCTGGGTCTGGTAATCGTCGGGTTTGACGTGAATGACCAGCGATGACCCGTCGGCATCCACCAGGGCGGGGCGTCCGCCATCGCCCTTGAAGGACACCAGGGTGGAATAGAGCTCGACCGTCGCGGTGCCGTCGGTGCCGACATGGATGTTCGGCAGGTCGCCCGAATCGTTGGCGTTGGCGTTCAGCAGGCCGTGCACGGGCTTGGCGATGTCATGGGCATGGACATGGCCGCCAGCGCTCTTGAACGTGGGGGGCGCGCAGGTGCCTTTCTCGTGGAAATGCACGCCGTGCCAGCCGGGCGCGAGGCCGGTCGCGGCGATGCGCAGGATGACGCCTTTCGGCGCTTCCGTGACCTCGACCGTGCCGTGGGAGGCACCGTCGTTGCCCTTGAGGTCGCCCGTCAGCCTGTCGGCCGCCAGGGCGGAGACGGGAAGGGCAAGCAGCCCCAGGCCGAGCGCCGCCAGCATCGTTTTGCTTGAATAGGCCATCATGTGTTCCTCGTTCTGCAACAGGCTGAAAAGCTAGCATCATTTTAGCGCCGGGTCCGAAACGCGGTGGTTCGATGCCGCATGCTGGCCGAAACGTGACGTCCGCCCGGCCTTGCGCGGCCGGGCGGCGTCGACCGCGCCGGTGCTTACAGGTCTGCCGTGATCGAGAATTTGAAGGTCCGGGGCATGCCTTGCAGCAGATAGCCCCCGAAGGCCGAGGCCCAGTAGCGGGTGTTGGCCAGGTTCTCGACGCCGAAGCGGGCCGTCATCGCCTTGTGATCGACCAGGAACGTGTAGCGGGCACCGAGGTCGAAACGGGTCCAGCCCGGAACGCGCAGGGTGTTGGCAGTGTTCGCCCATTGGTGGCCGGTGCGGATGGCCTGGCCCGTCAGCGTGCCGCCCTTGAGGAACGGCAGGTCGTATTCCAGATTGGCGTTGATGGTGTAGCCCGGCACGCCGATGGCGCGGTTGCCGTCATACAGGCCGCCCGCGGTGCGCCGCTGGTTGGCGTCGATGATCGATGTGCCGCCATTGAAGCGCAGGCCCTTCACGATCTCGCCATTGATCGTCCATTCGATGCCGCGATTCCGCTGCCGCCCGTCGACGGAGAAGATGGATTGTCCGGCGTCGCCGTATGGCACCGCGTAGGCGTTCGGCTGCGAGATCTGGTAGAGCGCGAGGGAGGTGTTGAACCGCCCGATATCGTATTTCGCGCCGATTTCGTACTGGACCGTCTGATAGGGCGGGAAGGTCTGCCCGATATTGACGACGTTGCCCGATGCCTGCGGCCCCTGTGCCAGCCCTTCGATGCGGTTGAAATAGATGGATGTCCGGCGCGTCGGGTGCACCACCAGCCCGACGACGGGGGTGAAGGCATCCTGACTGTAGCGGGTGAAGTAGTTTCCGTAGCCGTAATCGTTCACCAGCATGTTCTGGTAGCGGAACCCGGCGGTGAGGGCGACGCGATCGTCGAATGCGGAGACGGTGTCGGAGAAGAACAGGCTGTAGAGTCGGGTGTAGCCGTCTTTCTGCGGATTGTTGACGTTGCCGCCGATGAAGGTTTCGGGGGCGGACTGCCGGTAGAATGTCGGCCGGTAGAGGTTGGAGCCGAGCGAGGTCAGGGCGAAGGCATAGGCAGTGTCCTTCTCGGACCACAGGCCGGAGCCGCCGGCATTGACCTCATGCTTCAGCGGACCGGTGGTGAAATGTGCCCGGATACCGGCCCGTGTGCTCTCGTTGGTCTGCACATAAGGCACATACATCGACCCGTTGGTTCCGGCGCCGGTCGCGGCGTTGGTGACGGTCAGGCTGGAATAATTGCCCTTTTCGTTGCCGCCGAGGCCGCCGAAGGCCGCGTAGGCCGTCAGGTGCGTCGAGAAATCATGCTCCACGTTGAGCATGCCGAAAATGTAGTTCAGCTCGGTAAAGGTCCAGGGCTGGCCGTAATTGCTCGACGGCGCGGGCGCGCGCGGCACGCGCGTCAGCGTCGAGCCGAGCAGCACGCCGGGGCGGCCCTGTTCCACGCTCTGGTTCTCGTAATCCATGTCCAGCGTCACGCGTGTCCTGTCGTCGCGGCTGCGCCAGTCGAAGCCGCCGCCGACTGCCACCGAATGGCGGCGCTCCAGGTCGATGGAAGTCCGACCGCTCTTGCCCGCGACGTTGATCCGGATGCCGAACTGATTGTCGGTGCCGAAACGGCGGCCGACATCGACATTGCCGCCGCCCATTCCAGCACTTTCGTAATCGCCGGTCATGCGTGTCAGCGGGGTTTCGCCAGCATGCTTGAACATCAGGTTGATATTGCCGCCGATCGAGGAGCCGCCCGGCGCCGCGCCGTTGAGGAAGGCGCTGGCGCCGTTGAGGACCTGGACCTGGTCATAAAGCTGCGGCGAGACGAGCTGGCGGGGCACGATGCCGTAGAGCCCGTTGATCGACACGTCGTCGCCATAGACGGGGAAGCCGCGAATGACGAACTGCTCGGAGAAATTGCCGTAGCCGTAGGTCGTGCGCACCGACGGATCGTTCTCCAGCACCTGCCCGAGCGTCTGCGACTGCTGGTTCAGGATCAGGGCCGAGGTGTAGCTGCGGACATTGAAGGGCACATCCAGTCCCTTCTTCGTCCCCAGCGCGCCGAGCTGGCCGCCGGAGATGACTTGCATCTGGTTGCGGCGCTTGGCCTGCACGATGATCTGCTCGTCCGTTTTTCTTGCGTCGGCGTCGACCTGCGCCTGCTCCGGGGCCGACGCGATGGCGGGCATCGACACCGAGAGCATCAGCATCGTTGAATAAGCTGCGGTACGGCCGAGGGAACCGAAGATGGATCGAGCGTGCAAGGGCGGCCTCAATTGACAAGCCGTGAAAGGAGTGGACACATAGACGCGAATGAGAACTGGTCGCAATACGAGGAGAGGCGCGAATGGGTAACCCCTGGTATTCTCCAGCCGGACGTTGCCCGAAAGTCACATGCGAATGACTCTTAAAACCAATCGGAAAACCGTGAATGGCGGCCTGTGGAAACGATGGCTGGGCCGCTTTGGGGGGAGTGTGGCCTGTGCCTATGTCTGCACGCTGGGACTCTTCTCGCTCGCTTCCGGCCATGCCGGCGGACTGGATGCGACTCTGGTTCAGAGCCTTGCAATCGCCGTGCTGCCGCTGGTGATCGTCGGGCTGTGCGCCTTGCCGGGCCGGAGGTCGGGTCCGTCTGTCTTCGTCGCGCTTGCCGTGCCGTTCCTGCACCTGTCCTGATGCGCGATATCCTGCGCAATCGCATGGGCTGGCTTCATGCCTGGGTTGGCTTTGTCGGCGGGCTGGTGCTGGTCGTGGCGTTCACAGGGGGCACGCTTGCCCTTTTCGACACGGAAATCACGCGCTGGATGGAACCGGAACTGGCGGCGTTGCCCGAAGCCGCCATGACCGGTGAGGCTCTGGACCATGCGGGGGCGCAGGTATGGGCGTTGCGCGAGAAGGGGCAGAACGTGTTTCTGAACCTGCCCTCGGCCCGCGATCCGGTGCTGCGCATCCTCCATTATGACGGGCATGCATTTGTCGGCCCGGTGCTCGATCCGCGCGACGGCACCGCACTGCACAGCCGCGAGACGCGGGGCGGACAATTGTTCTTCGACCTGCACCAGTCGCTTTATCGCGGGCCGGTCTGGGGCAATCTGGTGACGGAAGCCGCCGGCATCGGGCTGATCGTCGCCGTGATGTCGGGGGTGATCATCCATTTTCGCAATCTGGCGTCCGATCTGCTGCTGTTCCGGCCCTTTGCCGCGCCCGGACGGGCCTGGCTGGACGCGCATCTTGTGGCGGGTGTGCTGCTGCTGCCGTTCATCGTCATGATGGCCTATACCGGCGCCGTCATTCATGCGCCCCGGCTGTTCCCGATGATCGGGGCCGGCCATGCAGCCCGGCCCGCGGGCCGCCCCGATGCCGGGATGCGCGTTGTCGGCCCTTACGCGCCACTGGCTCCGATGCTGGCGCAGGCGGAGGATGTTTTCGGGCGTGGCCGGATCGGCTTCGTCATGTTCGGCACCGGAACGGTGTCCTTCTATCGGGCAGATGCAGCGGATTTCGCGATGACGCGGGACCATGCCGATTTCTCGGCTAGCGATGGAAGGCTGGTCGGGGTGGAGCGGATCGGGCACGGGATGCCGCGTCTGGGTGGCGCCATGCGGGGTCTGCATTTCATCCGGTGGGGAACGCCTGCGCTGCGATGGCTGTATTTCGTCTGCGGTGTCGTCGGCAGCATGATGATGGCGGCGGGGCTGGTACTCTTTCTGATGAAGCATCGACGCGTCCATGGCGGCACGTTCCGGCTTGCCCTGGCGGAAACGCTGGCCCTGGCGGTTACGCTCGGCCTGCCGCTCGCTTCGCTGGGTTATCTGTGGGGCAGTCGGTTGCTGCCGCCGGAACTGATGCATCGTGCGGACCGGGAAACGGGGGTTTTCTTCCTGGTGTGGCTGGTGGCGCTGGTCCATGCCGGCATGCGGTGTTTTGGCGGCGCCGTCCGTCCTGCGTGGCGGGACCAGGCTTGTGCGATTGCGGTCCTTGGCTGTGGATTGCCGATTCTCGACGCCATGTCACGTGCGGGGACCGCGCTCAGGCTGCATGCGGATGTCTATCTGGCGGTGGATGCCTGTGCGCTGGGCTTCGGGCTGCTGGCACTGTGGGGGCAGCGTGTGATCGTGCGGGCTCGATGATCGTCCTGGTCTCGCTGGTTTGCTGGGGGCTGGCATTGTCGGGTCATGGGCTGCTTCAGCCGAAAATCCGGCGGCTGCTCCAGATCGGTGGCGGGCGCCCGGTTGTGCCGAGGGTTGCGCGCCTGGTCCTGCCGCTGGTTGCGTTGGGCGTATGTGCGCGGCTGGAGATGCCGCTTTCGATTTTGGTCTGGGTGGGAACGTTTTCGGTCGGCGGGTTGCTGGCCGGGGGTGTGCTGGCGGTGGAAGTCTTTCGGCGGGGCAGGCCGAGGAGGTCCTGACCGTCGTCGGCAGGTTGGTATGGCATTCGGCGCGCGGCGATCCCATTTCTGTCGGAGACTGTGCCCGTGATATCGAACGGGTGCGAGACGGGCGGGCGGGGCGGCATGGCAGGCAGGCGGGATGAACGGGGAAGCGGGGATCTGTTCGGTGATCCGGCGGTCCGGGAGGTTCGGGATGCCCCGCCTGGGGCGCGCCGCGTGCGGTCGGCACCGCCGCGCACCCAACCCCTGGCCGACCGGCTGCGCCCGGCTTCGCTGGATGAGGTGGTGGGGCAGGACCATCTGCTGGGGCCGGAGGGTGCCCTGCGGCGGATGCTGGACCGGGGCACGCTGGCCAGCCTGATCCTGTGGGGTGGGCCGGGGGTCGGCAAGACGACCATTGCCCGCCTGCTGGCCGATGCGGCGGGGCTGCGATTCGTGCAGATTTCGGCTGTCTTCTCCGGCGTGGCGGATCTGAAGCGGGTGTTCGACGATGCCAGGCAATGGGCCGGCACGGGGCGGGGCACGCTGTTGTTCGTGGACGAGATCCATCGCTTCAATCGGGCCCAGCAGGATGGATTCCTGCCGGTCGTCGAAGACGGGACGGTGGTGCTGGTGGGGGCGACGACCGAAAACCCGTCCTTCGCGCTGAATGGGGCGCTGCTCTCGCGCTGCCAGGTGATGGTGCTGCGCCGGCTGGATGACGAGGCGCTGGAACGGCTGCTGTGCCGGGCCGAAGCCGAGAGTGGGCGGCCCCTACCGCTGACGCCGGATGGGCGGGCGACCCTGCGCGCGATGGCCGATGGCGACGGGCGCTATCTGCTGAACATGGTCGAGCAGGTTCTGGCACTGCCGGATGACCGGATGCTGGATGCGCAGGGCCTGTCCAGCCTGCTGGCCCGGCGCGCGGTGCTGTACGACAAGGACCGCGAGGAACATTACAACCTGATCTCGGCACTGCATAAATCGCTGCGGGGGTCCGACCCCGATGCGGCGCTGTACTGGTTCGCCCGCATGCTCGAAGGGGGGGAGGACCCGCGCTTTATCGCCCGGCGGCTGACCCGCTTCGCGGCCGAGGATGTGGGCATGGCCGATCCGCAGGCGCTGCCTTTGGCCGTGGCGGCGTGGGAAACATACGAGCGACTCGGCTCGCCCGAGGGGGAACTGGCGCTGGCGCAACTGGTGGTGCATCTGGGCACGGCGCCGAAATCGAATGCCGTCTATACCGCCTACAAGGCCGCGCGGCGGCTGGCGAAGGCGACCGGCAGCCTGATGCCGCCGGCCCATATCCTGAACGCGCCGACCGGGCTGATGAAAGAGCTGGGCTACGGCAAGGGATATGAATACGACCACGATGCCGAAGAGGGATTTTCCGGCCAGACCTACTTTCCGGACGAGATGCGGCGCGAGGCGCTGTACAGCCCGACGGGCCGGGGATTTGAAGCGGAAATCGCGCGACGGCTGGACAGGTGGGCCAGACTGCGGGAAAGCCGTCAGTCATGAGTGTAGTGACCCTGACCGTCAGCGATGACGAAGCCGATATCCGCCTCGACCGCTGGTTTCGCCGCCATTACCCCCATTTGACCCAGGGGGCCTTGCAGAAACTGTGCCGCACGGGCCAGGTGCGGGTAGATGGCAAGCGCGCCGATACCGCGACCCGGCTGGTGCCGGGGCAGGCGGTGCGCGTGCCGCCGATCCCGGCCGCCGCGCGGCCGGCCCCGCCGCCGCGGCCGGTGCTGGACGACCGCCTGGTGCGCGAGATCCGGGGCATGGTGCTGTACAGCGACGCGCAGGTGATCGTCCTGAACAAGCCCGCCGGGCTGGCGGTACAGGGCGGCCCGGGCATTACCCACCATGTCGACGGCATGCTGGATGCGCTGAAGGAGAACGACGACGATCCGCGCCCGCGCCTGGTGCATCGGATCGACCGTGACACGTCGGGCCTGCTGCTGCTGGCGCGCACGCCCGGCGTGGCGGCGAAGCTGGCGGCCTCCTTTCGCGGACGCGACGTGCGCAAGACCTACTGGGCGGTCGTAGTGGGGCGGCCCACCCCTGCCAGCGGCGTGATCGACCAGCCGCTGGCCCGGCTGGGGGCGGGGCCGGGCGCGCTGACGGTGGTGGCGTCGCGCAAGGATGAGGATGCGGCCCATGCGCTGTCGGAATATGAGGTGCTGGATGCGGCCGGGCGCCGCCTGTCCTGGCTGGCGCTGTCGCCGCTGACGGGACGGACCCATCAGTTGCGCGTGCATTGCGAGGCATTGGGCACGCCGATTTTGGGCGATCCGAAATATGGGGGGGACAAGGCGCATCCCGAGGGGTTCGCCGATCGGCTGCATCTGCATGCCCGGTCGCTGGACCTGCCGCATCCGGCGGGGGGGCGCCTGCAGGTGTCGGCTGAATTGCCGACCCATATGCGCGAGACCTTCAGGCAACTCGGGTTCACCGCCGGGGCCACGCCGGCCCCACGGCGGAGCTGAGCCGTGCTGCCGGTCGTGTGGGAAGGGCCGCAGCCGCCGCCGCGACCGAAACGGCGGCGCTGGCGGCTGCTGGCGGCCGTGGCCGTGGTTGGGGGGCTGGCCGCCGGGGGCGTGCTGGCCGCGCGGGTGCTGATCGACCCCGCCGCGCTGCGCGCGCAGATGATGGCGGCGGTGTGGCACCAGACCGGCCGCGTGCTGCGGGTGGGGGCGGTGCAGGTGCATGTCCTGCCTTATCCGTCGCTCTCCGTTCGGGATCTGGCGCTGTCGGACATGCCGGGCGGGGCGCGGCCGGACATGCTCACGGCTGCGGGGCTGGAGGCGCGGCTGGCCCTGATACCGCTGCTGCGGCATGAAATCCGGCTGGAAGAAGTCCGGCTGACCCATCCCGACCTGCTGGTCGAACGGCTGGCGGATGGGCGGGCGAACTGGCAGATGCAGCCGCCCGCCGAATCCGATCGGCCGCCGGGTGGGGTGTCCGCCCCCTCGACGCCATGGCGGGTCCGTATCGGCAGCGTCCGCATCCAGGATGCCGACCTGCGCTGGGACGATAAGCGGGTCCATGCCAGCGGGGCGGTGACGCTGGAACGGTTCGATCTGTATGGGCTGACCGGCGCCACGCCCGCGATCGCCGCGCAGGGGCATCGGCAGGGTGATCCTGCGGCTGTCGTCACGGTGTCGGGGCAATCGGGGCGGCTCTTCAGTGCGGAGCCCTCGGCATGGCCCGTCCGGTTGCAGGCTGCATTCCGGGTGGATGGGCGGGATGCGGGGAGTGCCACGCTGGAGGGGACGCTCTCCGACCCCATGCGGCTGCGTGGCTACGATGTCGTTGTGCATACGGCCATCGGGCAACTGACCGATCTCGACCGGTTGTTCGTGCATGCGAACCTGCCTGCCGTTCACGATCTCGACCTGACGGCGCGGGTGGTGGATCTGGGATCGGACGCCGTGCCGATGCCCGGCCTGCGCCAGGTGCGGCTGCGTACGGGGGCGATCGACAGCGTGCCGCCGGTCGGCGGACTGACGCTGGACCATCTGGCGGTCGATGCGCCGACGCCGGCCGATCATGTGGCGATCGAGATGGCGGGGCATTATGTCGGCCGGCCCTTCGCGCTGCATGGCACGGTGGGGACGCCGGCCGAGACCCTGGCCGCTGCGCGCAGTCTCCTGGCCAGCACGATGCCGCTGGATCTGGTGGTGGATGCCGCCGGTGGAACGCTGCGGCTGGGCGGAACGGTTGGCGGCGGCCAGTCGGCGCTGGACGGGCATCTGACCGCAGGGCGGCTCGCGCTTCCCGGTGATCTGGTGCTGGATCATCTGACGGCCGATGCCCATCTGGCCATGCGGGGCGGAACCGATATCAGGCTGACCGGATTGCGGCTGGATTCCGCCCAGATGACGCTGGACGGGGAATTGTCGTTTCTGCGGCAGGGCGGGACGAAGGGTGTTCCGCTGCTGAATGGACGGCTGCATGCCAGCCGGCTGGATGTCGATACGCTGCGGGGCGCCGCGCCGGCCGGGCAGGCGCCCGATGACGGGGCCGCGCCGACAGCGCCCGCGCAGCCGCAACCGCCGGCGGATGAGATTGAGGCCGATGCGCCGCTCCCCTTCGAGCGTCTGCGGCGGATGGACGGTGATCTGGACCTGACGGCGGATCAGATGCGGCTATATGGTGAGGATTATCATGCGGCCGAGGCGCATTTCGTGCTGCGTGGGGGGCATCTGACGATCGATCCGCTGCATGCGGATGGGGTGGGGCGCAGCCTGGACGCCATGCTTTCCATCGATGCGTCGGGCGCGGTACCGCGGCTTTCGGCCGATGTGCGGACCCTGGTTCTGCCGGCCGACTGGGTGGCCAGGGCGTTCGACCTGAGCCCGATGCTGCGCGGCAGCCTGCAGCTTGTCGGCAGTGTCCAGACCCAGGGAAACGATCGCGCCGCGCTGCGGGAGCAGTTGGGCGGGCATCTGGGCCTGTCGATGGTCAAGGGACAGGTCGACGGCAATATGCTGGGGCGGCTGCTGGGGCCGGATGCCTCTGCCGCCACGCGGGGGACCTCGGTCGCGCTGCGCTGCCTCGGCCTGCATATGACGCTGGGCGACGGGCGGGCGGCGCTGGATACGATCGGGTTGCAGACCTATCGGCTGGCGGTCACGGGGCATGGAACGATCGGCCTGGCGCGGCAGGATCTGGACCTGCACCTGCTGCCGCAACTGCTGATCGGCGGAACCGGCGCCACGATGCCGATCATGGTTGGCGGTACCATCCTGGCGCCGCAGCCCCGGCCGGAACCGGCGGGGCCGGGGCATCGCTTCATGCTCAGCATCGGCCCGTCGGCGGGGATCGCCGATCCGTGTCCCGACACATTGAAGGCGGCGCGCGAGGAACGGCCCGGCCCGGCGCCGGATGCCGCGCCCAGGAGCAAGGCGCCGAAGGTGATGGATGTTCTGCGTGGCCTTGGATTGTTTCGATGAATGGTAAGCCTGTGACGCCTCAACTCTCTTCCCCCGCGACCCGCCGCCGGTTCTGGGATCGCACGGATGTGGTGTCGGAGCCGGAGGGATTCGCCGTCCGGCTGGACGGAAGGCCGGTGCGCCTGCCGGGTGGGACGGTGCTGCGGGTGGGCAGCCATGCGCTGGCCGAGGCGTTGGCCGGGGAGTGGCAGGATGCGGGCGGCGGCGGGAAGGGGGGCGATTTCACGCCCTCTGAACTGAGGCTGACCCGGATTGCGGGCTCGATGCTGGAGCGAATTGCTCCGGACCGTGCGGCCGTCATCGGCGTGCTGCTGGGATACGCGCGCCATGAACTCCTGTGCTACCGGGTGCGTTATCCGGCGCTGCTGGTGGAGCGGCAGCAGCAGGAATGGGACCCATGGCTGGACTGGCTGCGCACCCGGTACGGGATTGCCTTGCGGACGACAGACGGGGTGATGCCGGTCGATCAGCCCGCCGGCGCCCTGGTGGGGTTGCAGGCGGTGCTCGAAGCATTGTCGGACGGGGTGCTGGCCGCCCTGGGTGTGGCGGTGCCGGCGCTGGGGAGCCTGGTGCTGGGCCTGGCACTGGCGGACGGGCGGCTGACGGCCGAGCAGGCGATTGCTTGCGCGACTCTCGACGAGCGGACCCAGATGGAACTCTGGGGGCACGATGCCGAGCAGGCTGGCCGGCTGGAGACGCTGGGGCTGGATGTTGTGGACGCGGCCTCGTTTCTGGCGTTGCTGCGCGCCGATTCGTGACGGTCGGGCGGTCATGGAACCGCCATAAAGTATCGGCAGCTTCCGGCTTGCGTTCCGACACCGAGCCAAACACTCTGTTACAGGACTTCGCGTTAGAAGGAACGGACACCACGACGAGTCAGGAGATATCGCATGGCCTTGATCGACTGGCGGCCGCTTTCGGAAATGCCCGGCATTGCCGGACATGAGATGGACCGGGCATCGAGGGGTCAGGCTGATCGCCCTGTATCGTCGCACCGCGTGAGGCAGCGCGTCGCCCACTGGGTTGCGACCTGCGCGATGGGCGCATGGGCCCTGCTGGCGATCGTGCCCGTCATCGTCGTCATCATGGCGATCGACGGCTGATCGGCCGGAAAATTCAGCGAGAGAAATTCCGAGGCACGCGGGATCGCCGTAGATCCTGCTCGGAAATGTGGGCTGGTGAGCGAGAGCGGCCCGAAGGGCCGCGCCCGGCGTGTATTGCCGAGCATCGCAGCGGAGCGGCCTTAATGGCCGTGAGCAGCGAAGCGCAGGCAATGCGCGCCGGATCGCCACCGGCGCGCATTTACGAGCAGGATTAGGGGACGAGGACGGTGGCGCTGGCGGTGCAGGCGATCCCTTCCTCGCGGCCGGTGAAGCCCAGCCGCTCGGAGGTGGTGGCCTTTACCGAGATCCGGTCGATGTCCACATTCAGCAGGTCGGCCAGGCGCTGGCGCATTGCTTCGGAATGCGGGCCGATCTTCGGACGCTCGCAGATCAGCGTGACGTCGGCATTGACCAGCATGCCGCCGCGGGCGCGGATGCGCTCGCCGGCATGGACAAGGAAGCGCGCGCTGTCGGCGTCTTTCCATTCGTTCTGGCTGGGCGGGAAATGGCGCCCGATATCGCCTTCGGCCAGTGCGCCGTAGATGGCGTCGCACAGGGCGTGGATGCCGACATCGGCGTCCGAATGGCCGGCCAGGCCGCGATCGTGGGGCACGGTGATGCCGCAGAGGATCAGCGGCCGGTTCTCGGCGAAGGCGTGCACGTCGTACCCGATGCCGGTGCGCGGCAGCAATGTCGGACCGATCAGCCGTTCCAGGCGCATCAGATCTTCCTCGTAGGTCAGCTTGATATTGTCTTCCGAGCCGGCAACCAGTGCGACCGTGTGACCTGCCGTTTCCAGCAGGGCGGCGTCGTCGGTCGCGTCGGTGGCGGCCGCGCCGCGATGCAGGTCGCGCAGCAGGGCGAAGCGGAAGCCCTGGGGCGTCTGGGCGCGATACAGATCCTCACGCGGGACGGTTGCCGTGATGACGCCGTCATGACCGCGCTTGAGCGTGTCGGCCACCCGGACGGCCGGGATGGCGCCGGGATGGGCCGCCAGGGCGGCGATCACGGCCTGGGTCACCTCGGCCGGCACATAGGGGCGGGCGCCGTCATGGACCAGGACCAGCTCGGGCCGTTCGGCCGCAGGCAGGCGATCCAGCGCTTCCAGCCCCGCGCGGACGCTCTCCTGCCGGGTCGCGCCGCCCGCGACGGGCGGGAGGGTATCCAGCCCGTGCAGGGCCTCGGCCAGCGCGTCGGTGTCACCGACCGGCTGGAGCAGGTCCACATGGGGACTCAGGGCATCCGCCGCGTGGCGGATGATGGGCCGGCCGCCGAGCGTCAGATACTGCTTGGCGACAGGCGATGCCGTCGTGGCGCTGAAACGTCGGCCCACGCCCGCGGCAAGAAGAATGGCTGCAACACGCATGGCGGAGCAATGCGGCGGACATCCTCCGTCGTCAAGCGCCGGTACGCATTTGTTTCAGGTGCCTGCCGGCCATTTCGGGTTCCGTGGGCCTGCTATCGCGATTGCGTGATGCTCTCGAATTCGATATTCTGCTCAAATCCTGAGCATCCATGCTGGAAATTCGTCCAATCCGGCGCATTGTCGTTGGGACGAAGGCAGGATCTGTCAGCCCAGATGGGGGTAGTGCCGTTCATGTCGTCCGAGTTGTTGCGTCCAGTCGATCTGGGGAGGGGCGTGGTGCTGCGCACCCCGGTCATTCTCGCCCCGATGTCGGGCGTGACGGACCTGCCGTTCCGCCGCCTGGCGCGCCGGCTGGGGGCCGGGCTGGTGGTATCCGAGATGATCGCGTCCTGGGCCATGGTGCGCGAGAACCAGGCGACGCTGCGCATGGCCGAGGTCGCGGACGAGGACGGGCCGAACGCGGTGCAGCTTGCCGGGTGCGAGCCGGAGGCGATGGCCCAGGCGGCGCGCATTGCCGTCGACCGCGGTGCGGACATGGTTGACATCAATTTTGGCTGTCCGGTCAAGAAAGTGGCGGTGGGCCAGCAGGCGGGGTCGGCGCTGATGCGCGACGAGGCGCTGGCGGGGCGGCTGCTGGACGCCGTGGTGCGGGCTGTGGACGTGCCGGTGACGCTGAAGATGCGCATGGGTTGGGACCATGCCAGCCTGAACGCGCCGGTGCTGGCGCGGATGGCCGAACAGGCCGGTATCCGCATGGTGACGGTGCATGGCCGCACGCGGCAGCAATTCTACAACGGCACGGCCGACTGGGCCTTCGTCCGCAGGGTGAAGGAGGCGGTGTCGCTGCCCGTGATCGTCAATGGCGATATCCTGACGGTCGACGATGCGCGGCGGGCGCTGGCGCAGTCGGGCGCCGACGGGGTGATGATCGGGCGCGGCTGTTATGGCCGCCCGTGGTTCCTGGCACAGGTGGGCCATGCCCTGACGACCGGCGAGGAGGTGCCCGACCCGGCGCTGGCGGCGGAGAAGGCGATCGTTCTGGAACATTACGACATGATGCTGTCGCATTTCGGGGCGCATCCCGGCCTGCGCCTGGCCCGCAAGCATGTGTCCTGGTACTCGGCCGGCCTGCCGGATTCGGCGGGTTTCCGGGCCGCGATCAACCGGGTGGACGAAGCAGCCGTGGCGATCGCGATGATCGGCGACTTCTATGACCGGCACATCGAAGCCGGTTCGCGCCGCGAGCGCAGGGGTGGTTCGTCGGGCGGCCAGGACGCCGCCCAGGCCGCCTGATGCCCATGCTGGCGGACCTGCCGCCCGACGAACTGCCCCGCCCGGACGGGGGGGCGCTGCTGGATGCCATGCCCATGCCGGTGATGCTGGTGGGCAGGAACAATCGCATCCGCCATGTCAACAGCGCGGCCGAGCCGTTCTTTGGCATGTCGAGCCAGCATCTGGTGCAGATGCATCTCTCCGACGTGCTGGCGGCCGATCATCCGATCTTCCTGCTGGTGGAGCAGGTGCGGCGCGACGGGGTGACGATCGCGGAGCATGAGCTGACGCTGGACGGTCCGCGCCTGCACCGCAGCGGCATCACCGTGCAGGGGACGCTGGTGGCCGAGCATCCGGACGCGGTGCTGCTGACCTTTCACGATTCCTCGGCGGCGCGCGCGCTGGACCGGCAACTGACATTCCGCTCCGCCGCGCGCAGCGTTTCGGGCATGGCCGCGATCCTGGCGCATGAGGTCAAGAATCCACTCTCGGGCATCAGGGGGGCGGCGCAACTGCTGGAAGGGTCGGTCGGGGAGAGCGACCGGGAGCTGGCGATCCTGATCCGGGACGAGGCAGACCGGATTCGCGACCTGGTCGACCGGATGGAAATCTTCAGCGACAAGCCGCTGGAGCGGCGGCCGGTGAACATCCATCGGGTACTGGAGCATGTCCGGTTGCTGGCGCAGCAAGGATTTGCCGCCAATATCCGTTTTGTCGAGGAATATGACCCGTCGCTGCCGCCGGTGTGGGGCAACCGCGACCAGTTGGTGCAGGTGCTGCTGAACCTGGTCAAGAACGCTGCCGAGGCGATCGCCGGGGAGGGCAAAGCGGGGGAAATCACGCTCGGCACCGCCTATCGCCATGGCGTGCGCCTGGCCGTGCCGGGCATGGAGCAGCGGGTCGAGCTGCCGCTGGTGGTTTCGGTGCGCGATAGCGGCCCGGGTATACCAGAGAGCATCCGCCCCCATCTGTTCGAGCCCTTCCTGACCACCAAGGCGGGGGGAAGCGGCCTGGGGCTGGCGCTGGCGGGCAAGATCATCGGCGATCATGGTGGTGTGATCGAGGTCGATAGCCGTCCTGGCCGCACCGAAGTGCTGCTGCATCTGCCTGTGGTGGCGGAGGGGCGAGGGCAGCCCTGACCCGCCAGGTTGCCGTTTTTTCGTTATCTTATTGCCCGTTTCGATTGAGAGACCGGATTTCTTATGCCCCTTCCGACTGTTCTTGTTGCCGATGACGACCGATCCATCCGCACCGTTCTCAGCCAGGCGCTGGGGCGTGCCGGCTATCAGGTTCGTACGACCGCCAGCGCCGCGACCCTGTGGCAGTGGATCGAGGAAGGCGAGGGCGACCTGGTCATTACCGACGTGGTGATGCCCGACGAGAACGGTCTGGACCTGATTCCGCGCATCAAGCGGGCGCGGCCGGACATGCGGGTGCTGGTGATGAGCGCCCAATCCACGTTGATGACCGCCGTCAAGGCGACCCAGCGCGGGGCGTTCGAATACCTGCCCAAGCCGTTCGATCTGAAGGAACTGCTGTCGGTGGTCGAGCGGGCGCTGGCCTCGCCGGCCCGCACGCTGGCCGAGCCGGCGCCGCCCGAGACCGAGGAGCGGATGCCGCTGATCGGCCGGTCGATGGTGATGCAGGACATCTATCGCATCATCGCGCGGCTCACGACGTCGGACCTGACGGTGATGATCAATGGCGAAAGCGGCACCGGCAAGGAACTGGTGGCGCGGGCGTTGCATGATTATGGCCGCCGGCGGGGTGGCCCGTTTGTCGCCGTCAACATGGCGGCGATCCCGCGCGAACTGATCGAGAGCGAGCTGTTCGGGCATGAGCGCGGCGCCTTTACGGGAGCGACCAGCCGCAATCCGGGGCGGTTCGAGCAGGCGACGGGCGGCACGCTGTTTCTCGACGAGATCGGCGACATGCCCCCCGAGGCGCAGACGCGCCTGCTGCGCGTGCTGCAGGAAGGCGAGTTCACGACCGTCGGCGGCCGGCAGCCGATTCGGGCCAATGTCCGGATCGTGGCGGCCACGCATCGCGACCTGCGCCAGTCGATTCGCAACGGGACGTTTCGCGAGGATCTGTTCTATCGCCTGAACGTGGTGCCGATCCGCCTGCCGCCGCTGCGCGAACGGGTCGAGGATATTCCGCTGCTGGCGCGGCATTTCCTGGATCGGTGCCGCGAGGATGGGCTGCCGGCCAAGATGCTGGCCGATGGTGCGCTCGAGCGCCTGCAGGCCAGCCGCTGGCCGGGGAATGTCCGAGAGCTGGAAAACCTGATGCGCCGTCTGGCGGCCCTGTATCCGCAGGAGACGATCACGGGTGACCTCATCGACCAGGAACTGGTGGAGGCATCGCACGACCAGGAGGCCGAGACGACGGAAATCCTGGCCAAGGAACCCTTGGCCGACGCGGTGGCCCGGCATATCCGGCATTTCCTGGCGGCGGGGCAGGATGGCATGCCGCTGCACGATATCTATGATCGGGTGATTGCCGAGGTCGAGCGGCCGCTGATCCAGATGACGCTGGCTGCCACCAGGGGCAACCAGATCAAGGCGGCGGCGATGCTGGGCCTGAACCGCAATACCCTGCGCAAGAAGATCCGGGACCTGGAAATTCCGGTCGTACGCGGCGTAAACTGACATCCATGAGTCTTTTGATGCGTCGGGCGACAAGCGGGTGCTGACCCCAAGGCACGGTTTCAATATCCGGCGGCTGATGTCGGGGATGGGGTTGATGCGCGGGCTGTTCGGGCTGCTTGCGCGGCGCAATGTCGCCATTGCCCTGGTGGCTTTGGCCCTGTGCTTCGGTGTTGCCACCTTCGTCGTGCTGTCGGGCGGGATGTCGGTGACGCATTATCCGCGCATCCAGGCCCTGATCTTTATCCTGAACTTCCTGGTCCTGCTGCTGCTTGCGCTGGCGCTGGCGGAACGGCTGGGGCGCGTGATGGCCGATCGGCGCCGTGGCCTGGCCGGGGCGCGGCTGCATGTGCGCCTGGTGACGCTGTTCGGCATCGTCGCGGTGGCGCCGACGGTGCTTGTCGGCACCTTTGCCGCGGCCTTCTTCCATTACGGCATCCAGATTTGGTTCAGCGATCGGGTCAACACGGCGCTGAACGAGGCGTTGGAGGCCTCGCGCGGATATCTGCAGGAACATAACGCCAATATCCGGACCGAGGCATTTTCGCTGGCCAATTACCTGGCCGGGGCGGCCAACAGCCTGGAAGGGTCCGGGTCGGACCTGATGCATGATCCCGAGGCGCTGGACCAGGTGCTGGATTCGCAGGCGACCCTGCGCGGGCTGAACGAAGCGGTGATCTATGATCCGCTGACCAACACCGTGGTCGCCAAGGGGGGGCTGATGAGCCGGCCGGGCGACATGCAGGCCCTGCCGCCGCCCTCGGCCACCATGATGGCGCGCACCAACGAGATCGCGATTCTCGATTCGCCGGACGAGAAGACGGTGCGGGCGGTGATTTCGCTGGGCGATACGCCTGCGCTGATGCTGGTGATTACCCGCCCCGTCGATCCGTCGATCCTCGACCATATGCACAAGACCGAAATGGTGGTGGCGGATTATCAGCGGCTGAACCGGAACCGCTCCAAGATCCAGTTCACCTTCGTGCTGATCTTCGCGCTGGTGGGGTTGCTGGTTCTCTTCGCCGCCGTGCTGGTGGGGCTGGTGCTGGCCAACCAGATCGTGCGGCCGCTGGGGCTGCTGATCCTGGCGTCGGAGCGCATCAGCGATGGCGACCTGAAGGTGCGGGTGCCGGAGGGCGAGCGGGATGATGAGGTATCGAGCCTGTCGCGCGCCTTCAATCGCATGACCGACCAGCTTTCCAGCCAGCGTTCCGAGCTGATGATCGCCTACAGCCAGATCAACGAGCGCCGCCGGTTTACCGAAGCCGTGCTGTCGGGCGTATCTGCCGGGGTGATCGGCCTGGATGCCCAGCAGGTGATCGAGCTGCCCAATCGCGCCGCCGGTGTTCTGCTGCAAAAGGATCTGGCGGCCGCCGTCGGGCGGCAACTGGTCGATGTCGTGCCCGAGTTCGGCCCGATGCTGAAGGAGGCGGCCAGTGCCCCCGACCGGGTGTGGACGGGCGAGATTCACGTTGGATCGGGCACGAAGGCCTGCACGCTGCTGGTCCGGATCGGCGGCGAGATCAGCGGGGGGGCGCCTGATCGGTATGTCGTGACGTTCGATGACATTACGGCCCTGCAGGCGGCCCAGCGCAAGGCGGCGTGGGCCGACATCGCCCGGCGGATCGCGCATGAGATCAAGAATCCGCTTACGCCGATCCAGCTTGCGGCCGAGCGGCTGAAGCGCCGCTTCCTGCGCGAAATCACCTCCGACCCCGAGACGTTCAGCCAGTGCGCGGATACGATCGTGCGGCATGTCGGCGATATCGGGCGCATGGTGGATGAATTCTCGGCGTTCGCGCGGATGCCGCAGCCGATCATCCGGCCCGAGGACCTGTCGCGAATCGTGCGCGAGGCGCTGATCCTGCAACGCAACGCGCATCCCGAGATCCGTTACGACACCGATCTGCCCGATCATGGGCCGATCGTGTCGTGCGACCGGCGGCTGGTCGGGCAGGCGTTGACCAATTTGCTGCAAAATGCCGCCGATGCCATTGCAATGCTTCCGAAAGATGGTGATGCTGCCGATCGCCCGACCGGACCGGTCGGCACTGTCCGGATTGTCTTGCGTATCGAAGGAGCGGCCGCCCATATCGCGGTTGTCGACGATGGGATCGGTCTGCCTGAAGAAGACAGGCAGCGACTGACCGAGCCCTATGTGACCCACAAGCCGAAGGGAACCGGGCTGGGGCTGGCGATCGTCAAGAAAATTCTGGAAGATCACGGGGGAAGCATCCGTCTGGAAGACAGGCAGGATGGACGGGGAGCTGTTTCGGTCTTGATACTGCCAGTAAAGGACGAGCATGGCGCATGAAATCCTGATCGTTGATGACGAACCGGATATCCGGCTGCTCATCGAGGGCATTCTTCGGGATGAGGGCTATGAGACCCGGCTGGCGGGAGATTCGGATTCCGCGATCAGCGCGTTCAGGGCGCGCAGGCCGTCGCTGGTGATCCTGGATGTCTGGCTCCAGGGGTCGCGCCTGGACGGGCTGGGCATCCTGCAGGCGATCCAGGGCGAGGAACCGGCCGTCCCGACCATCATGATTTCCGGCCATGGCACCATCGAGACGGCCGTGGCCGCGTTGCAGCATGGCGCCTACGATTTTATTGAAAAGCCTTTCCAGTCCGATCGGCTGCTGCTGGTCGTCAGGCGTGCGCTGGAGGCCTCGCGCCTGGCGCGGGAGAACGCGGAACTGCGCCTGCGCGCGGGACCGGAGGCCATGCTGTTCGGCGACAGCCCTGCCATTGCCGCCGTGCGCAACCAGATCGAGCGCGTGGCCCCCAGCGGGTCGCGGGTGCTGATTTCCGGCGCCGCAGGCGCGGGCAAGGAGGTTGCGGCGCGGATGATCCATGCCCGGTCGCGCCGTGCCGAAGGGCCGTTCGTCGCCCTGAACTGCGCCACGCTGGCGCCGGGCCGGTTCGAGGAGGAGCTGTTCGGCATCGAGGGCACGGCGGACGGTAACGGGCGGCGCACCGGCGTGCTGGAGCGCGCCCATGGGGGCACGCTGCTGCTGGACGAAGTGGCGGACATGCCGATCGAGACCCAGGGCAAGATCGTCCGCGCGTTGCAGGACCAGAGTTTCGAGCGTGTGGGGGGCGCCACGCGGGTAAAGGTCGATGTCCGCGTGCTGGCGGCGACCAACCGCGACCTGCAGGAGGCGATCGCCGCCGGGCGCTTCCGCGAGGATCTGTATTACCGGCTGGCGGTGGTGCCGCTGCGTGTGCCCAGCCTGCGGGAACGGCGGGAGGACATTCCGGGCCTGGCGCGGATGTTCTTGCACCGGGCGGCGGAGAATGCCGGCCTGCCGTTGCGCGACCTGTCGGGCGACGCGATCGCGGCGTTGCAGAGCTATGACTGGCCCGGCAATTCGCGCGAGCTGCGCAACCTGATGGAGCGGCTGCTGATCATGATGCCGGGGAACGGCACCGACCTGATCCGCGCCGAGATGCTGCCGCCGTCGGTGGGGCAGGGGGCGCCGACCCTGCTGAAGTTCGACCCCGCCGCCGATGTGATGGGCCTGCCGCTGCGCGAGGCGCGCGACCTGTTCGAGACCCAGTATCTGCAGGCGCAATTGCTGCGATTCGGCGGCAATATCAGCCGCACCGCCGGCTTTGTGGGCATGGAGCGCAGCGCGCTGCACCGCAAGCTGAAGCAGTTGGGCGTGACGTCCGACGAACGGGGAGCAGGATGAGGTTTTGCCCCTCGGGGAAGGGCCTGCTAGAGAGAGCCAACCGAATTATTGGCGGGGAACGGAGCAGCTTGCGCGGCGTTCGTCCTCGCCGACAGAGCAAGTAAGGCCCAACCGTGGCAAAAGAACCTACGCAGAACGTTCAGGATGTTTTTCTCAACCATGTCAGGCGCTCCAAGACGCCGGTCACGGTGTTTCTGGTCAATGGTGTCAAGTTGCAGGGCATCATCACCTGGTTCGACAATTTTTCCGTGCTTCTGCGCCGTGATGGGCACACGCAGCTTGTCTACAAGCACGCCATCAGCACCGTGATGCCGGCGACGCCCGTCGTGCTGTTCGACCCGTCGCGCCCCGAGGGTGCCTCGGCGGATCTGTCGGACAAGGATCTGGCGGGGGATTCCGATCTCGTCTGAGATTCCCGTGGCGCAGTCGCCCACGCGGGCGGCCGTCATCCTGCCATGGGAGCGGCCGGACCGTCAGGACGAGGTTCGCGCCGCCGAAGCCCGGCTGGAAGAAGCCGTGGGCCTGGCGGCGTCGATCGGGCTGGTGATCGTGCGGCAGGCCGTGCTTCTGTTGCGCGCCCGCCGGCCGGCCACGCTGCTGGGAAGCGGGCAGGTGGAGTCGCTGCGCCAGGCGGTGCAGGAGGATCGCGTTGCCGTCGTGGTGGTGGATACGCGCCTGACGCCCGTGCAGCAGCGGAACCTGGAAAAGGCCCTGGGCTGCAAGGTCATCGACCGTACGGCCCTGATCCTGGACATTTTCGGCGAGCGCGCCGCCACCAAGGAGGGTTCGCTCCAGGTCGAACTCGCGCATCTGGAATATCAGCGCAGCCGTCTGGTCCGGACCTGGACCCATCTGGAGCGGCAGCGCGGCGGCTTCGGCTTTCTCGGCGGGCCGGGTGAGACCCAGATCGAGGCCGATCGCCGCATGATCGGCGACCGTATCGTGCGGTTGAAGCGCGAGTTGGAGCAGGTGCGGCGCACGCGCGGCCTGCATCGTGCCGCGCGGCGGCGGGTACCGTTTCCCGTCGTGGCGCTGGTCGGCTATACCAATGCCGGAAAATCGACCCTTTTCAATGCGCTGACCGGGGCGACCGTTTATGCGCAGGACCAGTTGTTCGCGACGCTGGACCCGACGATGCGCGGCATTCGCCTGCCATCGGGCCGGCGGATCATCCTGTCCGACACGGTGGGCTTCATCAGCGACCTGCCGACGGAACTGATTGCCGCCTTTCGCGCCACGCTGGAGGAAGTTGCCGAGGCCGACATCATCCTGCATGTGCGCGATATCTCGCATCCCGACACCACGGCGCAGCGCGCCGATGTCGAGGAGGTGCTGGAGGGCATGGCGACCAGCGGAACGCTGGAGGACGACTGGCGGCGGCGGGTGATCGAGGTGCAGAACAAGGCCGACCTGCTGGGCGGCCGCGATGCGGTGCCGCCCCGGGCGGGCAGTGTCGTGATTTCGGCGATTACCGGCGACGGGCTGCCCGAATTGCTGGCGGCGATCGACCAGCGCCTGACCGAGGCGATGGAGATCGTCCATTACACCATTCCGGTGAAGGACGGCGCGCTGCTGGCGTGGCTGTATGCTCATGGCGAAGTGACGTCGCGCGATGATGGCGAGCAGGCTATCGTGGTGACGGTGCGGCTGTTGCCGGCCGATCGCGCGCGGTTCGAACAGCAACTGGCCAGTCGCGAGCGGTAGGCGCCCGCCCGCGCCGGATGGGCGGGAAGGGGGGAGTGATGTCATGACGGTCGCGGTTTCGCGCGCGCATATGCGTACGGTTCTGGACATCATGCGGCAGGCGGCGGCGGATCGGATCATGCCGTCCTTCCGCCGGCTGGATGCGGACGCCATCCGGTGCAAGACCAGCAAGCTGGACGTGGTGACCGTGGCAGACGAAGCGGCCGAGCATGACATGACCGAGGCGTTCCTGCGTCTTTCGCCCGGGGCGGCGGTGATCGGCGAGGAAGCCGTCTGTGCCCGGCCCGGCCTGCTGGACGCGATCGAGGATGCGGACCTTGCCTATGTCATCGATCCGATCGACGGTACGGCGAATTACGCGGCGGGTGTGCCGCTGTTCGGCGTCATGGTCGCGATCCTGCGTCGGGGCGAGATTGTCGGAGCGGCGATTCTCGACCCGATCTGCAATGTCGCGGCGCTGGCGGTGCGGGGCGAGGGGGCATGGCAGGTCGGGCCGGACGATGCGGAGCGGCCGTTATGTTGCGCGCGGCCCGTGCCGGCGGCCGAAATGACCGGCAACGCCTCGTGGCGCTACCTGCCCCCGCCGATTCGCGACCTGGTGGCCCGCAACCTGCCGCGCGTGATGGGATCGTGGGATTTCCGCTGTGCCGCGCATGAATATCTGATGCTGGTGGATGGGAAATGCCACTTCCTGCTCTTCAACCGCACCATGCCTTGGGATCATCTGGCCGGCTGGCTGATCCATCACGAGACCGGCGGTTATTGCGCCCATTTCGACGGAGCGCCTTACCGGTTGACGGATCGCGCCGGGGGGCTGCTCTACGCCCCCGACCGGGCGAGCTGGCAGGATCTGCGTGACCTGCTGCTGGACCCGGGCTGAGAGGCTGTTTCAAAAGCGCCGATGGTGAGTGGAAGCGTGGCGTCCGTCAGGTCGCCCAGCGGAGCTTCTGAAGCAGCCTCTGCGTCTCGCTTACGCGCCGCTGTCGCGTTCCTGCCGTTTGACGGCCTGCCAGGCGGCCTCCATGTCCGCCAGGGTGCTGTCGGCCGGCGTCAGGCCGCGTTCGGACAGATGCTGTTCCACTCCGGTGAAGCGGCGGGTGAACTTGGCGTTGGCCTGGCGCAGGCAGGCTTCGGGGTCCAGGTCCAGCTTGCGGGCCAGGGTGGCGAGCGTGAACAGCACGTCGCCCAGTTCGTCGGCGATTCGTTCGCGGTCGCCCGATTCCAGTTCGACCTTCAGTTCCGCGATTTCCTCATCCACTTTTTCGGCGACGTCCCTGGCATCGGGCCAGTCGAAGCCGACGCGGGCGGCGCGGGCGGACAGTTTGCGCGCGCGCAGCAGGGCGGGCAGTGCGGTGGGGATGCCGGCCAGCGTGCCGCTCTCGCGCCGGGCGAGGCGTTCCTGCTCCTTGCCGTCCTCCCACTGGCCGGGGGCCAGTGCGGCGTCGCCGAAGACATGGGGATGGCGGCGGACCATCTTGTCGCCGATCATGCCGGCGACGGTCGCGAAATCGAACCAGCCGGCCTCTTCGCCCATGCGGGCGTGATAGACGACCTGGAGCAGCAGGTCGCCCAGTTCGTCGGGCAGGGCGGCCCAGTCCTGCCGGGCGATCGTGTCCTCGACCTCGTAGGCTTCCTCGATCGCATAGGGGGCGATGGAGGCGAAATCCTGCTCGCGGTCCCAGGGGCAGCCGCTAACGGGGTCGCGCAGGCGGGCCATGATGTCGAGAAGGCGCGAAAGGGCCTGGGCGGCGTCGGACATCCGGGGGCTCCGTTCATGGGTCGGCGGGATCGCCCCATGTCTGCACCGGCGCCGCGGGCGCGTCCAGCGTGGCGCGATATGCGGATGCTCCGATGCGGCTGTTTCAAAAATTCCGATGGCGCGTGGAGGCGCGGCGCCTGCCATGCCTCTGACGACGGTTTCCGAGCATCGGAGCGGCCTTGATGGTCGTGAGCGCCGAAGCACAGGAAACGCGCGTCGGATCGCCGCTAGTGCGCTTTTCCAAGCAGCCATCTCTGGATGGCGGGTCGGGCAGGGATTATAGTCCGGTGCCCAGGACCAGGGGGTACCATGAGCGAACAGGCGACGGTTTTCATTGACGGCGAGGCTGGCACGACGGGGCTGGGCATTCGTCAGCGCCTGGATGCGCTGCCGGTGACGGTGCGTTCGATCGCGTCGGAACACCGCAAGGATGCCGCTGCCCGCCGTGCGATGATGGAATCGGTCGATCTGGTGGTACTGTGCCTGCCCGATGCGGCGTCGCGCGAGGCGGCGTCGATGGCGGCCGAGATCGCGGCTGGCGGTGGCCGGGCGCCCCGGCTGCTGGACGCCAGCACGGCTTTTCGCGTCGATCCGGACTGGGTTTACGGTTTTCCGGAAATGGGGGACGGATTCGCGGCGCAGGTCGCGGCGGCGGCGCGGGTTTCGAACCCCGGCTGCTATCCGACCGGGGCGATCGCGCTGCTGCGGCCGCTGGTTCAGGCCGGACTGCTTGCGCCCGATGCGCCGCTGACGATCAACGCGGTCAGCGGCTATAGCGGCGGCGGCCGCGCGATGATCGAGGCGCACGAGCGGGAAGGCGGGCCGGCCTTCGAACTGTACGGGCTGGGGCTGGAGCACAAGCATCTGCCCGAGATCACCCGTTATGCGGGGCTGACGCGTCCGCCTGTCTTCGTGCCCTCGGTCGGGCATTTCCCCCAGGGCATGATCGTCTCGGTGCCGCTGCATCTGGACCTGCTGGCCCGGCCGGCGACGGGGGGTGATCTGCGGGCGGTGCTGGCCGATTTCTATGCCGGTTCGGACCGGATCAGTGTGCCCGAGGCCACGCCGGGCCTGTCCGCCGAAACGCTGGCGGGGACCGACCTGATGGAATTGCGGGTCCATGCCAACGAATCGCGTCGACAGGCGGTGCTGACCGCGCGGCTGGACAATCTGGGCAAGGGGGCCTCGGGCGCCGCGATCCAGAATATCGCCCTGATGCTGGGCCTGGCTCCGCCGGCACCGCGGGCCGGATGATCGCCGGGTTCCGGTTGTGCGATTGCCTCCCGGCCCGTTTTGCTGATAAGCAGGCCCGCAGGCGAGAGTGACGGAACGGTAGACGTAGTCGGCTCAAAATCGACCGCCGCAAGGCATAGGGGTTCGAGTCCCCTCTCTCGTACCATTTCTCCGGACAGGATGATGTCTGCTCTCTCTCCCGACGCGATCGCGAAGCCGGGCGTGCGCCCCGCCAATCCCTGTTTTTCCTCCGGCCCTTGCGCCAAGCGTCCGGGGTGGTCGCTGGACGCGCTGTCCGGCGCGCTGCTGGGCCGCTCGCATCGCGCCCCCGAAGGGCGGGCCCGGCTGAACGAGGTTATTACCCGCTCGCGTGCCATCCTGGGCCTGCCCGACGACTGGAAGCTGGGGATCGTGCCGGCGTCGGATACCGGCGCGGTGGAGATGGTGCTGTGGTCGCTGGTCGGTGAGCGCCCGGTCGACGTGCTGGCGTTCGAGAGTTTTTCGGCGACCTGGGCCGACGATATCGTCAACCAGTTGCACGCGCCGGCCGCGCGGGTACTGAAGGCCGATTATGGCCGTCTGCCGGACCTGGCGCAGGTCGACTGGGCGCATGACGTGGTGCTGGCGTGGAATGGCACGACCTCGGGCGTGCGCATTCCCGAGGGAGCGCCGATCCCCATGGAGCGCGACGGGCTGGTGATCTGCGACGCGACCTCGGCCGCGTTTGCGATGGACCTGCCGTGGGATCGGCTGGATGTCGTGACCTGGTCCTGGCAGAAGGTGCTGGGCGGAGAGGCCGCGCACGGCATGCTGGCCCTGTCGCCGCGTGCGGTGCGTAGGCTGGAAGAAGCATCGGCGCCGCGTGCGCTGCCGAAGATCTTCCGCCTGACGGCCAAGGGGCGGCTGATCGAGGGTATTTTCAAGGGCGATACGATCAACACGCCCTCCATGCTGTGTGTGGAGGACGCGCTGGACGGGCTGCGCTGGGCCGAGGCGATCGGTGGCCTGCCGGCCCTGGTTGCCCGCAGCCAGGCCAACCTGGCGGTGGTGGCCGACTGGGTGGCGCGCTCCGGCTGGGCTGCGTTCCTGGCCGCCGATCCGGCCGAACGCTCCAGCACCGCGATCTGCCTGACCATTGTGGCGCCCTGGTTCGTGGCGCTGGATGCGGCGGCGCAGGCCAAGGCGGCCAAGCGGATCGTCGGCCTGTTGGAAGCGGAGGGCGTGGCGCTGGATATCGGCAGCTATCGCGATGCGCCGCCGGGCCTGCGGCTGTGGGGTGGTGCGACCGTGGAGGCGGATGATCTGCGCGCGCTGATGCCGTGGCTGGACTGGGCCGAAGCCGAAGTGCGCACGGAGTTCGCCTGACGCGTTCCTGCCCGCGCGTGGGCTGACGAATGACTGCAAGGATGGTATAGGCGCGCGCATGACGGACGATCCGCCTCCCAATCCCGCCCTGCTGCCCGCAGGCTTTGTCGATCTGCTGCCTTCCGATGCCGAGGCCGAGGCCGCCGGCATGGAAAGCCTGATGCAGGTCTTCGCCGCGCATGGCTACAGCCGGGTGAAGCCGCCTTTGCTGGAGTTCGAGGACACGCTGCTGAGCGGGTCCGGGGCGGCGGTGGCCGAGCAGGCGTTTCGTCTGATGGACCCGGACACGCGGCGCATGATGGCGCTGCGCCCCGACATCACGCCGCAGATCGCCCGCATTGCCGCGACCAGGCTGGCCGATGCGCCGCGTCCGCTGCGCCTGTCCTATACCGGGCTGTGCGTGCAGGCGAGTGGCGGGGCGCGGGAGAGCGACCGGCAGATTTCCCAGGCCGGTATCGAGCTGATCGGCCCGGATACGCCCGAAGCCGATGCCGAAGTGGTGGCGCTGGGCGCCGAGGCGCTGGCGGTGCTGGGGGTGCCCGGTGTGTCGTTCGACCTGACGATGCCGCCGCTGGCGCCGGCGCTGATCGCGGAGGTTGGCTTTACTCCGGCCGAGCGGCAGGCGCTGATGCGTGCGCTGGACCGCAAGGACGCGGCGGCGGTGGCGAAGCTGGCCGGCGGGCTGGCGCCGGTGCTGACCGAATTGCTGCATGCGGCCGGGCCGGCCGAGCGTGCGCTCTCGGTCCTGGGCGGGCTGGTCCTGCCCGAACCGGTGCGGGCGCTGAGCGAGCGTCTGGCCGCCACCTTCGCCGCGATCAAGGCGCGGGTGCCGGACATTCGCTTGACCATCGATCCGGTCGAATTCCGGGGGCTGCATTATCATACCGGCGTCTGCGTGACGGTGTATGCCCGCGGGCAGCATGAAGAGCTGGGCCGTGGCGGGCGCTATGTGTCCAATAATGACGAGCCGGCCTGCGGCCTGACCCTGCGCCCCGAGGCCCTGCTGCGTGCGGCGCCTGCCAGGGCAGGGCGCGCGCGCGTGTTCCTGCCCGTGGGCAGCGATCCGGCACTGGGCAGGCGGCTGCGGAGCGAGGGATATGCGACCGTCGATGGGCTGGCGCCCGTTGCGGACAGCGTGGCTGAGGCAAGGCGCCTGGAATGCGATATGATCGTCGCCGGCGATGGAGTGGTGGCGCTGAACTGACGCGCCTGTTAAGCCGGGCGGCTGGGCGGCCAGTGTCGCCCCTTTTGTGCTGCGTTCCGGCCGGACCGTTTTTCTGAGGAGCTTCTGATGTCCAACGTCACCGTGATCGGCGCCCAGTGGGGTGACGAGGGAAAGGGCAAGATCGTCGACTGGCTTGCCAGCCGCGCGGATATCGTCGTCCGTTTCCAAGGTGGGCACAATGCCGGCCACACGCTGGTGGTCGGTAACCAGACCTACAAGCTGTCGCTGCTGCCTTCCGGCCTGGTCCGTGGCAAGATGGGCGTGATCGGCAATGGCGTCGTCGTCGATCCCGAAGCCCTGCTCAAGGAAATCGACCGCGTGACGGCTCAGGGGCTGGAGGTGACGCCGAAGACCCTGCGCATTGCCGAGAACGTGCCGCTGATCCTGCCGGTGCATGGTGCGATCGACCGCGCCCGCGAAGAAGCCCGTGGTGACCGCAAGATCGGCACCACCGGCCGTGGTATCGGCCCGGCCTACGAGGACAAGGTGGCCCGCCGGGCTATCCGCCTGTGCGATCTGGCCGAGCCCGAAACGCTGGACTGGAAGCTGGACGAGCTGCTGCTGCACCACAACACGCTGCTGGCCGGCCTGGGTGCGCCGACCTTCACCAAGGCGGAGCTGCTGGAGCATATGAACGCGTTGGCCCCGCGCGTGCTGCCGTACATGGACACGGTGTGGGATCTGCTGGACGACGCGCGCCGGGCCGGGCGCCGCATCCTGTTCGAAGGTGCGCAGGCCGTCATGCTGGATGTCGATCACGGGACCTATCCGTTCGTGACCAGCTCCAACACCATCGCGGCCAATGCGGCGACCGGCAGCGGTGTCGGGCCGGGCACCGTCGGGTTCGTGCTGGGCATTGCCAAGGCCTATTCGACCCGCGTGGGCGAGGGGCCGTTCCCCAGCGAACTGCATGACGAGATGGGGCGCACGCTGGGCACGCGTGGGCATGAGTTCGGCACTGTGACGGGGCGTCCGCGCCGTTGCGGCTGGTTCGATGCCGTGCTGGTGCGCCGTGCGGTGCGCGTTGGCGGCATCAACGGCCTGGCGCTGACCAAGCTGGATGTGCTGGACGGGCTGCCCGAGATCAAGGTCTGCGTCGGCTATGAACTGGACGGCAAGGAAATCCGCAGCTTTCCGTCGGCTCCGGCGGCGCAGGCCCGTGTCACGCCGGTCTATGAGGCGATGGAGGGCTGGACCGACAGCACCCGGGGCGCGCGCTCCTGGGCCGACCTGCCGGCGCAGGCGATCAAATATGTCCGTCGGATCGAGGAACTGGTCGAGGCGCCGGTGACGCTGCTCTCCACCAGCCCCGAGCGCGACGACACTATCCTGATGCGCGATCCGTTCGAGGGCTGAGGTCCATATGAAAAGGGCCGGACCTGATGGTCCGGCCCTTTTTCGTTGGGTCGTACGGCCGGTCAGTCGGCCATGCTGGCACCACGATGCGCCTCGACTTCGGCCTTCATCGCGGCCTGGACCTTCTCGAAGGCCCGGACCTCGATCTGCCTTACCCGCTCGCGCGAGATGTTGTAGGTGTGCGACAGATCTTCCAGCGTCGAGGGTTCGTCCTTCAGCCGGCGTTCGGTCAGGATGTGGCGCTCGCGCTCGTTGAGGGTCTTCAGCGCATTGTCCAGCAGGGCCTTGCGACCGCTGAATTCCTCGCTTTCCGCCAGCGTTTCTTCCTGGTTGTCGTGCTCGTCCACCAGCCAGTCCTGCCATTCGCCTTCGCTGTCGGCGCGGAGCGGGGCGTTCAGGCTGTGGTCGGGCGCCGACAGGCGGCGGTTCATGTTGACGACGTCCTGTTCCGGCACGCCCAGCGACTTGGCGATCTGGTTCACCTGTTCGGGTTGCAGGTCGCCGTCGTCGATCGCCTGCATCTGGCCTTTCAGGCGGCGCAGGTTGAAGAACAGTTTCTTCTGGGCGGCGGTGGTGCCCATCTTCACCAGCGACCAGCTATGCAGGATATATTCCTGGATCGCGGCGCGAATCCACCACATCGCATAGGTTGCCAGCCGGAAGCCCCGATCGGGGTCGAAGCGGCGGACCGCCTGCATCATCCCGATATTGCCCTCGCTGATCAATTCGCCCAGCGGCAGGCCATAGCCGCGATATCCCATCGCGATCTTGGCGACCAGCCGCAGGTGCGACGTGACCAGCGCATGCGCGGCCTTGCTGTCGCCCTTGTCCCGCCAGCTCCGCGACAAACGCTGCTCGTCTTCCGGCGAGAGCATCGGAAACTTGCGGATATCCTGGAGGTACCTTGAAAGGTTGGTCTCAGGACCAACATTGAGAACGGAAGAGGCCATTGGTCGGACTCCTTTTCCCTGAGGGAGGCCATGCCCCGCTGATGTCCTAAAGGCACATCTGGTGACAGGGTTGCATGGGCTGCCCATATGACGCGTGGATGGACTTCACGTCCCCGCGGGGCACCCCCTCAGAGGGCTGCGCCGCCACGGGACGTCCATTCCAGCGGTAGCGTCACCCGCTGGACTATTGTTCGAGCCTATCGGTCAGGTCTGGGAGCGTCAAGGAAGCTCCTCGATTATTGCCTTAAAACTAAGCAATCTTTGCCAGAAGCGCCTTGAAATCGTCAGGTGGGGCGGTTTCGAAGAGCATCGCTTCGCCCGTGCCCGGATGGGTGAAGCCCAGCCGCGCGGCATGCAGGGCCTGGCGTGGGAAATCCAGCGCGGCGCGCCGTGCGTCGTCCGGCAGGGTGCGGGCGACGGCGGGGATGCGGCGCAGATAGACCGGATCGCCGACCAGCGGGTGGCCGCCGTGGGAGAAATGCACGCGGATCTGATGCGTGCGGCCGGTCGCCAGCCGACATTCCACCAGGCTGAGGCCACCATGATGGGTGGCGAGGGTGCGGTAATGCGTCAGCGCCGCCTTGCCGCCATGCGTCACCACGGCCATGCGCTTGCGGTCGCGCTTGTCACGGCCGATCGCGCCTTCGAACCCGCCGCTAGCCGGGGTCATCAACCCCCATGCCAGGGCCAGATAGGTGCGGTCGATATCGCGGGTCGCGAAGGCGTCGGACAGGGCTTTGTGGGCCTGTTCGGTCTTGGCGACGACCATGACCCCCGACGTGTCCTTGTCCAGCCGGTGCACGATGCCCGGCCGCCGTTCACCGCCGATTCCCGTCAGGCTGTCGCCGCAATGGGCCAGCAGGGCGTTGACCAGCGTGCCGTCCTCGTTGCCAGGTGCCGGATGGACCACCAGCCCGGCGGGTTTGTCGAGCACGATCAGGTGGGCGTCCTCGTACAGGATGGTGAAGGGAATGCTCTGGGCCTGGGGTGTGGCGGGGATTGCCGGGGGCACCCTGATTTCATAACACAGGCCGGGCCGCACCGGATCGGCGGGCTCGCGCAGGATCTGGCCGTCGCGCAGAACGTGGCCGGCCTCCATCAGGGCCTTGACGCGCGAACGTGACAGCGTATCGAGCGCGTCGGCAAGGAAGCGGTCGGTCCGCTGGCCGGCATGCTCTTCGGTCCCGGTGAGGCGGATGGGGGGCGTGTCGTCGGTCATGCACGGCTCTTAACGGAAATCGCCCGGTCGGAACATCATGCCGGGCCAGGATGGATCAGGACAATCATGAATGGACAGGGCGTGAGGGAGACGGGATCGGCTCCGACGGTCTCCAGGGGGCTGTTGGCGGCCGTGATCGGCATGGGTGTGCTGCTGGCGGCGGGCTCGCTGGTGCTGGTCAGTGTGCTGATCCATCGAATCGCGCATCCGCGGCCGGCGGCGATCGCACGGCCTGCCGCCGAGCCGGTGGTGTTGCCGGCGGGCGATTATGGCGAACTGGTGCTGGGCGAGCCGGCCGGCACGCATGTTACCGGTATGGTTCGGCAGGATGGGGGGCTGCTGGCGGTCGCGCTGGCCGGGGGCGGTCCGGACCGGGTGCTGCTGTGGGACGTCCAGCATCGGCGAATCATCGCGCGCCTTATCCTGAATGCGGCCGCCGGGCAGGGGGCGCCCGCTCCGTAATCGCCTGAAAAGCTTCGATCTTGGAAAAAATGCACCGCAAGCCAATTTTCCTGCATCGGGTGGGTTGCGTCCCCTCTCGTGATGTCATAGAAGCTGCCTCGTCCAACGTCCCGTTCGTCTAGAGGCCTAGGACACCGCCCTTTCACGGCGGTAACACGGGTTCGAATCCCGTACGGGACGCCATTCTCATGGCAAAAAAATAAGATCGGGCTGCTGGCCGGCTCCGGTCCTATTGTTGGATATTTGTAATATCCTTGATAAATATAGTCTCACGCTCATGGTGCGAATGTGCACTTCAGGATACTGCCAGTCTTTTCCGCTCTCTTTCCTGTAGATCGTCGACGGGACGTCGATGGGCTACGTGGGCTGGCTGTTTTGCTGGTGGTCCTGTTTCATGCGGGATGGCTGCGCGGCGGTTTTGTCGGAGTTGACGTTTTTATCGTAATTTCTGGATATTTCATGGGGCGTTCAGCCCTGTTTCAGGTGCCCTTTCGGCCTGTCGATTTTATTTGCCGGCGTGTCTACCGCCTGTTGCCCGCTCTGCTTGGTATGATTGTTGTGGTTTCTGCAGCAATGTTGTGGTGGGTTCTGCCTAGCGATCGTGCTGACATTGCGCTCAATGGCGCTTATGCGCTTGTATATTTGTCAAATATTTTTGCGGCCAGGCATGTTGGGTATTTTGAGGGGCAGAGTATTGCTTACCCGTTCCTGCATACTTGGTCTTTGTCGCTGGAGATGCAGTTTTACACCATTATATTTCTGATGGCGCTTTTCCTGCCATATGTAAGGCATCGTGGCTGGGCAATCGTGGGTATTTTTATTCTGTCCCTCATTTTTGATGTGGCTGAGCATCTGCATGGGGGCGGAACGGCATATTATAATATTTTCGACCGGATGTGGCAGTTCCTGCTTGGAACGATGATCTGGCTTTTGCCGCCGTTGCGTTTGTCTTCCCTTGTCGCAAATCTGGTCGCTGCCGCGGCTTGCCTGACGATCGTTCTGGCGGGGATATTCTATTCCATCAGCTTTGCTTGCCCATCTCCTCTGTCGATATTGCCCTGTGTGGCGACTGCGGCGTTAATCGTCATGCCTCAGACCTTGGTCTCGCGTCATGCCTTGCCAATTCTATCTCCGCTCGGTGTGATGTCCTATTCCGTCTATCTATGGCATTGGCCGGTTATTGTTTTGGCTAATTATGTAACGGCTTTTTATGTGCATGGATGGGTGATGGCCGGTGTGCTGATCCTGTCGCTGGTTGCAAGTTTTTTCAGTTATGTCTGTATCGAGCGTGTAGGGCTGGTATATGAGAAGCGCGCCTCTCCCGAAACGAGGCTGCGTAAGCTCGTAATGTTGGTGGGAAAGAGTGTGCTTATTGCTTTTGGACTGTTCATCGTATCGGCGGTTTCACGTATTCGGTGAGATCGTTTGGCCGCTGGCGGTGTTTTTTATCATTATTTGAATGGTGTGCAGGCGGCCCGGGCGCGCGGGAAATTTTCTTTTATGGCATGGACTGTAAAATCTCTTTCAGGGTTGGGTAGGCATTGCCGAGGTTTGTATATAGCTTAACCGTGTCATTCTGCGATTATATGGCCTCAAAACATGACCCTTTCCCTCGCCCGGCGCCGCTTGTTTCAGACGATTGCCGGTGGGCTGAGTCTTCCTCTCGGCAGTGCGGGCCGGGCAGCGACGCCGGATGACTGGTCGTTGTATTGTCAGCGCTTTGTTGCATCGGACGGCCGGGTTACTGACAATGGCAATGGTATGCAGTCCCACAGCGAAGGGCAGGGATATGGACTGCTGTTCGCTCAGGCCTTTGACGACCGTGCCACTTTCGACCGTATGTTCGTGTGGACTGAGCAGACTTTGAAGCGTCCGGATGATGCGTTGCATGCATGGCATTATCTGCCTGATGCTTCGCCTCATGTTCCGGACCAGAACAATGCCACGGATGGTGATCTGCTGATCGCCCTGGCACTGGTGTTGGCGGGCCGGCGTTGGGGGCGTTCCGACCTGATCGAATCCGCTCGAGCGATCTATGCTGCGCTGCGGGCGCAGGTCGTGGTCACGGTCGGGCATCGCATGCTGCTTCTGCCCGGGCTTTATGGATTTTCGTCGTCGAATCATGTGGTTATAAACCCTTCTTATTATATCATGCCCTCGTTGATGGCTGCGTCGGATCTGGATGATCATGATATCTGGCAGCGGGTTATCCATGATGGGCTGGATCTGCTTCGGCAGGGGCGGTTTGGGCGCTGGAACCTGCCGCCGGATTGGATGCAGGTGACGAATGAAGTCGTCACGATTGCCCGCGGTCATCCGGCGCGTTTCTCCTATGATGCAGTGCGTGTGCCGCTTTATTTGCAATGGGCCGGATTATTGGACGCGGATTTAAGAAGCGGGTTTATGCGCTACTGGAATGCCTGGGGGGTGGGGGGAATGCCGGCCTGGGTGGATCTGCGTAGTGGTATGACTGCGCCCTATAATGCGCCACCAGGTTTCTATGCGGTTGGAATCGCTAGTGGTCTTTTGGATATGCCCGGTGCCGGAAATGTGCCTTTCCCTGCCTTGGCTGCGAGTTCGAACTACTATTCGGCTTCGCTGACGCTGTTATCTTCGCTGATTTTGGGCGGCTTGGCATATGGTGTCGTTCAGCAGAAGGGCGCGTTCTGAGGGGGTGTCGGGAAATGCGGATCGCCGCCTGCGCGCATTTGCAAACAGGCTCTGAGCGATTTTCAGCGACGGGTATTCAAAATCTGTGATCGTTATGAGGGTAGGGTCAAGCGAGGGTCAAGCGCGGTTTACCTTTCTCACATGGCGTATTCTCTGGTTGTTCTGAAATATTTTGTAGCAGACCGAGGTGATCCGGGCGGACAGCCTGTCGGCTGAAGCATGCGGGCATTCAGCTTTCTCGGGTACGGTTGCCAATCTTCGTGCCATGCTGGCGAACAATTTTTTTGTTGCATTCAAAACGGATAATTTTTTTGCGTTTTCTGTGAAGCGTCTGCTTCGGCTTTATTGTCTAATTCTTTCTTTTTTGATGAATTTTGGTGCACGCCATTTGATTTTCTTGGTATAGAAAAGTCTTGATCGGCGACGTGACGAAATTTCATAAGCATGAGATAGTCGGGTTTGCCCCATTGTAGCGAAGCTGGGAGAGGGTGGGATGACTAGTGACGCAGGGCCTGAATTCCCTCTGATTGCCGATGCCATGCCCAAGGTTCGGGAGGGGCATAGGGATGACGGTGTCGATATTCCCGGGTTGCGGGCCGCAGTCGATTCACCGGGGCTGCCATATTGGTCGTTTGATAATATGGATCGGATTCCCGGCCGTTCGATGGCCTCCGGTGTGACTGACAAGGTTGTGTCGGAAGAGCAAGGCGCGCCCATGGCCTTTTCCCCGGCCAGCCGTGTTGCCGTCGATGGTCTTTCCGGACGGTCCGCGCCTCGGCCATCTTCCGCGCCATTCTCGTTGTTTGGCGGCGCTTTCACGACGCCTTCGCCCTCTGCTGCGCCGATGGACTCAGGTAAAGTGCCTTCGGCCGCCCGGCAGGAATCTGGTGATGATTTTGCAGCCTTTCGTGCGGCCCCGCAGGTGGGTATAGCGTCTGTTCCCATGTCGGCATCGGAGGCGCGTCGTATGCGATTGGCCGACATGTTTAGGGTGCTTGGCGGCGTAGCCACGGGCCGTCAGGCAGGATCGGGCCTGCATGGTATATTCCGCTGACAGATAATTCCGGGACAGATAGATTTTTTCATGATCGGCCATGCTGTGACTGACGCCTTTCGATGCCCCTGATCTGTTGCGTTTCGCCGAAGGGCGGCGTGGGTAAAAGCACGATAGCTGCCAATCTGGCGGTTAATTTGGCTCGTCTGCGCTCCCATCGCATCATCGCGGTGGATTTGGATCCCCAGAATATGCTCCGGCTTCATTTGGGTGTGCCGCTGGGAGAGGGGCGGGGTTTCATGCAGATGCTGCGTCAGCCGCAATTGTGGCAGCATGCTCTGCAGGACACGGCAGAGGGCGTCATGGTGCTGCCATACGGCACAATGGATATGGCGACTTCGCTTCATGCCTCGGCGGAACTGGAGAATTTTCCGGAGCTGTTGGCCGAGCCCCTGCGCCAGATCGCAGCCGATCCTCACGCTCTGGTTATTGTTGATACGGAACCGGGCCCTTCTGCTGCATTGCGGGCGCTTCTTCCGCGCATTGACCTGCTGTTGACGGTGCTGGCGGCGGACGCGGCTTCGATGGCGTTATTTACAGACATCGAGTCCGGCAGAGCCTACGGGCTGGGGCACGGTGGGCGCCAATGTTTTGTTATCAACCAATTCGATCCGATGACCCGCCTGGGGCCGACGATCGTGCGCAATCTAAGTGCACAGATGGGTAACCGGCTGGTGGGGGTGGTACATCGGGATGAGCATGTCGGCGAGGCGCTGGCTGCACAGAAGTCACTGGCCGCTTATGCCCCGCGGTCGCAGGCCAATCATGATCTGACCTTGATCTCGCATCGTCTGACCGCCCTGGTGAGGAGTTGATAAGCATGGTGAGCGGCATTCTTTCGGGTGCTCGCGCGCGGATGGATGCGATCGGCCGGGCCTGTCAACCTGTCATAGAAGGACGATATAGCCACGCCATTCTTGGTAGCTTCGTGGTGCTGGGCGGGGCTTGTCTGGCAATGGCCAGCATGGCACTGCTGTCCGACGACGCGCAATTGATTGTCGCGGTGGCGGGCATTGCGTTGTTCTTCTTGGTCAGTCGTTTTCCGGGCCGCGAGGCGACGCTGTTTTTGCAGGTCATGTCGCTCGTCGTCTCCGCGCGCTATCTAACATGGAGACTGACGGAAACGCTCGCATTCAGTTCTCTGTTCCAGATGATTCTGGTTCTGACTCTGTGCGGCGCGGAACTTTACGCTCTGATGATGCTGCTGCTCAGTTATTTCCAGACGATACGGCCGCTCAACCGCAAGCCGGTACCGATGCCTGCCGATTTGGCATGCTGGCCCATAGTCGATGTCTATGTTCCGACATATAATGAGGATCTGGATATCGTCCGTGCTACCGTGCTGGCCTGTATAGGAATGGATTGGCCGGCGGGAAAATTGAACGTGTACATCCTGGATGATGGACATCGTGACAATTTTCTTGAATTCGCGCGCGAGGTCGGGGTCGGCTATATTTCCCGACCTAATAATATACATGCCAAGGCCGGCAACCTGAATTATGCGATGACGCAAACAAGTGGTGAATATATTGCCATCTTCGATTGCGACCATATACCTGTGCGGGCGTTTCTGCAGGCGACGATAGGATGGTTTATAGTCGATCCGACCCTGGCCATGATGCAGACGCCGCATCATTTCTATTCTCCGGATCCTTTCCAGCGGAATCTCGCCAACGGACAGAACGTGCCGCCTGAAGGCAATATGTTTTACGGCTTGCTGCAAAATGGAAATGATTTTTGGAACGCGACCTTTTTTTGTGGATCTTGTGCCGTGCTGCGGCGCACCGCATTGGAGCAGATTGGCGGGATCGCGACTGAAACGGTAACCGAGGATTGCCATACGGCGCTGAAACTACAGCGCCGGGGATGGTCCACGGCATTTCTGGCCATGCCACTTGCCGCGGGTCTGGCAACCGAACGGCTCATTCTGCATATCGGCCAGCGCATGCGGTGGGCGCGTGGAATGTTGCAGATTCTGCGGCTGGATAATCCGCTGTTCGGACCCGGTCTGAAGGTTGCTCAGCGGCTATGTTATTTTTCTGCCATGGCGGGATTTCTGTTCGCTATTCCGCGTCTGATCTTTCTGGTCTCCCCACTCGCCTATTTGCTGTTCAACCAGACCCTGATCGCGGCATCACCCGAGGCGCTGCTGGCCTATGCCTTTCCGCATTTTTTTCATTCGATCGGGACGTCGGCGCGCGTGCAAAAGAACTGGCGCTATTCGTTCTGGAACGAGATTTACGAAACGGTGCTTGCGCTCTTTCTTGTGCGAGTGACCATTATTACCTTGCTGTTTCCCAAGCACGGTAAGTTCAATGTGACCGAGAAGGGTGGAACGCTCCAGAGTGCATATACGGATTGGCGGGCTCTTTACCCGAATATTCTCCTTTGCGCGGCCTTGGTAGCAGGTCTGGCATGGGGACTGCTGCGCTTGGTCCTGATGCATAATGACATCATAACATTCAATGCATTGTGGATGAACGAACTGTGGATTTCAGTCAGCACGATAACCGTGCTTGCTGCTATCACCGTGGGGCATGAGACGCGCCAGTTACGCCGCAACGCGCGCATTCATGCCGTACTCCCCGTGACGATAGGCCGTGATGACGGGCGGCTTGTCAGAGGGATGACGGTTGATCTCTCGCGCGGAGGATGCCGAGTGTATCTGGATCCTGCGGATGTGAAGTCGTTTAGAACTGGTGCAGAAATAAAAGTGCACGTCGAATTACATGAGGGGCCTATTCCTGCCCGGGTTGCGACAGTGCACGACGGAGTGATGAGCTTGGAATGGCAACCCGCTACGCTTCGTGATGAAGCACGGAGCATCCGCTTCGCCTTCGGACGTGCCGATGCATGGGTTAACTGGTCCGACTATCCCCCCGACCGTCCGCTCCGCAGTCTGTGGCTTGCGGTCAGTTCCATTCGCAACCTGAGGGTTCGACGTGACAAGCCGGCGAGCGCCCAGCGCCATAGGGAGGCGATCGCGGCGCGGCTGCGCGCCAGCCAAGCCGTGGGCAGAAATGAGCGGCGCGCCGTAAGCCTGAGACCGCGTAAGACTAACATTACGATGATCGGCTTGCTCGCCCTGGGTTTAAGCATCAGCGGGGCTCAGGCTCAGACTTCTCCTCCGTCTTCGGACGTGCCTGCGACGGGAGGTGGGGACGACACGCTGCCCTTGCCGAATGCGGGAGAGCATGCCGCAAATCCTTCGGTTGGTGGGGCTCCGCTGATCATGGGTATCCCCAGACCGACAGCCACAGCATCCACTGCCGTCGGAAATGTAGAACTTCCCGGCACGTCTACGCGGACATGGACCTTGCAGGAACTGGGCGCTCCCGCATCCCTGCGCATGACGCCTTTTGCCTCGATCCAGGGCCTCGATTTCGACCTGCCGCACAGCCAGCTTGTGACCGACGCTCATGTCACGTTCAGCGGTGCTTTGTCGCCTTCCTTGCTGCCGCAGAGCAGCAGTATTACGATCCGACTAAATGATCAGTATGTTGGAACGATTCCTGTCAATCGCGATCATCCGGAATTCGGGCCGCTGACTTTTGCGGTTAATCCGGCCTTTTTCATGGGCAAGAATACGCTCAACTTTACCTTTGCAGGCCAGTATTCGGAAACGTGCGGTAACGAAATCAGCCCTGCTCTATGGGGTGAGATTTCGGGGCAGTCTACCATCAGCATTACGACAGCTCCTTTGCCCGCGCGGCGCATCCTGTCCGCTCTGCCTGCGCCGTTTCTCGATACGGCGATGAACGAGCGCGCCGTTGTTCCTATCATCATGCCCGCAAAGCTCGATACGTCGTCGCAGCAGGACATTGCGGTGTTGAAAGCGGCATCCGTGGTTTCGTCCTGGTTCGGCAGGATCGTGGACTTCCATCATGTCACCTTTCCGGTTTCGGAGGAGGTTCCGCTGGGGGGAAATGCGGTGGCGATCGGTGTGCTCAACCGCCTGCCGCCCGTAATAGCCAAAGCCGTAAATGTTGTTGGCCCCACGGTGGCGGAAATTGCCAATCCGAGCGACCCGTTCGGTACAATCCTGGTGGTGAGCGGAAGGAATGAAGCAGAACTGCTGACCGCGGCGCGCGGGCTTGCCTTCATGTCCAACACATTTGGCGATATATCGAGCCTGACGGTTGCCCCTGTCACCTTGTCGCATCGGAAACCATACGACGCGCCAGCTTTCCTGCCGACTGATCGGTTGGTCCGGTTTGGCGAGCTGGTCAACTTTGGCAACCTGCAGGGCCATGGTTATGTTCCGGGCACGCTGGCGATACCTTTCCGGATCTCCCCGGATCTCTATACATGGCGCGGCAGATCCTTCGAGGCCGATTTCCAGATTCGGACGCCGCTGGGCAGCATAATCGACATGGCCCAGTCCCGAGTGGATGTAAGCCTGAACGACGTTTATCTGCGCAGCTATTCCTGGGCTTTGCCGGATCGTCTGCCGAGCTGGATCAGCCGGTTTCTGCCACATGCTTCACAGATCCATAAGGATAAGGTGAACCTGCCACTGTGGAGCGTTTATGGCCAGAATCAGTTGAAGTTCTATTTTGACGGACGCCCGTTGGCGCGGCGGGACTGCAGTGCGATTCCGCAAGATCTGACCGTTGGAATCGATCCGGATTCAACTCTGGATTTCCGGCGGGCCTATCATTTGGCGACGATGCCCAATCTGGCCTATTTCGCGAATAGTGGCTTTCCCTTTACCCGCATGGCCGATCTATCGCAGACAGCGATCGTATTGCCTTCCCGGCCTGGGACCGCATTCCTGACCGCCTATCTGGACTTGATGGGCATGTTCGGTTCCTTCACCTGGTATCCGACCGAAGGGATAACGATCGTGGGACCAAATGGCCTGGAGGCGGTGCAGGATGACGATCTGATCGTCATGGCTACGCTGCCAGGCAGCGATATGGTGTCATCCATTTTGGCGGGTACACCATATCGGCTCGAAAATGGCCAGCTACGCCTTGCGGAACATTCACTCCTGGACGGCATTCGCTATGCTTTTCCCGAAAGTAAATCGTCCCAGCCCGATACGGCGGCGCTGGAGGGGTCAGCATCATTGGGCGGAGGTGGCGCGCTGATCGGTGCCCAGTCGCCCTTTGCGGCCAATCGGTCTGTCGTAATGATGCTAGGTGGTACGCCGCAAGGGTTGGAGGACCTGATTCATACGATACAGGATACCACCCTGCAAAAAGGGGTGCAGGGCGACCTTACCGTCGTCAACGGGCAAAAGATCATCGCTTCACGCAGTGGCAAGACCTACACGATCGGTTCATTGCCCTGGTGGCTATGGTCCGACTGGTTCCTGCGCGAGCACCCTTTGCGCGTGATCTTTCTCTCTATCGCGGGTTCGCTGGTCGTCGGTCTGTCACTGCATAAGGGATTATCGTTGCGCGCGGCGCGGCGGCAGGCCTATCTGGATGCAAGTGGCAGCGGGAAGAATGCATGACGGTTAGCGGTCGTCTAACTGTTCGCCTGGGGCTGCTGCTGATAGGCGGCGGGACGGTTGTGTCCGTGCCGGTTCACGCCCAGGTTCAGAATGCGGGGCAAGGGGGCGGGCTCCCGCCGCCGCCGGCCGCAAGCTCGGCCGCGGCAGGTGCTTCGGCCGGGTCGTTGGTGTCGTTGCTGATCCAGCGGGCGCAATATTGGTATGATCAGGGGCGTTACGGCAACGCGCAGGATGCGCTGAGCCAGGTCAAGCAAATCGCCCCCAATGATCCTCGCGTTATGGCGTTGACCGGCCAGTGGGCTCTACGGCAGGGGGACATTGGCGGGGCGCAGCGCGTCGCGGCTTCCCTTCGGATATTGGCTCCGGACGCGCCCGAAACCATACGGCTCGATCAGGCGCTCCATTTGCAAGATACGTCGCAGGGTGAATTACCCGCGATCCGTGCCCTGGCACAGGCAGGACGAACGGCTGCGGCTGCGGCTGGCTACCGGCGCCTGTTTCCTAACGGGCCGCCTCCGCAATATGCCGTGGAATATTATCAGACCCTCGCTGGAGCCGTGGGGTATCGTGATCGGGGGCGCGAGGGGCTTCGTGCGCTGGTTGCGGCCAACCCGAACGATATGGCTGCCCAACTCGCCTATGCGCAGGCTTTGACATGGCTCCCCGCCACCCGTCAGGACGGGCTGGCGCGCTTAACGAAGCTGGCATCGATATCCAGTCTCTCCGCGGATGATCTCGCGGCCGTGCGGCGAGACTGGCGGGAGGCGTTGCATTGGCTGCCCGAGGTGCCGGAAAGCACCCCTTATTTCGATGCTTGGCTGAAGGTGAATCCCAGCGATAATGAAATCAGCCGTCTGCGGCAGCGGGCATCGGCTGCCGAATCCGAACATGCGGTGCTGGAGCGCACTCAAGCCTATCAGGACCTGTCCGCCAGTGAAATCACGGACGCCGACAAGCATTTCAGCAATGCTCTAGCTCAGGCGCCGAACGATGCTGATGCTTTGGGCGGACTGGGATTGGTGCGTATGCGCCAGGGGCAGATGGCGCAAGCCCGGGATCTACTGGAAAAGGCAATGCAAGCCGATCCCTCTTCGGCGGCAAGGTGGCAAAGCGCGCTGAATGCCACGAAGGTTTCCGGCTCATACGAGCAGGTGCGTCGACTGATGGAGCAGGGGCAGTATGATGCCGCAGGCCGGGCAGTCGACGCTGCCCTGCAAGTCGATCCATCACAAACCATGCTGGTGGCGCTGCGAGGCGAAATCGCACGGCGGCGCGGCCGGACGGCAGAGGCTGAAGCGTCATATCGTCAGGCGATACGCACCGAGCCTGACAACGTGGTGGCGCTGGAAGGTTTATACCAGATCCTGCGCGAATCCGGCCGCACGCAGGAAGCTGATATGCTGATCGCCCGGATACGGCGTCTGTCACCGGCATTCGAACAGCAGATGGCGGGGAACGAGCTGATCGCACAGGCGGAACGGGCGACGACGCTTGACGACCGTATTTCCCTGTTGCGGCAGGGGCTGGAGGACCGGGGGAATGATCCCTGGCTGCGCCTCCGCTTGGCGCAGGCTCTTCTGCAGGCCGACCAGCGGACCGAAGCGCGAGAGGTGATGGCTCCGCTCTTGTCGCCAGGTAGAGCGGCGTCCGTGGCGGAATTGCAGGCTGGGATCTATTTTGCCAACCAGGCGAATGACTTTTCTGCCGTGCGACAATTGCTGCAGCGGCTGCCGCGCGGGAGCCGTACGCCCGATATTCGGCGCATCGCGGACAGGGTTGAGGAACTGCAACTGGTCCAGGACGCGCCACCGAATGCGGAAGAGGCCCGATTGTATTTCATGCAGATCGCGCGCCGCGGCAATGATCCTGATGGCGAGCGAGGCCGGATGATCGCCACTGCTCTGCTGGATCGCGACGATCCAAAAGGAGCGAGCGCTGTCTTGCAGACTTTCATGAACGCAGGTTCGCTGACATTTCGCCAGCGGATTGCCTATGCTGGTTTGTTCATGCGCATGCAGGAACCGGAGCGCGCGCGCCATCTCCTTGAAAGGATAGAAGGTTCCAGCCTGACCTCGGATGACAGCGTTGCGCTGCGGAATATCCAGGCAGGGCTTGCGATCATGACGGCCGATCGCCTGAATGCCGAAGGGCGCCGTGCCGATGCGTATGACGCGTTGGCACCGGCCCTGACGACCGACCAGCCGGATCCGGCGGCGCGCCTGGCGTTGGCGCGCCTCTATCAGTCGGCGAACCAGACGCGTAAGGCGCTGTCGATCGCCCGTGCGGTCATCACGCGATATCCTAACGATCTGGATGCCCGGCTGGCAGTGGTGCGGCTGGCATTGCAGAACGATGGCTTCGCATTGGCTGAAGAGCAGCTTCGCTTCATGACGGAGGAGGCGCCCGCCGATCCGCGTACCTGGCTGGCTTCAGCGACGCTTCATCGTGCGGGCGGTAACTGGACTGCCAGCCTCAGCGACCTTGCCAGAGCCCGTGATCTGAGAATGCAGCAAATCGGCAATCAGGAGCGGGCGGGGGGCGGACACGATGGCGGCGTGTTGATCGACGGCGAGAGTGCCCGGATCAATCCCTTCCGCAACACGGCACAGGCCACGACAGATGGCGGAGTCGGAACGCAGGATCCAATCCTGCGTAACATTGATAGCGATATCGCGAGCACAACGCAGGAATTCGCTCCCTTCGTTGATGCTGGACCGATCTTTCGGGGACGTTCCGGCACGGGCCTGAACCAGTTGACCGAGGGTGATCTGCCGATCACAGGCTCCTTTGCGCTTGGCACAGGGCGGATGTCGCTGAATGTGACGCCGACCGTTCTGGCATCGGGTGTTGGCAGCATGGATTACGTGGAGGGGCTGCGTGAAATCGGGACTGCGGCGCTAACGAAGGAATATGGCGCCGTGGCCAACCGCTTCCACGCTGTGGGCGTGGGAACAAATCTGGCCTATGCATGGAAATGGCTGAAGGTGGACGTTGGATCGTCTCCCCTGGGTTTCCGTGAGACGAATGTACTGGCCGGGGCGGAGGTCAGCCCGCAGATCACTAACCAGCTGCGTATTCGGGTCGCCGCCGACCGGCGGGCAGTGACCGATAGCGTGCTGGCCTATGCTGGCCTGCATGATGGTTTGAAGGGCAGCAATTGGGGAGGGGTGGTCCGCAATCGTTTGAACGGGCAATTGGAATACGGGGATCCGCTGCTCAATTTCTATGTTCGTGGAGGCTTCGCCTATATCCAGGGGCATAACGTCCAAGACAATGAGGAATATGAATCTGGCGCTGGTGGCAGCGTTTCGGTTTTCAAGGATACGACAAACGAGGTTCGGCTGGGCGTGGACCTGACCTGGTTTAAATATAACAACAACCAGTATCTGTTCAGTCTCGGCAATGGTGGATATTTCTCTCCACAGTCTTATTTCGCGCTGCTTGTGCCGGTGCGCTATTCGGGCCACTCCGGAAATTGGCTGTGGAATGTTAATGGTTCGATCGGTTATCAGTCCTATAGTTCGCGTTCCTCGTTGTTCTATCCGACCAGACCGGAGTTGCAGGAGCAGTTGGATATTGCTGATCCGACTGCGGCCGTAGCAGGGGGCGTATCCGATTCCGGTTTGGTCGGCGGTGCGAGCGGTCACCTGTCTTATCAGGTGACGTCGGCGCTGCGCGTTTCCGGTGATTTTCAGTATCAGAAGGCGGGGCCGTGGAACGAGACGACCGCCGGCCTTTCGCTTCATTACTCTCTGCTTGGGACGCCATGATGTTTTCTGACGTGTTATTTCTTCGGACATTTGCGGGTAGTTTCGACGAGCAGGTGGGGGAGGTGGCGCGTGACCGCTTCCTGCGTGTTGTCGGTACCCGGATGGCCGAACGGCTGTTGCTTCCCCCCTGCGCGACGATCGAGGCATTGGAACTTGAGTTGAACGCCGCGTTAGCGCTGATACAGTGGGGCACGGCCTCGCTGCACATGGATCGGGACAGTCGGCGGCTGCTGATCCGTCATGCAGGGCTGCCCAAGGTTGGTGGATTGGGTGCGCCCGCCGGGACCTGGCTTCTGGCGTGCCTTGCCGGGCTATATGAAACGTGGATTGGGCGACAGCCCGATGCAACGCCTGGTTGCGTGATTTCGTGGGATGCCGGTCAGGATTGCAGCGACGGAACTATTGTTCTCGAATATGGAATGGCGTAAAAATAATCCTTCGCAGTACGGTGACGGCTGCGCCATAAGATATGGAAACGGATCGGTGCGCCCACCTTTCTGTCATTGACCTTGTGAAGGAAAGTTTCTTTGGCGCCGCTTCTTCTTGGTTTGACCATTCTGCTGGTTGGCGATAGCCACGTGACGTTTAAAAACACGCTTCTGGCCACGCTTCCGGACGAACTGACGCGCCAGGGGGCCAAGGTCATCAGCTATGGCCTCTGTTCTTCGAAGCCGGAGGACTGGGTGGATGAAAAACCGACCAACACGTGTGGATCCACCATGCGGGTTGGCGTCGAGCCCATTACCCTGTCGATGCAGCCCGGGGATGTGCCGCCCAATATTCCGGCCCTGCTGGAAAAATGGCATCCCAATGCGGTGATCGTCGTCTTTGGCGACGCGATGGCCGGGTATGGGCAGAAGGATATGCCGACCAATTGGATTGACGATCAGGTCCATGCATTGGTCGATCAGGTCGGTTCAACCAACTGCATATGGGTCGGGCCGACTTGGGGGGCGTATAACCCCCGTTACGGCAAGACCGACCAGCGGACGCTTCAATTGGCTGCTCTTTTGAAAAAAGACGTTCAGCCTTGTCATTACATTGATTCGACAACCCTGATGTCTCGCGGGCATGTTGAAACTGAAGACGGTATCCATCTGACAACCACCGAATATCAGAAATGGAGCGCCGCCCTGTCAGCCCAGATCATACCGCTATTAGTTCATAAATCCTGATCCAGCCCCCGCCATGCCACGAGGCCTTGCAGATAGTGCAAGGCCTCGTGGCATTTCGTTGCGATCTGTTGTTCGCACCGGACGGTAATCACTCGGAGTGTCTTCCCTAGGGCGGCCCATTACGTGCTTCACGCGGGCATAAGATAATATTGTATTCTTGATATCCGGGCCAGCCCCGTTGCCTAGGAACGATAACGCGGCGGTGGAGACTATTTCGCCCTCCCATGACACCGGATGGCGACGATCAGTCTATCTGAGGCGTTATCCGAAGTCATATCAAGACTTTAGCGTTTGGCTGCTGAACGTCATGACGATGAACTTGTCGGGTGGAGGTCCCCCCCGTTCGGATTGACCAGCAGAAACAGGCCAAGCGAGTCGCTTAATTTATATGGCTTATCCTTGGGCGCAGCCTTCCGGGCCGCGACGTCCGTCAGCATGGATACCCCCACGCCTGGCTTGATACCCCCATATCTACCCCACCTCTACCTGCGCTTCATGGGGTATCGCGGCGAAAACATCGGAACACCCCGCGTCCCACAGGGGCCGGTTTTCCTCAGTTTCGTCAATACATGCGATCATTGGTGAATATCTGGTGGAGGTCCGGGCGGGAATCGAACCCACATTCGCGGATTTGCAGTCCGCTGCATCACCATTCTGCCACCGGACCCGACATGGTGCGTTGGCTATATCCACGCTCTTGCGGTGTTGGTCAAGCCGTTGTGTGCAGGGAGCCTGCTAGGCAGATGGTGCGCGGGGACATAAAACGGGCTCAGGCTAGGGAAATGCCCCAGGGAACCACCGAAGATGGGGCCCGTGCCGGGGGTTACGTTGCGAAGGGAACGCCATGAACCAGTCCGCGCCTGGAGATGCCATCCTCGATTACGATGCCGCGCGGCAGCGGATGGTGGATGCCCAGATCCGCCCCGTGCAGATCAATGATCCGCGAATCGTTGCCGCCATGCGGGTGCTGCCGCGCGAATCCTGTGTTCCGGCTTCGCTGCGGACCATCGCCTATGCCGACCAGAGCCTGGATCTGGGCCGCGGCCGGGTGCTGACCGAGCCGCGCATCGCCGGCCGCATGGTCCAGATCGCCGAGCCCGTGGCCGGGCAGCGCGCGCTGGTGGTGGGGGCGGGGACCGGATACATCGCGGCCCTGCTGGCGCGTCTGGGCCTGAAGGTCGTGGCGCTGGAGTCGGATTCGGCCCTGAGCGCGATCGGTAAGGCATTCTGCGCTGCCGAGGCGCCGGATGTGGTGTGGCGGGACGGCAAGCTGGCGGCGGGCGCGGCGGGCGATTCGCCGTTCGACCTGATCCTGATCGACGGCGCCGTGCGTGCTGTGCCGCCGGCCCTGGTAGATCAGCTTGCACCGCATGGCAGGATTGTCTGTGTGATCTGGCCCGAAGGTGGCGTGGCGGCGGCCAGCATCGGGGAAGCCTCCGCCACCGGGCTGGCGACGCGGCCGGTGTTCGATGTCGCGCTGCCGCTGCTGCCCGAACTGGAACCGGCGCCGGCCTTTGCGTTCTGAACCCTGACACCGTTTGATATATTCTTTACCTGGAAATGCGATACCCAACCCTGGGTAGCATTTCCGGGGAGAGACGAATGAAGCGCGGGTGCGGAATTGGGGCTGGGATGGCTGCCCTGTTGTGCAGTTCGGCCGCGTGGGCGCAGCGCTATGACGGCAGCGGGTCGCCGACCTTCGTACCCCATACGTTGCAGGAGGCCCTGGCCGCGGCCTACCTGACCAATCCCACCTTGCAGAAGGAGCGCGCGACCCTGCGCGCGACCGACGAGCAGGTGCCCACCGCGCTGGCCGGCTGGCGGCCCACCGTGACCAGCAATGCCGGCATGACCTATTTTTCCGGCGTCAGCACCATGGCCGCGCAGAACGGCTATGCCGGTTACAGCCGCAAATATGATGTTCCCGGCTATACGGCTGGCGTCACGATCTCGCAGCCGCTCTATTCCGGCGGGCGGACCACGGCCAGCACCCATAAGGCAGTCAATGCCGTGATGGCCGAGCGGGCGCAACTGATCGCGACCGAACAGCAGGTCTTCAGCGATGTCGTCAGCGCCTATGTCGGCGTGATCGAGAACGAGCAATTACTGCAGCTCAATATCAACAACGAAAAAGTGCTGCAGGAACAGCTGCGTGCGACCTCGGAGCGATTCCGGGTCGGCGAGATTACGCGGACCGATGTGGCTCAGGCCGAGGCCGCGCTGGCCAGCGCCCGTGCCTCCCGCCAGGAGGCCGAAGGCACGTTGCAGACGGCTCAGGCGACCTATGCCCAGATCGTCGGCATGTCGCCGCCGCCCAATCTGGTGCCGCCGCAGCCGCTGGTGCTGCCGGCGCGTTCGCAGAACGAGGCGATCGCCCAGGCGGTGCAGAACAATCCGAACGTCATCGGTGCCCTGTTTACCGAGGCATCGCAGAAGGACGCGGTGGGCGTGGCCATGGCCGCGATCATGCCCCAGATCTCGGCCGAGGCGAGCTACGAGCACGGGCTCAACCAGAGCAGCGGCCGCTCCCTGATGGACGACAAATATGCGACGGTGAACATCCAGTTCCCGCTCTATCAGGGCGGGTCGGAATATGCCGCCGTGCGGCAGGCGCGCCAGCAGGTATCCGAGGCGCATCGCGCGGTGGATATCGCGCGCCGCGCGGCGATGCAGCTTGCCTCGTCCAACTGGCAGCAACTGGTGGCCTATACGGCGGCGATCAAGAGCAACCGGATCGCCATTGAATCGAACATCGTCGCCCTGGATGGTGTCGAACGCCAGGCGATCGTCGGCACCAGCACGACGTTGGAAGTGTTGCAGCAGCAGCAGACCCTGCTTCAGGCACAGGTGGCGCTGGTGCAGAGCCTGAGCAACCTTGTGACCGCATCCTATGGGGTGGCGGCCGCCATCGGCCGGCTGACGGCGCAGGATCTGAAGCTGGATGTGCCGCGCTATGACGAGACCGCCTATTACAAGGCGGTCAGGGACCGGCTATGGGGGATAAGCGACCAGGCGGAGAACCAGCCGGGGCGCTGATGTCATTCCGGCCTCTGCCGGGCAACGGTGACCAGGGGGCGAAATGGCCAGGATGGTGTGCCGAAGCATGCTCTTGCTGGTGCTCGTGATGCCGGCGGCCCCAGGGGCGGTTGCCGCGCGGCCCGCCCATCGTCCCTTCGATACCAATATCTATGTCGCCATTCCGCCGCAGGCCGTGCCGGCTTCATCGTCCGTTACGGCCACGACGTTGCCGGATGGCGGGGGAGAACGGCTGGACGTCGTGGGCAAGCGGACGGTTTACGCAGCGGCGCCGGTGCCGGATCATCGGGTCCGCAAGCCGGCGGGGGACGATGGTTTCGACATTCCGCTCGGTCCGCTGGGGAAATTCCGTCTTGGGGGCGGTGGGGGGCCGGACCCGCATCATGATCCGGTGACGGGGACCTACCTGGCGCCGTTCGGCGAGGCGTATGAGGGATCGAGCCCCCTGATGACCCGCTGACGCCATTCCCGCCCGCGCGGCGTTTCTTTCGGGGCGAAGTTCGCTATAAGCGGCAGACCGTAAGGGCTCGCCCTGTCGGGCCGATTTTCCTTCATGCTCAGGTCTGGTTTTGCGATGCTGAACAAGTCTTTCTCGCCCGGCGAGATCGAACCCGCCCTCTATGCGGAATGGGAGCGCGAAGGCGCGTTCTCGGCCGCGCCGGGCAGCAACGCCCAGCCTTATACCATCATGATCCCGCCGCCGAACGTGACCGGCACGCTGCATGTCGGCCATGCGCTGACGATGACGTTGCAGGACACGCTGATCCGCTGGCGGCGGATGCAGGGCCGCGACACGCTGTGGCAGCCGGGCACCGACCATGCCGGCATCGCGACCCAGATGGTGGTGGAGCGCACCTTGCAGAAGGAGGGCACCAGCCGGCAGGCGCTGGGGCGCGAGGCCTTCGAACGGCGCGTGTGGCAGTGGAAGGGCGAATCCGGCGGCGGCATCACCACCCAGCTTCGTCGCCTCGGCGCCTCGCTGGACTGGCCGCGCGAGCGTTTCACCATGGATGAGGGCCTGTCCAAGGCGGTGCTGGAGGTGTTCGTCACCCTGTATCGCGAGGGGCTGATCTATCGCGACCGGCGGCTGGTGAACTGGGACCCGGCGTTCCGTTCGGCGATTTCGGACCTCGAAGTCGATAACCGCGAGGTGCAGGGTAGCCTGTGGTATATCCGCTATCCGGTCGCCGACGATGCGGAAGGGCGGACCATTACGGTTGCGACCACGCGCCCCGAGACGCTGCTGGGTGACATGGCGGTGGCCGTGCATCCGGAGGATGAACGCTATACCGGGCTGATTGGCCGGTCGGTCGTCCTGCCGCTGACCGGGCGGCGGATTCCCATCGTGGCCGACAGCTATTCCGACCCTGAGAAGGGCAGCGGCGCGGTCAAGATCACGCCCGCGCATGATTTCAACGATTTCGAGGTCGGTCGCCGGCACAGCCTGGCGATGCCCAGCGTGCTGGATGAGGACGCTCGGGTGACGCTGGCGGAGATTGCCGACGATCTGCACGCGGTGGAGGGGCTGGCGGACCCGGCCTTCACGCGCGGGCTCGAAGGCCTGGGGTGTGACGAGGCGCGCAAGGCAGTGGTGGCCGAGCTGGAGCGGCTGGGCTGGCTGGAGAAGATCGAGCCGCACCGCAACCAGGTGCCGCATGCCGAGCGCAGCGGCGCGGTGGTCGAACCGCGCCTGACCACGCAGTGGTATTGCGATGCCGCCACCCTGGCCGGCCCCGCCATCGCGGCGGTGGAGACGGGGCAGGTGCGCTTCGTGCCCCAGCAGTGGGAGAACACGTTCTTCGCCTGGATGCGCGATATCCAGCCCTGGTGCATCAGCCGCCAGCTCTGGTGGGGGCATCGCATTCCGGCCTGGTACGGGCCGGACGGGCATGTCTTCGTGGCGCATGACGAGGCGCAGGCCCAGGCCGAGGCCCGGGCGCATTACGGGCGGGACGAGGTGCTGACCCGCGACGAGGACGTGCTGGATACATGGTTCTCGTCCGCGCTGTGGCCGTTCTCGACGCTTGGCTGGCCGGAGAAGACGGCGGACCTTGCGCGCTACTACCCGACCGACGTGCTGGTGACGGGCTTCGACATCATCTTCTTCTGGGTGGCCCGGATGATGATGATGGGCCTGCATTTCATGAAGGATGTGCCGTTCCGTACTGTGTTCATCCATGGGCTGGTGCGCGATGAGCGCGGCCAGAAAATGTCCAAGAGCAAGGGCAACGGCATCGATCCGCTCGACATGATCGAGCAGTACGGTGCCGATGCCATGCGCTTTACCGTATGCGCGCTGACCGGGCTGGGACGTGACGTCAAGCTGGGCCAGAAGCGGATCGAGGAATACCGGTCGTTCGTGACCAAGATCTGGAATGCCGCGCGCTTCTGCGAAATGAATGGCGTGGCCCCGGTTGCGGATTTCCGGCCCGAGAGCGTGACCTCGCCGCTGGGCCGCTGGCTGCTGGACGAGGCCGCCCGTGCGGCGGCCGATGCCGATGCGGCGCTGGAGGCCTATCGTTTCGACGAATATGCCGCTGTCTGCTACCGGTTCGTCTGGAACTGCTTCTGCGACTGGTTCCTGGAATTCGCCAAGCCGGTCTTCACCGGCGCGGATGAGGCCCTGGCGGCGGAGATCCGGGCGGTGGCGGCGCATGTGCTGGGACTGATCCTGCGCCTGTTGCAGCCGGTGATGCCCTTTGTGACCGACGAATTGTGGGTGCAGTTCGGCTTCGGTGCGCGTGGCAGCCTGATGACGGCGCCGTGGCCGGTGCCCGAGCGCCCGGCGGATGCGGTCGACGCGGTGGCGGAACTGGACTGGGTGATCCGTTTCATCTCCGCGATCCGGACCGTGCGGGCGGAAATGAACGTGCCGCCTTCGCGCCTGGCGCCGGTGCTGCTGCGCGATGCCGACGCCCGGACCATCGCGCGGGCGACCCGCTGGGCGGAGGCGATCGGCCGCATGGCGCGCGTATCGGCGGTCGAGCCGCTGACCGGCGAGATGCCGCGTGGTGCCGCCCAGCTTGTGGTGGACGAGGCGACGCTGGTGATTCCGCTGGCGGGCATCATCGATCTGGATCAGGAGCGGCAGCGGCTGGAGAAGGAGCGTGGCCGGCTGGATGGGGAGATCGTGAAGGTCGAGCGCAAGCTGGGCAACGCGGATTTCGTCGCCCGAGCCAAGCCTGAGATCGTCGAGGAAAATCGCCAGCGGCTGGCGCAGTTCCGGGATGAGCGCGTGCGTGTGGAGGCGGCGCTGGGATACCTCGCCTGAGGGGCAGACCGAAACACGCGTCGGATTGGCGTCCGGCGGGCATGTTCGGTCAGGCTCCGCGGGTGGTCACGTTCCCTCCATCACGATCGCTTCTCTTTCAATCCCTGGCGGAGCATCACATCTTCGAACGGTGCGGTGCGAATCCGCAGCAGGAGAGATGAGATGACGAACGGAACGAAGGGGCGTGACCCATCCTGGCAGACCGCCTATCTGGCGGGTGGCTGCTTCTGGTGTACCGAAGCCGCCTTGCGCGAACTGGCGGGGATCGAGGACGTGACGCCCGGCTATGCCGGTGGTGATGTCCCGAATCCGAGCTATGAGCAGGTATGCACCGGCCGGACCGGCCATGCCGAACTTGTCCGCGTGACGTTTGACCCGAATGTGCTGTCCTATGCCGATCTGTTGCGGATCTTCTTCACGATTCACGACCCGACGACCCTGAACCGGCAAGGAGAGGATGTCGGCACGCAATATCGCTCGGTCATCTTCTACGCGACGCCGGAGCAGGAGCGGGTGGCGGGTGAGGTGCGGGACGAGATCACGGCGACGCAGCTGTGGCCCGATCCGATCGTGACCGAGATCCAGAAGCTGACGCAGTTCTACGAGGCAGAGGCCTATCACCACGATTATTTCGCCAAGCACCCGGAGCGCGGCTATTGCGCGGCGGTGATCGCGCCCAAGGTGGCGAAGGTGCGGCGGATTTTCTATGACCGGCTGGCGCTGGCCCGCCAGTAACGGGGGATCATTCGGTCTCGTCGTCCAGAAAGAGCTGGTCCGCTTCCTCGTCGTAATCGAACAGTTCGGCGTAGCGGGCCCAGCCGATCAGGGTTTGCAGGGTCTGTTTGGCATAGTCGGGAGACATGCTGTCTTCCAGTTCCTCGCGGAACCGTTCGGCGCTGGCGCGGTGGTTGGGCCGTTCGTCCAGCACGGCGCGGATCACGCGCACCAGCGGGACATTGTGCAGCAGGCTATGCCAGAGGATCTGCCGCCGTTCGTCGTGGCTGCTCTGGACGAAGCGGGCGCCTTCGGCCGTCAGCAGGATGTCGCCATCTTCCAATTCGGCGAATTCCAGCAATTGCAGCGATTCGCCCAGCGGAAACAGATCGTCCAGCGCCAGTTGCAGGCGTGAGGCGAGGAGCGGCAGGTCGGCGCGCCCGTCCAGCGGATCGGCGGCCAGGGTTTCCATCATCCCCACCATCGTATTCATCGGCAGTTCGGGCAGGGCGACCTGTACCGGTGCCGCCGCCTGTGGCGCGGCCTCGCCGAGGGGGAGTTCGGCCTCGGACACGATCGGTGCCCGGCGGGTCATCAGGGCGTAGATCTGGTCGACCAGTTGCCGGAAGGCCGGGTCCTCGCGGTTGCGGGGGTGGGCGAAGGGAACCGCGAGTTCGTGCGCCACGCGGCCTGGATTGGATGAGAAGACCAGGATGCGGTCGCACATCAGCACCGCTTCCTCGATATTGTGGGTGACCAGCAGCATGGATTTGACCGGCAGCTTGCGCTCGGCCCACAGCTCGATCAGGTCGGTGCGGAGGTTTTCGGCCGTCAGCACGTCCAGTGCCGAGAAGGGCTCGTCCATCAGCAGCAGGTCGGGCTGAACCACCAGCGCCCGCGCCAGCCCCACGCGCTGGCGCATGCCGCCCGACAATTCCTTGGGATAGGCGTTCTCGTAGCCGCCCAGGCCGATCAGGTCGATCGCGTCCTCGGCCAGACGGTCGCGCTCGGCCGCGGCGATGCCCTTGGCTTCCAGCCCCAGTTCCACGTTCTTCTGCACGCTCAGCCAGGGGAACAGGGCGAAGGACTGGAACACCATCGCAATGCCGGGCACCGGTCCCGAGACCGGGTTGCCCTTCCACAGGATGCTGCCCTCGGTGGGGGGCAGCAGGCCGGCCACGATGCGCAGCAGCGTCGATTTGCCCGACCCCGACCGGCCCAGCAGGCCGACGATTTCGCCCGAGCGCAGGGTCAGGTTCACGTCGTCCAGCACCACCAGGTCGGCGGCGCCGCCCTTGTGATAGGCCTGGCGGCAGCCGGTGACGCGGATCAGCTCTTCCTGGTCTTCGATCTGGGAGGAAGGCGAGAGGGTCATGGCGCGGTCCCGAACGGTGATCAGACGAAGGCGAAGTGGCGGCGGGCGTAATCGGCCAGCGGGCGCCACACCGCGCGATTGAACAGCAGCACGAAGGCCGCCATGACCGTCATGCCCAGCCCGACATGGGCGGTGTCGCCCGCGACCGTGGCGCGGGCGATATAGGCGCCCAGCCCGTGGGCGGCCAGATGGTCGTCGCCCCAGCTTGCGACCTCGGCGGCGATGGCGGCGTTCCACGCGCCGCCGGAGGCGGTGATGGCCCCGGTGACGTAATGCGGCAGGATGCCCGGCAGGGCGACCCGCAGCCACCAGAGCGGGCCGCGCACCTGCAGGCTGCGCGCGACCTCCAGCAGGTCGGCGGGAAAGGAGGACGCGGCGGCCACGACGTTGAACAGGATATACCACTGGGTGCCCAGGATCATCAGCGGGGTCAGCCAGATATCGCTGCTGAGGCGGAAATGGACGATCAGCACGACGAAGATCGGGAAGAAGAGATTGGCGGGGAATGCGGCCATGAACTGGGCGACGAATTGCGTGCGCCGGGCGCGCACCGGATCGAGCCCCAGCCAGATGCCCGCCGGTACCCAGACCAGCGAGGCCAGCAGCACCATGGCGACCACCCGCAGCAGCGTCAGCCCGCCCAGCCCGACGACATGCAGCAGTTCGCGCAGCGAGAAGGTGGCGTGTGCGTAGAGCCATACCTGCCACAGGGCGAGCAGGCTCAGTCCGGCCAGCAGGGTGCTCCATCCCAGATCGAGCAGGCGGGACGGCACGACGATACCGCGTCGTGCCTCGTGCGGGCGGCGGCCGAGGGGCAGGCCGCCGATGGCGGTCAGGCCCTCGCCGATGGCGTCGGTGATGCGGCGCAGCAGGGCGGTGCGCCGCAGCAGCACCAGCATCCAGGGATCGGAGGCCGGCGCGCTATCGGACGATGCGGTGCCGAAGCGCGCGGACCAGGCGACCAGCGGCCGGAAGAGCAGTTGGTCGTATGCCAGGATCACCACCAGCATCGTCAGGATGGCGTAGAGAACCGCCCACAGATCGCGCTGCGCGATGGCGGTGCCGACATAGGAGCCGATGCCGGGGAGCAGGATATCGGTGTTTCCGACCGTGATCGTCTCGGAATAGACCACCATGAACCAGCCGCCGGACATCGAGACCATGGCGTTCCACACCAGGCCGGGCACGGCGAAGGGCACGTCCAGCCGCCAGAATTTCTGCCATGCCGTCAGGCCGAAGCCGCGCGCGACCTCTTCCAGGTCCGGCGGCACGGCACGTAGCGACTGGTACATGCTGAAGGCCATGTTCCAGGCCTGGCTGGTGAAGATCGTGAAGATCGCCGCCAGTTCGGCCCCCAGGATGCGCCCGGGGAACAGGCCCATGAAGAAGACGACCGTGAAGGTGAGGAATCCCAGGATCGGCACCGATTGCAGCACGTCCAGCACCGGCACCAGGATCAGCGCGGCGCGGCGGCTCTTGGCGGCCCAGACCGCATAGGTGAAGGTGAACAGCAGCGACGCGCCCAGGGCCGCGAACATGCGCAGGGTCGTGCGCACCGCGTAGCCGGGCAGCCAGGCGGGATCGAGATGGATCACGGCGGCGTTCGGCGCCGCGATGGGCGCCAGCATGTGGCGCCCGGCCGTGGCCAGCAGCACGGCCAGCCCCAGCATGCACAGCAGGGCGGCCAGATCGAACAGGTTAGGCCGGCTGTCGCGGGATAAAAAGGCGGGAAGCCAACGCGCCGTCATGACCCTCTTTCCTGTCTGCCCAATGCCTCCGGCCCGTCAGGCGGTGCCGGTGCTGCCGAAGCCGCCGGACGCGCGGGCGGTCTCGTCCAGGCTCTCGGCCTCCTGCCACGCGACGCGGACCACCGGGGCCAGCACGGCCTGGGCAATACGCATGCCGCGCGTGATCGCCAGCGGGGCGTTACCCGTGTTCAGCAGGATGATGCCGATTTCGCCGCGATAATCCTCGTCGATCGTGCCGGGCGTGTTGGGCAGGGTGATGCCGTGCTTCAGCGCCAGGCCGGAGCGGGGGCGGACCTGCAGTTCATAACCGGGGGGCAGGGCGACGCACAGGCCGGTGGGCACCAGCATGCGGGCGCCGGGTGCCAGTTCGACCGGTTCCTTTACCGCCGCCAGCAGGTCCATGCCGGCGGCGCCCGCGGTGGCGTAGCCGGGCAGCGGCAGGTCGGCCGCGTGGGGCAGGCGGCGGACGGCGACGGAAACGATGGGGGCGGTCATGAAATACTCCGGCCGGAAGAGAAATCGGGGGTGAAGAAGGTGGCGATCCGATCGGCCAGATGCGCGGCCACGTCCTGCTTGTCCATGCGGGGCCACTGTTCGGCGCCGTCGCCGGTGATCAGGATGATTTCGTTTTCCATGCCGCCCATGATGCCGGTTTCCGGCCGTACGTCATTGGCGACGATCCAGTCGCAGCCCTTGCGCTGCCGCTTGGCCGCCGCGTGCTGCGCGACCGTATCGGTTTCGGCGGCGAAGCCGACGACCAGGGCGGGGCGATTGGGGCCGGGGGTGGACAGTTCGGTCAGGATATCGGGGTTGGGGACCAGCGTGAGCGTCGGCGGCGGGGCGCCGGCCGTCTTCTTGATCTTGCTGGTCGCTTCCCCCGCCACGCGCCAGTCGGCGACGGCGGCGGCGCAGACGGCGATGTCGCAGGGCAGGGCGTCGCGGCAGGCGGCCAGCATCTGCCTGGCCGTTTCGACCCGGCGCAGGGTGACGCCCGTGAGCGGAGGCAGGTCGACCGGTCCGCTGACCAGGGTGACGCGCGCGCCGAGGGCGGCGAGGGATTCGGCGATTTCGTAGCCTTGCCGGCCGGACGAGCGGTTGGCGAGATAGCGTACCGGGTCGATCGGCTCGTGGGTCGGGCCGGCGGTGACGAGCGCGTGCCGGCCGGCGAGCGGGCCGGTGGCGGGGACGACGGGGGCCGGGCCGGCGAGGTGGCGGAAAATCGCCTCGGCGATCACGGGCGGTTCGGCCAGGCGGCCGGGGCCGGTCTCGTTGCAGGCCATCAGCCCGATTTCGGGGCCGACCACCATGACGCCGCGCGTGCGCAGGGTGGCCAGATTGGCCTGGGTGGCGGCGTGGTCCCACATCCGGACATTCATCGCCGGGGCGATCAGGACCGGCTTGTCGGTGGCCAGCAGCAGCGTGCTGGCCAGGTCGTCGGCCAGTCCGGCGGCCATGCGGGCCATGATGTCGGCCGTGGCCGGGCAGACCGCCAGCAGGTCGCCGGACCGCGAGAGCGCGATATGGCCCATCTCGTTCTCGTCGGTCAGCGAGAACAGATCCTCATACACTTTCTCGCCGGTCAGGGCCTGGAGGCTGAGCGGGGTGACGAACTGTTTGCCTGCCGCCGTCAGCACCGTGCGGACACGCAGGCCCGCCCCCGTGAGCAGGCGGATGAGTTCGAGCGTCTTGTAGGCGGCGATTCCCCCGCAGACGATCAGCAGGACCGTGCGGCCGCCGACCGGGGCGGGGGCGGCATGCATCGTCAGATCCGCCAGCCGGAATGGATGGCCGCGATGCCGCCCGAGAGGTTGCGGACCGTTACATGTTCCAGCCCGGCATTGCGCATCATGGTGGCCAGGGTCTCCTGGTCGGGGAACATGCGGATGCTCTCGGCCAGATACTGGTAGCTCTCGCGGTCGCCGGCGATGGCGGCGCCCATGCGCGGCAGCACATGGAACGACCAGGCGTCATAGATCGGTGAGAGGGCCGCGACCTGCACGCGGGAGAATTCGAGGCACAGGAAGCGCCCGCCGGGACGCAGCACGCGCCGTGCCTCGCGCAGGACGGCGTCCTTGTCGGTGCAGTTGCGCAGGCCGAAGGCGATCGACACCCGGTCGACCGAACGGTCGGGCAGGGGAATGGCCTCGGCATCCATCACCGCGAAATTCAGGCTGGAAATCAGCCCGCGCTCCAGCGCCCGTCCGCGCCCGACGGACAGCATGCTGGCATTGATGTCGGAAAGGATGGCCCGGCCGCCGCCGGCGCGCAGCCAGCCGAACGAGATGTCGCCCGTGCCGCCCGCCAGGTCCAGCAGCGTGAGGTCCGGATGGGCGCCCAGCTCGGTCACGAAGATTTTCTTCCAGGCCCGGTGGATGCCCAGCGACATCACGTCGTTCATGATGTCGTAACGGGTGGCGACGCTGTCGAACACGGCGCGCACCATGGGCTTCTTCTCGGCCAGGGGCACGTCGCGGAAGCCGAAATCGGTCGTCTCCGCGCCGGAGGGGAGGGCGACGGCGGCGGCGTCGATGGCGGAGGGCGTGGTATTGTCGGTCATGGTTCAGGGATATAACCTCAGATCCACTCATGCCGGAACTCCCTGAAGTCGAAACAGTGATGCGTGGGATGCGGTTGCATCTCGACGGGAAGACGATCGCCCGGGTGGCGGTGCGTCGCGACGGCATGCGCACGCCCTTTCCGACCGACCTGGCCAGCCGGCTGGAAGGCGCGCGGATCAGCGGTTTTGCCCGCCGTGGGAAATATATCCTGATGCGGCTGGACCGGGGCGAGACCATGCTGCTGCATCTGGGCATGTCCGGGCGGGTGCTGCTGTCGCTGCCCGGCCAGGCGCCGAAGCCCGGCCGGCATGAGCATCTGTCGTTCGAAACAACGGACGGCACGCATTTCGGCCTGATCGACCCCAGGCGCTTCGGTACCGTGGACCTGATGCCCACGGTGGATGAGGAAAAGCATCGCCTGCTGGCCCGACTCGGTCCCGAGCCGCTGGGGAACGGATTTTCGCAGGACTGGCTGCATCATGCCCTGGCGCGGCGGCGGACCTCGATCAAGGCGGCGCTGATGGACCAGTCGGTGGTGGCGGGGATTGGTAACATCTACGCGTCCGAGGCGCTGTTCCGTGCCGCGATCCATCCGGCCCGGATGGCCTGCGGGCTGGATGGGCCCGAGGAGGCGCGCCTGGTCGAGGCGATCCGCGTGGTGCTGGAGGAAGCGATCGCGGCCGGTGGATCAAGCCTGCGCGACTATGCCCAGCCGGATGGGGAACTGGGCTATTTCCAGCATGCCTGGCGCGTCTATGGCCGTGCGGGGCAGGGGTGCCCGGATTGCCCCGGCGGCAAGGCCTGCGGCGGCGTGGTGCGGATCGAGCAGGCGGGGCGCTCGACCTTCTTCTGCCCTCTGCGCCAGGTCCATCCGGCCGGCGCGCCGACGGCGGCCGGGTGACCGGCATGGCGGTATTTCCAGCCGTGCGGAAGAGTTGTCTTGACGGGGGTGGAAGGCTTGGACTAGATCGCCACCCTGATCTGGATGTCCGAGGCCTGCTGGCGACGGACCTCGTAACCATATTTTTTTGAACTGAGAACCATGGCGAACACTGCTTCCGCGCGTAAGCGCATCCGTCAGAACGAGCGCCGCAACGCGCGCAACACGGCGCGCGTCTCGCGCATGCGCACCTTCGTGAAGAAGGTCGAGGCGGCGATTGCCTCGGGCAACAAGGAAGAGGCGACCAGCGCCCTGCGCGCGGCCCAGCCGGAAATGCAGCGCGCCTCGGGCAAGGGTGTGATCCACGCCAACACCGTTTCCCGCAAGATTTCGCGTCTGTCGGCCCGCATCAAGGCCCTCGTCGCCGCCTGACCGGCCGGCGCCGGCCGGTATTGCTTCAAGGCCGGCAAATAGACGTACAGAACTAGGCAGAAGGTCGTTTCTCTCGTTCAAGGAGAGGGGCGGCCTTTGCTTTTATTGTGCGGGTTCCGCCTGACTGCTTCAGGTTATGGTGACTGGTCGTGTTGCGCGTGGCGCCGGATTTTCCCGGCCCCGCCGACCCAGTTTTCCGTTGCCTCGGTCGGGTCGGTGACCTATCTTCGGCTTCTTCATTTCGTGACGACTGAGCAGGACATAGTGGCCGCGCCTTTTTCGGTGTCGGGCAAGGGGAGGCGTGTTCTCCTTGCGTGACGGCTGGTGGCGGGTGGATTGCGCGGGCGTTCGGTATGAGGGGGGCGGAAAACGTAGGGATGGATCTTCCGCATTGTCGGGAGGTTACCGTCTCCAGGGGGCCGGGATTGAGCATGACGGGCGAACTGAGTGGATATGATGCCGTCGCGGAAGCCCGCTCGGTCCGGAATGTTCTGGACATCCACTGGTCGCGGATCTGTTCACGCCTGCAGACCGAGGTTGGCGAGGTCGAATATCGCACCTGGCTGAAACAGATCAGCATCGGCCCGGTCGATGGCGACGAGATCACGCTCAATCTGCCCACACGCTTCCTGCGCGACTGGGTGCGCACCCAGTATGGCGACCGGCTGAGCGCGCTGTGGAATGCCGAGCTGCCGTCGATCCGCCGTGTGGAATTGCAGGTGGGCCGGCCCGAGCCGGTTGCCGAGCCCGAGGGGGCAGCGGATGACGAGGTCGGTTCGGCCGATGCAGCGCCCGCCGCTGGCGCGGTGGACGAGCGGGTGGCCGAGGCGCGGAGCGAACTGAACCGTCACGATCTGGCCGCGCCGCTGGACCCGCGCTTCACCTTCGATACGTTCGTGGTCGGCAAGCCGAACGAATTTGCCTATGCCTGCGCCCGCCGGGTGGCGGAGCGGCCTTCCAGCCCTGGTTTCAATCCGCTGTTCCTGTACGGTGGCGTGGGCTTGGGCAAGACGCATCTGATGCATGCCATCGGCTCGGAGCTGACGCGGGGCGGCAAGGTCTCGGTCGCCTATATGTCGGCCGAGAAGTTCATGTACCGCTTCATCGCCGCGATCCGCTCGCAATCGACGATGGAGTTCAAGGAGCAGTTGCGGTCGGTCGACGTGCTGATGATCGACGATCTGCAGTTCCTGATCGGCAAGGACAACACGCAGGAAGAATTCTTCCATACGTTCAACGCACTGGTCGATGCCGGGCGGCAGATCGTCGTGTCGGCCGACAAGTCGCCGTCCGACCTGTCGGGGCTGGAAGACCGGCTGCGCACGCGTCTGGGCTGCGGCATGGTGGCCGATATCCACGCCACGACCTTCGAATTGCGGATCTCGATCCTGGAATCGAAGGCGGCGGCGTCGGGTGTGCCGGTGCCGGCCAAGGTGCTGGAATTCCTGGCGCACAAGATCACGTCGAACGTGCGTGAGCTGGAAGGCGCGCTGAACCGCCTGATCGCCCATGCCAACCTGTTCGGCCGTCCGGTGACGCTGGAAGCCACGCAGGACGTTCTGCACGATATCCTCAAGGCCCATGACCGGCGGGTGACGATCGAGGAAATCCAGCGCAAGGTGGCCGAGCACTGGAATATCCGGCTGACCGATATGTCCTCGGCCCGGCGCGCGCGCGCGGTGGCGCGCCCCCGGCAGGTCGCCATGTATCTGGCCAAGCAGCTGACCAGCCGGTCCCTGCCGGAGATCGGGCGCAAGTTCGGCAACCGTGATCATACGACCGTCATGCATGCCGTGGCGCGGGTGACCGAACTGATGGAGCGGGACAGCGCGTTTGCCGAAGACGTTGAACTGCTGCGCCGCATGCTGGAAAGCTGAGGGGCGGGTTCCAGCGGCCTGTATGGCGTTGCAGCCCGGTGGGCCTTTGCGCCCCCTGCGCGGGCTGCTAAAATCACGGGACCGAAGGTCATATCTGGCGGTCCGGGCGTATGGCCGGGGCGGCCATGATCCCGGTGGCGAACGCCGGGCAAGGAGAGTCTGTACCTATGAAGCTGAAGGCTGACCGCGCGACGTTGCTGAAGGCTCTGGCGCATATCCAGAGCGTCGCCGAGAAGCGGAACACCATTCCGATTCTCGCCAACGTCCTGATCAATGTCGCGGATGGTCGGCTGACGCTGACGGCGACCGACATGGAAATCGCGGTGGTCGAGGAAATCGGCGCCGAGACCGCCCGCAATGGTGCGGTGACCGCGCCCGCCGCCGTGCTGCACGAGATCGTCCGCAAGCTGCCCGACGGGGTGGCGGTCGAGCTGGATCACGCGGGTGGCGATGCGCCGCTGGCCCTGCGGGCGGGGCGCTACACCACCAGCCTGAATGTGCTGGATGTGGACGATTTCCCGTCGATGACGGCGGGCACGCTGCCCAACCATTTCACGGTGCCGGCGGCCGTGCTGCGCGGGCTGATCGACCGCACGCGTTTCGCGATCTCGACCGAGGAGACGCGGTACTACCTCAACGGCATCTACCTGCATGTTGCGGCCGGGGACACCGGGCCGATGCTGCGCGCGGTGGCGACCGACGGCCACCGCCTGGCGCGGGTCGAGACCGAGGTTCCGTCGGGGGCCGAGGAGATGCCGGGCGTGATCGTGCCGCGCAAGACCATCGCCGAGTTGCGCAAGCTGCTCGACGAGGGGGCGGAAGACGTGGTGGTGGGCCTGTCCGATACCCGCATCCAGTTCTCGGTCGGGCCCGTCACGCTGACCTCGAAGCTGATCGACGGCACGTTCCCGGAATATGACCGCGTCATCCCGCGCGGCAACGACCGTATCCTGCGTGTGGGCAAGAAGGATTTCTCCGATGCCGTGGCACGCGTCGCCGCGATCAGCCAGGAACGCTCGCGCCCCGTCAAGCTGTCGATCGGCCGCAACCTCCTGACGCTTTCGGCCGTCAGCCCCGACCAGGGAACGGCGAAGGAGGAACTGGACGAAAACCATGTGACCTACGACGCCGAACCGATGGAGATCGGCTTCCAGGCCCGCTATCTGAACGACATCACCGATCAGATCGAGCGCGACGTGGAATTCGCCTTTTCCGACAGTTCCGCCCCGACCATCGTGCGTGATGTCGCCAGCCCGTCGGCGCTTTACGTGCTGATGCCGATGCGGGTCTGATCGCGGAGACGCTGGCCGCATCATGGCGCGCCTCGAGCGGCTGGCGCTGACGGATTTCAGGAACTATGCGCGTCTGGTCTGGCGGCCGGACGCGCCGGTCAATGTCATCACCGGCGAGAATGGTACCGGCAAGACCAACCTGCTGGAAGCGCTGTCCCTTCTGGTGCCGGGGCGGGGACTGCGCGGTGCGCGCGGTGCCGAGATGGCGCGGTACGGGATGCAATTATGGGGTGTGGCCGCGCGCTTCATCGCTCCGGATGGCACGCCGTCCGACCTGTCCACCGGCAGTGACCCGGCGCGGCCCGAGCGCCGGGCCTTCCGGCGCGATGGCGAGGCCGTGCGCGGCCGGGGGGCGCTGGCCGATTCCCTCTCCGCCGTCTGGCTGACGCCGCAGATGGACCGGCTGTTCCAGGACGGCCTGCCCGGGCGCAGGCGGTTTCTGGATCGGCTGGTGCTGGCGCTGGAGCCTGGACATGCGCGGGAACTGGCGGCCCATGACCAGTCGGTGACCCAGCGCAACCGGCTGCTGGCCGACGGGCGTGCCGATGCGGGGTGGCTGGCGGCGCTTGAGGATTCGATGGCGCGGCATGCCGTCGCGGCCACGGCGGCGCGGCTGGTGCTGACGGACCGGCTGAATGACGAGGGGGCGCTGGGGGCGCCCGAGGGTTTTCCTTCCGCGCGGCTCGAACTCCTGTGCCCGATCGCGGAGCAGCTGCGCACCCGCCCGGCGCTGGCGGTGGAGGATTGGCTGCGCGACCGGCTGGCGGCAGGGCGGGCGGCGGATGCGGCGCGCGGCGGAGCGGGCATGGGCGCGCATCGGGCCGACATGGCGCTGTCGGACCGGGCCAGCGGCCGACCGGCGGCGCAGGCCAGTACCGGCCAGCAGAAGGCGCTGCTGCTGGGCGTGGTGCTGGCCCATGCGGCGCTGATGACGCGGCATCGGGGCGAGGCACCGGTGATCCTGCTGGACGAGCCGCTGGTGCATCTGGACGAGCGGCGGCGGGAGGCGCTGTTTCGCAGTCTTGAGGGATTTGACGGCACGGTGCTGATGACCGGCACCGATGCCGACCTGTTTCACCCGCTGCGCGATCGCGCGGCGTTCTGCACGCTGTCGGACGGAGTGCTTCGGCCCAGTGGGGGAATTCCCCCGGCCGATGCTGGTTCGATGGACCCGAAGCCTGTATGATCGCGGCGTTCGACCACGATCCCTGTCTGGAGCATCTGCCCGGTATGTCCGATCCATCCAATCCCGTTCAGAAACAAGATGCGGACATGAGCGGGACCTTGCCCGACGATTCGGACTATGACGCCGCTTCCATTTCCGTCCTGAAGGGACTGGATGCCGTCCGCAAGCGGCCTGGCATGTATATCGGCGATACCGATGACGGGTCCGGGCTGCATCACATGGCCTTCGAGATCATCGACAACGCGGTCGATGAGGCGCAGGCCGGATTCGCCACCAGCTGCATCGTGACGCTGAATGGCGATGGCAGCGTGACCGTGCGCGACAACGGACGCGGCATCCCGACCGACATGCATGCCGAGGAGGGGGTCAGCGCGGCCGAGGTCGTGCTGACCAAGCTGCATGCCGGCGGAAAGTTCAACCAGAATTCCTACAAGGTGTCGGGCGGCCTGCACGGCGTGGGCGCCGCGGTGGTGAACGCCCTGTCCGAGTGGATGGAAGTGCGGATCTGGCGCAACGGGCAGGAGCATATGATCCGCTTCCAGCATGGCGAGCGCGATGCCCCGCTGGCGCTGATCGGGCCGAGCGACGCGCCGCGCGGTACGCAGGTCACCTTCAAGCCCAGCATCGGGACCTTCACGAAGATCGAATTCGAGTTCGCGATCCTGGAACGACGGATGCGGGAACTCGCCTTTCTCAATTCCGGCCTGGAGATCATCCTGCGCGACGAGCGGCATACGCCGACGCGCGAGGAGAATTTCCACTATGAAGGCGGTCTGGCCGCGTTCGTGTCGTGGCTGGATCGGGGCAAGACCTCGATTGTCGATCCGCCGATCACGGGCAGCCTGCAGAACGAAGAGAACGGTATCAAGGTCGAATTCGCCCTGTCGTGGAACGACAGTTTCCACGAGACCATGCTGTGCTTCACCAACAATATCCCGCAGCGCGACGGTGGCTCGCACCTCGCCGGTTTCCGGCAGGCGCTGACCCGCGTGGTGGGCAAATATGCCGAGAGCAACGCCAGCAAGAAGGACAGCCAGGCGTTGGTTGGCGAGGACATGCGCGAAGGCATGACGGCCGTGCTGTCGGTCAAGGTGCCGGACCCGAAATTCTCGTCGCAGACCAAGGACAAGCTGGTTTCGTCCGAAGTGCAGCCGGTGGTGCATGCGGCGGCGGCCGACATGATCGCCCACTGGTTCGAGACCCATCCGAAAGAGGCCCGTGGCATCGTCGCGAAGGTGATGGACGCGGCGGCGGCGCGCGAGGCGGCGCGGCGCGCGCGCGAGCTGACGCGGCGCAAGGGCGTGCTGGATGTGTCGTCGCTGCCGGGCAAACTGGCGGATTGCCAGGAGCGCGATCCGGCAAAGTCGGAACTGTTCATCGTCGAGGGTGACTCGGCGGGCGGCACCGCCAAGCAGGGACGTGACCGGCGCTTCCAGGCGATCCTGCCGCTGAAGGGCAAGATCCTGAACGTGGAGCGTGCGCGCTTCGACCGCATGCTGGGTTCGGCCGAAGTCGGCACGCTGATCACTGCGCTGGGCACCGGCATCGGCCGCGGCGAAGTCGATCAGGGCGGGTTCTCGATCAACAAGCTGCGCTATCACCGCGTCGTCATCATGACCGACGCCGATGTCGACGGCTCGCATATCCGCACGCTGTTGCTGACCTTCTTCTTCCGCCAGATGCCCGAACTGATCGAGCGCGGACACCTGTATATCGCCCAGCCGCCGCTCTATCGCGCCAAGCGGGGCAATGACGAACGCTATCTGAAGGACGATGCGGCGCTGGAGCAGTATCTGCTGGACAAGGCGCTGGCCAACGCATCGATGCGCTATGCCGACGGGCGCGCGCTCCAGGGCGAGGCGCTGGCGGCCGAGGTGATGTTCATCCGCGATGTGACGCGGGCGATTCAGCGCCTGTCGGTTCGTGCGCCGATCTGGATTCTGGAACAGGCGGCGGTGACCGGTGCGCTGAGTGCCGACACGCAAGTGGTGCAGGGCCGGGTTGCCGATCTGCAGGCGCGTCTGGATACGGTGTCGCAGCCGAACGAGCGGGGCTGGAAGGTCGCGGCCACGGCCGAATCCGGGCTTGAGATGGCGCGCAGCGTCCGGGGCGTGGGCGAGGTCTATCGTCTGGACCCGGCCGCGCTGCGCAGTGCCGAGGTGCGATGGCTGGCCGAGCGCGCGGAGCGGCTGGGGGCCGATTTCGTCACCCCGGTCGAGCTGACCCTGGACGGGACGACGCGTTCCGCCGCCGGCCCGGCCTCGTTGTACGAGCGCATTCTGGCGCAGGGACGGCGGGGCCTGTCGATCAACCGCTTCAAGGGGCTGGGCGAGATGAACGATGCCCAGCTCTGGGAGACGACGCTGGACCCGGCCATGCGCACGCTGCTGCAGGTGAAGGTCGGAGATGTCGAGAATGCCGAACAGGTGTTCTCGACCCTGATGGGCGATGTCGTCGAGCCGCGCCGTGATTTCATCGTCGGCAATGCGCTCAAGGTTGCCAACCTGGACGTCTGAGACCCTGGCTGGAAGGGGGGGCGGCGGCGCGTTCGCTCGCCAGCCCGCGTTCAGCCAGGCTCCGCCCCATCGGCCGGCTTCCCTTTTCCCCGTTTCGTGGAGAGCAGTGATGCGTCTGTCACGCCGATTCCCGGCATTGGGATTTTCCGCGCTGGTGCTGGCGGCCATGCTTGGCGTGTGGGCGCCCGTGGCGCGGGCGGCGAACGATCCCGCGCAGATCGTGCATGTTTATGGCGTCTATAATCACGGGTTCCGCGCGCTGACGATTGCCGCGCGCTATGCGGTGACGCCGAACGGTTATGCCGTGCGGTCGACGATCCGCAGCGGGGGCCTGCTGGGGCTGCTGGTGCGCATGAACATCACCTCCCAGGCGACGGGGCAGTTCCTGCCCGATGGGGTGCGGCCGCTGACCTATGACAGCGCGGGTTATTCGCGCGGGGCGGACCGGCATGTGGTGCTCGATTACAGTGGCGGGCAAACGCACATCGCCCTCCAGACTCCACCGGAGCCCAGTCGTGACCCGATTCCCGCTGCCGATCTGGCGCCGGCGATGGATTCGCTCAGCGCGCTGATGCGGTTGCAGCAGACGGTGCGGAGCCATCATCAATGTGACGGATCGGCCACCGTGTTCGACGGGGCGCGCCTGCTGCGGATGGATGCGCACACGGTCGGCATGCAGGACATGGCGAGCGATTCCCGTCAGCCCTATCGGGGGGCGGCGTTGCGCTGTGATTTCAGCGACGTGCAGATCGCCGGGTTCCGCAAGACCGATGGGCCGGATTCGGCGGCACGCAAGCCGATTAGCGGTTCGGTCTGGTTTCAGGACGTGCCGGGTGACGGGCTGACGATCGTGCGCATCGCCTTCGACCATCCGAAGCTCGGGCACCTGACGGTGCTGCTGCTGCCGAATGCCGCGTAGGGCTAGGCTGCACTCCGGAACCTGACCGGACGCGCGCGCTGGCTTGCCGCCAGCGCGCATTTACGGACAGGTTCTCAGGCGGGGATTAACTGGTCGGCCAGATGCGGGATTTCGGCGATCGAATCGCCTCCCGCCGTCGCGCCGGCTTCCATGTCCGGGCGGCCATAGCCCCAGCGGGCGAAGATCGCGCGGACGCCGGCTCCTTCGGCGGCCGCGATATCATTGTGATGATCGCCGACCATGACGGCGCGTATGGGCGTTCCATGCGCCTGCTGAATGGTGCCGAGCAGGTGGATGGGGTTGGGCTTGCGGGCGGGGAAACTGTCGCCGCCGCCGATCGTATCGAAGATGCCCGCCAGCCCCAGCGCGTCGATGATGCGGGTGGCGGCGGCGACCGGCTTGTTGGTGCAGATCGCCAGCCGCCAGCCCTGCGCCCGCAGCGTGTTCAGCGCGTAATCCGTGCCGGGGAAAAGGCGGGACTGCTCGGTGGAGCGGGGCGTGTAATCGGCCATGTAGCGCTCCACGGCCTGATGCGTGTCGATCGCGGATGCCTCGGGGCCGGCATGGGCCAGCAGGCGGCGCACCAGCGCGGCCACACCGTCGCCCACCATGGCGCGCACCAGTTCCGGCGCGATGCCGGGCAGGCCGTAGCCTTTCAGCAGCCGGTCGGCGCTGGCGGCGAGGTCCGGCAGGCTGTCCAGCAGCGTGCCGTCCATGTCGAAAACGGCGAGGCGGGGGAGGGTGTCTGATGGCATGGGCTTCTCCTGGAAGCGGTCCTGTCGGCCTGGATGCAGTAATTCGTAAACCTAAGTGATGGCCTGCGATCACCCCTCTATTTGACAGGGCCGATGCTCGCCCGCTACCCGCATGACATGAATGCCCAGTCTCTGTCCGCGACGCCAGCGGACCCTGCCGCCCGTCGTCCCGCCACGGCCGTCATCCTGGCGGCGGGGATGGGGACGCGCATGAAATCCGACCAGCCGAAGGTGATGCACCCGCTCGCCGGCCGGCCGATGCTGCGTTACCTGCTGGATCACGCCGCCATGGTGTTCGACCGGATCGTCGTCGTCGCCGGTCCGGGCATGGAGCAGGTCGCGGCCCTTGCCGCGCCGTATCAGGTCGTCGTGCAGGCCGACCGGCTGGGCACCGCCCATGCCGCGGCCCAGGCGGCCGATCTGTTCGGCGACGGCGATGTCGCGGTGCTGTATGGCGACAATCCGCTGATCACGCCCGAGAGCATGCGCAACCTGGTGGCCTGCCGGGCAACCCCCGGCGTCGGGCTGGCGCTGATGGCGATGCGGCCCCGTGACCCGGGCCGTTATGGCCGCATCGTCAGCGAGGACGGGCTGGTGCGGCGGATCGTGGAATGGGCGGACGCGAGCGAGCAGGAACGGGCGATCGACCTGTGCAATGCCGGCGTGCTGTGCGCCGAGGCCGGCAGCTTCCGGCGCTGGCTGTCCATGGTGCGCAACGACAATGCGCAGGGCGAATATTATCTGGGCGACGTGGTGGCCCTGGCCGTGGCCGAAGGGCAGCAGGTCCGCGCGGTGGAAGCCCCTGAGGACGAGCTGCGCGGCATCAATTCCCGCGCCGAGCTGGCCGAGGCCGAGGCCTGCGTCCAGAAGCGGCTGCGCGCGGCGGCGATGGATGCGGGCGTGACGCTGGTGGCGCCGGAGACAGTCTTCCTCTCGGCCGATACCGTTTTCGAGCCCGATGTGCTGGTTCAGCCCCATGTGGTGTTCGGGCCAGGGGTGCGCGTGCGTCGCGGGGCGGAGATCCGTGCCTTCAGCCATCTGGAAGGCTGCGTGGTCGGGCCGGGGGCGCTGATCGGGCCCTATGCGCGGCTGCGGCCGGGCAGCGATGTCGGGGCGGCGGCCCATGTGGGCAATTTCGTCGAGCTGAAGGGCACGACCCTGGGTGCCGGGGCGAAGGCCAACCATCTGGCGTATCTGGGTGATGCGGCGATCGGCGCCGGCACCAATGTCGGGGCCGGAACGATCACCTGCAATTACGACGGTGTGTTCAAGCATCGTACCGAGATCGGCGCGGATTGCTTCATCGGGTCGGACGCGATCCTGGTTGCGCCGGTGGCGATCGGCGATGGGGCACTGATCGCGGCGGGCAGCGTTATTACCGAGAATGTGGAGGCCGGCGCGATGGCATTCGGGCGCGCGCGGCAGGAAAACAAGGACGGACGGGGGGCGGCGCTGCGCGACGCCCTGCGCAGGAAGAAGGAGCAGGGGTGATGTGTGGCATAGTCGGCGTCGTCGGCGGCAGGGACGCTACACCGATCATCTTCGACGCCCTGAGGCGGCTGGAATATCGCGGATATGATTCCGCCGGAATCGCGACGCTGGTGGATGGGCGGATCGAACGGCGCCGGGCAGCCGGCAAGCTGGACAATCTGGCCTCCGTGCTGGCGCGCGCGCCGCTGGCCGGGGTGACGGGGATCGGCCACACGCGCTGGGCCACCCACGGCGCCCCGACCGAGAACAATGCCCATCCGCACGGCACACCCCGCGTGTCGGTGGTGCATAACGGCATCATCGAGAATTTCGAGGCGTTGCGGCGGGAGCTGGAGCAGGCGGGCTACGTCTTCGTGACCGAGACCGACAGCGAGACCGTAGCGCAACTGGTCGATTTCCATCTGGCGCGCGGCCTGTCGCCGCGCGAGGCGGCGTTCGCCACGCTGCGCCGGCTGGAGGGGGCCTATGCGCTGGCGATGATCTTCGCCGGGCATGACGACCTGCTGATCGGCGCGCGACATGGGGCGCCGCTGGTGGTGGGTTATGGCGAGAACGAGATGTTCCTCGGCTCCGACAGCCTGGCCCTTGCGCCGCTGACGCGCCGCATCGCCTATCTGGACGATGGCGACTGGGTGATGGTGACGCCGGAGGGCGCGGAATTCTTCGACGCCTCGGGCGAGCGGGTGGAACGCGCGGTGCGCACCACCGCGCTGATCGCCGGTTCGGTCGGCAAGGATGGTTATCGCCACTACATGGACAAGGAACTGCACGAGCACCCGGTGGTGATCGGGCAGACCCTGCAGCGGCTGATTGACCCGGCGACGCGGCGGGTCGTGCTGCCGGACCTGCCGTTCGACCTGGCGTCGCTGCCCCGTGCGGCGGTGACGGCCTGCGGCTCGGCCTTCTATGCCGGGTTGATCGGCCGTTACTGGCTGGAGGCGGTGGCGGGCCTGCCGGTCGATATCGATGTGGCCAGTGAGCTGCGCTATCGCGATCCGCCGCTGACGCCGGGCGGGCTTGGCCTGCTGATCTCGCAGTCGGGCGAGACGGCGGATACGCTGGCCGCGCTGCGCGGCATGCGGGCACGCGGGCAGCATATCCTGTCGGTCCTGAATGTGGAACAGAGCACGATGGCGCGCGAGAGCGATGTCGTGCTGGGCACCGTCGCCGGGCCTGAAATCTCCGTGGCCAGCACCAAGGCCTTCACCGCGCAGCTTTCGGTGCTGGCGTGCCTGACGATCGCGATCGGGCGGGCACGCGGCACGCTGTCGCTGACGCAGGAGCAGGAACTGGTGGCCGAACTGCTGGACCTGCCCAGCCGTGCGAACGAGGTGTTCGACCAGGCGCCCGCCATCCGTGCGATGGCGGCGGTCGTCGCCGAGGCCCGCGACGTGCTGTATCTGGGGCGTGGGTCGGCCTTTCCGGTGGCCATGGAAGGGGCGCTGAAGCTGAAGGAGGTCTCGTATATCCATGCCGAGGCCTATGCGGCGGGCGAGATGAAGCATGGCCCCATCTCGCTGATCGACAGCACGGTGCCGATCGTGGCCACGCTGCCCTCGGGCCGGCTGTTCGAAAAGACGCTCTCCAACCTGCAGGAAGCCCGTGCGCGGGGTGGCCGTCTGCTGGTCTTCACCGATACGCAGGGGGCGCCGCGGCTGCGCGATCTGGCCGAAATCGTGGTTGCGCTGCCGACGGTGAGCGAATTCACCGCCCCGGTGCTGCAGACGATTCCGGTGCAGATGCTGGCCTATGAAGTGGCCCTGCTGAAAGGGACGGATGTGGACCAGCCGCGCAACCTGGCCAAGTCGGTCACCGTCGAATAGTCGATTGCCCCGAGGGGGAGCGGCTCTGGCCCATCCCTGCAGGGTGTTGTCTTCGGTCGCTGGAGGCAACATCCTCTCGCCGGCTATACGCCGGGCCTGCCCGGCGGTGGGAAGGGAGCGATGTCCATGACGAAGGTGGCAACCGGTGTGCGGCCGCGGGTTCTGGTACGGGGGGCCGGCGTTGCGGGCCTGACCAGCGCGGTGACGCTGGCCGAGCGCGGCGCCGACGTGGTGCTGCTGGAGGTCGGCACGCGCGAGGGGGCCGGGGCGTCGTGGATGGCGGGCGGCATGCTTGCGCCGTGGTGCGAGGCCGAATCCGCGCCGCCTGAGGTGACGCGCGATTCGATCGAATCGGTCGATTGGTGGGCGGCTCATGTGCCGGACGTGGCGCGCAATGGCACGCTGGTCCTGGCCCCGCCGCGCGACGTTGCTGATATTACGAGATTTTCCCGGCGGACCAGCCATTTCGACCTGGTGGATGGCGATCGTATTGCCGAACTGGAACCTGATCTGGCCGGCCGGTTCGACAAGGGGCTGTTCTTTCCCGAGGAGGGGCATCTCGACCCCCGTAAGGCCCTGGCGGCGTTGCGCGAGCGGTTGATCGCGCTGGGGGGCACGGTTCAGCTCAACGCGCCGGCCGATCGCATGGCCGGTGATCCGTGGCATGGGGCGCGGCCCGACTGGGTGGTGGATTGCACCGGGATCGCCGCCGAAAAGCGGTTGACCGGATTGCGGGGCGTGCGGGGCGAAATGGTGCTGCTGCGCTGCCATGAGGTGACGCTGCATCGCCCCGTTCGCATGCTGCATCCGCGTATTCCGGTTTACATCGTGCCACGGGCGGACCATCTGTTCATGGTGGGGGCGACGATGGTCGAGAGCGAAAGTTTCGCCAGCATGACCCTGCGCTCGATGGTGGAACTGCTGACTGCAGCCTATGTGCTGCATCCGGCCTTCGGCGAAGCCGAAATCGTCGAGACCGGGGTTGGCGTGCGGCCCGCCTATCCGGACAATGTGCCGGCCGTGACCGTCGAGGGGCGCACGGTCTATGTGAACGGCATGTATCGCCATGGTTTCCTGCTGTCGCCCTCGCGGGCGCGGCGGGTGGGCGACATCGTGTTCGGTGCCTCTGCCGCCTGACGTTCCGGACGGAGCGATGTGCGTTATGCGGGGGCAGGGAGGAATGACATGAGGATACTGGTGAACGAGGAGCCGCGCGATATCGCGACGGCGACCCTGGCCGGCCTGCTGGACGAGCTGGGCTATGGCGACGCCAGGGTGGCGACGGCGGTGAATGGTGCGTTCGTGCCGGCAGCGCGGCGCGGTTCATTGACGCTGGACGAGGGCGCGCGGGTCGAGATCCTGGCGCCGATGCAGGGGGGATAGACCCATGCTGTTCTATGGTGCCGAACTGTCATCCCGGCTGATGCTGGGCACCGCCCAGTATCCGTCGCCCGAAATCCTGGCCGATTCCGTGCGGGCCGCCCAGGCGGGGGTGGTAACGGTGTCGCTGCGGCGCGAGTCGATCGGTAGTCGCGCCGGACAGGCCTTCTGGTCGCTGATTCGTGACCTCGGCGTGCCCGTGCTGCCCAATACGGCCGGTTGCCATACGGTGAAGGAGGCCGTGACGACCGCCCACATGGCGCGCGAGGTCTTCGAGACCGACTGGATCAAGCTGGAGGTCATCGGGGAATCGGACACGCTGCAGCCCGACATGTTCGCGCTGGTCGAGGCGGCCCGAATCCTGAGCGAGGACGGGTTCAAGGTCTTTCCCTACATGACCGAGGATCTGGTCGGCGCCGAGCGGCTGATGCGGGCGGGCTGCCAGGTGCTGATGCCCTGGGGGGCGCCGATCGGGTCCGGCAAGGGGTTGAACAATGTGTTCGGCCTGCGGGCATTGCGGGCGCATTTCCCCGATGTGCCGCTGGTGGTGGATGCGGGGATCGGCCTGCCGTCCCACGCGGCGCAGGCGATGGAACTGGGCTATGACGCGGTGCTGATCAATACCGCCGTGGCGCAGGCGGGCGATCCGGCCCGGATGGCGATGGCGTTTCGCCTGGCGGTCGAGGCCGGGCTGATCGCCCGCGCCGCCGACCCGATGGAACAGCGCGACATGGCCGTGCCATCCACCCCCGTCCTCGGCCGGGCGGTGCTGGCATGAGCCTGCCATCGCGGATCTATCCGGTCGTCGACCGGGCGGAATGGGTCGATCGGCTGGGTGGGGCCGGGGCACGGCTGATCCAACTGCGGATCAAGGATCTGGAGGGCGCTGAGCTGCTGGCCGAAATCCGCACGGCCCGAGCATGTGCCGCGCGCCATGGCGTGTGCCTGGTGCTGAACGATTACTGGCAACTGGCACTGGATGAGGGGATCGATTTCATCCATCTGGGCCAGGAGGATCTGGACGAGGCCGATCTGCCCGCTATCCGGGCGGGGGGACTGCGGCTGGGGGTCAGCACCCATTCCACGGGCGAACTCGACCGGGCCCTGTCGGTCGGCCCTGATTATGTCGCCCTTGGCCCGGTCTGGCCGACGAAGCTGAAGCAGATGCCCTGGGGGCCGCAGGGCGTCGAGCGGCTGAGCGAATGGAAGCGGCTGGTCGGGTCGGTGCCCCTGGTGGCCATCGGCGGGATCACGCTGGGGCGCGCCGCGTCCTGTATCGCGGCAGGGGCGGACTGCGTTTCCGCCGTGTCCGACTTCATCGGCCAGCCGGACCCGGAAGGCCAGGTCCGGGCATGGCTGGCGGCCACCGCGGATGGTGCCGTGTTTCAGAACGGCAGCATAACGTGACCAGCCGGAGCCGTTGCCGCTAGGCAGCCGGTATGCTTTTTCGGGGCAGTGGCACGGGCGGGGGAGAGTTGCCGCGTCGCGGGGCCACGGCCATCGGAAGGTCATACTCTCATGCCATGATGGCCGGCGTGGGATGACAGAGAGGTGTTGACGGATGGCGGTGACAGGTCTGGCAGCGGTTCTTCTGGCGATCGCCGCACTTCTGGTGGTCGTCAGCGCGGTGCAGCCGGTCGCCCGACGTCTGGAGATCTCGGAGACGGTGCTGCTGGCGCTGGCGGGCATCGTGCTGGGCGGCAGTGCCGACCTTGTGCTGCGCTCGTCCTATACCGACCTGTTCAACGGCGCCGCCGAGACCCTGCTGGACTTTCCGCTGAACAGCGAAGCCTTTCTGCTGATCTTCCTGCCGGCGCTGGTGTTCCAGGGGGCGCTGGCCATCGATGTCCGCCGCCTGGCCCATGAGACGGCGACCGTGCTGCTGCTGGCGGTGGTTGCGGTGGTGGTCTCGACCGCGACCATCGGGCTTGCCCTGTTTCCCTTCGCCGGCCTGCCGTTGTCAGTCTGCCTGCTGCTGGGGGCGATCGTGGCGACCACCGATCCGTCGGCGGTGGCGGGAATCTTCCGCGATATCGGGGCCAGCAGCCGGCTGACCCGGCTGGTCGAGGGCGAGGCGCTGCTGAACGACGCGGCGGCGATCTCGATCTTCTCGCTGCTGCTGGCGGCGGTGACATCGCATCACCGCATTGCGCCGGGCAGCGCGCTGCTGGAGTTCCTGGTCTCGTTCACTGGTGCCATCGTCATGGGGGTACTGTTCGGACGGCTGACGCTGCTGATGATCACCACCATCGGCGCGGCGCCGGCGGCCGAGATCACGCTGACCGTGGCCCTGCCTTATATCGTCTATATCCTGTGTGACGAATTCCTGGGCTTCTCGGGCGTGGTTGCCGCCGCGTCGGCGGGGCTGACCATGTCGGTCTACGGGCCGTCGACTTTCCGGCCCCAGACATGGCGCTTTCTCAACGAATTGTGGCAGCAACTGGTGTTCTGGGCCGGGTCGCTGGTGTTCGTGCTGGCGTCGATGCTGGTGCCGCGGCTGCTGGTGGGCATGACGCGCTGGGATTGCGTGCTGATCCTGCTGGCGACGGGGGCGGGGTTGCTGGCGCGCGGCGCGGTGGTGTTCGGCCTGCTGCCGCTGCTGGCGGCCACGCGCCTGTCGCCGCCAGTGCCCACGCCCTTCAAGGTGACGATGGTCTGGGGCGGACTGCGGGGGGCGATCACGCTGGCGCTGGCGCTGGCGGTGACCGAGAACCATCATGTTACGACCCCGGTGGCGCATTTCATCGGCATCATCGCCACCGGGTTCGTGCTGATCACGCTGTTCGTCAACGGCACCACGCTGCGTTATCTGGTGCTGTTCCTGAAGCTCGACCAGCTTTCGCCGATCGATCAGGCCCTGCGGCACCAGGTGCTGGGCATCGGGCTGGGCGAGGTGCGCGATCGCACCAGCGAAGTGGCCGAGGAACTCGGCTTCTCCCGCGCCGTGTCGGACACCGTCATCAGCCAGCTTGGCCGGCAGGTGGAGGAAGAGGAGCAGGCTAATACCTTCGATACCGCGCTGGGCGACCGGCAGCGGGTGACGCTTGCGCTGATCGTGATCGCGAACCGCGAACGCTCGATCCTGCTGGACCTGTTCCGCATCCAGGGCCTGTCGCGGCCGGTGATGGAGACGCTGCTGCGCTCGGCCGAGGCGATGGTCGACGGTGCCCGGCTGGAAGGTCGATTCGGCTATGTGCGCGCCCTGCGCCGGCGCCTGCGCCCGTCTCTGCGGTTCCGGATTGCGCAGGCGATCCATCATCGCTTTCATTTCGACCAGCCGCTGATGTCCTGCATGAGCGAGCGGTTCGAGATGCTGATGATCAGCTATTTCGTCTCGCTGTCGCTGATCCGCTTCATGCGCACCCGCATGGAGCCGACGCTGGGCAGTCGCATCGGCGAGATCGTCGGCGAGGTGCTGGAACGGCAGCGCAAGCTGCTGAACGAGGCGCTGCAGACGCTGCGGCTGCATTACCAGGGCTATTCGGAGGCGCTGGAAATGCGCCTGCTGCAACAGGTCTCGCTGCGGCTGGAAGGCGAGGAATATGATTCCCTGCTGTCGGAATCGCTGATCAGCGACGAACTGCATCGGGAGCTTCATCGCGATGTCGAACGGCGGCGCGGGCATCTGGGCGCCCCCCTGACATTCAATATCAAGGCCGGGATCGAGGCGCGGATGCGTGCGCTACCGGTCTTCCGAGGCCTGTCGGACGAGGTTCTGCATACGCTCGCCCCGCAATTGTCGATCCATTTCACCTCGCCGGGCGAGCGGCTGTACCGGCGCGGGCATCGGGTCCGGGCCGTCTATTTCATCAGCGCGGGTCTGGCGGAGACCCATTACCCCGAACATGACGTCCGGTTCGGTTCCGGTGACGTGATCGGTGCGGAGGAGGCCCTGTCGCGCATGCCGGCGCGGGCGGTCACGCGGTCATTGCAGTTCGGCCAGTTCCTGAGCATGAGCCCGCGGCGTTTCCGCCGGCTGGTGGCGGATTATCCGGAAATCCTGGCCAATCTCGATGAGCTGACCCGGGCGCGGCACACATCGGAACGGTCCGGGGTGACGCTGTTGCCGGGCGAAAGCGCGGTTCTGAAACCGTCCGACGATGCGATTGCGCTGGCGACGGCCGATCTGTCGGATGCGCTTCCCGTATCGACCGAGGAGCAGGAGCACCGGCCGGTGCCCCCATCCTGAACGAAGGGGCTGGCGGCGGGGCATGGTCGGTTCGATACTGTTCTGATATCGGTACTGCGGGCTGGCGGTGGACTGCCTGCCCGCGACCCGGTTTGTCTGGTCCGGAGGGTTTGTATGCTGACATTGCAGGTAAACGGCGCAGCGCATCAGGTGGATGTTCCCGATGACATGCCGCTGCTGTGGGTCCTGCGGGATGTCCTGGGGCTGCCGGGCACGAAATTCGGCTGCGGTATCGGCGAATGCGGGGCCTGCACCGTCCATGTCGATGGCAAGGCCGTGCGGGCCTGTTCGCTGCCGGCCTCTCTGGTGGGCGACCGGCCGGTCACGACGATCGAGGGACTGGCCGAGGACGAGGTGGCGACGGAGGTCACGAAGGCCTGGCTGGATATCGATGTGGTGCAGTGCGGCTATTGCCAGCCCGGCCAGATCATGGCCGCCATCGCGCTGTTGAAGGGCAACCTGCATCCTTCGGATGACGAAATCGACCAGGCGATGTCGGGCAATATCTGTCGTTGCGGCACCTATCGCCGGATCCGCGCGGCTATCCGTAACGTGGCCGGAGCGGTCTGATGCCTGTCGGAACGATTGCGATTTCGCGCCGCCGCGCCCTGCTCGGGGCGGGCGGCCTGCTGATGGCGGCGATGGTGCCGCTGGAGCGATCGCGGGCCGCGACGCGGATCGTCGAGGACCAGACGGGTCCGTTCGCCCCCAACGCCTTCGTGCGGGTCGCGCCGGATGGCAGCATCACGCTGATCCTGCCGAATGTCGAAATGGGGCAGGGGATCTATACGGGTGAGGCGATGCTGATCGCCGAGGAACTGGACGTGGGGCTGGACCAGATCCAGATCGAGGCGGCGCCGCCGGACGATGCCTATATCACCAAGGCGCTGGGAACGGAGGCCACCGGCGGATCGACCTCGACGATCGCGACCTGGACCAGCCTGCGCGAGGCCGGCGCCGTGGCCCGCACCCTGCTGGTCCGCGCGGCGGCCAACCGCTGGATGGTCGATGCGGCATCGTGCCAGACCGAGGCCGGGATGGTGCGCCACGGGCCCTCCGGGCGCACCCTGAGCTATGGAGAACTGGCGATCGAGGCCGCTGCCCTGCCGGTTCCGGCCGGCCCGGTCGCGTTGCGCGATCCGTCGACCTTCCGCCTGATCGGCCATGCCCAGCATCGGCTGGACGGGCCGGCCAAGGTCGCAGGCACGGCGACCTTCGGCATCGACATCCGGCAACCGGACATGAAGGTCGGTACCGTCGCGGCCTGCCCGGTGATGGGCGGCGTGCTGCTGCATGTCGATGACAGTGCCGCGCGGAAGATTCCCGGCGTGCGGGACGTGCTGACGATCGGCAACGCGGTCTGCGTGGTGGGCGACCATTTCTGGGCCGCGCGCAAGGGGTTGGAAGCCCTGGCGATCACCTGGGACGAGGGCGTCAATTCCACCGTCTCCACTGAGACGGTCTATCGCGGACTGCATGAGGCCCTGCAGGGGCCGGCCATCGTCGCCCACACCAAGGGCGACGCCAAGGGGGCCATTGCCGGGGCGGCGACGCGGGTGGAGGCGGTCTATCAGCAGCCGCTGCTGGCGCATGCGCCGATGGAGCCGATCAACTGCACCGTGCATGTGACGCCCGAGCGATGCGATATATGGGTGGGCACCCAGGTGCCGATGCGGGCCCGCGATGCGGCGGCCGAGATAACGGGCCTGCCGAAGGACAAGGTCTTTCTGCATAACCAGTATATCGGCGGCGGCTTCGGACGGCGGCTGGAGCATGAATATGTCACGCAGGCGGTGCAGTTTGCCCGCCAGGTGGCGTACCCGCTCAAGATCGTCTGGAGCCGCGAGGAAGACCTGGCGCTCGACCGGTACCGTCCGGCCTATGTCGACCATCTGGTGGGCGGGCTGGACGCGCATGGCAAGCTGGTCGGGTTGTCGCACCGCATCGTCGGGCCGGCGGTGGTTGCGCGCTGGGCGCCCGAGGCGCTGCTGCCGAATGGTGTCGATGACGACCTGCTGGCCGCGACGGTCGAGACGCCTTATGCGATCCCCGCGAGGTTCCTGGATTATGCGCGGCGCGAGGCGCCGGGGGTCGTGACCGCCTGGTGGCGCGGGGTGGGGGGGACGCGCGGCGTCTTCGTCATTGAGAGCTTTATCGACGAACTGGCGGCCAGCGCGAAGGTCGATCCGGTGGAGTTCCGCCGCCGCATGACGGGCGACCATTCCCGCGCTCGTGCGGTGCTGGACCTGGCGGCCGAGAAGGCGGAATGGGGCAGCAAGCTGCCGGAGGGCGTCGGGCGCGGCGTGGCGCTGCAATATGTCTTCGGCTCGTACCTTGCCACCGTGATGGAAGTCGAGGTCTCCCAGATGGGCACCGTGCGCGTCCGCCGTGCCGTCGTCGCCGTGGATTGCGGACGGGTGGTCAATCCCGACCAGGTCGTGTCGCAGATCGAGGGGGGACTGATCTTCGGCCTGAGCGCCGCCCTGTTCAACGAGGTTACGCTGGAGAAGGGGCGGGTGCAGGAAAAGAATTTCAATACCTACAGGGTCCTGCGCATGAACGAATCCCCGGCCATCGAAGTGCATCTGATCGACAGCACCGAGGACCCGGGCGGCATCGGCGAAACCGGGACGGCCGCCGCCGCTGCCGCCGCGGCCAATGCGATGGCCGCCGCCACGGGCCGGCGCTATCGCCGGTTGCCTCTGACGGGGGCGCAGGCATGAGCCGCCCGATCATGATGCGCCTCGGGCGCCGGGCCGCCGGCATGGCCGTTCTGGCCGGGATGGTGCTGACCTGCGTTGCCGCGCGGGCACAGGATGCCGATCTGGCGCGGCGCGGCGCCTATCTGGAACAGGCGGCGGATTGCGAGGTCTGCCACACGAAGCCGGGTGGCATCCCCTTCGCCGGGGGGCGCGCGTTCGATCTGCCGGGGATCGGCACCATCTACGCGCCCAATATCACCCCGGATCATGAAACCGGGATCGGGCGCTATACCGATGCGCAGTTCGATGCGGCCGTTCGTCGCGGCGTGGCGCCCGGATGGCGGCATCTCTATCCCGTCATGCCCTATGCGTCCTATGCCAGGATGACGGAGGGGGATGTTCGCGCCATTCGCGCCTATCTGATGACCCTGCGGCCGGTCCATGCGCCGGCACCGGCCAATCAGGTGCGCTTTCCCTATAATATCCGGCTCGCGATGATCGGATGGAACCTGCTTTATCGCCCGTCGGGGCCTCTGGCGGACGATCCGGGGCGTTCGGCGGCGTGGAACCGGGGGCGCTATCTGGTCGATGCCGCGGGCCATTGCGGCGAATGCCATTCGCCCCGCAACATGCTCCAGGCGCTGTCGGTGACGAAATCCTATGCCGGGGCGCCGATCGATGGCTGGCTGGCCTATAATATCTCGTCGGATGTCGATAGCGGCATTGGCGCGTGGAGCGACCCGCAACTGGCGGCCTACCTCTCCACCGGGCATGCCGACGGGCGTGGTACGGCCGTAGGGCCGATGGCGGAGGTGGTCAGCCACAGTCTGCGTTATCTGACGCGGGAGGATATCGCGGCGATGGTGACCTATCTGCGCAGCCTGCCCGCGCGGCGCTCGGACGAAACCGTTGGTGTCGTGTCACCGGAGACCCTTGCCCAGGCGGGCCCGAATCACAGCAATGGCGGGCGGCTGTTCGCCGGTGCGTGCGCCGGATGCCATCTGACGGATGGGTATGGGCGGCAGGTCGATTTTGCGGCCTTGTGGGGCGCGCGCAGCCTGGGTGAGATCGACGGGCGGAATCTGGTCCGGACCATGGTGGAGGGCGTGACGCTGCAAAGCGCGCATGGGGCGATGATCATGCCGGCGTTCGGGCCCGAATATCGCAACCAGGATCTGGCCGACATTGCGAACTATGCCATCGGTCATTTCGGGAACCGGGTCGGCCATGTGACGGCCAAGGACGTCGCCGCCACCCGGGCAAGCGTCCCGCCATCCTGAGCGGGACGAACTCACGACGACGGCTCAGGGCCTGCTCTGTGCGGGCCTGCCGGATCGTCTATAGAAGGTGGAAAGACCGACCGATGGTAGCGGCGGACGGATTTGAACCGCCGACCAAGGGATTATGATTCCCCTGCTCTACCGCTGAGCTACGCCGCCATCGTGTCGGTGACGTGGGAAATATCCCCCCGTCCGGGTAAAGTCAACCCACGGATCGTGTTTGAAGTGAAGGCTCCCATCATGGTTAAAGAAGCGCCTCGTCCCCATTGATATGACGCCATTCATGCCGTCGGCATTCCGCATTGCCCCTACGGAAAGAGTGAACCCGGATTCGTGAAAAGCACCTTCATCGACCTCCTGACCCAGATTCGCGAGTCCTTCGACTGGCTTCCCGCCACCGTGGCCTCGGTGCTGATGCTGTGCGCGGCGGTGCTGATGGCCGAGATCTGCAGCCGGATCATGACCAAGCTGGTGCTGCGCATTCCGGGGCAGAAGAGGGGCGCGTTCGTCCGGTCGTTCACGACGGCGATGCAGCGCCCGGCGCGGGTGATGCTGGCGATTATCTTCGTTGGGACCGCGCTGCCGGCTTCGGGTTTTTCCTATCGTACGATGCAATGGACCGGCCATGGGCTGCTGGTGCTGTTCGTGCTGATGGTGGGCTATGCCGCGATCGTGGCCATGCGCATCCTGTCCGATGCCTATCTGGCGCGGATCACCGGCAAGGACGACCGCGACGATATCCTGCTGCGCACGCACATGACCCAGGTCCGCGTGCTGCGGCGCATGGCGGATATCCTGGTGGGGCTGCTGACGATCGGATCGGCGCTGATGACGTTCGAATCGGTGCGGGAATATGGGTTGAGCCTGTTTGCGTCGGCGGGCGCGGCCTCCGTGGTGGTCGGCCTGGCGGCCCGTCCGCTGCTGACCAACCTGATCGCGGGCATGCAGATCGCCATGACGCAGCCGATTCGCATGGAAGATCTGATCATCATCAATGGCGACTGGGCGTGGGTGGAGGAAATCACCGCCACCTATGTCGTGCTGCGGGTCTGGGACTGGCGGCGGCATATCGTGCCGATTTCCTGGTTCCTGGAAAATCCGTTCCAGAACTGGACCCATAATTCGGCGGCATTGATCGGGGTGGTGTTCCTGTATGTCGATTTCCATGCGCCCATGGACCGTATCCGCGTGCGCCTGCGTGAGATCGTGCATGCCAGCCCGCTGTGGGACGGCAAGGTGTTCGATGTTCAGGTGGCCGATTGCAGCGCCCAGGTCATGACCGTGCGGATCATCGCCAGCGCGCGCTCGGCGATGGTGAGCTGGGATCTGCGGTGCGAGATCCGGGAAAAGATCATCGTCTTTCTGCGGGACGAGTGCCCCGAGGCCCTGCCGCGCGAGCGGCTGGCCCATGTCTCGTCCCTGGCGGGGCAGGAGGCCCTGATGGTGGCGCCCCTGATCGATCGGCCCCCGCCGGGAGCCTATACCGGCCCCTCCGGCCCGTAAGCGCCAATCCATGCGCTATTCAGGCTTTTAAACGATTGCCGTGCTGTCTTCCCGGCCCAGGCGCGAGTGGGAGTGGCCGTAGAGCGTGTAGCTGAGGATGCCCAGTATCACATAGGTGCCCAGCAGGATCATCGGCAGCGGGTTGCCGTTGAACAATGCGCGGACCATGTCCACGAATAGCGGGCCGGCCATGATCAGGCAGAACAGGATGCCCAGCGCCGGCGCCACGCCGATCCACACGCCGCCGACCCGGATGCCCCCGAGCGGCACGCTGAAGGGGCGCGGAAGATCGGGCCGTGCGTTGCGCTGCCAGATGACCGTGAAGCAGACGATGCCGAAGGCGGCGGCGGTGCCCAGGCTGACCAGGTCGCTGATGATGTCGATCGGCAGGGTTGCCGTGGCGATCGCCACGATCGCGCCCAGCACCATGGTCCCGACCCACGGCGTGCGGAAGTTCGGATGCAGGCGGCAGAAGATCGGCGGCAGCAGCCCGTCGCGGGCGATGGTGAAGAAGACGCGGGTCTGGCCATAGAGCAGGCCCAGGATCACCGAGCAGAGGCCGACCACGGCGCCGACCTTGATCATCAGTGCCAGCCAGGGCTGGCCGATCGCGTCGACGGCGATGGCCAGCGGGTCGGCCACGCCCAGCTGGCGGAAGGGAACGACCCCGATCAGCACCGTTGCGACGCACATATAGACCAGCGTGCAGAACACCAGCGAACCGATGATGCCCAGCGGCACGTCCCGCTTCGGGTTGCGGGCTTCGGCCGAGGCGGTCGACACGGTCTCGAACCCCACATAGGCGAAGAAGATCACCGAGGCGGCGCGAAAGATGCCGGGCACCCCGAAATGAAACCCGCCTTCGCTGGGCGGAATGAAGGGCAGCAGGTTATGGGGATGGACGTAGCGGATGCCGAAGACCAGGAAGAGCATCAGCACGCCGACCTTCACGAATACGATCAGCGTGTTGATCCGTGCCGATTCCTCGATGCCGAGAACCAGCAGCCCCGTGACCACGACCACCGACAGGGCGCCCACCAGATCGAGCCTGGGGGCCACCAGCAGGCTGGCGCCGTGGGCCGTGGGCAAGGTCTGGACCAGGGTGGTGCTCAGGAACGCGGGTACATGGACGCCCAGATCGTGGAGCAGGCTGGTGGCGTATCCGGAAAAGCCTGCCGCCACGCCGGCGCAGGACACGCCATATTCCAGCAGCAGCAGCCAGCCGACCGCCCAGGCCGCACCCTCGCCCATCGAGACATAGGCATAGCTGTAGGCCGAACCGGAGACCGGCATCGTGGAGGCCAGTTCGCCATACGACAGCGCGGTGAACAGGCAGGCCAGGCCGGCGACGAGGAACGAGAGCAGGATGGCCGGGCCCGCGTAATTGGCGGCGGCGGTGCCCGTCATGACGTAAATTCCGGCGCCGATGGTCGACCCGATACCCAGCATCATGAGCTGGATGGGACCAAGGGTGCGCCGTAACCCGTGGTTCTGGCTCTCGGATTCGATTTGCTGGATGGTTTTGCGAAGCCGCAGGCGGCTGGTAGACGCTGGAGGGAGAGACATAAAATTCACAATATCAGATCGGGGAAAGCCTGTATCGTTGCAAAAGCTGTTTCCGCGCAAGATGGCAGGCAACACGCGCAGGATCGTCGCCGGCGCGCGTGGCCAGGCCCGCTTAGTGGCGATGGTCACCCAGGATCGTGGCCACGCTCGGCTCGATGATCCGTGCGATCTCCTGCTGTGCAGCCGCCGTCGGGTGGAGCGGCGGGTCGGGCGGGGTCAGGTGCGGGTCCAGGAAGCGTGACGGGTCGGGCGCGCCGTTTGCTTCCACGGCCGCTCCGGCATCCTGCAGGTGCAGCCACGGACGGCCCCGGCGGATATCCGCCGCCAGCATGCTGTTCAACTGCCGGGTGTTCGCGCTGACCCAGGCCGAGCGGATCGAAGGCAGGACCTCCAGCAGCAGGACCTGCGTGGTCGGGAAGCGGGCATGGATTGCATCGGCGATGCGGGTGATGCCGGGATAGGTATGGGCCGCGTCGGTATGGACATGGCCGAAATTATTGGCACCGATCATGACCACGAACAGGCGCGGACGGGTGCGGAAATCCAGCTCGCCATGGGCCAGCCGCCACAGGACATGGCAGGTGCTGTCGCCCTTGAAACCCAGATTGATGGCGTGCCGGTCGCCGTAATAATGCTGCCAGACCGGTGCGAAATCGCGCCAGGGTTCCGGCCCGTTGCGCTCCCAGTTCTGGGTGATGGAATCCCCCAGCCATACCAGATCGTAACGGCCGCTGGCGATTGCCGCCTGCTTTTCCGCGAAGCGCTGGTGCCACCACGGCGTATCCATGCGCGAGACCTGTTCGACGGCCAGATTGGCGGTTGCGGCCGGTGCGGCGGCGGGTGCGGCGAGGGCGAGCAGGGCGGTGATCGCCAGAAGGGGGCGAAGAGAGCGTGTCATGATATCCGGAATGCTATGAGGCCGTGCAAACGGCCTCTTAATGGCCGAGGACGAAATAGGCGACGGCACCGGCAATGATGCAGTAATAGCCGAACGGGCGCAGCGCCCACTGCTCGTGCTGGCGGAAATAGCGCATCAGGAAGGCGGTGCTGGCCAGGGCGGTTACGGCTGCCACCACCGCGGCCACCGTGGCCAACTGCATCTGTCCGGGCGCGAGGGTGACGTGGCGCATGTGCGCGGCCTCGCGCACCGCGGCGCCGATGATGACCGGCTGGGCCATCAGGAATGAGAAATGCGCCGCGCCTTCATGGTTGAGCCTGCGGAACAGGCCGCCGACCATGGTGGCCCCCGAGCGGGAGATGCCGGGGAAGAAGGCGAGGCACTGCCACAGGCCGATGATCAGGGCGTCGGCATAGGTGAGCGAGGCGATGGGGCGCCCGAGCTGGACGGCTTGGCTGCCGCGCAGCCGATCCGCGATCAGCAGCAGGAAGCCGTTGAGGACGAGGAAGATGGCGGCATAGCGGGCGCTGCCGAACAATGCGCGCAGCCAATGTTCCAGCAGCCCGCCGATGATGACGGCGGGAATGGTCGCCACGACCAGAAGGGCGAGGATGTGGATGCTCTCGGCCTGTCGCTGGCTGCCGTAGCGGCCGGTGATGCCCTGGAAGATGGCCATCCAGTCGCTACGGAAGAAATACAGCAGCGCGACGGCCGTCCCCAGATGCAGCATGACCAGGAAGGGGAGGAAGATTTCCCCCTGCGGGTCGAACACCCAGCCGAGCAGGGCGGGGACAATGACGGCGTGGCCCAGGCTGCTGACCGGAAAGAGTTCGGTCGCCCCCTGGAGGATCGCGATCATGATGGCTTGGAAAACTGTCATTGTCCGGCTGTCCATGGCGATTTAAACTGGCGTGGTGCCCATTTTTCATCAGTTCGGCAAGCACTTGCCGGACAGTGTGGCGAATTGTGGGCCGACGGGAAGAGGAGAGGGGCATTTGGTGCGGGAAAAAGGAAGCGCGATCGTCTTCAGCAGCCTGGTCCTGCTGGTGGCGGTGGTATTCTACGTCTACGCCCGGGCCTCGCAGACCGACCTGAGCCATGAACGCTATCCGCTGACGGCGCGGTTCATTTCGGCCAATGGGCTGCATGTGGGGGCGGATGTCCAGTTGGCCGGCGTGCCCGTGGGACGTGTGACCGACATCGTCCTGGACCCCGTGATGGCGGTGGCGAATGTGCGCTTTACGGTGGATCGGGCGCTGTCCCTGCCGGCCGACAGCGGGGTGATGATCGGCAGCGCGACCATGACCAGCGACGATTCGCTGATGATCCAGCCCGGCATGGCGAAGGACCGGCTGGCTCCGGGGGCGGTGATTACCAACGCGCAGGAAGCTGTCAGCCTGGAGCAGCAGGTCAGTAATTACATCTTCGGGAATGGCGGCCTGTCCTCCGATTCGACGCCGTAGCGCCTGCCGGATTGCCCGGTGCGGCGCTGCTGAACCGGCTCTCAGTCATTAAGCGGATAGGAGGCCAGGAGTTTCTTCTGGCGACGCCAGTAACGCAGCATCGTGAAGGCCCCGGCTGACCGCCAGCCGGCCTTCTTCTTCTTTGCGCCGATGCGAAACGTTTCGCGGTAATGCATGAACTGCGCGGCATAGGCCTCGCGCAATGTGGTGCGCGAATCCCAGATATGGGTCGCCTCGGACCCCACGCCGTTGATTTCGATGATCTCGAACCCACGACCGAGTCGGAGTGCGGCTACCGATTCGAATTTCAGGTCGATTCGCCCGAAATGGAAATCCGGTATGTCGTGCATGATCCGGTCGATCTGTTCCGTCAGGGCCGGGGTGACGTCGTCGGCGCCGTTGCGGAAGATCGACCCCTTGCAATGATTGCCGGCGAAGACCAGGCGCATCGTCTCGCCCGCCGGCAGGATGTCATGCACCCGCGTACCGAGCCGGGGCAGGTAGAGATGCGGGACCAGGTGGGTGCGGGCATCGGCGTCGATCAACTGGCGGACGGTCGAGCGGCCATCCCCGACCAGAACCGGTGCTTCCTTGTAGGTCACCGAGGTGATCCGGCCCCGCTCTTCGTCCGGATGGCGGATGTAGAAGATCCCGGCCTCGTGCTCGTAGGGGATCAGGCGCTGCATCACCAGCCGGATTCCGGCGGGGAACAGGGCCAGGGCCGTGGCCAGTTCTTGGGGAGTCGTGACCAGCTTCACGCCCGTGCCGTTGCATCCGATATCCGGCTTCAGGACCACCGGCAGCGTCAGCCCGGCCCGTGTCAGGGCCGCGGTCGCCGCGGCCTCGTCGTCGGTCGAGCCGGTGGTGACGGTGGTGTAGGGCGCGATCCACTGGCGCGCGACGTCGCCGGCCATGTCCAGGATGTCGGTCTTGCTTTCGCCGCACAGCCCGCCGGTTTCGATCCGTGGATTGGCGGCGGTGGGCAGGCTGAGGTCGCCATGCCGCAGCCCCATCAGGATCCAGTAGAGGACGATGGGGGTGTAGAAGGCCCAGCCCGGCCAGAATTCGAACATCGACAGCGGGGAGGGCGGCCGGGAGGCGCCGGCCCGGGGCGCGGCGGCGGTGGGGGCATGGGTCATCGGGACGGACTCCGCACATTGGCCACGATCCGGCCGACGAGAAGGATGGTCAGGGCGAATCCTCCCATTCCGGCCCATTTCCATGCACCCAGATGCGTGATCAGGAAATGGCCGACCTGTAGCGACACCGCGAAGAGCAGTGTTGTCCAGATCAGGGTTGCCAGGATGGCCGCAAGGGCGAAGCGACGCACCGATGCGCCGAAGAACCCGCACGCCGTATAGAGCGGCAGTCGGGCGCCAGGGATGAAGCGGCTGATGAACACGATGCGGAACACGTTCCGGCCGAACCAGTTTCCGCCATTCTCATCCTGGGGGACCTTGACCCACCGCCGGGCCGCCGGCCACAGGGCCGCAAGCCTGCCCAAGCCGTACAGGCCCAGGTCGCCGGCCACGATCCCGACATAAAGCGCGAGTAAGGCAACGGGCAGCGCGACCTGGCCGGTCTGGACCTCCATGGCGGTCAGGATGGTCGCGGCGTCTTCGAGGATGAACGTGCCGATGATGATGACCAGCGCCTGGATTGCGGGCGCGGCACCGGCTTTGGCGAACAGGGCGGAGAGTGAGGGAAACATGACCGTGGCGCCGCCGTTCAATCCCGGAACGGCAGAAAGAAGCGGGTCGGAATCCTCACGTCGTGAACCTCTTGCCCATGGAATCCGTTCCGCGCGGCCGCCGGACGGGCCAGCCGGGGCGGCGCCCGGATTGGGGACCTTGTGGCATGCTTCGCCACCACCGCCAAATCGCCTGCCGCCAGCGGCGAGGATTGAAAGCCCCCGGCGGATTGTGGCACAGCTTTCCTCATGATCGGACGCCGTGATTTCCTGCTGTCGGCCTCGGCCGCTTTCTTCGCCGGCGTGCCCACGGCGCGCGCGGCGGAGCAATCTTATGCCGCGTTTCTGGCCGGCGTGCGGGCCGAGGCGGTGGGGCATGGATTGTCGGCCACGATCATCGATCGGGCCCTGGCCTTGCAGGCGCCCAATGCGCGAGTCCTGGAGCTGGACCGCCACCAGCCTGAATTCACCCTGACCTGGGCCCAGTATCGCCAGAAGGTGCTGACGCCGAAGAAGATTGCAGACGGGCGTGCGGCGGCGGGCGCGCGCACCGCGCTGCTGACGGAGGTCAGCGGGCGGTACAGCGTCGATCGCCAGCCGCTGGTGGGGATCTGGGGGCTGGAATCGGCTTACGGCACGCGGATGGGGACGTTCCATGTCGCGGACGCGCTGGCCACGCTGGCCTATGACGGGCGGCGGGCGTCGTTCTTTCGGTCGGAGCTGATGAATGCGCTGCGCATTCTGGACCATGGGGATGTCGAACCCGATTCGATGCTGGGCAGCTATGCCGGCGCGATGGGGCAGCCCCAGTTCATGCCCAGTGCCTATCTGCGTTACGCGGTCGATTTCACCGGCACCGGCCGCCGCGACATCTGGAACAGCGAGCCGGACGTGATGGCGTCGATCGCCAATTACCTGGCCCGTTGCGGCTGGGTGGCGGGCGAGCCCTGGGGGCAGGAGATCACGGTGCCCGCGACGGTGGCGCAGGCCGAACTGGGGCGCGGCAATGTGCGCACCCTGGAAGAATGGATGGCGCAGGGCGTGCGCAGGGCGGATGGACGCGCGTTTTCGCGCAGCGATATTCGCGGGGCGGTGATCCGCCCGGATGGGCCGGGGGGCGAGGCCTTTATGGTCTATCGCAATTTTTCGGTGATCCGCCGCTACAACCCATCGGATTTCTACGCGCTGGCCGTTGGCCTGCTGGGCCGCGACGTCACGTGACGCGCCGTGCCTTTCCGGTGATGCTGGCCGTGCTCGGGCTGGCGGGCTGTCATCGGGCCGAACCGCCATTGCCGCCAGCCGACCCGCATTACGTCGTCGGTGCGCCCTACCAGATGGACGGGGTGTGGCAGTATCCGCGCGAGGATTTCGGCTATCGGCAGACCGGGCTGGCAGTCGCCGACCCCGACCAGACGCCCTATGTCACCACGGACGGCGAGCATTACGATCCGCAATCGCTGACCGGCCGCCATGCCACCCTGCAACTGCCGGCGATCGTGACTGTGCGCAATCTGGAGAATGGGCGGGAGCTGAGCATCCGCCTGAACGATCGGGGGCCGGAAGCGCGCGGACGGCTGATCGGCCTGACGCCCCGCGTGGCTGCCCTGCTGGGGATCGGCGCCAATCCGGTGCGGGTCGAGATCATCGGGCATGAGGCCGAGAACGAGCAACTGGCCGAGGCCCTGCCGGGCGGCCAGCATCTGGATGTCGCGGCAGCGCCGGTCCACCAGATCCGCGCGGAATCGCTGGATCGTCCGGGCACCGGCGGGACGATCGTTTCGGCCCCGACCGGCACGGTCGGGGCGGCCGATGTTTCGGCGCTGATGCGCGACCTGCCGCCTGAGGTGCGGCAGGGATATGTCCAGGGCGGAATGTTGTGGGTGGATGCGGGAACGTTCTCCACCCTGCGCTATGCCCAGGTGGCCGCCGCGCGGACCGGTGGCCGGGTGATACCGGTGCAGGATCATGGCCGGGCGGCCTGGAGGGTCCATGTCGGGCCCTTCATGAATGTCGCCGGGGCGGATCGGGCGCTGGACCAGCTTTTGGGCGACGGAATGACCGGCGCCCGGATCGTCGTCGAATAGGGATGAACGTGCAGACCCGAAGGTTTCTTCTGGCCGGGACGGCCTTGCTGGCCGCCACCGGTTCTCTGGCGGTTGCCGCGCCGCGTCGGCGCCATGCCCATGGCGCCGCCAGCGCCCCGGCCGCCGCGCAATCGGATGACGAATCCGGCCCGGACCAGGCGCAGGCTCCGGCCGGGCCGCCGGCCGCCAGCCTGATCGGGCCGGTCGATACTGTTGCCCGCTGGGCGTGCATCGTGGATGTCACGACCGGCACGGTGCTGCTGGAAAAGGCGGCGGACGAGCGCATGCCGCCCTCGTCGCTGACCAAGATGATGACGGCCTATATCGTCTTCAGCATGCTGAAATCGGGCCGCCTGAAGCTGGACCAGGCGCTGCCGGTCAGCGAGAAGGCGTGGCGCATGCAGGGGTCGAAGATGTTCGTGCCCCTGGGCGAGAGCATCCCTGTGCAGGACCTGATCCAGGGCATGGTCATCCAGTCCGGCAATGACGCGTGCATCGTGCTGGCCGAAGGTATTTCCGGGTCCGAAGAGCAGTTCGTCGCCCAGATGAACGAGGTGGGCGGAAAGATCGGGCTGATCAATTCGCATTTCATGAATGCCACCGGCTGGCCGGCCGACAACCACTATATGTGCGCCCGTGACGTGGCGACCGTGGCGGTGCGCCTGATCCGCGATTTCCCGGAATATTATCACTTCTTCTCGGAGAAGGATTTCCGCTTCAACAAGATCTCGCAGGGTAATCGCAATGTCCTGGTGGACAAGGGGCTGGCCGACGGGCTGAAGACCGGTCACACCGATGCCGGCGGGTTCGGGCTGTGTGCCAGCGCCGATCGGGGCGGCAACCGCGTGGTTCTGGCGCTGAACGGCATGCCGTCGAGCAACGCCCGTGCGCATGAGGGCGAGCGGCTGCTGGAATGGACGTTCGCGAACTTCGAGAATGCGACCCTGTTCCGCAAGGGCGATGTCGTGGACCAGGCGCCTGTCTGGCTGGGCACCCAGCCGACGGTGCCGCTGGTTGCGACGCGGGACGTGGTGATGACGCTGCCGCATGGATGGCGTACGCGCGTCCATATCGGGGTGGATTATCAGGCGCCCGTCGCGGCACCGGTGGCGGCGGGGCAGTTGCTGGGTGATCTGGTGCTGACCAATCCGGGCCTGCCCGATATCCGCATGCAGCTTGTGGCCGGGCAGGCCGTGCCGCGGCTGGGGCTGCTGGCGCGGGCCTCGACGGTGCTGGGCCAGAAACTGGGCCGGCACTGAAGCCGGTGTCGGGTCTGTTCATTACCTTCGAAGGCGGTGAGGGCGCCGGCAAATCCACCCAGGTCGCATTGCTGGAGGCGCATCTGCGTGCTGGCGGGTGCGACGTGGTGCGCACGCGCGAGCCGGGTGGGACGCCGGGCGCCGAGGCTCTGCGTGACTTTCTGCTGTTCGGCGGGCATGACCTGTCGCTGCGGGCCGAGATCCTGGCTCATTTCGCCGCGCGGTGTGACCATGTGGACCGGCTGATCCGGCCGGCGCTGGCACGCGGTGCGGTGGTGATCTGCGACCGGTTTGCCGATTCCACCATGGCCTATCAGGGCTATGGGATCGGGCAGGGCGATCCTGCGACGATCGGACTGATCGACGCGCTGACGGCACAGGTCGGGCTGGTGCCTGACCTGACGCTGGTTCTGGCGCTGGACCGTGCGCGGGCCCGGCAGCGCCTGGATGCGCGCGGTGGCCGGTCCGACCGTTACGAGGCGGCGGACGAGGCGTTCCATACCCGGGTGGCCGAGGGATTCGAGACGATTGCCCGGACCCACGCCGGGCGGTGCGTGCGCCTGTCCGCCGACCGGCCGGCCGAGGTGATCGCGCGGGATGTCGCGCAACGGGTCGATGCGCGGCTGGCGGGACCCGCCTGAATGGCGGGTACCACGCCGCGCGACGGCCAGGAACCGGTGGGGCATGACGATGCCCGCCGCGCTTTCGAGGAGGCATGGGGCGCCGGGCGGCTGCATCATGCCTGGCTGCTGACTGGCCCCGAAGGGATCGGCAAGGCGAGCTTCGCCTTCTGGATGGCGCGGGTGCTGCTGAAGGCGACCGGGGCGGACAGTAGCGCCGCGCGGCGGATCGCGGCCGGCAGCCATGCCGATCTGCTCTATATCGCGCGCGGCGTGGACGAGAAGCGCCAGCGGATGCGGGCCGAGATCGTGGCCGACGATGTGCGTCCGATCGGCCAGTTCCTGCACCGGACGGCGGCCGAGGATGGATGGCGCGTCGTGATCGTGGACGGCGCGGAGTTCATGAATCGCAGTGCGGCCAACGCGATCCTCAAGATCCTGGAGGAGCCGCCGCCGCGTGCGATCCTGATCCTGACCTGTGCCGCGCCCGGCCGCCTGTTGCCGACCATTCGCAGCCGCTGCCGCACGCTGCGGCTGGAGCCGTTGCAGGCGGCGCAGATGCGGGACGTGCTGACCCGGGTGGCGGCGGATGTGCCGCCCGAGGATATCGCGCGGGTGGCGCCGCTGGCCCATGGGTCGCCCGGCCGCGCGCTGGCCCTGCTGGCGGGCGATGGCGCGGCACTGGGCGCGCTGGTGGCGCGGGTGCTTGAGAGCCCGCCGGATGCGGGGGCGATGTACGAGATTGCCGAGAGCGTGCTGAAGCGGGAAAATGGCTTCCCGGTCTTCTTCGATCTGTTGTGTGATGCCATATCGAAGCACGCGCGTGCCCTCGCCCTGCAAGACGGGCGAGGCCGGGAGGATGCGGACGGATCGTTGCCGGCGCACCGCATGGCGGAACTGTGGCGTCGCCTGACCGACCTTCGGGTCGAGACGGAACGGTTCAATCTGGATAAACAACAGGCCCTGCTGAGTGGCCTGACTTTGGTGAGTGGAAGATGACAGGGCGCTATTACGTCACGACACCGATCTATTATGTGAACGGGGCGCCGCATATCGGTCATGCCTATACCTCCGTCGCCGCCGACGTCATGGCGCGCTTCAAGCGGCTGGCGGGACATGATGTCTTCTTCCTGACCGGCACCGACGAACATGGGCAGAAGGTCGAGCAGGCCGCCCAGGCCGCCGGCGTGGCGCCGATTGCCTTCGCCGACCAGGTTTCGGCCGATTTCCGCGCGATGTACGATGTGATGAACGTTTCGTACGACGATTTCATCCGCACGACGGAGCCTCGGCACATTGCCGGCGCGACCGCGCTGTGGGAGCGGATCGCGGCGAACGGGCATATCTATCTGGGCGCGTATGAGGGCTGGTACGCGCTGCGCGACGAGAGCTTCTACAATGAAGACGAACTCGTCACCCGCCCCGACGGCACGAAGGTGGCGCCGACCGGCGCGCCGGTCGAATGGGTGCGCGAGCCGTCCTATTTTTTCCGCCTGTCGGCTTTCGCCGATCGGCTGCTGGAACTGTACGAGACCCGGCCCGGCTTCATCGAACCCGCGTCGCGGCGCAACGAGGTTGCCAGCTTCGTGCGGCAGGGCCTGCGCGACCTGTCGATCAGCCGCACCAGCTTCCGCTGGGGCATCCCGGTGCCGGGCGATGCGGACCATGTGATGTATGTGTGGGTGGATGCGCTGGCCAATTACCTGTCGGCCACCGGCTTCCCCGATGCGGACAATCCCCGCGCCGGATTCTGGCCCGCCAACCTGCATCTGGTCGGCAAGGATATCGTCCGCTTCCACGCCGTCTACTGGCCCGCGCTGCTGATGGCCGCCGGGCTGGAGCTGCCGGCATGCGTGTTCTCGCATGGGTGGTGGACCATCGAGGGCGAGAAGATGAGCAAGTCGCTGGGCAATGTCGTCGACCCGCGCGACCTGGTGGCGCAGTTCGGCGTCGATCCGCTGCGCTTCTTCCTGATGCGTGAAATGCCGTTCGGCGGCGATAGCGACCTCAGCCGCCGGGCCATCATCAACCGGCTGAATGTCGAACTGGCGAACGATCTGGGCAACCTCGCCCAGCGCACCCTGACGCAGGTGGCGCGCAATTGCGGCGGCGTGCTGCCGGCGCAGGGCGTGCGGACCGAGGCCGATGATGCGCTGCTGGCGCAGGCATCGCTGCTGCCGACGCTGATGCACGGGCATATCGACCGCCATGCGCTGACCGACGCGCTGGAGGATGTGTGGCGCGTGATCCGGGCCTGCAACGCCTATATCGACCACCAGGCGCCGTGGGCGCTGCGCAAGACCGACATCGAGCGGATGGCGGTGGTGCTGCGGGTGCTGGTGGACGCGCTGCGTGTGATCGGCACCATGCTCCAGCCCTACATGCCCGGCAGTATGGACGCATTGCTGACCCAGTTGGGCGTGGCGCAGGACGAGCGCGATTTCGCCGCGCTGGAGCGCCCGCTGCCCGAGGGCCGTGCCCTGCCGGCGCCGCAGGGGATTTTCCCGCGTTATGTGGAGGAAGCGGCGCAATGAGTGCGCTGATCGACTCCCACTGCCATCTCGACCATTTCACCGACGACGAGATCCCGAGCCTGCTGGAGCGGGCCCGCGCGGCGGGGGTCGGCGGGATGGTGACGATCGGTACCCGCCTGTCGCGCGCGCAGCAGCAGAAGGACCTGACCCGTTTCGACCGGCCGGAAGTGCGGGTGTGGTGCACGGTCGGCACCCATCCAGACCATGTCGAGGAATGCGAGGTTGCCGATGCCGAGGGCATTATCGCCCTGGCCGACGATGCACGCGTGGTGGGGATCGGCGAGAGCGGGCTGGATTATTTCCATGGCGCGGAAGGCGTGCGCCCGTTGCAGCAGGCGCGCTTCCGCGCCCATATCGCGGCGGCGCGACGGATGGACCTGCCGCTGGTCATCCATGCGCGCGAGGCCGATTCGGACGTTGCCGCGATCCTGCGCGACGAGGTCGAGACAAACGGGCCGTTCCGTTTCCTGCTGCATTGCTTTGCATCCGGGCCAGATCTGGCGCGGGTGGGGTTGGAGCTGGGGGGGTATATCAGCTTCTCGGGAATCCTGACCTTTCCGCGCTCCGACGCGCTGCGTGCGATCGCGCGGGACATCCCCGGGGACCGGCTGCTGGTCGAGACCGATTCGCCGTACCTTGCCCCGGTGCCACGGCGCGGCAAGCGTAACGAGCCGGCGCTGGTCGCCCATACGGCGCTGCGCCTGGCCGAAGAGCGCGGCATGGACCCGGAGCAACTGGCGGACCTCACCACCGCCAATTTCCACCGTCTGTTCAGCCGGGCAGCCTGAGCGATGGAACTGGTCGTCCTGGGATGCGGCGGCTCGGCCGGCGTGCCGATGATCGGCGGGCCGGACGGGCGGGGCGACTGGGGGATCTGCGATCCGGCGGAACCCCGCAATTGCCGGACGCGTGCATCGGTCCTGCTGAGGGGCGATGACGGGCAGGCGGTGCTGATCGATACCGGCCCCGACCTGCGCGCGCAGTTGCTGGCGCAGGGCATCGACCGGTTCGATGCGATTCTCTACACCCATGCCCATTCCGACCATATCGCGGGGCTGGACGAGGTCCGGGCGATCAACCGGGCGATCGACCGGCCCCTGCCGGTGCTGGCCACGCCGCCCGTGCTGGCGGATCTGGAGGCGCGGTTCAACTATGCCTTCCGCCCGTGGTCGCCGCCCGGCTTCTATCGCCCCGTCGTGGTGCCGCGGGAGGTGCATGCCGGCCAGACGGTCGACATCGCAGGGCTGCGCCTGACGCTGTTCGAACAGATCCACGGCCGCACGCTGTCGCTGGGCGTGCGATGCGGGACGATTGCCTACTCCACCGACGTCGTCGACCTGCCCGAGGAGGCGTTCGCCGCCTTGGCGGGGGTGGAGACGTGGCTGGTGGATTGCTTCCAGCGGTTCTCGCCCCATAACGCCCATGCATGGCTGGACCGGGTGCTGGAATGGCGCGCCCGCCTGATGCCGCGCCGCGTGATCCTGACGCATATGGGCACCGACATGGATTGGGCCTGGATGCGCGACAACCTGCCGGAGGGGGTGGAAGCCGCCTTTGACGGCCTGCGCGTGCCTTTTTGCTGATCCGCGATTGCGGGGGGAAGGGCACCCGGTTGTTCTGAAAACCCCTGCTGTCCGGGTGTGTGTTTCCGGAGCGCACGCGATTTAGGTTGAATCCCGAAGGCGGGGAGCGATAGCCTCGAAGTTGACGGCCCGGGATCTCGCAGCGCGATACCTGACTGCGATTCCACCATATGCCAGTCGCCCTTGTCTGGGGCGGCAGCGTGCCTATCTGCCTCTAAATGGGCCAGACAGCAAGGGGGAATGTGTGTTGGACAGCCGATTGCAGAGCCGACAGGACTGACGGTTTTTCCCGCTCCGGGGGCCGCTCCCCGGAAGAGATGCGTATCCATGGTGCATGGTCGTCCAGAAGAATGACGGATTCTGGCGCCGGTTCGGAGACTTCCCAGGATGGTTTCTGATTTCAATGTGTTTTCTCTGGCCACTGCGATGCGCGATCAGCGTCGCGAAATCGAGATGAGCCTGTCCGACTATCTTGAAGCCTGCCGTACCGATCCGTCGTGCTATGCAACCGCGGCGGAGCGCATGCTGAAGGCGATCGGCGAACCGAGGAGCGTCGATACCTCGCGCGATCCGCGCCTGTCGCGCATCTTCATGAACCGTACCCTGCGGATCTATCCGGCCTTCTCCGATTTCTACGGCATGGAAGAGACGATCGAGCAGATCGTGGGCTTCTTCCGGCATGCGGCGCAGGGGCTCGAGGAGCGCAAGCAGATCCTCTATCTGCTCGGCCCGGTGGGCGGCGGCAAATCGTCCCTGGGCGAACGGCTGAAGGCCCTGATGGAGAAGGAGCCGATCTATGTGCTGAAGGCCGGGCGGCATGTCAGCCCCGTCTTCGAAAGCCCGCTGGGCCTGTTCGACCCCGACCGGATGGGCGATGCCCTGCAGGAGCGGTACGGCATTCCGCGCCGGCTGCTGGGCGGTGTCGCCAGCCCGTGGGCGCTGAAGCGGCTGGAGGAATTCGATGGCGACCTGTCGCGCTTTTCCGTCATCAAGGTCCATCCGTCCCGGCTGCGCCAGATCGCGATCGCGAAGACCGAACCCGGCGATGACAACAACCAGGACGTGTCGGCGCTGGTGGGCAAGGTCGATATCCGGCAGTTGGAGCATTTCAGCCAGAACGACCCCGATGCCTACAGCTTTTCGGGCGGCCTGAACCGGGCGAACCAGGGGCTGCTGGAATTCGTCGAGATGTTCAAGGCGCCGATCAAGATGCTGCACCCGCTGCTGACGGCGACGCAGGAGGGCAATTATGTCGGGACCGAGAATATCGGCAGCATTCCGTTCACCGGCGTGATCCTGGCCCATTCGAACGAGGCCGAGTGGCAGAGCTTCCGCAATAATCGCACCAACGAAGCTTTTCTGGACCGGGTCTGCGTCATCAAGGTGCCCTATTGCCTGCGGGTGGCGGAGGAGACGAAGATCTATGAGAAGCTGGTCCAGTCCTCCAGCCTGGCGAACGCACCCTGCGCGCCCAATACGCTGGAAATGCTGGCCCGTTTCGCGGTCCTGTCGCGGCTGAAGCCGCACCCGAACTCCACACAGTTCGCCAAGATGCGCGTCTATGACGGCGAGAATATCCGCGAGACCGACCCCAAAGCCCGCACGATGCAGGAATATCGCGACGCCGCCGGGGTGGATGAAGGGATGGACGGTATTTCCACCCGCTTCGCGTACAAGGTGCTGTCCGCGACCTTCAACCATGATTCTTCCGAGATTTCCGCCGATCCGGTGCATCTGATGTACGTGCTGGAACAGGCGGTGCGGCGGGAGCAGTTCCCGACGGACATCGAGGCGAACTATCTGGCGACGCTGAAATCGGAACTGGCCGGGCGCTATGCCGAATTCCTGGGGCACGAGATCCAGAAGGCCTATCTGGAGAGCTATAACGATTACGGCCAGAACCTGTTCGACCGCTATCTGGACTATGCCGACGCCTGGATCGAGGACCAGGATTTCAAGGACCCCGACACCGGGCAGATGCTCAATCGCGAGTTGCTGAACGCCGAACTGACCAAGATCGAGAAGCCTGCGGGGATCGCCAACCCCAAGGATTTCCGCAACGAGGTGGTGAAGTTCTCGCTCCGCGCGCGGGCGGGCAATGGCGGGCGCAACCCGTCCTGGACGTCCTATGAGAAGATCCGCGACGTGATCGAGAAGCGGATGTTCAGCCAGGTCGAGGATCTGCTGCCCGTCATCAGCTTCGGTTCCAAGAAGGACGGCGAGACCGAGCGCAAGCATGACGAGTTCGTCGAGCGGATGGTCTCGCGCGGTTATACGGAACGCCAGGTCCGCCGACTCGTTGAGTGGTACATGCGGGTGAAGCAATCCGCCTGAGGCGCTGTTGCCAAGGCGCCGCTACAGGCGAGTCCTGGGCGTGTTTTTCCCGCCTCGCGGTGACCGGCCGGCAAGGCCGCTCCGCTTCGATGCGCGAAAACCTTCTTCGGACGCGATCTGTAGCGGCCCGCTCCTGACGCAGCATCAGCAGTTTTGAAACCGCCTCTGAACGGAATGGTGCCGGCCAGTGGATATCATTGACAGACGTCCCAATCCCCATGGGAAAAACCTCGAAAACCGGCGGCGCGTGCTGCAGCGGGCTCGCTCGGCCGTGCAGACGGCGGTACGGGACGCGGTGGCGCGCGGCAGGATCCGGGAGGTGGGGCAGGGTAACGCGGTCTCGGTCCCGTCGGATTCGCTGCATGAACCCTCGCTGCATCGCGTCTTTTCCGAGGGCGTGCGCGAGATCGTGCTGACCGGTAACCGCGAATTCTCGCGCGGAGACCGGCTGCAACGGCCGCCGGCTGGGGCTGGCGGGCAGGGCTCCGGGGCCGGGCAGGCCGGCGAGAGTGGCGGGGGAGAGGATTCCTTTCGCTTCGTGCTGAGCCGGGACGAATTCCTGGACCTGTTCTTCGACGACCTGGAATTGCCGGACCTGCTGAAGCGCGAGATCTCCACCACCGAAAACGGGGTGCCCGCCCGTTCCGGCCTCAGCAACGAGGGTGCGCCGTCGCATCTGGATCTGGGGCGGACGATGCGGCGCTCGATCGCGCGGCGCCTGGGGCTGGGCCGGCCCAAGCCGGCGGAATTGCAGGAGGTCGAGGAACGTATCGCCGAACTGGAGGCCCTCCGTCCGGCCTCGGCGGAGGATCTGGAGGAACTGGAGGGGCTGCGCGAACGGCGCGGCACGCTGCGCCAGCGGCTGGCGCGGATTCCATGGGTCGATCCGGTCGATCTGCGCTTCCGGCGCTATACCATCATGCCGCAGCCGGCGACGCGGGCGGTGATGTTCTGCATCATGGATGTCTCGGGTTCGATGACCGAGCGGATGAAGGATCTGGCGAAGCAGTTCTTCCTGCTGCTGCATGTGTTTCTGGAGCGGCGGTACAAGAAGGTCGAAATCGTTTTCATCCGCCATGCCGAAAGCGCCGAGGAAGTGGATGAGGATGCGTTCTTCCACGATCCGCGCACGGGCGGCACCATCGTCTCGTCGGCGCTGGAACTGATGCATACCATCCAGCGGGAGCGTTTTCCGTCGGCCAACTGGAATATCTATGTCGCCCAGGCATCGGACGGCGACAACGCGTCGTCCGACACCGCGCGCACCGCCAGCCTGTTGCGGGACGATATCCTGCCGGCGGTGCAATATTATGCCTATATCGAAATCACGGGGTCGGGGGCGGTGATCCGCGGCGAGACGGATCTATGGCGCAGCTATCGCGCCATCGCCGATGAGAACGATCATCTGGCGATCCGTCAGGTCGGCGACCGCAAGGAGATTTTCCCGGTCTTCCGCGACCTGTTTTCCCGTCAGCACCATTCGGCGGAGGCTTGATGGACCAGATCGTATCAGGGGGCGGCTCTCCGGCCCGGTCCGGGGGGCTGCTCTATTCCGGCAATGACTGGAATTTCCAGATCATCCGCGATTGCTATGACGCGATCGAGGAGATTGCGACCCGTGAGCTGGGGCTGGAGATCTACACCAACCGCGTGGAGATCATCACCTCGGAGCAGATGCTCGATGTCTACACCGCGCATGGCATGCCGGTAGGATACAAGCACTGGTCGTTCGGCAAGCGCTTTATCGGGCATGAGAATGCCTACCGGCGCGGGCTGATGGGGCTGGCCTATGAGGTCGTCATCAATTCCGATCCCTGCATCAGCTATCTGATGGAGGAAAACTCGGCGACGATGCAGGCGCTGGTGATTGCGCATGCCGCATTCGGCCATAACCATTTCTTTCGCAATAACAGGTTGTTCCGGGAGTGGACGGACCCGTCGGACATTCTGGACTATCTGGAATTTGCCCGTGGCTACATTGCCCGGTGCGAGGAACGGCATGGATTGCGGGCGGTGGAGCGCGTGCTGGATGCGGCCCATGCCCTGCAGAACCAGGGGGTCAACCGGCATTCGGGTGCCCGCAAGCTGGATCTGAAGGCCGAGCAGCAGCGCGCGAAAGAGCGGCGGGCGTACGAGGACAGCGTCTTCAACGACCTGTGGCGCACCCTGCCCACCGAGGCCGGCGATGCGGCGGGAACGGCGGAAGGGGCCCATGCACGCCGGCTTCTGGGGCTGCCCGAGGAAAACCTGCTCTATTTCCTGGAGAAGAATGCGCCGCGCCTGGCCCCCTGGGAGCGGGAGATCATCCGCATCGTACGGATGATCGCGCAATATTTCTATCCGCAGCCCCAGGTGAAGATGATGAACGAGGGCTGCGCCACCTGGGTGCATGTCTACATCATGCGGCGCCTGCACGAACTGGGGCGGATCGACGACGCGGCCTATCTTGAGGTCATTCATTCGACGTCGAACGTGATCAGCCAGCCGGGCTTCGACGCGGGGGGAGGGGCGTCGTTCAATCCCTATGCGCTGGGCTATGCCATGATGACCGACATCGTGCGGATCTGCACCGAGCCGACCGCCGAGGATCGGGAATGGTTTCCCGATATCGCGGGCAATGGGGATGCAATCGGCACGCTGCGCCATGCCTGGGCCGAATATCGGGATGAGAGCTTCATCCAGCAATTCCTCTCGCCCAAGGTGATCCGCGATTTCCGCATGTTCCGTCTCAGCGACGATACCGCCCAGCCTTATCTGCTGGTCGACGCCATTCATGATGAGGCCGGATATCGCGATATCCGCCGCAGCCTGGCACGCGTCTATGATCCCGGGACGTTCTATACCGAGATCGAAATCGTCGATGTGGACCTGCTGGGCGACCGCACGCTGAAGCTGGAGCATCGCACCCGGGCCGGCCAGTTGCTCCAGGCCGGTGATGCACGCCAGACGCTGGACTATCTTGCCTCGCTGTGGGGGTATGGCGTCGTTCTGCAGGAGGTGGATGCGCAGACGGGCAGTGTGTTGGCGACTCACAGTGCAGGCCCGTCGTAACAAGGTGCCGAATGTGTAGGTTCGGTCCAGTTTTTGCCGTACGCTATAATATTATTTCGTCAGTATCGGAATTTCTGAAATTCACTTGCGATTTTTCCAAAGTGGAAGGCTAGGCAGCCTGCCCGAAAATTTGTATCGAAAGAACATCAAACTGGATGGCAGGCGGTATCCGCTCTGCCGCCGGGCTTCCGAATCGCGGTTCGGGTCTGGTGTCGCGAACAACAGGGTTGGCTGGATGAACATGATACTTCCTTCGTGGAGCCGACGGTCGCATGCTGGCTGATCGGCGGTCTCGCGCCACCCGGCGCGTTTCGCGTGCCCTGGCAGCCGCTTCCGTTGTGACGCTCCTCGCGGTACAGGGGCCGGCCCGGGCCGCCGAGCCGATCCTGCAGACCGAGGAAAGTGATATCGTCAGGCTGCCTCCCGGTGGTCCGCACCGGGTCCTGGTGGAGGATGCGGTCTATCGCCACAGCAAGGATGGACGGGTCTATGTCGTGGACCTCGATACCGGCCGGCTGCTGGGGATGGTGCAGGCTGCCTATAACGCCAACATGGTGGCCGATCCGGCGGGCAAGGCATTCTATGTTGCCGAGACGACATGGGAGCGGGGCAATCGCGGCAAGCGCCACGATATGCTGGCGGCGTATGATCCGCGCACGCTGGAGCAGGTGGCGGATATCGACCTGCCGGGCCGCGCGCTGATCACGCCGAAGAAGCCCGACATGGCGATCGGTGCCGACGGGCACTATGTCTATGTCTACGATTCCAGCCCGACCAATGCGGTCCATGTCTATGACACAGGTCTGAAGTCGGTTGTGCGGACGGTGGACGTGCCGGGCTGCGCGCTGATCTATCCTTGGGGCAATGCCGGTTTTTCCTCGATCTGCGGCGACGGGTCGCTGGCCAATGTGCGGATGGATGCCAAGGGCACGCCGGCCCTGACGCGGACCCCGCCGTTTTTCGTGCCGGATCGCGATCCGGTCTTCGAGCACAGTCCGGAGATCGCGGCGAGCGGCCATGTCTGGTTCATGTCCTATAGCGGCCTGATCTACGAGGCGACGCTGGGCGCGCAATCCAGCATCGCCAAGCCCTGGTCGATCCAGGAAGCGGCCGGCCTGAAGGCGGCGTCGGATGCCCGTGCCCCGTTCGAGGTGACGTGGCGGCCGGGCGGATGGCAGCTCGCGGCGCTGCGGGCCCGCGATTCGCATCTGTTCGTGCTGATGCACAAGGGCACCTTCTGGACGCACAAGGATGCCGGCTCCGAATTGTGGGAGCTGGACCTGAAGACGCACCGGCTGGTGCGGCGCATTCCGCTGGCTGCCCGCAGCATGATGGTGGGTGTGACCCAGGACGCGCAGTCGCGGATCATGCTGACGGATGAAGCCGGTGACCTGATGGTGCTGGACGGTGCCGACGGCAAGCCTGTGCGCAAGATCGGGGCGCTGGGCGATGCGCTGATCTTTACGGCTGCTCCCGGAGAATGAGCCCCCGGAATGATCCCTGCGTGACGGAGAAACGATATGCCCGATCCTGAAGACAGGGGGGCCGTCGGCGCGATGCGGAACGGCCTCGACACCGTGGCCGAACGGCTTGCCCGCTATCTGGCCGGCCGTTCCTCGCGTCGCAGTGCGCTCGCGCGGCTGGGCGGTTGGGCTGCCGCCGTTCCGGCCTTTCCGCTGCTGCCGGTCTGGCGGCGAGACGCACGCGCCGCGGCGCCTGCCGCACCGTCGCCGTTTGCGGCGAAGGCGCAGGCCAAGGACGACACGAAGTGCGATTACTGGCGCTATTGCGCCATCGACGGCAATCTATGCACCACCTGTGGCGGTGGCGTTCATAGCTGCCCGCCGGGGACGCACCCGTCGCCGACCTCGTGGATCGGCACATGTTTCAACCCGCAGGACCGCCGCTCGTATCTGATCGCCTATCGCGATTGCTGCGGGCAGGACGCCTGCAACGAGCAGAACTGCCTGGGCTCCGATGGTGACCTGCCGACATATCGTCCGCAGGCCAACAACGACATCATCTGGTGTTTCGGGACCGGTTCGCTTCTTTATAATTGTTCGACCGCTGTGATTGTAGGAACCGCCGAATGAAGAAGATCCTTACCTTGGCCCTGTGTCTGGGCGCCGCGACTCCGGCTTTTGCCGCGCCCGATGGCCAGGCGCTCTACGGTGCCAATTGCGGCATCTGCCACCAGGGCGGTGGCGTCGGCGCGCCGGGCCAGTTCCCCCCGCTGGCGAATCGGATCGACAAGATCGCCTCGACCCCCGAAGGCAAGAAATATGTCACCGCCGTGCTGATGAACGGCCTGGCCGGTTCGATCGACGCCGCTGGCGCGACCTATGTCGGGTTCATGCCCAGCTTCAAGAGCCTGTCGGATGACGATGTGGCGGCGATCCTGACCTATCTGTCATCGCTGGGCAGCACCAAGCCGGCACCGGTCATCACGCCGGCCGATGTGGCGGCCGCGCGCGCCGCGCCGATGCCGTCCTCGGGTGTGGCGGCGGCCCGGAAGGAATTGAATGCAGCGCATCCGCTCCCCTGAGGCGTACGGGCGTTTTGTCCGCGTAACCGGGCCGGCCATGGCGATTGTCGTCATGGCCGGCCTGATGATGTCGGGGCAGGGCGCGCTGGCGCTGGACCGGACACGCACCACCTATCTGGAAAAATGCGGTGGCTGCCACGGGATCGAGGGGCAGTCGGGGCAGACCTATATTCCGACCCTGCGCGACCGGATCGGCACGCTGAGCTGTACGCCGGAAGGACGGGCCTATCTGTTGACGGTGCCCGGCGTTTCGATGTCGCTGATCCGCGATGACGCGCTGATGGCGCAGGTGATGAATTTCGTCCTGTTCGACCTCGGCGGCCGCAGCACCCCGCCGGGCACGATGGCCTTCACGGCGGAAGAGGTCCATGCCCAGCGCGGCCACGCGCTGAGCACCACCGACCTGCCGGCGGTGCGGACCCAGATATGGGCGCGGGCCATTGCCTGCGCTACAAATCGCCGGTAACGGCGCGCCGTCCGCGTATTCAGGGCAGGCGACGCGCCATGTCGGCGGCTGCGAGGGCGAAGGCCTGGTAGAAATCGTCATGCACGGCGACCATGCCGCCGGACAGGCGGATGAAGCCCTCGGTCATGCCGTTCTGCACCATGCCGTCTGAATGGGCCAGGATGCCGTCCGAATCCTCCATCGCACCCGATCCGACCGGTGCGTCCGGGGTGATGCGCGGACGCAGCGTGTCGTTCCACGCCGCCTTGCGGTAGGCGGCGACCTTCTCGGGGTAGGGACGGCCGTCGGTCGTATAGCCGGCAAGGGGTTTGCCCTGCGCCATCATGTAGCCGATTTCCACCGCCGTGCCGGGGTCCATGTCCGCGGCACGGCGGAAGGGATCGAGGCAGAAGATGCCGCCGGCGCATCGGTCCATCAGGTCGCGGTCGACAGTCACGATCTTCAGGATCGTGTCCAGTCCCGGAGGCAGCGATTCGATGCCGGCCTGGCCGTCGAAAGGGGCGAGGCCCTCCAGCCCCACCTGCCGGCACAGCGCGCGCAGCCGGTCGAAAATCGCGATCGCGCTGGGGCGAAAGACCAGATCGCCGGCCAGATAGACGGTTCTGTTCGCTCTCATGCCGTTCCTGCTCTCCTTTTTCTTGCCACGATCCGATTCGCATCTTATGTGGAAGCGCCAACGGTCGGGTACCCGAGGCACTGGGACCCCTGCAACGGTAGATGAGGTTCCTGCACGATGTCTTCCCCCAGCCATCCGCTTTCCGTGTCCCGTGTCGAGGAGCGCATTCGCGAGGCCCTGGCATTCGACGACGTCCTGGTTGTTCCTGCGGAATCGCGGGTGCTGCCTGGCCAGACATCCACCAGCAGCCGCCTGACGCGCCGCATCGGCTTGAACATTCCGCTGATCTCGGCGGCGATGGATACGGTGACCGAGGACGCGATGGCCATCGCCATGGCCCAGCAGGGCGGCATGGGCGTGATCCACAAGAACCTCACGATCGACGAGCAGGCCGAGCATGTCCGGCGCGTCAAGCGCTACGAATCGGGCATGGTGGTCAATCCGGTGACGGTGTGGCCCGACCAGACCCTGGCTGACGTCAATGCCATCATGACGCGCCACGGCATCAGCGGCCTGCCGGTGATCGAGCGCGACACCAAGCGGCTGGTAGGCGTTCTGACCAATCGCGACGTGCGCTTCGCCACCGACCCGAACCAGCGCGTCGACGAACTGATGACGCGCGACAATCTGGTGACCGTGCGCGCCGATGTCGGCCGGGAAGAGGCGCGCCAGCTTCTCCACCGTCGCCGGATCGAGAAGCTGCTGGTGGTCGATGATGAAAATCGTTGCATCGGGCTGATTACCGTCAAGGACATGGAAAAGGCGGTCCTCTACCCGCTGGCCAACAAGGACGAGATGGGGCGCCTGCGCTGCGCCGCCGCGACCGGTGTGGGCGAAGACGGCTTCAAGCGTGCCCGTGCGCTGATCGAGGCCGGGGTGGATGTCGTGGTTGTCGATACCGCCCATGGCCACTCGGCCGGGGTGATGGAGGCTGTGGCGCGGGTCAAGGCGTTCGACGACCGGATTCAGGTGGTTGCGGGTAACGTTGCGACGCCGGAAGCTGCCATCGCCCTGATCGAGGCCGGCGCCGATTGCGTGAAGGTGGGGATCGGTCCGGGTTCGATCTGCACCACCCGCGTCGTCGCCGGCGTAGGCGTGCCGCAGTTCACCGCGGTGCTGGAAACGGCGGCGGCCTGTCATGAGCGCGACATTCCGGTGATCGCCGATGGCGGCATCCGCACTTCGGGCGATATCGTCAAGGCGATCGGTGCCGGGGCCGATGTCGTGATGGTCGGTTCGCTGCTGGCCGGCACTGCCGAGGCACCGGGCGAGGTGTTTCTGTACGAAGGACGCTCGTACAAATCCTATCGCGGCATGGGCAGCCTGGGCGCCATGGCGCGGGGTTCGGCCGACCGTTATTTCCAGCAGGAAATCAAGGAAACCCACAAGATGGTCCCCGAGGGGATTGAAGGGCGCGTTGCCTTCAAGGGCGGCATGGATGCCGTGGTGCATCAGCTGGTCGGGGGGCTGCGGGCCGGCATGGGCTATACCGGCTCGGCGACGGTGGCCGACCTTCAGGTGCGTGCGCGCTTCCGCCGGATTACCGGGGCGGGCCTGCGCGAGAGCCATGTCCATGATGTGGCGATTACGCGTGAAGCGCCGAACTATCGGCGCGACTGATCCCATCGACCGCCATCTTCGACTGACAGGACGAGTATGACGCCCAGCGCGCGGCTTGCTGCCGCCATCGATCTGCTGTCGGAGATGGAGGTGACGCCGCGTCGCCCCGCCGACGCCGTTGCCAATGCCTTCTTTCGGGAGCGCCGCTATATCGGCGGCGGGGACCGCCGCGCCGTGTCCGAGCGGGTCTGGGCCGTGCTGCGGCACTGGCGCCATATCGGCTGGTGGCTGGAGCAGGCAGGCGCGCCGGCCACCCCGCGCACACGGTTGATCGCCGCCATGCAGTTGATCCCCCGGCCGGGTGAGGCGCCTGGGGCCCTGTTTTCGGGCGACCGGTATGGGCCGGCACCGCTGACATCGGCGGAGCAGGATCTGGCGGCGCGGCTGCGCGGCCAGGCGCTGGCCGATCCCGCGATGCCGCAGGCGGTTCGGCTGGAAGTGCCGGACTGGCTGCTGCCGCGACTGGCCGAAACGTTCGGTTCCGCGCTGGAGGCCGAGGTCTCCGCGCTGGCGGGCGAAGCGACGCTGGACCTGCGGGTCAATCTGCTGAAGACGACACGCGGGGAGGCGGCACGCCTGCTGGCGGAAGAAGGCATCCACGCCGAGGAGACCGATCTTTCCCCCTGGGGGCTGCGTGTGCCGGGGCGGCAGCCGATTACGGCGACGGCGGCCTTCAAGGCCGGGCTGGTGGAAATCCAGGACGAAGGCAGCCAGATCGTGGTGGCGGCGGCCGATGCACGGCCGGGTATGCGCGTGCTGGATTACTGCGCGGGTGCCGCCGGCAAAACGCTGGGCATGGCCATGACCATGCAGAATCGCGGCCATATCGTGGCGTGCGATGTTTCGGAGCCCCGGCTGGAGGGTGCGGTGCGCCGCTTGCGCCGGGCAGGGGTCCATAATGCGGAACGGCATCTGCTGGTGCCGGGTGACCGCTGGGCGCGGCGCCGGGCCGGGAGTTTCGACCGGGTGCTGGTCGATGCACCCTGCACCGGAACCGGCACATGGCGTCGCAATCCGGATGCGCGGCTGCGCCTGACTGAGCGGGATCTGGAGGAACTGACGGCCAAGCAGGCCGAGATCCTGTCGATGGCCGCCACGCTGGTTCGGCCGGGCGGGCGGCTGATCTATGCTACCTGTTCGGTGCTGCGCGAGGAAAACCAGGAGCGGATTGCGTCGTTTCTGGCGGCGTCGCCGCAGTTTCGGCGCGCGGGGCCCGAGCCCGATTGCGGCCTGCCGGCCGATCTGATGCAGGATGGCATGATCGCGGTGTCGCCGCTGCGGCACGGCACGGACGGTTTCTTCGCTGCCGTTCTGGAACGGGTGGACTGATTTCCTGCAAGGTGTCGGGGCGGCGTTCTATCGCCCTGACATCGCACGACGTATTCTGGTACCTTGCGGCTCTTCGAGCTACCAGTCCGGGATAGGTGCATGCAGGAAAATCTGGCCATTGGGATCTTGTGTGTGCTGGGCGGCGGCATCGGCGCCCAGTGGATTGCCTGGCGCTTTCGGCTGCCTGCCATCGTCCTGCTGTTCGCGTTGGGTCTGATCTATGGTCCCGGGCTGAATCTGCTGCATCCGTCGGCCGCGATCGGGCGTTATTTCCACCCGATGGTCTCGCTGGCTGTGGCCTTCATCGTGTTCGAGGGGGGGCTGGGGCTGGATTTCCGCCAGTGGCGTGCCGCCGGCGAGGGGGTGCTGCGCCTGACGGTGGTGGCCCTGCCGATCAATCTGGTCCTGGGGACGCTTGCGGCCCATTTTGTCGGGCATCTGCATTGGGGCGCCTCCTGGCTGTTCGGCGCCATCATCGTGGTCACCGGGCCCACGGTGGTCCTGCCGTTGCTGCGTCATACCAAGCTGCGCCCAAGGGTGGCGGCCTTCCTGCGGTGGGAGGCGATCCTGAACGACCCGGTCGGTGCCATTCTGGCGACGCTGGTCCTGGAATTCCTGATGATCCTGGGCAACCGGCATTCGGGTATGTTCGTGGCGGAAATCGTGCCGCATCTGCTGTTTGCCACCATGATGGGGGTGGGCTGCGGCATTTTCCCGGCGGTGCTGGTGCGATTCCTGTCCCGCCGAGATCTCATCCCTGAAATTCTGCGGATCCCCATCATCCTGACCTTGGCGATGAGCGTTTTCGCCATCTGCAATTTCTTCATGGAGGGCGCGGGTCTGATGGCGGCCACCGTCTTCGGCATGGCACTGGCGAACCTGCATGTGCTGGGCATGAGCGAGCTGCGCCGTATCAAGGAGTCGCTGGGCGTGCTGGTTGTGTCCTGCCTGTTCGTCATGCTGACGGCCGACCTGCATCGCGAGGTACTGGCCCGCCTGTCCCTGCCGATCGTGGCCATGACGCTGACGGTGCTGTTCGTGGTACGCCCTGTCGGCATTTTCCTGTCTACGGTGCGCTCGGGCCTGTCATGGCAGGAGCGGCTGTTCGTTGGCTGGATCGCGCCGCGCGGTATCGTTGCCGCCGCCGTGGCGGGGGCGGCGGGCCTGCAACTGAGCGACGCCGGTTATCCCAGCGCGGACCTGGTGATGCCGGGCGTGTTCGCCCTGATCGCGACGACCATGATCCTGCATGGCTTTTCCCTTCGCCCGGTCGCCCGCGCCCTGCGCCTGACCCTGTCGGACGACCCTGCGCTGGCGATCGTCGGCGCCAGCGCCTGGTCTACCGACCTGGCGGGGGTGATGCATCGGCTCGGCTGCCCGGTCGTGCTGGTGGATACCTATGCCGGCGCGCTGACGGCGGCGACGCGTGCGGGCATTCCCACCTTGCGGGCGGAGCTGCTGTCCGACGAGGGGATGGAGAGCCTGGAGGAACGCCCGGCCGACTATCTGATCGCCGCTACGCCCGATGCGATCTATAACGGGTTGGTCTGCGCCCGGCTGGCCCCCGATTTCGGGCGCCAGCGCGTGTTTCAGGTCAGTCCGGGCGTGGCCCGGCTGGATCTGTATCGCGGATTGAGCCGCGATTCGCGCGGAAGGGTGCTGGGGGAGCCGGCGTGGAATTTCACGCTGTTCGAAACGCTGTTCGAACGCGGATGGCGTTTTCGTGCCATGCCCCCCGTACCGGCCCCGTCGGGCGGGGCGCCGGCGGGATCGTCGGGTTCGGCCGACGGCAACCGGCTGGTGATCCTGACTGTTCGCAAGGGGACTGCGATCTGGATCTGTTCGGCCGAGGATGCGACGCCGGTGGAACCGATGACCGGCGACATCGACGTGGTCATGGAGCCGCCAGCGCCGCCGGAACAGACCGCGCTGGCCTGAGCGCCTGACTGGAATGCGGGCCGAGGGTACTGTGCCCTCAGCCGGGCGGCGGGACGTCGATTTCCGACAGGCCGGCCGCCAGCAGGCGGCGCAGGTCCGACTCGTGCAGGGCGATGCAGCCTTCGGTGGGACGCCGGTCGGGGGATTGGAGGTGCAGGAAGATTGCCGACCCTCGGTCGGGCACCGGCGGGGAATCGTTGTAGCCCAGGACGATCACGATATTGTAAACATCATCATCGCGCCACATGCGCTCGTGGCGGGCGGGGTGTGGCAGCGTGACCGGGCGGTTGTAATCGGCATGGGTGGGGTCGTCGCACCAGCCGTCATTCGGTGCCAGCGGTTCGACCGGAAGATGGCTGGCAGGCGCGGCGACCCGATCCGCGCGATACAGGACCCGCCGCAGCTTCAGCACGCCGGCCGGGGTCGCGTGGTCGCCTTCCTGCTTATGGACGCGGATTCCGGCGGCGCCGATGATGGCCGGGATTTCCTCGCCCATGCAATGCAGGCGTGCGTCGGACCCTGTATTTGTTTTTAGCAACGCGCGTATCATGAATCGCTCCAACTGGATCGCTTTTTGCCCTGAATCGGTTTTAGACTGTCGGGCCTGAGGTCTGGATAGGGCAATGTGACCGGGATGGTGAGTGAGGTGTCGTGTCGGCTGGCCCGGATGCTGCCGTTTCCGTCCTGGGAATGATATAGGATAAAGATGCCGGCCCCGCGTGAATGGGGCCCGGTCAAAATTAAAGAGGGTTCGATGGCAGGTGCGCGTCCCATTCTGATAGTGGATGACGATCAGACGTTACGTCATATGCTCGTCGAACAATTGCAGCTGGAGGGAGAGTTCCAGGCGATCGAGGCCGAATCGGTTGCCGATGCCTGGGAGAAGCTCAATGCGGCGGGCGCCCGGTTCGACGCGATCATCCTGGATGTGACGCTGCCCGACGGTGACGGCCGCGATTTCTGCGCCGAACTGCGGCGGCAGGGGAAGCGGATTCCGATCATCATCCTGACCGGTTCGGACGAAGAGACGGACGTGGTGCGGGGGCTGGACGCCGGCGCGAACGACTATGTCGCCAAGCCCTTCCGTATCGCCGAGCTGCTGGCGCGACTGCGTGCCCAGATGCGTATCTTCGAGAACAGCGAGGATGCCGTCTTCTCGATCGGGCCGTATGTGTTCCGTCCTTCGGCCAAGCTGTTGCAGGAACCCGCGCGCAATCGCCGCATCCGCCTGACGGAGAAGGAAGCGGCGATCCTGAAGTTCCTCTACCGTGCCGGGACGCGGCCGGTGCCGCGCCAGGTGCTGTTGAACGAGGTGTGGGGCTATAACGCTGCCGTCACCACCCATACGCTGGAAACCCATATCTACCGCCTGCGGCAGAAGATCGAGCCCGATCCGACCAATGCCTCGCTGCTGGTGACCGAGGGCGGCGGTTACCGTCTCGATCCGGAAGGGGGCGTGCGCGCTTCCTGATCGCGGGTTTGAGGTGACGCCGTAAAGGCGTCCCTTACTCCGATAATTCGTCCCTTCATGCCGGAGCGGGCGATGCGGCGCGGACCACGGATTCTCCTCTCCCGCCTTATTGCAGACAGCTTCAGAGAGATCTGTACGGGGGCGGGCGGCGGCCGGTGAGCGAGAGTGCATTTGCCGCGCTCCGAGCTTCCATGTCTCTCGAATCGTCTGTCTGTGGTCGCGTATGCTAAGAGGCCCCGGCTGGGAGGGCTGCGCCCCTCCTTGGCGTTTTTCGGGCAGGTTTAGGTATTCAGGGCACCATGATCGAAGATTTCGACTTTGGCCGGATTGCCGTCATTGGTGATCTTTTTCTTGATTGCTACATTACCGGATCGGTCAGCCGGATTTCTCCCGAAGCGCCGGTGCCGGTCCTGCTGCGTGCGGCGCATAGCGCGGTGCCCGGTGGAGCGGCGAACGTAGCCATGAATGCGGCGGCCCTGGGATGTCGGGTCGAACTGGTCGGGCTTGTGGGATGTGATGGTTCGGCGGAAAGGTTGAGAGCCGCGCTGGCTCCTTACCCCACGATCGGTCTTTCCGGCCTGGTGGCCGATCCGGCCTGGACCACCATTACCAAGACGCGTGTGCTGAGCGGCCGCCAGCAGATTGTGCGAATTGATGACGAGCGGGTGGAGCCAGTCGTTGCCTCCACGAGGGCGCGCGTGATCGATGCCGCCTGTGTCGCGATTGCGCAGGCCGATGTGGTGGTCTGTTCGGATTACGCCAAGGGCGTCCTCTCAGAGGAGACGCTGGAAGCGATCATGGCTTTTGCCGTCGCGCGGAATGTTCCGGTTATCGTCGATCCCAAGCGCAAGACCTTCTCGGCCTATCGTGGGGCGTGGCTGGTTACCCCCAATCGCGATGAGCTGACCACTGCGACTGGCTTGCCGCTTCGGACGGACGATGACGTTGCTCGTGCAGCGACCGTGGCGGCGGGACAGTTCGGTGGCAACGTGCTGGTGACCCGTTCCGAGGAAGGGATGACACTCCTGCGGACGGATGGGCGGTTGCAACATGCCCGCGTGCGCAAGTCGGAAGTGTATGACGTGTGCGGCGCGGGGGACACGGTAGTTGCCACCATCGCCAGCGTGGTCTCGGCGGGCCAGGATCTGGGGACTGCCGTCGTCATTGCCAACAGTGCGGCATCGCTGGTTGTCGGCAAGCTGGGCACGGCCACGGTTTCGCGCGATGAGTTGAGCGCCGCCCTTACGGCCGAAATCCGCGAAGATGGTGCCACCGTTCCGACCGATCGCGCGCGGGAGATCGTGGAGGAATGGCGGCAGCATGGTGCGCGGATCGTTTTCACGAATGGGTGCTTCGACCTGGTGCATCCCGGTCATATCTCGCTGATCAGGGCCGCGGCGCGGCAGGGTGACAAGCTGATCGTCGCGCTGAACAGCGATGCGTCCGTCCGGCGGCTGAAGGGTGAAAGCCGTCCGGTACAGGATGAACAGGCCCGCGCAACTGTGATCGGTGCCCTGCGCGATGTCGATCTCGTCGTCATTTTTGACGAGGACACCCCACTGGAGACGATCCGCGCCCTGCGGCCCGATGTGATCGTGAAGGGGGCGGATTATCAGGAGCATCAGGTTGTCGGCGGCGATTTCGTCAAATCCTACGGGGGAGCCGTGGCGCTGGTCGATATCGTCTCCGGGCGCTCGACGAGTGCTCTGGTCGGGAAAATGCGCCAGCCTGCACCTTCGGCCGTTGAACCTGCCAGCGTTCCCGGAACAGCGCGGGGAAGCGTTCCGTGACCAGCCCGGCGGATGCTGGCAGGCCTCTGTCCCGTGGTCTTGGGGCAACGTGGCGTGAATGGCTTGTGGCCCGTGCGTTGCCTTTATGGAGTGAGCGCGGATTCGATCCTGAACGAGGGTTGTATCACGAGCGGCTGACATGGAGCGGTGCGCCGGTTGCGTTGCCCGAGCTTCGGCTGATGGTGCAGGCCCGGCAGATCGCCGTCTATTGCCGGGCGGGCCTCGATGGGCTGTATGAGCCATCGGCCCCGGCGCTTGCCCAGGCATTGCTCTGCCTGGAGACTGTCGAGCGGCTTTACTGGCGCGCCGATGGCGCGCCGGGCTGGATTTTCTCGTTGGCGCCGAATGGCGGGCCTGCAAGCCGCGTGCGTGACCTGTACGCCCACGCCTTTATTTTGTTCGCTTACGCTTGGGCTTACCGTTTGACCGGCGCCCCCCGTTATCGGCGCGCTGCCCGTGAGACCGCCAGCGAGACCTGGCGGCTATTCGCCACGGACGGCGAGGGGTTTAAGGACAAAGTGCCCCAGGCAGACGCAATTCGCCGTCAGAATCCGCACATGCATCTGCTGGAAGCGTGCCTCGCCCTGTTCGAGGCGACGGGGGAGGCTTTCTACCTTGACCAGGCGCAGTCCCTTGTTGGCCTGGCCTGCCAGCGGTTCGTGGACGCGCGCTCGGGGGCGCTGCTTGAGGAATTCGATTCCGGCTGGGCGCCACTTGCGCCCTGGGGGCGCAACCGCGTTGAACCTGGGCATTTGTTCGAATGGGCCTGGCTGTTGGGCGAATATCGCAGGCTGGCGGCTTGCGGGGCAGAAGAGGACGCGCGCCTGCGCGCGGTGGCGGACCGATTTTTTTTGGTGGGAAGGGACTGGGGCTGCGCGCCGGATACAGGGCTTGTCTATGACGCCATGACCGAGGATGGCATTGTTTTCGAGCATTCGACCCGGATCTGGCCCCAAACCGAGTTGCTGCGCCTCCTTGGTCAACGCAAGATTACGGAAGGAAGCGAGGGGGCGGATCTGTCCTCTCTCAGCGGACTGTTTTTCGCGCGCTATGCCCCATCCTGGCTGGCTGGCGGATGGGTAGATCGGCTGGATAAGCGGCTTGCCACGACGGTGGACTATATGCCCGCAAGTTCATTTAACCGACTTTGTAGGCCTGGCAGGCCTTATGCGTCATCGCCGCGACGATGCTCCGAGCGCACTGGCACCAAAGTGCTTCTGGGACTAACTCGTCTATTCGATAATCTTCATAGAATCATGGACTCGTCTGACCCAACAAGTCCGACGAATGAATGGAGCGGACCTGTTAGTCATTATGGCGCATTATTGATGCTGCCCGAGCAATGACCATGGTCCGCATCCAATCAGATGGTGTTATGCCCTGGCATAAACATCTTCGATACGCACAATGTCGTCCTCACCCAGATAGGGACCGGATTGGACCTCGATCAACGTCAACGGAATCCGACCAGGGTTTTCCAGTCGATGAATGGCACCAAGCGGCAGATAGACGCTTTCATTCTCACGCACCATGATCTGTTCGTCGTCGCGTGTGACCAGCGCGGTTCCGGCGACAACGACCCAATGCTCAGCCCGATGGAAATGCTTCTGTAGCGACAATTTCTGGCCGGAATGGACCGAGATGCGCTTTACCTGGAAGCGATCGCCCTGGATCAGGCTTTCATAGAAGCCCCAGGGCCGATAAACCCGATTATGGCTGAGGGCCTCAGGACGTCCCGCCGCTACCAGGCGGGCAACCATCTTCTTCACGTCTTGGGCGCGATCACGATGCGACACCATAACGGCATCTTTCGTGACCACGACGATCAGATCCTCGACGCCTGTGACCGTGGCCACGATGCCATCAGAACGGACATAACAATTCTTTGCCCCATCAAGGAAAACATCCCCCGACGTCGCGTTGCCGTCGGCATCCTTCGGGGTCAGTTCCCAAAGCGCATCCCAACTGCCGATATCCGACCAGCCGAAATCCCCAGGGACGACAGCGGCCCGTTTGGTGCGCTCGGCTACTGCGTAGTCAATTGAAATGTCGGGCGACTGTGTAAAATGCTCAACGGAAAGACGTTCGAAATCCATGTCGGACGTGCGTTCGGTGACAGCGTTTTTGACCGAGGAGTAAACCCGCGGTTCAAACGCTTCGATTTCGCTGAGCAGCGTGTGGGCACGGGCAACGAACATGCCGGAATTCCAGAGATAACGTTCGTCACGGATCAGTTCGGCCGCACGTTCGCTGTCTGGTTTTTCGAGGAATTTGGCGACCTGATAGGCGCCAGACACCTCCTCCAGTTCAGCCCCACGTTCGATGTAGCCATAGCCTGTTTCGGGCTTCCTGGGCTGCATGCCGAAGGTGACGATATAGTCGTTGCGTGCCGCGTCGACCGCCAGGGCCAAGGCGGTTTGCAGGGCTGATTGATCCTTGATCGCCGCATCAGCCGCCATGACCCACATTATGGCGTCAGGATTTTCCTCGGCAATCAGAAGCGCCGCAGCGGCAATCGCGGGAGCGGAATTTCGACCTGTCGGTTCCAGCACGATACGGGCATTGGTGATGCCCACCTCACGGAGTTGTTCGGCGATAAGAAAACGATGCTCAGCATTGCAGACGACAACCGGGCACCCCAGTCCAGGCTGCTCGCCCCGCAAGGCGGTTTCCTGCAATAGCGTTTTGTCGGAAAGCAAAGGCCAGAACTGTTTCGGAAAACTTCCACGCGATACTGGCCAAAGGCGGCTTCCAGAACCACCAGACAGAATAACAGGAATTACGGCTTGTGTGCCTGATTTAGTATTCAAAGCAGTATCCGACATTTTTATCTATCAATTTCCAAAAGAAGGGCTCATTTCTTAATGAAAAATGATTGGGTTGAATAGATAGAAAACCAACAGACTAGGGTCTGTGGGGATTTGAGATTCCCATTTTAGCGGAGATGTGATTCACCCCCTGGATGGATCGCTTAGTACTGACCGATGCCCAATGGGCGAAGATAGAACCGCATTGCCTGGGTAAGCTGTCTGATCCCGGACGCAGTGGTCGCGACAACCGGCTATTCATTGAGGCGGTTCTTTGGATTGTCCGAACAGGCAGCCCATGGCGGGACCTTCCTGCCACATTCGGCGACTGGAATACGGCATTCCGTCGGTTTCGTGATTGGCGCGAAGCCGATGTTTTCAAGCGGATTTTTGATGCCTTGTCGGGAGACCCCGACATGGAATACGCCATGGTTGATGCCACTATCGTCAAGGTCCACCGGCACGGCCAAGGCGCAAAAGGGGGACTCAGAGCCAGGCCATTGGTCGTTCCAAAGGCGGGATAACGACCAAGATCCTGGCCCTGACCGATGCCTTGGGCAACCTTGTTCGCTTCAAACTGCTACCGGGGAACCGCTATGACACGATCGGCGTCGCCCCCTTGATCGATGGCATCAACTTCGAAGCTCTGCTGGGCGACAAGGCCTTTGATGCCAACTGGATCATCGAAGAACTCGACCAGCGAGGAGCGAAGGTCGTCATCTCACAACGGTCACAGCGCAAGAACCCGCGCGCCATTGACGAAGAGATATACAAATGGCGTCACCTGATCGAGAACTTCTTCTGCAAACTCAAGGAGTTCAAGCGCATCGCCATGCGAGCCTGCAAAACCGACCGGAGCTTCGAGGCAATGATATATCTCGCCGCAGGTGTCATCAACTCACGCTAAATCCCCACAGACCCTAGTCGTCAATCTGACATAGCCGTTTTATTTCGCAGGGCATCAGGCCACGCCGGAAACTCTACCATCCGGCGATCCAACGTTTGGGACCAGATCACAGTTCGCCATTGCCCAATTTCTGCCATGGCTCAATCTCAGTGCATATGTGAAATTCCTGCCAACCCCATTTTCGTGGAGAATTGTAAATGTTATCAACTGTGATTCGCTTGATAAGCGGTGAAGGGGTGGAAATGCTGAGTGTTCGCGCGAAAATTAGACACTTTTTTTTGGGAAGTGATCCACAGAGCGAAAATATTAAGCAGTTTAAGGTAAAAAAAACTCCGAATGGACGGCTGGAGACGGAAGAAGATCCGCCATGCCTTGGCATAGACGGTGAAGATGATCGTGTTTCGGAAGATTTTTTTTCACTTTCGAGCGCAATTCCTGGCCTCAAGTCAGCCGTCCGGCGGGCGGATGTTGTAGACCTTACTCTTCCGGGTGCCCTTGTCCCCCTAGCAGATGACGGCATCACCACTAGCATTGTCGTGGCGTTAAATCCGGCGAAACCCAACGAAAGCATTAAGGTTCTTCCTCCGAAGCAGCGCTATATTCTCATGCGGGAGGTTCTGCAGCTCATCAAGGACTACCGTATTACCCTTCAGGCTGCGTTCGACCGACTTCGCATTGGTGGATGGCTTGTTATTAGCGTCCCGCATCAGTTCCTGGCCGAACGCAAATATCGTTTGCCGTCCCGCTATGGTTCCTCGGCACTGAGGTTATATACTCCCGCCTCGCTTATTGCGGAAATTGAGGAAGCTCTAGATCCGACAACATATCGCGTTCGTCTACTGCGCGATGATGATAATGGTTACAATTATACGTCTGGAATTCATGAACGTCCAGAAGGTAACCAGCGCATAATTGTGGCGATACAAAAGCTGAAGCGTCCCATTTGGGCTGACCAGCTTTTTGAAGGTGATCAGCCAGTGGAAGCGTTCAGCCCGGCAGATCGGGTTGTGTCGAAGGCAGAGGGGCCTATCTCCACCCATATTCTTTCTCCGTCGCCAGGTGAAATTGGGACCATTCTTGTGATCAAGCTTGACCACAGAGGAGACTATCTCATGGCGGTTTCGGCTATGGCCGAACTGCGAACGCGGTTTCCTGCTGCAAAGATTACTTTTGTCTGTGGAAGCTGGAACGCAGATTCTTCGGAAAAAAGCGGATATTTTGATGAAGTTTTAGTTTTGAATTTCTTCGGCGAGGATGCCTCTCTGCAACGGGAGCCGAAACGTGATGTTGTCACACAAATCTTCGCAGATATGATGAAGGGGCGGTATTTCGATCTTGCTATCGATATGCGTTTCTTCGACGATACAAGGGATTTGCTGCGCCATGTTGGTGCGCGCTTCAGGGCTGGTTTTGACCGTTGGAATACATTTCCATGGCTCGATATTGTTTTAACTCTTCCTTCGCCAACGCTCGATGGAAGTGCGATGCAAATCGATTGGCCGCTTGATAGCTTCCGTTGTGCTGACAAACTGCGTCTTCCCGATCAAATTATTCTACCACCCGCGACATTGTTCGGTAAGCCCAGCATCACCGTTTTTGGTCCCTACAAACCATTGAAGGCGGGGAAGTACAAACTCGAACTGAATTTACGGAGCCGACGTAAAGCACAGAAAATTGCCATTGATATCGTTCATACATCTGCATGCAAATGTGTGTTCGTGAGTCGTGTGATGGTGCGACCTGACGGTTGCGACATCATTTACTTCGATCTTCCCGAGCCTGCGGATGATTTCGAGATCAGAATTACTTGCCCAACTTGGGGCAATGATCCGCTCGAATTTTCTGGGGCACATCTGGTTCGGCTGGGTGCGATCGTTGGGGTCCATCAGCGTGAAGCGATGTATCTTCTCATTCAGTTGATCTACCATCGTCTTACGGCACCTTATGTCCATGAAATTGCAGAAGAAGACATCTGATGATGGCTAACGAAACGGTAGGGCGGGCGCCCATCGTGATTGCGCCATTCGCAAATGAGCGGGCTCGCGAATGGCCATTGGAAAATTTTCATGAATTCATCCGGTGCGGTTTGAAGGACGGCTACGATTTTGTAGTGTCAGGTATGCGAGGACAGCGACCGCTTGCGAATGTGCTCGTCCGATCATTTCCTGCTGATCGTGTGCGCAATGCGTGCGGTGCGACAACTTGGCGTGAGATGCAGACGCTGCTTCGCCAGGCTCCTTTTGTTGTCGCTAACAATTCAGGAATCGGGCATCTTGCCGCCGATTTGGGGCAATGGGTACTCTGCGTTTTTTCTGGTTCGCACAGTTGGGTCGAGTGGATGCCGCGTGGCCCCAAAGTGGTCACCCTGGCGCGCATGCCCGCTTGTGCGCCGTGTGAACGGGAACGTTGTCCGAATGATCGTGATTGCATGATTAATCTTCGCGGTTCGTTCGCCTACGCGGAGATGACTGCGATTATTCGTGACTACTCCAAAAAAACTCGCGGTCAAGGTACGGTGCATCAGGCTGTACAAGTCATGACGGCCAATATCTCTCCTGGAGTGACCCAGTGAAAATCTACTACTTTATACATATTGTTGGACGTGACCAGGGAAATAGTGGTATTCCCCGTGTTTCGCGTAATCTCGGTGCAGCACTCGATATGGCGTCGGGCATTACACTTGTTCCCGTTCGTTGGGATGAAGCGTCGTCGGCAATTGTACATGTAGAATCTGTCTTTTTGGATACCATGCGTCTCTATGGTGGCCCAAATTTGAAATCAGGCGGCATCGCTGGCCAGCCTGTTCACCTTGATAAAAAACCGGGTCACTGGCTACTTATCCCCGAGGTGCCTCAACTGGGCTCTCACGATAACCTTTATCCCCCTGTTCAATTTCCGCTAATCACCGGCTATGCACGACAGTATGGCATGCGTACTGGTGCCATTTTCCATGATGCTATGCCCCTTACACATTTCGGGGAGGAAAATTCGGGTCAGCCGAACGGCCTTGGTTTTTTGATCTACGTGCTTGGGCTTGGTGAGTGTGATATTCTTTTGCCCGTCTCACGTGCTTCCAGTGAAGCGTTGACTGGTTTATTTGGGCGCTATGGGATTCTTCCCACGTTTGATCGGACTGTAAAACCCATTTTGTTGCCAGAAGAAGTCATTGGCGAACAAAGCCTTGCTTATTTGAAAACATCAAGTCGTGAGCATCAAAATTCTATCGAATTTTGCATGTGGGGGACGATTTTTCCTCATAAAAATTTCGTTTCTGGAATGGAAGCCTTTAATATTCTGTGCCAGCGTAGACCTGATCTCGATCTTCGCTTGCATCACGTAGGTTCCGTTAGTGGCGAGAGTATGGATGCGGTGAGACGTCTCGTTCGACAATCGCGTGGACGTATAATATTGCATGGCTTCGTTTCTGATGCAGAGCTTTCTATGATTGCTAGACGTTCGCGTGCTAGCATTTTTGTATCTCTAGCTGAAGGTTATGGGTTGCCGTTATCGGAAAGCTTGTGGCTCGGGTTGCCATGTATTACGTCAGCGTTCGCACCAATGACTGAAATCGCGGCGGGTGGCGGGGCACTACTCGTTGATCCAACAGATACCGAGAGTATTGCTCGCGGTATAGAGAAAATAGCGACGGATTCGGTATTGTATGAACGCCTAAAAAATGAGTTGCGCGCGCGCAATTTTAGGACGTGGAAACAATACAGCTATGAGGTTTTACAAGAAATTCGGGCAGTCGACGTGACCGCACGGGAACGAGTGCACGTATTAAACTATATTCCGTTGCGTTCGACGTCAGCGTCGATGCAGCTTGAAGTTCTCGGTTTTGACTTGAGCGATATGTCAATACCCGAAGCCTACGATGCCGTATCAGTGCCTCTAGTTGCCGACGGCGTGTTGAAATACGAGCGTGATGAGCATTTTGCAGTTTCTCATCCAGTGATTTGCTTTGGCCCTTATGTTACTGTAGGCGCTGGACGATACGTAATTGTCTTTGATGGAATATTAAAAGGGAAGTGTCTGATCTGTATCACGTCCGACGAGGGGCGTAATATTTATTTGGAGAAAATCATTGATACTTTAGAAACTAAATTGGAATTCGTAACGGATAAAATCATGAGTAAGATGGAGATTGTGTTCACCAAAACACCAGAACTCGAATCACTCTCGTTAGACGCCATTTGGGTTACACGCTACTCTTTGTCGTAGAATGTCGGTGCGGAAAATTAGCGACATGAGACAGAAGGCGGAACTGCAAAACGAGCATGGGATGCTTGATTGGAGCGTAAGAGACGGCGGGCTGCGCTTGCGTTGCGTCGTTGCGACAGTCACGATTGTTTTTGCATGTTTCTGTGGGGCGCGGGAAGCAGAATGTGCCACGAGCGATGGCATCGAGCGGCTTGAAGCGTTTGGTGCCCGATGTGACGGAAAGGTCGACGACACGAAGGCTATAAGCGCATGGTTGGCGACAATCCGGCCGCATGCGCATATTTTGTTGACGGCTCCACCGGGGCGTTGTGTTTTTTCTGCTCCACTAGCTACGCCAGCGGGCGGTGCATCGGATGTCACGATCCGGGGATCTGGTCCATATTCCACCGTCTTCGTCTATAATGGTTCGCGGAGGGACGCGGATCTTCTCGTGATCGGAGATGGGCGTAATGGATATGTACAGTTCGCAATCGGCGATTTTTCTATTACTTCCAGTGTGCCGTTAACTGATGGTGCGGCAATCCATCTGAGGGGACTTCAACGTTCCGTCCTTTCCAACATCATTATCGACGGGCAAGACGGCACCGGTTATTTCTGGAATGGCATCTGGTTCGACGGTATTGACGACGTAGTGACTTCTGGTCAGAACTATGCGGCTGCCCAACGGGATGCGGTTCGGGTGAATGGTATCGAAGGGCTTGGCCTCGCGGATTTGACTCTCAGTGGATGGAAAATCTCGCCTGTCAACGGGGGGAAAGTTGATGCGCGCCAGGTTGGGCTTCATCTCGGTGGTGGTTTTGGCGGTCTTTATTGTACAGGTGGGACTGATATCATCGGAAACGGGACAAATGTGCTGATAGATACTAGCCTTAATCCAATCCTTCACAATCGCGAAGCGTCATTTGACGGCATGTGTGCTCTTGATTCATCCCGCTTCGGCCCAGGGTTAGCGTTGATGGAAGAAAAGGGTGGTAATTACCTTACTTTCGCAGGCGGATGGGTGGCCTCCTCCTATACGTACGGTCTTTATATCGCGCCTAAGGCGACTGGTTGGCTCTCCTTCGTTGGCGGAACCATCTATAATAATGGCGAAGATGGCGTGTTTAGCGCTTCGTCTGAAGTCCTACAGACGTATGTGGGAACCCACTTTCGCCATAATGGCATGTCACGAAAGGGAGCAGGGCTAAAATTTCGAACTGGGGGGCAGGTTTCGTATGAAGGGAGTCTTTTTGAAGGAAATCGCGAAGGTGCGGTAATAAAATTACCTTAAGCTGAGGACGTTTTGCAATGACAGAATTTCCATCCCGCGCCAATAACCAACCAGACTTGAATGCGTCGATGGCTCAGATCGTAGTCGGCGCGGGCACACCGACTGTCGATGGTCTTAATTTTTCTCCGGCGGTTTTCTTTGATCGCGACGGTGTGCTGAATGTCGATACGGGTTATCCCCACCGGCCGGAGAATCTCACGCTCCTTCCCGGCGCAGGGGAGGCCGTGGCGCTGATCCGGCGGCGAGGCTATCGGGCGATCGTCGTGACGAATCAGTCGGGTATTGCGCGAGGTTTATTTGGCGAGAAAGATGTCGAGCTATTTCATGCTCGATTAGTCTCGGCACTTGCCAAGAAAGGCGGAGCAATCGATGCATTTTATTTTTGTCCCTATCACCCGCAGGCCATGATCGAACGTTATCGCTGCGATCATCCTGACCGTAAGCCAAATCCCGGGATGATTGAACGTGCAATAGCCGATTTTGCGATCGATCGGTCGCGTTCGATTTTGATCGGCGACAAAAACACTGACATCGAAGCTGCTTTGGCCGCCGGCATTCGCGGTTATCTGTTCACTGGAGGGAATCTGTTCGACTTTGTATCCTCGATACTTCCCCCCTCATCAGCTTTGGAGGCATAGCGTTATCGTGATCGAAAATTTTGATTTTGGCCGTGTGGTCATTATCGGTGATATTATTCTTGATTGTTATATTAATGGTTCTGTGGGGAGGATTTCTCCGGAGGCTCCGGTACCGGTTTTGCTCCGCGCGCATCATACCGCCGTTCCGGGTGGAGCGGCGAATGTGGCGACGAATGCCGCGACGCTGGGGTGCGAGGTCACCCTGCTTGGGCTCGTCGGTTGCGATGATTCGGCCGAAATCCTGCGCGCGACGCTTTCCACCACGCCGGGCATTGATCTGACTGGGCTTGTGGTCGATTCGTCGTGGACAACTATAACCAAGACGCGCGTCCTCAGCGGTCGTCATCAGATTGTTCGGATTGACGAAGAGTGTGTCGTATCCCTACCCGAAACGACGCAGGCCCGCCTTATTGAAGCGGCGCGTAATGCCATTAGCAAAGCCGACGTCGTAGTGTGTTCCGACTACGCTAAAGGCGTCCTTTCGGATGATGTGCTCGGTGCTGTCATTTCTTTCGCTCGAGAGCGAGGAATTCCTGTGATCGTCGATCCCAAACGGAAGGATTTTTTGGCTTATCGTGGTGCGTCTCTCATTACGCCCAACCGCAGCGAAATGACATTAGCGACCGGATTGCCCATGGATTCAGACGAGAAGGTCGAACGTGCAGCACGCATGGTCGCTGAACAGTTCGAGGGAGACGTCTTAGTCACACGGTCGGAAGATGGTATGAGCCTAATTCGGCGCGAAGGTGACGTCACGCATGTCCGGGCGCGCAAATCGGAACTTTGTGATGTTTCGGGTGCGGGCGACACGGTGGTCGCGACGATCGCGAGCATGCTGTCCGCTGGACAGGATCTGGAAACTGCTGTGGTTATCGCTACGAGTGCTGCTTCGATCGCTGTTAGTAAGTTAGGCACCGCGACGGTATCACGAAGTGAACTGAGTGCCGCCTTGCTGGCGGAAATAAAAGAAGACGGTGGCACGCTATCGATCCAGCAGGCTCAGACGGTGGTTGACAGCTGGCGTCATCATGGCGCTCGCGTCGTTTTTACCAATGGTTGTTTCGATCTGCTTCATCCCGGACATATCTCGTTAATCAGTGCTGCTGCACGACAAGGGGACAAACTGATTGTTGCGATCAACAGCGATGCGTCGGTCAAGCGGTTGAAAGGGGCATCTCGACCGCTTCAGGATGAGGGGGCTCGCGGAACTGTAATTAGTGCGTTGCGCGACGTCGATCTCGTCGTGATTTTCGATGAAGACACACCACTCGAAATCATACAGACGTTGAAACCCGATGTGGTCGTTAAGGGAGCTGACTACCAAGAATACGAGGTAGTCGGTGGCGATTTTGTGAAATCCTATGGCGGAGCTGTGGTCCTCGTGGATATCGTGTCGGGCCGCTCGACGACCTCGATCGTCAAGAAAATGCAACAGACCAAATCTGCCGTCGAGATGGCTCTCTAAAATTTTCTGGACGGAGATTTTTTTATGTCGGACGGACGTAGCGTTTTGTCTCTTACTTCGATGCATGACACATGGCGGGGCTGGCTGACCACGCAGGCTCTACCGCTATGGAGCAACGAGGGCTTTGACGATCGCCGTCACCTTTATCATGAACGGCTGACTTGGGATGGCGCGCCGATCGCGATGGCTCAGCTTCGCCTTATGGTTCAGGCGCGACAAGTCGCGACATATTGTCGCGCGGCCCTCGACGGTCTCTATGACGTTTCTACCCAGGCGATTCGCTGTCTCGATGAAGTGGAACGCCTATACCGGCACTGCGATGGCGCTTCGGGTTGGATCTTTTCGTTGGCTCCAGATGGCACGCCCGCAGACCGTAAGCGTGATCTCTATGCCCATGCTTTTATTCTGTTTGCCTATGCGTGGGCATATGAACTGACAAAAGAGGAGCATTACCGCCGGATTGCTCGCGAGACGGTCGAGGAAGTGCACAAGATTTTCGCTGCCGCAAATGGCGGGTTCAGTGATGCCGTTCCTGCGCCTGATACGGTGCGGCGGCAGAATCCGCATATGCATCTCTTGGAAGCCTATCTTGCCTTGTTCGAGGCAACCAGGGAACAATTTTATCTTGATCATGCGAAAGCGCTCGTGAAGTTTGCCCTCGGGCGTTTCATCGATAAGCGTTCTGATATGTTGCTCGAATTTTTCGATGCCGAATGGGTGCCGTGTGAGGTATACGGTAAGAACCGCGTCGAACCGGGCCATCTTTTCGAATGGGCTTGGCTGCTGCGCGAATATGAACGGCTTGTAGGCTTTGGCGGTGAGAAGGCCGCGCAAATCGCCGGTACTGCAGATCGTCTCTTCGCGGCAGGGATATCTGTTGGCATTGACCCCGAAACAGGAATCGCGTTCGATGCCATGACGGAAGAAGGCGTGGTCTACGAACGATCTACACGTATCTGGCCGCAGACCGAACTCATGCGGCTACTGTGCCAGCGACGTAGACTAGGCCTCCTAAACGATGCTATATTACTGGTCCGATTGAGCCATGTATTTTTTGGCCGTTATGCCCCTCAGCGCCTGTCTGGTGGCTGGATAGACAGGCTTGATTCGTCTCTTACTCCTCTAGTGGATTACATGCCCGCGAGTTCCCTTTATCACATCTACGGTCCTGGTCGCGAGCTAGGGATTGGTGTCTCTCTATGTAAATAGAGGTATAATTATGATAGAATACTACGGAGAAAAATATGTTTTCTATAGAAGAAAATTTTCATGAAATAAACGAAATTTATGAGAATATATTTAGAGAAAATAGGGGATTCTATCATTGTCTTCTTGTTAAAATCATCTGCCAAAACCCATACTTAGAATATATAAAGAATAGATGTACAGAAAAAATAGCAAAAAGAGAAGTGGAGTGTATGCAATTTTGGGATGCGAAAAACATACCGAAAGACGTAAATTTGTTTATGGATACTTGGAGAGAATTTTCTGGCGCAACTTATAAAGTTTTTGATGACGTTTCCGCTGAAGAATTTATTAGTGCGAACTTTCAACCGCGTGTTGTGAAGGCTTACCAAGCTTGTTGGCATCCAGCCATGAAATGTGACTTCTTTCGTCTTTGTTATCTTTACATTAATGGCGGATTTTATGTGGATGCAGATGAAATTTTAGTAAAAGGCGATGATTTTTGTATACCAAATTCGGGAAGCTTTATCATTTTGCAGCCTATACTGAGAAAATTTGAGCATGGGGAATGGAGGGGTATTGAATATGATAAATTTATTAAAGATAATCAGAGTCGGAATGGTTCAGAACCCTACTTCAATAATTCTCCAATAATATGCTCAAAAAAGAATCCGGTGGTATTTTTGTCTATAATGAGGTCTATATCTATATTAGAGAATGGTAACTCATATAATTATTCTGTACATGATATCACCGAGCCGTCCAATATATCTTTGTCTTGCATAGTATATATGATTGCTCGTGGCTTGGGGTTGGTCCCTCATACAGATATTGTCTCAATCGGATGGAAAGAATTTGCTCGGGACGGGAGCGAAATCGAACTAGCGTATAAGCGGGATACGCGGGATTGGAGAAAAATCTGACTGTTGCGGGCGACAGTTTTAGAGCCTGGATCAGAAAGGGGTCTGATTGATTTTCCGCAGAACTCTGCGGATATGGGCGATCATCAACCAGGCGTGGGATGACGAGATTGTTGCCTCGACATCCTTCGTGAGGCGGCGGCAGCGCCCGAGCCATGGTAACCGGCCGTTCATGGCCGCCTTATGAGTGGGGCGGTGGATTGGTAAGTTCACGTCAATAACGACGTCGTTAACGACGTGAACTGTCAGGTTGTGAGACGTCATTGGCGTAAATCATGATGCGATCGACATCATCCATGATTTCTGCGTCCTTGACGGGTTTGTGGCGTCGATTGCGGAGACGTGGTCGTTGCCGGAGGCGCTCGGCCACTTTTGCAGCAGGTGAAAGCCCGTTCAACACCCGCTGTCGGCGTTGGTTGTAGGCGTGGTTGAACCCACGCAGCAGGGCTTCAAGATCCGCGTGGTGCGCGACGTTGATCGGCAGAACTTCGGTTGCGATACGGCCGTTGAACCGCTCGACCATGCCATTCGTCTGGGGCGAGTAGGCCCGGGTCCGCCGCCGATCCACACCCTGATCCTGGCATGCTTTCTCAAACGCATCCGCAGTAAAGCAGGAGCCGCGATCGGTCAGGATATGGGTTATCTTGAATGGGAAGGCGGCTTTGACGGCCTTGAGAAAATCGACGGCATTGGCAGCATTCTCGGCGTCGTAGACGGCCAGATGCACGAAGCGCGAGCAGCGATCGATCGCGACGTAGAGGAACCGTTTGCGGGCCTCACCATCTGCGGTCTGCAGCTTCGGCAGATGCTTCACGTCGATATGGACATAGCCCAGGTCATAATCCCGGAAGGTGCCCTCTCCCCGCGCCGGGCGGACCTTCTCCTTCGCCGGCCGGCGATTGAGGCCTGCGTCCTTGAGGATGCGCCAGACGCTGTCGCGGTTGAGGTGGGGCAGGAAGTGCCGCAGCACGAAGGTCAGGTCATCGAGTCCGAACTCAGTGGCCCGACGCAGATGGCAAACGATCGCGCGCTCTTCCTCGGTCGCTTTCCAAGCCAGCAACCGGGGCTTGCTGCTACGATCCGTGCATCCCTCTACTCCGCGCTTGCGCCATTTGCGCACCGTCTCGTCGCTGATGCCGAAGCGTTGGGCTAATACCCCGGTCCCTTCCGTCGAGCGCGCGATTTCGGCCCGGACGGCAGGTGTGGTGCGGGCTTGCGGATGGATCTGATGCATCAACGATCGCTCCAGGACGCAGCGTCAAACCAGCGGGCGTAGGCAGCAATAGCCCATGATACCTCATCCCAATGACGTCTCACAACCTGACACATACCCTCTCATTTGAGAGGAAGCGATAGGCCGCCTTCGTATTCGCCCAGTCCTGGCAGACAAGAGGGATACTCTGTCCAATAGCTCCGCCCATTTGACCAAGCAGTCTGCAAAACCTTGTCTTCAGACGTTTGTCGGCAAAATGACATGCAGACATCTCACGTTCAAACCACTGACCCTCAGGCATCGCACCTCTCCAGAAAAGGTGCCAGAGAAAGAATCACATACCATATACCGTGCGCAAGACCGGTTGTTCTCGAAAACCAGATTTATGGGTAATTGAAAGCATGAGCGGCCGGTTACCCTTCATCTTTGGGTGAAATTTCTTCTAGAGCGGCTTCCAAAACTGTTGAGATCGGAACCGACGTCAAGCACGCGATATTCATGCCGCAGGAAAGGCTGTCATTCAAGCCGCAGCCGGCACAAGGAACGCGGCGTGATAGAATAACGCCACTACGATTCTGCCCCCATTCCTGCCAGTTGAGGCGGGGGATGGCAATGCTCACGACACGAACTCCCCGAGTGGCTGCAAGATGCTTCGGTCCGGTGTCGTTGGCAACTAGAAGCCTAGCGTTCGATAGAAGCGTGTCGAACGTCTCCATGTCTGTGGATGGCACCAGCCTGATACCGTCCAAGCTTTCGCATTGTGCTTCTACGGTGCTGGTCAGGTCGTCGCTATCGATGAACAGTAGAACAGGAATGCGCGTGGCCGAATAGAATAGAGCACAGAATTCCAGGAAACTCGGCAGCGGCCAACGATTGATAGGATGGCGCGCACCCGAGTGCACGACAATATAACCCTTTTTTTCCACTCCGTGGGCGTTAAGAACGGAGACATCCTGGTGTGATGGAAGGCGGGCGACGATGGTTTGTCGCATGTGCAGGGCCCCTTCCAAGGCAGAAACTAGCATGCTGACATGGGCCGCATGATTGACGATAGCTTTGCGGTTGATCTTGTCTCGTGAAGTGACTTCAATGCCGAAATCGATAAAAGGAAACTGATCGGGTTTGAAACTTACCCTGTAGCGCGCGGCACATAACCGCATCAGGGTCTGGCTCTCGGCACCGGGAGAGAGATCCATGGCCAGATCGAACTCTCGCCCCCGCAGACAGTCACGCACTGCCTGTTCAGCTTCGGTCGTCAGAAAACGTCGCTCCGTGCGACTGTTATAGGACAGCGAGAGCGACAGATACTCATCGGCGATTCCCGAGGCGACCAGAATGGGCTGGATAGTTCTTTGCGACAGAACGGTGATGCGTGCTTCGGGAAAGAGCGCCTTTATGCGTGCCATTGCGGGCAATGAGGCTGACACGTCTCCCAACTGGTCCGTGCGCAGGATCAAGATGGAGCGAATAGTTCCGGGAAAAAGAGATTCCTGCGGCCTGTGCCACTCGACTGGTAAAGACAGCACATGGTCGATGGTCTCCATCTTTCCGTCCAAAGCCGATGGCACGAAGGAGTCCGAATACCGGACGCCATCGGGAACTAATGCGGTTATCGTCTCCTGCGGCATAACAGTCACGAAGCGGCGGATGTGTCCGACCAGTCGTGTGCCCGTATAAACATTCATATGCAATTTCTGCCGACCAGCAGATAGACGGGCCGTATCCACCCACGCATTCACAATCCAGATCTTCATACTACCGATCGTACGAGCCATTATCGGTGTGGCGATGGCAATTTCTGTCGCGGAGCCGTCGGCGGTGACGACGGCGCGAGTCAACTTATGACGCGAAGAAACAAGAACGCGAAACGCAATCACCCCCGATAGGATCGGATGCCCGGTCGGGGTCTTCATACTTCCGATCTGTATCAGGGCGACACGTGTCACGGAGACGCTCAACAGATACACGAATGGGCGGAATATTACCGATAGATGTTTGCCACCGCCGGGAGATTTCTGATTTAGGGCGGGTAGCATGCGTGTCAAAAGCCATTTGATATTGCGAGACAGAGGAAGGGTCGTCAGTTCGAAAAACGGAGCATGCGCGTCGCTGTCGCTCAAAAAAGGGAGGTGGGCGTCCGGGTCTGTGTCCAGTCCCTGATAGGCAGGTGCAGAACAGTTCCGTGAGTCAACATCGTCATTGGACGGGTCGAAGGACCTGATTGTTTTATTCACCACTGCTCCTAGTAAAATTCCGCTTTTGAACGTCGGCTCACAACGTCCCAATATTATAGCGTAAGGAAGCTGCCTAGCCGATTGATTATGCCTTACGATTATAGACTATTCACGGGTCGCCAATTGTCCCACGCATGACCAGATGAGAATTTTACCTAAACACAAATAGTTTCTTCATATCTCACTGGTAAATATACCCGTATATGGACACTTGGGCGGCTTTCCATGCTGGTCGCGATCATGGCTCATAATAAACCATGCTAGTGTCCTGATTCCTAAATTTCTATCCACATTTTTGCTGGACGGCGACGGTTCGTTGGCAGAAGCGTTGGATTGACGCCAGGATATCGTCAGCGGACTTTGTCCATCGGAAAGGCTTGGGATCCGCGTTCCGGGCGTCGATGTAGGCATTGATCGCCGTCTCGAGCTCTCGAACGGAACGATGCGTCCCACGCCTG
>NZ_JABEQD010000012.1 GCF_014174395.1 Gluconacetobacter aggeris
GTCGCCGCCAGGTCTTCCAATCCACCTACACCCACGCGGGGTGGAGCAGCCCGGTAGCTCGTCAGGCTCATAACCTGAAGGCCGCAGGTTCAAATCCTGCCCCCGCAACCACCGATTCCCACATTGATGTTTTCGCAAGTCCTTTCAGGGACTTGCCCGATTTCGTGTCCCTCTGGTTCACGAATCTCAGCAGCGTGCCAAGCTCGCCATAGAGCGTCGCGAAGATCTCGCCGCGCTTATCACCCGGCGACAGGACGATCTTCTCCACCAGCGCGCGAACAGCTTCGGACGCCTCCGCGCGGTCTTCTGGCTGGTTCAGGCTCTCGGTCAGGCGCTCCACCTTCTTTTTGAACATCGCCGCGACATTCGGATGAATGTCGAGCGTATCCTCTAGTTCGGAGGCGAGCAGGGCGTTCAGCTCAACCTCGCGGTCACGAAGCTCCTGCATGCGTGCCTTCATATGAAGGTCAAACATCCCGTTCTCGATCGCGGTCATAATGCCGGCGATGCCCTTTTCGACCTTCGCCAGTTCAGCCTTCCAGCCGGCACTGTTTGCCCGTCGCTCATGGTTCAGCCGGTTGGTCTCTTCCGTATAAGCCTTCATGGCTGCTGCCGCGGCTTCGGGCGTCATCAGTTTGTGTTTGAGGCCGACGAGTACGCGTTCCTCCAGGTCGGCACGCAGAATGGTCGCCGGGTTATGGCAGGAACGGTTCGTCACCCGATTGGAGCAGGCATAGCGGTCCTTCTCGCGGAGCGAATAGGTGCCACCGCACACACCGCAGAAGATCATCCCCGAGAACAGGGATTTCGGACGGCGCATGCCGTTCATCCGGTTCGCGGCGGACGTCCTGACGGCCGCGATGACGTTGACATATTGCGCCGCGATCTTCGCCTGGCGGTTGCGGACGGCCTGCCAGAGCGCATCATCGACGATGCGCAACTCGGGCACCTCCGTCGTGATCCAGGCGTCCGGCGGATTGGGACGCGATACGCGCTTCCCGGTTGAGGGATCTTTGATATAGCGGAGCCGGTTCCAGATGAGGCGGCCCACGTAAAGCTCGTTGTTGACGATCCCCGTGCCCCGTTGAGCATGGCCCCGGATCGTGGTGTCGATCCATGGTTTGCCATTGGGACCGAGGATACCCTCGTCGTTGAGAGTGCGTGCGATCGCACGCGGTCCGACACCAGCAGCGAAGTCCCGGAAGATCCGTCGGATCACAGTCGCCTCATTCGGGTCGATCTCGCGGTCGCCCCGGATAGGTTCGCCCCGCGCGTCCAGTTTCTTGATGACCTTGTAGCCGTAGCACAGGCCGCCACCGGATTTGCCATCCTCGACCCGACCGCGTAGGCCCCGATGCGTCTTGGCGGCCAGGTCTTTGAGGAACAGCGCGTTCATCGTCCCCTTGAGGCCGACATGCAGTTCGCTGATCTCGCCCTCGGCGAGGGTGACGATCGTCACGCCGGCGAACTTCAGGTGCTTGAACAGGGTGGCGACATCGGCCTGGTCGCGGCTGATGCGATCCAGGGCTTCGGCTAGTACGATGGTGAACTCACCCCGCTGGGCGTCCTGCAAGAGGGTCTGGATGCCGGGACGCAGGATCATGCTGGACCCGGAGATGCCTGCGTCCTTGTAGGCGCTCGCGACCTTCCACTTCTCGCGCTTGGCGTGCTCCCGACAGATACGGAACTGATCTTCGATCGAGGCCGCCCGCTGGTTGTCGGAGGAATAGCGGGCATAGAGCGCAACACGGACCATGGCGAGACTCCGGGCGGGTTCTTTCGACAGGGGAAGGCGAAAGAGGTTACCCTGGGGTCGCCCTCCGGGCGGTAGTTAATTCGTCGATACGAAGATCACGATTTTGGTGCGGGAACGGGCTGACGGGGGGACCGGCGCCGGCTGCGTTTCTGGCGCTCATGGTCCTCGCGTGCCATCTGACGGCCGATCATACGCGCGAGGCGAAGGACCGCGGCATCTGTGAGGTGTGGTGATACATCGTCCGGGTCAGGTAGGATGACGGCGATCCGTGCGGTCCTCGATGGCGTGCCCATAATTTCCTCCGGATGGCTCCGGAAAACATTTGAAATGCTCTCGATCCATCAGAAAAGTGCGAAATCGTGCGATGCGGCAATCGGCGGTGTTTGCGTATTTGATAGGTCGAGTTGGTGAAAGCGATGATCGTCTCCGCAGACGAGGCAGGCGACGCGGGATCATGACGGGCGGTGAGGCGCCGCTGAAGCTGGGGCGTTCTTTCGGCTTGGGCCGGAAAGGGAGAGGGAAGCCGGAAAGGGGATGAGTCGGCGCAGTTTTGGAGAGTGCGGCGGCCGGCTCGATCCATTCCAATCTCTCCAAGGATTTCTCCCATGAGCAAGTTTTCTCCCATCGTGGTTACACCGGTCAGGTCGTTTCCGGGCGCCGTGGTATTCAATGGCGGCCGTAGTTCTTTCCCGCAGTCAACGGGGCCTCTGGTGCGTCGATACGACAGCGCGTCTTTCGGTGCAGGCGATCTATCGGAAATTGGAAGTTTGGAGAGCAATGTCTCATACTTCGGTGAAAGTGGTCCGTCGGTCACGGGTCGACGGGCGCCATTCCGCATGAAGGCACCCCTTTCGGCAGGGCACGAGTATGAAGCCGCTTTGCCTCCGTCCGAAAGTGGCGCGAACGCCGGACTGGACCAGCCGGACCCTCCATCTGCCGCGATGGGCAGAGCTGCACCGTCTGGAACATCGGCTGCCGATCCCGTCCTGGAGAGGCGCCGCAATGTGGTCCTGAACGGAGACAGCATCGAACTGATGCGGCGAATGGAGCGAGATTCAGTGGATTTCATTCTCACCGACCCGCCCTATCTGGTCAGTTATAGGGGCCGCGACGGGCGGCAGGTGTGTAATGACGACAATGCACGCTGGCTCAGGCCGTCAGTCAATCAGATGCATCGCGTCCTGAAACCCGGCAGCTTCGCGATATCGTTCTATGGCTGGAATAGGATCGATTTGTTTGCCGAAGCCTGGAAAGCGGCGGGATTTCGCATGGTCGGGCATATCGTCTTCCGCAAATCCTATGCCTCAGCCTCCCGGTTTCTTCGGTATGAGCATGAGTGCGCTTACCTGTTGGCCAAGGGCGACGTCACCCCCCCCGAGCGGGCGATCCCCGACGTGATCGACATGCCCTATTCTGGGAACCGACTGCATCCCACCCAAAAGCCCGTGGCGGCATTATTGACTCTAGTGGAGGTATTCTGCCCGGCCGGCGGCCTGGTGCTGGACCCGTTCTGCGGCTCTGGTTCCTCTCTCGTGGCGGCTCGTGACCTCGGACGGGAATGGATTGGTATGGATATCGATCCGGGCCATGCTGCGACCGCGGCGCGGCGGCTTTCGAGCCTTCATGAGGAAAGAGCGGCGGGATAGTCCGTCGCGCGCTTGGGAGCGCGGCGGATGTTTCGACCGCGCCCTAAAATGTCGCGAGCACCAAGCATTTCACTGGATATTCCGGAGATGGCACCGCAAGAATGTCGTGTTCGGGCTGCATTACAGAAGACGCCAGGAGGTGCACCATGATGCTCGGTCTCGGCATAGTGCTCGGTTTTTTCGGTATAGGCTTCCTCTGCTGGTTGCTGTTTATCGCCGCTGTTTACGCGGCACCCCTTTATGTCGGTGCGATGACGTTCGCCGCGCTTGAGTATCTCGGGGTGCCCGGCCTACTTGCGCTGATGGCGGGTTTTGTCTGTGGCGTTGCGGCGCTGGTCATGGCCCAGGGGGTGCTCGCCACGTCACGCGATCCGGCGATCAGGGGTGCCGTCTCCCTCGCCTTGGCCCTGCCGGCAGCTCTGGTCGGGTTCAGCATGACGCTCGGCTTCTGCGGCTTGGGCGGCATGGGCGCCATTCCCGAATATATCTTCGCGATCTTTGGCGCGCTTTGTGTCGGTGGAGCAGCCTGGGGTCGCCTCTGCGCTACGCCCGTCGCATAATCCGCTAGGCACGCGGGCCTAGTCCTGATGTGCTGTTGACCACCCAAAGCTCCCATTATGACTGTCATGGGGGGACAGCGGAATGTCGGTTATCGGAAAGGGTTGATCGACAGCCGCCATTCGCAGTGTTCGCGTTCATGACAGCTACCGACCAAACCAAGCCGTTCAGCGCCAGCGTCACGAACGGCTACTATCTCCAGCAGCTGCCGTTGGGACGCTAGAAGCGGACCATCAGGATGGCGCCCCATGAGCGGCCATTCCAGCGATTAGACCGGTTTCCTAGAAGCGGCCGGTCAACTATATTTAAATGATCAGCACTTGCAGGCAGCGCGGATACTTGGCAGTCTCTCGCCAAAACGGGGAGTGTCACATGGAAGATCTGAGTATCCGCGAAATACTGGAACAAGTAGGCCGCGGTCAAATCCGCATTCCGGCGTTTCAGCGCGGGTTCGTATGGGACTCGGATCGCGTCGCCTACCTCATGGACAGCATCTACAAAAAGTACCCTTTCGGCGCACTGCTATTCTGGCGCACGAAAAACGTGCTCAAATATGACCGCAAGCTCGGTCCTTTCGTTCTTCCAGACCCCAAGGAAGATTATCCGGTCGATTATGTTCTGGATGGTCAGCAGAGAATTACATCTATTTTCGGTGTATTTCAGACTGAGATCGAACGGCCTGACGATCCTAACTGGCTTCCAATTTTTTATGACCTCGAGGCAGAGCAGACGGTGCAAGATAGCCAGTTTGTCGCGCTAAAGCCCGAGGCCGTAGATCCGGCCCGCCACTTCCCGATGTCCACTCTGTTTAGCACCGCAGAATATCGCGCAGCTACCACGAATTTCGACGACAGCACCATTGAGCGTATCGACCAGATGCAGGCCATTTTCAAAGAGGTCAAAATCCCTCTTCAGCTGTCGCGGACAGAGGACAAGGCCACAGTCGCGATTATTTTCGAGCGCGTGAACCGGCAGGGTGTGGAACTCGACACCCTGCAACTCCTGTCGGCATGGACATGGAGCGAGGATTTTCAACTTAACGAAGAATTTTCCGACTTGGCTGACGAATTGCAGCCATTCGGGTTTCAGGAAATCGGCGTCGATACCAACCTCCTTCTGCGTTGCTGCTCGGCTATTCTCAAGCACGATGCCTCGCCTCAGGCTCTGATGGAACTGAAAGGCGCGACAGTTCGCGAGAACTTCGATCAGGTCACGAATGGGGTTAAGTACGCCGTCGATTACATCCGGCGCCACTTCCATGCTGAGAAGCTGAGCAACCTGCCGTTTTCGACACTGCTTGTGCCTCTGTCGGTGCTGTTTGCGGTGTCCGGTAACAAAGAAGCATCTACCACGGACGAGCAACGCGAGCGGGTTAACAGTTGGTTTTGGCGCGCATCACTAAGTCGGCGGTACAGTTCAGCAGTTTTGCGAAACCTCAACACTGACATTAGCGAAATGGTGAATTTGCGTGACGGCAAACCGTCCAAGCTTGGTGATTTCAGTTTCCACATCGATGCTGAGTTTTTCACTCGCAACACCTTCGGTATGGCCAACGTTAATACGAAAACGTTTATCCTAATGTTGGCGGGTCTGAAGCCGCTTTCCTTTATCTCTGGTTCGCCAGTTGATCTTGCTAAGACCCTGAAAGAATCCAATCGCACTGAATTTCATCATATGATGCCGCGGGCCTACCTGCGAGAGAGTAGCCAGACCCAAAAGTACGACGATAGCTGTTTGGCTAATTTTTGCTTCCTCTCGCGAACGGATAATCGAAAAATCGGGGGCGATAAGCCATCCGTTTATCGATCCAAAATGCCCACTGACATCACGGCGATCCAAACGTCCGCTATGTTCGATGATTTGCTCTTCAAGGATGATTACGAGAAGTTCATTGCGGCGCGTGCCGATGCCTTAGTCGATTACGCGATGAAACTAGCCTGCATAAACAAGACGGTAGCGGCTGTTCCCGTTGCACCGGTGGTTTCTCCCGACACTGGTAATCCATTCGTGGCCGCGCCTGATGGCATTTCTCAGGAAATATTGCCTAAGGACGATATCTAAGGCGGATGACTCGGTTTGTCCCGCAGGATCATGCAAGCTTTGCGCTTCTCCAGTCTGACCTCGGCACCAAACTCCATCCATTACATGATTTTCATGCGATCGTTTGACAGACCAGCGAGCCGCTTTGGGTGGAAATAACAGATTCGTCCCGAACGCGGTCTATCGCGGTTAGCCTAACAATGTCGGCTTTCGGGCAAACGCCATCACCACTTTGATGTCCACCTTGAGGCGACTGCCGCCTGTCTGCTCCTGCATCACTGAGCGGACAGGCAGATCAGGGGGGGAAGCGGAAGGTCCAGTTTGGGGTGGAGCAATCTAAAACCGGACATTGTTTTTTTTTGATGCCACAGTATATAATCTAAATTTTTAGCTAGTTAACAAATTAAACCTAAACAAAAGCTTTTTTATATTGTCAGGATAAGTATGCTCATATTTTTCTTCACGCGGAAGGTCTTGATAATTCATCTCGAAATTCCACACAGTTCGGATTTCGTCTCCCATCCGTTTTTCAACCAAACGCTGTAAAAATTTGGAAGAGTTATTTTCGTTAAATTGTGCTTTTTTAAAAATTATTGTTTGTCCTGGTCGTATTGTAGCCTGCCAAAATTCTCCTGAAATTCCATAATGTTTATTGATTACATTTGGACTTGGAAAGTGATTCGGGCAAGTTTGTAATGGTAAATCAGATTCAAAATACAGAGTTATGTCGGGCTCGACCCCTGATGGTAACGCGTTGAAAGATTCTCTTTCGCCTTCCATATAAAAATGAGGAGAGGCCTCATGAGAAACCGTATTTCCCCACGCGCAGCCTGATATAGCTCGGTTCCACAGAATGGACTCTGCCCTCTCGAAAGAGGTTTTATGATAGAGAATGGTCACGCGCTTAACTTTCAGAAGTTTTTCATGCGGAACGCTAATACGAAAATATCTATTTGGGAATGAATCAAAGGTGTCTTCCTGACCCTAAGGGGAAATGTCCGTTATTGGAATAAAGACGGGAGCGTCTTACGTCCGATATGAAGGCGATTGCTGCCTGTCTGCTTCACGTTCGTTGAGCGAGCGGACAGTTAAGATTGGAAGACTGCAGCCCGCTTTTGGGCAAGGTGACGAGAGAAGCGGCCATTCACGTGAAGGACTATCACGACGGCTTCGCGCCCATTAGGCCCATTAAGCGGGTCGTGCAATTCCTGATGGCGGACAGTGTCAAGCTAGGACATACGTTGTCGGGCGTGAGAGGTAGCCTTATCTCCTTTCGATAACAGTCAGTCCATGGAGAGTGGACTCTGTAGCGTACATTGGGACAGAAATCCCGCGCGTCATACAACCGCGCGCGCACAGCTATCGACGCTCGCTGCTGCATCCGTTCCGAGGCGATGGATGAGCAGGCTCTCTCGGCGGTACTGGATCTTCCGGGTTCGCCCTGGCAACGATGGTCAGCGTCCCGTCATGCAACGGGCGCTGCAAGCGCAGGGCATCGTCGATCGGCGCAGTCATCCAGAGGTCGATCTCCTCCTGGCTGGTCAGGATTGCCGGCATGGCCTCGGGATGAATGTCTCTGACTTCGTGGTTCGGCTTTGTTGTGAGAAAGCCGAACAGGTCATCTGTCGTCTCTCCGTCCTTCGCCTTGCGCACGGATGTCCACCGACACCAGATGCCGGCAAAGAAAGCGAGTGGACGGGTCTCGCCAAACGCGAACCAGGCCGGCGGCCGGGAACCGTCCGGTTGCGGTTCGGGCTCGGCGAAGCTGGTAAAGGGCACGACGCAGCGATGCGCGACATCGAGCCACGGCCGCCAATGCGGCGACTGCGGATTGCGGATGTTGGTCACGCCCCGATCCACCGTCTTGCCGACGAGATAGCGGGGCGGCGTCGGCATCCCCCAGCGCGCCATCACCAGTTCGCGCCCGTCCGCCGAATTGCGGACGATCGGCGCCATCATGTTGGGATAGACACCAGGCAATGGTGGCAGATTACCGGTGCGGTCGACCATGACCTTCGCGAGGTCGCGGATCGCCTGCTGGTTGGTGGTCATCGAAAACAGATTGCACACGGGTCGCTCTTTCTCCTCCCTTGTCTCGCACGCGATGGTTACGCCCGCGAAGTCCAGCCGACGAAGCTCAGCCAAAGGCCTAACAGCAGCACGATCGCAGCGGCGATCAGCAGCAGCGGGGGCGTTTCCACGACCGCGGCGGTCATGGCGGCGCCGAGGCTCGGCACGACCATGAGCACCGCGCCCTTGAGTGTGATGACAATGCCGATCAGAGAGATCGCAATCGCGCTCGGGCTCTCCCACCGAAGATGCAGCGCGATGATGGCGAGGCCCGCCATCAGGGTGAACGCGCCGGTGGCCAGCACCAGCGGGCCGTTCTGCATGAAGACCGGCAGCAGCATGGGCAATGTGCCCAGGCGGACGAACAACGCGACAGCGAGCACCACGAGATAGGGCCCGATGATACGGGCCAGGGTTTGCGTCCGAACCGCGGGAAGATCGTCGGGCATCGGTATCTCCGTACATGCGGCAATGGCAGGAACGCATGGAGCGAAGGCACAGAACACATTATTTTTCGCGAAGTTGCGCCATCCTGACCGGACCCAGGTGGTCGGGGACTCGGGCGGGCGGTCGGTCCCCGCTCGGGCGCGATGCATGACGGCCTGGCTTTGCGCCGCGTTCAAGCCGTCGAGAGGGGCCGCTCTCATGATGCGGATGTAACCCGCTGTCCTGCAATGGAATCACGGTGTCGCCGCCGCGATGTCGATCCCGGCCTCTCCACGAGGTGCGCCCCCCGCACGTGCGATGCGGCGTTGACTCTTGGGCAGCGTGAGGAACAGATAGGGAACAAACTGCCCGACCGCCGGTTGGGAGCCCATCCCGGAAGCCGATCGATCATGTCCACACCCCTATCCCGTCCCCCGCTGGAGACGCTACGGGACCAGATTCGCCGCCTCGAAGGATCGGCCACCCGCCGGCGGGCCGTGCTGCCCTTTGGCATCCGTGACATCGATCGCCGCCTGCCGGGTGGCGGGCTGGCGCTCGGCGCCCTGCACGAGATGGCAGGCGGCGGGAATGATGCCCTCAACAGCGCGGCCGCCGGGCAGTTTGCCGCCGGCATCGCCGCGCGCACCAAGGGCAAGGTGCTGTGGGTCGTCAGCCGCCAGGATCTGTTCGCCCCCGCCCTGAAACAGGTCGGACTGGGTGGAAGCCGGGTGATCTATGTCGAGGCCGGGGCGGACCAGGATGTCCTGGCCTGCTTCGAGGAGGGGCTACGGCATGGCGGTCTGGGTGCCGTCGTGGCCGAGGTCGCGCGCCTGTCGATGACCGCTTCCCGCCGGCTGCAACTGGCGGCCGAGACGTCCGGTGCGCTGGGGATCGCCGTCCGCCGCTGGCGACGGCAGACCGAAGCGGCTGATTTCGGCCAGCCGACCGCCAGTGTCACCCGCTGGCGGATTTCGGTCCTGCCGTCCGAAACCCTGCCGGTGCCAGGCGTCGGACGGGCGCGCTGGCTGCTGGAACTGATCCGGGCGCGGGCCGGGGAATCTGCCGATTTTGAAGTGGAGGCCTGCGATGGCAAGGGTCGTCTCTCTCTTCCTGCCGCTGTGGCCGACGGACCGGATCAGGAAAAGGCTGGGCGCCGACGCACCCGCGCCTGACGCGCCGCTGGCGCTGGTCGGCCGCGAGGGAAGACGTCGCGTCGTGCTGTCGGTCGACCTCGCAGCCCGCAAGGCGGGCGTGCGCCCTGGCACACCGGTCGCCAAGGCGCAGGCACTTTATCCCGATCTGATCATCATGGATGCCGACCAGGAGGGCGACCGGACCGGGCTGGAGAAACTGGCGCTGTGGTTCCAGCAGCGGATCGCCCCCCTGGTGGCGGTGGATGCGCCGGACGGTCTGGTGCTGGATACCACTGGCGCCGATCATCTGCATGGCGGCGAGCCGGCCATGCTGGCGGAGATGGTGCGGCGGCTGCGAGAAGCCGGCATCACCGCCAAGGCTGTGGTCGCCGACACGCTGGGCGCGGCCCATGCGCTGGCGCGTTATGGACGCGCGCGTACCCTGGTGGTGCCGGCCGGGAAGACGGCCGCCGCAATCGCGGACCTGCCGATCGAGGCCCTGCGCCTGCCGGACAGTATGATCGAGGGCCTGCGTGCGCTGGGCGTCGCGACCATCGCTCCGCTCGCCGCGATGCCGCGCGCGCCGCTGGCGCTCCGCTTTGGGCCGGACGTCGCGCGCCGGCTGGACCAGGCTTATGGTCGCATCAGTGAGGCCATCTTGCCGGTTCGGCCGGTTGACCCGGTCACGGTCAGCCGGAATTTTGCCGAACCGATCGGGGCCGCCGAGACCATCGCCCGCTACATCGGCAAACTGGTACCGCCGCTCTGTCAGGGACTGGAGGAGCGCGGGCAAGGAGCCCGGCGTCTCGACCTGGTGCTGCATCGCGTCGACAGCCGCACCGAGGCGATCCGCATCGCCACCGCGACGCCGGTGCGTGACGTCAAGCGCCTGACCAGGCTGCTGTGCGAGAAGATCGAAACCATCGATCCGGGCTTTGGCATCGAGCGTATGGTCCTGACCGCAACACTGGCCAAGCCGATCGCGCCGCGCCAGAAGATCTCCTCGCTGATCGCGGAGGAGGAGCCCGATGTCTCGGATCTGATCGACACCCTGGCTAATCGCGTGGGCCATCATTCCTTGTACCGCTTTGCTCCGGTGGAGAGCGATGTGCCGGAGCGGTCCTTCTGCCGGGTGCCGGCGCTGGCGCCGGACGACCAGAAGGACTGGCCGCATCACTGGCCCCGGCCGACCCGGCTGCTGCCGCGACCGGAGCCGATCGAGACGATGGCCGTGCTGCCGGACCATCCGCCGGTGTTCTTCGTGTGGCGCGGCATTCGCCGCCGGGTGAAATGCGCCGACGGTCCGGAGCGGGTGTTCGGCGAATGGTGGCAGGGGGACGCCGAACTGACCACGGTGCGCGATTATTTCCGTCTGGAAGACACGTCCGGCGAGCGGTTCTGGGTCTATCGCTCGGGCGACGGCGAGCACGGGGAAACCGGCTCGCAAGGCTGGTTTCTGCACGGGATCTTCGGATGACCCGCTACGCCGAATTGCAGGTGACGAGCTATTTCTCGTTCCTGCGCGGGGCGTCATCGCTGCTTGAACTGTTCGAGCAGGCGAAGGCGCTCGGTATTGCGGCGCTGGGTGTCGCCGACCGCAATTCCCTGGCCGGCATGGTGCAGGCCCATGTCGCGGCGAAGGCCTCCGGCGTCCGGCTGGTCGTCGGCTGTCGCCTCGACCTCGCCGATTTCCCGCCGGTGCTGGTCTATCCGACCGACCGCGCAGCCTACGGCCGCCTGTGCCGGCTGCTCAGCCTGGGCAAGAGCCGTGCCGGCAAGGCCAGATGCCATCTGCTCTGGGAAGACCTGGTGGCCTGGGGCGACGGGTTGCTCGCCATCCTGGTCCCCGACGTCGCGGACGAGGCCTGCGCCCTGCATCTGCGCAAGCTGAAGGATGCGTTCCATGACCGCGCCTACATGGCGCTGACCCTGCTGCGCCGGCCCAATGACCAGATGCGGCTCTATGAACTGGCGAACCTGGCCCATCAGGCACGCGTGCCGACCGTCGTGACCAACGATGTGCTGTTCCACACCCACGACCGCCGCATCCTGCAGGATGTCGTGACCTGCATCCGGCATAACACCACCATCGACGAGGCGGGTTTCGCGCGCGAGCGCCATGCCGATCGCTATCTCAAGCCACCCCAGGAGATGGCGCGTCTGTTCGGGCGCTATCCCGAGGCGGTCGACCGCACGATTGCGATCATGGAGCGCTGTCGCTTCAGCCTCGATGACCTGGCCTACCAATATCCCGATGAAGTCTCGGTGCCTGGCCAGACGCCGCAGCAGGCCCTCGAAGCGCTGACCTGGGAAGGGGCGCGGAGATTCTATCCCGAAGGGATTCCCGACGAGGTAACAGCCAGCCTGAACCACGAACTCGCCCTGATCGGGCGTATGAATTACGCGCCGTATTTCCTGACTGTGAACAGCATCGTCCGCTATGCGCGCAGCCAGGACATTCTCTGTCAGGGGCGTGGCTCGGCGGCCAATAGCGCGGTCTGCTACGTGCTGGGCATCACCGCCATCGATCCGGCGCGCAATTCGCTGCTGTTCGAGCGGTTCGTATCGGAGGAGCGGGGCGAGCCGCCGGATATCGACGTCGATTTCGAACACGCCCGGCGCGAGCGGGTGATTCAATGGGTCTATGGGCATTATGGCCGTGAGCGCGCGGCCCTGACCGCGGTGGTGATTCGCTATCGCGCCAAGGGCGCGTTGAGGGATGTGGGTAAAGTGATGGGCCTGCCGGAGGATCTGATCGGCACCTTGTCCGGTCAGATCTGGGGCTGGTCGAAAAATGCCGATCCGGAGCAGTTCAGGGACACCGGCATCGACCTGTCCGATCGGCGCATCCGGCTGACGCTGGATCTGGCGTGCTGCCTGATCGGCGTGCCGCGCCACCTTTCGCAGCATCCGGGAGGCTTCGTGCTGACCCATGACCGGCTCGACGAGCTGGTGCCGATCGAGCCCGCTGCGATGGATGATCGTCAGATCATCGAATGGGACAAGGACGATATCGACGTTCTCAAATTCATGAAGGTCGATATCCTGGCGCTGGGCATGCTTACCTGCATGAAGAAGGGGCTCGACCTGCTGGCCGAACACAAGGGGCAGCGCTTCGCGCTCGCCACCATCCCGGCCGAGGACCCGCGGACGTACGCCATGATCCGCCGGGCAGACACGATCGGCGTCTTCCAGATCGAATCTCGCGCTCAGATGTCAATGTTGCCGCGCCTGAAACCGCGCGTGTTCTATGACCTGGTGATCGAGGTCGCCATCGTCCGCCCCGGTCCGATTCAGGGGGATATGGTCCATCCCTATTTGCGCCGGCGTGAGGGCATCGAGCCGGAAGAGTATCCCACCCCGGAACTGGAAAAGGTGCTGAAAAAGACCCTCGGCATCCCGCTGTTTCAGGAACAGGCGATGCAGGTAGCCATGGTCTGCGCTGATTTTACCGCCAGCGAGGCCGATCAATTACGTCGCGCGATGGCCACCTTCAAGAACACCGGCACCATCGGCCGGTTCCAGACCAAGCTGGTCGAGGGCATGAAGGCGAACGGCTATACGGAGGAATTCGCCGAGCGGATCTTCCAGCAGCTCGAAGGGTTCGGATCCTATGGATTCCCGGAGAGCCATGCGGCTAGTTTCGCGATTCTCGCTTATTCCTCCTCCTGGCTGAAATGCCATCATCCCGACGTGTTTCTGGCGGCTTTGCTCAATTCCCAGCCGATGGGCTTCTACGCGCCCGCGCAACTGGTGCGCGACGCGCGCGAGCATGGCGTCGAGATCCGGCCGATCTGCGTCAATGCCTCCCGCTGGGACAGTACGCTGGAAGGACCGGAAACGGCGGGCGGCCGGTTCGCCGTTCGGCTCGGCATGAGCCTGGTCAAGGGTCTGGTCAACACCGACGCCGCCCGCATCGTAGCGGCGTGCGGGGCATGGCCGTTCGCATCGGTGGACGATCTCTGGCGCCGCGCCGGCGTGCCGGTCGCGGCACTGACCCATCTCGCGGAAGCCGATGCCTTCCGGCCGGCGCTCGGCCTCGCCCGGCGCGAGGCGCTATGGGCGATCAAGGCGCTGCGGGACGAGCCTTTGCCGCTGTTCGCGGCGGCGGCGGTCGCCCGCGAGGCCGAGGAGCCGGACGTGCTGCTCCAGCCGATGCGCGCCGGGGCCGAGGTCACGCGCGATTATAACCGGATCGGCCTGACGCTGCGCGATCATCCCGTCGCCTTTCTCCGTGACGATCTGCGCCAGCGGAAATTTTTCTCCTGCCGTGAAGCCCATGAGGCGCGCGATGGCAAGCGGCTGGATGCCGCAGGCCTGGTCCTGGTCCGCCAGCGCCCCGGCTCCGCCGAAGGCGTCGTGTTCCTGACCCTGGAGGATGAAAGCGGCGTCCTCAATGTCATCATCTGGAAGGATATTTTCGAAAAATATCGCCGCGTCGTGCTCGCTGGGCAGATGCTCGGCATCAAGGGGCGGCTCCAGAAGGAGGGCGAAGTCGTGCATCTGGTGGCGCTGGAGATCTCCGATCTCTCCGCGTTGCTCGCCGATGTCGGTAACCGCGATTTCGACCGAGGCCGTGGAGCTGTCGTGGATCATTCAGTCGAGATGCTCTCTGTAAAATCAAGAAACTTTCATTGAACGTCGCATTCGAAAGATGATGCCACCATCTGGCGACCTCGCCCCCCGAGGAGCTGGGGGGAGGACCCGAATACCGCGGAAGAAGGACGCGCCATTGATAGATTAGGACAAGACTGGACAGCCTGACCTGCTCGCCGACGAGCGCGGTGGGATGTGCCGCGTGTGAGGCTGGAAGAGAGGCAGGGGGAAGGAAGGGGATCCGTGACGGGTTGATGGGGTGGAAGAGAGGCTTCCGCCCACCCGTCGCGGAGCTTTCGCCATGGCAATCGCCATTCAGAAAATCACCCTCGATCGTTCCCGCGACATCGCCTTCGATAAGCTGGTGCTGTCGCAGTCCAACGTCCGCCGTATCAAGCATGGCCTGTCCATCGAGGAACTGGCCGACGATATCGAGCGACGCGGCCTGTTGCAGAGCCTCAACGTCCGCCCGGTCCTGAACGCAGACGGCGCGGAAAGCGGCAGATTCGAGGTGCCGGCGGGCGGGCGCCGGTATCGTGCTCTGGCCTTGCTGGTCAAGCGCAAGAAACTGGTGAAGACGGCCCCTGTTCCCTGCATCGTGCGGGATGCCAATTCCCCGATCCTGGCCGAGGAGGATTCACTGGCCGAGAATGTTCGGCGCATGGATCTGCACCCCCTGGACCAGTTCCGCGCTTTCCGGGCGTTGCTGGAGAAGGGGCAATGCGAGGAGGAGATAGCAGCCCGGTTCTTCGTCACGCCCGCCGTGGTCAGGCAGCGCCTGCGGCTGATCACCGTCTCGGAGAAGCTGCTATCCGTCTATGAGGAGGACGGCATGAGGCTTGATCAGCTTATGGCGTTCTCGATCAGCGATGACCATGCTCGGCAGGAACAGGTCTGGGACACGGTGGCGAACAGTCATAACCGCGAACCGCATCTGATCCGCCGGATGCTGACCGAAAAAACGGTCCGTGCCTCGGACTATCGTGTCCGCTTCGCCGGGCTGGACGCCTATGTTGCCGCCGGCGGGCGGATCATGCGTGATTTGTTCGCACCCGACGATGGCGGCTGGCTGGAGGACGTCGCCATCCTCGACCGGCTGGTGCAGGAGAAGCTTGCGGCGGCTGCCGAGGCGATCCGGGCTGAGGGCTGGAAATGGGTCGAGACGGCGCTGGCCTTCCCCTGGAACCATAAGCGCGGCTTCCAGACGATCGAAGCCACGCCGGTCCCACTGTCCGGGGACGAAGCCGCCCGGATCGAGGCGCTCCAAATCGAACGGGAGGCGATCGAAGCCGAATACGCCCAGGCCGACGAACTGCCCGACGCGGTCAATGCCCGGCTTGGGGAGATCGAGGTGGAAATCGAGACCCTGGAAGCGCGGCCGGTGATTTATGATCCGGCGGATATTTCGCGAGCCGGTGTGTTCGTCAGCCCCGACACCGACGGCACGCTGATGGTCGAGCGCGGTTTCGTCCGGCCGGAGGATCTCCGGCAACAGGTCGACGAGGGCGATCAGGCGTCCGGCGATCCTGACGGGCAGTCGGACCGCGAGCCTGGCGAGGAGCATCCGGCCGCAGCCGGGAAGGCCCAGAACCCAACATCGACTGGCGAGGAGCCGGAGGAAGATGGGCTGAAGCCGCTGCCGGACCGTCTGCTGACCGAATTGTCGGCCTGGCGGACGCTGGCTCTACGCGACGCCTTCGCGCTGAATCCCCATATCGCAGTGACAGAGCTGCTGCACACGCTGGTGCGGAGCCTCTACTGGATGGTTCCCGGTGCGGATAGTCTCGAAGCCGACGTCCGGGACATCTCTCTCCCGGTCCTTTCCTCCGACCTGCCGGGCAGCATCCCGGCTCAGGCGCTGAAGCGACGGAAGGCGGAATGGCAGCGCGAGCTACCGGAGGACGATGACGCGCTGTGGCACTGGCTCGACCGGTTGGATGAGACGAGTCGACAGGCGTTGCTGGCGCATTGCCTCTCCTTCGGTATCAACGCGCTGTATGACCGGGCCATGCCGCAGGGACGCATCTCCCCGCGGATGATCGACGAACGGCTGGCGCGGGCCGGCCGGTTGGCGACGGTCTTGCAGCTTGATTTGGTCGAGGCGGGCTGGCAGCCGACGGTCGACAATTATCTTGGCCGCGTCACCAAGACGCGGATCCTCGAAGCCGTGCGGGAGGCGCGGGGCGACGAGGCGGCCGACCGCATCGCCTATCTGAAGAAGCCCGATATGGCACAGGAGGCCGAGCGGCTGCTGGAGGGTTCCGGCTGGTTGCCGGTGGCGCTTCGGACCCCAGCATCCGTCGACAAACCGACGGACGTTCCAGTCGCCGACATCGCTGCCGAATAACATTTCACATCCCTGATCGCCGAACGACCCGGCCCGCGCGTCCTGTGCGGGTCGTGGTCTCGCGCGTCTCCAATAATGGAGAAATCCGATGTCGCATTTCAGTGTGTTTGTAACGAGCGATGACGTCGAGGAACAGCTCGCGCCGTTCCAGGAAAACAACATGGGCGATTGTCCGCCCGAATATCTCGCATTTTGTGACTGCCACGACGAGTGCGAGGCCCGTTGGGAGGAGGTCGACCAGAACGGTGTGCCGAATAAGGAGCGCTTCAGGACGTTCGACCGCTTCGTGAGGGAGTTCTTCGGCTATCGGCGCAATCATGATACCGGTCGCTACGGCTATTTCGAAAATCCCAATGCCAAATGGGACTGGTACGTGATCGGCGGGCGGTGGGCCGGCGAATTGATGATCCATGAGGATGTCGCCGCCGAATATCAGCTCGTCCGCCAGTCTCCGCGGGGCAGGATCCTGGTCAATGAAGCCCGGCGAAGGGATATCGACTTCGAGGAGATGGAACGCCAGGCATGTGATGCCGCGATGAGTCGATGGCAGCAGACGCGAGAGATCGTCCAGAAGATCATATCCCTCGACGATCTCCACGCCATCCGGAATTGGAACGATATTTGGATAGAGATGCAGCGCAGGGAGGGAAGTATCGACGAAGCCCGGACGCGATACTGGGGACAGAAAGGCCTCTCAGAACTGCGTCAGGCGCTGTCTGAGGCGCAATCATGGGGCTGGGACACTTCACCAGAAGATATTGTCGCGATGCTCTCCCGCAAGCCGGAAGAGTATGCTGCCTGCCAGGCCCGGCAAACCTGGCTGCCGTTCGCCTTGGTGCATGAGGGCGAATGGATCGAGAAGGGCCAGATAGGGTGGTTCGGCATGACGGTCGATGAACTCGATGATGCAGCATGGGCCGACAGGATCCGCGTCCTGATCCTGAACTTGCCCGGTGAAACGCGGATTTCTGTCGTCGATTGCCATATCTGACCGATGAGATCGGGCGGCTCCGGGGAAACGGGGCCGCCTTTTTCCATGTCGGAGCGGCCGGAAAGAAAGGGAGAGGGCGGCTTCGCCTTGGATGCCGAATGTTCGGCGGAAAAGGAGAGTTCCGATGAATACCATTCCTCCTGCCTCCAGTTCCACAGCCGGGTTCCGGGTCGATCCGTCGCGCGGCCGGGTGGATTCCCGCGTGGCCTCGGAGTGGTTCGCCCGTCCTGACGACGAACGCTATCTCTCACTCGCAGACCTGCACGCGGCGACGCTGGCCCGTGCCGAGCGCGCCCAGGCCCGGACGGTCGAAAGCCGGGCGATCCATGTCGAGGCGTCGCGCAACAGCGCCGAACGCCTGACCCTCGCCATCCCCGGTCGGACGGAACCGGCAGCACCCACGCACTGGTCGTTCGGCCAGCTTTGCGGTCTGGTCGGTGCGCCGTCGTCCTATCTGCGCAACCTGCCGGCCCCGCTCGCGGCAATCAATCTCCAGCACGGGTTGCTGTCGCACCGGACCGAACTGGTCAAGACGCTCGAAACCGAGGACGGTCGTGTGGAATTGCGGGCCGTGACCGGACCGGATTACGGACGGATCTGGGACCACGAGCTGGTCGGTGCCGTGCGCAGGATCGCCGGCGATGGAACAGGCGACACCAACTGGAAGGTTCCGGGCGCCATTGACTGGCAGACCCGGACCCACAATCCCTATGTTGATATCACCAAGGAGACGACGACACTCTACGCCTCGGACAGAGATGTTTTCCTGTTTCTTGTGGACGATACGCGGCCGATCGAGGCAGGGCGACTGCCAAACGGCGAACCCGACCTGTATTTCAGGGGATTCTATGCCTGGAACAGCGAAGTCGGCAGCAAAAGTCTCGGCATCGCGTCTTTTTACTTGCGCGGGGTATGCCAGAATCGTCTCATATGGGGACAGGAGAATTTCGAACAGATCACGATCAGGCATAGTAAGTTCGCGGCATCGCGTTTCGTGCAGCAAGCGGCGCCCGCGTTGCGGAATTTCGCTACGGCCAGCCCTGCTTCTTTCGTGGCGGGTATCCAGTCCGCCCGGCAGGCCCTTGTCGCGAGGGACGACGAGGACCGGGAGGCGTTCCTGCGGCGCAGGGGCTTCTCGAAGCCCGAGACGGCGAAGATCATCGAGACCGTGCTGAATGAAGAGGGCCGAAAACCCACGAGCATCTTCGATTTTGTCCAGGGCATCACCGCATTCGCCCGGACGAAGGCCAATCAGGACACGCGGCTCGATCTGGAAGGCAAGGCCCGCAAGCTGATGGAGAAGATCGGATGACAGAACGACTGGACGCGGGCGAATTGGCCCGCCGTCTGGCGGAGAACGCAGAAGCGGTCTGCCGCCATTATCTCTCCGCCGGCCGCCGGTCCGGCAATTACTGGCTGGTCGGTGACGTGCGCAATACACCGGGCCGCTCGCTCTATGTCCGCCTGCAAGGTTCCTCGGATGGACGAGGGGCAGCCGGTCGCTGGACGGACGCCGCGACGGGCGAATTCGGCGACCTGCTCGACATCATCCGCGAGAATCTTGGGCTGGTCGATTTCAAGGACGTTGCCGATGAGGCCCGTGCCTTCCTCGCCCTACCGCGCTCTGATCCCCAGCCTTTTGCGCAAGAGGTCGGGGCGGAGCGAGCGCGCCGCCTGGCGCCTGCCAGATCGGTTCATGCCGCGCGTCGGCTATGGGGCATGTCCGGGCCGATCGCGGGCACGCCGGCGGAGATCTATCTGCATCGGCGTGATCTGACGCATCTCGCCGGCCTCTCCGCCCTTCGCTTCCATCCATCCTGCTACTATCGTCCGGAGGATGGCAGCCCGACCGAAACCTGGCCGGCGCTGATCGCCGCCGTCACCGACCTCGACGGCAATCTGACTGGCGCACATCGCACCTGGCTGGCGGCGGACGGACGCGGCAAGGCGCCGGTGGATGTCCCGCGCCGTGCGATGGGCGATCTACTCGGTCATGCCGTTCGTTTCGGGGTCGCGTCCGACGTGCTTGGCACCGGCGAAGGGATCGAGACCGTCCTGTCGATCCGGCAGGTGCTGCCCGATCTGCCGCTGGCCGCCTGTCTGTCCTCGGCGCATCTCGCCGCCATGGCGTTCCCGCCGCTGTTGCGCCGCCTCTACGTGCTGCGCGATACCGATCCGGCGGGCGATCATGCTGTGGCGACGCTGGACACACGGGCGCAGGAAGCCGGGCTCGAACTGATCGTGCTGTCGTCCCGGTTCGGCGATTTCAACGACGATCTCCGGTATCTGGGCTGCGGCGCGCTGCGGGCGATCCTTCACTCCCAACTCGCCCCGTCGGACGTCGCACGCTTTCTGGAGAGCGCCGGCGTCTGAATCGGGCCGGGAAGGGCGGGATGGCTCGGTCGCGCCAGGGCGCCGGTCTGTCCCATTCCCGGCGGGTCGCGCCCACGGCCTTTCAGGAGGGGAGCGGGCGTCAGCCGGGCTGGGCCTGCAATGGCGGAAGCCGGCTATTTTCCGCCGCGCGCAGAGCGCGCTTTGCATCGCGAGGCAAAATAGCCGGCCCCCTGCCATCCTTCGCTGCGCTTCGGCCGCGCACGCGCGCGGTTCCGGACCAGCCCTCGCCTGCCGCTGTCCGCCCCCGGAAAGGCCGCGATCGGCGCGGCTCGATCCAGGAGGACAGATCGATGACCCGCATTGACGATTTCGAGCCCGAGCATGCTGCTTCCCCGACCGCCCATGTGCTGACCGAACTCCAGATGTATGGTTTCCGTCCATTCGAGGATGAGGCGGACCCGAGGCCGCTCCCCGAAGCTGAGCGCATCGGCGGTGCGGTAGCCGATATCTTCGACGCCATAGCTGCCACCCTGACGGGCACGCGGCTGGAACCCGACCTGGAAGAGCTTCTCTGGTCCGCGACCAACATTTTTCACCGCATGGTCGGGCAGGTCGAACGCGCGCTTGACCGCAATGAGCTGGCACAGAAGCGCGGGCAGCAGGAGCAGGACGGCAGCGAGATCCGTTCGGTGGAACTGGAGCGGCTGATCGCGGAAGGCCTGACCCTGATCGAGCGACGGAACGCCTACGAAATCTTCCGCGACGAGGCACAGGAGCAGTTCGAGCGCCTGACCCTGAGCGCGTGGCGGCCGAAGACGGGATCGCTGGTCTCCCGGCGCACCATGACGGCGTCCATGATTGACAGCCGCGACTTCCTCAACGCCCGCCGCCGAGCCGAGGGCGAATTGCTGGTCCCGCCCGGCCCGAAGGTGGTCGTCACCGGCGGTCTTGATTTCGACGACCACATTCTGATTTGGGACCGGCTCGACAAAGTCCGCGCCAAGCATCCTGACATGGTCCTGCTTCACGGTGGCTCGCCGAAGGGGGCCGAGTTTATCGCATCACGTTGGGCCGATCACCGCGCGATCGTGCAGATCGCCTTCAGGCCGGACTGGACGAAACACCGCAAGGCCGCGCCCTTTCGGCGCAACGACGCCATGCTCGACGTCATGCCGGTCGGCGTCATCGTATTCCCCGGCACCGGCATTCAGGAAAATCTGGCCGACAAGGCGCATAAGCTCGGCATTCCGGTCCTGCGATTCGGAGGTGGCGCGTGAGCTCCACCCTTTCTCGCGTTTCCGATGTCGGAGGCGTAGCGTGTCATGGCTCCTCACCTGTCTTGCGCTCCTCTATGGTTTGGTCGAGCAGATCGAGCACTCGAACTCTTTTCTCCGCAGAGCCGGCGACAATAAAAGACAGGAAATAGAAGCTTACGGCGACTATAATAGCCATCCAGAAATAGGAGGGCCATTTATCAAGCGTCTGCGGCTTCATAGTCAGTTGCCATGCGCTGAATACCGGCCCGATTGCAAGCGGTAATAGCCCTACTTTGGCGGTATCGCCTCCGAGCAGGGTGGCTCGCCCAGCCAGACCGTCGAATTTCCGCCCATAAGTTCGCCGCGCGGTTTGCAAATCGGCTAGCGTGCTCCGCCTAAGACGTTCGATATATATGCGATCGGCCTTGAATTCTTCTTCTGCATAGAGCAACGGCCATTTGTGAACGTCTCGAAAGATCCCGACAATCGTCCTCAAGGATACAAAAGCGCAGACGAGGCCAAATAGCAAAGAGACAATCGTCACTCCGAAAATTGTCCATGGAATGATGAGATATTCTTCACTTTCTTTTCGGAACCATGGCCATAGCAATAAAAACGAAAATAATATTGGCGCGTATAAGCCGAAAAAAACGAAGACCAATAAAAAATTGCCGATCCGCTTTTCTCGTTCTGATCTTCGGTCAGGCATAGTGTTCCTAACAATCTCCCCAATAATGATGGGCAACGGCTCAGCAGCAGGGCTTTCCTTAACCGATGTTTGCCGCGTTATTTTGGAAAGTATGTGCAGCAGGGATTGAAGCATGGAACCCATCCGTATGGTCATTTCTCATAGAGCAAGAGGCGTATACTGACTCGGTCGTGTGACTAGTTTGTGGCGTCGCCCAGCCCCAAGGGGCCGGGACCGGGCTCTAGTTCGTAAGGTCGCAAGCCTGGTGCTTCGCGCGAGCCTCGCAACCAACTCACCGGAGCCAGGCAGGCCACGGCGCAGTGCTTTCGGCCTGCCCGTCTCCGCCCTTCGGGTAACGATCCCTGACGCAGTGAATCGCCAGCGGGCATGGCGCGTCCATAATTTCCGCAAGAATCGCGCCGAAGCCCCGCCCGGCGGACCGGACGGGGCCTCTGGTCGGGATGCTCTCACCGTCGTCGCACCGGGGAGATGGTTGCAGGTCAGAGGGCATCCTTCGCCAATGTTGCCGGCTACGGCTGCAACAAAAGCGTCCGTGGTGCGGAGGGAAAGCCAGCATGACGGAGAAGGCGGACGGCCGTGCGCGAGCGTTCCAGTCAGGCAGCCCGCTTCATCCGTCTTGGCGGTGCAGCGTCAGCCGGGCGGTTACGTCCGTCGGGCCGATACGTGCAGACAGAGCCAGCGAGCGATTCCGTAACTCGAGGGTGCCGCCCAACCTCTCGCAGCCTGCGTCTCTTTTCGGAACGGACGGGCAGCCAAGTCTCTCCTCGGTGCTGGCGGTGCCGCACACCCTGGCCTCTTCGAATGGCTGATCTAGTCGGCAGACGGCTCCGCCTCGATCGGCCATGGCGCAACGGCGTACCGGAACTTTTTTCCCCTGCCGACTGCGTCGGCATTCCTCGCGCAGCAAAAAAGGCCCCGGTCCGCCATCCTCCGCTGCGCTCCGGCCCCTGCGGGATGCGCCGCCGATCGCCGCCGGCTGGACGATCGCCATCGAGGCCACGGTGGTCGCGGCCCGATGCAGCAAGGAGATACGACAATGGCTAACATCGGTTCCTTCAAGAAGGTGAACGGCGGATACGAAGGCGAGATCGTCACCCTGGCGCTCCAGATCCGCGACGTCCGGCTGGTGCCCGAAATCGGCCGGACCAACGACAACGCCCCGGCCTTCCGCGTCATCGTCGGGCGGGTGGAACTGGGGGCGGCCTGGGCGCGACGCTCCACCGAAGGCCGCGACTATCTCAGCCTGAAGCTGGACGATCCATCCTTCTCGGCGCCCATCTTCGCCAACCTCTTCGCCGACGAGCAGGGCGACGGCCACATCCTGGTCTGGAACCGCCCCCGCGGGCGCAACGGGGATTAGCTCACCGCCCCGACACCCCGTCCGGTCCGCCGGGCGGGGCTTCGGCGCCGTGGGCCATGGGCACGGCAACGATGCTCTGGGGCGACCCGGCCCACCCCGCGAGAGAGGAAGAGGGGCTGTCACTCAGTCTTCCCATTGTACCATGCGCGCGTGAACCGCCTCAAGGACGCGCGGTCCCCCCAATTTTGCCCGAGCCGGCCTGGCGGCCGTCTCGAACAAAATCGGCACCCCCGCGCGCCGCTGGCGCGGTCGCCTGCCGCGATCCTTGACCCGGTCCACGCGCGCATGAGCGGGCGGTCCTGTTTTCATTCAAACGACAGGAGCAGGACCATGACCAATTTGCACGATCAGATCCAGATGCTGCGGGCCGAACTCACCAGCTACGGAATCAGCCGCCGCGAGCGCGCGCAGATCGAGCGTGAACTCCGGCGGGTGGAGGCCGAATTCGTGGTCAGGAACAGCGAGGTCGAGGCGCGCGCGAGCCCCCCGGCCTGAAGGGGGATCTCCTCCACGGTGGCGACGGATCCGCTCCGCGCCGCCTTTCGATCTTCTACGGAGATCACATGATCTTCAAAAATGGACTTCCCATTTCTTTCGTTCAGCCCGGATACTGGTCGTCCGGGCAGGCCGTGCCTCCCGCTCCCATGCAAACGAGGGAGGGCGTCATGCCCGGAGGAAACTGGCGGGACCAGAAGCATTACGAGCGGCTGCGCGACGCGACGCTGGCCGAACTGGGCTGGGAGTATCTTCGCCGAAGCAGGCGTTATCGCGAGGCGCAGCGCACATGGTCCGACCTGGCGCCTGGGGATTCCCAGCAGGCGGTCTTTTCCCGCCATTGGGGGCCACGATTTCGCCGCCGATCCTGACAAGCCGTTCGGTGCTTTGACCGCGCTCTGGTCGCGTCTGGTCTTGCCGACCGTTCTGGTCGTCAGGCCGCTCATTTCGGGCCAGTCTCTCGCACCTTACGTCTTTGACATTCGTACATTGCCGGATGTGCGAGTCGTCGAAACGACAGACGGCGTCTATGTCTCCTGCGTCTGCGGGGGTGTCACCTGGCAGCTCTGGATGGAGAAAGATCTGCCCGGCCAGAAGTTCTTCGCCTTCGACCAGGCGTATGACGGCTTCACGCCGCTGCGGGCGCACGAGGCTATCCGTTTCTGGCGCGTCCTTGGCGGCCTTTCCGATCCGGGGCCATGGCGCCGGATGCCGCCTCATGTGTTGAACCGATATATCCTGGCATTGCGGGTGGCGGACGCCCGCGCGGCCGGCGCCAGCGAGCGGCAGATCGCCGAATCGCTGCTCGATCTTCCGCCAAGGCATCATGCCGATTGGTCGGATCTGTCGGTGCGCAGCCAGGTCCGCCGCCTTGACCGTCTGGCTCGGCGCATGACCGACGGCGGCTACCGCGACCTCATGGGCTATCCCCTTTCTACGCGTAGGCCTTGAGTGTCCAGTCCCGCCTTGGGGCCGCATAGATCCTGCACTGGCCATCATCGAGCCTCCGGCATGTCTCGACCATGAACGAAGCAGAAAAATTCCGTCCATGGAACGGGTTTTCGTATCCGGGGCGGGAAAGGGCGGCATTTGGTGGCCAAATAGGATCGGTTGCCGTTCTGTTCCATGGTCGTTTTCGTGGGGGTACGAAAACGACCATCCCCAGGCCGCCGATTGTTCAGCAGCCTCCCTCCAATCGCGCCAATTCCCCGATCCGGCGCGTGGAGCGAGGGAGATTTTGTCATGACGGAGACGCCACGTCTGATGCGTGTCCGCGAAGCGGCCCGGTTCCTCGGAATCTCGGTCCGCACGCTGGAGAAGCACCGCACCTATGGCACCGGCCCGACCTATCGGAAGGTCGGCGGGCGAGTAATCTACGCCGTCGAGGACATGATGGCCTGGACCGCCGAGGGCGCGCGCCGCTCGCCCTCGCAAGAAACGTCCAGCCGGGTCTTTCCGGCCCGCCCGCTCACCCCTGAAGAGCGGGAGAGCCGGTGATGGACAGCGCCGAAAGCTGGAAGGAGCCTGACCGCCGCTTCGTGATCAGCGGCCCAGCCCGGCCGCGCGATCAGCGCGATCTCATGGGCCGGCCGTTTTTCGCCCTGGCCAGGCGTCCCCGGTTCGAGCCGGTCCATTACCGTTCACGGCAGATGGACATCATGATTCGGACGTCGGCGGTCGGGGGCATGGCGACGATCTGGGACGCCGACATCCTGCTGTGGCTGGCAGGGCAGATCGTCGAAGCGCTCAATCACGGCCAATGGGTGTCCCGCCATGTGCGGTTCACTCCCTGGCGGTTGTTCCAGGACCTCGGCTGGGCCGACGGTGCGCACCAGTATCGGCGGCTCCACGGGGCCCTCGCACGCCTGGCGGCAACGCAGGTCGCAACCAGCCTGCGCGGCGTGCCGGACTGGCCGGCACGGCCCTTCGCCTGGGTGAGCGATCTGCGGATCTCCACGGCGGACGGGGTGTCGCTGACCTTGCCCGTCTGGTTCATGGAAGGCATTTGCGACCGTTCTCACGTCCTCACCCTTGATCCCGCCTACTTCCGGCTGGCCGGTGGTCTGGAGCGCTGGCTCTACCGGCTGGCGCGGCGCCATGCCGGCCGGCAGAAGGACGGGTGGACGTTCGACGTGGCGGAGCTTCATGCCCGTTCCGGCAGCCTCACGCCACTGCGCAACTTCATGACCGATATCGGCACCATCGCGCGCCGCCAGAGCGTTCCCGGTTACGATCTTCGCGTGGTTTCCGGCGGGAAACCGCGAAGCCTGCGCATTGTTCCAACGGGTCGATCCACAGTGCCTGGGGATAATGGTGTGAATCATACCGTTGCTACGGATGTGGAAAATACCGTTGGTGCAGGTGCGGAAATACCGTTGCCACAGGTGCAAAAACGCTCCGAACGCGTTGATTCGAAAGGCGGAATCGTCGCCCTAACTTCTATAACTTATATAATAACTTATATTGTAGGGGATTTCGGTCATTCCGGACGGCGTGGCGGCGCGATCTCGGTGGCCCGGAAAATGGCTCGGGAAGCAGTCGCGGATCGCCGGGTAGGTGTCCCATGACCGTCGGTTCGTGCCGTCCGGCCGGGGGCTCGCTGACTACCGTCGAACTGACCTGGATCGAGAAGCGCATCGAACATTGGATCCGCTTCGGCCAACCCGTCGAGGACCGAATTCTCGACCGGCGGCGCCGGCAGATGAGCTTCACGCCGGGCAGCGTGTTCGCCTTCATCCGCTGGGCTGCGAACGATTTCGGGACTGTCGTGTCCTGCATCGACATCGTGCGGGTGGTAGGGGCGCGTGAACCTTGCCAGACCGTGCCCTTCGTGCGGCCCGGCGGCGAGAGTCTGCTGCGGCAGAGCGGCTGGCCGAAGGTGCGCCGCGTGCTGGAGGCGATCGACGGCGTCGAGGCGCTGGGGATCGACCCCGCCGTCGCCTGTCCCGATCACTGGCGGCATCTCCATCACCGTTTGACCGCTCGCCAGGAGCCACGCCCGTACACGCCGGAACGTCACGCGGCCTGGCTGCGCCGGAGGGAGGCGTCATGACCCGGCGCGGCTGGTTTTTCACCACCTATTTTGCCGTGCTCAGCGTCGGCGTCTCGCTGGCGTTCCATCCCGCGCCGCGCGTGATCTGGAACGCCACGGCGAGCGTTCCGGTCGGCCTGTATCGGCTGCGTCCCGATCCAGCGCCACAGGTCGGAGACGTCGTCGCCCTGCGCCTGTCGGACGTCCCGGCGAACCTGATGGCCCGGCGCGGCTACCTGCCGTTCGGCGTGCCGCTGCTCAAGCCCGTCGCCGCGATTACCGGGCAGATCGTCTGCCGGTTCGGCCCGCACGTCATAATCGATGGGACACCTGCCGGCGACGCAAAGCCCGTCGATCATCGTGGCCGTCCGCTTCCCGTCTGGCAGGGCTGCCGGCGTCTCGATTCCGGTCAGGTCTTTGTCATGAACCCGGCCGAACCGCGCAGCCTCGATGGGCGGTATTTCGGCCCGCTTCCCGTCTCGGCCGTCATCGGAAGGGCGACGCCACTCTGGCTGCCGCCCGGACCCGAAGATGCCGCAACCCCTGCCTTCACTCCCTCTTCGAAAGGACGTTGAGATGACCCAGATCGGCTTCTTCACGCGCGTCGCCGGCGGCTTTGCCGGCCGGCTGCGCACACTCTCACTCGACGCGGAACTGACTTTCGTTCCGGGGGAGGCCGGCGGCGCCGAACACGCGCCGGATTATCGCATCCATCTCGGAGACAGTAACGCCGGACCAGAGGTCGGAGCGGGCTGGAAACGGATCGGCGAACGGGCAGGCGAATATGTCTCCGTCGCCCTGGACGATCCGCTTCTTGCGCAGCCGATCCGCGCCACGCTGTTTCAGGCCGGACGTGGCAAGAACGAATGGCAACTGGTCTGGAACCGCCCGGCCAAACGTCTGGGAGACCGGGAATGACTCTCCGGCCGCTTCGGATCGGCTATGCCGATCCGCCCTATATCGGCTGTGCGCATCGCTATCGCGACCAGCCCAATTATTCCGGCGAGGTCGATCATGTCTCGCTGATCGAGCGTCTGGAGCGGAACTATGACGGCTGGGTCCTTCATGCCAGTGCGACGCCGGAATCCTTTGCCGTGCTGGCACCGCTGGTCGCGACAACGGGGGCACGCTGGATGGCCTGGGTGAAGGGCTTTGCCGCCTTCAAGCGCAACGTGCCGGTGGCCTATGCGTGGGAGCCGGTGATCGTCAAACCCGCGCGCAAGCCCGTTGTCAGCCGCCGTCTCGTGATGCGCGACTGGATTCAGGAAAGCATCACGAGACGGCGCGGACTGACGGGCGTCAAGCCCGAGCCCGTGTGCCACTGGCTGTTCGAGGTACTCGGCGCGCGTCCGGAAGACGCACTGGACGATCTGTTTCCTGGTAGCGGCGCCGTCACTGAAGCATGGCGCGCATGGCAGCGAAAATTCCTGTTGCCCGGAAACGATGCGCCGCCGTCCGCATTACGGTCGCTCTGCCCGAAGCAGAGTGATGGACAGGGACGGCGGACATGAGACACCGTCCTCTTATTGCCGTCGCGCTCATGCTCTCCCCGGCCGTTGCCCGCACACAGGATCTCGATGATTTCGTGCGTCAAGCGGCGGAGCGGAATGCGATCCCCTCCGCATGGATTCATGCCGTCATCACTGCGGAGAGCGGGGGCGACGACGGTGCGATGTCAGGTGCCGGCGCGATGGGGCTGATGCAGCTCATGCCCGATACCTGGAAGGCGCTGCGGCATGATCTCAATCTGGGTGCGGACCCTTTCGATCCGCATGACAATATCGCGGCCGGGACAGCCTATCTGCGATGGCTGCACGACCGTTATGGCGATGCAGGTTTCCTCGCTGCCTACAATGCCGGTCCCGCCCGTTATGACGCGCATCTGGCGACCGGCCGTCCGTTACCCGACGAGACGATTTCCTATGTCGCTCACGTCCAGACTCTGATCGGAAATCCAAGTGTATTTCTCTCCGGTCTGGCGTCGAAAATCGTGTCGGACTGGCGTGCGGGATCGCTCTTCATCGGCGGGAAAACAACCTCGGAATCGCTCGTGCCGGTCGCGGTTTCCACGTCGCGAAATGCCGCATCTGCTCCCCCCTTTCCGGCCGAATTCTTCCCGGCGCGCGACGCTTTGCAACGTCCCGATTTTTTCGTCTCCCGCAGTGCGCCGGAGCAGGATGGCGATGCGCGGACGGGAGGCATGAAACCATGAGAACGGGGCAGGGGAGAAGGGCAGGGGAAAACGGCAAGATTAAAGGGCGCGGCACTCCGTCCGGCCCGAACCTGCGGTTTTGTCTGTCTGCACATGGGGTTGGGGTCTTGCATTGCGGCACTGTCGATTTTTCGCGTGGAGTGCGCCTGTTTTTCGGAAACTGGCCGTATTCCGCGCTTCCGCACGGCACTATGCGGCAAACGGCGGTGAATTGCGGTGTTGGTCATGTCTTCTGACGACGATACAAGCTTCCAGGTTCGGCCGGGCCGTATCCGGAGCAAGGGAGGCGGGAAGACAAGAAGTTTCCTGTCGCGGATGCGCGCGACCGTGCGGCGGTCGGGCAGCTTTCGGCCGCTCCGGAATCATGGTGCATCTGAGCCGAATATGACTGGTGGTCCCGGCGGTGCCGCTCCACGTCGCGGCGGTCGATCCGGCGTGCGGAAGGGACGCGGCGCCTCCTTCGTGCGGGCGCGTCACATCGCGGGCTGGACCCATCAGAATCCCGGTAGCCGCCGCGTCATCGTCAAGTCGCGCATGATCCGCACGCCCGGCCGCGACGGCAGGGCGCGTGCCCATTTGAAGTACATCCAACGCGACGGCACCTCACGCGAGGGCGCGCGGGGGGAACTCTATGGCCCGGAGGTCGATCGCGCCGATGGCGACGCCTTCCTCGAACGCGGGCACAATGACCGGCATCAGTTCCGCTTCATCGTCTCGCCAGAGGATGCCGACCAGATGGAGGACCTGACCGCCTTCACGCGGGATCTGATGACCCAGATGGAAGCCGACCTCGGCACGAAGCTGGACTGGCTGGCGGTGAACCATTTCAACACCGGCCACCCACACGTCCATATCGTCATCAACGGCCGCGACGAACAGGGTGACGATCTGGTGATCAATGGCGACTATATCACCCAGGGCGTGCGCGAGCGGGCGAGCGAACTGGTGACGCTGGAACTCGGCCCCGAGACGGTCCTGGAACAGCGGCGCAAGCTGGAGGCCATGGTCGAGCAGGACCGTTTCACCCGGATCGACCGGCAGTTGCTCGCGTTGGCGGAAGATGGCCCGATCGACATGCGCGGCGACCAGGGCGGCGATCATGTTCTGCGCCTGCGGCGGCTCACCAAGCTGGAGCGGATGGGCCTCGCCAACCAGGCCGAGCCGGGCGTCTGGCAGCTTGCGCCGGAGACAGAGAAAACGCTGAGGGAACTCGGCGAGCGCGGCGACATCATCCGCGCCATGAACCGGGCGATGCGCGAGCAGGGCCGCGCCTCCGATCCTGGCCTGTTCGTCTTCCATGACGCGGCCTCGCGCGTGACGGTGGAGGGGCGCCTGATCGACCGCCATCTGGCCGACGAACTGGGCGAGGCGATCGGCCTGGTCATCGACGGCGTGGATGGGCGCACGCACCATGTGACCGGGATCGATCCGGCCGCGCTGGAGGGCATGCGCACCGGCAGCATCGTCGCGGTCGGCCCGGAGGTCGTCGGCCCCCGGTCGGCGGACCGGGAGATCGTGGCGGTCGCGGGGCAGGGCGGCGTCTATCGTGCTGACGTCCATCTCGCCCGTGCGCAGGCTATGCCGCGCATTCCGGGTGGCGATGCGGACGCCTATGTCGCCTCCCATGTGCGCCGCCTGGAAGCCTTGCGCCGCGCCGGCATTGCAGCGCGGATCGAGGACGGCGTGTGGCAAATCCCAGGCGATTATCTCGACCGTGCGGCGGCATACGATACGGCCCGCGCGCGCCGGCTTTCCGTCCGGGTCCTCTCCAACCTCGATCTCGACGCCCAGGTCACCGCCGATGGCGCGACCTGGCTGGATCGCGGGCTGGTGGCGCGCGAGGCGTCGAACGTGGTGGATGCCGGCTTCGGGCATGAGGTGATCGCGGCGCGACAGCGGCGGCAGGAGCTGCTGGTCGAACGGGGGGACGCCTGGCGGGACAAAGAGGGGAAGATCCGCTACCGCAAGGGGCTGCTGACGACGCTGGAGCGGCGGGAACTGGAGCGGGTCGGCGGCGAGATGGCAGCGGCGCGTGGCACGTTGTTCCGGGCGCTGGCGGACGGTGAGACCATGCGTGGCACACTCCGCGAGAAGGTTCGGTTGGCAAGCGGCACCTACGCTTTGGTCGAGAACGCGCAGGAATTCGTGCTGGTGCCGTGGAAGCCGGTGATCGATCAGCGGATCGGGCAGGAGATTTCCGGCATCATGCGGGCCGGGACGATGGATTGGCAGCTGGGCCGGCAGCGTGGCCTCGGCCTGTAGAGAAAATCTTGCCAATTTTTGCCAACGCGGCCTATCGTGACGCTATGAGCACGATGAACATCTCGCTGCCCGAGGGGCTCAAGCACTTCGTCGACGAGCAGGTTGCCGGACGTGGGTTCGGCACCAGCAGCGAATATGTGCGCGAACTGATCCGCAAGGACCAGGACCGGCAACGCCTGCGGGCCTTGCTGATCGAGGGGGCTTCGTCTCCTGCCACGGTGCCAGCGGATGCCGGATATTTCGAGCGGCTGCGCGAACGGGTGCGCGGCGCGCGGAAGGGATGACGGCGCGCCCGATCGTCCCACGTCAGCAGGCCGAGCGTGACGTCGAGCAGGCCGTCGATTATTACGCGGCCGAAGGCGGTGAGGAGGTGGCGTTCGGCTTCGTCCAGGCGCTGCAGGATGCCTATGGGTTCATCGGTCTGTACCCCCATGCCGGATCGCTGCGTTACGCCTATGAACTGGACCTGCCCGAACTCCGGGTGCACCGGGTGAAGGGATATCCCTTCATCGTGTTCTATCTGCCGCGCGCGGGCCACATCGATGTCTGGCGCGTGCTGCATGCCCGCCGCGACATCCCAACCTGGATGGCTACGGGCGCGGAGGGGACTCCGGAACAGTGACCGCGCGTCCGATCGTCTTGATCCTGGCTGCATCGGCGGCATGAGGCGCCTCTGTGCTGACGGAGAACAGGAGGAAGGGTAATCGGATATGTGACTGGCCGTCGTGAAATCGCGCGACGCGGTCGAGCTGGGCGACCGGAAGCCACAGGCGGCCATCCTGGGCGAGGAACGGCGCGTCCGCCCAGTGCAGGCGGGGATCGGAAAGCAGGCGCACGATTGTCCCGGATGCATCGCGCCGATAGAGGCTGTCATCGTTCAGGGCCGTGAAATAGAGGTTTCCCTCCTTGTCCATGGCGCTTCCGCCGATGGCGGGCAGATCCGCCCATGGGCGGATGGCGGCCGCAAACTGTTCGGGCGAGGTCGCGGGATCGTCGAGCAGGCTGGTCGGCAGCTTCGACCACGGGCCTTCCAGGGGACCGAAATAGAGCCATTTTCCGTCGGGACTGACTTCCAGCGGATCCACATTGACCAGGAGGGGCGCTCCGGCGCCATTTTGGAGAATCCGCCTGTCGACAACGATCGGCCTGGCGGCCTGTGCCATCGTCGCGGGAGCACCGTCCAGCACACGGCGGAACTGCCCTGTTCCGAGGTCCAGGACGATGAGCGCGCCACGTCCGGCATCGCTGAGATAGGCATGGCGGCCGTTGAAACGGATGTCGTCGATATAGCTGCCCGCCGGCGCGATGTCAGGTCCGAGCGGGAGACGCCGCAACACCTCTCCCGTCGTAGGATCGATCCGGACGAGCTTGGCGCCGCCCCTGACGGGCGGCGCTCCGAAAGCGGGCGTGCCTGTGTCGACGATCCAGATCTTTCCCTCCGGATCCAGATGCAGGGCGTTGATGCTGACGAAGCGTCGCGCCGTATCGCGTCCCGGCTTCCACCCGTTCCAGGCCGAGTCCGGAAAAGGACGGATCTCCCCTCGCGCATCCAGTTCGCCCACCGCGGGTCCTCCGAACCCGAGCCAGCGGGGACCCGCGACGAAGATGTGCCCGTCAGCCAGCACCACGGCGTTCCACCCTTTGATCCGGCTTTCGGCCTCGATCCGCAGGGACCGGCCTTGCGCAGGGGGCGGGGCATGCATCATCGCACCTGATGCCAGGACGACCAGGCTCATCGCACGCATCAGGATCTTTCTGCCATAAGGCGGGAGTATCATTGCAAGTACCTGTCTGCGCACAGCGTCATATCCCCGCGATAAACCCGGCGGGCGTGCCATCTGCGGGGTGAATGAAGACCACATCGTCCGGCGCGCGACGCGGGGTATCGATCGCCAGGAAGACCACCGGAGGACGGAGGATACGCGGCACGGCATGAACCGCGCGTTTCGGGAAGACGAGCAGGTGCCCGGGGGCGAATGGGGCTTCCGCGGCGGGATCGTCGATCCAGAACGTCCCCTCTCCCGACAGGACATGCAGGATCTCGTCGCACTGCGTGTGGTAATGCGGCGGTACGTCGCGATAGATGCGAAACGCCCGGATGCTGCGTAGCGGGGAGTCCGTGAGGTAGGTATCGCGCAGCATGGTCGAGGCGGTTTCGGGGAACGCGGCGACGATGGTGTTGAGATCGAAACGCCCCCCTCGCCCATCCGCGGAGGGCATGGCGTTCCCGGTCATGATGCGGCGTCCTCCGCGGCCAGGAGCGTACGCAATGCCGCCGTGTCGGCCACCTGGCGGAAGGCGGTGATCCTGCCGTCCCGGACTGTCCAGAAATGGGCGAAGGAGATGTCGCCGGCTTTGCCGGCTGCCGAACGCACGCGATAGACGCCGAATGTCGCGACGTTCGGACCTTCTGTCAGGAAAATTTCCGGCACGGTGACGTATTCCGAAAAATGCCCCTTCACCGCTGGAAAGAAGCGGTCACCGACGGCTGAGCGTCCTTTGTAGCGGCCTCCAGCCGGGAAGCTCTCCAGCACCTGCCAATCGATATCGTCGGCAAGCAGGGTGGTGTTGCCGGTTTCATACCAGCGACGCACGATATCCATTGACGTTTCTGTCATGACCGTCCCTCCGCTTCAGTTGCCGAAGCCTTCCAGCACGATCTTACCCTTTGCGCGTCCGCTTTCGATGACCGCGTGGGCACGGCGTAGATTTTCGGCATTGATGAGGCCGTAATGCTCTGCCAGCGTCGTACGGACCCGCCCCGCGTTGACAAGTGCGGCGACCTCGTCGAGGAGCGCGCCCTGGGCCGACATGTCGGCTGTCTCGAACAGGGGACGCGTGAACATCAGTTCCCAGTGCAGGGACAGGCTCTTGCGCTTCAGCGGCAGGGCGCTGAGTTCCGCCGGATCATCGATCAGGCCGAAGCGTCCCTGTGGTACCAGCAGGGCGACGATGTCTTCAAAATGCCGGTCGGTCTGGGTCGTCGAGAAGACGAAGCCGGGCGCGCCTGTCGGCAGGTGCGTGACCTGCGCGGCCAGAGACTGCGTGTGATCGATTACATGATGCGCGCCCAGTTGACGGACCCATTCCCGGGTCTCGGGCCGTGACGCCGTGGCGATGACCGTCAGGTCGGTGAGCGCCCGTGCAAGCTGGATGGCGATCGACCCGACGCCGCCCGCTCCGCCGACGATCAGCAGGGAGGGCGTCGCGCCGGGAACCGCGCGGCGGACGTCGAGCCGGTCGAACAGCATTTCCCATGCCGTGATCGCCGTCAGCGGCAGGGCGGCGGCCTCGGCCCAATCCAGCGATCTTGGCTTGCGGCCGACGATCCGTTCATCGACCAGATGAAATTGCGCATTGGTGCCCGCACGCTGCAAGGCACCCGCGTAGAAGACCTCGTCACCGACGGAAAATTTCGAGACGTCGGGTCCGACGGCTGTGACCACGCCGGCCGCATCCCAACCCAGCACGCGCCACTGCCCCGACTCGGGCGCGGCGCTTCTCCGGACCTTGGTATCGACCGGATTGACGGATACCGCCCGAATTTCGACCAGAATGTCGCGCCCGGCCGGCACGGGCTTCGGCAGGTCGATATCCCGCAATGCTTCAGGATTATCGATCGGAAGAGGCGTCTGATAGCCAACGGCACGCATGATTTCCGCTCCATCGTTGATCGGGCGGAAGATGGCGCGCTATGATCGCAATGCGCAAGAACGCACATATAAAGCCCATAGTATCGGAAATGATACCGTCATGCCGCGTATCCGTCACACAGCACTCGACTGCAGCCCCGGCTGCGCCGTCGAGGCCACGCTTGAGCTTATCGATGGCAAATGGAAGGGCGTGATCCTCTATCACCTGCTGGAGGGAACCCTGCGCTTCAACGCCATTCGCAAGCGACTGCCCAACGTCACCCAGCGGATGCTGACGATGCAACTCCGCGAGTTGGAGCGGGACGGATTCCTGCTGCGGACCGTGTATCCGCAGGTCCCGCCGCGCGTGGAATACAGCCTGACTGAGCGCGGGCGGAGCCTCGAACCGGTCATCATGGCGCTGAAACGGTGGGGAGACAGGCACACCACGTTCGGAAGATCGACTGCTGTCGCCGAGGCGGCGCAGTAAGACGGCCCGCGATGTGGTGGCATAGCCGGTTGATCCGGGCACGGACCATCCTCGGACTGTCTCCGGGCGCTATAGGCCGGCCAGGAGGCCGTGTGACGCGGCGATCGGCAGGAGCTGATAGCGGATCATAATTTCCGGGTTTCGCGAATGACGCGCGTGAGTTCGCGCAGGCCGGGCGGGAGATGCCGGCGGCTGGAATAATAGATGGCGTATGGCGCCCCCATGGATGTCCACTCCGGCAGGACGATTTCCAGAACACCGGCGCCGAGTTCCGTCTCAATGCACCGTTCGAAGCAATAGACCAGCCCGATCCCCCGTTTTGCGGCATCGACGGCGGTGTCGGTGTCGTTGACCCGCAGGGGACCGGGTCCCTCGATCCGGAGCATGGAATTGCCGTTGCCGAGTTCCCACGGATAGGTCGAATGATCGCTGATCCTCATCTGGATGCAGCGATGATCATGCAGGTCCTGGGGCTTCACGGGGCGTCCATGCCGCTCCAGATAGCCGGGCGAGGCCGCGATCACCCAACGCAGCGGTTCCGTCAACGGCACCGCGATCATGTCCTTCGGCACGCGTTCCATGAACCGCATGCCGGCATCGAACCCTTCTTCCACGATATCGACGAGTCGGTCTTCGACGGCGATATCAAGATGGATCAATGGAAACCGTGCGAAGAAATCTTCCCAGATCGGCGCAAGGAGCAGGCGGGCCGCGTCTCTCGGTACATTCAGCCGCGCGGGCGAAACGGCTCACGAAATGATCTTTCTTCAACGATCCATTGAATAGGAATCATCATATCGCCCTTCTGGTGGCTGGCGAAAGCGCCTATTTCTACGATCATTGTCATTCCGGGCGCGACCGGTGGTCAGAGATGCCTGTTCGGACGTGCCGGTTACCGCGCAATAGATGCTTTGTTCTCCAAGGGAATTTTCGATCATGACATGGACTCCGTCCCCGGAACGATATGACGGCGCTTCCTTTCGCCGCTGCGGCCGCTCGGGCCTAGACCTGCCGCCGATCTCGCTCGGCATGTGGCACAATTTCGGCGGCCAGGACGTGTTCGAGACCGGCCGCGCGGTGATCCGGCGCGCGTTCGACCGGGGGGTCACGCATTTCGACCTGGCCAATAATTACGGGCCGCCGTTCGGTTCGGCGGAGGAGAATTTCGGCCTGATCCTCGAAAAGGATTTCCGGAGCCACCGTGACGAGATGATCATTTCGTCCAAGGCCGGCTGGGACATGTGGCCCGGGCCCTACGGCAAGGGCGGGTCGCGCAAATACATCCTGGCGTCGCTGGATCAGAGCCTCAAGCGCATGGGGCTTGATTACGTCGACATCTTCTATTCGCATCGTCCGACGCCGGACGTGCCGCTGGAAGAAACGATGGGCGCGCTGATTCAGATGCACCGTCAGGGCAAGGCGCTCTATGTCGGCATTTCGTCCTACGGGCCGGAGAGAACGCGGCAGGCTGCGCGCATTCTACAGGACGCGGGTGTGCCGCTGCTGATCCATCAGCCATCCTACTCGCTGTTGAACCGCTGGATCGAGACCGAGCTTCTGGACACGCTGGAAGAATTGGGTACCGGCTGTATCGCCTTTTCTCCACTGGCCCAGGGGTTGCTGACCGGAAAATATCTGGACGGCGTTCCCGACGCCTCCCGGGCTGCCGCGGGCACGTCCTTCAGCCGCGATATGCTGAGCGAGGAGAACCTGAGCCATGTCCGCGCGCTTAATGCCATCGCGCGCGAGCGCGGCCAGTCCCTGGCCCAGATGGCAATCGCCTGGGTCTTGCGCGATCCCCGCGTGACGTCCGCGCTCATCGGCGCTCGAAACACGAAACAGCTCGACGACTCGCTTGATGCACTGAAAAACCTGACTTTCAGTTCCAAGGAACTGGAGCACATCGACCGGCACGCCCATGAAGGCAGCATCGACCTGTGGCGTGGTCTGTCCGACTGAAGTCGATGGTGCCTGGCGGAAGGGGCGGTCCTGTCGTGCGTCTGAACGCGGACCGTCTTTTCTTCGCCCGTTAACCGGTGGGCTAGGTTATGATGTGACGTTTTTCTCTGGGGGGTAGAGCGGTGCCGCTGAGTCCAGTCAAGATGGCGTTTGCCGGTGTCGTGGCGTTGGGTGTCGTCGCCTACGGCGGCGCGGTCGCCTATCTCGCGCATTTCGATCATGCGGGCGCACCGCAGATTCCCGCAGGGAGTCCGTCATTGCACGACCCCGTGTCCATGAAGGCCTTTGCGGCATTTCAGGAAGCACGTTGTGACTACTGCCATGTTGCGGGAACCAATCTGCCTTTCTACTTCAAGCTGCCGCTCGCCAATCAGATCATGGCCCGCGACCTGACCCAGGGTCAGCGTCATTTCCAGTTCCAGCCGATCATCGCGGCGTTCCAGGCCGGCAAGCCGCCCTCCGTCGAGCAGCTCTCGCGGATCGAGGAGGTGATCGCGCAGAACCGGATGCCGCCGTGGGCCTATCTGACCCTGCACTGGCACGCATATCTTGGCACGACCCAGCGGCAGGACATCCTGGCCTGGATCCAGGATCAGCGACGCCGCTACTACGCCACCCCGGGGGTTGCCCCGCAATTCGCCGGCGAAGTCATTCAGCCCATTCCCGAAAGCGTGCCGGTCGATTGGCAGAAGGCCGATCTCGGACGCACGCTGTTCTTCGACAAGCGCCTGTCGGGCAACGGCCAGTTGAACTGTGCCAGTTGCCATGGCCTGAACGAAGGCGGGGTCGATCGCATGGTGACCGCCACCGGGATCAATGGCCAGAAGGGGCCGATCAATACCCCGACAGTCTATAATGCGGTCTTCAATCTGGCGCAGTTCTGGAACGGCCGCGCCGCCGATCTGGCGGCCCAGGCCGCCGGCCCCGTGACCAACCCCGTAGAAATGGGATCGCATGATTGGGCGAGCGTCGCCGCTGCCATCGCCGCGGTGCCGGAATATGCGACGGCTTTCGAAAGCCTGTATGGACCCAATTCGGTGACCGAGAAAACCGTCACCAACGCGATCGCGGAATATGAAAAGACCCTGATCACACCGAACGGCCGCTTCGATCTGTACCTGAAGGGCGACACACAGGCCCTGACCGCGCAGGAACGGCGCGGCTACGAACGTTTCAAGCAAATTGGCTGCTCGGGTTGTCATAGTGGCGTCGCCGTTGGTGGTGACGCGTTCGAAATCCTGGGGCTTGAAGGACCCTATTTCCAGGATCGCGACAAACCGATGACGCCGGTCGACCTGGGCCGCTTCGCGGTCACTCAATCGAAGGCTGATCTGCAGCGCTTCAAGGTACCGAACCTGCGGAATGTCGAGCTGACCGCGCCATACTTCCATGATGGCAGTGCCAAGACCCTGGAGCAGGCGATCCGGGTCATGGCGCGCTACCAGACGCCGGACAGTCATATCGGGGATCAGGATGTGGCCGACATCGCTGCTTTCCTCAAAACCCTGACGGGAAAGTATCAGGGGATGAACCTCAAGGACGTGCCCGCGGAGCCGCCGCTGCGCGCCGCCGGCCAGTAACCGGCTTCTATTCGGGGTGGGCTGTTGGCCCGATTCCGACGCGATGGAAGCGATTGTTCTTCTTCGGCTGGACGCTGGACGATGCCATACCGTACCTCGCGCGCTCACGTCCTGTGGAGACGGGGAACTCTCCTATGCGAGATGCGCTCGTGCGGAACCGTAACCTGATCAGGTGATCGACAACGGGCATTTTTCTCGAACGTGACGGAGTCTGATAATGCCCTGGATCGGACATATTGTTATTCTGGTCCTGGCGGCCGTCGCCGGAGGAATAACATTATACCTGAACGGAGAACCCTGGCTTGCCGTGTTGGCTTTTGGGCTCACATGGTGTGTGCTGATGGTCGCAATCGGCCTTTTCCTACCGCTGACTCTGTACTGGCAACAGAAGCGGGGTCATTGAGGAACGTCGCAGGACAGTCGTCGACCTCCTCGCGTCCGATGACGTGACTCGATTCCGCCTATCGACGAACGGTCGATCCAAGACATCCATTAACGATACGCCATACGGTGGCGTTAGTCTTACTACCTTGCAGGTCGGTTCTCAGTAATGCGGCCGCGGAGATAATGCGGATCCTGCGCGTACGGCATGCAGCCCAGGATCGCCGGAGGTAGGTAGCGTGGTTACTTCGACTTTTTGCGTGCTTTGCCTGACTTTCTGATTGTGTCGCCGGGAGACGCGCGCTTGCGTCCTGTTTTCGGAGTGAAATGCCTGATCAGGTCTCGGAGGCCCTCGTCATCCGCCAGCTCGAGGGCCTGAAGAGCCGGCAGCCAGCGCAATTCCCGTTCGCCCGCCTCCGGCCACTTCTTGAGTTGTTGCTTCACCTTGAGCGGAAAGACGACCAATTCACAAAGCACATAGGTTTCGCCATCGCTCAGGATCTTGTCATATCGGATCCGTCCGATTGCCTTGCTACCAACGGATCCGCGCACCCCAGCTTCTTCATAGGCTTCGCGGGCAGCGGATTTCGCCGGGTTCATACCCTTGATCGGCCATCCCTTCGGGATGATCCAGCGTCCCCGGCCACGAGACGTGACAAGCAATATTTCGAGGTCGCGTTCATCGCTGAACCGGTATGGCAAGGCGCCATATTGGAGACGAACCGGGCGTTGTTCTTTTACGACAATTTCATTCTTCAATGGCGGCTCTCTCGGGCGCACGCGGGACAAGTCTGCGGCGAGGTGACGAGAGGCGGTTTCAGACCGCCTTCTTGAGTACCGGACTGGCCTTGAACCGCACGGTCTTCCCCGCCTTGACCTTGACTGGCTCGCCGGTACGGGGATTGAGGGCTCTGCGGGCCTTGGTCTTGTGGACCGTGAAGGTCCCGAACGATGGCAGCGTAAAGCCGCCTTCCGTCTTGAGTTCCGCGACGATGGCGGTGACCAGGTCGTCGGCGGCCTTGACCGCAGCGACACCGGTGCAGTGCAGAGAATCCTGGAGGACGGCGGCGAGAAAGGCTTTGCTCATTGCTGAACCGATCTGGGCTGTTGATGATCCAATCCATAGCAGCGCCGGCCAGCTCCGTCACGACGGGTTCATGCTCCCGGGATTACTCGTCATCGACTACCTGATCGTCCGTAATCCCTATGTCGCCGAAGCGCTGCTGCTGCGTCTGATCGAGGCAGTCGACTCGCTGGCGGATTTCCCGCTGCTGGCCCGTGTCGGCGAGGACGGCACGCGCGAATTGGTGACCGTCCCGCCTTATGTGCTGGTCTACGAAGTCGATGAGGCTGCGGAGACGGTGCGAATCCTGCGCGTGTGGCATGCGGCCCAGGACCGAACCGGTCGTCGATAGGTCGCTACCGGAGCAGATCTCCAGGGGCGACCGCCAGGGCGTCGGCGATCTTGCCGAGGATGGTGACACTGGCCGAAACACGCGCGCGCTCGATCGAGCCGATATAGCGGGCGCTGAGACCGGTCATCTCGGCAAGCTCTTCCTGCGTCAGATCGCGGTCATGGCGGATGCGCCGCAGATTGGCCGCCATGACGTCCTTGAGGTCCATGCCCCATGGGTGCGGGTAGGGGAACGATCATTCTAGGAACGATCGTTCCTATTCGTCTTGCGCCGCGGGAACTTTGACCGCACGATGCGTAGAGCGACCAGTCGACCATGGGGTGCCCCTCGTGCAGGATATCACGCCGACCCAGGATAGGCCTGATCCCGCGATCGCCGCCGAGGCCCCTGGCGGCCCGGCGCTGACTGCCTACGACCATCTCCATCACGTGACCTACCTGCGCCTACTCGACGCGGAGGCGGACGGCGCGGACTGGCGCGAGGTCGCGCGGATCGTGCTCGGCCGCGATGCGGCTGCGGACGAGCCCGGCGCGCGCCGCTGCTGGGACTCGCACATGGCGCGGGCGCGCTGGATGCGCGATGTCGGTTACCGCCAGCTGCTGACCATACCGGGTGGTCGAACGGCGCACTGAGCGCGCCCGTCCTATTCCCTATCCTTTCGCCGCCGGTTGCCGCACAGGCGCGGAATCCGCTTGCGGAAATCCCCGCCTTTCCTTCGCTGACGGAGAGGTGTCCTGTCAGGGAGGGAAGCATGTCCGCCACGCGCGTGCTCTGGGGCCAGGTGATCCTGGTCCTGACGATTGTCCTCCTGTTCTGGTGGGCCGCGACGGAATGGACCGCCTGGCGGCTGGGCTTCCAGCCCGCGCTGGGGCGGCCCTGGTTCCTGCTGGACCAGCGCTGGCCGGTCTATGCCCCGCCGCTGTTCTTCTGGTGGTGGTACGAATTCGATGCCTACGCGCCCTCGGTGTTCGTGCGGGGCGCGCGGATTGGCGTTGCCGGCGTCATCCTCGCGGTCATCGTCGCGTTCGCGCTGTCGATCTGGCGGGCGCGGGAACGGCGGCGGGTGGAAACCTACGGTTCCGCCCGCTGGGCCAGCCGGCAGGAGGTTGCCGGGGCCGGGCTGCTCGGCCCTGACGGACTGGTGCTGGGACGGTATCGCCGCGCCTACCTGCGCCATGACGGCCCCGACCATGTGCTGTGTTTCGCGCCGACGCGCAGCGGCAAGGGCGTCGGGCTGGTGATCCCGACCCTGCTGACCTGGCCCGGCTCGGCGATCGTCCATGACATCAAGGGGGAGAACTGGGAGCTGACCGCCGGTTTCCGCGCCACCTTCGGCCGCGTGCTGCTGTTCGATCCGACCAACAGGGCGTCCGCCGCCTATAACCCGCTGCTGGAGGTCCGGCCGGGCGAATACGAGGTCCGTGACGTCCAGAACATCGCCGACATCCTGGTCGATCCCGAGGGGGCGCTGGAGCGGCGCAACCATTGGGAGAAGACCTCCCATTCCCTGCTGGTCGGCGCGATCCTGCATGTCCTCTATGCCGAAGCGGACAAGACGCTGGCCGGGGTGGCCAAATTCCTGTCCGACCCGCAGCGCTCGATCGAAGCTACCCTGGCGGTGATGATGCGCACAAATCATCTCGGGACAAAGGGGCCGCATCCCGTCGTCGCCTCGGCGGCACGGGAATTGCTGAACAAGTCGGACAATGAGCGCTCCGGCGTGCTGTCCACCGCCATGTCGTTCCTCGGCCTCTATCGCGACCCCGTGGTCGCTCACGCCACAAGCCGCTGCGACTGGTGGATCGCGGACCTGGTTCAGGGCGACCGGCCTGCCTCACTCTACCTCGTCGTGCCGCCCTCGGACATCAGCCGGACCAAGCCGCTGATCCGGCTGGTGCTGAACCAGATCGGCCGCCGGCTGACCGAGGATCTCGACGCGGCGGGGAAGCGCCGGCGCCTGCTGCTGATGCTCGACGAGTTCCCCGCCCTGGGGCGGCTGGATTTCTTCGAGAGCGCGCTGGCCTTCATGGCGGGTTACCGCATCCGGGCCTTCCTGATCGCCCAGTCGCTGAACCAGATCGAGAAGGCCTATGGCCCTAACAATGCGATCCTCGACAACTGCCATGTCCGGGTCAGCTTCGCGACCAATGACGAGCGGACTGCGAAACGGGTGTCCGACGCGCTCGGCACGGCGACCGAGCAGCGGGATGCTACGAATTATGCCGGCCACCGTCTCTCGCCCTGGCTGGGACACCTCATGGTCTCCCGCCAGGAGACGGCACGGGCCCTGTTGACGCCGGGCGAGGTGCAGCAGCTTCCCGACAATGAGGAACTGGTCATGCTCGCCGGCTGCCCGCCGATCCGCGCGCTCAAGGCTCGCTATTACGACGATCCGCGTTTCCGGGAGCGCATCCTGCCGCCGCCCGATCCCGCCGTCTGCGGGAAAGGGGAGGCCACTTGTGTCGCCGATGCCTGGGCGGGGGTCAGCGTGGCACCTGATCCGGTGGGCGCGTCAAACGAGGAACCCGCTTCCACACAGGGAACGACCAAGGGCGCCGACACCGACGGCGGGATCCGGCGCGAGCCGGACCTGCCGGAGCACGAGGATATCGCACCGGAGCGGCCTGACCCCGCCTGGGAATTCGATCTCCCTGACGACGACCAGGACGCCGAGGCGCGCCGGACGGCGGAATGGCTCCGGACGCAGCGGGGTATCGCGCGCCAGGCCGGCATGGATCCGGCCGACGGGCTGGGCTTGTAGGGGGCCATCATGCAGAAGCGCAGCCGACGCCTGAACATCTATTTCGATCCGGACATCCTCAAGCAACTAGAAGCGCGCGCCGCGCGGCGGGATCTCTCGAAATCGGCGCTGGTCGAGACCGCCGTGCTATCCTTCCTGACGGATGACGCCGCTGAACGGCAGGAGGCCGCGACGTCGCGGCGGCTGGACCGCATGTCGCGCCAGATCGCCGGACTGGAGGAGGACATCTCCATCCTGGCGGAGACCCTGACCCTGTTCATCCGCTTCTGGCTGACCAGCACCCCGCCGCTGCCGGAGAGCGCGCGGGCCTCGGCGCGGGCGATGGGGCTGGAGCGGTTCGAGGGGTTCCTGACCGCGCTGGAGCGGCGCCTGGCGACCGGCGACCGATTCCTGCGCGAGCGCTCGCGTGACATCGCCGCACGGCAAGGGGCAGCGGACAGCGACCCGACCGAATAGCTGTCCATGTCCTACCCGAACGCCGCATCCACCGAATTCGTTGTTGCGGGCCAATAAATCTGCCCCTTTCTAATCATCCCCGTCGTCGTCCGGAACCGCCGGACGATCCGAACGGACGGGGACGCGCATGCCGGTCACAGCAATCGAAAACAGTGTCAGGACACGCGGCATGGCCATGCTGCGGACGGCGATGGGGCCGGCTATCGCAACACACCTCGCCGATCCTTCCGTGGTCGAGGTGATGCTGAACCCGGACGGGCGGCTGTGGGTCGACCGTCTGTCCGAGGGGCTGGCGGACACGGGCGAAACGGTGAGTGCCCCCGACGCCGAGCGCATCGTCCGTCTGGTGGCGCACCATGTCGGCGCCGAGGTGCATGAGAGCGCGCCGCGCGTATCGGCCGAGCTGCCGACCGGTGAGCGGTTCGAGGGTCTGCTACCTCCGGTTGTGGCTGCGCCGAGCTTTGCGATCCGCAAGCCCGCCGTCGCGGTGTTCACCCTCGATGATTACGTCGCCGCCCGGATCATGACGGAAGGCCAGGCGAAGTTCCTGCGCCGGGCGGTCGCGGAGCGGCGGAACATCCTGGTCGCGGGCGGCACCTCGACCGGCAAGACGACACTGGTCAACGCCCTGCTGGCCGAAGTGGCGAAAACCGACGACCGCGTGGTGCTGATCGAGGATACCCGCGAACTGCAATGCGCCGCGCCCAACCTTGTCTCCCTGCGCACGAGGGACGGCATCGTCACGCTGTCCGAGCTGGTGCGCTCGGCGCTGCGCCTGCGGCCAGACCGGATTCCGATCGGCGAGGTGCGCGGCCCCGAGGCGCTCGACTTGCTCAAGGCGTGGGGTACCGGCCACCCCGGCGGCATCGGCACCCTGCATGCCGGCACTGCCTTGGGCGCGCTGCGTCGGCTGGAGCAGCTGATCCAGGAGATCGTGGTCACCGTGCCGCGTGCGCTGATCGCCGAGACCATCGACGTCATCGCGGTGCTGTCCGGACGGGGCAGCGCCCGCCGCCTGTCCGAACTCGCCATGGTGGACGGGCTTGATCCCGTGGCCGGCGATTATCGCGTCCATCCAGTCCAGACCGACGGAGAATTCCGATGATCCAGTCCATCCCTCGTGTGCGGCAGCACGTTGCCACGATCGCGTCTGCCGCCCTGCTGACGGCGGTGTTCGGTTCCAGTGCCTGGGCGTCGGGCTCCGGCATGCCGTGGGAGCAGCCGCTGACCCAGATCCTGGACTCGGTGCAGGGACCGGTGGCCAAGATCGTGTCGGTGATCATCATCACCGTGACCGGCCTGACCCTGGCCTTTGGCGAGACCTCGGGCGGATTCCGCCGGCTGATCCAGATCGTCTTCGGCCTGTCTATCGCCTTTGCCGCCAGTTCGTTCTTCCTGTCCTTCTTCTCCTTCGCCGGCGGGGCGCTGATCTGATGGCCGCCGGCTACGAGGACGACGCGGTGCCGGGATTCCATGTCCCGGTGCATCGTTCGCTGACCGAGCCGATCCTGCTCGGCGGCGCCCCAAGAACGGTGGCCATCGCCAACGGCACGCTGGCCGCCGCGATCGCGCTGGGCCTGCGCCTGTGGCTGATCGGCGCCGCGTTCTGGATCGTCGGGCACAGCTTGGCGGTGTGGGGGGCGAAACGCGATCCGCTGTTCGTCGAGGTGGGGCGGCGGCATCTGCGCTACCCGGCCTGGCTGCGAGCGTGAGGAGGGCAGGGCGATGATGTCTCTTTCCGAATATCGCAATCGTGCTGCCCTCCTGTCCGATTTCCTGCCTTGGGCGGCGTTGGTGGCGATGGGTGTCGTCCTGAACAAGGACGGCAGCTTCCAGCGCACGGCGCGCATCCGTGGTCCCGATCTCGACAGCGCCACCCCGGCCGAACTGGTCGGTGTCACCGGCCGGCTGAACAATGCCCTGCGCCGGCTCGGCTCCGGCTGGGCGGTGTTCGTCGAGGCGCAGCGCGTCCCGGCGACGCTGTATCCGGAGAGCGATTTTCCCGATGCCGCCAGCCAGATGGTCGATCTGGAACGGCGTGAGGCGTTCGAGGATGAGGGCGCGCATTTCGAGAGCCGGTATTTCCTCACCGTGGTCTGGCTACCGCCGGCGGAATCATCTGGCCGCGCCGAAAGACTTCTCTATGAGGGCAGGGAGCGTGACGGGCCGGACCCGTATGGCATGCTCAGTTCGTTCGTGGATCGCAGCGACCGGCTGCTGGCCCTGCTCGACGGCTTCATGCCCGAGGCGGCGTGGCTTGATGACGCCGGAACGCTGACTTATCTGCATAGCACCATCTCGACGCGGCAGCAGCGTGTCCGCGTGCCGGAAATCCCGATGCATTTGGACGCGCTGCTGGTAGACCAGCCGTTGGCGGGCGGTCTGGAACCCAAACTCGGGGATGCGTTTATCAAAACCCTGACCATCACGGGTTTCCCCAGCCGGACCTTTCCCGGAATTCTGGATGACCTGAATCGGCTGGCCATGCCCTATCGCTGGTCGACGCGGGCGATCCTGCTCGACAAGACCGACGCCACCAAGGTGCTGACGAAGATCCGACGCCAGTGGTTCGCCAAGCGGAAATCGATCGCCGCCATCGTGCGCGAGGTGATGACCAACGAGGCGTCGGCGCTGGTCGACAACGACGCCGCCAACAAGGCGGCCGATGCCGATCTGGCGTTGCAGTCGCTCGGCGCGGACAATGTCGGGCAGGCGTATGTCACCGCGACGATTACGGTCTGGGACGGCAGCGCCAGTATCGCCGCCGAGAAGCTGCGTCTGGTCGAGAAGATCATCCAGGGCCGCGATTTCACCTGTATGGCCGAGAGCCTCAACGCGGTGGAAGCCTGGCTCGGGTCGTTACCCGGCCATGTCTACGCCAATGTGCGCCAGCCGCCGGTTTCGACCCTGAACCTGGCGCATATGATCCCGTTCTCCGCCGTGTGGGCGGGACCGGATCGCGATACCCACTTCCGTGCCCCGCCGCTGTTCTACGGCAAGACCGCCGGTGCCACGCCGTTCCGGTTTTCCCTGCATGTCGGCGATGTCGGCCACATCCTGATCGCCGGGCCGACCGGGGCCGGGAAATCTGTCCTGCTGGCGCTCATGGTGCTGCAGTTTCGCCGCTATCAGGGCGCGCAAATCTTCGCCTTCGACTTCGGCGGCTCGCTGCGCGCGGCGACGCTGGCCATGGGCGGGGACTGGCACGACCTTGGTGGGAGATTGTCGGACAATACCGCTGATGGGGAGGGCGGTTCTCCCACCGTCTCGCTCCAGCCGCTGGCCCGGATCGATGACCCGGACGAGCAAGCCTGGGCGACGGAATGGCTCGGTCAGATCCTGGTGGGCGAGGGAATGGCTCTGACGCCCGACGTCAAATCCCATCTCTGGTCGGCGCTGAACTCGCTCGCGTCATCGCCCTCCCATGAGCGCACCCTGTCCGGTCTGGTCGCGCTACTGCAGTCCAACGCGCTGAAGCAGGCGCTGGCGCCGTATTGCCTCGGCGGCCCCTATGGCCGGTTGCTCGATGCCGATGCCGAGCGGCTGGGTAGCGCCGATGTGGTGGTGTTCGAGACCGAAGGGCTGATCGGCTCCGGCGCGGCATCGCCGGTTCTCTCTTATCTGTTTCATCGCATCGAAGGCCGTCTCGACGGTCGGCCGACGCTGCTGGTGATCGATGAGGGCTGGCTGGTGCTGGATGACGGCGACTTCGCCGGCCAGCTGCGCGAATGGCTTAAGACCCTGCGCAAGAAGAACGCCTCGGTCGTTTTCGCCACCCAGTCCCTGTCCGATATCGCGAATTCCCGGATTGCGCCGGCGGTGGTGGAAAGCTGCCCGACGCGGATCTTCCTGCCCAACGAACGAGCGATCGAACCGCAGATCATGAGCCTCTATCGCAGCTTCGGCCTCAACGACCGGCAGATCGGGATCATCGCCCGCGCGGCGGCGAAGCGGGACTATTACTGCCAGACCCAGCGCGGCAACCGGCTGTTCGAACTGGGGCTTGGACCGGTGGCGCTGGCGCTGTGCGCCGCGTCCGGCAAGGACGATCACAGGCTGATCGATGAGGTGCTGGCCGAGCATGGGCGGAGCGGATTTCTGCCGGCCTGGTTCGCGGCGCGGGGTGTGGCCTGGGTCGCCGACCTGTTGCGCGAAGGAGGGGTGCCATGAGGCGGATCCTGCTTCTTGGTGGCCTCGTCAGCGTATTGTCTCTTTCGGTCACCCCAGCCCACGCGCAATGGGCGGTCTTCGACGGCGCCAATTTCGGCCAGAACGTGATGATCGCAGCGCGAGAACTCCAGCAGATCGATAACGAGATTTCCTCGCTTGCCAACCAGGCGCAGATGCTGGTCAACCAGGCGAGAAATCTGGCATCCTTGCCATTGTCGACATTGTCCACGCTGCAATCGACGATGTCCCAGACCACTGCGCTGCTCTCCCAGGCGCAGAACATCGCCTACAGCGTCCAGTCGGTCGAACAGCAATATCAGCAGGCGTACACGTCAATTTCCGCGTCGATGTCCGACAGCGCCCTGTTCAGCCAGGCGCAGACGCGGTGGCAGAATTCCGTCGGCGGGTTCGAGGACGCGCTGAAGATGCAGGCTCGCGCCGTCGGCAACATCCCGTCCGACAGCGGCGCCATGACCCAGCTCGTCTCAGCAAGCCAGAGTTCGACGGGCGCGTTGCAGGCGGCCCAGGCCGGCAACCAGTTGCTCGCCCTGCAATCCCGCCAGCTCTCCGACGTGATCGCGGTGCTGTCGGCCAATGGCCGGGCGCAGGAACTCGACCGGGCACGGGAGGCGGCGGCCGAGGCGGAAGGCCAGGCGCAATACGAACATTTTGCGCAGCACGATGCCTACGTGCCCGGCGCCGTCTCCGTCTTCAACGACGGGAACTGACGGTCATGGCGGGAACGGGCATGACGAATGCAGGCGTCATCGACAATTTCCTGAATATTTTCACCACCACGATCGATACCGGTTTCGGTCTGGTGAAGGGCAATGTGGTCTCGCTCGCCGGATCACTCTCCGTCCTCGACATCGCGCTCGCCGGGCTGTTCTGGGCCTGGGCGGCGGACGAGGACATCATCCAGCGTCTGGTGAAGAAGACGCTCTATATCGGTTTCTTCGCGTTCATCATCAACAATTTCGACAGTCTCTCGAAGAAGGTCTTCGATAGCTTCGCCGGGCTCGGCCTGAAGGTGGGCGGCGGTAAACTGGCGCTGGGTGATTTCGTACATCCCGGAAGGCTGGCGGCGACGGGGTTTGACGCGGCCCAGCCGCTGCTGGATGCGATGCACCAGTTTCTCGACCCGATCCATTTCTTTACCGGCTTCGCCCAGATCGCGGTGTTCCTGATTTCCTGGTTCATCGTCATGGCGGCGTTCTTCGTGCTGGCCGTCCAGCTTTTCGTGGCGATCGTCGAGTTCAAGCTGACCACGCTCGCCGGGTTTGTCCTGATCCCGTTCGCGCTGTTCAACCGCACGGCGTTCCTTGCCGAGAAGGTGCTGGGCAATGTGGTGTCGTCTGGCGTGAAGATCATGGTCTTCGCCGTGATCAGCGCCATTGCCTCCACACTCTTCTCCCAGTTCACCACGTCTTACGGCGACAGCCTGCCGACGATCGGCCAGGCGCTCTCGGTGGTGCTCGCAGCCCTCGCGATGATCGGGCTCGCCATCTACGGCGGCAGCGTCGCCAACGGGCTGATTTCCGGAGCACCCCAGCTTGGCGCGGGGGCGGCGGCCGGGACCGCTATGGCAGTCGGCGCTATGGGGGCCGCTGCCGTGGCCGCACCTGCCGCCCTGACGTCCGGGGGCGCTGCTGCCCTTGGCGCCACCGCTGCTGCCGCGCGGGGAGGGGCCGCGATCGCGGGTGCCGCCACGACGGCCTACAGCGCCGGAGCGGCGGGAGCGGGCGGCGCCGGAAGTGTGGCGGCCGGCATCGGCGGAATGGGCCGGGCTGTTGGTGGCGCTGCCATGAACGCGGCGAAGAGCAAGGTCGGTGCGGCGGCCTCGTCATTGAAGGAAAGCTACGCGGCCGGCGGACGCTGGGCCGCCGGTGCAATGGGCAGCGGGGGAGAAGCCGACGGTCCGTCGGGTGGCGGTGGGTCTTCAGGCCCGTCCGGCGGAGGTGATCCCGGTGCCGGGCCTGCCGGTAGCGGTAACCCTGGTGGTGGCCCCTCGGGAGGCGGCCCTGATGGCGGCGACAACTCCGGCCCGACTTCCGACGGCAAGCCGCCGCGCTGGGCACGGAAGATGAAGCGCCGCAATGCGGCCGCCCATGCGGCGGAAGCCGCCAATGTCATCCGCTCGGCCGATGGCGGCGGCGGATCCTCCTCGATCGATCTGTCGGAGAAAGAATGATGGCGATGTTCCGTCGCTCGACCACAAATTATGGCATCTCGCCCGAGCCCGTCACGCCCTACCAGAAGGCGGCGCAGCTCTGGGACGAGCGTATCGGCTCGGCCCGCGTCCAGGCCCGTAACTGGCGCTTCATGGCCTTCGGCTCATTGGTTTTGTCGGCCGGCCTGGGGGCCGGACTGGTCTGGCAATCCGCGCGCGGCACCATCGTGCCCTGGGTGGTGCAGGTGGACAAATTGGGCGAGGCGCAAATCGTGGCCCCAGCTACGGCCGGCTATACGCCCACCGATCCGCAGATCGCCTGGTCTCTGGCGCGCTTCATCGAGGACGTGCGCGGCCTGTCCTCCGACCCGGTGGTGGTCCGGCAGGATTGGCTGCGCGCTTACGACTTCACCACCACTTCCGGCGCGGCCGCGCTGAATGACGAGGCCCGGCTTAACGATCCGTTTTCCCGGATCGGACGCGAGCAGGTCGAGGTGGATGTGTCCTCGGTGATCCGCGCCTCGCCGGCGAGTTTCCGTGTCGCCTGGAGCGAGCGGCATTACCGCGACGGCGCCTACTCGGGCACTGAGCACTGGACGGCGATCCTCTCGGTGCTGATCGCCCCGCCGCATGACGCCGACCGGCTGCGTCGCAACCCGCTCGGCATCTACGTCTCCGCCATCAATTGGTCGAAGGAGCTTGGACAATGATCCGCATGGTCATGCGTGCCCTGCCGCTGATGCTGCTCGCCGTGTCCGCCTGCGCGGGGCAGTACCACCCGCCGGCCATCCGTTATGACGACGCCGTGCGGGCGACGCGCCTGCCGGATCCGCCGAAACCGGTGCAGGTGGTCGCGGTGCCGCAACCGCTGCCGCTGCCCGGCCAGTTGAAGCCGCTGCCGTCGCACCGGTCTTTTCGACACACCCTGCCATCCGAGGCGGTCGATCCGGCCGCGCGGGTGACCCAGGCCAATCTGGCGGCGCGGATCCAGCCGACGCGGGCGGGATTCATCAATGCCGTGCAGGTGTATCCCTATTCTCCCGGCGCGCTCTATCAGGTCTATGCCGCGCCCGGCGAGATCACCGATATCATGCTCCAGCAAGGCGAGAAGCTGGTGGGCAGCGGGCCGGTGGCGGCCGGCGACACGGTGCGCTGGATCATCGGCGATACCGAGAGCGGGGCAGGGGGCACCAGGCGCGTCCATATTTTGGTCAAGCCGACCCGGCCGGATCTTGTCACCAACCTGATCGTCAACACCGACCGGCGCACCTATCTGGCGGAACTGCGCTCCACCCCCGCCAGCTACATGGCCTCGGTGTCGTGGGACTATCCCGAAGATGATCTGATTGCCCTCCACCGCCAGGACGCCGCCTCCGAGGATGAGGCGCCCGTCGATACCGGGCTGGACCTCAATGCCCTCAATTTCCGCTACGTGATCCAGGACGTCAAAGGGGGCGTACCACCATGGCAGCCGCTGCGCGCCTTCGATGACGGGAACAAGGTCTATATCGCCTTCCCGTCCGGGATCGGGCAGGGCGAATTGCCACCGCTCTTCGTGCTCGGGCCGGACGGCAATCCGGCGCTGGTCAATTATCGCGTCCGGCAGAACTGGATGATCGTCGACCGGTTGTTTGCCGCCGCCGAGCTGCGATTGGACGACAAGACCGGCGAGCAGCGGGTGCGCATTGTCCGTACCGATGGGCGGCAGTCATGAATGGCGAGCCGCGGCGCGACGGACAGGCGGAGCCGGTCGTGCCGCCGCCTGACCTGCGCCTGCGTGCTGACCGGCCGCGCGTGGTCCGGCTGTCCCGCCGCGTCGTCTGGTCGCTGGGTGGAGTGGGGGCGATCGCGGTGGCCTTCGCGCTGGGTTACGCCCTGCAGGCTGGCCATCATGCACCCTCGGCATCCGCGAATCAGGATAATGCGGCGCGGCCGGCGGCGGCGGGGCTGGATGCCCTGCCGAAGGATTATACCGGTGTGCCGAAGCTGGGACCGGCGCTGCCCGGCGATCTCGGCCGACCGATCCTCAATGCGCAGCAGCAGGGCAAGTCGATCCCGGTCAATGCCATCGGCAACGACGACGCGCGCCGCGCCCAGCAGGAGATCGATGCCGCGATCGGCAGCAAGCTGTTCGTGCAAGTGGGGCAGGGGGATCGGGGCGGTGGTGCTGCCGCTCCGATGGTCGGGGCAGAGACCGGAGCGGGAAATGCATCGCGGCCGAACGACAGCGACCCGCAGGCGGGAAACCGCGCCTTTCTGGCGCAGGCGGTCGATCACCGCACGGTCAGTTTGGAACGGATCGTGGCGCCGGCTTCGCCCTATATACTCCAGGCGGGCACAGTCATCGCCGGCGCGCTCAATACGGCGGTGAATTCCGGTCTGCCGGGGCAACTCACCGGCCATGTGACACAGAATGTCTATGACAGTCCGACCGGGCGCTATCTGCTGATTCCCCAGGGCAGCACGTTGGTCGGCCAGTACAGCAGTTCGCTCGCCTTCGGGCAGGACCGCACGCTGGTGATCTGGACCCGGCTGATCTTTCCGGACGGCGAGTCCGTCGTGCTGGAGAACCTGCCGGGCGCCGACGCCATCGGCCAGGCCGGGCTGTCCGATCAGATCGACCGGCATTGGGGCGAACTATTCAAAGCGGCCTTGGTGACCACCATGCTCAGCGTCGGTTCTGAGGCTGGGACGTCCTTCGGCGAGAACAACCTGATGCAGGCGATCCGCAGCGGGGCGTCGAACGGCTTTTCCATGGTCGGCAACCGGCTGATCGACCGCAGCCTGAATGTCCAGCCGACCCTGACCGACCGGCCGGGACTGCCGTTCGTCGTGCTTTTGAAGCGGGACCTGGTACTCCGGCCCTGGCATGAGAGGGAGAGGTGACGATGGCGACCTTGAAGATCACCAGTGTGCCGGACGAGAAGCCGGTAAAGCTGACGGTGGATCTGCCAGCCCATGTCTTCCGGGATATGAAGGCGTATGCCGATATTATGGCGGCATCAGGAGCGGGGGGCTCGCGGGTAGATGTGGCCCATCTGGCCGTCCGCATGATTCAGCATTTCATGTCGGAAGATCGCGCTTTCCAGCGAGAACGTCAGCGAAAACCTGATTGCTGAGCAGGTCACTGATCGATCAAATCGTGCCATCAGCTTGGCTGTTCCGATATGCTTCCGACAGCTCGCGGATGATTTTCAGCAGGCTCCTCAGAGAGGGGTTGATGTTTTGTCGTGACCAGAGCGCGCAAAAGGTAACCAGGACTGGTATTTCGCCGATTGGTCGAAAGGTCAGGCCCGGAAGGGCGATCCCGAGAGCTGCCTCGGTGGTCAGCGCGACCGCGCGTTTGCGCACCACCTCGGTCAGCAGTGTATCCCGTCCAAGGCGCAGGTGTTCGATATGCCTGGGCTCTCCGACTTGTCTCACCAATGGCAAAGCCAGATCCATCAGGTGGGGGCCGATGCCATGAGAGCGCACCAGGAACTCGCGATCAGCAAGATCCTTCCAATGCAGGCGTGATTTAGTCGCGAGAGGATCGTCTTGGTTCAGAGCCACGACCACTTGTTCGTCCCAAAGCGGTAGCGCATCCAGAACGTCGTGAGAGAGGCGCTCCGTCATTGCCTGGCATGGTAAGAAGGCAATATCCAGCTTTCGGCGTCGCACGCATTTTAGCACGTCACTATCATCAGTCTCCATGAGGGTGAGGCCGATATCCGGCTGGGCTGCGTCAAACCGCCGTAGAATGGCTGCCAACGGGCCGGCAGCGGCGGCGGATTGAAGACCAATACGCACTGCCGGGCGATGAATCTCGATTGGAGCGCCGGAGACTTCGAGAGATTTCCCGACCAGATCGATGGCATCAGAGATGAATTCGAGAAAGATCCTCCCGTGCGGAGTCAGCCGGACGGTTCGCTTCCGTTCGAAGAGGGGGAAGCCAATCGCGTCCTCGAGTGACGCGACCCGGTTGCTGACGGCGGACTGGGCGATGCCAAGTATATCGCCCGCTTTGTGAAAGCTGAGCTGCTCGGAAACGACCAGAGCCTGCGTCAGAGAAACGAGCGACAGACGACCACTTGCGAGATATTGATATAGTGTCGATTGATCCAGCATGCTTCATCTTTTTTTCTTTGAAAGAGGATGTGTGTGGTGATCATTTGTATTCGTTTCCATATCTGATTGCTCTTTCTATGCGTTGTCTCTGTCGTGATTAGATCAGGGCTATGCCGCACTAACGCATATGTGACCGTTTTTTTGCGCGGTGGACATTTTTTTGCGCGGTGGACATAAGGACACTTCCCAAAGGTTTTGTCTGAATCTATGTCTGCCAAGTCGTTATGCCGACCCTCGAGACTTGGGCCGTCTCGTTCGAAACGGCCCAAGCAAGTTTGCGCTTCTGTTAAAAATCAACGCGGAGCGAACCGAAGAACATGCGTGGGGCGCCTACCAGCATGGATTGGTTAAGTTCGCCGGTTGCTGCGGTCATGGAGTTTCCATTTTCGCCCATCGTAGAGATATAGCGAACGTTCGACAGGTTGTTGATGGAGAAAGACAGCGTTGTCTTCTTCATGAAGCCAAAATTACGATTATACCGTCCCAGATTGCCGAAATGATATTGGACACCCAGATTCGAGATCCAGTAGCCTGGAACTTTGATGTCTCCAGTATAATCGTAGTTGCGCGTCCCCACATAACTGCCGTCGATATAGGCGCTGATCGCATGCCAATCATAGGACAAGCGCGCCTTGTACATAAAGCGCGGATAGTTCACGACCTGCTTGTTGGCCAGTGCATAGGTTACGCCACCCGTTGTCAGGTTGCTGTCGTATACCGCGTGATTGTAACTGATGCTGTTGGTCAACGCGAGGTGTTCGATCGGCATGATCGTCAGTTGCGCGTCGACACCGTTCATAGTCACACCACCGACATTTGCAACGGCGGAAATCGGGTCCAACGCTGGGCCGGCGGTGATTTGCTGCAGTCGGTTATTGAAGTTCGTCCGATAGGCATAGACTGACGCCGCCAGCAGACGGTCATTATAGCGATAGCCGATCGCATAGGTCCAGGCCGTTTCGGGACGGATCGACGCCGCTGAATAATTATAGGCGGCTTGAGTCACCGCGAAGGGCGAGTTCGAAAGATTATAGCCGGATTGGGCGTAGGTATGCACATTCTCGGAGATATCGAAATAGATCTCGTGATGCTGCAGGAAATGATAATCGGCGGAAATATGCGGCAGGAACGCCTTCGCGGTAGTCAGCCCGACACCCGAGGTGATTGGTCCAACATTGCCATAATAGGATTGGTTCAAATAACCATCGCCGACACGGGTCGTATTCAGAAGCGATTTGAACCCAAAATGCAATGCCAGATTCCGGACTGGACTGTACGTATCCTGCACAAAAGCCGTAAAAGTATTGGTGTTGTAGTTCTGGTTGAAGACCTCGGCAAATGGATTGCTGTAATGAGACAGTGAATAGAGGGGCGATCCTTGAATGACACCGTCGACGACAAGAGGTTGCTGATACTGGAACATTGGCGAGATATAACTATTATTCTCGTACCAGACACCGCCGCCGATATGGTTGTGAGCAATGTCATACGTCGCCTGCGACAGGACGCCGAAACGCTGGATAGCCGGTTGCTTGACGATTTCGCTCAACGGCGCGCCGTTGGGCGACGAGGCAAAGGGGGTGGCCCAAGTCGTTTGGTTGGTCTCGCCGTGGCCATAGGCCGTCGTCGTCCAGCGCAAGGAATCGGTCAAGGCGAAATCGGCTTTGATATATCCTAACTTATCGTCTTCGTTCGTCGCTCCGTCATAATAGGAGGCATCCGCCGGATCGCCCAGGCCGGCAAAGTTCGCTGGGAATGCGCCACCTGGCAACCCCTGCGTCGCCAGAGCCGCATTGTAGGCAGCAATGTAGCCGCTGGCATGCCCGTTATAGTAATCGTCGGCCATCCAGCCGAGATGCTTGAGCATGTCGGGCGACACGTCCTGGTAGTTGAATTGGTGCAGATCGCCCCAATCGAAATAAGCCGAGATACTACTGTCATTACCGATCGGCTGGAGGAACTTCGCGTTAAGTTGCTGATAGAACTGATCGCCCGCGCCCTTCCACCTATTTGTGTCGTTCCGCATATAGGACACGTAGAAGCGTGTACCGCTGTGATTCAAGGCACCGCTATCGACGCGGGCGAAAGTGTGGAAAGCGGAATAGCTGCCGAAGCCCTGCAGTACGGAGCCGCCGAATTTTTCACTTGGATCAAAGCTGTGGTATTCGAGCGAACCGCCAAGGTTGTTCGTGGCAGCCACCGATTCAGCGCCAGCTCCCTGCGAGACATCGATCCGTTCCACGTTTTCCGAAGAAACAGCCAAAATCGGGCTAAGACCATTATAGTTGCGGTAGGTCATCGCGCCTAGTGGCACACCATCGAGTGTCACGCCAAGTTCCTCCTGCTGGAACCCATGCATATAGATTTGCGCCGACCAGGTATCGACGCCCTGCGGGTCGTTGGACTGGAAGATGACGCCAGGTAGGTTCCCCAGGGCCTTTAGCGGATTGGATCCCGGTGGATTCTGTGAAATCATGGTCTGACCCATTGTCACTTGCGCGCCACGGGCAATATGTCGGGCAACAACGCCTACTTCTTCGGGCGCTCGGGCTTGGGCCGGGCTGTCGGGTGTAGTCCCGCGATGCGCGGCAGGCGCCGTTGGCGCGCCGTGCTTTGGTGCGACTCCGATAGATGTGTCCTTCGTCGCCGCCATCGCACCGTGGTCGATGTGGCCGGACATCATCGTTGTTGCCAGCAAGATATTGCAAAATACAATTCTCTTATTCATATGGCATTCCGCCTCTGTTTCGGGTTGTTATTGTAGCTATATATTTATGATTTCGCCGCTAACGGAGCATTGATCCTGTTGGTGGAAGATTAGTCACAGGCGTCCGTTTTGGAATCGTTATGATGTGTGGGCGCGATTTGCAACCCGATTCGGAGACATTTTCTTCATTTTTCTCGCTTTTGTATTACTTTTTCTAGATATGTGGTCATCGTGGCATGATGCTCAGATCGCCTCCGACTGAGCGATAGATCGGGTTACAGAAAATTCTCGCAAATCGGAAATCATGAGGTCTTTCTCATAAAATGTAGTCCTGACAACGATGACGTGAATCCCCACTTTTCATAGAAGGGAACCATTTCCTCAAGGCAGTAGAGTTCCCGGTGCGTGACGTTGACGATGGAGGAATCGTTCATCACTGTTTCCATTAGCAGACCGCCGAGTCCCGTATTACGCCAGGTACTTTTGACGATGATGTCAAAAATTATCGCCTTGTACACGCCATCGGTCAGGACACGCGCAAACGCGATAAGCTCGTCGTCACCCGGATCTATGAATGCGAATATCGGCCCCCCAGACTGTAAGATTTTTTCGACATCGGACCTGATTCGTCCCTTCGTCCACCATTCGCCCTGAAATAGCGCCACCAATTGATCAATGTGCGAATCGGTCAACGAACGACGAAGCTCGATACGGTTTCCATCGTGTGAGATGCTGTTCATTCGTGCCTCCGAAAGCAGGATCGCGGGAATTGGTTGAGAGCTGCGGCGTGATCACGACACGAATGCGTTGTGATCGGCCAGGGTCTCCAGGTAACGGAGATCTTCCTCCAAAATGGGAATGCCAAGCTGGCTTGCGTTCAAACGGCTCTCATATCGCCGTTTGCCCGGCAGGCGCTCTTGGCCTGCTTCGCGAAGCCGATCGCACAGCAGAGCGACGCGGCGGCTGAAACCGAAATTGCCTCCGCGGTCGGGGTCGATGACGATTAGTAATTGTCCGGCTTTTGGTGTCTGCGCACCGATGCAATCGCCAAAATCGTTTTCGAACGACAATTGGCCTCCAGTCAAGGCGCCCGCCATCAGTTCAACCATGAGCGCTATTGACGACCCTTTATACCCACCAAAGGTGTTCAGCGCCCCGCCCTCCAGAACCTGATGGGGATCGGTTGACGGGTTGCCGGCACGATCGACGCCCGTACCCGGCGGAAGTGGCCGGTTGGCAAGCGCGTGCAGCCGGACTTCGCCATTGGCCATTACGCTTGTCGCCTGATCCACGACGAGGGGATCTGCACCGGCAATCGGCGTCGCGAAAGCAACGGGGTTTGTGCCGTAGACCGGGGTATGGCCACCATGTGGTACGACATTAGCCAGGCCATTGACGAAAGTGATGGCCAAGAGGCCACGGCGCGCGAATGGTTCGACATCGGGCCAAAGCGCACTGAAATGATGGGAATTTCGGGTGGCGACAACGGCGATACCCGTGCGTGCGACAGCGGTATCGATGTCCTTCGCGGCGGCGGCCAATGCCGCCTGCGCAAATCCGTTTCGCGCGTCTATGCGAATGAACGATGGGCTGACCGAACTGACTTCGGCCACCGCATGCCCATCCACCCAGCCGGTCTTCAGAGATGCCAAATAGCCAGGAATGCGAAATATGCCGTGGCTGATAGCGCCGTCACGTTCGCAGCCCGCGCAATTCGCGGCCAAAATGTCGGCGGTGGAGCACGATACCCCGTTATGAATGAAGATTTCCTTGAGAAGCAATTCAAGGGCTTCGAATGCGATATGGATCTCAGTGCGTTCAGCGGTCATTGCTTTAGGTACCATCTGAGCTTGAGGTTGATTGTCCTGGATGCGCCGGCGCAGCATTTTCACCACGCGATGCCTCGAGGAATTTGCGCAGGCAATTCTCAAGAAGCTGGGAAACATTATTCTGATAGCCGTTATGCGAAAGGCTGCCGCAGAACGTAATGGAACCGACCGAGAATAAGCCGCCGCCATTTGGCGCGATGCCATAGACGATGTTGGAGCGTATGCCACCGTGTGGCCGCCGACTTCCGTCAATCACGCTAGGCAGAAGCAACTCCTCGAATGTGGTTACAAAACTTGGCCCATGCCCTTCGGACGTAGCGACCACCGTCACGAAATCCGGCGTTCCAAGATCGGATGCGGCTTGATCGATCTCAAAGCCGGCTGCACCACCACCTGAAAGACCAAAGTCGCCTATTCTTTGATCGGACGGAATGCCGGCAAACAGGAATGCCAGGCCGCTCTGGCATGATTCCCGAGTCCGGACGTAATAAGTCCCTTCGAAGGCGCCTTCGGCTGTAAAGCCGACCCCCGCAACTTTCTGCGGGGGGATGCCATTTCGACGCCACAACCCGCCGTATTCGCCATCGAGTTGATTGTAATATTCGCCGGGCTGGCTTGCCCACACGCGCATGCCGCCTTCTGCCCGACGAACCTCGATGACATGAGGCTGGGACGCGTCCCGGCCGATTTTCCAATAAAACCCGTTCCCGCCCAGATACATCAGTTTACCACCGCCCTCCCTGTAGGCGATGAGAGCATTGATGGTCCGGCGCGTGTGATATTCAGGGTGTGAACCGGTCAGAACGATGTCGTAGGGTGAAAGTGCATGCACGCCTTCACGGTCCAGATCTTCGTCCGTCAGAACGTCGAACGCAAAACCCTTGGCTTTCAACCAGTCAGTTAGATGCGAGTCCGCCGGAAAGCCACGCAGCCCCGAGCCGTTTTCGTCGTGGTAGACGAGATATTGCGGCCGCATCGTCAGGAGGGGGCGCAATCGCGATGACAGCGTAATACCCGACCCGTCCGGATGGCGGTTGTAGGTCGAATAGCCGTATGCTCCGACGACATCCGGATTGTGAGGATACCCACCCCACTCTTTCACCCGAGCTTCCAGTGGACCGGAAAAATTGCCTCGCGCGTGGTTTGCGTATGCCATGTAAGTGAAGGTCGGTGCAAGAAACACTATTCTCTGGCGAGCGGCATCAGAGGCTGGAAGAATATAGAAAGGAATCGTATCTGTTCCAACATGGTTGTCGATCATGAGACCGTATACGCCGGATGGAACATCAGCTGGTACTTCAACGGAGATTGTCGTGTCCCATTTGCAGTCACTCAGATCGTCCGAATGAAAGGTGATGGCCGCATATTCTGTGCGCGCATGCTTCCAATCCATATTGAGGCCGGTCCAACCCGATGATCGCACGGCGCGCATCGGCAAGTTGATCAACGACAGGCGGTGAGTGCGATTCACATCGTCCTCCACCCACTCACTGTTGTCCGAATTCTCAAAAGTCCAGCTGGCTATAATGTCGTTTGCAGAAAATGGGTCTGAACGTGAATTCCTGTAGAGACGCGGTCCCTCAATCGAGCCATTGAAGCAGGCTTCGGGATGGCCGATCCAGGCCGCCGCAAAGCAGATATGATCGACGTGCCCGAGCATTTCAGGAATGCCACGAAGTGGCTTAAATACCTCAGAATATTTTGGGGACCCGACGACACATATTGCGGTGGAGATACCATGCTCGTGAAATGTCACCTTCAGCCTGGTCCATTCATGCGTGCGCAGTTCGAGATCGAGCTCCTCGCCTTCGTGAGTCGAGTGCAGCGCCTCCAGAAAGAGACATCCGCTCTTCACGACTAGGGCGATGCCCTTCGAGCCATCGAGATTCTGCAGAGAAACTATGGTCTGGATTTCAGGAGTGGCTAGGGTCGGCCGGACGACAAGCTCAATCGTCAGGCTTCGCGATTCGGCGATCTTCGGAATGGGGCCAATCGCGCAGGATCCCATATGGATCTTCTGCTCTTTTGCCGAATACTCTGGCTCCAGGCCAAAGTCCACGTCTGCGTATTTTAAGCCAGGCCCAAGTGGATTGGGATCGCAGCAATCTATCTTGACAACCTTTGCGACAATATTTCGGTCTTCGAGGGATGATATCTTGAACTCAAGTCGTTCTCCCGCCTTCGCGCTGAGCGGGGTCACGTAGCCAATTACCGCCGGAAGAATGTTATGTTGAGCAAGCATGTATCACCAATCGATGAGACGATAATAGGAGGTCGGCGACTCACTACACGAAGACCGATGTCACCGTGCCAAGCCTCTTCATTCTGGCACGCCAGGGCTCCCGATTCCCTGGACCTAAGTCTCGGTCGGAAGCGAGATCCGTGACTCGTGTTGCCGTCAAATCGCCGACCGCAGGAAATCTATTGTTTCCGGTCTTTCCGGGCTCTCGAAGATCTGATCGGGTGTGCCCAATTCATGAATCTGACCTTTGCAGAAAAATGCGACGCGGTCGGATACCTCGCGTGCAAAGCGCATTTCATGCGTTACCACGATCATGGTCATTCCTTCGTGGGACAACATGCGGAGCGTATCGAGCACTTCTCCCACCAGTTGCGGGTCGAGCGCAGACGTCACTTCATCGAACAACATATAATCTGGTGACATGGCCAGTGCGCGTGCAATAGCCATTCTCTGCTGTTGTCCACCCGATAAGCGGGACGGAAAGCTCTTGAGCTTTTCACCAAGGCCCACATGTCGAAGTTGCTCGATCGCAATTTCCTCAGCTTCATGCCGAGATTTTCTTAGAACCTTTCGCGGAGCCAGCATGACGTTTTCGAGGACAGTCAAATGTGGAAAGGCGTTCCACTGCTGGAATACGATGCCAATCTTTCGTCGGAGCCTGTTGATATCAGTACTTTTCGCGTGGACCTCGACACCATCGACGCTGATACGCCCCTTTTCAATCGCCTCAAGCCCGTTGATGCACATCAGCATCGTCGACTTGCCAGAGCCGGATCCACCGATCATCGAGAGGACTTCACCCTTTTCCACGCTCAGGCTCACACCCTTGAGAACATGTAATGGGCCGAAGTGTTTATGTACGTCTTCTATTTGGATCATTGTATTTGCCACCGTCTCTCAAGGTGTGCCCCGAGCCTCGCAATGGGGAAGCTCATCAGGAAATAAATCAGACCCGTAATTGTCAGGATCAGGAGCGGCTCCTGCACTCGGCTTGTGATAATCTGGGAGCTGCGAAGAAGTTCGATGATGCCAATCCAGAGAACAAGCGATGTATCCTTCATGACCCCGAGGGACAGCCCGATCCAGCTCGGAAAGACTATCCTGGTTGCCATCGGCAGGGTGATCGACACGACCTCTTGCCACCAACTCATGCCAAGCGATCGGGCTGCGCGACGAGTCGCCGGCGGCACTGCCAATACGCCGCTCCTGACGAGTTCGGTGCAGAAGGCTGCGGTATAAATTCCGAGACAGATGCAGGCTATGACGTAGGGCGACCAGTGGAGTCGGAACATGCTGTTGAACGAGTTGAACAATACCAATTGAATCAACAGTGGCACGGATCGGAAGATATCCAGAGCGCCGCCGAGTGGCCAGCTGATCCACCACAGCGCGCCGGCGCGCACGAGGCCGAACAGCACGCCGAGGATCGTTCCCAGTGCGACGGATGCCAACGTGATGGCGATGGTAACGATCGCACCATCCAACAGGAAAAGGATATCGTTCCAGGATAACGAGGAGTCAAAGAACATTGTCCAGTCCTCAGTAGCGAAACAAGCGCCAAGCGAGTAGACGAGCGAATATTGTGCATATTTTTGACATTACATAGTATAGACATGCAGATACAAAAAAATATTCGAATGTACGATATGTTACGACATTCAGTTGCTGCGTCACCCCGGTCAAGTCGCTGGTAAGTCCGACTACGGCCCCCAGGGATGTCATCAGGATCGACCACACCATCTGATTCGTGAGGGCGGGGAAGGTCACACGCAGCATCTGGGGTAAGACGATATGCCACAATGTCGGGACCGCTCCCATTCCCAGCGAGCGGGCAGCGCGTATCTGGGCTTCCGGAACAGCGGAAAAGCCGCCCCTAAACGTTTCAGCGAGGTAACCAGCATTGTTGAACGTAATGCCAAATACAAGTGCGGAGTAAGGTTCGATACCGATCCCGAGTGAACCTAGTCCGAAATAGATCCAGTAAATCTGGAATAGGGCAGGGGTATTTCGCGCGACTTCGATCCAGATGCCGGCCAGGCGCGATAGGATTTTTAGATTGGATCGTTTTGCAAGTGCCAGCAGGATCGCCAAGGCAGTCCCGACCGACATTGCCATGATCGCGATTTCCAAGGTGACTGACGCACCCCATAGCATTTCGGGAAGTGATCGCAGAACCGGACGCCACTGGAAGGTGTAGGACATAAGATTACCTCGTCATGCGCGCACCTGATTTCTTGTTTCAGGAACTCGTCATTTCACTGAGCGACGGAACTCCACGATCATCGCCGTCTGGGCAGCACCCGCCTATTTGCCGGCCAGACTCGTATTGAGGCTGGCGTAATGCCCGGATTGAATTTGCCGAGCGATGGACCAGTTGATACCATCCAGCGGGAATCCAATCGCTTGATCGGATGCCCGATTTGACGTTGACAGGCTAACGGTAGGTTCCCGGGACTGTGAGACTGGGAGCAGGCCCACCTTCGGTACCCACCCATTTCGCGTAGAGCTCGGCATATCGGCCTGAACGAACCTGCCGGTTCAGGAACAGATTTACGTAATTGAGTAGTCCCTGTTCCTGACGCGCGATCAGGAATGCGCAGTAATCGGGCGCTACCGGCGCGTCGCCGACGATCTTAAGGCCGGGGTATTTTCCCGATCGAATCAGGTTGGTCGCTATGACGGGTGTCGTGTATGTTGCGTCGATCTTTTTTTCGCCGAGGGCAAGGAACGTATCCGATTGGGATTGGAAGGTTAGGATCTTGCTTCCAGGGTCCCCAAACCCATGAACGGTCTTTTCGAGTGCGAGTGTCTCGTAGGCCCCTGCCGGCCCGCCGACCGCATGGCCTTTCATGGTCTCGGCACTTGCGATGCCGGAGTCTTCGCGGGCAAGAATAATCGTCTTGAAGACGAAATAGGGGATGGAGAAGCCGATTGTTCGTGCCCGCTCAAGCGTGTCGGACGCGACGGCGATGCCCACATCCGCGCGTCCTGATAGAACCGCGGGGATACGGTCCGGATCCGGAGTATCGACAATTTCAGGCTCAACGCCCAGTGCTTTTGCCAAATCGTTGCAATAATCGACGTCGAAGCCAATGGGCTTGTTGTCCTTGTCGCGCGCCCCATTCGGTGGAAAATCAAGTTCAACCGCGCAGCGCAGTTTGCCAGACGAAATGATATCATCCAGCTGGTCTGCGTGGGCTATTGAAGTTCCCGAGGCTACAAATGCTGTAGCAAAGATAACCATAATGAGGCGCAATTTTCTGTTCCCTTCCTGCCGGTGAGATTGAAACCCGAGATATGAGCGGTATCATCGTAGGACCTGTGGCGGACATGTTCTACGATGAGGCCGCGTCTTATTCCGAGTTTAACAGGCGCCGAACGAATAACTCAAATTATTGTACAAGAAAGCCGTAGGTAAGCGGGTCTTCTTCATCGATGATCCAGTTTGCAAAGCCGCAGATATAGGCGTTTCCGCTGATTTCGGGGACGACCGCGTCGAATTCGCCGACTTTTGTCTCGCTGAGGATGCGCCCTTTGAACACCGTCCCGATGATGGACTCGTTTACCAGGGTATCGGATTCTGAAAGTTCTTTGCGAAGGTACAGCTGTGCGACGCGCCCCGCAGTACCCGATCCTGTCGGCGATCGGTCGATCGCCCTGTCGGCATAGACGCAGCAGTTTGCTTGGGTGGAGCCTTCGTGACGAGGGTCGCCGTAGACCATGACGCCGTAAACATCGTTGAACTCGGGGATCTCGGGGTGAACGACCGACATTTCAGCATTCACCGCGGCTTTGATTTCATTCCCGAATTGCATGATCTTCTGTACATCTTTCTCACGGATGGCGATCTCGTGAGGGCGCCCGTCGACATAGAAATAGGTTGCCCCACCGTAGGCGATATCACCCGTTACCTTTCCGAAAGTCGGGGTGACGACCGTGACGTCGCGCTTGAAGATAAAGGATGGCACATTCACGAAGCGCACGGCCCCCGTGCGTTTTCCATCCCATTCGACGAAAGCTTCGATGAATCCGCAAGGGGCGTCAATGCCGACGCGTGTCGTCGGGGATTGTCGCTCGATCCAGCCCAGTTCGACAGCGGCGGTTGCAAGTGCGATGACGCCGTGCCCGCAATGGGGACTGTAGCCCATATTATTCAGGAAAATCACGCCAAAATCGGCATCAGGGCTGACAGGTTCCGTCAGATAGCCGCCATAGAGGTCTTTGTGTCCGCGCGGCTCAAGCATTACGGCACGCCGATATTGATCCGCATTCTGCTCCAGCCAGGCGCGGCGTTCGACGATCGTGTTGCCCGGAATCTTCGGGAGGCCCTGTGTCACGAGTCGGAACGTTTCGCCGCAGGTATGCAGTTCTACAGTTGCCAGCGATCTTTCATACTGCATCTTCTATCTCCACAACCACCCGTAATGAATGCCGTCAGGAATGCGCGGTTGACCAGGCCCGGCCTTTGCTCTCGCGCACTTTTCCCGAACGCATCACGCACCTGCTGGACGATGACGCGGGTTCGTATCGAATCTCGTATACGATGTTCGTGAATAGCGTCAACCAGAAAAATAGACGCGAGGGCGATCATTGCCGCATGCCGTCGGGCCAGGTTCGCTGAACCCGCCTTCGGTTGTCGGATGAAAGGCGCGATCAGCATATCCGGCGCCCGGATGTAGCTGTATTGCGGGAAGATGGGTGTGATCTGGGTGCGCGGCTGCGGTCTTCGTGGAAAGAAGACCAAGGCACCATGATAATTGCGCGAGGGCCGGTAGAGGCTGCTCGGCTGCCGTCTTGCCGGCGGCCGGCCCGTCTGGATGGGCGGCGATGGGAATTCGGCGGTTTGTTACGGAGCGGCTGAATGCAGACCGGTATCCGCTTTTTTTTGGGGGGGGTGCATTATTACGGCATGGTGACGAGCGGACCTGGCGGTGCTCTTACGTCACAGAGTGGACCTTAACGATATAAATCTTCGACTTTACTTCCGAAGATTCATCAAAAGCGATTCGCAAGTTTTAGTTATGTGCTGATGTAGTATTTCGGCTGCTTTATCGGCATCCCCTTTTTTGCAAGCTGCCAGTATCTGGCGATGTTCTCTTTCGTCAGGCCCAGTTCCACCACAAAGAGTAAGTTGAATTCTTAGGTAACGCTCAATTCGGTCATTGACGGAGCGAATAAGGTTCAGGAGGAACGGCCGATCTGCGTCCTCGTAGAGGCATGAATGAAACTGCCAATTAAGTTCGGACCAGCGTGCCACATTCGTCTCTTGCGCAAAAGCATCACAATATTCTTTCGCTCTCTTGAGAGTATTGGGAGTCATTTTAGGCACGGAGAGTTTGATCGCGTTTGATTCTAGTATTGCCCTAACCTCGAAAATCTGCGCGATTTCCGGCTCTGAGATGCTTGCGACGACCGCGCCACGATTCCGATGAAATTCGACAAGACCTTCAGCCTCTAATCTTTTTAGAGCTTCTCGCACTGGAATTTTACTGACGTCGAACAGTTTTGCGACGTCGTCCTGGCGGATGAATTCGCCTTCATCAAATGCTCCGCTGACTATCGCCTCGCGGATATGTTTGACGATGATCTCGGATGCTGTTGGCGCAGAGCCAAGAGACGGGAGATCTGCGGGATTGAGTGGCAACGATATCTCCAAGTCCGGGGTCGAAGTGTCGAATAAAATATCGTATCCAATATCACATTACAACACGTTGGCGCAATGCGGTAACGGAACGGGACCTTATTCGTGACGTTGCGGGTGGTTGCCAGCAGCGCGTAGCTCGAAGGAACATACAACGTATACGATATTTAATGTGCCTCATTGGCTAATGGTTGTCCAGCGGCAATCAAGGGTATCACATTTGGCTGAGGATGGATTATATGAATTCACTGTACTTTCCGGAACGCTTCCGCTTGCGTTGGATGGAGATGTCTGACGTTGCGGAATGTAGAATATTGAGGGCGGCTCCTTCGGAGGATTGTGAGATTTCGTGTTCCGTGAACGCATCGGTTTCGTTTTCGATTCTCATCGAAGCCGTATCCAGTATCCAGTGCCGGCCGTTCTCCATTCGCCAGTAAGAGAAGCCGGCGCGGCATTGTGGATAGATGGCGCCGAAATGTAGGCCGAGTTGCGGAGGAAGGCCGGGCGAAAATCTGGCTTGTGATTGGGAGTCACGATTCTGATGGACCGCCCACATCCCCGTGGACTTATCAGCATTATGCCGATTAGACGGTTGCCTGGCCAGAAGGGATCAGACCAAGCAGATCTTCCAACATAGGGGACCCGTGCGTGGGTAGATCCGCATCAGCATGGATGGGTGCGGTCGATGGCCGGACAATGTCTTCATCGAACGCCTCTGGCGGTCATCGAAATAGGAATCCGTGCATCTCGTCGCTTTCGAGACCGGTTCGGAGTTCCCGACCTGGTTGGCAAAATGGATTGGTCATTATAGTGCGCGGCGCCCGCACTCGGCGCTCACTGGGCGCACGTCCGATGGGGCATATCATGGATCTGCTCCGACACCGTTGCCGGGTTAACCCGGCAACGGTGTCGGTCAGCAGCAGCGAAAAATTGGCGGAATGGCAGCACTGGGTGATAGCTTATTCTAGGCTCAAGCCCATCTGAAGGAAGGGCGCACCTCTGTTAACCGGAGGGAGTAGGCAGCTGAACCGCCTGTTTCCTGCCACGAACGCTTATCACCACAACAGTCGAAGGGTATAAACGGATACCCGACGGTTACCGGATGTCGATCCGCAGCGAGGCACTCAATACGGATCGATATTGCGAGAGGGCAGAAAGATCAGATCTTCGGCGAAAGCAGGTCTTCCAGTCCGATCCGTCGGAACATCTCGGCCCGCACCCGATCGGCGACGCCGTTGACGATCTCACAGCCGTCCTGCGACGGATCGATGTGGACGCGGAACGGGCGTCTGCCGAATGGCAGATCGACGACACGGACGATCGCCTCGGCCACGGTGCCGACATCCGCGTCCACCGGTTCCAGAGAGGCAAGTCCCTTCAGCGATTGCTCCGCCAGGCCGGCATAGGGGCCTTCGTCATATTCGGCCGCGCGCGCCGTGTCGGCGGGTGCGCCGGAATGGGCGAAATGGTTGGTGCCCTTCGTAAACGCGCCCGGCACGACAATCGAGGTCTCGATACCCCACCGTGCCAGCTCCCCGGCATAGCTGACCGCGAGCGAGTCCATCGCCGCCTTCGCCGCGAAATAGGGCGAGAGATAGGGCGGCGTGCCGCCGCGTGCGCTGCTCGAGGATACCCAGACCACAAGCCCGCGTCCCTGCTTGCGCAGGTAAGGCAGTGCCGCGCGATTGACGCGCTGGGTGCTGAGCACGTTGATGTCGTAAAGCTGGGCGAATTGTTCCGGCGTAAAGGCTTCCGCCGGACCGAACGACATGTGCCCGGCATTGTGGATGACGACGTCCAAGCGTCCGGCCTCGGCGATGATCCGCGCGATCCCCGCGTCGACGGACTCGCTGTTCGCGACATCGAGTTCGACGCTCCGCAAATCCACGCCGTGTTCGGCGGCATAGCGTGCAACCTCGGCGACCTGCGGCGCATTGCGCCCGGTGGTCTCGCGCATGGAAGCGTAGACGGTATGCCCGGCATGAGCGAGGGCACGGGCCGCGAGCGCGCCGAAGCCGCTGGAGGCCCCGGTGATGACGATGATCTGTTTCATGACACGCAGTCCTTCATGGAAGAGGAGGCGTCCGGCATCGCACCGGACGCCGGGGGCTGGTTCAGATGACGCCGCCATTGGCACGCAGCGTCTGGCCGTTGATCCACGCGCCGTCGGGCCCGGCGAGGAAGGCGACGCTGGCGGCGATATCCTCGGGCTGGCCCAGGCGCTCCAGCGGCGCCAGCTTCGACAGACGGTCGATGAGTTCCGGCGACTTTCCGTTCAGGAACAGGTCGGTCGCGGTCGGGCCGGGGGCCACCGCATTGACGGTGATGGCGCGGCCCCGCAGTTCCTTGGTCAGGATGGAGGTCAGGGCCTCGACGGCGGCCTTGGTGGCGGCATAGACGCCGTAACCCGGTTGCAGGAGCCCCGTGACGCTGGACGAGAAATTGATGATCCGCCCGCCGTCGTGCAGACGTTTCGCCGCCTCGCGCAGCGTGTTGAACGTGCCCTTGAGGTTGACCGCGACCTGGCGGTCGAAGGTGGCGTCATCGGTGTCGGCGATGGGCGAGAGCGTCATGATGCCGGCGTTGTTGACCAGCACATCGACGCCGCCGAACGCGGTCTCCGCCGCATCGAACATGCCGCGCACGGCCTGGGCATCGCTGACATCGGCCTGGGCGGTGATCGCGCGGCCGCCCTGTTCCTCGATCCTGCGCGCCAGGGCTTCGGCCGGGGCGGCGTTGCCGGAATAATTGATGATGACGGTGAAGCCATCCCGCGCCAGACGCTCGGCGATGGCAGCGCCGATGCCGCGCGACGCGCCGGTGACAAGGGCGACTTTGTGGGTGTTCTGGGTCATGGTTGGTCTCCTGTTTGGGCGATCCGCTGGGGATAGAAGGACCATGAACCTTTTCTTGATGCGGATAATCATGCATAATCCGGCATCATAAACCGGATAATACGAACAATCTGATGGACCGATTTGATGCCATGCGGGTGTTCACGCGGGTGGTGGAGCGGCGGAGCTTCACGCTCGCAGCGGGCGACCTCGGGCTCCCGCGCTCGACGGTGACGGACGCGGTCAAGCAGCTTGAAGCGCGGCTGGGCGTCCGGCTGCTGCAACGCACCACGCGGCATGTGAGTCCGACGCTGGATGGCGAGGCCTATCATCGTCGCTGTCTTGCGCTCATTGCCGACCTGGAGGATGCCGAGGCCGGCTTCGGCGGCGCGAAGCCGCGCGGCATGTTGCGGGTCGATGTGCATGGCACGCTGGCCCGCCATTTCGTGCTGCCACGCCTGCCGGACTTCCTGGCGACCTATCCCGAGATCGAACTGACCATCAGCGAAGGCGACCGGCTGGTGGATCTGATCCGCGAGGGGATCGATTGCGTGCTGCGCGTCGGCGATTTGCAGGACAGCGACATGGTGGCGCGACGGGTGACGATGCTGGAGGAAGTGACTTGTGCGGCCCCGTCCTATGTCGAGCGGTTCGGCTTACCTCAGGATATCGATGCGCTGGACGGGCATCGCATGGTCGGGTTTCGGTCGTCGGCGACCGGCGGGCTGCTGCCGCTGGAATTCATGGTTGGCGGCAGTCTGCGCATGGTCACATTGCCGAGCCCGGTGGCGGTGAATGGCGCGGAAAGTTTCGTGGCTGCCGCCAGGTTAGGGTTCGGATTGATCCAGGTGCCGCGCTACCATGTCGCACAGGACCTGGCGCGCGGCACATTGATATCCGTTCTCCCCGATTTTCCTCCGTCGCCGACGCCAGTCTCGCTGCTCTACCCGCGTAACCGGCAGCTATCGCCACGGGTGCGTGTGTTCATCGACTGGGTCGCCGGCCTGTTTCCGAAAATGACATTGTGACGGCCGAATGTGCTGGCTGATCGTGGGGAGCCATTCTTTACGTCCCTGGTCGGCGCCATCCATTGTGAAAACTTGTCGTCCGGCTCGCACTTATGTCCTGACTGCGGCCAGCTTTGCGATCTGTTGTCCGGCAGGATCGAAATTCCCTGGCTTGAGCCACGCCTCAAGTGCGGCTTTGATATCCGGCCAGTCGGTATCGGTCATTGCGAACCAGGCCGTGTCACGATTCTGACCCTTGGCCACCATATGGTTCCGAAAGATTCCTTCAAACCGGAAGCCGAACCGTTCGGCTGCTCGTTTGGATGGTCCGTTCAGATCGTTGCACTTCCACTCGAACCGGCGATAGCCGAGCGTGTCGAAGACATAGGATGCGAACAGGTACAGCGCCTCCGTGGTGACGCGGGTGCGTGCGATCGCCGGCCCCCACAGAATGCTGCCGATCTCGATGACGCCATGCGCTGAATCGATCCGCATCAGGGCCTGGCGTCCCTCGGCGCGGCCGGTCGCCTTGTCGATCACGGCGAAGAACAGGGGATCCTCGGATGTTGCCGCCTTCTCGATCCAGGCATGGAAGCTCGCGGCGTCAGCGGGTGTCGTCTCGAACAGGTAGCGGAACCGGTCATCGGCCCCCGGTTCCTGCGCCGAGCGCAGCAGATCGGCCTCATGACACGCCGGATCGAGCGGCTCCAGTCGCGTATAGCGCCCCTCCATGACATGGCGGGTAGGTCTGGGCACACCGACCCAGTTTGTCAGATCTGTTGTCATCGTCTGTCCAGACATCGCGTGGCTGTTTCCTGTCTTCCTATCGCAGCAGGCAGGTCGGCACCATGTGTCCATATGGTGCCGACCTGCCTGCCCATTGCCCAGTGCCAACCGGACAGTCAGATCTGGCCTTGCTGGTTCAGTCCCGTTTTCACCCACTCAAGGACGGAAGTGTGGGTGGGAGCCCAGCCCAGTTCACTTCGTGCCTTGCCCGCACGGACGCGACTGTTGGAACCCAGCGCGAAGACGGCCAGTTCGCGTCCCCAGCGGGCGATGGCCTCCTCTGCCGGCCAGCTCTGAGCTTCGCCAAGGCCAAGAGCCTTTGCAATGGCGCGCACCAGGTCGCCGAACGCGGCTTCGCCGTTCTCGACATAATAGAAGCTGCCGGCCGGAGCCTTTTCCAGCGCCAGCAAGTAGAGATCGGCCATGTCGGCGATGTGGACGTTCGACCAGATATTGAGGCCCCGGCCGATATAGCGGGCAATGCCACTTTCCTGCGCCTGTGCCACGAGAGGCGGAATCTGCACGCTCTGCGCGGGTGCGCCAAGTGTGTCCCCGTAGATCAGACTGTTGCACAATACGATGGTGCGCACGCCAGGTGCCGCCTCCATGATCAGCCGATTGAGTGCGACGCGATGCTTCTTGTCCGGCTCGGGCTTGACGGGTGTTTCCTCGGTGAAGATGGCCTCGGACGGTTCGCCCATGGCTTCATCGCCCACCAGACTGGTGCCGCTGGTATGGATGAAAGGCTTGCCCGTGCCGGCAAGACCGGCCAGCAGGGCTTCCACTGCGCCTTGGTGATCGCTGTCGGCCGCGTTGATGACGGCGTCGGCGGCTGCCGCCTCGGCACGCAGCAACGCCGCGTCGTCCAGCGTGCCGATGACCGGCTCGATCCCCTTGGCGCGAACGCTTTCCGCCTTGGCGGGAGAACGGATGAGGCCGCGCACCGCATGACCCTTGCTGGCCAGCAGGGCGGCGACAGAGCCGCCGATATAGCCGCTGGCGCCTGTAACAAAAATCTTCATGCCACAATGCTTTCTTCGGAATGGGTGGGGTAATCGGTGTAGCCGTGCGCGCCGCCGCCATAGTGGAGGGCGCGGTCGGCCGGAGCGAGCGGCCAGTTGTTTTCCAGACGTTCGACCAGATCGGGATTGGCGATGAACGGCTCACCGAAAGCCGCGATGTCGATCAGCCCTTCGTCGATCAGTCTTTCGGCGCGATCGCGGGTCATGCCCCCGGCCAGGATCAGAACCCCGTTGTAGCGCGCGCGGAACCTGCCGAAGAAGTCGGGCGGGATCGCCACACTGCCGCGCGACTTCTGATCCATCAGGTGGACATAGGCGAGACCGCGCTTGCTGAATGCGTCGGCGAGGAACAGATAGGTGTCCTCGATTTCGGGATAGGGCTGCATATCGAACAGGCCCCCGTAAGGAGAGAGCCGGATGGCGGTCTTTTCCGCGCCGATGCGCGCGATCACCGCATCGATCGCCTCCAGCACGAAGCGGGTGCGCCCTTCCAGCGTGTCGCCGCGATAGGCGTCGGTGCGGTCATTGACGGTCGGGTTCAGGAACTGTTCGATCAGATAGCCGTTCGCGCCGTGCAGTTCGACACCATCGAACCCGGCCGCGACGGCATTGGCGGCGGCTTGCGCGAAATCCGCGATCACGCCGCGCACTTCGTCGGTCGAGAGTGCGCGGGGTTTCGAGACGTCCACCGCGCCCGGCGTGCCGTTTTCCGTCAGCCCCCAGGCCTGGCTGTTGCGGGCGATCCGCGCGGTCGAACTGACAGGGGCTACGCCGCCCGGCTGGTTCGAAACATGGCTGACGCGCCCCACATGCCAGAGCTGGGTGAAGATCACGCTGCCCGCGTCATGCACGGCATCGGTGACCTTGCGCCAGCCTGCGACCTGGTCCGCGCGATACAGGCCGGGGATGGAGAGGAAGCCCTCGGCGGTGTCCGAAATGGGCGTGCCCTCGGTGATCAGCAGGCCGGCCGCCGCGCGCTGGCTGTAATAAAGTGCGTTCAGCGCATTGGGCACACCGTCAGGGTTGCGCGCGCGCGTCATCGGCGCCATCGCAATCCGGTTGCGCAACATATGGCCGCCCATCATGAACGGTTCGAACAAAGTCTTCATCGATTGAGATCCTTTGGGAAATTGATCGGGCATCAGGCCGGTTCCATCGCGGATTGCCGCGTGCGGAGCGCGGGCAGCACCTCGCGGGCCAGTTCATCCACCACCTCGGCTACCGGACGACGGGACCGGCGGAGCAGCACCGCCAGATGGTCCACGCCGATCCGTTCCAGCGCGGCCAGGTGCGCGAGGAACACGTTGCGGCCCATCCGCCCGCCAAAGCGGAATGGTGTCGGCGCCTCATCAGGCCTGTCGGACAGGTCGAGATGGAAGGCGCTGACGAAGGGGGCGCCGGGGCTGCTGACCGCGCGCCATTGCCCGGCATCCCTGGCCATCCGTGCCAGATCGCCCGGATAGACGAACTGTCCGTCCATGTTCGCCCCCAGCCAGGCCTCGCTCTGCTGCGCCCGACCGGCCGCGATCAGCGGAATCGTCGCCTGAGCCGGACGGGGGAGCAGGTCCAGCGCCGGGTCGCGGCGGCCCGGCCCGACCGGCAGGCCGCCATCCGTCCACGCCGCGCGCATATAGGCGACGGCTTCACGGAATGCGTCGCCCCGCCGTTCGAAATCGAGGCCCAGCAGCGGATACTCCACGGGCCGGTCGCCCGAGGCCACGCCCAGGATCAGCCGTCCGCTGGACAGAGCGTCGGCACTGGCCGCAGCCTTGGCGATCATCATCGGGTGACGGATCGGCAGCACGACGGCAGCCGTGCCCAGCGCCACGTTTGTCGTGATCCCTGCCAGAAAGCCGAGATTGGTGAACACGTCATAAACCGACCCGGCGTCGCCCATACGGACACTGTCGAACACCGGCACATCACGCATCCAGATCGCGGCGAAACCGCTGCGGTCGATCTGGCGGACGAGGTCCGGATAATGCCGCAGATCAGGCACGCCACGCGGGCGACTATCGGCGATGCGGCGGGCTTCGCCGTCGGGCGACCAGTCATTATCCAGCGGCAGTTCGATCCCGAGCGTCAGCCGACCGGGAATGCGGATCCTGTCCAGTGCTGAAGGGGAAGTCATGGCCATGGTCCCAATGTCCCGTTGCGATACCGGGATGCACTATGGCCGGAACGATCCCCCTTGATAATTTATTCCCGATGCACATCATCTGTGACTGGAATTCACGAACAGGATCAGGTGGCATGGATAACAGGGCGGGTGAGATGATGGTGTTTGCGCGCGTCGTTGAGGCCGGCAGCTTTTCCGAGGCGGCACGGCAGATGCAGATGACGCCGTCCACCGTCAGCAAGGGGATTGCCCGGATGGAGGAGCGGCTGGGTGTGCGGCTGGTCGAGCGGTCCACGCGGCGCCTGTCCCTGACGGATGAAGGCCGCCTCTATTATGAACGCAGCGTATCACTGCTCACGGAGCTGGATGCGATTGAGGCCGAACTGGCCCATGGTGCGCATAACGCCGGCGGCACGGTGCGGATCAATGCCTCGGTTGCCTTCGGCGTGCTGGGGATTGAGCCATTGCTGCCCGCATTCTGGCAGGCCTATCCGAAGATTATCATCGACCTGTCGCTGTCGGATGAAATCGTCGATCTCTATCTGGACCGCACCGATATTGCGTTCCGCGTCGGTCCTCTGCCTGATTCCGGACTGGTCGCGCGCAAGCTGGGCAGTGCGCGGCGGATGATCGTGGCGTCCCCGGACTATCTGAAACGTCACGGTACCCCGCAAACGATCGAGGACCTGGAAGGCCATAATTGTCTGGGGTTCAATTTCCGCCGCGCGGCCCCTGTCTGGCCCTTGCGCGAAGGGGGGCGGATCGTGGACCGGGCCGTAAGCGGCACGCTGCTGGCCAATAACGGGGAGAGCGTCTGTCGCATGGCGCTCGCGGGCGTCGGACTGGCCCGTCTGGCCGATTTTCATGTCAGCAGCGATATCCGGGCCGGTCGGCTGGTCGAGGTGCTGCCCGAGGCCGGGCACGGGGAGACCGAGGATATCCACTCGCTCTATCTCGGCGGGCAGCGTGTGCCGCAGCGTATCCGCCTGTTCCTCGATTTCGTGGTACCACGGTTGCAGGCCTTTCTCCAGGAGGCCACGCAAGGGTGTCAGGCTGCTTCCAGCCTGGTTTTCAAGGCTGATAATCCGCCTTCGTAGATCGTGGCGAACAGGGCAATGGCCTGTTCCTCGCTGATACCGACCGGGATGAATGTACTGTGCCAGGTGGCTCTCGCACGGTCGGGACCGAGAGCGTTGACCGTCATGGTGGCCACATAATCGCGGACGGGGTCCGGGGCCTCGACATGGGCGTAGGTGACGCTCTGTGCCGCGTCGTCGAAGTGGAGCAGACGTTCGATGATAACGGCGCCGCTCGTTGTGGTCAGTCGCCGGACCCGGCCGTCCTCCTCCAGCACGCTGGTTGCGATCTGGTCCAGCCAGAGCGGCAGGCTGTCAAAATTGCCGATCAGGTCCCAGACCGTGCCGGCGGGTCGGTCGATCTCGATGCTGCGTGTGATGCCGGCCATGTGGCGTTTCCTCTGCAAGTGGTCGGATAGTCTGCCGGGCGCCCGAAAACGAGGACAGGACATGCGTCGGCACAACTCCTGTGCCTCTCATTCACAGGTCTGTCGCGCTCTGTGCCAGTGCGTCTCGATGGTCATCCGGCGGCTTTCCGTCGACGTGCTGAGGTGTCTGTTCCTTTTTTTCCAAAATCTTGTGCCTGACGAGCGTATTCGCGTCATTCCCTTATGGCGCTATCGGCTTTGCCTGGAAGACGTTGCGGCTGTGACGTCGATATGAGGGGAGGCCGGAATGACCGAGACAGGGAATCGTCGAAAACTGGTGGAAGCGGCGCCCCACGCCGTATTCGATCTCGATGCCATCGTGAAATCATTTCCGGATCATGCCGAAACGCTGCTGCTCGATCATCGCCTGACCGACGAGGACGAGGCGAGTTCGCGGGTGTTCCGGGTCTATAAACCGACTCCCGCGCATTACCATGCAACCTGTGACGAGTATCTGATCGTGCTGTCCGGCCGCGCGCGGTTCTTCATGGGGGATCGGACGCCCTTCGAAGTCGGGCCGGGTGGCATGCTGTTCTTCAAGAAGAACACGATCCACGGCATGCCCGAAATCCTCGAACATCCTATGTTCATGGTCTCGGTCGATACCCCCCGTCGTGACCCGAAGGACATCATCTTCGTCGATCCAGAGAGCGGCACGCCGGAAAGCTTCGTGGAGGAAATTCCATGAATGCGCTGCTTCCGCGTGACGCCCTGGAGACGCTGGCCGTCTTTCATGACGAGCGGCCGGGTAATCCGACGGTGATGCGCGATGGCCGGGTGCTGGTCTCGATGTCCGCGATCGGGCAGCCCGAATACGCGGTGCGCGCCATCCGGCCGGACGGGTCGCATCGCCCCTATCCCGATGCGGTCTGGGCTGGCCGTCCGCGCCCCGATGGCCGCGGCATGGCGGGCGTCATCGGCATTCGCGCCGATCGGGAGGACCGGATCTGGATGCTCGACATGGGTGATGCCGACCACCAGCCGAAGCTGGTGGCATGGGACGATCGCGCGGATCGCCTGCACAAGGTGATCGTATTGCCGCAGAATGTGTTGCGGCCCAGTTCCTTTGCGCAGGATTTCGTCATCGATTGGCGACGGCGCCGCATTTACATCGCCGACATGACCATGAACGCCGCTGGTGTCAGCGATTTTCCCGCCATCATCGTCGTCGACCTGGACACGGGTCTGTCCCGACGCATGCTGGAATCCCATCCCGCACTGATGCCTGGCGACCAGCCGGTTGTAATCAATGGCAAACCCCTGGCGAGGCGGTTGGAGGACGGTACGCTGGCGGAGTTTCGCCATGGCTTCAATCCGATCGCCCTCGATCCGGTCGGGCGCTGGGTCTATGTCGGCGCGCTCTCCGGGACAAGCGTATATCGGATCGAGACGGCGGTTTTGGCCGATGAGATGGATGATGCCGTCCTCGGCGCCGCATTGCATCACTGGTGCGACAAGCCTCATTGCGACGGCTTCGATGTGGATGCCGCCGGCAATATCTACATCACGGACATCGAAAACCACGCCGTCGGCCGTGCGTCGCCGGATGGTTATGCAATGCTCGTGCAGGATCCGGACCGGCTGGGCTGGCCGGACGGTGTCGAACTGGATGTAGAAGGGCGCTGGCTCTATGTGACCGCCAACCAGATCCACCGGTTGGCCACCCTGAATCATGGCGTGGATGAGAGTGCTCCGCCGTACTACGTGCTGCGTCTGCGCGTCGACGCCCCAATGAGTGAGGGCGGACGCTCATGACAGCGATCGAAACGCCCGGACTCTATGACGCCTGGGCATGGGACCGGCCAGGATCGCCCATGCTTTTGCAGCGCGTGGCCAGGCCGTGGCGCGCGCCGGCGGCGGGTGAGGTCGTCGTTACCAATGCGGTCAGCGCTTTCAATCCGGTGGACTGGAAAATGATCGCGACCGGGCATCCGGCCTGGCAGCCCGGTCATGTCCCGGGCGTCGATGGTGTTGGACGGATCGCGGCGGTTGGCGCTGGCGTCCATCTGCCGATTGGCATGCGTGTGGCCTATCATCAGGATCTGACACGCGACGGCAGTTTTGCGGCCTATACAATCCTGACCGCGGGCTGCGCAATTCCGGTGCCGGACGAGGTCACGGATGACATCGCGGCCAGCCTGCCTTGCCCGGGCCTGACCGCATGGCAGGCGATCTCCAAAGTGCCCGCGCCGGAGCGGAACGGCGGCGGGCAGGATGTGCTGGTCACCGGCGCGGGCGGCACAGTGGCGCTGATCCTGACGCAGTTTGCATTACGCCGGAACTGGCGCGTCTGGGTCACGGCGTCGCCCCGTCATCATGAGCGGCTGCTGGCGCTGGGTGTTGCGGGTGTGTTCGACTATCGGGCGACGGGATGGCAGAGGCAATTGCAGGAAACTCTCGGTCCCCGACGGCTGCATGCGGTGTTCGACACCGTCAGCGGCGATCATGCCCGGAGCCTCGCGCCAATGGTCGGGTATAATGGCCACCTGGTTTGTATACAGGATCGGCTGGATTCGCCACCTTGCCCTCCCTTCACGACGGCGTTGTCGCTGCATGAGGTGGCGCTGAATGCCATCCATCAGCAAGCGACGCATGCGGACTGGCTGGAATGGCGGCGGGCAGGCGCGTCATTGATGGGCGATGTCGTATGCGGCACATTGATGCTGCCTCCGGTTCATGCCGTGGCGTTCGCCGAGCTACCGACTGCGCTATCGGAATTCCAGGCCGGTCGGTTGCACGGAAAGATTGCCGCGAATATTCTGATCTGACGCGCGTATCTGATCTTTCACCTTGGTCTTACGCTCATCAGACGGCGATTCGTCCCCGCGCCTCAAAGTGACCATTGCGGCGGACTGTGCGAGAGACAAAGATTGGCCGCGCAGCCAAGATTTGGGGGAAATATCGATGAAGTCTGGATGACTATCCAAAAGTCATTTTGAATAATCCTGATTATTTATAAATCGACAATTTTGTGATTCAAAATGCGATTGCGATAGCGGCTGCGACCCGCTCTACATTTGCGTCGGTCAGACCCGCGACATTGAAACGCCCGGATCCTGTAATATGAATATGGCTTTCTGACCGAAGGCGCTCGACCTGTTCCCGGGAGAAGCCGAGCATCGCGAACATGCCGCGCTGGCGCGCAATAAACGCGAAACGCGGATAACCCATGTCGGTCAGATGATCGGATAGCGTGGACCGCATGTGGTTCACGCGTCGACGCATCGTGGCAAGTTCTGCTTGCCATTGCAAGTCCAACCCCTTGGTCGACAAAATATGTGCGACGATTGATGCGCCATGATCGGGCGGCATCGACCAGTTCGATCGTGCGATGCAGAGCAGATGGCCGAGGGTATTATCAGCATCTGGGCCATTGGTGGCGACGATCGTAAGCGCACCGACACGCTCGCGGTAAAGGCCAAAGTTCTTTGAGCAGGAACTGGCAATCAGGAGTTCGGGCAGACCATGGGCGAGCGCCCGTACCGGAGCGGCATCCTCTTCAAGCCCCTCGGCGAATCCGAGATAGGCGAGGTCGATGAACGGGGTGGCACCGCTCCTCGCAAGAAGATCGCGGATAGCGCCCCATTGCGCTGAATCAAGATCGGCGCCGGTCGGATTATGGCAGCAGCCATGGAGTAACAACAGGTCCCCGCGGCGCATCTCCCGCAAGGCGTCCATCATCGCGTCGAAGCGAATTTTGGCATGCTGCTCGTCATAGTAAGGGAAACGGACGACGGGGACACCAGCATCTGAGAAGATGGGCACATGATTGGCCCAAGTCGGATCGGGCAGGAAAACCCGGGCATTCGGCCTCAAGCGCCTCAGGAAATCGGCCGCGAGACGAAGCGCCCCACTTCCGCCTGGTGTCTGGATTGTCCTGCTCCGCTCCGCCATTCGTTGCCCGCCCAATATCAGGCTCTGAATGGTGCGGGTGAAGCCGCTATTCCCGCCCGAGGAGAGATAGGTCTTGGTTTGCTGAGTCTCCAGCAACCATCGCTCAGCAGACTTGACCGATGGAAGGACGGCAACTGAACCATCTTCATCCTTGTAGACGCCGATCCCGAGGTCGATCTTTCCCTTGTCGCGGTCGCTAGCGAAGAGAGTACTCATCCCCAGGATTGGGTCCTCGGGCGCATGCGATAAGCCGGCGAACATCAAGACGTCCTTTCAGGTGGCTAACGACGAGGTAAACGAGCCGCACTAACATGCCCTCGCTCGCCGGGCATTCGGCAGTGACATTTCATCAGCATCGGGTGAGCGCCACTCAGGAATATCTGGCCGCCCTACGATCGGAAACCCTGATATTCTTGTGGGGCAAAGTGACCTGTTGAATCGTCAGCGGTTAGAGGCGCAAAAAGCAGGATATGACGATCTGGGCCATCGACGGGGCAGATGCGAGACCAACGGCGCATGGAACGACGAATAGTTTCGTTCGTTTCACATTTGTTTCCCCTCGTGGGCACCCGGCATGCCGGACTTCGTTAGAGGTTCGAGAGTTGTATCCGTTGTCGCAGCGTGGGAGACACCCGTTCCCGCCGGTCTATCCGTCCGGTACCGATTAAACCACGCCAGGATTGCCGATACCTCTGCCGCTTGTTGGGACGGGCGTGCGGCCAGGCTGTCATGGCCCGCGCCTGGGACAAGCGCCAACGCAGTGGGAACACCGCGCAGTTGCAACGCTGCGTAATATTGTTCGGCTTCGCTCGGCGGCGTACGGTGGTCCTCTTCACCAACCATGAGCATGGTCGGGGTCGTCACATGGCCGACAAGCGAAAGCGGCGACTGATTCCATAGTGTCTGGGGGTCGTCCCAGGGCATCTTTCTCGCGAACAACTGGGTCATCAGCCCATAGCCATCCGTCAAAAGGAGTTCGCTCGACCAATTGATCCCTGGCTTTTGAGCTACGGCAGCACGAAATCGACGGGTCTTGCCGACAATCCAACTAGTGAGCACGCCACCGCCCGATCCTCCGGTCACGAAGAGATTGTTCGGATCAACATGCCCGCTGGCGATCGCCGTGTCGATAACGCTCATCAGGTCATCATAGTCGTGGCTTGGGAAATTCTTATCGATCTTCATCGCGAAATCCATCCCGTAGGAGGATGATCCTCTGGGGTTCGCGTAGAGAACGATATAGCCCGCTGCGGCATAAAGCTGATCTTCGGACCCGAAATAAGGGCCATAGCTTGCAGCTGGACCGCCATGAATTTCCAATATCGTAGGATATTTGTGCTTGGGGTCATAATTCGGCGGAGTCACCATCCAGGCATCGATCGATCTTTTGTCATAAGCTGATGTGACGGCCAGATGCTGGACATCGCCTAGACGGATCGACGTCTGGAGATCTGGGTTCAAGTGGGTCAGGAGGCGCGGGCGCTCACCCTTCTCCACGATGGCCACATCGGGAGGCGATGCAGGGTTTCCCTGAGTCGTCGCGATCTGACCGGTGCGCGCGATGCTGAAGCGGGGTTCGGGATACGGTCCGTCCTGGCTGTAAGGGCGATCCATCTGGGTGCTGGCGAGGCCAGACGCCAGAATGGAAACCTGTTCATCCAGACCGATCCTTACCACTTTCGTTACCCCATGATCGGTCTCAGTCACGAGCAGCGCTTTCCCGTCCGGCGTCCAGTGTGGTTGGTCGGTCGACCGGTCGAGAGCGCTGCTCAAAAGACGCGGCGCGCCTGCGCCGAGGTCCATCACATAAAGCCGGTAGTTTTCATAGCTCCTGAGCTTCTCGTCATATCCCGCCCAAGCAATCGCACGTCCATCCGGAGAAATGACCGGCGTGTCGTCGGGACCGACCCGGTTGGTGAGCTGGTGAAGGTCTCCTGTTGCCGGCCACAGGCGATAGATATCGGTATCGCTGGGATTGAGCCCGCGATCCTTCTTGCGGGCAGAACTGAACACCAGGCTCTTCCCATCGGGCGTGAAGCTTACTGGCCCCTGGTCGTCAAAGTCTCCATCAGTGAGCTGCCGGGCCGCGCCGCCATCGGCCGGAACACTGAAGAGGTGACGATGCCCAGGCTTCACATAGCCACTACCGTCTTGAAGATATTGGACGTCCGTGATGATGCGCATCGGTGCGGCCCATTTCGCACCCTCAGGCGACGAAAGCGGGGTTCCGATTTGTTCGGGTGCGCGCGGAACCAGCATTGAGAAGACGATCTGTCGGCCGTCGGGGGACCAGGCGATATCCGAGGGGGCTTCCGCGACATTAGTAATTGCCCGTCTTGCGCCGTTCGCTAACCAGAAAATCTCGATTTGTGGATGACCGTTGGCGTCGGGGGCGACGAAAGCGAGGCGAGAGCCATCGGGCGACCAACGTGGATTGCCGTCTTCTCCGCCGGTACCAATCGGGCGCGTCTCACCCGACGCAACATCCACCAACCATATCGAACGCTGACCCTTGTCGCTAAGCAGGTCGAATGTCGTGCGGACATAAGCGACCTGTAGCCCGTCGGGACTGATCTCAGGACCGCTTGCAGCCTGAAGATCGAACAGATCTTTAGGGCTGAATGCACGGTATGCTGGAGCTTCCGCCTGGGCGGCACTCACCATGGCCAGAAATCCGCAAGCCCATACCCATCTGATCACGTCATCTCCTTCCGATCTGGATTACTGCGGCCGTACCGGTGTGGTAGCCGCGCGAAAGCGCCAAATGATGCTATATCGGAGAAGAGAAAGCGGAAGCGTGTGATTTTCTGTCACACGGCCCTGACGTTTCATCATTACCGGCCCTCGCCGGTCAGCGCTAAATCTTGGGGCAGAAGATCATTCCGATATCGAACAAGGTTCCACGGAAGCGCCAGCGCGTCGTGCGTCGGGACACGGAGCGATTTTATGTGTCAGAGCGAAGTGCCGGCGTCAAGTGTTCGGACTTCGTCAACAACAGGGGCAGATATGGCGCATACCTTCAAGAAGGCGGGTCGTGCGACGGCGCTATTACTGGTCGGCAGTGTTGTCGTGCCAGCATTCGCAGAAGCTTCGCACTCCTTGTCCCCCGGCGTCTCTACTCCAGCGCAGGTGCAGAAGCGCGCCCATCTAAGGAAGATCGTCGAAGCGTCGGGCGCCTCATCCGCCGGTAACTCCGCACCAGTGCGGATGCATCGGCGTGGTCATCGTCCCGCCATTTCCGAAGGTTCGGGTATTTTGGCAGCCGGCGCCATGGCACCCGCACCCGACACCCAGATTATGGTTACTGCTCAAAAACGAAATGAGCGCATCCAGGATGTGCCCTTGACGATTGCTGTCCTGAGCCCAGAGCAATTGATCTCTAGCAACAGAACAACATTCAAGGACTATCTTCTTCAGGTGCCCGGTGTGTCCCTGGAACAGGGGGCTCCCGGCCGCTCGATCATTTCCATTAGAGGCGTGAGCAGTACCAGCGGCAATCCGCTCGTGGGCTTTACGATTGATGACGTGCCCTTCGGCGCGAGCACCTATCTCGGTCTCGGTAACGATTTGCACCCCGATCTGGACCCGGCGGATCTTGCCAGTATCGAAGTCTTGCAAGGGCCCCAGGGGACGCTCTATGGCGCAAGCAGTATGGGCGGCTTGATAAAATATGTGACCAGAAGCCCAAGTCTCACTCAAAGCAGCGGGCATGTCGAGCTGGATGGAAGCGCTGTTGCCCACGGAGATGCCGGCTTCTCTTTCCGAACCGGATATGAGCTTCCCGTTATCAAGAATGTTGCGGCGATACGCGTAAGTGGCTTCTATCGGCGGGAGGCCGGCTTCATCGATGATCCGTCGCAGGGGCGTACCAATGTCAATGATAGTAGGGCTTATGGTGGCCGGATCTCGCTGGTCGCCCACCTGACCGATCGTCTGAAGCTCCATGCTGGCGCGCTTTACCAAGGAAACGAGAGTAATGCGACCGCGCGCGTCGATACTGACGTTGATCTCGATCCGCTTACTGGCCCCTATCAGCACCGGCGGCTGCCGGGCACAGACGGTTATCATTCGGAAGTTCAATTCTATAATTTGGCACTCGACCAGGATTTTGGCTTTGCGACTCTGTCTTCACTCACTGGTTACACGCATACAGATTTTTTCGCTCCGCAGGATTATACGCAGCAATTCGGGTACTTTATCCCGCTTCTCTACGAAGGTAGCAATGTAGGTGTACGATTCGCTGAACGTTCGCGTGTCAGAAAGATAAGTCAGGAACTTCGCCTGGCGTCGAATGGAAATCATTCAATCAGCTATATCGCCGGTCTTTTCTACACCTATGAAAGCACAAAGCTGACTCAAGGCGTTGTGCCGGTGGACGCCGTCTCGGGTAATGCTGTTCCGCTGGATCCGGCGCTCGTCGCGACGATCCCCCAGACTTATGCCGAATATGCTGCGTTCGTGAATCTGACCTATCGGTTCAGTCGTATGTTCGACATCCAGGCAGGCGGTCGCATCAGTCACAACGAGCAGAAGTTTGTCGAAACCGATACCGGCATGCTGGGAGGGGCCGTGTTGCCTGGTTCCTCTAGGGGATCTCCCTTCACATTCTCGGTGAGTCCGCGGTTCCATCTTGATCGTGGCATGATGCTTTATGGGCGCGTATCGACAGGTTACCGGGCTGGTGGTCCCAATACGTCGCCTCCGCCCGGGATCCAAGCACAATTTGGCGCCGACAAGACGAGAAATTATGAAGTGGGTCTAAAATCCGAAATACCGCGGGCCCATCTTACGGCGAACTTCTCTGCCTATTATATCGATTGGCGCAATATCCAGGCTTCCATGACCGACCCGACGACCGGGTTCTCTTACTACAGTAATCAAGGTAAGGCCAATATCAAAGGTGGGCAGGTAGATTTCCTCTACCGTCCTCTTGCCGGTCTCACCATCGCCGGATCCACGGCATATACAGATGCGGAGATAGCTCAGAATAGTACCGCAGGCGCCGCTATCTACACTCTGAAGGGCGACCCGCTTCCCTATGTCGCGAAATGGTCGGCGACAGGAACCTTCACCTATCGCTGGTCGCTGAGTTCCGGCGTCAAGCCGTACGTCTCGGCATCCGTTGCCTATACTGGTGCTCGGCATACCAGTTTCGTCGCCACTTCTGATCTACCACGTCTTACGCTTCCCTCTTTTACGACCGTAGATTTACGGATGGGTGCCGATTTTTCGCGCTTCAGCCTCACCGTCTTTGCAAAAAATATCGGTGATGAACGAGGGTATGTTGGAGCAGATGCCATCCAGGCAGCGGGTCCATTTGCGCTGACGCTCATTACGCCTCGTACGATCGGCATGTCACTCTCGGCGAAGCTTTGATGTATTTGGGGATGGTGTCGGGGCTCCCACGCATCGCTCCACATGGGCGCAGACGCGATCGGTTACTTAGGGTAACATTTAGGCGGCGCCACGACCGCGCGGCAAGTGGCCAGGCGCAACGCGCAAGAAGGAAAGATGTTTCGATCAATGATAACCCGAAGGCATTTTCTCGAGGCACTTGCATCTATCGGCGGGACCAGCTTGTTGATGACCGGACTAGAGGCACTGGGAATGGGTATGGCATCGGCCGCCACGATACCCCCACCTCTACGGGATGGCGGCAGAGGAAAAAAAATCGTGGTTCTCGGTGCTGGTCTCGCAGGACTCACCGCGGCCTATGAATTGCAGCGGGCCGGTTATCAGGTCAGCATTGTCGAAGCCCGCTCGATAGCGGGCGGCCGCTGCCAGACAGCACGTCGCGGTTTCGCGTTGACGGAGTTGGGCGGCATTACACAAAGATGCCGCTTCGACGAGGGTCTGTATTTCAATCACGGCCCGTGGCGGATTCCGTATCACCATCGCTCGACGCTCCATTATATCAAAACATTTGGCATACCCGTCGAGCTCGTCAACAATGATAACGATGCCAGTTACATCTATTCCACACGCGGCAAGGGGCGGCTGGCGTCCCGTCCGGTGCGCAAGATGGAAATCGAGGCGGATATCCGCGGACGCAGCGCGGAGATTCTTGCGAAGGTTGTGCAGGCGGGGTCGCTCGATCGGACCTTCGACGCAGCGGACAAGGAACTCTTTCTCGCCTATCTCGAAGCGGAAGGCTATTTGACGGGTGTGGATCGCGATTATGCGGGAACCAGCGGCCGAGGGTGGCGCGTTAAGCCCGGAGCAGGCTTGCATCCTGGCGCGCCGTCGACGCCCTATGGGCTGCTGGATATCCTGCACTCGAACGCCTGGAAAACATTATCGTCCGTGCCGGACTGGGATTCACCGCGAACGATGTTCCAGCCTGTCGGCGGCATGGATGCTCTTGCGAAAGCATTTGTGGATCGGTTGCCGGGGCAGATCCATTACGAAACACGCGTCGAGAAGATCCGACAATCCGACAAGGGGGTCGAGGTCAGCCTCATAGACCCAACTGGCGCGCGCAGTATGCTCGCAGCAGACTGGTGTGTCTGCACGATCCCGCTATCGGTTCTCAAGACGATCGATCATGGCTTTGCCGAGCCCTTCGCTGCCGCGATGAACGGTGCATCCTACCACCCCGTTGGCAAGATTGGCCTCCAAATGAAGTCACGTTTCTGGGAAGAAAAGGACTGGCTTTATGGCGGCCACGTCTACACCGACGACGATGATATCAGCCTCATCTCGATGCCTTCGCACGGCTGGTTCAGTCAGAAGGGTATCCTGCTCGGCTATTATCAGGGAGGTGGCAATGCCGCGAAGATTAGCGCCCTGGCGCCGGATCAACGTACCGAAATGGCACTCGCCTTCGGAGAGAAGATATTTCATGACTATCGCAGCAGTTTTGAGACCGCGATCTCTGTCGCGTGGCATCTTGTTCCCTATAGCTTGGGTGGCTGGGCGGAATGGTCCGACGAAGCGCGCGTCCGTGATTACCCCAAGCTTCTGCAGCCGGATCGCCGCATTTATCTTGCCGGCGAACATCTCAGCTATCTCGGGGGCTGGCAGGCAGGTGCTATCGAGAGCGCCTGGATGCAGATCGACGCGTTGCACAAGCGCGCATCCAGCGACAGCCTCTGATATGCCGATCCGGAGATATTCGAGGCGTAGCCGCTGCGCTGCTGTCCTGCCACTCTGCATACTCCTTCTTCCGGTAGCCGCGATTGCCGCGGGTCCGGTGGATCAGGAGGGCGCTGTGCTCTACGCGCAAAATTGCTCGGCGTGCCATCAGACAGGCGGAAACGGCATCGTGGGTGCTTTCCCAGCATTGGCCAGAAACACGTTTGTAGTCGGCGATCCTCTGGCGGTGGCCCGCACTGTAATGGACGGCAGGGGAGGCATGCCAAGCTTCCGGAGCAGTCTGACTGACGAACAGATGGGTTTGATAATCAACTATATACGCGGCAGCTGGGGAAACCGTGCGGTGCCCATCATGCCGGCGACCTTTGCCAAGGCGCGCGGAGGCACACTCCCTAGAGAAGTTCGATCGCAGGTTCATTGAACGACAAACGATGCAGTGGCAGTCCGCCGCTGCATTGGGACCGGGTCGGATATTGACACGTTCCCATAGGTCGTCTGCGGGCGGTACATACATGTCCGTGTGAGATGTCTTTCTATTCCGAAATGCGAGGCTGGCCGGCACTCGTGATCGGTCATCACATCTCGCTGACAAAAGGTCATTACCTCAATCATGCACAAGCATTTTACGCTTGAGGCGATGCAGAAATCGGATGGGGCAACATGCGGACAGGTTCAAGCTATCAGACCTTTACATTATTGAATGTAATATGGCCGCCCCGGAGTGACCGGCGGGTGCAATGTCATGACTGAGCTCGATGAATTGCTTCGTCGATTGCGCGAGGCAGCGGCGGCGCCGCGATCTCATGCGGTCACCATTCCAACCAGGAGTTATCGCTCTGCAGACCTCTTTTCGCTTGAAGCCGAATATATGTTCCGTCGCGGCTGGGTCTTGATTGGGCGAGAGGATCAATTGGCGGAGCCGAATAGCTACAGAACTATCGACCTGGTCGGCGACCTACTCATTATGACGCGGGATGCGCATGGAGCGTTTCATGTCTTTTCCCGCCTCTGTCCCCACCGGGGCGCCGAGTTGGTGTCGGGAGCGGGTAGCAGGAAGGTTCTGGTCTGTCCCTACCATGCGTGGAGCTTCGACCTCGCGGGCGAGTGTCGTGCTGCACCTCTAATGCGTGAACTTGATGATTTCGATCGTGGGCGTCATGGGTTGCGGCCCATCGCGCATGAGATCTGGAACGGATTCGTCTTCGTCAATCTGTCCGGTGACGCGGCCCCCTTGGCGCCGCGTCTACTGCCCTTGGCGGATGAGCTTACTGATTGCGGTATTGATGATTTTATCGTGGCGAAGACCGTCGATTTCGGAGTTGTCGAATACGATTGGAAAATCCTTCTTGAAAACTCGATGGAATGCTACCACCATCTTGGAACGCATGCGCATTCTCTTGGAAAAATGTTCCCAGCCGAGAAGTCTCGGACAGAACTGGGCTCCGAAGACTATGTGCTGACCGTCAGCAGTGCTGCTGACCGGCCAGTGGACGAGAGTAGCCCGATGCGGGCAATTACCGGCGATGCCAGGATCGCCACGATCTTTCCCAACGGTCACTTTACGGCCAGACCGGAGGGCGGCACGCTTCTCCAGACCCTCCCGCTTGCACCGGGTCGCTCGCAGGTCTTCGCACACGTCATGGTTCCGAGGCGTGTAGTCGAAAGCGAAGACGCTGCCGCACTCATCGAGGCCCGCGTCAAGCGGATGGAGCACGTGCTGGCGGAGGACTGGGATATCTGCCGAAAAGTCCAGAACGCGTCTGGTGCGACGCAACCGCATATGGGACGCCTCTCAAGTTATGAAGAACCGCTCTGGTTGTTCTATCGCTACATGGCCCGCGCGCTCGCATCGGTCGAGGATGCAGGCCGACCCTTGAGTTGGGGATGAAACCGATGCGTTGGGCTAACGCCACGTCTGTCGAAATTGACGAAGTACTCGGGAATATGGAGGCAGCCATACTGCCGGTGGGAGCTACCGAACAGCATGGTCCGCATCTAGGTTGCGGAACGGACTTCGTGATCGCAGAGGAACTGTGCGCGGCGGTGTCTGCCGCGACGGGCGTGCCAATGCTTCCGGTCCTTCCTTACGGATGCTCGCTTGGACATAGCCGCCAGTGGCCGGGGACGATCTCGCTTTTGCCAGAGACCCTCATGGATCTTGTCGAGCAGATCGTGGACTGGGCCCATTCGGCTGGGGTCCTTCGAATGTTTATTGTAAATGCCCATGTGACCAATGCGGCGCCATTGCGTTGTGCGGTCGAACGCCTGCGAGCACGACACAATGACCTGATGCTCGCGATCGTCAATACCGCGACGATGACGACGCGTGTGCGCGATGCGTTCTGCGCCGATGCGGAGGACTGGCATGCGAATGAAGCAGAGACGTCCCTCATGCAGGCGATCTCCAGCGCGCTCGTGCGTCCGGAACTCTTCAGCATGGCCGATGATCCCGATCGTACCACGTCGTCGGTCTTTATCCATCCTGTGAACCGTACCAGCCGCAACGGTGTCACGGGTAGGCCGAGTATTTCCAGTCTCGAGCGAGGTCAGATTCTGTTCGACTGGATGATCGAAGATCTCACCGACATCGTGCGGCGCGGGCTTGTCGAAACACCGCCGCTTGATGTCCCCTATAATCCGGTAGATTCCCGTCCTTCGACGCTCTGACGTCCGGACATCCCCCATTTCCATGTAAGGAAGGTTGCCGCTGCGATGACCACTGCTTCCGTCGATGTCTCCAGCCTGCAGGCGCAACTCCGCCAGATGGGCGTCGAATATTGCATCGGTGCCTATGTCGACATTCACGGCTGCCCGAAAGGGAAGATTGTTCCCATCGACCATCTTGCGCAGATGGCCGCCGGATCCGAGCGATACACAGGCTACGCTCTCGACGGGCTTGGCCAGCAGCCGCATGACGACGAAATTACCTCTGTTCCCGATCTTGATCGCATCGTCCAACTGCCCTGGGAGCCCAAGATCGCATGGATTCCAGCTGATAATGGGTTCAGCGGGAAGCCTTACCCACTCAGTACGCGTGTCGCCCTGAAGAATGCGATAAAGAATGCAGCCGATTTCGGTTTCGGGTTCAACCTTGGCATCGAATGTGAAATCTATCTTCTTCGAAAGGGAAGCGACGGGTCGTTACACGTGCCCGATTCAGACAATAAGCTCGTGAAGCCATGCTACGACGTCGCCAGCTTTCTCGGTGGCTTCGAATGGGTCGACAAGATGGCCAGTACCATTAACAAGTTGGGCTGGAATCTCTATTCGTTTGACCATGAGGATGGTAACAGCCAGTTCGAATTTGATTTCCAGTATAGCGATGCCATCACCACCTGTGATCGACTTATCTTCTTTCGAATGATGGCGAAGCATTTCGCCAAGGAGCAGGGTCTCGTGGCGACGATGATGCCGAAGCCTTTCGCCGGCAAGACGGGCACCGGCGCGCATTTCAACATGTCGCTGTCGGATCTTGAAACGGGCGCCAACCTCTTCGCTTGCGATCCAAAAGATGATCCCAGAGGCCTTGGCCTGACCGAGATCGGCTATTATTTCATCGGTGGGATCCTGCGTCATGGCCGAGCTCTGTGCGCAGCGTTCGCGCCAACCGTGAACAGCTACAAGAGGCTGGTGCGCCAGGGCGATATGACGACCTTCTCCTGGGCTCCCGTCTTCAACTCCTATGGTTCGAACAACCGTACAAATTCGGTGCGCGTTCCAGCCGGCGGCGGCCGCTGCGAATCCCGAAATGCCGATGGCGCCGTCAATCCCTATCTGGCGGCGGCACTGGTGCTGCATGCTGGCCTGGAAGGTATCCGCGAAAAAATCGATCCTGGATCGCCCAATGAGGACAACCTCTACCAGATGTCCGAGGAGCTTCGTCAAAGCCGGGGCATCCAGTTCCTGCCCCAGACGCTTCAGGAGGCCGTGGCCGCCTTCGCGTCCGATCCCCTAGTCGAAACCGCGTTGGGCAGGGAGTTGCGCGACGAGTTCATCAAGTACAAGCTTGATGAGTGGGAAGCCTATCACCTAACGGTAAGCTCATGGGAGATCGAACGGTACAGCCACCTCTTCTGATGACATGGCAATGCTTAAAACCTTACCCTCTCTTGAAAGATGTTCGTTCAATGAGTGGCACTGGAGCGGCCGGCACATTCGATCGCTGCCTGGCGTGCGTAGCGTTGCATCGGTGGGGGGCTCACAATGAGGAAAGAGAGAAGGGGCGTAGCAGAGGCAGCAAGTGAGGCGTCTGGGCAGGGGTACGGAAGACGGACACTTCTACATCTCACGGCCGGTGGCGCGGCGATCGCGGCATTCGCGGTCGGCGGCTTCTCTTACCGGTTCCGTGATCGGCACCTGGCTCCTGGCCAACTGGCGTTGTCCGACCAGTGTGTCGATGCCTTCCTGCATGAGGCCGTCAATTTCAACCCGCTCCTCTATATGGAGGCAGGACCGGAAACCGCGGTTGAGTATTCGGTCTTCGACACGCTCTGGAAGATTGATCCTTCAGGCCAGTATGTCCCGAATCTAGCGGAGAGGATCCCAACTGTGGGCAATGGCGGTATTAGCTCCGACGGCCTCGACTGGACGATTCAGCTGCGTCGCGACGTCCGCTGGCACGATGGCAAACCCTTCACCGCGCGCGACGTTCTTTTTACGCTGCGAGTCCTGATGAACCCAGCCATCCCTGTACGCAGCCGTAACGGCCAAACAAATGTCGAGGCACTTTCGGCGCTCGACGAGCATACGGTGCGGATCAGGCTTAGCCGCCCATTCGCAGCCTATATGGTCGCCTTGGAACGGACGAGTATCATCCCCGAACATCTGTTGGCGATGGAGCCGGATCTGACACGCGCACCCTTCAATAGTCGGCCGATCGGTACCGGTCCCTTTCGGTTCCAGGAGCACATTGCGGGCGATTATATCGCGTTCCTGCCCAACCTAGACTATCATGGCGGCAAACCTGCGATCGGCAGGCTCATCCAAAAATATATTCCTGACCAGCAAACCCTGTTCGCGCAGCTGCAGACGGGTGCGGTTACTGTATTGGACGGAAAAGGCATTCCCGCGGACCTGTATGAGAGATCTCGCACGGACGGCAGGTTTAACGTAGTGCTGGCGCCGGCACCCTATGTCGAGTTCCTTTATTTCAATCTAGGCCGCCCGCAATTTGCAGATAAACAGGTGCGCCATGCGATCCATTATGCAGTCGACCGGACGGCCTGGGTGGATCAGCTCTATTATGGGCTGCCGGAAGCAACGCTGAGCTATCTCCCGACCAGTCACTGGGCTTACAACCACATGCTTAAGGCGCCGCCCTTCGACCTAGACAAAGCGCGTCAGCTTCTCGACGCGGCGGGCTGGTTGATCCAATCCGACGGCGTACGTGCCAAGGGCGACGTACGTTTGACCTTTACCTGCTCGACCGCAGCAGGCGAGAAATCCCGGGAGGAGGCCCAGCTTCTCCTTCAGCAGAATCTTCGGGACATCGGCATGGAGATGGCGATTCACAATATGCCTGGTGCTGTGGTTTACGGCGACTACACCACGAACTCCGAATTTGACATGGTTCTCGTCGGCTGGGACCCGATGTTTTATCCCGATCCAGATTATAGCGAACGGGTCGCCAGTCATCTGATTCCGGCTAAAACGGGGCGTGGGGCGAACTATTCACAATTCAGCCATCCGGAGGTGGATCAGTTGTGCCGCGAAGGGCTCGCAACCCTTGATCAGGAAGAACGTCGCCGCATCTATTGGCGGATCCAGGAGATCCTCTTGGAGGAACTTCCGTTCATACCGATATTTTCCTATCGCTCTGCTCTCGGCGTCTCGAAGCAGCTGAAAAACTTCGTCCCCAATCCCTATACACCTTGCAATAGCTGGAACAATGCACAGTGGAGGATGAGCTAGACCTTATGGGCAGTCTCATTCTCTCCCGACTTGTGCAGGCGGCGGTGCTTCTGATCGGTGTGTCAGTCATCGGCTTCACGCTGATGCATCTGGCGCCTGGCGGTCCACTGGCCTTCTATACGAACAGCCCCGGCGTCAGCACAGCGGATCTTGTTCAGATGAAGCATGCGTTTGGGCTCGATCGTTCGGTTGCCATGCAATACCTGTTCTGGGCCTCCGACATGCTCCGCGGGAACTGGGGGTATAGTTTCTTCGGCGGCAGGCCGGTGCGCGAGCTGGTGTTCGAGCGATTGCCGGCGACTTTCGAACTAATGGGGCTCAGCATGGCACTGGCCATGCTCGCCGGCACCGGCATAGGGGTGGTCGCTGCCGTCCGGAAAGATTCGCTGTTCGATCATCTCGTCACACTCTGGGCGATGCTGGCGCTCTCGCTGCCGACCTTTTGGTACGGTCTTCTGGCCATCTTCGTCTTTGGTGAACGCCTAGGTTGGCTTCCGGTCGGTGGCCGTTCGACCTTGGGAGCTGGTGAGGACATTGCCGGTCATGTCACGCATCTGGTCCTGCCCGTCGGCGTGCTGGCCACGGTAATTGCCGCCCAGTGGAGCCGTTACAGCCGGGCCGCAATCCTGGACGTGCTCGGCCAGGACTATATGCGGACAGCGCTTGCAAAGGGCCTATCGCCGTTGAGGATCCTAATCCGCCATGGGCTGCGCAGCGGGATGCTGCCTCTGATTGCGCTCGCCGGGCTGCAACTACCTATGCTGGTAGGAGGCGCGCTAGTGACTGAGACCGTGTTCGCATGGCCCGGCATGGGACTTCTGTTCGTCAATGCGCTCTCCTATCGAGACTATCCCGTGCTGATGGCTCTGCTGATGCTGAGTGCGCTGCTGGCGGTCATGGGCAATCTTCTGGCAGACATTGCTTCCGCGCTTGCAGATCCGCGCATTCGCCTGGGCAGATCAGCATGAGCATGGGTTTTGCCCATAGGCCCCGTCGGCCTGTCCAAGCTGGTTTGCGACGCTTCAGTCGTCACCGGTTTGCCGTTGTGGGATTGCTGGTCTTACTAGCCATGACAGTTGCTGCATTGTTCGCGCCCTGGATTTCTCCCTTCGATCCCGATCGGATCGACGTAGCGCAGCGTTACATCCTTCCTCTGTCGGCGGACCACATCCTGGGTACAGACGACCTCGGGCGCGATGTGCTGAGCAGGCTGTTGAGCGCCAGTCGCGTGTCACTCCTCATCGGTGTGTCGGCCATGCTTATGACGCTGATCGTGGGTTTTCTCGTGGGGGCGTTCGCCGGCTATTGTGGTGGATGGATTGATGCGATCCTAATGAGACTGACCGATATGCTTTTGTGTTTTCCTAATATTTTTCTTCTGCTTTTCGTCGCAGTATTCGTCCCACCCTCTCGTGTCTCACTGGCTGCACTGATCGGGCTGACGTCCTGGATGGAGATCGCTCGGATCTCACATGGTCAGATCCGCTCGCTCAAACAGCGCGATTTCCTTGAGGCCGCCCGTCTGGCTGGGGCATCTAACGTTCGGATCATCATGCGGCAGATCCTGCCCAACAGCATGACTCCGATGCTTGTGGCCGCAGCACTCAACACCGCCAACGCCATACTTCTTGAAAGTTATGTCAGTTTTCTAGGATACGGGATCCAGCCACCACAGGCGAGCTGGGGCAATATGCTGACCTATGCCCAAAGTGAATTCGCGATCGATCCGTGGCTGGCCGTCTTTCCTGGGGCAGCCATCGCGCTTGCGGTCACTAGTCTCAACTTTATTGGCGACGGACTGCGCGACATGCTCGACGTGCGATTGAAAAGCCGATGAGCGCCCACCCAAGCGACGGGAACGCACGAGGCATAGTGACATGTAGGGGTCGAACTCCGATGGGTCGACGCCGGACTATCCCTGTGGCCGATACGCCCGCTCGCCACGATCCAGGGGTTTCTGATCTAATGCTGCTGTCGGTTCGGAACCTCTGTGTCGATTTTCATGGTGAGGATGGCCCCTTTCGCGCCGTCGATGGGGTCAGCTTCGATCTCGCCGATGGAGAGCGCCTGGCGATCATGGGGGAGAGCGGATGCGGTAAGAGCAGCGTCGCACTCGCTCTGATGCGGTTGCTGGAGGGAGGCGGGGTTCATGTGTCGGCCGACCACCTCGCGCTCGACGGACGCTCGTTGCTCACGCTGGATGCGAGGGCCATCCGGTCTGTCCGTGGAGGTGAGATTGCAATGATCTTCCAGGACGCGACGACCGCCCTGCACCCTCTCATACCGGTCGGCGCCCAAGTCGTGGAGATGATCCGGGCGCACCGCCGGCTCTCTCGATCTGCCGCGCGAACGCTGGCGCTGAGCCTGTTCCAGCGCGTCGGGATCGCTGCGCCTGAACGGCGTCTTGCGGCTTACCCGCATGAGCTCTCCGGCGGCATGTGCCAGCGCGTGATGATCGCGATGGCAATCGCCTGTAGGCCGCGTATGCTGTTGGCGGATGAACCTACGACGGCCCTCGACGTAACCGTGCAGGCGCAGATCATGGATCTTCTGCTGGATGTCAGCGCGGAGTCTGGTATGGCGGTCATCCTGATCTCGCACGATCTGGGTGTTATTGCCGGTGCTGCGGATCGTGTCGCGGTCATGTATGCGGGAGCCATCGTCGAGATCGGGCCAACCGAGACGATCTATGCACTACCTGCCCATCCTTACACCCGCGCGCTGCTGGATACGGCACCGCGGGTCGACATTGGAGTGGGGGAACCGTTGCCCGTCATTCCCGGAAATGTCGCGGGCGCTCATGCTCTCGTCGGATGTCAGTTTGCACCACGCTGCGACGTCGCCGTCGATCGATGCCATTCGGCCCGTCCACCATCCCGGCGTATTGGCGACCGTCACGAAGTCGCGTGCTGGGTGACGACCGATACCGCCGGGGCCGATGCGCGATGACGACGCTGCTTAGCGCCCAGGGTATCGAGAAACACTTCAAACTCGGGCGCGCCCGCAAGGCCCCAATTCTGCGCGCTGTCAACAGGGTTGACCTCGACATTGCCAAGGGAGAATCCGTGGGTCTTGTTGGAGAGAGCGGATCGGGCAAGTCCACATTAGGACGTTGTCTGGCGGGCGCGTACCAGCCGGACCTGGGGACGCTTCTGTTCGACGGGGTGGACATGCTCCGCGCAAACCAAGAGGAGATACGTTGGCTTCGGCATCGAATACAATTCGTCTTCCAGAACCCAACCTCTGCTCTTAATCCGCGTATGACGGTTGCTGAGACCCTGACAGAGCATCTTCATGTCCAGGCCTACGGCTCGCGCGCGCGCATCGCGCAGCGGGTGGGAAGGATCATGGATTTGTGCGGTCTTCCGCGCTGCCATGCCGATCGCTTCCCGCATCAGCTGAGCGGGGGGCAGAAGCAGCGGGTACTCATCGCTCGAGCACTTGGCACCGAGGCAGACTTCATCGTCGCAGACGAGCCGGTATCGGCGCTTGATGGCTCAACCCGAGCGCAGATCATCAATCTCTTCAGTGACCTACGCCGTGATCTTGGGTTGTCGAGCCTCATCATCTCTCATGACCTGACGGTTCTCGCTCATCTCAGCCAGCGGATCGCGGTCATGTATTTCGGCCGGTTGGTCGAAATCGCGCCGGCTGCCACGCTGTTACGTGCGCCTCGCCATCCCTACAGCCAAATCCTCCTGGCCGCCGTCCCGGTTCCGGACCCGAGCGTTGAACGCGTCAGGACCCGTTTGGCGGTCAGGGGCGAGTCGCCCGATCCCACAGAGGTGGTCCGAGGGTGCCCATTTCATTCGCGCTGTCCGCTCGTCGGACCGCGGTGCCTGACTGACGTCCCTCCGCTCCGGACCCTGCCGGACGAGACGGCGGTCGCCTGCCACAATGTCGACGTCTAGTCGCACTCGGGAAAAGGATTATCGGTGGTTAAGAAGGTATTAATCGTAGGCGGCGGAATCGCCGGCCTTTCGGCCGCCTGGGCGTGCGCGCAAAGGGGAATGGCCGTTGAGTTGTTCGAACAGGGCGCTCTGCCTAACCCACGCAGTTCTTCGTTCGATGAACATCGGGTCATCCGGCATGCTTATGGAAGAATGGCTGGCTACACGCGCCTCATGCCGGAAGCTTATCGGATTTGGGAGCGGTTGTGGGCAGCAACGGGCCGATCACACTACGAGCCCTGCGGTACTGTCGTGTTCCTGCGGCAGGATGATGATTGGTATGATGTTGTGGCGCGGTCGCTCGATGAGCTCTCGATCGACCACCACGAAGTGGCGTTGGACGAGGTGTCGACCCGCTTTCCGATGATACGGGAGGACGGCTTGGTTCGCGTTGTCGAGACCGGGGGGGCGGGTATACTATTTCCCATCCCGATCCTCACCGACTTAGTGGTTCTGCTTGGCGGCCTTGGGATTGGTCTCCATAGTCATTGCCGTGTCGACGAGGTCGATCCGGTGAAGGGAACCGTTAGAATTGGCTCGACAATTCATGAAGGTGACGTCGTCGTCGTGGCAGGCGGAGCTTGGGCAGATCGACTGGTGTCTGATCTGCGCCCGGCCGTTCTTCCTTCCCGGCAGGCAGTCCTCTATTTAGCGCCTCCGCCTGCTCTCGCTGAAGCCTGGAGCAAGGCTCCCGTGATGATTGATGCGGCGGCAGGGGGGGGGCTCTACGCCCTTCCGCCTCGCTGCGGGACCAGGCTCAAGATCGGCGATCACAGTTTCTCGCGACGCGGTAATCCGGATGATGATCGCTTCGCAACGGATCTTGACCTCGAACGACTCTGGGGGCCGGCGCGTACGGCACTGCGCGACTTCGAAAGCTATACGCTCCTTGAGCGAAAAGCCTGCTTCTACACAGTGCATGATCGCGAAGAGTTTCAGGTCCGCCCAACGGGACCTCGCGGTTGGGTCATCAGTGCCTGTTCGGGCCACGGTTTCAAGCTGGGACCACTGATGGGCGAGCTGACCGCCCGCGCCATCACCGGGGAAATGGATCCTGAGACTCTTCCTCCGATAGCGGCTGGCCGGGCCATCGACATGGCCTGGAACATCGAGGTACCAGTAATCGCTGGCTCGACAGATTTGACTCTGTAATCTCCGGTAAAGGGAATGACGATGCGCATCGGAATAAGCAAGGGCGGATTACAGGGCGCCGAACTGATTGATGCCTGCAGTGATATCGCCGGGATTGAGCTTGTCGTCGCCGACACGCAGGATGAGCTTGAGGAACGCGCATTGGACTGCGAAGCCCTGATGCTGAACAGCGCGAGATATTCTGCCCGCCTCGCGGAACGGTTGGCTTCCGGCGCCTCGCCTGTGCGTTGGCTGCAATTTGCCTCGGCCGGTTATGAGACGGTACTCGAGCATGGGCTATCGGATCATGTCCTGCTCACCAACGGAGGTTCTGCCTGGGGGCCGACGGTCGCCGAACATGCCATGGCGCTGATTCTTGGTCTGCTCCGTGCTGTGCCTTTGATGGAACGGGAAAGACTGCGGGCGCGGTGGGATGCCAGCCATGTGATTCCGCACCTTCGTAGCCTTGAAGGCATGAAGGTTGGAATCGTCGGCGCTGGCGATATTGGTCGGGGGATCGCGGCGCGCCTACGGCCCTTTGGTGCCGAGGTGATTGGGGTCGTGCGGAGTCCACGACCGCTTGAACATGTGGATCATGTCTGCATATTGGACCAAATCTGCTCTGTCCTTCCGGAGCTCGATATTCTAGTACTAGCTTTGCCACTGAACGATGAAACCCGCGGCATGGCGAATGCCAGCTGGTTTCATATCATGAAGCCGTCGTCTCTCCTCATCAATGTGGGACGCGGCGGTCTGATCGATCAGTCGGCCTTAATCGATGCGCTTCGGAATAACGCCATCGGCGGTGCTGGCCTCGATGTCGCGATAGATGAGCCACTCTGCCCGAGCAGCCCACTCTGGCTACAGGACAACGTTATCCTGACGCCGCATATCGCTGCTTTGGGAGGCAGGTCGCTCGATCGTCTTATTGAGCTTTGCAAGGAAAACATCATGCGTTTCCGTGACGGTCTGCCTCTGCGCAATCGCGTGCTTGTCCCCTCGCAGAGGAACGGGAGCGTTCGAGCTGTGGATCTATGAAGGTCCGTCGCTTGGCGATTCTTGAGTCACGACTCGGTTGGATGACTACACATCGCTTGAAAGACAAGAGGATTAGGGAGCAGATCCCCCAACTGTCGGAACCTGCGGAATTTAGGTGGTTGCGGCCGAGCGCATATGAGGCTGGGTGCGCAATTCGTTGCCAACCACGTCTACGATAAACTCTCTCGTCGCGGCAAGAGCCGGTTGATCGGCGAAATTCTGGGCAAACTCAAGAAAGACTTGCCCTGATGCGACCTCTGCTGGCAACGGCAACATGCGCAGTTCTGGCCATGTGGCAGTCAAAACCGAGGCAAGCCTTCCAGGCAATGTCGCCACGAGCCGGGTACACTGTAAAAGGTGGGGTATGGCGCCATAATGGGAGAGCGATACCGCGATCCGTCGAGGCCGTTTGTTGCGCGCCAGCCATTGGTCCAGATAATTATCCTGCAGTGGCCAGGGAACACTGTAGATGTGGGGTTGGTCGAGCCACAACTCGATATCGAGCAGGGGTAGTCCGTGCAGCGGTGAGGAAGGCCCGACCACGCTTGTGAGCGTGTCGGAATAGAGAAGATCGTGGGTGATCCCGGACTCTGTCCCGTAATCGCCACCAACGGACAATACGAAATCGATGATCCCCTGCAAGAGGTCGCGGCTGTAAGACCGCCGCTCGAAAGGCAGGATCACCAGATCGATCCCAGGCGCGACCTCGCCGAGCCTGGAATAGAGAAGGGGAAGAAGCACCGCCTCCAGCGTCGGCGGCATGGCGATCCTGATGCTTCGCCTGATGCTGCTAAGATTTCCCTGGTTGCCTCGCATCTCAGGTTCCGAGAGCGCAGAGACGATTGTGGACAATGGCCCCGACAGCTCAAGCGCCCGAGCTGTCGGCACCATACCCTGACCAACGCGGATAAACAGTGGGTCGCCAGTGTTCGCGCGCAGGCGCCCAAGTTGATGGCTGATTGCGGACGGTGTCAGATGAAGTTTGCGCGCGGCGCCACTAACGCTACCCTCGGTCAAAACCGCGTGGAAGACTTTGAGCAGATTTAGGTCAGTCTTAAGCCATTCCATGGTGCGCTTAGAGCCTCCGTCTCACCATCATCGAATGCAGACTAACCGCTGTGCATGTGTGGAAAAAGGCCAGGATACTGGAAAAGAAGTTATTTTCCGCGCCTAACGCGGTCTGTCTCGAATCTTGACGATCAAGGTCCGCCCGGCCACTCAATCTGCACCATATCGAGCTGTTGAATTCAATTGAATCGGTAGAGAACCTCGGCATCGTCGTGAAATGCTAGAAGGCTCGGCATCCGGTTGTAGAACATGTGGCCGCCGACATATTCTTTCACCTGCACCTGGTCCCGCGCGCTTGCGGCAGGCAGTTGATCTACCAGAAGAGCAGACGCCATGAATGGTGTCGACAGATCGTTCCAACCGTGGGCGATCAGAATGTGCAACTTCGGATTGAGTGCTGTGACGCGTCTGAGATCCTGGCTATCGACCTGCTCGCCATGCTCGCCGCGCCATTGGAAACGGTCCTCGATATCGAAATTGATTGTGTAATAGGGGGCACCAACGTGCCAGCCAACCTCGCGGGAGAGAAAGTCAACCATTGCGCTCGTTGTCTGAGCCAATACGCTTTCCACAAGAGGGTCGCCCGCGCGAAGATCCGGCGCATCGGGGGCAGGGTCGAATATAAGAAAATTGCTGTCCGCGCTACTTGCGATCTTGCCCTGTTCACGTGTCGCCTCCCGGAGAAATGCCTCCACTTCGATCCGCCCGCCGGCCCGGCGAACGAAGGCTGGATCGAGCCCAGTCAAGGCGGTAACATGACCGATGCGCCGCTCGGTCGCCTCTGGATCCGACCGGCCCTTCACCAGATCGCGCAGGTAGTCTCCCCGGGCATAGTCGATGATCGGTTGCATGTGCGCTTTGTCGAGCGCTCCCTCCCGTTCGAGCCGGGCCGCCGCCATGCTGGGCAACGTGATCACCCATGGCATCGGCGAAAAGGTCGGATCGAATTCTGCGCCACTGTCGAGAAATGGGGAGACCAAAACGGCACCGTTGATCCCGACGCCAAATTCGGTCTGGAGAAGCCGAATCATGCGCGGCACCCGGAAGCCGCCATAACTCTCGCCAACGAGGTATTTGGGAGACGCCATCCGCTTACTCCGCGACAGCCAGTCGTAAACTGCCCGTGATAAATACCGAATATCTACGTCAGTTCCGTAAAATGCCTTGAGGCTTTCGGCATCATTCAGAAAAGATCGAGAATAGCCGGTGCCAACCGGGTCAATGAATACGAGATCCGACATGTCGAGCCAAGTGCCGGGATTGTCGTGAAGCGCGATCGAATCGGACGGCCTGTCGCCCGTCGCGCCAAATTGGAGTCTCCTTGGGCCAAGCGCGCCGAAATTCAAAAAAGCCGACGAGGCACCGGGTCCCCCGTTCAAGGCAAAGGTAACCGGTCGTCCATCCGGGTCGGTTGAATCACGCAAATAGGCGGTGTAGGCGACCTGCGCGATGAGTTGGCCAGTTGCGTCCCGAACGGGGAGAGCGCCTACCGTCACTGTGTAACGGAGAGTTTCCCCGCGGAAGCGGATCGATTGATGTGCTTGGGCATAAGGGGGAAGAAGCTGCCGATTGACCGCGGTGTCCGGCAGCTTGGCCGGGGTCGCGGCGGATGCGCCACCGCTGCTTGCGCATAGATATGCTCCGGCAAGCGCAATAATGGAAAAAAAACGCATAGTATGGTTCGCCTTCAGAAGGTGTTCCGGGCGCTCGTGCCGGTGCAAGCTAGAGCATCATCCGATCGAATGGACTCATTCGGTCGGATAAAGATGCCTGATAAAACAATGATCTAGAGCCATATCCGTGAACCAGTGTGAACGGATATGGCTCTAGAGCATCTTCACCGAACCTGTGTTCGGTGAAGATGCTCTAATGCGCAGCATAGAGAGCCGCTGCGTCATGGTGCAGAGCCATGAGGCTCTGCTGCCGACTATAGAACATGTGACCGCCTGGATATTCGACGACGCGCACCTGCCCTGGATCCTCGCCCGCAGGAAGATGGTCAATGAGCATCTCTGAAGCGAGAAAGGGACAGGACAGATCGTCCCATCCATGGGCTATCAGTACCCTAAGGCCAGGATCGAGGGAAACCGCCTTTCGCAGATCGGTGTAGCTCTCAAATTGTGTTTCCTGCCCCTCGTCCCAGGCATTGTTGGCGTCACGGCTCAAGGCCTGGTAGTCGGCATCGACTTCCCAACCGAGTTTTCGCTGATAAAAATCGACGATCGCGCTGGTTGCAGGCGGCACGACAGCCTCGATCAAAGGGTCATCGTTTCCGCCGGTCGACGCATATGGAAAAGGGTCGACGAAGGTAAGATTGCTGTCCATCCCAGAGCCCAGGCGTCCTGCTCGTCGATGCAACTCACGAACATAGACCTGTGGGTCTATGCGTGCTCCCGATTCCTCGACAAAGGTGCGATTTAGCCCGGTCAGCCTAGACACTTTGTCGGCCATCGTGGCCATGGCTGCGGGATCAGTTCGCCCCTTCACGAGACCCACGAGATAGTCGCCTAGTGCATAGTCTATGATGGGCCTCATATGCGTGGCATCCAGTTGGCCCAGAGTCTCCAAATGCGCAGCAGCCATCGAAGGGAGATGCACGACCCACGGCATTGGCGCGAGATCGCCTGTGAAATCCTGCGCGCTGTCCAGAATGGGCGAGATAAGGATCAACCCCTTCACGCCGATGCCGATCCTAGTCTGTAGCAGTCGAGTGATCCGCGGCAAGCGGTATCCGCTATGGCTCTCGCCGGCCAGATATTTGGGGGAAGACAGTCGGTTGTTGCTGATTAGCCAGTCGGCGATCACTCGGGCGAGATACTCAACATCCTGGGCGTTACCCCAGAATTTTTTCTGAGTTTCCTCTTGCCCCAGGAAGGAGTGCGAATAGCCTGTTCCGACCGGGTCCACAAACACGAGATCCGTGAAATCGAGCCAGGTGCCTGGATTATCCCGTAAGACAATGCGATCCGATGGCGTGTCGCCTGTGGCCCCGAATTGAATGCGCAGGGGTCCAAGTGCGCCAAAATTAAGAAAAACGGAAGCGGCGCCCGGTCCGCCGTTGAAGACGAAGGTCACGGGTCTTTGGGATGGCTTTCTGTTCGCAGCTAAGTATACGGTTGTCACCACCTGTGCGATCATTGAACCATTCTCGTCCCGAACCGGGACCATCTGCACGGCACTCTTATACTGGATGGTGCCACTGCCAAGCCGAATGGATGACTCGATCGCTCTACCTGGTGGCAGGACCGCTTGCTGCAGTGTAGACGTCGTTACTGAAGTTCCCCCCTCGGCGGCCAGCGCTGCGGCTGTCGGGCGAGGGGCCAGCACCACTGTGGCCAAAAAAAATGTCAGAATGGTCCGCTCGAACATTTTGTTTACTACTATCCTTTGCACACTGAAGATTTGATATCGAAACAAATAGTTCACCACAGAATCCAATCACCAGATGGGCATCAGCTTCGCGTGACAGACACTGCAAGTGGTAGTGATAAGGGTTCAGGGCGCCTTGACGTAGGCTGTACAGTCATAGACATCGTTTTCACCGTGAAGAAGCGGCTGTTGAATTGTTGGTAATACAGTTGCGCTGTTGATCTGATGCGCGAGCGGGTAGGTTGTGGCTCGATGAGCGCGTCGAAGAACGACCATCGGAGAATATACTCTATTGAGACGCGGTTTTGGGTAATCTTCACGACGAGGAGACGGATTGCCTGGATCGACTAGCGGATGTGTCGCCGAATTTGTGAAGTTGGCTCTTTTTTGCTCTATGGCATCGGCCCTGGACCGTACCCCAGCCATCATGGCATAAGCCAGCATGACCAGCGAGACGTGGCAGTGCGAGCCATGTCAGGAATGGGTTTCATTATGGTCGAGTCTGAATTCGTTCTTGGCGGTCTCGAACCCCTCTTCGATCTTCCAACACGTGCCCTCGATCACCTCAATGCCTGGCGCGCGCTGCATACGTGCAATGATATTTCGATCGGGATGTGCGGACCGGATACAGACGGCGCGTAGCCCCATGAACGGCCGTTTCATCCACGGGGCGCCGTTCTGGAAGACTTAAGCCACGTCTTAGGCGTGATTCGAAAGACTAATTTATTGATATTAAATAATTATATTGCCGTCTGAAGTGAATGTGGGAATCGGTGCTTGTGAGCCCCCGCAACCAACGATACCGACACTCCCGTGAGTACCACTCCGGGAGTGTTTCTTTTTTTAGCTTTTCCAATGGCTTGCCGCTCGATCCAGGTCAGGATCGTTCCCAGTTCCCCATACAGAATCGCGTCGATCTCGCCCCGGTTCGGGCCGGGCGTCAGCACGACCTTCTCGATCAGCGCCCGCAGCGCCTCGGCGGCTTCCAGCCGTTCTTCGGGGCGGTTGAGGGCGTCGGTCAGACGGCCGACCTTGCGGGCATAGATTGCCGAGGCACTGGGCAGCATGTCCAGCACGTCGTCAGGGACGTCGGAGAGCAGGGATGCCAACTCGGCCTTGCGGGCTTCGAGCGTATCCATCTCCGCCTTCATGCTGGGATGGAACATGCCCTCCTTGATGGCCTCGATGATGCCCCGGATCTGCTTCTCGACCTTTACCTGTTCCACCTGCCAGACATCGGTGTTGGACCGACGCTCGCGATTGAGGCGGTTGGTTTCCTCGGCATAGGCGCGCATCGCCTCGGCCGCGATCTCCGGCGCCATCATCCGGTCCTTGAGGCCGGAGAGCACGCGGCGCTCCAGATCAGGACGGGGGATTGTGCGACTGTTGGTGCAGGAACCATTGGTGACTTGGGATGAGCAGGCGAAACGGTCGGAACCTCGCAGCGTGTAGGGACCACCGCACTGGCCGCAGAACAGCAGACCCGACAGGAGCGATTTCGGTCGACGCGTGCCATTAAGCCGGTTGCGCTTATGGTGGGCGCGAACAGCCTCGGTGACGTTGACATATTTCTCGGCGATGACGCTCTGACGAGCCTTTGTCGCCTGCCACAATGCGTCGTCGACGATCCGCAATTCGGGCACGTCTGTCACCACCCATTCTGATTTCGGGTTCAGGCGTGAGACGCGCTTGCCGGTGGACGGGTCTTTCACATAGCGCTGCCGGTTCCAGACCAGACGACCGATATACAATTCGTTGTTGATGATGCCGGCGCGGCGCTTCACATGGCCCCGGATGGTGGTGTCGCTCCACAGCTTGCCTTCGGGACCAGCGATGCCCTGGTCGTTCAGGGTTTTGGCGATAGCACGCGGGCCGATGCCGGCGGCGAAGTCGCGGAAGATGCGGCGGATGATCTCCGCCTGCTGCGCGTCGATCTCGCGATCGCCCCGGATCTGTTCGCCCTTTGCGTCGAATTGCCGGACGACGCGATAGCCATAGCACAGCCCGCCGCCGGACTTGCCATCCTCGACCCGGCCACGCAGGCGCGCGATGCGTCTTGGCTGCCAGGTCTTTGAGGAACAGGGCGTTCATCGTGCCCTTGAGGCCGACATGCAGTTCGCTTATCTCGCCCTCGGCCAGGGTGACGATCGGCAAGCCCGCGAATTTCAGGTGCTTGAACAGTATGGCCACGTCGGCCTGGTCGCGCGAGATGCGATCCAGCGCCTCGGCGAGCACGATGTCGAAGCGTCCGGCCTGCGCATCCTGTAACAGGGTCTGGATACCGGGGCGCAGAATCATGCTGGCGCCGGAAATGCCCGCGTCCTTGTAGGCTCCAATGACCTTCCATTTCTCGCGCTTGGCGTGTTCGCGGCAGATGCGGAACTGGTCCTCGATCGAGGCGTCGCGCTGGTTGTCGGAGGAATAGCGGGCATACAGGGCGGCGCGCGTCATGGGATGTTCCTTATCAGGCGACCTTGTCCATCCGGCTGGGCCGGATCAGCACCTCGGCCGAGATGCCGAGGCCGTCATGCAACTGGCGGATCATGTCGATCGACAGGCCGCGCTTGCGGTTCAGCACGTCCGCCACCCGGTTGCGCGGGCCGATCATCGGCTCCAGATCCTTGCGGGTGAGGCCCTGCTGCTCCATGCGGAAGCGGATCGCCTCGACCGGATCGGGCGGGTCGATCGGATGGTGCTTGGCTTCGTAGGCGTCGATCAGCGTCGCCAGTACGTCGAGCCGGTCGCCGTCCGGCGTGCCGCTTTTGGCACCCCACAGCCGGCCGACTTCTTCGAGTGCCGCGTCATAATCCGCCTCGTTGCGGATGGGTTTCAGATCAGCCGTCATGTTCCACCTCCGTCACGTCGATCCTGTCATACGCCTTGTGCGTGCCGATCCATTTGATCCAGACGATGCTCTTCTCGAAATCGACCGCCACGATCAGGCGATAGGCATTGCCCTTGATGTTGAAGACGATCCGTTCCGCGCTGACGATGCTGGCCGTGGCATAAAGCCGCTTCACATCGGCGGTGCTCGTCCAGGCGGCCTTGCCGACTTCGGCGAACCAGGCGTCCAGCGCCGCCTTCACGGCCGGCTGGTCCTTCTGGCCCGCCAGACTGTCGACGAACTCTCTCAGCGTGCGACGGGCAATGATCCTCATTGACTGACCTTATATCGCGAGACCATAATGGTCACAAGAAAAATACACGACTGCCCGGCGAGGGGGCTCTCACCGGGGGAAACGCAGCCGGGAAGGGGAGGCTACCGCAGAGGACCGGATCGGTTCTGTCGAGCCTGTTTCCGCTCCAGCGCGCGGGCACGCTCGAACTGCTCGCGGGCCATCTGACGGCCGATCAGGCGGGCGAGGGACCGGATGGCTTCGTTGGATGGACGGAATGCGTCTTCGGCTGTTTCCACCGCCTCGGTGGGGCCGAACACCTCGATCCTGATTCTGTCGGGTCTGCCTGCCATCCTGTTCACCTTCCCGGTCATCGGGCGACAGGAACGATGAATGACAGGACAAGGGGATTTGAGAAGACCATGCGCCGGTCCATGCGGTAATCGGCGGTGATCGCGCAGAAAAGGGAGGCTTATCGGTCGTGGAAAAGGTGATCATTCTTCTGGCGATTGGATATGCCATCGGATTCTACATCCGGGGGCGTCGTGCGACGGCCGATCTGGCACAGGCAGGGCGACAGGTTGCCGAGAGGAATGCGCGACTTCAGGCTCTGGATCTTCAGATCGCTGGACGCGATGCAGAACTTTCGTCGCTGCGCCGCCGGATTTCCACGCTGGAAACACAGGCCGCCGACCAGAAGAAGGACGCAGACCGTCGGCGGCAATATTTTCAGGATAATGATCTGTCCAACACGCAAAACCAGTTACACTTCATCAGTCAGTGCAGTCTGCGGGCCGTTCGTCCCGTTAATAAAGAGGCTGTGCAGGTGCTGTACGCGCTCGACGAGTGGATCAGGACATATCAGCCCGACTGGCGTTTCGCCTTCGAGGTTTCGATGGGTGGGTTCATCAGAACGACTTACGACCCGGAAGATCCGCGCCAGAAGCAGGCTTTCAGCTCCTATAGCGGCAAGCGTGTCGATTTCCTGCTGATCGATCGCTATGGACTGCCAGTTCTGGTGATCGAATATCATGGCACAGGCCACGATCTGTCCGGCGATGCGGATGACCGCATGGCGGTGAAGCGTCTGGCCTTGCAGAAGGCTGGTATTCCGCTGCTCGAAATCCCCGAAAAAAAATGGCCAGGGCGCAAATCATGGCTGCCATTTCCGAGGCCGCCGGGGCGGCATTAAAGGTAAAAACAGGCTAAGGGCTCCGCCCCCGCGCCGGCAAGGGTGCGCGTCAGCAGGCTGACGCCGCCCGATCGGGTGTCCCCGATCTTCCTGCGCTGCGCTCCGTGCAGACCGGGTGATACCCCTCCCCATCGGTCGCCCTTGCCGTTGCTACCCCGCTGCTCGCCGCGAGGCAGAGGAACAGCGGGGGCTGTTCCTCGCGGAACAAAGGGCAAAGACCATGACTGGCAACACCAACACGGCAACCGATTTCCGGAATACCATTCTCAACGGCGACAGCGTGGAACTGATGCGGGTAATGCCGCGCAATTCGGTGGATTTCATTCTGACCGATCCGCCTTACCTGGTGAACTATCAGGGCAGGGACGGGCGCAAGGTTCGCAACGACGACAATGCGCGCGGGCTCCGTCCGGCGGTCAACCAGATGCACCGTGTCCTGAAATGGGGCGGTCTTGCCGTAAGTTTTTACGGGTGGAACAAGATTGACCTGTTTGCCGACGCCTGGAAAGCGGCCGGGTTCCGCATGGTCGGGCATATCGTATTCCGCAAATCCTACGCCTTGTCTTCGGGTTTTCTTCGCTACGAACACGAAAGCGCCTACCTTTAGGCAAAAGGGAGCGTGAGGCGGCCCAGACAGCCGGTGCCGGATGTGATCGACATGCCGTATTCGGGCAACAAGCTGCACCCGACGCAGAAGCCCGTGGCGGCGCTGCTGCCCCTGGTGGATACGTTCTGCCCGGTGGGTGGCCTGGTGCTGGACCCGTTTGCCGGTTCGGGTTCGTCGCTGGTGGCGGCGCAGCATCTTGGCCGCGACTGGCTGGGGATGGAACTGGACGCCGAACATGCGGCAACGGCGGCCCGGCGACTGGCCGGGTACGCGGCGAAGAAAATAGCGGCATAGGGAGTGAACGCCGCAGGGCCGACAATTCGGTTCTGCGGTGCCCTCTTCCTTGTCCTGTCTGTCCGCACAAATTTGCGCCGATCCGACTTCGCGGATCGGCAGCGGGAAGATGGAAAATAAGCGCCGCTCGCCGGGCGAGTGCCCGGCTCGCGGAATATTCTGGCACGCGCGGACGAACGCCATAACGTCGTGCGATCGCTTTACCAGATCGACATATCTCCAAACACAGTCTGCACAAAATCTTCCCATTGCGCATCCTGATGTTCCTGCTGCCAGAAGCAGGCGCAAGAGGAAAGGTAACGCGATGCCGATGTCAGATTGGCAGTCGCCGGCCGCTTACGAACACGCACAAGACATTGCTGCTGCCGGCATGGCCTGGGAATATCTTCGACGTGACGACGATTATCGTCGCGCGTTCCAGCGAACGAAAACGCTTGCGGCTCCGAAGCTAGTGTCCTGGCCGAGCAATAACTAGTCACTTGGATGTGACTGTGATTCACTGGGTTCCTCATGGCGCAGGAGGCGGGGACGTGGCGACACCAAGGGCGGTTGCAATCGATGTGTCGGACGCTGAGGCGGCCGAGCTTGCGTCGCGGCTGCGGCGACGCAAGGTGTCCCGCGCTGATGCCATGCGGGCCTGCGGGCCGAGATCGTGTTGTTGGCGGCCCAAGGCATCAGCAACCTGGCGATCGCAAAGCGGCTCGGCGTCACCCGCGTGACGGTCACGACCTGGCGGCGACGCTTCGCCG
>NZ_JABEQD010000013.1 GCF_014174395.1 Gluconacetobacter aggeris
ATGCGGTCAATCTCTACACCGCCATGGGCGCGGGCTGGCAGGGCGTGGCCGTCACCGCCACCGCACTGCCCGTCTCGCTGGAAAAGCAGAACGTCCTCGCCCGCGCCTTCAAGGAGTAATCGGATCGCCTTTCTTTCCGGTCCCGAAAACGGAAGAAAGGCCAACCGAACAGCCCGAACCATCCGGCACAGCTTCAATCGTTCCTTTGCACAAAAGAACGGAAAAAGGCATGCACCCCATTTTTCATATGCCTGTGGATAAATAAAAACTCCTCATTTACCAAATATTCACTCTTCGCCCGCACGAAATTTCCGACAGAAACCCTATTTCTGCATAAAATGTCGAAAATTTTTACCTTATATTTACTTTGAACATATATCCAGATGAAAGTGACATCCATTTAAAGTCACTTTCATCTGGAGGAATATCGTGATCCTTTATTCTTCGATTCAAAAGCTATTAAAAAGCGAAGACGGAAAAGTTATTATTCCGGAAAATGTTTTCAAATTCCTGATCACCTCCTACCTGAAGACCGTTCCGTTCGACGAAACGGCCTATCTGCGCGCGAATCCCGATGTGGATGCAGCGATCCATCGCGGCGAACTGAAAAGCGGCCATGACCATTTCATCCGGGTCGGTTTTTTCGAAGGCCGCGATACGGACGGCAAGGAATTCGACGAGAAATGGTACCTGAAGAATAATCCCGATGTCGCCGCGTCCGTCCTTCGCGGCGAGTGGACGAACGGCAAGATGCATTGGCTGAGCGTCGGCCGCGCGGAATTGCGGGCACCCTCCCGGGCGCTGGAACCTGTCTACGACACCTGGCGCAGCTTCTGTGCCGCGTAACGTCCATACGACCGAACGTACCAGCGCATAATGGAGCAGACGATCAACCGCTTTGTGCGGGACATGTCCGACCGGCACGGCCGCGTTCTCTCGTCCCGTCATGACGGGCTGGCAGATCTTTCGGAAACTCCCGAAGTCCTCCTGCCACGGCTGGAATATCTGCAACGCTCCCATCCGAGCGCACGCGACATCACGCTGGGGATCGGATTCTGCCGGCTGGCGCTGGACGAGCCACGCGCGTCGGAGGCCTTCGAGTTTCTCTCCTCGGTCACCCTCTCGCCGCTGGCCCGGTTTTTCCTGCTGATCACCCGCATGCGCTTCGGCGCCCCTGACCGGGCCTTTGTCGAATTGCGGGCACTCCTGCGTGAAACCGCCGTCATTTTTCCCGATATCGCCTTCCCGCTCTTCAGCGCAATCGCCGAGGCCAATCGCTGTTCGGGCTGGTGCGCCATGCTGCCCGACGGGCGCCTTGTCGCCGGCCTGCCGGAACATGCCGCACACGACCTCGTCCTGCGCCATGACGGAGAGGAACAATCCGCCGAGTTGGCCCTCCTGGCACGCCCGCCCGGATACCAGGTCTGGGAAATCGGCAATTTCGTCCTGCCGCCCCACCTGCCGCGCATCGACATCCTGCACGAGGGTCGCGGCCTGCTGGGCAGCGGCATCGACAGCCGAACGGTCTGGACCTTCGAAGGATTCGTCGAAGGCGCCGCGGAAGGTCTGAGCGGCTGGTGCCGCTACCCCAACAATCTGGAAGCATCCGACCACATCCTGGTGCGGACCGTCGAAGACAACCGCACGCTGTTCGACGGAGAAATCGGCCCGCCCGATGACGGGCCGCAGGACAGCCTGCTCCAGGCCGAAAAACCGCGCACCGACTTCCTCCTTCCATGGCAGGACATGGAAGGTCCCACGACGCCGGCGGTCACGGTCACCGATCGCTTCGGCCGCGCGCTATACGGCAGCCCGATCGATCCGCTCGCGGGCGGGCGCTATGCCCGCACACAGGCGGAATGGGTCGCCACGCGGTTCGCCAGCGCGTATCCCGCTTCCGCACGGCCCACCTTCAATCAGCCCTTCCCGACCCTGTACGCGCCGCGCTTCGCGGTGCCCGAGGCCGACGCGCCGGCCATCCCCACCCGCAAGGTCGCGGTCATCATTCCCGTCTATCGCGGCTATGAGGTCACCAGGACCTGCATCACGCTGGTGCTGCAGCATCGTGGCGCGAACGAACGTGTCGTTATCATCAATGATTGCTCGCCGGACGAGCGGATCACCGCCTTCCTCGATACGCTCGCGACGCTGGATGGCGTGACGGTCCTGACCAATGCCCGCAATGGCGGCTTCACCTTCTCCTCCAATCGCGGCCTGCGCGCCGTGGAGCGGGACGAGGACGCCATTCTGCTGAACAGCGACACGCTGCCGCCCCCGCACTGGATCGACGCCTTGCGGCGCACCGTCTATCGCGCAGCCGATATCGGCACGGCCACGCCGCTCTCGAACGCGGCGACGATTTTCAGCTATCCAAGCGCGGATGGCCAGAATCCCGTGCCCTCCTACGAAGAGGTGATCGAGACGGCGGAACAGCTCGCGGCATGCGGCTGCGATGCGTTGATCGACGTGCCGACCGCCCATGGCTATTGCATGTATATCCGGGCTGAATGCCTGCATCAGACCGGCCTGCTGCGCGAGGACGTCTTCGCCCAGGGCTATGGCGAGGAAAATGATTTCAGCCGCCGCGCCGCCGCCCTGGGCTGGCGGCACGTGGCCTGCCTGGAAACCTTCGTCGGCCACGCGGAAGGACAATCCTTCAGTGCCGTCAAAAGCGATCTGGTCCGCCGCAACCTGGCGATTCTCAACGGGCTGCACCCCGGATACGACCGCATGGTGCAGGAATGGCTGGCGCGCGACCCGCTGGGCGCGTTCCGCCGGGACCTCGATCTGGCCCGCCTGCGCCACGCCATCGCCGGACGTCCCGTGGTGGCGCTGCTGACCCACGACCGGCAGGGCGGCGTCCAGCGTTTCGTGACGGAGCGCGCACGCGACAACCTGGCGGCCGGCCATGTGCCGCTGGTCGTCTCACCCCACCGTGCGGGCAACGGTGCGAAGGATGCAGGCTGGCGGGTCATCCCCTTCCTGCCGGAGGATTATCCCAACATCACCCTGCCCCGACAGGGCGCGGAGCTGCATACGCTGCTGCGCGCCCTTGGGTGCGACAGGATCGAAATCCACAGCTATATCGGGGCCGGAATCCGCGACGTGCACTGGGTCTCGCGCAGCGGCATCGATTATGCCGTGTATCTGCATGATTATTCCTGGTTCTGCCCGCGCATCACACTGGTGTCGCACAACAATCTTTATTGCGGCGAGCCGGCGCGCGATGTCTGCCAGCGCTGCATCGCCGATCTGGGGCCCCTGAACAGCGACGACGCCCCCCTGGACCTGCTGCGCGACCTGAGCGACGATCTGTTCCGGCGCGCCGGCGCCATCATCGCCTCCTGCCAGGACGTCGCGGACCGCTATCGCCGCCACATCGACGCCCCAATCACCCTGGGCCAATGGGAACCGCCCGTCCCGACCCGCCCCGCGACCTTCCTGCCGAAGGCGCCGGACGAGATACGGCGCATTCTCCTGATCGGCGCCATCGGGATCGAGAAGGGCTATAATATCCTGCTCGCGCTGGCCCGGCATGTCGCGGACCACGCCCTGCCGATGCGCTTCGTCATCATCGGCTACACCTGTGACGATGCAAGGCTACTGGCCACCGGCGTCGTCGAGATCACCGGCCGCTATGGCGAGCATGAACTGGCCGCCCTCATCCGGCGCCACCCGTGCGACTGGGGCTTCCTGCCCGCGATCTGGCCGGAAACCTGGTCCTATATCCTGACCGAATTCTGGCGGCAGAATGTGCCGGTCATCACCTTCGATATCGGCGCGCCGGCCGCACGCATCAGGGCAACGGGCACCGGCCTGACCGTGCCGTTGCACCTGCCCATCGCCTCCCTGGCCACCGTGCTGCTGACACCCTGGCTGCTCCGCATCCATTGACCCAGGCCGACGACAAGGACGCGATCATGACGCCCATGGACCAGCCGACGGAACAACCAGCCGCGAAGCCCGCATGGTGGCGGTTCGACGCCGCGTGGTATCGTCGTCGCTATGCCTTCATCCCCGCCATCGCCGACCTGCGGGACGAGGCGGACATCCTGGCCTTCTACAAGGAATGCGGCGAACCCCTGGGCCATTCCCCCAACCCGTTCTTCGACGAGGAATGGTATCGCCAGGCCTATGCAGACATAGACGAGGCTATTCGCGCACACCAGGTCCCGTCAGGCTTCGCCCATTATTGCGCGGAAGGCTTCAGGGACCACAATCCGAACGGTTTTTTCGACGAGCTCTTCTATCGGAAAACCCAGCTCGGCCTGTCGCTGGAGGAGGTTGCCCATCACGGCCTGCGCAACGGCTACGATCACTTCCTGTCCTACGGCGCCAGGGAAGGCCGGGATGCCTCTCTGTTCTTTTCCAGCGCGCTCTTCCTCAAGGAAAACCCGGATTTCCTCCATGACACGCGGCTCGGCCCATTCATCGCCTTCATGGAAAACCTGCACGCGCCAGAGAACGCCGCCCGCCGGACATCCTGGTTCTTCGATCCCGTCTGGTATCTGCGGGCGTATCCCGCCGTCTCGGACCAGATACAGGAGTGGGGACACCCCCTGCGCCATTACCTGATCACCACGGCGCCAACCGCTTTCGATCCCCTGCCGTTCTTCTCCGAACGGTTTTATGCAACCAGCCATCCGGACGTGGCCCAAGCCGTTGCGACGGGCGCTTTCCGCAACGGCTACGCGCATTTTCTGCAATACGGCCAGCAGGAAGCACGCCGCCCCCATCCGCAGGTCGATCTCGCCGCCTATGCAAAGGACCCCGGCGTAATCGAGGCGATCGGCCTGGGGTGCTACCCTACCCCCTTCGCCGCCTATGCCGCCCTCTCCGGCACGCTGCCGGACGGCAAGAAACCTGCGGAAAGCGCCGAACTGCATTGCCGCCGCGCCTTTCGCCTGCTGGCCGATGTACGCACCAGCACCCTGATGGCCCGTCCTCTCGATTTTTCCTGCGACCTTCCCGATTTCAGCGTCGTCATGGTCGTCCACGACCAGTTCGCCTTCACCATGACGGCGCTGTCCTCGCTGCGGGCCACCTATCCGGGGCCGATGCAGGTGATCCTGATCGATGGCGCCTCGCGAGACGAGACCAGCCGGATCGAACGATATGTCCACGGGCTCGACATCGTTCGGCTGGCCGACAATATCGGCTTCCTCGCCGGCTCCAACGCCGGACTCGCACGGGTCGCCGCACCCTATGTGCTGTTCCTGAACAACGATGTCGAGGTCTTCCCAGGCGCGAACGCGGCCGCACTACACCGCCTGCGGCAGGAGGCCCGCACCGGCGCCGTCGGGGCGAAGCTGATCCGCACCACCGGCCAGCTTCAGGAAGCGGGCAGCATCATCTGGAATGACGGCACCACATCGGGCTATCTGCGCGACGCCTCCCCGCTCTGCCCCGAAGCCAATTACGCGCGGGCGGTCGATTTCTGCTCCGGCGCATTCCTGATGGTCCGTACCGAACTGGCCAAGGCACTCCACGGCTTCGATCCGCATTTCAGCCCGGCCTATTATGAGGACACCGACCTCTGCGTCCGGATCCGCCAGCAAGGCTTCGACGTGCTCTACGACCCCGACGTGGCCGTACTGCATTACGAGTCCGGCAGCGGTAATCCGGCGGACATCGACACCATCCTGGGCCGGAATATCGGCAGGTTCTTCCACAGACACCGCGACGAGATCGCGGGGTATTACACGCGGGACAGCGCGAACCTGCTAAGGGCCCGCACCAGTACCAGAACGCAAAAACACGTCCTGTTCATCGAAGATTACCTGCCCCAACCGGCCATCGGCGCGGGCTTTCCCCGCTCGAACGACATCGTGCGCCTGATGGTCGAAGATCTGGGCCTGCATGTGACCGTCTATCCGGTCTTCCCGCCGCGCGAGGCCCCGGCGGGCCGTTATCGCGACCTGCCCGACCGCGCGGAAATCATCTGGGACCGCGGAATCGCCGACCTGGACGCCTTCCTGCACGCCCGATCGGGCTATTACGATGTCCTGTGGATCGGCCGGACCCATAATGCCGCCCGCCTGCGCCCGATCATCGCCGCCTGCCGCGCCGCGCTCACGGACTGCCGCATCATTCTCGACACCGAAGCCATCGCCTCGCTACGCGAACGGGGCCGGATGCAGTTGGAGAACCGGCCGGACCTGCCCACGCTGGCGACCATGCTGCGCCATGAATTCCGCGCCACAGATTTCATCGACCGGTTCGTGGCCGTCAGCCAGGCCGAAGCCGACCTGCTCGCCCCGGAGGTGCATTGCGCGGTCGCGGTACTGGGTCATGTCAAAACGCCCGCCCCGCAGCCCCGCTCCTTCGCCGCCCGTGCACACTTCCTATTCGTCGGCGCGATCCAGAACCCGCAATCCCCCAATCTGGACGCGCTGACATGGCTGAACGACCAACTTCTACCCGAATATGGCCACCTTCTTCCCCCCGAGGCCCGAATCCGCGTCGCGGGCCATCTCGCGGAGGGCATCGACCTCGCTTCGATCCTGACGCACCCACGCTTCGACCTGCTCGGCTTCATCGAAGACCTGGGCCCACTCTATGAATCGCACCGCGTCTTCATCGCCCCGACCCGCTTCGCGGCGGGCATTCCCTACAAGATTCACGAAGCCGCCGCCCATGGCCTTCCCATCGTCGCCACCGACCTCCTCTGCCAGCAGATCCGCTGGACCGCCGGATCGGATCTCGCCTGCGCGCCGAGCAATTCCCCAAGCACGTTCGCGGCTGCCATGAATAAGAGCTACACGGACGAAGCATTATGGAACACGCTGCGACGAAATGCAGTTCACCGAATCTTCATGGAAAACAGGAAGAGTACATCTCTCGACATTCTGGAATCGCTCCTCGACTGAAGACAGAATCCATCCATCCTTACCTCACCGGGCCCTCCCGACACCATGCCGTAGCTTCCACACATTAGCAGATGCAAAAGCCATTTCTTAAAGACAAGAGACCTGCAATGACCGAGACAAACGGGTGGTTCGACATACATTTCCACCCCACGGACAGGCTGGAAGATTTCGGATACCTGCCGGAGCCCCATAAAATTGCCTACGGAAACCCTCTTCTGAGCGCGCCCCCCCCTGCCATTTTAAATGAGGATAGCATCGGGGACAGGACGATCATCGACAGTCACCACAGACGGGATTTTGTTCCCGGTATAGAGTATTATTGCCTTCCCGGCAAAAATCTCACCCTGGGTAGCGCAGGCTTCATAAGAAATGAATCCAACGATATTTTCTCAAATTCAAATATTTATTCCACATTCGTCTCCGGCGCCATTATTGATTCTCTTCCGCAAAGCTGGCGAGGATCCATTTTCAATAAAAGTTCCGAGCCGGTCTTCCATGACGAACCCATCGTAATCCTGATCAATTATCCTTTCGTCTACGGACATGTTCTTCTGGAAATGTTTCCGAAAATCTATGCTTATACCAAACTTCAGGAAATAGGCATACGCTTCAAAGTCGCCATTCCCAAATCCATTCCCATATGGATGCATGACTTTGTTGATCTTTTCATAAATAAAGGCGATATAATATATTACGATCACGAAAACATCGTCATTAAAGCAAGATCCTTTATCATGATCTCGACTCTCAATCGAGGATATATCTTCCATCCGGAAATGAATTGCTTAGTCGGCGAATCGATTCGTAAAATAAAAATTATTTCTCAAAACGAAGAAAATAAGAAAATCTATTTATCCAGAAGACTGGCACGTGCCAGCGAACGCGCTGTCGAAAACGAAGCTGAATTGGAATATTTTTATTCCGGCATCGGATACCAGATCATATACCCCGAGCAACTCACCCCCAAAGAGCAAATCTACATTTTTTCTCGTGCAACAAGAATAGTAGGTGTCTTCGGTTCCGGTCTTCACAATACCATCTTCTCACCCAGAGGTGCAAAAGTGCTTTGTATCGGATGGCTGAACGCAATCCAATCCTACATTTCCAACTTGAGAGGGCATACAATAGCCTACTACCTGAATGGTGCTGAACACGGAACCAAGATCGACATCCGAAATATCGAAAGAATAACAAGTCAGTATCTGTCCTAAAGGCATATTCTTCCATCATGCCCCGACCCGGCAAAGGGCTTGCTAAGCCTTCGCATCGCAATGTTCCGGGCAGACTTTCTGCCGAGTGAATCGCTTAACTGCGAAATTTTGCGACAAGCAGCATCAGTCCTACGGTCCGATATGCATTCGTTAAGATCCTTGCCCGATCATCCAGCTTCCAAGGCTGCTTGAAAGGTCGAGCCGAGCGAGGATGCCTCGCCACTTTACGCCCGGTGTGTCTTTCTGATCCTCGGGCGAGGGGCGCGCGAAGGATATGCCGGCAGGATGACTTCGCAAGACGCCTCCCGCTCTATCAGGGATGGTTGCAGGTAATGAAACACACGCGTTTCAGAGACATGATCCTCATCGTCGGGCTATCGTCCTGCACCCTCGCCGCGGCATCGGGCACCTTGGGAACACACCCCGGTGGTCCGGGGTCCCGACCAGACGGCCGACATGACGTTCTCATCCATCAGGACGGCTCAATACGGCAGCAGGGCCCAATACCTGCCTCCAGCCCTGATAGCCAGACCCTGATGATCTCGAACGATAACGGAGGCCTGGACGTCAATCGTTCCAACAACTGGCAGGACGAGTCACCCGTCATGTTCCTGCATCATCACATGACCCATCCGATGGATGCAACGAATGGCAGCGGAAGCAATGCGCTCAAGGCCGAGTGTGACCAGAGCGCGATGCAAACCAGACAACCTTACTATTGTGTCAATTCGATCATGATCGCGCGCGGCTATGCAGGTTGGGACAATAATTCGGCAGGCAATTTCTTCGCTATACGGCCATCCGATGCGCTGGCAGATGGCAACGGCCGTCGAAACCTCATAAATGGCGCCGATATCGGTGTTCGCGACGAGACCGGTTCAGAGGATGGCGGCGGCATGCTGGGCATGGAAGTCGATCTCTATGCAGATGGAAAGGACGTTCATCAAAATCGCATGGTCCAGATGATCACGATCGGCGGTGTAAAATCGGAAGCAGGCATGACGGTGAACGAGGGTCTCGAGATCGCCGCAGGTCAGAATTCTTTCAATTTTCCAGTTAATATATCGGGAAAATTCAACAAGGCGGCCTTCGCATCATGGGCGGCCACCCCAGCCTGCCGAGATCCGAACGATCTCGGCACCTGTGCTCCTGGCCTTTGGCTTGGCGACAACCAGCGAATCGTCCTGGATCAGGGACAGGATACATATTTCGGTTTGAACAAGAAAACCGTTCGACTGGACTGGATTGTCAATAATCTGATGGCCCTGTCGTTCGATCGGAATGCCAATGCCGAAATTCGACAAAACCTGAAGGTCGATGGCTCATCCGCGCTCGACACCGGGCGCATCACCACCGATGGAGACGGCAACCTGATTGTAGACTCCCTGCGTTCCGGCGCGGTCATTGCGACGCACGAAAGTCATTTTTTCTACGATACCTATACCGATCCAGAAGTTGGTATTCGTCGTGACGCCAAGTTCGGAAGCCAGGGCATCTCGTCGATCGGAGATATCCACACCAACGGAGATATGGCGGCACGCGGGGATATCAGCGCCACCGGCTACATCAATATCGGCACGCACAGAAAAAGGGAGCTTCTTGTCCGATCGGTGCCGGACGGAACCATCGCATTCTGCTCCGATTGCCGACTCAACCAGCTGAAAGGCGTATTCGCCGTCTACCATCTGGATATCCGGACGTGGACGGATGCCATGAACAATCATCTTAGGTAAAACATTTTCGGATTTTTTAGAGTACTGCCCGTATAGAATGACAGTAGGAATAACGGGCGGCCCCACGAACTGAAAGCGATGATCGAACGGTGTGCGAGCCCTATAGAAAGAACCGCACCTGCGAAATACTGAGATACCGACCGCATCCCGGAAGGGATATCGTCATTTTTCTCACGTTTTTATCTATTCCTTTTATCGCAACACATTCCCTGCTGGCTGTCGTTCCACTGCCAATAGACCGGACAGTTGTTTCGCCATTCCCATCTTCAAGAATGATATCGAACGGAAACAGCCTGTCCTTAACACCCTCCTGATCGAAGCGATTGACGACTACTATTTCCTTCAGGGCGATGCCCTGACCGAAATCGGCACTCCACCATGGAGTGTCCTGATTGGCAGTGTGGTTGTAATTGTCTGGTCTCATCGAACCATTGATCAGCAGAGAAGAATCATCCTTCGTATTTTTTCTGATTGCCCAAACAGGATCGACGGAACTCTGCGATGTCTCGATATGTCCTTCATATTCCGGCAATGCAGGCATCTCTCCATATATCTCTCTTCTCTGGAAATGATCTCCTCGAACCCGATTCGATATATCAGGGTATTCGTCTATTATTTTTCCAAAATCCCTAGCTAGCTCCATCGTGTATTTAAGCACCATCTGGATGCACTTATCCTTGTAGTCCACGATTCCGGTATATTTCAGTTCACTTCCCAGATAAAAACCGGAGTCTTTTTCGAATAAATTCGGATTCGGCTTGACGAAAAAAAAATCATTATTTTTTAATATAGCTTCAGTATTATTGACCAAAACATTGAATGGATGGATGTAATGGCTTCCCGTCCCCTTTTCTGTTTCCGCTCTGCCTGCGGCGGTAATTTTCAGCCGTCCTATCACCCACTTATAGATATCCTGCCATCCCGACCGCCTGGGATAATGAGAGATAAAGACATTGTCCGACCTCAAGGAGTTCATCGGTACGCCATCCAGATATCCGCAATGGTTTCCCGCATGAATGGAAACCACCCCTTCGAGATTCCCTCTGACGATAACCTTGAAGACATCGAGAGGATTTTTTGTCCGCCACAAAAGCCTGCGTGGAACGTTTCTTTCATTACCGTCGTCAAAAATACTGTCGGTATAATTGAACATATCCAGTGAAACGCTATCGAAATTCTCCGGAATCCCCTCCAGATAGCGTTTCAGGTCATTGTCGACGCGCCTGACATCCACAAATTCATCCGCATCGAAAAACAGAACCCAGTCAGCGCAAAACTTATTTTTTGCTAGATTATATAATACGGTATTTCTATTTCCTTCATCAAATATCACACACCTCCTCTCTATAATGGAAATGGGCAAGCCTTCTTCGATCAGTGAATAGACAATTTCCGCCGTATTATCATTACTTCCATCGTCCATCACAATAACATGGTCGACCAAGGCCAGATGATGCCGAATGACGGATTCGATAATATCATTTTCGTTCAAGGTTCTTGTTACGCCGACCAGTTTCATGTCACCCATCCATCACGCATTCCGTCATCGCCGTGGAATCGGGGCGGATTCCACCTGTCCGGCGGACCGGAACAGATCGGACATTCAAACCAGATTCATCTTTACAAATGGTTTGCGACCGAGGGGACGGGCCGGAATAACCAGCCCGTATCAGATGGATATGGTGGAAAACAGCTCAGCAGTTTGCGCTAAGGCGGCGACGCGGCAACAAGACGCCACGCCGCCTACTGGCCTTACGACCAGCGCCAGGCCTCGATTTCCGGCAGGTCACGACCATGTTCCGCGATATAGCGGGTATGATCGACCAGCTTGTCGCGGATCGCCTGCTTGGCATAGGCGGCCCGTGTGGCCAGCCCCGGCACGCGGTCGATCACGTTCGACACCAGATGGAACCGGTCGAGATGGTTACGCACCACCATGTCGAACGGCGTCGTGGTCGATCCTTCCTCGCGGAAACCGTGGACATGGAAATTCCGCGCATTCGCCCGGCGATAGATCAGCTTGTGAATCAGTTGCGGATAACCATGGAAGGCAAAGATCACCGGCCGATCGAGGGTAAACAGCGCATCGAAACTGGCATCGTCCAGCCCATGCGGATGCTGGCTGGGGGAATCCAGCGTCATCAGGTCCACGACGTTGATCACGCGCACCTTCAGGTCCGGCGCATGCTCCCGCAGCAGCTTCACCGCCGCCAGTGTTTCCAGCGTCGGCACATCGCCGGCGCAGGCCATCACCACATCGGGCGTGCCACCCTTGTCGTTGCTGGCCCATTCCCAGATACCGATTCCCGCCTCGCAATGGCGGATCGCGTCATCCAGCCCCAGCCATTGCGGCTCGGGCTGCTTGCCGGCCACGATCACGTTGATGCGGTCCCAGCTTTGCAGGCAATGGGCCGTCGTCCACAGCAGGGTGTTGGCATCGGGCGGCAGATAGACGCGGACGAATTCGGCCTTCTTGTTGATCACATGGTCGATGAAGCCGGGGTCCTGATGGCTGAAGCCGTTATGGTCCTGGCGCCAGACATGCGAGGTCAGCAGGTAGTTCAGCGACGCGATCGACCGGCGCCACGGCACTTCGGCCGCCGTCTTCAGCCATTTGGCGTGCTGGTTCACCATCGAATCGATGATGTGGATGAAGGCCTCGTAGCAGGACAGGAAGCCGTGCCGCCCGGTCAGCAGATAGCCTTCCAGCCATCCCTGGCAGGTGTGCTCGCTCAGGATCTCCATCACATGGCCATCGCGCGCCAGATGGTCGTCGTAATCGAACGTCTCGGCATTCCACGCCCGGTTTGTCACATCCAGCACCGCATTCAGACGATTGGAATTGTTCTCGTCGGGCGACAGGACCCGGAAATTGCGCGACTCCAGGTTCAGCTTCATCACGTCGCGCAGCCAATCGCCCATCACGCGCGTGCTCTCGCCGATCTCGTGCCCCGGGCTGGTAACCGCAACCGCATAATCGGCAATGTCGGGCAGCCGCAGCGGGCGCTTCAACTGGCCGCCATTGGCATGCGGGTTGTCGCTCATCCGGAACGTGCCGGCGGGCGCCAGGGCCGCGATCTCGGGGAACAGCCGCCCGGATTCGTCGAACAATTCTTCCGGCTTGTAGCTGCGCAGCCAGCTCTCCAGCGCCTGCAGATGGCCCGGATGCGTCAGGTCCGAAAACGGCACCTGATGCGACCGCCAGTAGCCCTCGGTCCGCAGCCCGTCGATCTCCTTCGGGCCGGTCCAGCCCTTGGGGCTGCGCAGCACGATCATCGGCCAGGCCGGGCGCTCGGTCTTTCCATCCTCGCGCGCCGCCTTTTGGATGGCGGCGATGCGGTCGAACGCCAGATCCATGGCCGCCGCCATCTTCTGGTGCATCGGGTCCGGATCATGCCCCTCGACGAAGATCGGTTCATAGCCATAGCCACGCAGCAGCGCCGCCAGTTCACGGGGCGCGATGCGGGCCAGGATCGTCGGGTTGGCGATCTTGTAGCCGTTCAGATGCAGGATCGGCAGCACCGCGCCATCGGTCGCGGGATCGACGAATTTGTTGCTGTGCCACGAGGTCGCCAGCGGCCCGGTCTCGGCCTCGCCATCGCCGATCACGCAGGCCACGACCAGGTCCGGATTATCGAACGCCGCGCCATAGGCGTGCGACAGCGAATAGCCCAGCTCGCCGCCCTCATGGATCGAACCCGGCGTGGTGGCGGCCGCATGGCTGGGAATGCCGCCGGGGAACGAGAACTGCTTCATCAGCCGCCCCAGCCCCTCCAGATCCTGCGATACTTCAGGGAAATATTCGCTGTAGGTGCCTTCCAGATAGGTGCTGGCGACGATGCCCGGCGCCCCATGCCCGGGCCCGGCGATGAAGAGCACGGACGTATTGCGCGCCCGGATGATGCGGTTGAGATGCAGCCAGAGGAAATTCAGCCCCGGCGTGGTGCCCCAATGGCCCAGCAGGCGCGGCTTGGTATGCTCCAGTTGCAACGGCTCGCGCAGCAGCGGATTGGCCATCAGATAGATCTGCCCGACGGACAGGTAATTGGCCGCGTGCCACCAGCGATTGAACAGGGCGAGTTCGGTTTCCGAAAGAGGCGCGACCGACGGGGCCTCCGAGAGGGGCTCGTTCATTTTCGTTCCTTCCCTTTGACGTTTCCGGCCGGCGTCATGCCCGTGCCGGGACTATGCCTCCATCAGGCCGGGCCGGCATCAGGCTGGCCGCGACGTGACGGCGGATCATGCTTTCCTCGTCCGTCGGAATCACCCGGACTTCCACCGCGCTGTCCGGGGTGCTGATCACGGCCGCATGGGCATCGTTGGCGGCCGGGTCCAGCCGCACGCCCAGCCAGGACAGGCGGGCGCAGGCCGCCTGACGGATGGCGGCATCATGCTCGCCGATCCCGGCGGTAAAGACCAGCCCGTCCAGGCCGCCCAGCACCGGGATCATGCCGCCGATCTGCTGCACCAGGCGATAGGTGAACATCTCCAGCGCCTCACGGGCGGCCGCATCGCCAGCCGCGCGGTCCTGCAGGTCCCGCACGTCGCTGGACACACCCGACAGGCCCAGCAGGCCGGCCTGATGATACAGCACCTTCTCGATCCCCGCCGCGTCCAGCCCCTCGGCACGCATCATGTACAGCAGCACGCCCGGATCGATCTGGCCGCAGCGCGTGCCCATCACCAGCCCATCGAGGACCGAGAAGCCCATCGTGGTCTCGATGCTGCGCCCCGCCGCCATCGCACACAGGCTGGCACCGTTGCCCAGATGCGCCACGATCGTCCGCCCCGCCGCCAGCCGGGGCGACAGGCCAGGCAGAGTTGATGCGATATATTCGTAGGACAGGCCATGGAACCCATACCGCCGCACACCCTTGGCGTCATAACTGGCGGGCAGCGGCAGGCGCGTCGCGGTGGCGGGCAACGTGTGGTGGAAGGCAGTATCGAAACAGGCGATCTGCGGCAGGCCGGGCCGCAGCGCCAGCAGGGCGCGGATCGGCCCCAGGCTGGCCGGCTGGTGCAGCGGCGCCAGCGGCGTCAGCGCGTCCAGCCGCGCCAGGGTCTCGGGCGTAATGCGGATCGGGGCTGCGTATTCGGCCCCGCCATGGACCACCCGATGCCCTACCCCCAGCAGCGGCACATCCCCCAGATGGGACGTCACCCAGTCCAGCAGGCTGGCCACCGGGCCATGATGCGGGTCCTCACCCTCCGGGGCCGGCTCCGGCCAGGTCTGATCGACCAGCACCGCGCCGTCAGCCCCCGTGGCGCGGAAATGCGGATGGGTATGCAGCCCTTCCAGTTGGCCATGCGCAATGCGGCGTGCCTCGGTCCCCGGCTCCTGATGGAACAGGGTGAACTTTACGCTGGAAGAGCCGGCATTGAGCGCAAGAATTGCCGTCGCCATGGAAGCATGGTTCCCTGTGTTGTCCGCTATGCCACGTACCCTAACGCCCGGTTGGGACATGGATCATTGACCCGTATCAAGATTCCCGAGGCAAGCGTTCCCGTTCTTTTTTGAAAAAAAAGAACAAAAAAACTTTTGATTTTCAAAGGGGAAATCCAACGGGCTTCGTACGATGCCAAACGAACAAAAGTCTTTTTGCTTCTTTTTCTTCAGAAAAAGAAGACCCTTAAGACCCGTCCCGCACGATATCCCCCAACACCCGCACAGCCCGCTTGCGCGCCTGCGCCGCATCGCGCCCCAACGCGATCAGGGCGGGAATCTGGGCAGGCCGACGCAGGACACTGAGGAGAATCCCTCCCAGCCCGATCCCACCATCAGGCCGCAGCGCCAGCACTGCCGCCGGCGGCAGGGTGCGGCCCGCCGGATCGCACACCACGCGCAGCACAGCGAACGGCAGACCGGCCCGTTCCGCACCTTCGGCGACGAAGCCGCTTTCCATGTCCAACCCGGCGCAACCGGTCGTCCGGAACAGCGCCCCCTTGCGCCCGGCGGTCGCCACGATGTCGTCGCTGTGCAGCAGGTCGGTACCCACCCGGTCGGGCCGCCCATCGCCCAGCCAAGCCCGCAGGGAGGACGCCGCCGCCAGAATCCGCCCATCGGGCAGCCGCACATGCCGGGGCACCAGCACCGCGCCGGGCCGGAGATCGGGATCGAGCCCGGCCGCCAGCCCGAACGACAGGATCGCATCCACCCCGTGCCGCACCAACTCATCGACAGCGGCCCGCGCCCCCTCGGCGGTGGCACCGCTGATACTGGCCCGCGCGGCAGGCAAGGCAGCGCGGACCAACGCGGCCTCGGCCTCCATCCCGACCACGACGCCCAAGCGCGTCGGCAGCACGTCAGGTCCGGACACGATCAGAAGCCGAACGCGACGCGGCGGGTGTTGCTGGATTCCAGGTTGCGATAGCGCGCCAGCGCCATCAGCGGGAAGAACTGCCGATAGCCGTGGTAGCGCAGGTAGAAGACCTTGGGAAACCCGACGGCATTATACGGGTCTTCGTCCCATTCCCCGTCTTCCTTCTGCGTGCGGGCCAGATAGGCCATGCCCCGCGCCACGGCCGGGTCGTCACGCAGGCCAGCGGCCATCAGGCCCAGCGTCGCCCACGCCGTCTGCGAGGGCAGGCTTTCGGTATAGATGCCCGGCGTGGCGCCCTCATAGGTCGCGCAATCCTCGCCCCAGCCGCCATCCTCGCGCTGGACCGAACGCAGCCAGTCCACCGCGCCCACAATGGCGGGGTCGTCATGCGACACGCCGGCGACGTTCAGCGCACACAGCACCGACCATGTGCCGTAGATGTAATTGGTCCCCCAGCGGCCGAACCAGCAGCCCTCGGCCTCCTGATCGGTGCGCAGATAGGCGATCCCCCGCTCGATCACCGGCCGATCCTCGGGACGGCCAAGCTGGGCGAGGAACGAAACACAGCGCGCGGTCACATCGGCGGTCGGCGGGTCCAGCAGCGCGCCGTGATCGGCGAAGGGAATATGGTTGAGGAATTCCATATTATTGTCGATGTCGAACGCACCCCAACCGCCATTGGTGCTTTGCATGCCAATGATCCACTGGCGCGCCCGCTCGATCGCCTCATGATGGGCCGGGTCGCCTTCGCGATGCAGCAGCATCCCGACCACGGCCGTGTCGTCCACGTCGGGGTAGTAATCGTTGTTATACTGGAAGGCCCAGCCGCCGGGGGCCACATCGGGACAGTTGATCGCCCAGTCGCCCTTTACGTTCAGGATCTGCCGGTCCAGCAGCCAGCGCGCGGCGGCGGCCAGCTTCTTCTTCGTCTCTTCGGGGCGAACGCCTTCGGGGCCGGACGCGGCCTCGATCATCGCATGACCGGCCAGGCCGGTATCCCAGATCGGCGAGACGCAGGGCTGGCAATAGGCCTCGTCGCCATGCTCCACCAGCAGGCGCCGCACCGATTCCCACGCCGTCGCGGCGCGCGGATCGCTGTCGGGCATGCCCAGCGCGCGATACATCATCACGGAATTGGCCATGGCGGGATAGATCGCGCCCAGCCCGTCCACCCCGTTCAGGCGCAGCTCGATGAAATCGACCGCCGCCTTGATCGCGCGGCGGCGCGTCGCCTCGGGGATCAGCCGTTCGCCGGGGCGGATCACCTTGTCCACATATTTGAACACCCGGCCCAGCGGCGACCGGTAGGGGCCGCGGATCCAGTCCCGCACCTGCGCGGGCGGGGTGACGAACAGTTCGGGCACATGCACGTCACGCGGATTGATCGCGCGCGGCCGCAGCGCCGCCAGCACCAGCAGCGGCGCAATCACCGTCCGCGACCAGTAGGACATGTTCCAGACCGAGAAGAAAGCCTTGCGCGGCAGCAGCATCAGCTCGACCGGCATCGCGGGCGTGGCATGCCACGGCACCTCGCCGAACAGCGCAAGCTGGAAACGGGTGAAGACGTTGCTGCGCTCCGCCCCGCCATGGTCCAGGATCGCGGCGCGCGCACGCGCCATGTGCGGGGCGTTGATATCGTCGCCGATCGCCTTCAGCGCGAAATACGCCTTCACCGAGGCCGAGAGGTCGAACCTGCCGCCATGATAGAGCGGCCAGCCGCCATGATCGCCCTGGATGCGCCGCAGATACACGCCGATCCGCGCTTCCAGCGCCGGCTCGATGCGGTCCAGATAATGTTCCAGCAGCACATATTCCGCCGGAATGGTGGCATCGGCTTCCAGCTCGAACACCCAGTGCCCGTCATCGTTCTGCCGGCGGCCCAGCGCCGCATGCCCGGCATCGACCGCCTGGTCGATCTCGATCATCGGTACAGCCAGGCCCGCACCATCGGCGGAAGGACGTTCAAGGGTATCGGTCGCGTTCACCATCATTCCATTGTCTCCCGCCCCCAAGGCGGGACCTGTGCAAAATGCCAGCCATTCACAATTCCGGCGGCTGGCTCATCGCCGGATAGGGTCGCGGGCGGCGCGGGCCGCAGTCACGCCGGACCTGATCGCACCTTCGATTGTCGCGGGCAATCCCGTCGCCGTCCAGTCCCCCGCCAGAAACAGGTTGTCCAGCCCGGTGCGCGCGGGCGGCCGCAGCCGTTCCTGCGCCGGGGTTGCGGCAAAGGTGGCCCGCCGCTCCCGCACCATGCGCATGGGGGGCATGCCCACCGGAAGGGGCAGCGCCAGGGCCGGATCGACCGCGGCGCGAACCTCAGACCAGATCACGGCCGCCAGTTCGTCATTGTCCCGGTCGGCATAGCGGTTGGCGGCGCTGACCGTCACCGACAGGATATCGTCCTTGACGAACACCCATTCGCTGACCCCGCCGACAACGCCGATAAAGCGCGCCCGGCCCAGTGCCCCGAGCGGCTTCGGCGCCGGATTGAGACGGAAATGAATATTGACGATGCTCTCAAACGCATCGGGCACGCGCAGGCCAGGCAGCACGCCAGCCAACAGGTCGGCCGCCACCGGCGCGGTCACCGCCATGATGACGATATCGTCCTCATCCACCGTCACCTCGCCATCCGGCAGGCGCAGGCCCGTGACACGGCCATCGGCCGCCACGATGCCCGACACGCGGCAGCCGGTGCGCACTTCCGCCTTCATCAGCGCCAGATGGTCCAGCGCCGGATCGACGAAGCTTTCCGACAGGCCGATGGCAGGGAAGCGCGGCAGGCAGGCCCGCCCCCCCTTGGCCAGGCTTTCGCGGATCACCGCCCCCAGCAGGGCGGCGCTGCCGGTCTCGCACATCGTGTTCAGGGCCGAGATCGCAAACGGCTCCAGCAGCCGGGTCGACAACATGCCCGGCAGCAGGCACTCCGCCACCGTCTGCTCCGGCCCTGCCTGCATCAGCCGGGTCAGCGACCGGATTTCCCCCAGGCGCATGCCCGGCACCCGCCGATGCTTCGACAGCAGCCAGAACGGGATCAGCCCCCGCGACAGATCCAGCGTCCAGCGCGATCGGTCGCCCAGATCGACGAAGGGAAAGATCGGCCGGTCGGGGCCCACCAGCGTCTTTTCCGCCCCGACCAGGCCCAGATAGCGGAACACCGCATCATTGGCCGACAGCAGCAGATGATTGCCATTGTCGATCCGGCAGCCCAGATGCCGATCGTAATAGGACCGCGCCCGCCCGCCGCAGGCCGGCCCGGCCTCGTAGACCGTCAGCCGTCCCCCGCTGCCCGCCAGCTCAATCGCCGCCGACAGGCCGGCCAGCCCGCCGCCGACGATATGGACATGCCCCGCCATCGCGTTATCCGACCAGCGCGCGGGCGGCGATCAGCAGCTTGCGCGGCCGCGACAGCGACACGCGCCGTTCCGGATGGCGCCAGCCCTGCCGCTCCTGCGCCGTCAGGATGGCGCCATAGGTCGCCCCCATCAGCCGCGCCGGCCGCATCGCCTGCCGGTTGCACCGTGCCATCGCCCGATGGGCAGCGCGGAAATGGTCGCGCGCACGCCCCGCCAATACCCGGCACACGCCTTCCAGCCCCTGGGCACGCGGCGCCCGCGCGGGGTCGAGCGGCACGTTGAAACGGGCCAGCAATTCGCGCGGCAGATACAGCCGGCCGAGCCGCGAATCCTCGGCCACGTCGCGCAGGATATTGGTGATCTGCAAGGCGCGCCCCAGATGATAGGCCACCTGATCGGCCTCCTCCGACGCATCGCCGAACACCCGCACCGACAGCCGCCCCACGGCCGAGGCCACCCGGTCGCAATAGAGATCGAAAATCGCCTCGTCCGGCGCGACGACGGGGCCGCGCGCGTCCATCATCATCCCGTCGATCACCGCCTCGAAATCCGCCTGCCGCAGCGAGAAGCGCGCGATCACCACCGCCAGCACCCGGTCCAGCGCATCATGGGTCCGGCCTTCGTACAGGCCGGCAATCCGCTGCCGCCAGGCTTCCAGCCCCGCTTCCTTGTCCTCGGTCGCACCTTCATCGTCCGCCACGTCGTCCACCAGCCGGCAGAAAGCATAGACGGCATACATGCCATAGCGCCGATCGGGCGGCAGGATACGCATGCCCTTGCCGAACGAGGTGCCCGACGCGCTGACCACAGCCTCGACCTGCGCCAGATCGGCCGGATCGCATCCTAGGGGAGGAGCCTGAACCGTGCGTGCCCGCGTCAATTCCATTCCCGCCTTCCCGTTTCCGTCATCCGTTCATTCCGCAGCAGCGGTTTAGGGCGGATTGCCGCCCAAGACAAAACACCGCCCATCAGGGGAGCACGCGCAGCGCGCCCGCCAGCGCGCCCACGGCATCGCCGCGCGTCAGCTTCACCCGCCCGGCCAGCGGGTCCTGCCGCCGCAGCCGCACGGCCAGCCGACGCGCCAGACCGACGATCACGGCACATTCCAGCCGCATGCGCCGGTCGCGTACCAGCCCCGGCAGGCGCCCTGCCTCGTCATTCAACGCATCCACGCGGTCCAGCAGCGCATTCATCACCCGCCGCAGCCCCGGCGAGGCATAAGCCGCCCGCAGATCGTCCACCGCCGCGCCCTCGCGCGCCAGCCAGGGCAGCGGCAGATAGCAGCGGTCGAGCGTGCGCAGATCGTCCGCGCAATCCTGCAAATGGTTCAGCACCTGCAAGGACGTGCACAGCGCATCGGACGGGCCGAAGGTGGCCGCGCTCTCGCCATGCAGCCCCAGCAGGAAACGCCCGACCGGATTGGCGGAATAGCGGCAGTAATCGGCCAGTTCCTCCCACGATTCATAGCGGTTCTTCACCGCGTCGCGGCGAAAGGCCACGATCAGGTCGGTCGCGGTTTCGACCGGCACCCCGGTCACGGCCAGCGTGCGGCCGACACGCACCGCCGTCTGGGCATCGCGGCGCAGCGGCGCCTCACGCCGGCCCAGCACCACGTCTTCCATCGCATCCAGCCGCGCGATCTTGGCTTCGGGCGTCAGCCGGTCACAGTCGACGATATCGTCGATCACCCGCGCGAAATCGTAATAGGCATGGACATGCGGGCGCAGCCGCCGGCTGATCAGCAGCGAACCGACGGGAAAATTCTCGTCCGCCGCCCCCTTGCCGGACGACACATCCTCGGTCCCCCATACGTCCTGATCGGTGCGCAGGGCGTCCTGCCGGCTCTGGGTCGCGTTCACATGCTGTCCTGTCATTTTGGCGGGGCGTTCCCGGTGGGTTCACGATAGGCGCGGCTTTTCCACACCACGCCGCGCCCCCGATGATGGTCGACGGCCGACCCGATGGTAGCGGCGGTATAGAATACGGCCACCAGCGGCAACAGCACGGCCCAGGCTGGCGAGAGGCGGAAGCGCCGCAGCGTCGGCACGAAGGACGCCATCGAGGCGATCCAGGTCAGGGCGCCCAGCAGGCGCGGCAGCCCATGCCCGAACAGCGCCAGCAGCATCGGCGCGATCCAGACCAGCACCATGCCCAGCACGGTGCCCCCCAGCATCAGCGGCGAATAGCGCAACTGCACATAGGCGGTACGGGCCACCATGCGCCAGACATCGGCCGGGTGCGGATAGGGCCGGATCGAACGCGCCAGCCGGCTGTGCCCCAGATAGAGCCGCCCCCCGCTGCGCTTGACGTGCATGGCCAGGGTACAATCGTCGATCAGCGCGCCACGCAGCGATTCAATGCCGCCGATGCGCGCCAGCGCGGCACGATGGATCAGGATCGACCCGCCCGCCGCCCCGGCAACCCGGCTGCGCGGATCGTTGACCCGCGCGAACGGATAGAGCAGCGCGAAGAAGAAAACGAAGGCCGGCACCAGCAGCCGCTCGGCCACGCTGGCGCAGTTCAGTTCCACCATCTCCGACACCATGTCCAGCCCGTCGGTCCGGGCCTTGGCCACCAGGGTCGCGACATGGGCCGGATCATGGGTGATGTCGGCATCGGTCAGGAACACGTAGCCATCATCCTCCGGCATCTGGCGCCGGGCCTCGGCCACGCCCTGGGCGACGGCCCACAGCTTGCCGCTCCAGCCCGGCGGGCGTTCGCGGCCGGTCACGACGGTCAGCCGGCGCAGCGGGTCGGGCACCGCGCCCGCCAGGTCGCCGGTGCCGTCGGTGCTGCCGTCGTCCACCAGGATCAGGCGCAACGGACCGGGATAGGACTGCCCCAGCAGGGACCTCACGCAGGCCTGGACCGACCCGGCCTCGTCCCGGGCCGGAACGACGACACAGACCGGCGGCCAGTCGGCCATTCCAGCGGGGGAAACAGGATCCAGAATCGGCCCCCCCTGCCAGAAACGGCCATGGAAACAGATCAGGACCAGCCAGACCAGGGCGCAGAGCAGCGCCGTCAGCAGCAGGAGCATCGTCTTGGCGTCCGTCTTATTTCAGCATGCCGCTCTGGCGGAACCACGCCACCGCATCCGTCACCGCGCCCTGCGCCGGACGCGGGGCATAGCCCAGCTCCCGCTCGGCCTTGGCGGAGGAAAAGAACATCTTCTTCCGCGACATGGCCAGCATCTCGCGCGTCACGCGCGGCGCGATGCCGAACCCGCGCGACAGCCATTCCGACGCCACCGCCACCGGCCAGATCACTTCCTGCGGCAGGCTGATGCGCGGCGGCTTCACGCCCGCGATCTGCGCCGTCATGGCGAACAGCTCGTTCAGCGCCAGGTTCTCGCTGCCCAGAATATATTTTTCGCCGATCCGCCCACGCTCCAGCGCCAGGGCATGGCCCTCCGCCACGTCATCGACATGGACGATGTTCACGCCCGTATCGACATAGGCCGGCATTTTTCCGGCCGCACAGTCCAGGATCATCTGGCCGGTGGGGGTGGGCTTGATGTCGCGCGGCCCCACGGGCGTCGAAGGATTCACGATCACCGCCGGCAGGCCACGCTCGCGCACCAGGCGCAGCACCTCCTGCTCCGCCCGGTATTTCGAGCGCTTGTAGATGCCGATCACCGCATGTTCATGGACCGGCGTATCCTCGTCCGACACCGTGCCGTCGCCGATCAGTCCCAGCGCCGCGACCGAGGAGCAATAGACGATCCGCTCCACCCCCGCCTCCTGCGCCGCCAGCATCAGCCGCCGCGTGCCCTCCACGTTCGCCGTCATCATCGGCGCCGGGTCGGGTACCCACAGCCGATAGTCGGCGGCGACGTGGAACACATAGCGGCAGCCGCGCACCGCATCGGCAAAGGTCGCGGGGGCGGACAGGTCGCCCTCGATCATTTCGGCCGGCAGGTCGCGGATATTGGTCAGGTCGGCGCCCTTGCGGGCCATCAGCCGCAGGCTGTGCCCCCGTTGCAGCAGCGTACGGGCAACGGCCGAACCGACGAATCCGGTCGCGCCGGTAACAAGCGTGGGGGCAGTCATGATCCGATCAAATGCTCCGGCAGGTTCCATCCACACGGCCCAGGAGGCCACCAGGACGGCGGAAGGCGGGGCACCATTTATCCCGACACCACATGGTGGCGCCAGACCCTCCTCTGGTGTAAGTCAGGCCCAACCCATGCGTCGGCACGGTCCCCGCGGGCCGGCCACGGCGCGGCAGACGAAGTGCGGTCAATCCTTGAAAAAGCTCACGATCCTGCTGGCCTTCCTGGGACTGGCCCTGATTACCGGATGTACCGCATGGCTCGGTGCGGGCTCCGTGCTGAAGGCCGTCCTGTCCATCGGCCTCGTCGGATTCGGCGCCACGATCCTCGCGCAGCTCGCAGTGGATGCAATCCTGGGTGTCGCCTGGCACGCAGCCTGCCGCGAGATCGGGCTGGCCCACCTGACGATGGCCCGCATGGTCCGCGACGCTGCGGCGACCTGCCTGCCCTTCTCGCAGCTCGGCGGCATCCTGATCGGCATCCGCGCGACCGGCGCCCAGGCGTCGCCCCGTACCGGCGGCCGGTCGATCGACTGGCCCGAGGCCGCCAGCGCCAACATCGTCGACCTCACGACCGAAGTTCTGGGCCAGATCGTCTTCGTGCTGATCGCGGCGGCGCTTCTCGTCGTGCACCAGCAGTCCAGCCCCTTCGCCAAGCCGGTGATCGTCGGCACGCTGCTGCTGGCGGTGGGGATCGGCGGCTTCATCTGGACGCAGCAGCATGGCGGCACCATCCTCAAGCGCATGGCGCGGGGGCTGAGCCGCAACATCGCCTCGCAATGGCACAGCGCGATGCTCAGCAGCGCCGACACGCTGCAGCAGAAGCTGGACGAAGTCTGGTCGCATCCCGGCCGCATCGCCCAAGCCGCGATCGCCCATCTGGTCGCCTGGATCGGCAGCGCCGCCGCCATCTGGGTAGGCTATTATTTCCTGGGCGCGCATCTCAGCCTGACCGGCGCCATCGCCATCGAGGGCGTGGCCTGCGGCATCATGTCCGCCTCGTTCCTGGTCCCGGCCGGCCTGGGCGTGCAGGAAGCCGCCTATATCGCCCTGGGCTCGGCCTTCGGCATCGACCCGTCGGTCTCGCTGGGCCTGTCGCTGCTGCGCCGGGGCCGCGACCTGGCGATCGGCATCCCCGTCCTGCTGCTGTGGCAGGCGTCCGAGGTGCGCCGCCTGCGCGGCAACCGGCAGGACACCGCCCCCGAGGAGAGCGGCTATCCCGCCTCCGAACGTTCGCGCTGAACCGATCCGCCCCATGACCGACCGACCGACCACATCCCCCAAGCCCGCGTCCCCCCTGTTCGGTACGCTGGCCGTTATCGGCCCCGGCCTGATCGGCTCGTCGATCCTGCGCCGCGCCCGGCTGGATCGCACGATCGCGGCCGAACTGGTGGCCTGCGACATCGATCCCGCCGTCCGCCGGCGGGTCGCGGAGCTGGGCATCGCCGATCGGGTGGAAGCCGATCCCATCCTGGCCGCCGCCGGCGCCGACTGCGTCATCCTGTGCGTGCCGGTCGGCGCCGTGGCCTCGGTCGGCACGCAGATCCTGCCGGCCATGAAGCCCGGCGCAATCCTCAGCGAGGTCGGCTCGACCAAACAGTCGATCATCACCGCCATCGCCCCGGCGCTGCGACCCGACATCCCCTTCGTACCGACCCACCCGATGGCAGGCACCGAATATTCAGGCCCCGACGCCGGCTTCGCCACGCTGTTCGACGACCGCTGGTGCCTGCTGACCCCGCTGGAAGAGACCGACCCGGCGGCCACCGCGCTCATCGAGACGATGTGGCACCACCTGGGTGCGCGCACGCGCATCATGGACCCGGCCCATCACGACCGCGTCTGCGCCATCGTCAGCCACCTGCCGCATCTGCTCGCCTTCACCATCTGCGGCACCGCTGACGACCTGGCGGACGAAACCCGCTCCGAAGTGCTGGATTTCGCGGCCTCGGGCTTCCGCGACTTCACCCGCATCGCGGCGTCGGACCCGGTGATGTGGCGCGACATCTTCCTCAACAACCGCGAAGCCCTGCTGGAAATGCTGGCCCGCTTCATGGAGGACGCCCAGGCGATGGCCCGCGCCATCCGCTGGGGCGACGAGGATTTCATCGTCGACCGCATCGAACGCGGCCGCCACATCCGCCGCAGCCTGATCGAAAACCGCCAGGCCTGACAGCGCGACCAGATGCGCGGGTGCCATACCCGTGCTTGCGGTCGCACCCAATAAGGTTCATAAAAAATATACCTTATTACCGGTCCCGAAACGACCTGAAAAGGCCCCACGATCGGGGCTTACGACAGCCCATCGCACGAACAGATGACGAAAACGCCCTCCTTCCGCGCCGCAGGCGGCAGTCTGATCGGAATCACCCTCTCCTGCCTGGCGGGCGCCGCCATCGCGCCGGCGGCCGCATCTTCAATCGTCGCGCCAATCGGGGCATCGGCGGTGCTGGCCTTTGCCGTACCGTCCAGCCCCCTGGCAACGCCGCGGGCCATCATTCTGGGCAATACGCTGTCGGCAGCGATCGGCGCCGGGGTCTCATGCCTGCCGGGCATTCCCCTCCCGCTGGCCAGCGGACTCGCAGTCATGCTGGCCATCGCCGCGATGTTCGCCGCGCGCGCCCTCCACCCGCCGGGGGGTGCCGCGGCGCTGACGGCCGTGTTGGCCCATCCGGCAGCCCATGGCATGGGCGGCGCGCTGCTGTTTCCCTTTTTCCCCGTCGCGCTGAATTCCGTCATCCTGACGGTGGCCGCGATCGTCTTCCACCGTGCGACAGGCCATGTCTATCCGCATGTGCCGGTACCCGCCCCTGCGGTTCCGGCGCCGCATTTCACCCATTCCGACATCCGGACGGCACTGGAGCGCATGCCCGACCCGCTCGACGTGGTCCCGGGCGACATCGAGCAGCTTCTGGCCCTGGCCGAACAGGCCGCCGCCGACCGCCGCCGCGGCATACGGCCTGCCACCTAGCGGATCGGACCGGCGGCACGTCAGACCCCGCGCAGAAAATCCCGCAACACCAGCGCATGGTTGTGCGCCAGATCATGCGCCGCATACAGCAGCGTGACCTTTTCCTTGTCCGCCAGTGCGGCCAGTTGTGCGATTTCCGGATTCCCGGCATCCAGTTCCTGACGATACCGGACCTGGAACGCCGCCCAGCGCGCCGGATCATGCCCGAACCAGTGCCGCAGATCCGGGCTGGGCGCCACATCCTTCAGCCACAGATCCATCTTCAGGTCCTCTTTGCGCACGCCACGCGGCCACAGACGATCCACCAGCACGCGCACGCCGTCACCGGGTTCGGGCGCGTCATAAACGCGCTTGAGCCCGATTTCGGACATATGGCTCCTCTCCACCATGACCGCTCCTTTCGCTTCTCGTCGGATGTCCGCGGGACACCGCCTCCGGACATCCGCATGGCTGCCGATCAGACGACGAGTTCGGGATCGGCCGCCGAACCGAAGAACTCGTAGCGGATCTGCGCGGCCGGCAATTCCGCCTCCCGCAGGGTGCCCACCATGTCCCGCATGAACGCGTCGGGGCCACAGACATAATAGGTTGCGCCCCGGTCGAGCGTCTCACGCAGCCAGCCCGTGCTGATCCGTCCGGCATGCCGCGTCACACCCGCTCCGCCATCGTGCGCGGACAGATCCGCATGGGCGAAGAAGAAATCCGCCGCCAGCATGCCACGCGCGGCCAGGTGGCACACTTCGGGAACGAACGCCGCCGTCTCCGGCGTGTCCGAACCATGCACATAACGCACCGGCCGCCCGGCATTCCCTGCCAGTTCCGCCAGCATCGAGATGGCGGGCGTCAGCCCCACGCCGGCCGTCAGCAGCACCACCGCGCCCTTCGCCGTCTCGTCCAGCACGAAATCGCCCGCCGGATTGGCGACCAGAAGCTCCGCACCTTCCTGCACATGGTCCTGCAGCCACGGCGACACCACGCCCCCATCCGCACGCCGGACACTGATCCGGTAGTGATCCGCGCCGGGCGCCGAGGAAATGCTGTAGTTGCGGCGCTGCGTTCCATGACCGGGCACGTCCAGCTTGAAGCTGAGATACTGCCCCGCCTTGTGCCGCACGATCACGCCGCCATCCGCCGGCACCAGTTCGAACGAAACGATCGCGGGTGTTTCCTGTTTCCGCGCACGGACACGGAACGCGCGCCAGCCCGTCCAGCCACCCGGCGCCGCTTCATGCGCGTCATAGATCTGCTTCTCGCGGCCGATCAGGATGTCGGCCAGGAACCAGTACGCCTTGCCCCACGCATCCAGGATGTCCGGCGTCGCGGCATCGCCCAGCACATGCGCGATAGCCCCCAGCAGGGCTTCGGCCACGTACGGATAATGCTCCGGCAGGATATTCAGGCCGACATGCTTCTCCGCGATGCGCTCGACCATCCCGCCCAGCGCGCCCAGCCTGTCGATATGTTCGGCATAGGCCAGCACCGCCAGCGCCAGCGCCTTGGGCTGCTCGCCATCGCGCTGATGGGACATGTTGAACAGGTCGCGGATTTGCGGGTGCGCCAGCAGGCGCTTGTACATTTCCGTCGTGATGTCCACGCCATGCGCCTTCAGCGCCGGAACGGTGGCACGAATGATCGCACGGGTCGTCTCGTCAAGAGGAGCGGACATGGCTCGATCCTTTAAGGTGTATTTTACATATACCTTTTCGGGCACATTGGAAAACCTGTCAAGAACGCGCATCTTCCGACCATGAAATTGACGCTGCAAACCGACTATGCACTTCGCGCATTGATTTATCTCGGCAGCCGGACCGAACGCCTGTCTTCGATCCGCGAGATCGCGGAAGCCTACGCCATTTCGGAAGCGCATATGGTCAAGGTGATCCACCGGCTGGGCATGGGCGGCTTCATCGACACCATCCGCGGCCGCAATGGCGGCATCCGGCTCGGCCGCCCCGCCGCCGACATCAATATCGGCGCCGTCGTGCGCTATATGGAAGACGACATGGCCCTTCTGGCCTGCATGGGCGAAAACGCGGACACCGATCCACGCGCCCAATGCCTGCTGATGCCCGCCTGCCGCCTGCGCGGCGTTCTGGGCGAGGCGTTACGGGCCATGACCGACGTCCTGGACCGCTACACGCTCGCCGAGATGATCACCCCCTTCGAAATCAGCCGGCTCGGCAGCCCCTGACCCCAAACAAGCGGTTTCCAAAGGCACCGCCCTTGGCGGGGGTGCGGGGCAGAGCCCCGCGAAACAGCCTACTTCAACCGCGCCGCAATCTCCGCGACCCGCCTGCCGTAACGCTCGGCGGTGACCAGATCGCCCCGATGCACCTCATCCGCCCCGGCATCGGCGGGCGAGCGCGCCAGCAATCCGACCGACCCACCCAGATTGTTCGGATCGTCCGACGTCGCGGCCTTGGTGTTGGACGGCGGAACGCCCAGGCTGACCCAGATCCCGCCATGCTGCGACGCCAGCGTCTGCAAGGTGATCAGCGCCACCTGCTTGTCGCCGTTCGGGCTGGCCGAATTGGTAAAGCCGCCGAACACCTTGTCCTGCCACCCGCGCGTGAACCAGACCTTTGAGGTCGCATCGGCAAATTTCTTGAACTGCCAGCTCACGTTGCCCATGTAGGTCGGCGCGCCGAAAATGATGGCATCCGCCGCGTTCAACGTGGCCCAGTCCGCCTCGGTGATATCGCCGTTCGCATCGATCGCGATGATCTGTGCATCGGCGCCGCGCGCCACATGCTCGGCAACCGTCTTCGTGTGGCCATAGCCCGAATGATAGATAACGACAGTCTTGCTCATGTCTCGTTCCCTCGCGGTGACGCGGATTGGAGTCGCCTTCACCTGGTTTCATATTGAAACCAGGTTTCGATTCCTGATACGAACCCGCGCGACAGCCAGCAAGAAGGCACTTTTTCGAAACATGGTTACGCCGAGGAAACCGCCCCTCACGCCGGATGCCTCCGGCTTCAACGTCTACGCCCGCGAATGCCCCGCCCGCATGGTGCTGGACCGCATCGGCGACAAATGGGCGCTGCTGGTGCTCGACCGCCTGCGCCACGACGCGGCACGCTTCAACGCCATCCGGCGCGACATCGGCGGCATTTCCCAGAAAGTCCTCTCTCAGGTGCTCAAAAACCTCGAACGCGACGGGCTGGTACTGCGCACGGTTCACGCCACCGTCCCTGTCGCCGTCACCTACAGCCTCACCCCGCTGGGTGAAACCCTGACGCAGGCTGCTGCCAGCCTGATCCACTGGGCCGAGAGCCATATGGCGCAGATCCAGCACGCCCAGCGCCTGTACGACGATCGCCTGGCCGCCACGTCTCTCTGACCGGCCGCCCTTACGTCGGCACCGTCGCCCGCACCTGCTCGCGCACCGTCTCCACGAAGCGCCGCAGCAGCGGCGTCGGCGGCTCGGGCCGCGTCGCCACCGCCAGTGTCGCGCGCGGCGCGGTCCCGGCAATCGGGCGAAACACCGCCCCACCGGCATGGATCTGGTCCAGGCTGGCCGGCACGATCGACACCCCCAGCCCCGCCGCCACCAGCGGCACCGCCGCCATGATCTGCGGTGCCTCCTGTCCCAGTTGCGGGGTAAAGCCCGCATTCTGGCACGCCGCCAGGATGGCGTCGAAAAAGCCCGGCCCCAGCGCACGCGGAAACAGGATCAGCGGATCGCGCGCCACATCCTGCAACGCCACGGTCGCCTGACCGGCGGCCGGATGCCCGACCGGCACCGCCAGCAGCGTCGGCTCCTCGAACAATGTCTCGATCGTGAACGCCCCGCCCGGTGCCGGCGGGCGGATAATCGCCACATCGATCGTCCGCTCCGTCAGCGCCGCACACAGCGCGGGGGTATTGCTCTCCTCCATCGTGATCACCGCATGCGGCAGCGCCAGCCGCAACTGACGGATCGCCGCCGGAATCAACGGCAGCAGCGACACCGCCCCCGCCAGCCCCACCCGCAGGCTGCCCCGCTCGCCACGCCCCAGCCCGGTCGCCACATCCACGAATTCCTGCCGCATCTGCAACAGGATACGTGCCCGCTTCACCAGTTCGGCCCCCGCCTCCGTCGGCACCGCCCCCTGCCGCGAGCGCACGAACAGTTTCAGCCCCAACGCCTGCTCCAGCGCACGGATCTGCTGGCTCAGCGGCGGCTGTTCCATGTGCAGCGCCCGTGCCGCATGCGTGAAGCTGCCATGCTCGGCAATCGCAGCAACGTAGCGCAGATGGCGGAATTCAATATTCATATCTGAAACATATGGATAACGTTGTTCGCATATATTGGACAGAAGAATTTTCGGCTTCCAGTCTGCCCCCCACGCAGCCGGGACGAACGGGTCGCCCCGGGAACCCACCGGGGGAGTCACCATCATGACCACCACAGTCGGCCAATATCTTTCCGCCCGCCTCGGCCAGATCGGCCTGAAGCACCATTTCGCCGTCGCCGGCGATTTCAACCTCATCCTGCTCGACGAACTGCTGGCGGAAGGCTCCACCAGGCAGATCTATAGCTGCAACGAACTGAATTGCGGCTACAGCGCCGAGGGCTACGGCCGCGCCAACGGTGCCGCCGCCATGGTCGTCACCTTCAGCGTCGGCGCCCTCTCCGCCATGAACGCCATCGGCAGCGCCTACGCCGAGAACGTGCCGGTGATCCTGATTTCCGGCGCCCCCAACACCAACGATCATGGCTCGGGCCACCTGCTGCACCACACGCTGGGCAACACCAATTACGGCTACCAGGCCGAGATGATGCGCCACATCACCTGTGCCGCCGAGGTGATCTTCTCCGCCGAGAACGCCCCGCACCAGATCGACAACGCCATCCGCACCGCCCTGCGCGAACGCAAGCCCGCCTATATCGAAATCCCCTGCAACCTCGCCAACGCCGCCTGCCCCGCCCCCGGCCCCGTCAGCAGCCTGCTGTCCGAACCCGCCGCCGACCAGGCCAGCCTGGACGCCGCGCTGGAAGAAACCGGCCGCTTCCTCTACGCCCGCGACAAGGTAGTCCTGCTGGTCGGCAGCCGCATGCGCGCCTCCGGCATCATCGACCTCCTGCCCGCCCTCGCCGACCGCATGGGCTGCGCGGTCACGGTGATGGCCGCCGCCAAGGGCTTCTTCCCCGAAGACCACCCCGCCTATCGCGGCGTCTACTGGGGCGAAGTCAGCTCCCCCGGCGCGCAGGACCTCGTCGAGGGCGCCGACGGCATCCTCTGCCTCGGCCCGATCTTCAACGACTACGCCACCGTCGGCTGGCGCGCCACGCTACGTCCCGAAGACACGCTGCTGGCCGACCTGCACGGCATCACCGTCAACGGCCGCGTCTTCGAAGGCTTCTCCATCCGCCAATATGTCGAGGCCCTCACCGCCCGCGCCCCCCGCCGCGCCGGCTCCGCCGAAACCCCACGCCAGCCCCAGCCCACCATCCCCACGGCAGCCCGCGACGCCCGCCTGAGCAACGACGAAATGGCCCGCCAGATCAACGCCCTGGTCGACAGCAACACCACGCTCACGGCCGAAACCGGCGATAGCTGGTTCAACGCCGTCCGCATGACCCTGCCCGGCGGCGCCAAGGTCGAAAGCGAGATGCAGTGGGGCAGCATCGGCTGGTCGGTCCCCGCCGCCCTCGGCGGCGCGCTGGCCGCCCCCGACCGCCGCCACGTCCTGATGGTCGGCGACGGCTCCTTCCAGCTCACCGCGCAGGAAGTCGCGCAGATGGTGCGCTACGAACTGCCGATCATCATCTTCCTCGTGAACAATCACGGCTACGTCATCGAAATCAAGATCCACGACGGCCCCTACAACTACATCAAGAACTGGGACTACGCCGGCCTCATCGCCGCCTTCAACGCCCAGGACGGACACGGCCTGGGCCTCCGCGCCACCACCGCCGGCGAACTAGCGGGCGCCATCGAACAGGCCAAAGCCAATACAAACGGCCCCACCCTGATCGAATGCGACCTGGACCGCACCGACTGCACCGAAACCCTGGTCAAATGGGGCACCAAAGTCGCCGCCGCCAACGGCCGCCCGCCGAAAGTGAACTGAAAGAGACTCTTCTTTTTCTGAAGAAAAAGAAGCAAAAAGACTTTGATCCGTTGGCCTCTGGCGGATTGTTCGGTCAGGCTCTCAGAGTCTTCGAAGATGCCGGTTGAGAAAATGCCGGCGACCTGTCATGGAATTTTCATCAAACTAAGAGTCGAGTCTTGGCTGAAGTTAAGTCCTTGGCTGTAGCGCGCGCACCGGCGCCGATCCTGACCCCGTTGCGCGCGCTACAGCCAAGGGCTTAACGTTCCCTGAGGCTCTACTTTCAATTGGATGAAAATTCCCGAGCAGGTCAATATCAGGAGATAATTGTTGAATCGACCATTACGTCGGGTCGGACTATTCCTCGATTGGAATAGCCAGATTCTCGCTACACCGCCAGCTATCGAGAATAACCCAATAGATCGCTGTCACTTCGCTCTCAAGACAGTTGGGAAAAAGGTAACGAAATTATTGTGCGCATTGGACGAAGTTAGCGTATTCCGTGTTAGAATACGCCTATACCATGGATGGACAATGGGTACGACTCAAACAGAGAACCGCCGCGCATTTTGCGCAATTCCAGAATATTTGACTCCAGACGACATCTTTCCGTCTGCTCGAGTGTTAGCATTATCCGATATAGAGTTTGGCGATCGGCTAATCGATGCACTTCAAGAACGAGAGATCTCCCCTTGGCATATACATCTTCCCAACACCTTACGACGACAGAGGGGAGATTCCCCACCAGTAGAGAAGATGGTTGATACCGCACTCGCCTCGGATTTATTGACATGGGCACGTTATGAGCCAAAATCGATTGCTCTCGTATTTTCGGGCGACGACGATATCGTACCACCCGTTTTTGTAGCGGAATCTTGGATGAAGCCTTTGGGAGGCTTGGTCCTGTTGATACGTCCTCCCGCGCGGGCAAGCAGTCGTTACCTATCTCTTGAGGGGCTATTAGCATGAGTAAGGCGGATACACACGAGCGATCAACGCTAATTGCCAACGATCTCGCGGCTTTTGCCGATATTGGCACGGAGGCTCCCTCGATAGAACCACATCCTACTGGCTCTGTTGTTAGATTTGTTCGCCACGGAGATCTGACAGAAATTCAGATTTCTAATAATAACGAAGCTCTGATCGAAACATGGGCAGACGAGACGGTTAAGCATGCAAATATACGCGCTCTCCTTGCATCCGGCAGATACGGAAATTTGCGCGATTGGGCAAGTAAACAATCTGCTTTCTTGGATCAAGAAGATGCTGATTCGCGCAGTTTAATCGCAGTATTAGGTTTTCTCAATGACGACTTCACATCTGCAAATGAAAATGACATTGATGAATTACTTTGTAAAAAGCATAAAATCGATTCAACGAGATTACTCCTAATTGATGGTCCGGCCGGAATTGGAAAGACACAGTTCATTCTTTCTTTATCAAAAAGCAGATCAAAAAATTATATAAACAATAGACGCCCCCTAATTCTCCACATCCAAAGCCGGGGTCGAACTCTTTCTTATTTATATGATATGATGGCTTTTAGTTTACAAAGAATGAGAGTTTATGTTACTTTTGATCAGGCTCCCATTTTAGCAAAACATGGATTGATTACTCTTGCAATCGATGGATTTGACGAACTGGCAGATCCTGACGGATATGGCAATGCGTGGGCGCAAGTTAGTGATCTGATCGAAGCCCTAAGGGGTTCCGGGAGCATCATCCTCGCAGGGCGCGAAACATTCATCGGTCGCGATCGTGTGCTTAAGGATATATCAAGCCTTCGAGACGATAAAGATGAAATAAATGTTCTAACTCTTCAGCCTCCGTCTAAATCGGTAGCGATCCGGTGGCTTTCTGAACAAGGCTGGAGCGACACCCAGATTTCGTCCATTGAAGACTATTTGGAACCGAATTCGCTCGCGTTGCGACCATTTTTTCTACGGACGCTTGCGAATCCAGAGATTGCAGAGAGTCTCTCTAATAGCGCCGCTATTAGCGTACTGTCCATCCTCATGGAAGCAATGATTGAACGGGAAGTCGGTAAGTTTGGCGATGCCATTGAACGAGTTCTGACCGCCTCCGAGCGCCGACATTACATAATCTCTCTCCTAGGAGAGGCCGCCCGCGATATGGCGGAGTCTAACAACTCTTCGATCAGTGACGCAACGCTATCGTGGCTTGTTGACGTCGCCCTACCTAAAGATATCGACGAATCATTAGTCCGCATATTGAAGGCTCGCAGTCATGCCTTGGCTTTTTTTACGAACGATGATCGTCGTGGATATCGGAAATTCTATCATGATAAATTTTATGAATATTTTTTAAGCATTTCTGCCATTGATATGATCACCTCAGGTCAGACCGGACGAATGTTAAGTAGAAATATTTTAGCTTCGAGTTTTTTAGAGACGTTTGGTGATGTCATAAGCAGTGGAGTCCAAGAGGAAAGAATATCAAAATTTTGCAATCAAGTAGTCGACATGTTTTCAAACTATCCTCCTGTTGATCGCACGAAAAAGAACCTTGGTGCTCTTATTTTAGCGTCTCTTGCAGTCGCAGAGTTTCACGATAATTTTGGAATTTCAAGTATAGATCTCGATGAATGCAGAATAGCAGGAACTGCTTCTGGAGGAGTTATAAGAGATTCATTTATAAGTCAGCTTGATTGCCGAGGAGCAAATTTAGCCGCCGTCAGTTTTGACAATTCCAATATACTATCGTTAATCGCAGACCGTGACACAGTACTACCCGAACTTTTTCCCAATCCTCAGATAATTCGCGACGTTAGCAAAGGCACCGAGACTCTATTTACGCCAGAAGCGCGTGAAGCATGGGTTCGTAGTCATCTTGAAAGCCCCCCCATTGAAGAGGTTGCCCTACTTCCCCATGCACTCCGGCAGCATCCTGCGGTCAAACTTCTTCAAAGAGCATGTCGTATGCGCCAATATTGGCTCAGAAGGGGCGACGATATATACGCGGCCAGAATTCTAGATGATCCCTGGTGGCCTACTATTGAAGAAATTTTATCTGAGAGCGAACTTATCAAGATAGAAGTTCGACAGGCATCAGGAACAGATGCCCGCTTTCTTCATATACGACAAGCGGAAGAAATACTATCAGAAAACAAGAACGACCCTACAGTCGTGTATTTCTACCAAAATCTATGCGCTAGATTATTATCACTCGTATAAATTCAATGAAAGTAGGATAAAATTTTGGACAGTCAGCCTTTCGAAGGAGCGATTCGAAAGGCTGACTGTCCATTTCCCCCAACACCAGCCGTCGGAGACAAAAAAACTTCGCTATTACTTCCGATAGAGATGAGCGGTGGTGAAAGAATCCACCATCACCCCCTGTCAAAAACGAACAACTTTTCTTTCAGCCTCCCGCCACCTGCTCAATCGCCCCATATTCCGGGCTGTAACACATCCCCTCGATCCACGCCCGGATATCCTCCGGGCGCGGCACGGTCGCCATGCCGTTCTCGAACAGATACTCCGCCAGCCGGCAGGCCGACGTCACCTCGACTTCCAGAATCTGCGACTGCGGCGGGTAAAGCATCCCCCGCGCCTGCGCCGAAGGCGACACCTGGTCGGCCAGCGCGTGTGCGGCCTCGATGATCAGCGCGCCGGTAACCAGGCGTGGCCGCGTGGCGTAAACCGCCAGCCCCAGGCCGGGAAAGATATAGAAATTATTGGCCTGCCCGGGCCGGAACACCATGTCCCCCCGCATCACCTGCGGAAACTGGATACCGGCGGCATACAACGCCCGCCCGCCCGACCACCCATAGGCCTGCTCGGCCGTGCATTCCGGGCGCGGGATCGACAGCGGGAAGATGATCGGCCGCACATTGATCTCCGCCATCAATTCCACCACCGGCTGGGTAAACGCCCCCCCGGCGGTCGAAACCCCGATCAGCACACTCGGCTTCACCCGACGGATCGTCTCCAGCAGGTCGCGCGTGGGTGCTGCCGCATGGGCATAGCGGCGCTGCTCCTCGGTCAGGTCGGTGCGCGAAGGCTCCACCAGCCCCTTCATATCCATCATGACAATGCGCGAGCGCGCTTCCGCCGTCGTCAGCCCCTCGGCCTCCATCGCGGTCACCAGCAGGTCCGACGTGCCCAGCGCCGAGGACCCCGCACCGAGGAACAGGAAAGTCTGGTCCGCCAGCTGCTCGCCCTTGATCCGCAGCGCCGTCACCAGCCCCGCAAGCGTCACCGACGCCGTGCCCTGAATGTCGTCATTGTAGCACAGCACCTTTTCGCGATACCGCTCCAGATAGCGGATCGCGTCCGTGCCCTTCCAATCCTCGAAATGGATGCAGCAGGCCGGAAACACCTCCTGCACCGCCGTCACGAATTCCTCGACGAACGCATCCAGTTCCGCTTCCGGCGGCGGCTCGCGCCGCAGGCCCAGATAGAGCGGATCGGCGCGCAGCGCCGCATTGGTGGTGCCGATATCAAGCTGCACCGGCAGCGTGGTATGCGGCGGCACCGCGCCGCAGGCGGTATAAAGCTGCAACTTGCCGATCGGTATGCCCATCCCGTTGGCCCCGATATCGCCCAGCCCCAGAATGCGCCCGCCCGTGGTGACGCACAGGAAGCGCACGTCCGGCACCGGCCAGTTCCGCAGCACCTCGGCAATGCGCCCCTTCATGTCCAGGCTGATATACATGCCCCGAGGGCGGCGATAGAGATGGCTGAACGACCTGCAGACCTCGCCCAGCGTCGGCGCATAGACAATCGGCACGAAGCGCGCCGGGTCCGACATCAGCACCTTGTAAAACAGCGTCTCGTTCCGATCGACCAGCGCGGAGAGGTAGATATAGCGCTCCAGATCAGTCGGCTTGGCGTCCAGATGCTGCAGCACCCGTTCGGCCTGCCGCTCCAGCGTTTCAACCTGCGGCGGCAGCAGGCCCTCCAGGCCCAGCGCCCGGCGTTCGGCGGTCGTGAAGGCGGTCCCACGGTTCAGGAACGGATCGTTCAGCAGAGCCGTGCCTCGCAGGGCCTGGCGGTCGGATGAATTCATGTTCGAGGTCCTCCATGCACTGATCGGCGACCAAAGCCGCCACGCCGGGCAGGGTTAGAGACAGCCCGTCAAAACCTGTCCGCACATGTGGGCTGGCGAGCGCGACCGTCCGCAGGGCCACGCCCAGCATGTGTTTTCGCACCGAAGCGGAGTGGCCTTATGCGCCGTCCGCCGCGAAGCGCAGAAAACGCGCGTCGGATCGCCGCCAGCGCGCATGTGCAGACAGGTTCTCACACTCCCGGCAATTCGTTGACGGCCACGATGCGCCACGCTTCCGGGAAGCGCTCGATGATCGTCAGGGAAAGATTCTGGATCGAGAAATGCAGCGCGGTATCCGCATGCACGCGCAGCGCATGCGCCAGCGCCGCGCGGATCGCCCCGCCATGGCTGACCACGACCATGTTCCGGCCCGCGTACGCCTCGGCCATGCGGTCCATCGTCTCGCCCACGCGGGCGCAGACCTCCAGCATGCTCTCGCCGCCGGGCGGCCGTTCCGAGGCCGCGACCGACCAGAACAGATGCGGCGCCAGCTTCAACTGGTCCAGCAATTCATGATGGCGCAGCCCATGCCATTCACCCAGCGACTGCTCGGTAAATCCGGGCTCCACCGTCCAGTCCACCGCGCCATATCCCGCGTCCAGAATGGTCCGCGCGGTATGCTGCGTGCGCCCTAGCGGCGAGGTAAACCATTGCGCATTGCGCGGCAGGCGCGCGGCCAGCGCCTCATACATGCCCCGCTGCGCCACCAGGCTGTCCGGGCACAGCGGCACATCCAGCGTGCCATACACCCGCATGCGGGCATTTTCCTCGACCACCGCATGGCGGACCAGCCAGAAGCGGGTGACACCATCCGTCAGCTTGGGGGTGTCGAGGAAATGACCGTGATTCTGGTTCATGCAAGCCGGTCCAATCAGGGCAAGGTGACGGGTGCTCCGCTATCCATAGCCGGAAGCGGCGCGTAGGTCTGTACCGGGTCTGCCGCCGCCAGCGTCTCCCAATAGCGCAGGATCAGCCCGATCTTGGCCAGAACCCGCCGCGCATCGCCGATTTCCCGATCCATGCGCAGATCGGGCACCAGCCCGTCATGCGACGGCTCGCCCGAAACCAGCCGTGCCCCGGCCGACAGCCGCAGCGCTCCCGCCACCCTACCGGGCAGCATGGGATGCGGCAGCGGCACCGGCTGGCCGACATGGCACAGCAGCCCGGCCAGGGCACGATCCGCCCCCTCGGGCACCACCCGCGACAGGTCGGCATTCAGCCAGCGATAGAGCGCCCGCGCGGGCTCCAACGCCAGCGGCACGAAATCCTCGCCGGACGAGGCCAGCGGATCGCGCACGAAAAAGCTCAAAATGGTGCCCCGGTCATCCCACGCATCGGCCAAAGGCGGCCGCGCCGGATGCGGCACCGGCAGGCGCCGCAGGTCCGGGTCGCTATCGATCGCCGCCTCCAGCGCGGTCAGGAACCGCGCCAGCCGGGCCCGCACCACCGGGCGCGGAATCTCCCGCAGCGCCGTCATCTCAGCCAGCGCGGCATACCAGCGCAGCATCAGCCCCACATTCTCGCCCACCGGCAGCACCTGCGCCGCCGGTGCCTCCGGCCACGCGGCGCGATGGCAATACTCCGCCAGACCGGCCGGCAGCCCCCCGCCGCGCAGCCGCGCCGCCACATTTTCCGGCAGCAGCAGCGCCCCGCAGAAAGGCGGCCCGGTGAAGAATTTGGAGCCGGTGATCATCACCATCCAGCCCCGGTCCAGATAGGCCCGCACCCGCACCGGGTCCAGCCGCGCCTGGCAGGCATCCACCACGATATCGGGCACCGTCGCGCCATCGGCGCGGGCGGCATCGGCCAGCCGGTCCAGCATCTCCAGCCCCGGCGCCAGCAGCCCGGTCTTGGACAGGTCCAGCCGGTGCAGCAGCACATGCCGCCCCGCCCGCCAGCTCCGCCGCGCCAGTTCGAGACAATCCCGGTCGATCTCGGCAGGCATGCGCGCCGCCCCATCCGGCCGGCGCAGCGGCACGGACAGCAGCAGCGTTTCCGCCGGAAACCCCGCGATCAGCCCGCCCTTTTCCACCTGCGCGCCCAGCGCGGTGTCATTCGCGAAATGGCAACCTTTTGCCGCTAACGGTACGCCGCTCCCGGTTTCCTCGGGGGCCAGAAGGATGTTGCCGACCGAATGTCCACCAGAACCCAGCATCGCCAGGGCCAGGGCATACAATTCGCAATCGGTCCCCGACGGCGCCAGGACAACGCCCTCGACCCCGGTCATCCCATAATGCTCCGCGATCCGGCGGCGAACCTCCGCGACCATGCCCGCCCGGACCTGCGCCCCGTCCTCTGTCAGATCGCCCTGCACCAGCCGCGCACGCGCTGCCTCGGCCCCCGCAAACCCGCGCTCGGACACCGAGGACGCGGTGGAGGACGCATAGGTGACAGCCCACGGCCGCGGCCGGTGGGACGAGCCATAATGATTCAGCCCGGTCGCCGGGTCGATCGCCAGCCGTGCATCGCCGCCCTCGGCCATCAGCTTTTCCGCCGGCCCCAGCAGCGGCCACAATGCCTCCAGCCGGGCCGCCAGCCGGTCGAATGCCCCCTCCCCGGCACATTCCGGGGCAACCGGCGGCTGCAACGGCGCCAGCTCAACCCAGACCTGCCGCAACCGGCCGATGCCCGGCGGATTGGCAGCCGCCATGTCGGCATGCCAGTCCGGTCCGGGCGCCCCCTCGGGCCCATCCAGTTCCGCGAACAGCGCGGCCGTGCGGGCCGCGCACAGCCCCGCCAGCACCGCATCATCGGGCACGGCCTCGATCAGCCGGGCCAGTTCCAGCGCGTGACGCAGCACGACCGGCGCACAGGCCGGCACCATCAGGCACGGCGCCCCCAGCACCACCATCCCGTCGGCCCGCACCACGAACGGCCCGGCCAGCGCCGTATCCAGCCCGATGCGCCGCGCACCCGCGATCACGCGCAGGTCGGGACGTTCGAGGACGCAGGCCAGGTCATGGGTCAATCGTTCGGCGAGCACGCAAAAATCCCTGTTGCCATCATCACTATGCGCGCAGGTCCCCGGCGCGGCAATCGCGCGCCCGGCCACCAGGAAAGGAGCGAATCATGCGGAACCCCGGATCGGAACCGACCCCGATGACCAACCTGTCGCATCTGCACCCCTATCGCGCGAACATCCCGGCGGCAAACGACCGCACGACCGAAACCGGGATGAAGGGCATCCTGCTGGCCGGCGGATCGGGCACGCGGCTGCACCCCATGACGCTGGCGACCAGCAAGCAGTTGCTGCCGGTCTATGACAAACCGATGATCTACTACCCGCTGTCGACGCTGATGCTGGCCGGCATCCGCGACATCATGATCATCTCCACGCCCGACGACCTGCCGCAGTTCCAGCGCCTGCTGGGCGACGGGGCGCAATATGGCGTGCGCTTCAGCTACCGCGTCCAGCCCAACCCCGACGGCATCGCCCAGGCCTTCCTGATCGCCGAGGACTGGCTGGCCGGCGCCCCCTGCGCCCTGGCGCTGGGCGACAACCTGATCTTCGCCGACCATCTCGGCACGCTGCTGCAAGGGGCGGCCAGGCGCGACAGCGGGGCGACGGTGTTCGCCTACCAGGTGCGCGACCCCGAACGCTACGGCGTGGTGACCTTCGATGCCGAAGGCCGCGCCAGCACCCTGGTCGAGAAGCCCGCCCATCCGGTCTCGCACTGGGCGGTCACGGGCCTGTATTTCTACGATGCCCGCGTCAGCACCTTCGCCCGGCAGATCCGCCCGTCGCCCAGGGGCGAGCTGGAAATCACCGACCTGAACCGGATCTATCTCGAGGAAGGCTCACTCCAGGTCGAAAAACTGGGAAGGGGCTGCGCGTGGCTCGATGCCGGCGTCCCCGACGCCCTGCTCCAGGCCGGCATGTTCGTGCAGACCATCCAGTCCCGGCAGGGCATGCTGGTCGGATCGCCCGCCGAAGTCGCCTTCCGCATGGGCTTCATCGACGCCGAGCAGTTGCGCGAGATCGCCCAGAGCGTGTTCAAGACCGAACTCGGCCGGCAATTGCAGGATATGGCCGGGCCAGCCGAACCGTCCGCGCCCCTGCCGATCCCGGCATAGTCTTCGTTCTTTTTTGAAAAAAAGAACCAAAAAAACTTTGATTCGTTCAGGCATTTTATGCTGGGCCACACGACGGCCCAAAACGAATAAAAGTCTTTTTGGTTCTTTTTCTTCAGAAAAAGAAGAACCTCCTACCCAACCGGCCGATCCCGCATATCGGCCGGCCGGATATGCCCCCGCCAGCGGCGCGAAGCCTGCCGCGTCACCCAGGCCCGAATACGCTCCAGCAGCAGATACACGACCGGCGTGGTGTAGAGCGTCAGGAGCTGGCTCATCAGCAGCCCGCCGACCACCGCGATGCCCAGCGGGCGGCGCAGTTCGATCCCGTAGCCACCGCTGAGGATCAGCGGCACCGCCCCGAAGGCGGCGGCCAGCGTCGTCATCAGGATCGGGCGGAAACGCTTGGCGCAGGCCTCGCGGATCGCCTCCTCGGGCGACATGCTGCCGTCTCGCTCGGCATGCAGCGCGAAATCCACCATCAGGATCGCGTTCTTCTTCACGATGCCCACCAGCAGGATCACCCCGATCATCGCGATCAGCGAGAATTCCTCACCCGTCACCCACAGCGCCAGCACCGCCCCCACCGCCGCCGACGGCAGGGTGGAAAGGATGGTCAGCGGATGCACATAGCTCTCGTACAGAATGCCCAGCGTGACATACATCGTCGCCAGCGCGGCCAGGAACACCAGCAACTCGTTGATCAGCGCGGTCTGGAACTGCGCCGCCTGGCCGGTAAAGCCGCCCTGGATCGACGCCGGCACATGCAGCCTGACCATCGCGGCGCGGATTTCCGCCGTAGCCTCGTCCAGCGACCGCCCCTTGGCCAGGTTGAAGGAAATGGCACCGGAGACGAAGCCGTCACGATGCCCGACCGAGATCGAGGTCGGGCGTTCCCCGATCGCGGCCACCACCGGCAGCGGCACCATCGTCTCGATGCTGGACGACACGGCCGACCCGCTCGACGCCCCGGCCCCGCCCGCCAGGCGGTTGGCGATGGCGTTGCGGAAGGATTGCTGGCTCAGCGACGTGGCCTTCGACGTGCTGCCCGTATCGGGCGTGGGCACGCGCACCGTGTTGGACGCCGTGCCGCCCCCGGCGGTCCCGCCCGAGGTCGAAACCCGGAACGCCTGCATGATGTCCGGCGACTGGCGATAGGGCGGCGCCACCTCCATCACCACATGATAGGTGGCCAGCGGGGTGGAAATGTTCGAGGCACTGCGCTGGCCATAGGCGTCGAACAGCGCCTGGCTGACCAGTTGCGGCGTCACCAGGTAGCGCGCGGCCGTATCGCGCGCGATGTCGACATGGGTCGCGACCGCATGGTCGGTCAGGTTGGTGGTGATGTCGGTCATCACCTTGCTGCCCTTCAGGGCATCGACGATGCGCGGCGTCCATTCATAGATCTGCTCGGCATTGTCGCTACGCAGCACATAACGATAGGCACCCTGCTGCTGGCGGCCGCCGCCGCCATTCACGTCCCCGGCCGAGAACAGCGACAGCCGCACCCCCGCCAGCCCCTTCAGGCGCTCGCGCACGCGGGCAATCATCTCGTCCGGCCCGTCGCTGCGTTCGTGCTTGCCAATCAACTGCGCGAAGGCCTGGCCCTCGACCCGCGTATCGCCCGAGAAGGCCGCCACCGATTCCGTATCCTTGTCGGCCATCATCGCGGCGCTGACGGCCCGGATCTTCTCGTCCATCTTCTGGAACGACCCGGATTCGTCACCCCGGAAATAGCCGACGATCAGCGCGACATCCTCCTTGGGGATGATGTTCTTGGGCATCACGACGATAATGGCGACCGTCGCCACCAGGCTCAGCGGCAGGGTAGCCAGGATCAGCCACCGATGCCGCAGCGCGCGGTCCAGCGAGCGGACATAGGCGTTCAAAATCGCCACGAACACCGCCTCGATCCCGTCCGACAGGCGGCGCAGGCCCCGCCGGAGCGCCGACGCACCGGCGGGCAGCGGTGCCCCATGGGCCACATCCAGCAGCAGCCCGCACATCATCGGCGTCAGCGTGACCGACAGGAACAGCGAGACCGTGACGGCGGTAGCCAGCGTCATCGCGAATTCGAAGAAGATCTTGCCTGGCGTGCCCGGCATCAGCAGCAGCGGCAGGAACACCGCGACCAGGGCGATGGTGATCGACAGCACGGTAAAGGCGATTTCGCCCGAGCCCAGCAGCGCGGCCTCGCGGCGCGGCATCCCGTCTTCCATGTGGCGGGCGATGTTCTCCACCACCACGATCGCATCATCGACCACGAAGCCGGTGGCGATCGTCAGCGCCATCAGCGACAGCGTATCCAGCGAGAAGCCCAGCAGATACATCACCGCCAGCGTACCCGCCAGCGAGATCGGGACCGTCACCGCCGGGATCAGGGTCGAGCGCGGCGCGCGCAGGAACACCAGCACCACCCCCACCACCAGCAGCACCGAGATCAGCAGCGTGACCTGCGTATCGGTCAGCGAGGCCCGGATGGTGATCGACCGGTCCATGCCCGGTATCAGCGTGATGCCCGACGGCAGGGCGGCCTGCATGCTGGGGATACGGGCCTGAATCTCGTCCATCACATGGATGACATTGGCGCCGGGCTGCGGCCGGATAACGGCCATGACCGCGCGATGCCCGCTGAAATAACCGCTCTGCCGCTCGTTCTCCACCCCATCGACGACCGAGGCGACGTCGGCCAGCCGCACCGGCCGCCCGCCGCGGTACCCCACCACCAGGTCCCGATATTCCGCCGCATGCCGGGCCTGGTCGTTGGTCGCGATCGTGTAGCGCTGCGGCCCGACATCGATATAGCCCTTGGGCGTGTTGGCATTGGCCGAGGCCAGGGCCGAACGGATATCCTCGAAGCCGATTCCGTATTTGAACAGCGGGTAGGGATTCATCTCCACCCGCACGGCCGGGGCCGAGCTGCCCGCGATCTCGATCCAGCCCACGCCCTTGATCTGCGACAGCATCGGCTGGAGATGCGTCTTCATGACATCGTACAGATCGGCCGTCGGCCGGCTGTCCGACGTCAGCGCCATGATCATGATCGGATTGTCGGCCGGATTGGCCTTCCAGTATTGCGGCACCAGCTGCAGCGTGGTCGGCATGTCCTGCATGGCGGCGCGCAATGCCGCCTGCACGTCGTTGGCCGCGCCGTCGATGTTCCGGCTGTCGTCGAAGGTCAGCAGGATGAAGGCGGTGCTGTCGGTCGAATCAGATTCGATCGAACTGATGCCGGCAATCTGGCCCAGCCGCCGTTCCAGCGGCGTGGTCACCGACGTCGCCATCTGCTGCGGCGAGGCCCCCGGCTGGGTCGCCACCACATAGATGACCGGAACCGAAATGTTCGGCAGATCCCCGACCGGCAGCGCGCGGTAGGCGAACAGGCCCGCAAGCACCAGTGCCAGCGCGATCAGCGTCGTCGTCACCGGGCGCAGAATGAAAGGACGGCAGGGATTCATACGGCGATGCGCATAGCGGATGACGACGGCCTATGCATCAGCTTTCCACCCCCGAGGCCGTGCCCCGCTCCGGCCGTACCACAACGCCGCGACGAAGAAGCCCACATAATAGCCGATATCGGCTCCGCCCAACCATCGGGCGACCGGACCGGTATAAAGCTGGCTGGTCGAGAAGAGCAGGATGGTCGCCACCGAAACGATCATGAAGATGCTCGCCCCGCGCGTCCAGCCCGGAGGAACCGGATGCACCGTGCGGTCGCCGAAATACCAGTCCGCCAGCACGATTCCGATCCATGGCGCGATCCAGTACATCGTCACCACCAGATAATCGGTATAGAGCGCCGCATACCGCCCGGCCCCAGCCACCGCCAGCCCATAGCCCAGCAGGGCGGTGACGATCGCGGCCAGGACCCGGGGGATATGCACCCCGGCCGAAATCAGGCTGTAGCTGGCGGTATTGTCGTTGAAGGCATTGCCCGTGATCGACGACAGGGCAATGACGGCCAACACCATCGGTCCCAGCGGGCCTGCCGCGTGCTGCAGGCTGGCAATCACCGCCGTCGGCGACGGCTCGGCGATGCTGGCGGCCGTCAGCAGGCCAAGGATCTGGAACGGCACGGCAGACCCCAGCAGCCCGGCCAGCGCCAGCCACACCACCCGCCCCGGCGGGGTCTCCGCCGGCAGGTAGCGCGTATAGTCCGATGAATAGGACGCCCAGGACAGGTTGAAACTGGCCAGGATCGCCACCGCCAGCAGCATGGTCGCAATGCCGGGCGGATGCGCCGCATGCGGCAGCGCCACCCCATGCCAGGCCGATTGCAGCCCAATGACCGTAAAGGCCGCCAGCAATGCCGCCCCCAGATATTTCTGCAACGCCTGCACCATGTCGTGGCCATAGATGCTGGCCACCATCTGCAGCGTGGCCAGCACGCCCAGCGCCAGCCAGAAAGGCGGCGCGGCCCCGGCCACGATCGACAGGAACGCGATCAGCGCCGTGGCGGCGGGCACGTTGTTCACCGCATCCCAGCCGACGCAGTAGATCCAGTTGAGAAAGGCCGGTGGGCGCACGCCCAGCCGCCCCAGCGCGCGGCGCGAGGCCTCCATCTGCGTCAGTCCCGTGGGCGGGCCGATCGCGGCGGCCAGCGCCACCGGCAGCGCGCCGACCACATTGCCGATCACGATCGCCAGCAGGCCGAAGCGGAAATCCAGCCCCAGCGAGACCAGCAACGCCCCCGTCACCCAGCCGCCGGGGCCGAGATTGGGCGAAAAATGGCTCCAGAACACCCGGTCGATGGGCATGGTCTTGCGTTCGGACGCGACCGGGCGGGAAACGGCGGCGGCGCCAAGCTCCTCCATGGAAGGGGGACGCAGAAAGGACATCGGCAACAGCCCGGACCCCCGATCATGATGACGCCGCACCAATCGTGGCGTGAACCCACAGCGGTGGCAAGCCGTCCGTCAGGACGACATGCCGCCCGTCTCGGGCATCGACCCGGCCTGGCCGGCAGGCTGGCGATTATAATAGGCCTCGGCCCATCGCGGCGGCAGCAGATCCATCAGCCGCGACCCGGCCACCAGCCACCAGGGAAAGACGATCCGCCGCCGGCCGGCCGCGACCCCGCGCAGGATCGCGGCGGCGGCTTCATCCACCTCGGTCAGGCCCGGCATCGGAAAATCGTTGGCCGCCACCATGGGCGTACGGACAAACCCGCAGCAGACGCTGGACAGCCGGATGCCGTCACCCGCCACATTGCCCCCCGTCGCGACCATGAACCGGTCCACCGCCGCCTTCGACGCGCAATAGGACGGCGTGCCGGGAAACGAGACCAGCCCGGCGACCGAGGCAATGGCGCAGATCCGCCCGCGCACTCCCTGCCCGTCCGGCGCCTGCCCGCCCATCACCTCCAGCGCCGGCAGCACGGTGTTGATCACCCCGCCCAGATTGACGTCCAGCATACGCCGGACCTGCCCCTCGGACTCGCGCGGCGCGCCGGTGGAACGCGGCGACGTGGAAGCCGTGATGCCGGCGCAGGCGAACACCAGATCCAGCGGCCCGGCATCGCCGATCCATGCCGCCATACCCTCCGCGTCACGCACGTCCTGGCGCCGGGCCAGCACACGCGCGCCCCGTGCGGCACAGTCCCGCCCCACCGCCTCCAGCCGCCCCGCATCGCGCCCGCCCAGATGCAATACGGCGCCGGGGGCCGCCAGATGAAGGGCGATCGCCCGCCCGATGCCCGACGAGGCCCCGGTGATCAGAATCATGTCCCGTTTCATGTTCGCCAGAATAGAGACTGCCTGATAAAAGACCGCAAATCCGTGCCGGGCCGGCGCGGAATCGTATCGGAACGGACGAGGATCAGGGGGATATGCCGACGATGACGCCCAGCAGGGAACGACACGGCCCGTCCGCCCGGCCGCATGTGGCGCGGCGTGGGGTCTGCCTGGTGATCTCGGCGCCCTCGGGTGCCGGAAAATCGACCATCGCCAACGCCCTGCGCGCGGCCGAGCCCCAGTTGCTGCATTCCGTGTCGGTCACCACCCGCCAACCCCGTCCGGGCGAAAGCGACGGCGTGCATTATCATTTCCGCACCATGGAACAGTTCGAGCGGATGGCCGCGACCGGCGAGCTGCTGGAATGGGCAACCGTGTTCGGCCGGGGCTACGGCACCCCGCGCGGCCCGGTCGAGGCCGCCCTGGCCGAAGGGCGCGACATGGTCTTCGATATCGACTGGCAGGGCCACCGGCAGATCCGCGCGGCGCTGCCCCATGACGTGATCAGCCTGTTCGTGCTGCCGCCCTCGCTGGCGGAACTGGAACGGCGCCTGCACGGCCGCGCCTCGGACCATCCGGAAGAAATCGCAAAGCGCATGACGGCGGCACGTGACGAAATCGCCCATTGGCAGGAATTCGACCACGTCATCGTGAATTCCGACCTGGACCAGGCGATTGCCGAGGCCCGGTCGATCCTGGTCGCGGCCCGGCTCCAGACAGCCCGCCAGAAGGGCCTCCCCGGATTCGTCGCCGGTTTCGAAGGCTGAGGCACCGGATCGTCCACCAACCATGCCGCCATGCGTTGGCCCCTGTGTCGTCGTCCGGCTGTCTGCTAGGAGGAACGGGTGAACCAGATCGATACCACCCAGACCGAGTCCCGCGCCGGGGACGGCTCCCTGCTGGGCCTGACCCAGCGCCAGCCCCCCGCCAACATGCAGGCGGAACAGGCCCTGCTGGGCGCGCTGCTGACCAACAACCGCGCCTATGAGCGCGTGTCGGACTTCCTGACCGGCGCCCATTTCGCCGACGCGGTGAACGGCCGGATCTTCGACGCCATCGCACGGCGGATCGAAGCCGGGCAACTGGCCGACCCGGTCACCCTGCGCAGCGAGTTCGAGCATTCCGGCGTGCTGGAACCGGTCGGCGGCATGGCCTATCTGGCCCGCCTGCTGACGGCGATGGTCGGCATCATCAATGCCGGCGATTACGGCCGGGTGATCCACGATGCCTGGGTCCGCCGCCAATTGATCGAGATCGGCGAGGAGGTCGTGAACAACGCCTTCGGCGCCCGTCCGGAACTGGACGGCGTGGACCAGATCGCGGCGGGCGAAGAGGCGCTGTTCCGCCTAGCCACCGACAAGGGACAGGATGGCGGCTTCACCAGTTTCGACCGTGCCCTGGCCGACGCGCTGGACGTGGCCGAAAAGGCCTTCCACCGCACCGGCGACGTGGTCGGCCTGACGACCGGCCTGCGCGACCTGGACAAGAAGACCGGCGGCCTGCACCCGTCCGACCTGCTGATCCTGGCCGGGCGACCGGCCATGGGCAAGACGGCGCTGGCGACCAAGATCGCCTTCAGCGCCGCCCGCGCCCTGATGCGCGAGGCCGAGGACGCGCCGCCGGGCACCCAGACCAAGGGGTCGGTGGCCATCTTCTCGCTGGAAATGTCGGCCGAGCAGTTGGCCACCCGTATCCTGTCGGAGCAGGCCAGCGTGTCGGGCGAACGCATCCGCCGGGGCGAGATCGGACAGAGGGAATTCGACCGCTTCGTCCAGGTCACGCGCGAACTGGCGCAATTGCCGCTGCATATCGACGACACGCCCGCCATCTCGCTGTCGGCCATGCGCACGCGCTGCCGCCGGCTGGCCCGCACCAAGGGGCTGAGCCTGGTGGTGGTCGATTACCTCCAACTGATGCGTCCTTCGGTGGGTACGCGGCCGGAAAGCCGCGTGCTGGAAATTTCCATGATCACCCAGGGGCTGAAGGCGATCGCCAAGGAACTCAGCGTACCGGTGATCGCGCTGTCCCAGCTCTCGCGCCAGGTCGAAAGCCGCGAGGACAAGCGGCCGATGCTGTCGGATCTGCGTGAATCGGGCTCGATCGAGCAGGACGCCGACGCGGTGATGTTCGTCTATCGCGACCAGTATTATCTGCAACAGCGCCAGCCCAAGGAAACGGCCTACGATTCGACCGAAAAATACCAGACGGCGCTGGAAGACTGGCAACGCAAGATGGACCTGGCGCACAACCGGGCCGAACTGATCCTGGAAAAACAGCGTCACGGCCCCACCGGCACCGTGCATCTGTTCTTCGAGGGCGAATTCACCCGCTTCGGCGATCTCGACCTGGTTCACGAAGGCGGATACCCACCTTCGTAACTCTCCGGCTCATCCCGCAATCGGCAAGATTTCCATGCAGACCATCACCATGTCCCTGGCCGCCTTTACGGTATCGGCGGCCGTTTTCACGATGTCACCCGGCCTGGACACGGCAACCGTCCTGCGCACCTCGACCATATCGGGGGCAAAAAGCGGGCTGGGCGCATCGCTGGGGATCACGGGCGGCCTGCTGGTCTGGGGCGTCAGCGCGGCATTCGGGCTGACGGCGCTGCTCGCGGCTTCGACGCTCGCCTTCAATATCGTGAAATGGGCCGGCGCCGCCTACCTGTTCTATCTCGGTATCGGCATGCTTCTGCGTCCGCGCACGGTTTTTTCGGGGGACGCCACCGAGGCGACCCGCAGACTGTCGCCCGCCGCCGTCGTCCGGCGGCTCGATCGCCTGACCGGCTGCATCTTCATGGGCTTCGGCCTCAAGCTGGCCCTGACCGACAGGCACTGAAAGAACGGACCGCCAGGTCTTCCTGCCGCCACGATTTCCCGTCAGCCACCGCGACGCATCATTTTATCCAGGGCAGCGACAACGCTGGACATCGTGTAGGGTTTCGCAAGGACCGAAACACCCGGAAACGCTTCGATCACCGATGACGCCGATCCGTAGCCGGTGGCGAACAGGAACGGAATCCCGCCTTCGGACAAGGCCCGCGCGACGGGCAGGGAACTCTCCCCATCGATATTGACATCGAGAATGGCCAGATCGACCGCGTAATTGTTCAGGATATCGAAGGCATCCTGAAGCGTCGACGCAATGTGGACACGGGCCCCATGCTCCGCCCCCAGCACGTCTTCCAGCTCCATCGCGATGATGAATTCATCTTCCAGGACAAGGATGCTCTGGTCTTTCAAGGTCGCGGGCCCCAATTCTTCATTCGCTTTTCAGCAGAAAAAAGAACGTCGGCGAGCAGACGTTCCACAATGGCGGGTCGCCGTTCCCTTGAGGTCATGGCTCACGGCACGGTCGATCAGCAGGCTGCCGAACCCCGACCGTTCGGGCGGCCGGACCGGCGGGCCCAGGATCGTGGGCTCGGAGAATGCCAGCAGATCGCCACCACTCTCCGTCATGAGGTGCTTCGCGGTTGCGCTCCGAAGGGTGGCCGGCAGGTCAAGCCCGCCGCGTGTCCATCCGTTCGCCATCCCGATAGACCAGGGCCCCTGTTGCCCGCCATCCGGCATCCTCCCTCATACCCATCGCAACTCCACCGCCCCCGCGATGTTTCTCCCGATGCTGACGCCACGCCCAACGTGACCTGACCATGCATCTTGCCATCGTCAGCCATGCCGGCAGACCCGTCCACGGAGGAGTCGCCATCCACATGACGAAAGAGGGCAGCACGAGGGTCATTGTGCCGAGCAGCGGAATGCGCGCAATCCGACAGCGCAAATGCGACCATGGCAACGACCGCGGCTCGTTTCATTATGGCACACATTTTCTTTTCAGGACGCCCTATTCCGTCACTATTTCCTAACACAAGCTCGGCGACAGATCATGCCGATTCTTCCAATATCCAGGATATCTATAGAGAATATCATGAATATACACGATGCCGGATAAGGTTATCCTGGCATGATTATATTCTTTTTTAAAGAATAAAAATTTCGGGCGGTTCGCGATTTTTTTCCTTTTTCAGTAAAGACAAGAAATCAGCGCAGCATTTCGTTCTTACAGGCCTATACTCATTCGCCCCGCGCACCACACGCTCAGTCCGTAGAGCAATATTGTAACACCGCATCCCACTGCCAGCGCACCGTAGAAAGGGATGCCATGCCGCATCATCCACGGAATCAGCAGAAACATCGGCAACGACGGAATGACATACCAGAAGGTGGCACCGACATGGGCCTCCATCCGCACCGGGTCCCGGGTCTCCTGCCAGAGCCAGAGCATACCCAATATCGAAATCAGCGGGAGTGACGCGATCAGGGCGCCGAAGCCAGGATACCGTCGCGCTACGGTCGAAACCACGGCAACGATGATGCCGGACAATGCCGCCTTGAGCACGAAGAACATCGGATCTCGCCCTTCTCCCGCCTCACGCACCCTTCCCGAGCATAAGACCGGCGGAGCCCGCAAGCATCCACCTCTTGAATACCGGGAATTAGGCATCTGATTTTTTAGGAGAATGGCGCACCCGAAAGGACTCGAACCTCTAACCCCCAGATTCGTAGTCTGGTGCTCTATCCAATTGAGCTACGGGTGCGTCGTGGGGCGCTGTTTAACCGAGAGATCGGGACACGACAACCCCCTTTGAGCGATTTTTTTCATCTCCATGACAAGAGCCGGATGCGGTTCCAGAGGGCGAGCGGGCATGGCAGAGTACCACCACCTTCCGGCGGTGGACACCGGACGGGTGCAAGCGGCGAGGAGGAAGCATGGCCGACCGGGTGTGGAGAAACAGCAGGTGCGCGGGCATGGGCGTAATCGGGGCGGCTTCGCTGCTGCTGGGATTTCTGGCCGTGCCGCAGAAAGCCGACGCATGGGGCGTCGAAGGCCATCAGGTGATCGCGGCCCTGGCCTGGGATTACCTGACGCCCGCCAGCCGACACACCGTCGATACGATCCTGGCCAGCGACCATGACACCCTCACCGGCCCCGACCTGATGGGGCGGGCGGTCTGGGCGGATGTCTGGCGTCGCACACATCCCGAAACCGGGGAGTGGCATTTCGTCGATATCGAGATCGATCATCCCGACCTGGCATCGGCCTGCCACGGTTTTCCCGCCTCCTCGGTGCCCGCCAGCGCCGGGCCGGCAAAGGACTGCGTCATCGACCGTCTGGATGCCTTCGAACAGGAACTCGCCGATCCGGCGACCAGCCCGGACGAACGCGCTCTGGCGCTGAAATATGTCGTTCATTTCGTGGCGGACATGCATCAGCCGCTGCATGCGGCCGACAATCACGACAAAGGCGGCAATTGCGTGCGTCTGGCGCTGGGCGGCCCGCGTACCGTCAACCTGCACAGCTACTGGGACACCGTGGCGGTGTCCGAAGTCGATCCGAATGCGCAGCACCTGGCCGAGCAGTTGTTCCACGAAATCACTACCGGCCAGAAACAGGAATGGGAACAGGGCGATCCGAAGGCATGGGTCCTGGAGAGCTTCGAACTGGCCCGCGCTGACGCATACAGCCTCGGCTCACCCTCAGGATGCCAGCAAGACGCCGCCCCTATGGCCCTGCCGCCGGGATATGACGCCATGGCGCGCGGCGTCGTCACGGAACAGTTGAAGAAAGCGGGAGTCCGCCTGGCCCTGCTGCTCAATCGTGCGTTCGATCCCACAACGGTCACCGCCGCCCACTAAAGGCGGCGTCCCATTACAGAAGGGCGCGCAGGATCGCGCCCATGGAATTCGCGCTGTCGCGGGCGGGCGGCGTGCGATGATAGACGGCACTGGCACGCGCGGCCGGGATGCCATCCACTGTCACCAGCCCCTGCGCGAAGACCAGGCTGCGGGTGATGCGCAGCGTATCCGCCTGCAATTCTGCCCAGGCCCCACGGGCGACCGGCGCCATGAAATCCATCGTCAGCGATACGGTGGGCAGGAAATCGTCGCGCAGATCCTCCCGAAAGACGACCGCCAGCGCCAGGAAGATATCGCACACGGTCGCCAGCCGACCGCCATGACAGAAACCTGCCCGATTGCAGCACGCAGCGGTCACACGAAAACCGCCAATCAGCGCACCCGCTTCCTGAGCGACCAGAAAACCACCACTTGCGACATTGAAACCACTGGCCAGGGAGTCTGGCAGGGGAACGAAGCCGGGAGGTGGCGGCAGGGTATCACCGGTCGGATCAGGAGGAATCGTCATGCGCGTCCTGCCAGAATGAGCGGGGTGATGGTGAAAGAAGCCATCGGAATTCTCCATCGAGAGGGATGCCGGTAGAACCGGGATATGGTGTCGGGCGATCTGCTGTCAGTGCGCCAGCAGGGCGCAGGCGACCTCGGTCGCAACATCGTGACACAGGCGCACGATGCTGTGACCACCCGACGGATGCACCCGGTTGGTGAGGATCAGCACGAAACTGCCGCTGTCGGGATCCATCCATAGCGGGGTACCTGTGAAGCGGGTATGACCGAACGAACCTACGGGAAACACATCGTCCCGAGGCGAGGAATAGTGCGTGCGGATATCCCAGCCCAGTTCCCGCAAATCATCCTTGCCGGGCGGTTGCTGCGGCGTGGTCATCAGTAACAGGGTTTCAGAGGGAAGGCGGTGAGGCAGACAGCACGGCGGTCCAGCAGGGCCGTGGGATCATGGACGATGCCGCGCAGCATCGCGCCATGTTCGACGAACTGGGTAGGGGCAATGGTGGGGTACCAGTCGGGGGACGGGAGGAAGCGTGAGTGTGCCATCCCAAGCGGAGAGAGGATGCGGGTCTGCTCATACTGGACGAGGCTCTGATGTGACAGGTGCTCCACCAGCAGAATGGTCGGGGCGCGTGTCCATGACACGGCGCCCGGGGTCTGGCCCGCCCACGGCCAGCATCGTCCGCCAGGGAGTTGCGGCCGGGCCGGAGAGAGATCGGGAACTCTCGGCCGTCACCTGGGTTTCCTGAGTAATATCAATCCATGAAGGAGGCTTCCATGGACCAGCCACATTTCTCCGCTTCCGGCATGACCCGTACCGCCCTGCTGGTCGTCGCCATGCTGGGCCTGTCGGCCGGACTGTCGGCCTGCAATACGATGCGCGGTGCCGGGCAGGATGTCAGTTCGGTCGGCCATGACGTGTCGCGGGGGGCCAATGCATCGCAGAAAGCGATAACCCGCTCGACCGGCGCGTCGGAACGATAACCGTCGGGTGCAGGCGCCCAAGGGCATGCCTCTTGCATTCCTGCGGGCCCTTGCCCAATACTGTCGATGTGCCGGTTCCCGTAACCGGCTGAACTGACGTTCTCGGGGCGGGGTGAAAATCCCCACCGGCGGTAATTGCGCCCGGCCATCGTGCCGCGCATGAGCCCGCGAGCGCCCGTCTGGCCCTGTGGCCGGGCGGGGACAGCAGATCCGGTGTGATTCCGGAGCCGACGGTCATAGTCCGGATGAGAGAGAACGATGTCCGCAAGGCGCGCCATTCGTGGCGTGTCGTCGGGCTGGTGTGCCCCGGGTCCGTCCGCTGGATGGGACCATTGGTTTTGGCTATGTCTGCGGTCAATGCGGAGTCTGATGGAGCGGGGCATGCCCCGTCCGGCCGGGCCGTGCCTGCCGCCCTGCCCAGCCCTGTTGCATCGCCGCTGATCGCGCGCGCATTTCGTGCCGCGCTCGACGAGGCCGCGCGCTTCGTGGGTGCTACCGCCCCCAATCCCCCCGTCGGCTGCGCCATCCTCGACCGGCATGGCGACATCCTGACCGTCGCCGCCCACCATCGCGCGGGCATGGCGCATGCCGAAGCCCTGGCCCTGCGCCAATGTGCCGAACAGGGGCTGATGGCGCGTGCCGCCATCGCGGTGGTGACGCTGGAACCCTGCAACCATACCGGCCGCACCGGCCCGTGTTCGGAAGCCATTCTGGCTTCGCCGATCCGCACCGTGTGGGTGGGCGTGGCCGACCCCAATCCGCGTGTCGCCGGCGGTGGCATCGACCGCCTGAGTGCGGGGGGATGTACCGTGCATGTGCTGGAACCGGATGCGGAACCGGCCGCCGCATGCCGGGCGCTGATCGCGCCGTTCGCCCACTGGTCACGCACCGGGCAGGCGTGGCTGACGGTCAAGCAGGCGGTGGATGCCTCCGGCTCCATGATCCCGCCTGCCGGGCAGACCACCTTTACATCGGATGCCGCGCTGACGCTGGCCCACCGGCTGCGGCGGGCGACCGACGCAATCGTGACCGGCGGTGGCACGGTGCTGGCCGACCGGCCGGGGCTGGATGTGCGCCGGGTGGCCGATCATGCGGGCCGCGCACCCCGGTTGCTGGTGGTCTGCGACCGCAACGGCCGGGTGCCGGCGGACTGGCGCGCGAGCGCGGCCGCACGGGGATTCGACGTGCGGATCTGCGATGACATCACCCGGCTGCCCGAGACGCTGGGCGCGGCAGGCGTGCTGTGGGCCCTGGTCGAGGCCGGGCCCGGCCTGCTGGCAGCACTGCGCGCGGCGGGGCTGTGGGACGACTGGCTGACCATCGGGGTCGGTCCGGATGGGACCGAGCGGCTGGATGTGGCCGTTCGCACGGGGACGGACACGCCGCTGCGCCTGTTCCCGGAACTGGCGGCGTCGCTGACGGCGCCTGAAGGGGAAGCATGTTTTCCGGCATCATAGAACATCTGGGCACCGTCACGCAGGCCCGGCGTGGCGACCGCGCGCTGCATGTCGCGATCGCGACCGGCATCGGCGACCTGTCGATGGGCGAGAGCATCGCGGTCAACGGCGTATGTCTGACCGTCACCGCATTCGACGCGGCGGGGAATGCGTCCTTCTTCATCAGTATCGAGACGCTGGAGCGGACCAGCCTGGGCCGACTGGCCGAAGGCGGACGTGTGAACCTGGAACGTGCCGTGACCCCGGCCACCCGGCTGTCGGGCCATATCGTGCAGGGGCATGTGGACGGTACCGGGCGCCTGCTGTCGGTCGAAATGGCCGGCGAGGCGCGGCGGGTGGTCTTTGCCATTCCCATGACGCTGCGCCGCTATCTGGTCGAAAAAGGATCGATCACCCTGGACGGCATCAGCCTGACGCTGAACGAGATCGGCGCGACCGGCACGGCGGGCGCCGGGCCGGACGAGTTCCCTGTGGCCCTGATGATCATCCCCCACACCTGGACCCATACCAGCCTGGGCACGCTTGCCCCCGGCGACGCGGTGAATGTCGAGGTGGACGTGATCGCAAAATATGTGGAGACCCTATGTCAGTACCGGTCATGAGCCCGACGCTGCGGACGGCGATCGAGGCGATCCGCGCGGGCGGCATGGTGATCCTGGTCGATGACGAGGATCGGGAAAACGAGGGCGACCTGGTGATGGCCGCCGATCTGGTCACGCCCGCCGCGATCAATTTCATGGTCACGCATGCGCGCGGGCTGGTCTGCCTGCCGCTGGAGGCCGGACTGGTCGAGCGGCTTGGCCTGCCGATGATGACGCGGGTGAATACCAGCCCGCGCGAGACCGCCTTCACGGTCTCGATCGAGGCGCGCGAAGGCGTGGATACCGGCATTTCCGCCGCCGACCGGGCCCGGACCATCCAGGCGGCGGTAGCGCCGGATGCCGGACCGGCCGACCTGGTCTCGCCCGGCCATATCTTTCCGCTGCGCGCGGTGCCCGGCGGGGTGCTGGCACGCAACGGCCACACCGAGGCGTCGATCGAACTGGCGCGCCTGGCGGGCCGGGCCCCTGCCGCGGTGATCTGCGAGATCATGAACGAGGACGGGTCGATGGCGCGGATGTCCGACCTGCGCCCGTATGCCGAACGCCACAAGCTGCCGATCCTGTCGATCGCGGAACTGGTGGACTGGCTGCGGGAGCGCGAGGCCGCTGCCATCGCCTCGTCGGAAGCACGGATCGAGAAGGTGGCACAGGCCGCGCTGCCCAGCATCTATGGCGGCGAAGACCTGGTGATCCATGCCTTTCGTGCCGCTGACGGGACGGAGCATGTCGCGCTGGTGAAGGGCGACCCCGGCCGGCGCGACGCCGTGCCGCTGGTGCGGCTGCATTCCGAATGCGTCACCGGCGACGCGCTGGGCTCGATGCGCTGCGATTGCGGCGCCCAGTTGCAGGGCGCGCTGGCGCGCATCGGCGCGGCCGAAAGCGGGGTGCTGCTGTATCTGCGCGGGCATGAAGGGCGGGGCATCGGCCTGGCCAACAAGATCCGCGCCTATGCCTTGCAGGATCGCGGGCTGGACACCGTGGATGCCAACCACCGGCTGGGCTTCGAGGCCGATGCGCGCGACTGGACGGCGGCCGGGGCGATCCTGCGCGCGCTGGGGGTACGCACGCTGGACCTGATGACCAACAACCCGGCCAAGGTCACGGCGATGGAGCAGCACGGCTTTGCCGTCCGCGAGCGCGTGCCGCTGGAAATCGCGCCCAACCCCTTCAACCGCGCCTATCTGGATGCCAAGCGCACCCGCATGGGGCACCAGCTTTTTGCCGCGATCGACGCAGCGGCGGAGTAAGAAACGGACCATGAGCACCAACAAGCCTTCCACCTCGCCCGACCTTACCTTCGCCCGGCCGCCGCGCCTGGCGATCGTGGTCAGCCGTTTCAACGAGACGGTGACCCACGGCCTGCGCGACGGTGCGCTGGAATGGCTGGGCGAGCACGGCATCACCGTCGCGGACGAGGATGTGCTGTATGCCCCCGGCGCCTATGAACTGCCGCTGCTGGCCCAGACCCTGGCCCGCACCGGGCGGTACGAGGGGGTGGTCTGCCTGGGCTGCGTGATCAAGGGCGATACCGCCCATTTCGAATTCATCAGCCTGGGTGCCGCGGTGGGGCTGATGCAGGCCTCGCTGGCCACCGAAGTGCCGGTGGCGTTCGGCGTGCTGACCACCTACACCGATGAGCAGGCCTTCCTGCGGTCGCGCGACGACGAACATAACAAGGGGCGTGAAGCTGCGGCGGCCTGTGTGGAAAGTCTGGCCTTGATACGCAAAATCAAGGGCTGATACGCTATCCCCGCATGCCGGTGGAGGCCGGCACAGGGTCTGGCAGGGCCGGAACGCGGGGACACGGGATGAAGCTGGTGACATTGGCCGCCGGGTTGTTCGGCATGGCGCTCACGCTCTGGCTGCTGTCCCGCTTCGGTGTGCATGCCATCCTGCATCTGGTCATGGTCGGCGGCTGGGGAATCCTGGCCGCGATCATGTTTCATGCCATTCAGGTCCTGCTCTCCGCCCGATCCTGGCAGATCATCGCCGGGCGGGATGAACCCCACCTGAAGCTGCGGGACTATGTGGCACTGCGTTGCGTGCGCGAGGGCGTGAATAATCTGCTGCCGGTGGCCCAGGTGGGGGGCGAAGTGATCTCTGCCCGGCTGCTGGCGCGGCGCGGGCCCGGCCTGCGCCGGGCGGCAGCGGCAACGATCTGCGACCTGACGATCGAACTGCTGAGCCAGGTGATTTTTACCCTGCTGGGGCTGGGGCTGCTGCTGTGCCTGGTCAAGCGGTCGTCGGTGACGGACGAACTGGTGGAGAGCGCGGGCGTCGCGCTGCTGCTGGGGGCGGTGTTCCTGGGCAGCCAGTGCCTGGGCGCGCTTTCGGTCGTCGAGCGGCTGCTGGTGCGCATTGCCGCCCATCTGGGCTGGACGGGGGTCGAGAGCATTCGCGGCCTGCATGGCGAGATCATGGGGCTGTACACGGCGCCGGGCCACGCGGTGCGGGCGGGTTTCGCCCAGCTTGTCGCCTGGTCGCTGGGGGCGGTCGAGGTGTGTCTGATCCTGCATTTCATGGGCCAGGATCGCTCGCTTGCCCACGGTTTCGTGATTGAAAGCGTGGGACAGGCAGCCAAATCGGTGGGTTTTGCCGTGCCGGGCGCCCTGGGCGTGTCCGAAGGAGGGTTCATCCTGATCGGCAGCCTGTGCGGCCTGCCGCCAGCGGTTTCCATCGGACTGTCGCTGATCAAGCGGCTGCGCGAGATCGCCTGGGGCCTGCCGGCGCTGGCCGGCTGGCAGTGGATGGAAACCCACTGGCAGGGGCCGGCCCGCAAGCTGGACCACGGCGTCGGCCTGCCGGGCCATTGATGGTCCTGGCGCGGCCCTGGGGCCACATCTTGCCTTAACCTGCTGTTTTTCTTCTGCCCTGAGGCTCTGGCGCGTTCCGAAACGACTTCACCTGCGTTGACGGGCAAGGCGACATGCCGAACATGCGCCTTGCATCTGGCCGTCATCATGGGTCAAACGATCCCCCATCGCGTGGCATCGCCTTCGTTGCAGTCGCGCCGTCCGCATCTCAAGGGCTGAATTACGAATCATGCCGTCCATTCCGATCGGTCGCCTGGTGGCGGTCTGTGCCCGCCATGCCGTGCTCACACTGGTGCTGTTCGCGCTGCTGGCCGGGGGAGCGGTTCTGTGCAGCATGAAGCGGCTGGGGGTCACGACCGATACGGGGACGATGTTTTCGTCCACCCTGCCGTGGAAACAGCGGTCGGACGAGCTGGCGCGCCTGTTTCCCCAGAACCAGGACCAGATGGTGGCGGTCATCGACGCCGACCTGCCGGAAGAGGCGCAGGTTACGGCGCGGGAACTGGCCGCACGGCTGCGCCATGACACCAAACATTTCCTGTCGGTGACGATCCCGCAGGACGACCCCTATCTGGTGCGCAACGGGCTGCTGTTCCTGGACCAGAAGAGCCTGGCTTCGGTGCTGGATACGACCGTGACCGCGCAGCCCTTCCTGGGCGGGCTGGCGGCCGACCCGTCGGGGCGCGGCCTGTTCGATGCGCTGTCGCTGATCGCGCTGGGCGTGTCGCAGGGGCAGGCCGACCTGAAGAGTTTCCAGCCGGCGCTGAATGGCTTTGCCAACACGCTGGAACAGGCCGCCGACGGCACCCCCCAGCCTTTGTCGTGGGAGCGGATGCTGGCCGGCAGCCTGGCCGACCTGGCCGGCAAATATGTCTTCGTCGTGACCCGGCCGCGCCTGGATTACGGATCGTTCCAGCCGGGGGGTGAGGCCAGCGACGCGATGCGCCAGGCGATCGCCGGGCTGGAATTCGTGCGCTCGGGCCATGCGCGGGTCCATATCACCGGCGATGTGCAGATCAATGACGAGGAATTCGCCACCGTTGCCCAGGGCATGGTGGCGGGACTTGTGGGGTCGCTGGTACTGGTCACGCTGTGGCTGTTCCTGGCGGTGCGCAGTTGGCGGATCATCGTGCCCATCGTCGTGACGCTGGTCGTGGGGCTGATCCTGACGACCGGTTTCGCCGCCCTGGCGGTCGGGACGCTGAACCTGATCTCGGTGGCCTTCGCAGTGCTGTTCGTGGGTATCGCGGTTGATTTCGCGATCCAGTTCTCGGTGCGATTCCGCGCCCAGCGCCTGCCCTCGGGCCAGATTCCACCGATCCGGACGGCGCTGGAACATACTGGCGAGGAAACCGGCCACCAGATCCTGGTGGCCGCCATGGCGACGATGGCCGGCTTCCTGGCCTTTACGCCCACCGCCTTTGTCGGGGTGGCGCAACTGGGGCTGATCGCCGGTTTCGGCATGCTGATCGCCTTTATCTGCACCGTCACGCTGCTGCCGGCGCTGCTGCTGCTGTTCCATCCGCCGCTCGACCAGCAGGTGGCGGGCTTTGCCTTCGCGCGGCCGGCGGACCGCGCGGTGCGCGTCTATCGCACCCAGATCCTCAGCGTTTTCACCTTTCTGGCGGTGCTGGGGGCGGCCCTGATCCCGGTACTGACCTTCGATGCCGACCCGTTGCATACCAAGGACCCGCATTCCGAAGGAATGCTGACCCTGAAGCTGCTGATGAAGGACCCGCAATCCTCGCCCTATGGCGCGGAGGTTCTGGTGCCCGACCTGAACCAGGCCCAGGCGCTGGCCGACCGCCTGTCGCGCCTGCCGATGGTGGATGATGCGATGTGGCTGGGCACGCTGGTCCCTGCCGACCAGACGCCCAAGCTGGCGATGGTGCAGGATGCGGCGTCGATCCTGCTGCCGACGTTGGTGGTGCCCAACCCGCGCCCGGCGCCGGATGCCGCTGCCCTGCGCGCCTCGGCCGCCAAGGCGGCGCATGATCTGGGCGCCGTGCTGGACCGGCTGGACCCGCACGACCCGCTGCGCCGTATCCAGTCGGCGCTGGATCGGCTGTCGCACGCGCCGGACGAGCGACTGATGGCGGCCAACACCGCGCTGGTCCGCTTCCTGCCCGCGCAGCTCGACCAGTTGCGCCAGATGCTGGGGGCCCATGCCGTGACCCTGGATGACGTGCCGCCGTCCATCCGGCAGGACTATCTGCTGCCCGACGGCCGCGCCATCGTCTCGGTGCATCCCAAGGCGGGCATGGACAGCAATGCCGACCTGCGCCGCTACGTCACCCAAATCACCAGCGTCGCGCCCGATGCCGGCGGCCCGGCGGTGGACGTGGTGGAGAGCGCCGCCACCATGGTCCGGGCCTTCGTCTTCGCCGCGCTGTCGGCTATCGGCATGATCGCGGTGATCCTGCTGGTGGCGCTGCGCCGCGTGCTGGACATGGCCCTGGTGCTGGCGCCGCTGCTGCTGTCGGCACTGATGACGGTGATCCTGATCATCATGGTGCCGGAACAGCTCAATTTCGCGAACATCATCGCCCTGCCGTTGCTGCTGGGCGTGGGTGTGTCGTTCAACATCTATTTCGTCATGAACTGGCGGGCGGGGGTGCGCGCGCCGCTGTCCAGCCCCACGGCGCGGGCGGTGCTGTTCTCGGCCCTGACCACCAGCACCGCCTTCGGCTCGCTGGCGGCGTCGCACCATCCGGGCACCGCCAGCATGGGCAGGCTGCTGCTGCTGTCGCTGGCCTGCACCCTGCTGGCCACGCTGATCTTCGTGCCGGCGCTGCTGCCGAAGCGGGCAATCGACGAGCGGTAGACGGGACGCCGCCCTACGGCCTGGGATTCTTCTCCTTCAGGACCACACATTCCCTTTCGACGATTCCCCGGAAGCCTTCGTCGGTCGATGCCCAGTCCAGCACATCGACCTTCCAAGGCAGGATCGAGTCGGTAAACGCTTCCTCCAGCCTGGCGCGCGTTGCCATGGGCAACGGTTCGTCGCCCATGACCGCCAGATCGAGATCGGAATAGGGCTTGGCCTTTCCGGTCACGCGCGACCCGAAAGCCCGCACCTCCCGTTCGGGCACGATCTCGTCCAATATCCGCATGACCACGGCCCGCTCGGCCGCCGACATGACGGGTTCCACCGTCACGGCGCGCGGTCCTTCAGCATGGCCAGAAGGAATCCCACCTCCTCGCTGAAAGTCGGAATGATCGCCACGACCTGCTTTGCAGACGCCTCGTTGTAAGTGTGGCTGGTCAGGTTCCGCATCTTGCGGAACACGCTCCATTCCGCCCAGGAGCTCTTGAGGAGGCCTGCCTCGTTGGCGGAACGGATCAGGTCCGGAAAACCCATCCGGTCATATTCCTCGGGCGAGGCTGCGTTTTCTTCCAGGAACCGCTTCAGCGCCTTGTGGCTCAATTCATAGGTGAATTCGAAACGCTGAATCAGGCCGTCCCGCAACTGCTCGTCATCTGGATGCGCGACATGCCGCACCCAGCCTTCGTTCAGGCGGGCGAGCGCGCGTTCCAGGGGGAACAGATACAGCATCAGGCGTCCTTGACCGGCTTGTGCGGCAGTTGCACGTCACGGCCGGTCAGCATCATGTTCCAGTAAAGCTGCGGGAACAGTTTGGTCTTGAGGAACCAGGCGAAGCGGCTGGGCTTGCGCTGGTCGTAATGGAAGCTGGGGGCCGGCACGCCGCCATAGAGGAATTCCGCCAGCACCACCCGCCCGTAGGACACGGTCAGCGGGCAGGCGCCATAGCCGTCATACGCCCCCGCCAGCGGGCGGCCGTCGAGCGAGGCCAGCAGGTTCTCGACCACCACCGGCGCCTGGGCGCGGGCGGCGGCGGCCGTCTTGGCGTTGCTGGTGCCGATGACGTCGCCCAGGCCGAACACGGTGTCGAAACGGACATGACGCAGGGTGGTGGCATCGACATCCAGCCAGCCGGCTTCGTTGACCAACGGGCTGGACTTGATGAAATCCGGCGCGCTCTGCGGCGGGGTGACATGCAGCATGTCGAAGCTGCGCGTGACCATGCTGCTGCTGCCGTCGGGTGCGGTGACGGCGAAGGTTGCCACGCGCTTCGGCCCGTCGACCGCCACCAGATTATGCTTGAGATGCAGGTCGATGCCGTAATAATCGATGGCATCCTGCAGCGACGGCACGAAATATTTCACGCCGAACAGCGCATCGCCCGCCACATCGAATTCCACCTTCATGCGGCTCAGCACGCCCTCGCGCCGCCAGTGGTCGGAGGCCAGATAGGCGATCTTCTGCGGTGCGCCGGCGCATTTGATGGGCATGGGAGGCTGGGTGAACAGCGCCGTCCCGCCCTTGAGCGACTGGATGCAGGCCCAGGTATATTCGACCGTGTCGCGCGAATAATTGCTGCACACGCCGTTGCGGCCCAGCGTGTCCACCAGGCCGTCGATCTTGCCCCAATCCAGTTGCAGGCCGGGACAGACCACCAGGCGGCGATAACCGATACGCCGGCCGTCGGTCAGGGTGACGATATTCTCTTCCGGAGTGAAGGAGGCGACGGCCGCCCGCAGCCAGCGTACCCCCTTGGGGATCAGCCCGCCTTCCTGCCGCAGCGTGTCCTTGAGGGCCATGACGCCGGCCCCCACCAATGTCCATCCGGGCTGGTAGGCATGGGTGGTGGCGGGGTCGATGACCGCGACCGACAGGTTGGGCCGCGCACGGCGCAGGCGCGCGGCGACGGTCAGGCCCGCCGCCCCGCCGCCGACGATGACGACGGTGAAGCGGTCGCTGTCCGGAATATCCGTCTGGGTCGGGGCCATGGATGTCTCCTTACGCTGGTGTCCGTACGGAGGCCGATCCTAGTCTCTTGCCTGCGACGTGCGTAGGCGAATTTCGGAGGTCAGCCGGGCGGCTGGCAGGATCATTCCTTGTCCTTGAACCAGACTTCGACCGGGCCCTGGAGCTTGATCGTCATCGGGTTGCCGCGCCGGTCCGTCGTCCGGCCGACGGCCAGCCGCACCCAGCCCTCGCTGATGCAATATTCCTCGACATTCGTTTTCTCGACCCCCTTGAAGCGCACGCCGATCCCGCGCTCCAGCAGGGCGGCATTGTGGAACGGGCTTTCGGTATTGGCGGACAGGCGATCGGGGGGCGTATCACTCATCGGAGGGACCTCATGCGGAGTGGTTTACAGGCGCTGAGACAGCGGAGGTGACATAGCGGGTCGCGGCCGCCAATCCAACCGCCGGCGCGTGTCTGCCATGTCTCTGCGCGGCGTCACGTGTGCCGAATGCAATGGACATGCGGCGCGGAAACCGTGACATACGGTCCCCTTGCCATTCGGGTTCACGGCGCATTCCCCATGTCGTTTTCCAGTTCCTCCTCCACCCTTGCCTATCGCCATCGCATTCCCGTCGGTTCGCTGCCCGCGTGGCTGGTGATCCTGCTGGGGTTGGTGACGGCGATCGGACCGCTGGCGACCGACATGTACCTGCCGGCCTTTCCGGCGGTGGACAGCGAACTGGGCGGTGGGCCCGGATCGGCGCAGATCACGCTGGCGGCGTGGTTCGCGGGGTTGGCGATCGGGCAGTTCTCGCAGGGGCCGCTGTCGGACCGGCTGGGGCGGCGCGTGCCGCTGCTGGGCGGACTGACGCTGTTCAGCATCGCCTCGGCCGGCTGCGCGCTGTCGGCGGATTATCACATGTTCTGCATCTGGCGCTTTCTGGCGGCGCTGGGCGGATCGGCCGGCGTCGTGGTGCCGCGCGCGATCGTGCGCGATATCGCGACCGGCGCCCAGGGGGCGCGGATCATGGCCCAACTGACCCTGGTGTTCGGCCTGATGCCGATCCTGGCGCCCAGCCTGGGCAGCCTGGTACTGTCGGTCGGCCACTGGCGCTGGATCTTCTGGTTCGCGACCCTCTATGGCGTGCTGGGCGTGGTGGCCATTGCCTGGACCCTGCCGGACACATTGCCCCGCGAGCGGCGCATCGCGCTGTCGGTCACGACCGTGCTGTGGCGCTATGTGGGCATCGCGCGGGAGCCGATGTTCCTCTCGGCGGCGCTGCTGCTGGGGTTCTCGGCCTTTGTGATGTTTGCCTACCTGGCCAGCGCGCCGATCCTGTTCGAACAGATCCTGTCCTTCACCCCGCAGCAATTCGGCCTGTTCTTCGGCATGAATGCCGCGCTGTTCATCGCCGGCGCCCAGATCAACGGCCGGCTGGTCCACCGGATCGCGCCGCATATGCTGATGCAGCGCGGTGTGGTGGCGATCACGCTGTCGGGGGGGCTGTTCCTGATCCTGTCCATTGCCGGCCTTACCGGACCGCGCCACCCGTTTCTGGTCTGCGCCATGATCGGGCTGATCACCGGCTCGCTGGGCTTCGTCAACCCGAATGCCACGGTGCTGGCCTTTACCCGGCATGGCCACCATGCCGGCAGCGCCTCGGCGCTGCTGGGCACCCTGCAATTCACCATCGGATCGCTGAGCGGGGTGCTGTTGGGCTATCTGCCGCTGGGCAGCACCGTGCCGGTGGCCGTCACGATGGCGGGAGGCATTGCCGGCATGCTGGCCTGCATGCTGTGGCACCAGCGGCACGCCGCCGCCGCGGAGTGACCGGCGCATTTGAAGCGGAGAGCGATATATTGCATTGCACAATTTCCTTGACTCGGGCCGTCCTCACGATCATGAGATAGAGTCGAAGCAGTACTGGTACGCGCTTCATGGACGTTTCCTCCCTAAACTACGGCGGCGCGCTTCGGTGCGCCGTTTTTTTTGGCGGTGCTTGCTCTGCCCTTCCTTTGACGCGCCGGCCCTGCCGCGCTACGGCAGAAGACATGATGGATCGATCCGCCCATGTTGTCCGGCCGGCCGGCCGGTTGCGCCACGCGTGAACGCCGTGCTCGATTTCATCGCGGCGCTGGGGCGTGCCGCCTTGAACCTGGTCCGGACCGCCGGCGCCCTGACCCTGTTCGGCCTGACGGCCCTGTCGCATCTGGTCCGACCGCCCTTCTACTGGCGGATCTTCTTTGGCGCGCTGATCGAGATCGGCTTCTTCTCGCTGCCGGTGGTGGCGCTGACGGCGCTGTTTTCGGGCGGGGTGATCGCGCTGCAATCCTATACCGGCTTCGCCCAGTATCATGCCCAGGGCGCGATCGCCGGCATCGTCGTGCTGGCCGTTACCCGTGAACTGGGACCGGTGATGGCCGGGCTGATGGTGGCCGGACGGGTGGGGGCGGCGATGGCCGCCGAAATCGGCACCATGCGCGTGACCGACCAGATCGATGCCCTGACGACCCTGTCGACCAACCCGATGAAATATCTGGTCACGCCCCGGCTGCTGGCCGGCACGATCGCCCTGCCCTGCCTGGTGCTGGTGGCGGACATGCTGGGTGTGATGGGCGGTTTCATCGTCTCGGTCGTCAAGCTCGATTTCTCGGCGCCGGCCTATATTGCCGCGACATTCGCGGCGGTGAAGACGATCGATGTCACCGTGGGGCTGGCCAAGGCGGCGGTGTTCGGCTTCCTGATCACGCTGATGGGCTGCTATCATGGCTATACCAGCCGTGGCGGCGCGCAGGGCGTTGGGTCGGCCACCACCGCCGCCGTCGTGGCGGCGTCGATCCTGCTGCTGGCATCCGATTACCTCCTGACCGACGTGTTCTTCTCGCAATGACCCAATCCACGCCCAAGATCCGCATTCGCGGCCTGTGCAAGGCATTCGGGCCCAAGATCGTTCTCGACGGGATCGACCTCGACGTCATGCCCGGGACCTCGATGGTGATCATCGGCGGGTCGGGCAGCGGCAAGTCGGTCCTGCTGCGCTGCATCCTGGGCCTGATCCCGGCCGATGCCGGCACGATCGAGATCGACGGCGTGGACGTGCTGACGCTGCCGCCCCGGCGGCGCGAGGAAGTGATCGAGACGATCGGCATGCTGTTCCAGAACGGGGCGCTGTTCGACAGTCTCAGCGTCTGGGAGAATGTCGCCTTCGGCCTGCTGGCGGCCGGCCGGCGGCATGGCAGGCGCCCCAGCCGCGCCGAGGCCCGCGCCACCGCCGGCCGGGTGCTGGAACAGGTGGGGCTGGACCCGTCGGTCGGCGCACTGTCGCCGGCCGAACTCTCGGGCGGTATGCAGAAGCGCGTGGGCCTGGCCCGGGCCATTGCCGGCCAGCCCGATATCCTGTTCTTCGACGAGCCGACCACCGGGCTGGACCCAATCATGGGTGCTGTGATCGACGGGCTGATCGTCGATTGCGTGCGCAAGCTGGGATCGACCGCGATCGCGATCACGCACGACATGGCATCCGCCCAGCGCATCGGCGACCAGGCGGCCATGCTCTACAAGGGCAAGCTGATCTGGCAGGGGCCGGCGGCGTCGCTGCTGAACAGCGGCAACCCCATGGTGGACCAGTTTACCCATGGGCGGCGTGAAGGGCCGATCAGCATGGAGCTGCGGCGGTGAAGCGTTCTTCTTTTTCTGAAGAAAAAGAAGCAAAAAGACTTTTATCCGTTCAGGGACATCGTATGTCCCCAGCACGAGGCTGCTGAACGAATCAGAGTTTTTTTGGTTCTTTTTTGCAAAAAAGAACAGACTTTCCTTCCTTCCGGAGTCACCGTGGCCCGCCGTCCTTCCGCCCATTATGTCTGCCAGTCCTGCGGCGCCGTCTTTCCCAAATGGGCCGGGCGGTGCGAAAGCTGCGGCGCGTGGAACAGCATTGTCGAGGAAGCGGTGGAGCCTGCCGCCACCGGGGGTGCCGCGCCGCGTCGCGCCCGTGGGACCAAGGTGGCGTTCGTCAGCCTGGCCGGCACTGCCGAGCCGCCGCCGCGCATCGGCACGCGCATGGCCGAGCTGGACCGCGTGCTGGGCGGGGGGCTGGTGCCGGCCTCGGTCGTGCTGGTGGGCGGTGATCCGGGGATCGGCAAATCGACCCTGCTGTTGCAGGCGGCCTGTGCGCTGGCGGCCGCCGGCCGGCGGGTAAAATATATTTCGGGCGAAGAAGCGGTAGACCAGATCCGCCTGCGCGCGCGCCGGCTGGGGCTGGATGCGCCGGGGCTGGAGATTGCCGCCGCGATCAACGTGACCGACATTGCCGGCACGCTGGAAAGCGAACCCGACGTGGCGCTGGTCGTCATCGATTCGATCCAGACCATGTGGCTGGAATCGGTCGAGAGCGCGCCCGGCACGGTCAGCCAGGTGCGCGCCACCGCGTTCGAGCTGATCCGGCTGGCCAAGCAGCGGGGATTCAGCCTGATCCTGGTCGGGCATGTGACCAAGGAAGGCGCCCTGGCCGGCCCGCGCGTGCTGGAGCACATGGTCGACGCGGTGATGTATTTCGAGGGCGATCGGGGCCACCAGTTCCGCATTCTGCGCGCGGCGAAGAACCGGTTCGGCGCGACGGACGAGATCGGCGTCTTCGCCATGACCGACCAGGGGCTGGTCGAGGTGCCGAACCCTTCCGCGCTGTTCCTGGCCGAACGGCGGGGGAATATCGCGGGGTCGGCGGTGTTTGCCGGGATCGAGGGCACGCGGCCGGTGCTGCTGGAGGTGCAGGCCCTGCTGTCGCCCAAATCGGGCGATTCCGCGCCGCGCCGCGCGGTGGTGGGTTGGGATACGTCGCGCCTGAACATGCTGCTGGCGGTGCTGGAAGCGCGGTGCGGGATGAAGCTGCACGGCATGGACGTGCATCTGAACATCGCGGGCGGCCTGCGCGTGCTGGAACCGGCGGCCGATCTGGCCGTGGCGGCGGCGCTGGTTTCGGCCGCCACCGGCAAGCCGACCCATGCCGGCGCCGTCTATTTCGGCGAGATCGGGCTGTCGGGCGAAATCCGGCAGGTGGCGCAGGTCGATGCGCGGCTGAAGGAAGCACAGAAGCTGGGATTCGATGCCGCCTTCCTGCCCCGACGCATCGCGCGCGGCAATACGCGGCTGGTCGCACCCGAAGGGCTGCACCTGAATGAAATCGGCCATCTGGGCGATCTGGTGGCCCTGTTTGGCGGCACGGACGGCGAGGAAGCATGAGCGCCGACGGCCTGGTGATGCTGGCCGAACCTGCCCGCCTGGAACGGGACGTACGCAAGAGCCTGTTCCTGGCGCAGGCCGCGCCGGTCACGACACCGGCCGAAGCCCTGGCCTTTGTCCGCGCCGTGTCGGACCTGGATGCCACCCATAATTGCTGGGCCTATCGTATCGGGCAGGATTATCGCAGCGACGATGATGGCGAGCCCGGCGGCACGGCCGGCCGGCCGATCCTGCAGGTGATCGACGGGCAGGGTTTCGACAACACCATCGTGGTGGTCACGCGCTGGTTCGGCGGCATCAAGCTGGGTGCGGGCGGGCTGGTCCGCGCCTATGGCGGCACGGCGGCGGAATGCCTGCGCCTGGCGCCGCGCGTGCCGATCGTGCGGCGCACACGCCTGGTCTTTCATTGCGGCTTCAGCGATCTGGCACTTTTGCAGGCGCGCCTGCCATCGCTGGATGCGGTGGTGGAGGAAGAGGCGTTCGACGCGGAGGGCGCCAGGCTGGTGATTGCGGTGCCCGAAGGGGAAAGGGACAATGCAATCGCCCGGATTGCCGATCTGACGCGGGGGCAGTCGGTTCCGCGGGCGGTGGAGTGAAGGCCGTTTTGGGCCATTGCGTGTCCCCGGCACAAAACTGCCGAACGAATCAGAGTTTTTTGGTTCTTTTTTGCAAAAAAGAACGAAAGTTCTCCGGGTCCATCCGGGCAAAGGTCACGAGATTGCCCAGCAGGACCAGCCCAACCCCCAGCGTCATGCCCGATGTCCACTGCGTGCCTTCGAACAGGATCGAGATCAGCAGGGCCACGACGGGAGACAGGATGGTGGTGTAGGCCGCGCGATCGGCGCCGATGCGGTGGACCAGATGCAGATAGGCCAGGAAGGCGACGACCGATCCGGGCAGGGCGAGATAGAGCAGGGCCGCGATCCAGGCCGGCTCGGTCGAGCCGGCCAGCGATTCCCCGCGGATGACCTGGGAAAGCCCCAGAACCACGCACCCCCAGAGCATGCCGCGAAAGACCGCATTGGGCAGGTCCACCCCCGCCATCGCCACACGGCGCGACAGGATATTGCCGCAGGAGAACAGGAAGGTCCCTGTCAGCGCCAGGGCCGCGCCGGTTTGCGAAATGCCGCCCACGCCGCCCAGCCCGGTCAGGCATGCGACGCCGCCGATGGCGATACAGCCGCCAGCAAGGCTGCGGGCGCTGGGACGCAGGCGGAAGAACAGCCACTGGTTCAAGGTGTTGAACAGGGTTGCCACACTGAAGATCACCGAAACGGTGCCACTGGCCAGATATGTCTCGGACGCGTAGATCGCCAGGAAATTGCATGAAAACATGCACGCCCCCATCGGGGCCAGCCACAGATGCGTCCGCCATGCGACCGGGCGCAGCCGGCCGGACAGGAAGAGCCACGCGCCCATCGCCGCCGAAGCGATGAGGAACCGCCAGAAGATCGCCGTCCCCGGGACGGTAACGCCGACCTGCACATGGATGGCGAACCAGGTCGTACCCCAGATCACCACGACACATAAAAACAGCAAGCCCAGCATGCGGTTCCCTCTCCCCGAAAAAGGGCATTCTATCGGGCCGCCACCCTCGCCGCGTGGGGGCGACTGTCAGAATCCTGCGCTTTCCTGCATCCCGGCATGGCGCGCGGGCGCCGATCGCGGTCTATTGTCGGGAAGGCGGCTCCGACCGTCCGCTCCGCTCACCTTCCGCCACAACCCTGCCTGCCCATCCATCATGACCGCCCTGGCCGACCTGACGATTGTCCGCACCCTGCATGCGACCGGCGCGATCCTGCGTTCGGCGGCCCATGTCGGCCAGGGACTGGCCGTCGCGGTCTGGGATCGCGACGAGGTCGCCCAGACCCGGTACGACACGCCCAACCACCATACGCTGAGCCTGTATCTGGAACATGGCGAAGGGTTTCGGAAACGTCTGGGCAATAGCTGGAAATGCAGCAACGGCGCGGGCGACCTGTGCCTGATGCCCGCGCGCTCGACCAGCGACTGGGATGTATCCGGGCCGATCCGGATGTTCCATCTCTATATCGCCCCGCAGGCCTTCGATCGCGCGACGGTCGAACTGTTCGGCATGGACCCCGCCCGCGTCACGCTGCGTGACGACGCCTATTTCCGCGATGCCAGGATCGAGGCGCGGGTGCGCGCGACGATCCTGTCACGCCATTGGACCCAGCCTGCGGACAGGGTGGCGGTCACACAGGCCGGGACGGACCTGATGACCTATCTGCTGGCGCACATGACCGACCGCAGGCCGGACATGCCGCGCCGGGGCGGGCTGTCGCAGGCGGCGTCCCGCCGGGTCCGGGCCCTGATCGATGCGCGGATGGACCAGCCGCTCTGCCTGGACGATCTGGCGGACGCGGCAGGACTCAGCAGCTTTCACTTCGCGCGGGGCTTCCGCCAGACGCATGGCGAAACGCCGCATCATTTCCTGACCCGCCTGCGTATCGAACGCGCCCAACATCTGTTGCGCCAAGGCGCACCGCTGGCGCGGATCGCCGAATTATGCGGATTCAGCAGCCACAGCCACCTGACGGCCCGTTTCCGCGCCGTGACCGGGCTGACGCCCAGCGATTACCTGCGCCATTGCGGCCTGCGGCCGGAACCCGCCGAGGACGCCCCAAGGTGATCGTGCCGGAGCGCGTTGGAAAGACGCGCAGTCAGTGCGACCGATTGGGCTGATTGATCTTTTCGAGAAACGGTCCGATCTCGTCCGCCGGACAGGGCCGGCTGATCAGGTAACCCTGGATTTCGGAACAATTGACCCCCTTGAGGTAATCGAACTGTTCCTGCGTCTCGACGCCCTCGGCCGTGGCGACGACATTCAGGCTTCCGCACAGGCTGGTAATCGCCCGGACGATCGCCGCGCCGTCGCTGTCGCCCTTATGCAGGTCGCTGATGAAACTGCGGTCGATCTTGATCCGCGTGAAGGGCAGGCTGTGCAGGAAGCTGAGCGACGAATAGCCGGTTCCGAAATCGTCCAGCGCGATCTGTATCCCCTGCTCGCGCAGGCGATTCAGAACGCAGGCGGCCCGTGGTACGTCGTCGATCATCGCGGTTTCGGTGATTTCGAGCTCAAGGCGCGATGGCGGATAGCCCGCGCGTTGCAGTGCCGTTTCCACATTGTCGACCAGGCCGTCATGACGGAACTGAGCCGCCGATACGTTGACCGAGACCATGATATTGTCCGGCCAGTTCATCGCCTGACGGCATGCCGTCTCCAGCGTCCAGGCGCCGATTTCGTGCATCAGGCCCATCCGCTCGGCCACCGGGATGAACTCGTTGGGAGGGATGAGGCCCTGTTGCGGATGCCGCCAGCGGATCAGGGCTTCGACCCCGACGATGCGCCCGCTGCGGACATTGAGGAACGGCTGGTAGAATAATACGAATTCTTCTTTCGCCAGCGCGTGGTGCAGGTCGCGTTCCAGGTCCATGCGCCGCTGGCGCAGCGTGTCGAGTTCCGGATCGTAGAAACAGATCCCGTCATCGCTGCCGCCCTTGGCGCAATGGAGCGCGACATCGGCCTTTGCCATCAGCGTGTCGCGGTCGTCACCATCGGTCGGGAAACGCACGACCCCGATCGCGACCCCCACCGTCACCTCATGCTTGAGGACCGACATGGGACGGGAGAGGACACTGCGCAGCATCCGGGCGAACCGGCGGATCGCCTGATCTCCCTGTTCCGAACGAAAGATCAGCGCGAATTTGTTGCCCCTTATATGGGCGGCGATATCACCGACCCCCACCGTGCGCCGGACCCGCAACGCAGTGATCCGCAGCAATTCGTCGCCCGCCGCGTGGCCCATCGAATCATTGACGCGCTTGAAGCCGAACAGGTCGAAATAGAGCATCGCAAACGGTTCGGATGCCCGTTCGCACAGCGCGCCCAGTTGCAGGCGCAGCCCCTGGAGATTGGCCAGGCCCGTCAGGTCGTCATGCTGTTCCAGGAAGCGCGCGCGATTTTCCAGCCGCCGGAGATCGGTGACGTCCCGGCACAGCAACAGGAACCGCCCGTCCAGCAGCCCGATCCAGGACAGGGCCAATGTGCGGCCCAGCCGCAGGATTTCGGTCGACCAGCCTTCGGGCACGATGGGCCGTGCCGCCTCTGCCATGGTCCATTCCGCACGGCAGAGCACGGCCAGGATCGTTCGGACGGGCCCGCCCGGCTCCAGCATATCCTCCGCCAGACCGACCAGCGCACCGAAGCGTGCATTGTAATATGACAGGCATTGATTGGCATCGAACAGCGCGACGCCATCCGGCAGCGCGTCCAGTGTCGCCGGCAGGTACGACTCCGCCTGGGCCACAGCGCCCGGATCGTCCCGCGAGATCGCGACCGTCACCGGCACATCGGACTCTGCCGCCGTGCCGGACAGGGCGTGGCGGCGGACGCGGACACACAGATGCAGGCCATCCTGGCGGATGAACAGCCCCGCATGACCACCAGGCGCATGCGCGTCGGAGGACGGAGCGCGAGGGGTGACGAGGAACAGGTCGGCAAAGGGGCTGCCGATGACATCGTCGGCCGCGTGGCCGGTCAGCCGCTCGGCGTCCCGCGTCCAGCCCGTGACGCGCTCCGCCGGGTCCAGAAGGCAGACGAAATGCTCAGACATGGGTGCATATCCCCAGAGCGGGGACCGCGACATCATGGCCTGTCACCCGATTCAGATCTCTGTCGAGAAACAATTAAAAAAACCCAAATCGTACGTGCATGCCCCAATGCCTTCCGCACCGTGTCGCGGCAATCGAACCCGAAAACCACAACAAAAAAGTATTAAGAAATATATATCGTTTGCCTATCAATCTACGGTGGAAAAGCGATCAGTCTCCGAACACAACCGTCTTGGTGCCATTCAGGATCACCCGGTCGTCCAGGTGGCAGCGCACGGCGCGCGAGAGGACCCGCCGTTCGATATCCCGCCCCTTGCGCACCAGGTCATCGGGCGTGTCGCTGTGACTGACACGTTCGACATCCTGTTCGATGATCGGCCCTTCATCGAGGTCGGCCGTCACATAATGTGCCGTGGCGCCGATCAGTTTTACCCCGCGCGCATGGGCCTGATGATAGGGCCGCGCGCCCTTGAAGCCCGGCAGGAAGGAATGGTGGATATTGATGCACTGCCCTGACAGCCGGGCGGACAGCGAATCCGACAGCACCTGCATGTAGCGGGCCAGTACCACCAGTTCCGAATTGGTCCGCTGCACCAGGCTCCACAATTCTTCTTCCTGTTCTGCCTTGTTGTCGCGCGTGACCGGCAGATAGTGGAAGGGGATGTCGCCCATGTCGATATGGGCATAGGTCTCGCGCGGGTGATTCGCGACGATTGCCGTTGGAAGCATGGGCAGTTCGCCGATCCGCCAGCGATAGAGCAGGTCCACGAGGCAATGGTCGAATTTCGAGACCATCAGCAGGACCCGGCGGCGCACCGCGCGGTCATGCAATGTCCAGTTCATGCGGAAACGCGATGCCACGGCATCCAGCCGCGCCCGCAGCCATTCGGTGCGTTCGGCATCGGCCCGGCCGGTGAAGACGACACGCATGAAGAACACGCCGGTTTCAGTATCATCGAACTGCTGGGCTTCGATGATATTGCCGTCGGCTTCATACAGGGTGGTGGCGATGGCCGCCACGATGCCCGGCCGGTTGGGGCAGGACAAGGTCAATGTCCAGGTCGCCGCCTCCTGCCCCCCATGATCCGTCATGCCGGACAATCCACGAACAGCCGCTCCGAAAAACACACGCGCGATACCATAGGCGTCGCCTGCCGGAACTCAAGCCCCCCGGCTGCGGTCCGCCGGGGGCCGCACCGCTTTCCACGCGGCATCGAGCGCATCGGCCATCGTATCGAACGCTACGCTCCATCGCTCTGCCGGGCAGTCGGTGCTGCCCGCCTCGCCGATCGCAGCGCGCCAGCGCGGGGCTCCCGCTGCGCCCGGCAGGCGTTCGATGCGCACCATCCGATCCTCGGGGATGCGCGACAGCAGGCGAGCCAGGCGTCGTTCCGGCGTCATGGGTGTTGCGTAATTATGAGACATCGGCCTTTCTCCCGGCAGCGAGGCTGGCGCGTCCGGCAGCTCCGGGCAAGCGGTTTCGGTTGCATCCGGCGCCCCGACCGGTTTCAACACGCATTGTCCCCCGCCATCCGCCCCCGACCACAGGCGCAGAAGCAGAGCAATAAGGAGTCTCCGTGTCCCCCTTCCCCGGAATCCTGCCCGACGAACCGATCGACAGCGTCGCCCACCTGATCCAGACCGCGCTGACGCCGATCTTCATGCTGTCCGGAATCGGAACGCTGCTGAACCTGTTCAATACCCGGCTGGCCCGGGTGTCGGACCATATCGAAAAGGCCAACGAAACGCTGGAGACGACGAAGGCGCCGACGGGGCGCCGCCATCTGCGCCAGCATATCCGGCATCTGCACCGGCGCACCCTGCTGCTGGATGCATCGATCCTGCTGGGGGCCGTCGGCGGCGCGTCGACCTGCGGCGCTGCCTTCGTCCTGTTTCTGGGCAGCCTGCGGGATTCCTCGGTGGCGTCGTGGCTGGTGGTGATGTTCGGCATGGCGCTGGTCTGCACCGTCGGGGCGCTGGCCTCGTTCCTGTGCGACAGCCTGCTTGCCTGGCACGGCCTGCGCATGACCACATCGTGGGCACGATCTGTCCATCCGAAAGGCTGAAGCCCCGGCCTGACAGCAGCCCGATTTCCTCATTAAAAATGCGACAGCCTACAAAATAGGCAAATTGCCTATTTTGTAGGCTGATTTGCCGGGCTCCCTGACTACCCGTCCGTGCCCGCACAAAAAATAACCAAAATTGACCCGTTTCGTTTTTCTATCCCAGCGAAATAAACAGTACCCTGTTTACGAAGTGAACAGAATATTTATTGTTCGGTTACTATGCGTTTTTTAGCCATCTGATCTCATCTTCTTTTGTATTGCGAGCGGCCGAATTTCGGTGTTGGTTCCGCCCCAACACCACCCCATAGGATTTCGGATAATGTTTATTCAGGAAATTGGTAACCTCGTCGCCAGCTCGATGAACGTCGCGTCGTTCCTGCCGCTGGTCGCGTTTCTGCCGATCGTTGCCATGCTGATGGTGGCCACCGCTGTCGCCGACCGCGTCGCCTGATGCGGCGGCCATGGCGGCCGGTCCCTTTGTGACCCGCACCGTGGCCTGCATGCCTGCCTGATAGCGGGCATATGATCCGGCCTGTGCCGGATCCGGATGGTTGTCCATCCATCCGGCGTCATCCTCGACGCCGCACGCCCAGCCCTGGATGAGCGGCCCCCCGGCTGGCTCTGTCCTTGGGGCGGGCCGTCCCTGACGAGAAACCGCCATACGCCCCCCGGATTTGCTCGGGCCGCCCGTTGTTATGGCGTGCTGTCGGTCGGATCCATGGCATAGGTGGACAGGTCCAGCGTGCGATGCACCACGCCCTGGGCGCGCAGGAAATCCATGAACGTCCGATAGCGCCGCCCGTCGAGCAGGGCCGGCTGCTTGCAGACGCGCGGCAGTGTCGCCGTCCAGGCGGCGCGGTTGAGCGGGGTGTCCAGCTCCGGGTGATCATGCACCGCCTGCGCCTGGATCTCGTCCGGGTGGTTCAGCAGGGCGTTGGTGCCTTCCTCCAGCGCCTGCATGAACCGGACGATCTTCCCGTCACGGGCATGATCGCGCGGGGCCAGGAAAATCAGCTCGTCATTCAGCGGAACGCCATGTTCCTCGGGGTAGAAGGCGACCGGATCGAACCCCTTCTGTCGCAGGTCGATCAGTTCATAGGTCCGGGTGGCACCGATCACCGCGTCGACCGAATGCGACATCAGGGCCTGTTCAAGCTGGAAATTGACGTTGACCTGTCGCACGTCGGACAGCGACAGGCCGACCGACCCCAGCATCGCCGCCAGCACCGCGTCATCGACCCCGGCCATCGAGATCCCGATCGTCTTGCCCTTCAGGTCTTTCAATGATGTCAGGCCGGGGGCCGCGATCAGCGTATCCAGCGGCGTGTCGATGAGCGTGCCGACCCGGACCAGAGGAATGCCCTGGTCGGCCAGCATGCCGAGCTGGGTTTCGTACGAGACCGCGAGATCGGCCTGGCCTGCCGCCACCAGCCGCGCCGGTGATCCGGGGTCGGACGGTGCGATCAGACGCACCTGCAGCCCGTGTCGGCGGAAGGCGCCGCTGTAATCGGCGGCCAGCAGGGCCGCGTGATCGGCATTGAGGAACCAGTCGAGGATCACCGTCACCGTTTCCGGCGCGTCGGCCCGAGCCGCCGGCAGGCTGAGGAACAGAAGCGGCACCATCATCAGCAGGCGGGACAGGGAGGGCATGTACGTTGGTTCTCTCTTTCTTCTTTTGCCTTCCGAAAAAGAAGCAAAAAGACTTTTATCCGTTCAGGGACATCCTTTGCCGCAAGCACAAGGCTCCTGAACGAATCAAAGTTTTTCGGTTCTTTTTTTTCAAAAAAGAACACTCTTCCTTCACGGCGGCGTCGGGCCGAACAGGCCGATATCAAGATGCTTTCCGGTCGAATAATTCAACCCGGACACCCGGCCGAATTCGATCACATCCAGCCCATCCGCATGCAGGCGCTCGCGGAATACCGGTTCATCCTTCCGGTCCACCAGCGCCAGGCCGCAGGCCCGGTTGTCGCGCAGCACGTCCGCCGCGTCCCTGGGGCCGACCAGGACGGTGTTCTGCCCCACGAGGAAAACCAGGCTGGGCTCGGAGAATGAGGGCGAGACGACCAGCGTATCGGGGCATGGCCGGTAATCGTCGACCAGGGCCGCCAGGCGGGGGCTGAGCCAGATTGTCTTCAGGGCCGGAATCACGGTCAGGAACAGGCCGACATGGATGATGATCGCCGCCGCCACCGCCGACATGGCGGCCTGCAAGACCCGACCACGGAACAGGAGCCAGGAGGCGACCGCCAGCAGCGGCAATGCGCCCACGGGCACCAGCAGCGAGGCCGGCACGACATCATGTTCCAGTCGCCAGAGCAGCACCGGCCCGGCGACGGACAGGGCGATGCCAACCGCCAGCCACAGCGCGCCGTACAGTGCCAGCCCCGCGCGCGCAAGGCGCGACGCGGGCCAGTGCCAGCGGTCTTGCGTCGTCAGGATGGCCGCCGCCACAAGCAGGGCGATCGCCGGGTAGGTGGGCAGGACGTAGTGAGGCAGCTTGGTCGCGATCGCCTCGAACACCAGCCAGTGCGGCACGATCCAGCAGAGCAGGAACCGCACTGGCGGCGCATGGCGCCGGGCCCAGATGAAAGGCAGCGCCATCGCCGCGAAGATGGACCCCGGCCAGAAGGCCAGGGCGAAGACCGCCAGGTGATAACCCGGCGGCAGGCCATGTGCCTGCTGCCCGCTGGCAACCTTGCCGAGGAAGTTGGTGCCGACGGCGCGCGAGAAGAAATCACCATGGCTGACCACGCCGATCGCGATGCACCAGGGCAGGACGATCGCCAGCATCACCAGCCATCCCCACGCGGGTCGCAGCCGGTGCCACCAGTCGATGCGCCGCTCCACCAGTGCCAGGGCCAGCGGCGTACCGAAACCGGGGATCAGGACCACGGGCCCCTTCAGCATCAGGCCCGCCCCCAACGCCGCCCAATAGAGCAGGGCCGCCGAAACGGGCGTGTTCCGTTCGCGTTCGCGATCCAGATAGGCACGCAGCAGCCCGGCTTCGGCCAGCAGCACCGTCAGCAGCAGGGTGCTGTCGATGGTGGCCATGCGGCCTTCGGCCGTCATCAGAACCGACACCGCCAGCAGGGAAGCCGCCAGCAGCCCGCTTGCCGGGCCGAACAAGGTGGCGCCGATCCACGCCGTCAGCACCACCGAGGCGGTGGCCGCCAACAGGGAGGGAATGCGATAGGCCCAGACCGCGCGCTGTTCCAGCGTACCGGTGGCGGCCACCGAAGCGGCCTCCAGCCAGTAGATTCCAGCAGGTTGCAGGTAGCGCGGCTTGTCCTGGAAACGGACATCGATGAAATCGCCGCTGCGCAGCATCTGCGCGCTGGCTTCCATATAACGGGGCTCGTCACGGTCCAGGGGCGGCAGGCTTGCCCGTCCGGGAAGCAGAAGCAGGAAGGCGCCCAGAGCGAGCAGAAGATAATGACGCACGGTCAGCCGTGTCATCCGGCACGTCTCCTCGGGAAGAGATCGGGACAGGGAAGTGCCCGGTCGAGGGTGCCGGACCGCGCCGGTCACGGCACCGATTGGAGCCTGCTTCAAAAGCCCGCTGATGATGAGCGGAAGCAAGGCGCGAACCATGGGCAGGCCACCGCCGGCGGACCTGCTGCAACAGGTTCTTACCGTTCGGTGACCTGGCGCGGCAACCGCGTGCGGTTGATCAGCCACATCACGCCGAGCAGATCCCGGATTCCGACCACCGCGCGATTCAGATTGGTATATTTCGATGATCCGTGCAGCCGGTTACGGTGGCGAACCGGCTGGCAAAGCAGCGGTGTGCCGTAATGACCGAACAGGGCCGGCAGAAAACGATGCACGCCCTCGAATTGCGGCAGGCGCAGGAAATCCGCGCGCCGGAACAGTTTCAGCGGCGCGCCGGTATCGGGGCACCCGTCCCGCAGCAGACGCCGACGCAATCCATTGGCAAAGCGTGTCGCCAGGCGCCGCGACAGCCTGTCTTGCCGGCGCAGGCGGACGCCCACCACCAGAGGTGCCGGCCCCGGAGCCTTCAGCGCCAAGTCCAGCATGCGGACGATTTCCATGGGGTCGTCCTGCCCGTCGCCATCGAGGGTGGCGACCCACTGGCCGCGCGCGGCCTCGACCCCGGTGCGCACCGCTGCGGATTTGCCGAGCCGGCGATCGTGGCTGAGAATACGCAATTCCGGCAGCACCCCTTCCGCCCGGGTCGCGAGCAGGGCCTCGACCGTACCGTCGGTGCTGCCATCATCGACGAATATGATTTCGCAGGGAGGAAGTGCGCGCGCGGCCTCGGCCAGTTCGGCACAGACCGGGCGGATATTTTCCACCTCGTTCAGAACCGCCGCCACAATGGACAGGAGCGGTTCGGAACGGTCAGGATTGGAGGGCGCGGCCAGTAAACCGGTCCTGCTCAGGCGGCGCGATGCGACAGGGCGGCCGGCAGGTCGGCGATCGAACGGTCGACGATCTGCTGCCCGGTCTCGGCCGGCAGCGCCAGGGCCAGCGCGTCGCGCGTGGCCTGGACCGCCACGTCGATCGCAACCTGGCGGACCTCGCGCACCGCGCTGCGCTCGGAGGCGGCGATGCGGTCGCGTGCCATCTGCTCGCGCCGGGCGGCCACGGCTTCGGCCTCGCGGCGCGCATCCTCGGCAATCCGGCTGGCTTCGGCCAGCGAATGCTCGACCAGGGCGCGGGCCTCGGCCAGCGCGGTCTCACGCTCGCGCGTGGCGTCCTCGAGCATCTGCTCGGCCTCGCGACGCAGGCGCGCGGCCTCGTCGAGGTCGGCGCGGATGCGCTCGGCCCGCACATCGAGGGCGGTGGCCAGCGGTGCCCAGATCTTCCTGCCGAACAGGACGAAGAAAAGGAAGAAGGCGACGGCCGTCCAGAAACGGGGTTCGTGCAGCATGGTCTTGAACCTGTTCCTTACTGTGTCGCGATCAGAGGCCGCGCGCCGTGGCGGCGTGATCGACCGTCCGGGCCACCACATCGGCGGGCACCGACGTACCAGTCACCTGGCGCACCAGCACCTGCGCTGTCTCGTCCGCGATCTGGCGCAGCGACCCCAGGGCCGCCGTCCGGGCGGCCGCAACGCGGGTTTCCGCCTCGTGAATCTCGGTAGCCAGGCGGGCGTTCATGTCCTGGGTCTGCCGCAGGGCGGCGAGGCGCGCGTCCTCGATCACCTTGTCGACATTCGCCTGGGCCTCGGCCATCGCGCTGCGGCGGGCCTGGTGCAGCTCGTCCACCGCGCTGTCGGCTTCGGCCTTGGCACGGTGGGCGATATCCAGATCGTTGTCGATCGTCTGGCGGCGGCTGGTCAGCACCGCTTCGACCTTCGGCAGCGCCGACCGGCTGAGCAGCAGGTACAGCACCAGGAAGATCACGGCGCCCCAGACCACCTGGCCGATGACGAGGGGGTTGGAGAAATCCAGCTGAGGCATGCCCACGGCCCGCGCGCCCGGCGCGGCCATTACCATCACGGGCAAGGCCAGCGCGAGCGGCGTCAGGAGAGACGCCACCCGGCGGATGCTTGAGGCCGCGGAACGTGCCACGTTGGTCTCCGGTCTCAGACGAACAGGATCAGGAAGGCGATCAGCAGGGCATACAGGGCCACGGCTTCCGTCAGGGCGAAGCCGAGCATGCCCAGGCCGAACACGTGCGGGCGCGCGGCGGGATTGCGGGCGATGCTGCTGACCAGCGTGGAGAAGATGTTACCCAGGCCGATGCCGACGCCGGCGAGGGCGATAACGGCGATACCGGCACCAATTTCCCGGGCTGCAGCGATGTCCATAGCGAGGCTTTCCTTGTTTGGTTCAGGCGTTCAAAAGGGCTGGGGCGGCGTCGCGGTCAGTGCGCGACCGCCTCCCGCAGATAGATGCAGGTGAGGATCGCGAAGACATAGGCTTGCAGCGCACCCACCAGCAATTCGAGCGCCATCAGCGCGACATTGATGACCACGGGACCGACGGCGAGCGCATCGCCGATCAGTCCGAGCCCGGCCAGCATGATCGTGAAGGCGGCGAACATTTCCAGCATCACGTGACCGGCCACCATGTTGGCGAACAGACGGATCGACAGACTCACGGGACGGGACAGGAACGAGAGGATTTCGATCGGCACCAGCAGCGGCGCCAGCGCGACCGGGGCGCCGGCGGGCATGAAATGCGCGAAGAATTTCGCGCCCTGCGCCTTTAGCGAAACGATCACCGACAGCACGAACACCATCAGCGCCAGCGCGATGGTGACGGCGACATGGCTGGTGAAGGCAAAGGAGAAGGGCAGCAGGCCCAGATAATTGCCGGCCAGTATGAAGAAGAACAGCGTGAAGACGAACGGGAAGAACGCGCGCCCTTCCGGACCGATCGTGTCCACGGCCATGTTGTGAATGAAATCATAGCAGATTTCGGCGGCGGCCTGCAGGCGCCCGGGCACCACGGCCTTGGGACGCATGCCGACATACAGGAACGCCAGCACCGCGACCGACGCCACGATCATCATGAGGGGCGACTGACTGAAACGCAGCGCCTCGCCCAGGCCACCCAGAACAGGATGGAGCTCGAACTGACCCAATGCGTCGATGGTGGATCCGGCCGCCAACTTCGTCTTCCCTCTACCGCTCCGGCCCCGCGTGCGGGCCCGGCTTGTCCTCCAGGGCATCCTGTGGCCTGACCAGACGCCAGACATTCAGTACGCCCGCGGCCCCGCCCAGCAACGAAAACAGGATCAGGAATACCGGGCGACAGCCCAGCCATCGATCAAGCCCCCACCCCATCGCGACCCCGACCGCCAGGCCCGCCACCATTTCGGTGCCGGCCCGCAGGACAGTGCCCACGGTGGTTATATCGCTGCCTTGCAACGGTGCCTCGGCCGCCCGGTCGGGATTGTTCCGATCCATGGCCTGCTTCAGGCGCCTGTCGAAGGCCTGACGGGAGCTGTCCGTTTCCTTACCCAATTTTTACACCTCCAGGCGGGTGCAGGCGCTAGCTAACGACGCGGCAGAAACCTGTCAAGCAAACGCTTTTGTTTCAGGACACGGAAAAGAGGCGCCCCTGGTCTGTCACGCGCGGAATGGGTGACAGTTCCCGGCATGCACGCCCCCGAGGGTATGGACGGCACCCTATAAATTCAAAAAACGAATATCAGAAACGCTATTTTTGCATAAATCACTTACGGATGAACGCTGCCGCCCGGGATTTCATCATAGGCCGCGCTGCCGGGGAACGGGCCGGCCACCGGTGCCGCCGCCGAGGCGACATGGATGGTCTGTTCCATCGACGGGCCGATCTCGCGGGCGTCAATGGCGGTTCCCAACGCGCTGGTGCTGCCATTGCCGACCGCATGAAGGGTCTGGCCGGGCTTCAGCCAGGCGGTCAGCCGTGCCGCTTCGGCGGGGGCGAGATGAACCGTGCTGTAATCCTGCATGACCGCGCCCACCAGTCGGCCATGGAGGCTGTAGAGCGGCGCGCGCACCGTGCCGTTCACCACGATATCGGGCCCGGACGTGGTGACCGGCAGCCGGGCCGAGATCGTCTCGGCGTCCTCGACCGCGCGGCCACGCTGGTCCTCAATCTCGTAGGCGCGGACGATCGGCAGGTCGCGGCCGCGCAGGCCGCGCGCCGAGATCTTCTCACCCGGCTTGACCAGGCTGGCCACCGCCAGCCCGAGTTCGTGCGAACACAGGATTTCGGTGCCGTCGGTCAGGATCAGCCCGTCGATATCGCCACCCGGCGTCGACAGATAATGCGCCACCGTGCCGGTGATGACCGGCAGAGGGGAAAAATCATAGGCCGAGACCGGCTGGCTGGCGGCCATCGCCGGTCCGGCGATCAGGGCTGACAGGCCGGCCACCGCCGGAAGAAGGTGGGAATGCCGCAAACTCGCCATGCCTGCTCTCGTCTCTGCCTGATCGTCTTTGTCATATCGTCCCGGTACGGTTTGGCCGGGCTGGATACTGAAATCCATCCCGGCCGACGCGGCAATCCCCTGAGGGAGAGGATCAGTGCCGGAAGTGACGCATACCTGTGAACACCATGGCGATGCCGGCACGGTCGGCGGCGGCGATCACCTCGTCATCGCGGATCGAACCGCCGGGCTGAATCACCGCGGTGGCCCCTGCCGCGATCGCGGCCTCCAGCCCGTCGGCGAACGGGAAGAAGGCGTCGGACGCCACCACGCTGCCGGCCGTCAGCGACTGGTCCAGCCCTGCGGCGCGTGACGCTTCCGCCCCCTTGATCGCGGCGATGCGCGCGGAATCCACGCGGCTCATCTGTCCCGCGCCGATCCCGACCGTGGCCTGGCCCTTGGCGTAGATGATGGCGTTCGACTTCACATGCTTGCACACGCGGAAGGCGAAGGTGAGGTCCGCCATCTCGGCCTCGGTGGGGGCGCGCTGCGTCACCACCTTCAGCTCGCCGGGGACGATGCGGCCATTATCGCGCGTCTGGGCCAGGAAACCGCCGGCGACCGAGCGGATGATCACCCCGCCCTCGGCCGGGTCGGGCATCGCGCCGGTCAGCAGCAGGCGCAGGTTCTTCTTGCGGGCCAGGATCTCCCGCGCCTCGTCCGTTGCGTCGGGCGCCACGATCACCTCGGTAAAGATCGCGGCGATGCGTGCGGCGGCCTCGGCATCCAGCGTCCGGTTCAGGGCGACGATGCCGCCGAAGGCCGAGACCGGGTCGCAGCGCAGCGCCAGGTCCCATGCCGCCGACAGGCTGTCGGCGGTCGCGATGCCGCAGGGATTGGCATGTTTGACGATCACCACCGCCGGCGCGTCGAATTCCGCCACCGCCTCGAATGCGGCATCGGTGTCGTTCAGGTTGTTGTAGGACAATGCCTTGCCCTGGATCTGCCGCGCTGTGGCCACGCCGGGGCGCTTGCTGCCATCGGCGTAGAAGGCCGCCTGCTGGTGCGGGTTCTCGCCATAGCGCAGGCTTTCGCGGCGCTGGCCCGCCACCGTCAGGCGCTCGGGCAGCGCATCGCCGCGCTGGGCCGCGAACCAGGCGGCGATCGCGGCGTCATAGGCAGCGGTGCGGGCATAGGCAGCACCCGCCAGCGCGCGCCGGGCCTCCAGCGTGGTGCCGCCTTCCGACAGCGCCGCGATGATGGCGCCATATTGCGCGGGGTCGGTCAGCACCACGACGTGATCATGGTTCTTGGAGGCGGCGCGGATCAGTGCCGGACCGCCGATATCGATATTCTCGATGCAATCCTCGACGCCGGCGCCGGAGGCCACCGTAGCCTCGAACGGGTAGAGATTCACCGCGACCAGGTCGATCGGCGCAATCCCGTGCTGTTCCATCTGCGCGACGTGCGCCGGCAGGTCGCGACGGCCCAGGATGCCGCCATGGATCTGCGGCACCAGCGTCTTGACCCGGCCGTCAAGGATTTCCGGAAAGCCGGTATGGTCCGACACCTCGGTCACGGGCACCCCGGCCTCGCGCAACGTGCGGGCCGACCCGCCGGTCGAGAGGATCTCGGCCCCATGCGCCACCAGGGCGCGGGCGAGGTCGAGCAATCCCGTCTTGTCGGAAACGGAAATCAGGGCACGGCGGACCGGCACTGGCGTCTGGGTCATCGCGGGGGCGGCCTTTCAGGATGGGGCAGGCAGGAAAGCCGCGTCCTTAATCCAAGCGGGTCCTGGGGGGCAACAGATGTGTGGGCTGGGTCGTCGAGTCCACGCGGAAGCTCTTCTGTTCTTTTATGAAAAAAAGAACCAAAAAACTTTGGATTTCTTAAGGGAAATCCTGCGGATATCGTTGGATGCCAAACGAACGAAAGTCTTTCTGCTTCTTTTTCTTCAGAAAAAGAAGAGGCCCTGCCGCACCGCCGCGACCCTGTCCAGCGCCATGACCAGAGGCGCGCCGTCCAGACTGACCACCGGCCGCACCGACAGGCTGCTGACCAGAATCATGCCGCCGGACAGGTCGGCCGGCATCAGCGATGCTTCCTCGACCAGACCTGCCGCCAGCAGCACGGCCCGGGCGATGCCGGGCAGCGCACCGTCCTCGACCGGTGGGGTCAGCAGACGCCCGTCACGCAGGGCCAGCACGGTGCTGACGGTGCTTTCGGCCACCCGGCCGGCGCCGTTCAGCAGCAGTGCGTCATCGGCTCCGCGCTGCTCGGCTTCCAGCCGGGCCAGGATATTGGGCAGGTAATTCAGGCTCTTGATCCGCGACAGGGGGGAATCCGCGTCGCGCCGGATGCGGGTGCTGATGATCAGGTGCGCCGGCCCTGGCGCGGGGGTGGCCGGAAAGGGCACGATCAGGAGCGTTGGTTGTGGGCGCGGGGGCGGCAGCAGGCCGCGCGGGCCGCAGCCGCGCGTCAGTGTCAGGCGCAGCGCGCCCTCGTCCAGCGCATTCCGGCGCACCACCTGGCCCAGCGCATCCTCGATCGCATCCAGATCGGGTGCCGGAAACATGAGCATCTCGGCGCCACGCCGCAGCCGGTCGAGATGGCGGGGCAGATGGGCGATATGGCCGCCGGACACACGCATGGTCTCGAACAGCCCGTCGCCCAGCGTCAGGCCGCGATCGGAGGGGTCGATCCGTGCCTGGTGCCGCGGGACCAGCCGGCCGTCCAGCCACAGGACATTCATGGCGCAGGCTCGGCCGGACGATCGCCGAACAGGGCCAGCAGGGGGGCGATCTTCAGGCACATTTCCGCATATTCCCGCTGGGGGTCCGACAGGATCGTGATCCCGCCGCCCGCCGCCGCCACGATCGTATCGGGGGTCGCGGCCAAGGCACGGATGATGACTGAACTGTCCATGGCACCGTCGGTTCCGATGCGGAAGACGATCCCGCAATAGGGCCCACGATCCGAAGCCTCCAATTCATCGATGAGCCGCATGGCCTGATGTTTCGGGGCGCCGGTCACCGATCCGGGCGGCAGGGAGGCACGCAGCAGGTCGATGGCATCCTGTCCTGGCGCCAGCGTGGCCGCGACCTCGGAGACCAGATGGTGGAGATGGGCGAAGGTTTCGACCGACAGCAGTTCCGGGACGCCGACGCTGCCGATCCGCGCCACGCGGCCCAGATCGTTGCGCATCAGGTCCACGATCATCAGGTTCTCCGCCCGTTCCTTGTCGTCGGCGACCAGTTCCGCCCGCTGGATGTCATCCAGTTCCGGCGTGGTGCCGCGTGGACGGGTGCCCTTGATCGGCCGTGTGCGGGCCACCCGGTCGCGCCCCAGATGCACGAACCGCTCGGGCGAGGCCGACAGCAGGCTGAACCTGCCTCCACACGCCAGCCAGGCCCCGAACGGAGCCGGCGAGGCCCGGCGCAGCGCCCGGTAGATGTCGATAGCGGCCAGATCCGGCGGCCGTCTGGCGACATGCCGGCCGGTGATGTTGACCTGGAAGATCTCGCCCGCCGCGATCCGCTCCACTGCCGCTGCCACGGCACCGGCATATTGTCCCGGCGTGCGGTCGGGAACGAACATGGCGCGCGGCAGGGCTGCCGGTGGCGGGGCCGGTGGCAGCGCGGCCCATTCGGCATGGAATGCGGCGAACAGCCCCTCTGCATCCGCACGGATCGTCGCCAGATGCACCTGGTGCCGCACGCGATCGAACAGCACCGCGTGGTCATAAAGGGCCGCCGCCAGATCCGGCCGGGTGGGATCGGCTGCATGGCGGGTCGCGATCCCTTCCGCCCATTGCCCCACGCCGTAGCCGGCGAAACCGATCACCCCGCCGACGAACGGCCATGGCCCGGCATCCGCGACCGGCGCCAGTGCCAGCAGGCCGCGCAGCGCCGCGAGAGGATCGGTCCCATCCCCGGTGCGCCAGTCCAGCACATGGACGGGATGGCGGCACAGGATGACCCAGCGCGCGCGGGGTCCGGGCTCGCCACCGCTGTCCAGGCAGGCCAGCCAGGGCTCGTCCCGCCATGCCCACAGCACATCGTCCGGGTCCCGCCAGGGCAGGCCCATGGTCCGGACGGCGCCGGATGGCCGGTCCATCGCCTTCAGGTCCCGGCGGCGAAATCGTCGATCAGGCCCGTCACCTCGGTCACGTCCGAGGCTTCCATCACCCGGTGGGCCAGGCGGCGGCAATCCTCGAAGGACAGGGCACGCACCACCTTCTTGACCCGGGGCACGGCCGAGGCCGTCATCGAGAATGAACGCAGGCCCAGCCCGATCAGCAGCGGCACCACCCGTGGGTCGCCCGCGATCTCGCCGCAGAGCGAAATCGGGCGGTACTGACGCAGCGCCGCCTCGGTCGCGGCCTGGATCAGGCGCAGCACGGCCGGATGAAGCGGGTGATAAAGCGGTGCGACCTCGGCCGAGCCCCGATCGACCGCGAGCGTGTACATCGTCAGGTCGTTGGTGCCGATGGCCAGGAATTCGGCTTCCTGCGCCAGCGCGTCGCCCATGATGGCCGCTGCCGGGGTTTCCACCATGATGCCCAGCGGCGGCAGGGTGTCGCCCAGTTGGACGCCCTTGCGGCGCAGGCGACGGGCCACGCGATGATAGATCTCCCGCGCCTCGCGCAGTTCGGGCACGACCGTCACCATCGGCAGCATCACCCGCACCGGTCCGGCGACGGAGGCCTTGAGGATCGCGGCGAACTGGGTTTCCAGCACGGCGGGATAGCGCAGCAGCAGGCGCAGGCCGCGCATCCCCAGCGCGGGATTGATGGTATCGCCCTCCTGGTTCAATCCCGCGCGCTCCAGGGCCTCGCTATGCTTTTCGCCCCCCCAGTCCACGACGCGGATCGTGGTCGTGTCGCCCGCCATCGTGCCGATGATCTCGGCATAGATCGCCGCCTGCCGGTCTTCGTCCGGCATGGTTGCGGCATTCATGAACAGGAATTCGGTGCGCAGGAGGCCGATGCCCGAAGCCCCGGACTGCGCGATCAGCGGCAGTTCGGCCGGCAGTTCCAGATTGGCCTGCAATTGCAGCTTCTCGCCACTGGACAGGCGGGCGGGCAGACGGCGCAGGCGGCCCAGCGCCTGGCGTTCGCGCGCATGGTCCGCCACCCCGCGCCGCGCGGCCTCCAGCGTCTCCGCGCTGGGATCGATCACCACGTGGCCGGTCGTGCCGTCCACCACCATGGTCGCGCCGTCGCGCGCATGGGCGGTCAGCCCATGGGCGGCCAGCACGGTGGGAATCCCGAGAGCGCGCAGCATGATGGCGGTGTGGTCGGTCGATCCGCCCTCCTCGGTCGCGACCGCGACGATGCGCGAGGGATCGATCAGCGCCGCGTCGGCGGGGCGCAACTGTTCGGCCACCAGCACCGTACCCGCGGGCATCGCGCTGAAGGACCGGAAGGGCGTACGGCCCAGATTGCGCACCAGGCGCTGGCCGATTTCGCGAAACTCTCCGGCACGGCGCTGGGCGGCGGCCGCATCTTCGCCGCCGATTTCGGCCCCGTCGCGCAGCAGGGCCTGGGCCAGGCTTTCGGTCTCCTCGCGGACGGCCAGTTCGGCCGTGCGTCCGTCGCGGACGATGCGCTCGTGAATCCCGCGTTGCAGGCGCGACGGGCCGAGCATCCGGCGATAGACTTCAAGCAGCGACCCGATCTCGATCTGGCCGTCCTCGGGCAGGATCGCCAGCCGGTCGCGCAGCCGTTCGATCTGGCGCACCGAGCGTTCGATCGCCTCGCCCAACCGTTCCAGCTCATGCTCCGGATTGTCGCTGCGGGCGGCGGCATCGATATCCGGCGCGGGGCTTTCCAGCACCAGCATCACCGGACCGATGGCCATGCCCCGGACCGTGGCATCACCACTCAGGCGGATTTCGGGCGGCGTGGCCGCGGGGGCCGCGCCGCGCGGTCGCCGCCGGCGACGGGGAGAAGTCTGGTCGGGCCCGTCAGTCGTCTTCATGGAAGCCAGCCTCGATCAGAGCCATAAGGGCCTCGATCGCCGCATGGGCATCCCATCCGGTGGCCATCAGCGTCACGGATTCCCCGCGACCGGCGCCCAGCATCATCAGCCCCATGATCGAGCGCGCCGACACCGTCTGGTCGCCACGCCGGACCTCGACATTCGCATCGAACTGTTCGGCCACCGTCACCAGACGGGCGGCCGCGCGGGCATGCAGGCCCCGGCGATTGACCATCGCGGCGGTTACGGACAGGACATTCGGGTCCTGGGGATCAAGCCCGCCAGAAGACGTGTCGGTGCCGGACATGTGTCCTCAGCCGACCGCCGCCCGCTGCTCGCCCAGCAGGCAGCTCCGGGCGCCGCCCAGACATTGCGGCGGCAGGTGCGAGGCGGTGGAGATATATTTGCGCCCGGCGCCTTCGGCCAGATCGGCACATTCCTCGAGCGTATGGGCGTTGCGGATCTGCGCCAGCTTGACCAGCATCGGCACGTTGACGCCGGCCAGGACCTCGACCCGCGCATTCTCCATCATGGAAATGGCCAGATTGGAGGGCGTGCTGCCGAACATGTCGGTCAGCAGCAGGACGCCGTCGCCCGTGTCGACGCCGGCAATCATCTTTTCCAGGTCCACGCGTCGCAGCACCGGGTCATCCCCGGCCTCGACATTCAGCGTTGCGAGCTGCTCCTGCGGTCCGACCACATGCTCCATCGCGCGCCTGAGTGTCTCGCCCAACGCGCCATGGGTAACGAGGACCATACCGATCATGAAGAATATCGCCCTTCCACGACGTCCGTCACAGGCTCCTTCGGCCGGCTGGCCCATCGCCAACGATATCGGCCTTGCCGCGCCAGTTCGCGATGCATGACGATAACCGACCATGCACCCTGCTCGTCCGTCCCTGATGAAGGGAGATCGGACGGCGCCGCACCAATGTCAATACGAGGCGCCTTCGCTGGCCTCTCGCATGTTCCCGCGCATTCCGCAAGACGTTCGGCCAGGGCCTCGACGATCGTGACCGAACGATGCCGGCCCCCGGAACAGCCGATGGCGATGGTGGCGTATTTCTTGCCCTCGCGCACGAAGCGGGGCAGCACCAGCCCCAGCATGGCGTCGATCTGCTCCAGAAAATGCGGATAATCCGGGTCGGCGGCGACATAATCCGCCACCTCGGCATCCAGGCCGGTCTTAGCCGCCAGCTCGGTGACGTAATAGGGATTCCGCAGGAACCGGGCGTCGAACACCATGTCGGCCTCACGCGGCAGGCCGGCGGGAAAGGCGAAGGACATCAATGCCACCGTCAGGCCGCCGCCGCGCCGGTCGCTGCGGGGAGCGAACCGCGTCTCGACCACCTGCCGCAATTCCGGCGGCGGCAGGTCCGACGTGTCGATCACCATGTCGGCCGCCGCGCGCAGGCGGGCGGTGAGTTCGATTTCGGCCTCGATCCCTTCCTTGACTGCGCCGCGCATCGCCAGCGGATGGCGGCGCCGGGTGGCGGTGTAGCGGCGCAGCAGCACGCTTTCCTCGGCGGTGGCGTAGATCAGTTCGGCCTGCAGGCCGGGATTGACGCGCAGGCGCCCCAGCGCGGCCATGACGGCCGCCGCGTCGAAACCCCGGGTGCGCGAGTCCACGCCGATCGCCACCGGCTGTTCGGCGCGGGTCACGATTTCGTCCAGCATGCCCAGCGGCGGATTGTCGATCACCTCGTATCCCAGATCCTCCAGGATACGCAGGATCGACGATTTTCCTGCCCCGGACAGGCCTGTGACCAGCAGGATGCGGCGCGGCGCGGGTGCTCCGTCGAGTGAAGAATCCGTCACGGGAAATCCTGGCTGAACAAGGGCCGGACACCTTCGGGCACGGGAGCGGCCTGGATATCAGGCGGGCTCACGACACCGTCCCCCAAGCATGGGACACTGAAAGAACCGACATGGGAAGAGGCACGGGGATTACAATTGCTCCAAGGTTAAGATTTCGCAATGCCCCGCCAGACCGGCAAGAGCCAGGTTGATCCGCGCCACAGCCGAGGGCAATGCCGGGTCCAGCCGGATTTCCGGCAGGCCGGTCAAAGGATCGTGCGCCGTCGCGGGCAGCCGGTCGGGCCTGTCCTCCGGCCTGACCAGCCGCACGGCCAGGACCGCGCGAACTTCCGCCACGAACGGCAGGCGGGCAATCCCCATGCCCCGGACCTCGATCAATCCGGCCAGCGCCGGAGGGGCCGATGCCCGGTCGCCCTCCAGGACCACGCGATCATCCGCCACCAGATCGTAGCCGGAATCCACCAGCCGCAGCAGCAGATCCGACTTGCCGATGCCCGATGGCCCCAGCAGAAGCACGCCCTGCCGGTCGCGCGCCGCGCAACTGCCATGGACCTGAACCTTTGACGAGCGTAATTGTTCCATGTCCGTTAAAATGACCCCTCAGGGTTGAAATTCACCGTGAACAGAATATGACGTTTTCGTTATCGATGTCCGAAGTGGGAGATCACGCACGGCATGACGGACCACGAGATCCACGTTCGGCATTTGACCGGGATCGATCCGGGAGCAACAGGAAAACCGCCCGGTCTGACGGAGCAATGCCGCGTGGCCCTGGACCGTGGCGCCCGTGCCCTGGCGCGCGACGGATACCGGCTGGAAGATGTGACGCGCATCATCTTCCTGATGCGTGACACGGACGGTTTCCCGTCCTGCTTTCCGCTGCTGCGTGACGCGTTCGGCACCGGCCGGCCCGGCACCACCCTGCGGCTGGTCACGGAATTCGACAGCCCCGGAACCCTGATTGAAATCGAACTCGTGGTCGACCCGGCGCAGATCTGAGCGCTGTCAGCGCCGCTGCTGGAGAATACTGGCCAGCGTGAACAGGCGGCGGGCGGTTTCGTTATCCATGTCGATCTTGTCGCGCAGGCGTTCGACCATCAGGGCGGCGCCATCATTATGCAGGCCCCGCCGCCCCATATCGATCGCCCGGATGCGCATCGTGTTCCCTTCACGCACCGCTTCGTCGAAACTGTCGACCAGCAGGACGTAATCCTTGATCAGGCGGCGGAAGGGGGTGAGCGAGATCCGATAGATGCGCAGCGGTCTGTCGTGCGCATCGCGCACATCGAAGACGAGGCCGTTGGTCTGCACCGACAGATGCAGGATGAACGGCCCGATCAGCCCTTCGGGCAGGAAACGGGCCGTCTGCTGCAGGTCGGCAATCGCCTGGTTGACGTCGTTCTGCCGTGCCCGGCTGTTCGTCAGCGCGTTCTCGACATCTTCAAGCACGACGCGCGCCAGCACTGTGGAACCGGTCGGCCCGCCGCCATGCGGTGGGTTGTCGGGTAATGGATGCACCGCCTCCCCTTTCCCTTTGCTGTCCCGGCACGCTCCCGCGGGGCGGGAGCCATGGCCGGTGACGCATATTACACATCGTGCGTGGCGCCGACACGAGGGGATCGCAGGGAACGTCCCTATCCCCGCGCCCGGTTGCGCGTGTTTCAGATTCCAGTCAGCAGGTCAGTGAAAGCGAACCCAGATGGGCGAACGCGGCCCGCACCCGCGTGCCGGGCTCGACAAAGACGGTCCCAGACGTTGAGCCTGTGGTGACGATGGTGCCGGCCGCCAGCCCACCGGCATAGCGGGCGGCATGCGATGCCAGCCACACCAGCATGCGGATCGGATCGCCGGCGGAATTGCCGCCGGCACGATCGACCGCCACGCGACCGTCGATCGCGAGCGTCACCCGCTCTTCCGTCGGTACCAAAGCGTGCCAGTCCGTCAGAGCCGGGCCCACGAACAGGGCACCGTGGCTCTGCTGGTCGGCCAGATGATCGAACGCGGGCTGGCTGCCCGGCGTGACGAAACGGGTATCGAGGATTTCGATGGCAGGGTGTACGGATTCGATCGCGTCACGCACATCCTGCGCCGTATATGGCGCCTCGCGCGGCGGCAGGGCGCGGCCGAAACGATAGGCGATCTCTGCCTCCACCCCGATCAGGCGGCACAGGCCGCGCGGCAGGACCGTCGCCGTATCGAACAGGGTCGTATCCAGGATCGGCGCGGTGGCCGGTTCGGAGTCCGGCGAAGGGGCCCCGACCTTCCAGCCGGCAACCCTGCCCCCCAGGGCCCGGAGCGTCGCATGCTGAATGCGATAGGCCTCGTCTTCCGAGGAAACATGATAGCCGCCGGGAAGAGAATCCAGCGGAGACGCCCCGGCCCGGACCCGAAGGAAGGCTTCAGCCAGTTGTTCGACAGACACTGTTACGCCCGCCCCACCGCGTGTCCGAAGCGGGCCTTTCCGTCGCGATCGGTCACAGCAACGACTGAGACCGGCTGAGCACCATGTTGCAGACTTTCTGCGTCACCTGCTGCTTGACGCCCTGCCCCGCCGAAGCGAGCGAGAAGCTCTTGCCATTGCCCATATCCAGCAGCCCGCGCTGGCCGGCCTGATACGCGCTGTCGCCCTGGCCGCTGATCCCGGCCTTCTGCCCGAGGGCGCTCATGACCGGCGAGGCGGTGCTGGCCCCCAGGAAATTGTTCTGGACGCAATAACCCAGCAGCCCGACCAGATTGCTGGAACCGGCGGAGGACACCGATGGCAGGCCCATCGTCCCCATCATGCCCTGCCCCATGTCGGACATGCCGGGCATCGACGGCATCTGGGCGCGCGCCGACTGCGAGCCGGAAAGCGATACGGCCGCCATGGCGGCCGCGAACGACAAGGCAACGAAGTGACGGTTCATGCACCACATCCTTTTCTGGCTCTTTGCCGAATATAACCTGTCGATATGGCCAGAATATGAATGATGATGTCGTGACAAGCGAATAAAATCTGACACGCAAGTCAGAATCCCGAGTTGAACGCCATCGTGTAGTAAAGCTGCCTGATCAGCGGTGTCAGCACGTACTGGATCAGCAGCAGCAGCACCAGCGGGCTGAAATCCATATTGCCGGTGGCGGGCAGGATGCGGCGGATCGGCCGCAACGCCGGCTCGGTCAGCCGATCCAGGAACCGGCCGATCGACCAGACCATCTGGCTGCGGGTGTCCAGGACACCGAATGCGTACAGAAAGCTGAACACGCAGGAAATGATGACCACCCATGTATAGAGCCTGATGACATTGAGCAGCAGGCCGAAGATAAGCGTGAGCAACGTGATGATCCCTGCATTGGACGGGCGGCGAGTCTATCGAAGCCTACCGGAGCATACAACACCGGCCGGGACCAAACGCGCTTGACAAACATCCTGCACCCGCTATTTATCCACCCCGTCAGGCAGTGGGGCTGTAGCTCAGTTGGGAGAGCGCCTCGTTCGCAATGAGGAGGTCAGGGGTTCGATTCCCCTCAGCTCCACCACTGTCATGATATTTTCCCTTAAAAATCAACAATCTAAGAGAAGGCGGGAAATTCCTACCCCTCTTGCTATCCCTCTTAGAAACCGCGCTACCCTGATACAGAGGGGAGCGGCGGGGCACAGATCACGCGGACCCAGCTTGTCCGGCCCCTCGCGCGCGGAGCATTGAGCGCCCGGTAACAGCCAATGCGACTTCATTGACGATGATGGCGCTGATCCGATCGAGCGGAAGCCCTTGTCCAAGCATGGTCGCCAAGCCGTCGCAGGCTCTTCCTCTCAGCAGGTCCATGAACTCCACCTCGTTGTGGCCGCCGACAGCGGCGATCTCCGCAATGTGCTTGCCGACGCTATAATTGGGGCTTCCCGGTTGGCCCGACATGGCCGCACACAATTCTTCCATGGTGCTGGCATCACGAACCGCATTATCCTGATCATATGACATGGTTCGGTGGTATCCTTTTCATTGCTTGGTGCATCTGGTGGGTGCGTGGTTCGATCTGGCCCGCGTTGATGGTCCCTTTATTTGCGATCGCTGTGGAAGGATTATCGCACGCTGATCAAGGGCACTTCGACCCGGCTTCGACCATCATTGCGATGGCTGTTCTTTCGATCTCTGCCTTCATCCCGCACCTTGTCGCCCGGCGGCGCGCCCGGCAGATCGAGCGCACGTTGCACGGCGTCAGTTTCCTCTCCGTCCGGGATTGAGCAGCATATTGTCCAAGGCGTCGTAGGTCGCGGCCTGGGTGTTCGCCAGCCGGCCGGCCACACGCCGCGACGCCCCGGCTGCCAGAGCATTTCCCAGCATCGTCCCAACGGCTCCCCCCTCCATGCCGCCGGTCAGCGCGCCGCCGAGGCCCACACCAGCCGCGCCCGCCAGCTTCCCGGCGATGCCCTGCGCCATATCTGCGACGCGGCCGCTGGTCGTCAGGTTGATGTTGGTATCCGACCCGCGCGCTTTCCCCAGATCGATGCGTGATGCCAGGCGCATGTCGTCGCGCAGAGTCTCCAGCGCCTTCAACTGCTCGTCCGTCACGCTGTCAGCCTCGCGGTAGCCAGGCTTCCCTTTCTCGCGCCGGATCGCCTTCAGCAGCGTGTCCAGTTGCCCGAGGCGCACATTGCCCTGCGTGTCTGTCAGGTTACGCGATTGCAGGAACCGCATGGCGTCGATCGGCCGGGACAGTTCCTCGTAACGCTGGGCATATGCCTTGAAGCCCGGCGCGCCTTCCTCGATCGCATCCGTGATCGTTGGCTTGAGGTCCATAAGCTGCGAGGCCGCCGCGTGCCCGCTCTGCGCCGTTCCGCGCGCGGCCGGCGAGATGATGTCGCCCATATATTTCCGGACGTTCCACAGGTGTTCGGGCAGCGCATTCCCGTTTTCGTCGGCAACGGCACCGATCTGCTTCAGGACGCCGATCAGCGGCTGTTGCACGGTATCTCGCCCGCGATTGTCATCGATCAGGCGCGCGAGGTGCTGGCGGATCGGCGTCACATCGACCGGCTGCTGGTTCCCGAACGCTGCGTTGCGGTGCTCGGCCTCGATCGCGCTGCGGGCCGCCTCGGCCGCCTGCAACTGATCTTCCGTGCCGATCACATCGCGCGCGAAGGCGTTCCGCGCCTCGCTGTTCTGCTGCTCCAAGGCCGTAAAGGGAGCGGGGTTCGCAGCGCGGCGGACGCGCTCCAGTTGCGCCAGTCCGGCATTGCCCGTGGCCTGCGATGCCGTAAGCTGCACGCCGGGAATCTTGGACTGGACCAGCGCGACCGGACCGCCCTTCCAGTAATCGGCCCAGATCCGGGCAGCCAGCTTGTCAGCATCCTTCGGCGACGTGAACAGCCCCAGCTTCACGGCCTCGGGCGCAGGGTCCGACGGGAGTGGTGCGGATACGGACCCCGGCTCGGCGGCTGAGATGGATGCTCCAGACGCGTCGCCGGGGATCGCTGCTCCTGCAGCAGGAGGAACCTCCGCCGCCTCGGGCGCCAGGTGGTTCAGGACGCGCGTGCCCACCGACGATGCGCGACCAGCGACAGCGCGCGCACCTCGGGCCGCCATGGGCAAGCCAGCCCCCAGCGCGCCGCCGAGTGCAGCACCGGTCAGCGGATCGCCGCCCGTCAGCGCATTTGCGGTTGCACCCTGCGCTGCGCCGCTCGTGACTCTGGTCAACAGGCCACCCCCGCCTGTGAGCGCGTTCGTCCCGGCCTGGATGACGCGACCGGCCATTCCGCCCGCCGCGCCGGCGAGCGCGCTGCCTCCTGCACCGATCGCGCCAGCGCCCAGTTCCGTCGCAGCGCCGGCCAGCAGCGCATTCGTCAGGAATCGGCCAGCTTCGTTCGCTGTCGCACTGGAACCATCACGCTCGGCAGCCGACAGGTCCTCTCGATCCAGGCCCGCGCGCCGCGCCTGAAGATCAAGCGCCGTCCCCTTCAGCAGTCCATGAACGCCGGGGATGTGGTCAACGGCCTCGACCCCGACACGCATCAGTTGGTTGCGCGCCGCATGGTCCATGTCCTGCGCGAACTGCGCCATGTTTCCGTACCATGAGCCCTGATGGGCGCGCGCTTCGGGGGGAATGCTAGAGGCTGTCTCATGCCCGAACATGCCGTCGAATGCGTTCTCCTTCGGTCCCGGATGCGCGCCGCCGCCATGATCCGTGCCGAACATGCTGCCGAAGGCATCCTGAGTCGGCGGCGCTCCGCGCTCTGGACCGGATGATCCGGACCCCGCGTCGGTTCCGGGCCCAGCAAAGGGATCGTCGCCCGGCGCCTTGAGAGCGGCATATCGATCGGCCACCTTGTGCGGATAAGCCATGGTCTCGTCGTTTCCCCATTTCGACCGGTCCGTGCCGCCGTTGTAGGCGCGCAGGGCATCGGGAAGGTTTCCGTAGCGGTCCATGTTCTCCCGGAGCACCCGCGCGCCGCCGTAGATCGACTGAACGGGATCGCGCGGATCGATGCCGATGGCATGGGCTGTGGCCGGCATGATCTGCATATGCCCTAGCGCGCCGGCCCGGCTTCGCGCGGCCGGATCGCCAGACGGATCTTCCACCTGGTGGACAGCGCGCAGGATATCGGGATCTACGCCCCAATACTGGCCCGCCCGCTCGTAATGCCTGTCGAGATCATGGGCCACTCGGCACCAGCCCGGCGGCGGCCATGCGGTTGTAGGTCTGTTTGAATTCGTCGAGTTGCCCCGTATTTTTCATGCCCTGGAACACCTTCTGCCTCTCCGCCGGGGTCATGCGGAGGATCTGGAACGCACGGGGGTCGAAGTTTTGACTGAACTGCTGGTCCCACGCCTGATATTGCGCAGCCGGCAGCCCCGACGCGCGCCATGCATTCGCTTTGGCGTGGATGGCATCCTCTTTGCCCATCAACTGATGAATCATCAGTTGGTTGGTTTCCTTCTGGAGTCCGCTGTTCGGATTGGCATGCTCGGCAGCAGCCTGACGGGCATCCGAACTGCCAAGGGCCTGGGACTGAGCGTTCGCCAATTGCTGAGCCCACTTGTTGAAGGACTGGGCGCTTTCGATCCCCGACGAATCAACATCAAAGGGTGTGATATTGTTTATGAGTGCCCAGGCTTTCCGCCATTTTTCTGCACCAGGGCCACTGGTGAACCCATCAAGGTCCGTATCCATATTTCCCAGCATCGCGAGGCGGTCATTTCGGCCCGCATCTGCCGACAGCAGAGCATTCGCGCCTTTGGCGCCAGCCTCGGCAGTCGCGCGCTGTGCTTCAAGCTGGCCAGCGGGCGGACCTGCGGAGAAACCCGCCGGCTGCGCGTTGGTTCCGGCACCGGAGAAATCGTTCTGGTTGCCCGGATAGCGGCCGCTTCCCATCACATCCAGCGGGACTGTGGGCTTATTGGTGGTATCCACATACCCGCCTTGCCCGTTCGCCTGGGCAACCTGCGCCCGCGTGCCGATCTTCGGATTGCCACCTGCATCGTTATACGGCTGTGGCGCGGTGGCTTCTCCCGGCGACAGCGTCTTCGTGATCGGCGCGCCCTGATTGACGCCACCCTGGCCGCTGGCCGGAGAGCCGACATTCTGCCACTGGAGATGGCCGCCAACGTCCACAAGCTGCATCGAGCCGAACGCATCTGCGGACTGCCCGGCGCCCGGCATCAGGCTATCCATCAAGCCACGGACAGAGGTGCGGATACCCTTGCTGTCCGCCGGAAGCGACGAATAGACCTTTTGCGCCGTGCTGAGGTCGATCGTCCCCGTAGCAACCCCAACGCCGAGTTGCCGCGCAACGTCGGCCTTTGTCACGTCCGGATTGTTCATGAGCGGGGCAGCCAGCCCGGCAATGTGACCAGCTCGAGCGGCCTGCAACTGGGTCTGAGCCCGATCGTTTCCGATCTGCTGGGCCTGTTGGCTGCGG
>NZ_JABEQD010000014.1 GCF_014174395.1 Gluconacetobacter aggeris
GGTCACGGTGTCGTGGTTGGCCGTGACCAGTCCGCTGGTCGTGAACCTGCCCTGGTCGAGCGACGGGGTCTGGCCATAGGTGGAGGACTGACCGTCGGCCGTGATGGTCAGCGCGGCCTTTATCACCGTATCGGTGCCCGCATAGGCGATCTGATAGCCTGGGGCTGTCACGCCATGGCCGATCAGCGGGACAGAACTGCCGGCGCTGCTGGTGCTGGTCAGACCGGTGCTGCTCCAGGTCAGCGCCGTCGCGTCAACCTTGCCGGATGCGTCCAGATTGTTCTGGTCGAGAATGGAGGTGAGGGCAAAGGTTACCGCGTTCTGTCCGTAGGTCTGGCTTCCCTGAGCGGTAATAACGACATAAGGCAGCGCTCTGAGGACCGGATAGGGAGAGCCGGACACCCAATCGCCTGGGGTGCTGAAGCTGTATGGGCTGCCTGCGACCGTGGGCCCCTCGGATGCCCATTGCGTCGTCGTCAGACCAGTGATGCCGGACGACGACGATCCGTCGCCCACGCCGAGCGTCAAGCCAGAGGTGGTTGTATCGAAATAGGCGTTGGTGATTGTGCCCGTGCTCTGTCCGGCGAGCCCGCCGACAGAGCCGCCGCCGGTGGCTGTGACGGAGCCTGTCGCATAGGCGTTGTTGATCGTGGCGCCATTCTCTCCGACGAGGCCGCCGACAAGGCTGCTGGAGCCGGTGGCTGTGACGGAGCCTGTCGCATAGGCGTTGTTGATCGTGGCGTCATTCCCTCCGACCAGCCCACCGGCATAGGTGTAATCCCCTGCCGCCGATACCGAAGCCGTCGCATAAGCGTTCCTGATCGTGCCCGCGTTGTCTCCGGCCAATCCGCCACTATCGGAATAACCGTTACCTGGGCTCGATATCGTTCCTGAAACGAAAACATTGCTGATTGTGCCATTGTTATATCCGACCAGCCCGCCAACTGAGGCGTAGCCGGAATACGTGTTCGCGACAGACGCGCCTGCCAGGCCGACATTCGTCACGGTGCCGGTCGGGCCGATCTGCCCGAACAGACCTACATACTGATCCGTCGCGTCATTGATCGTCAGATTGGCGATGGTGTGGTTCGCCCCATAGAAAATGCCGGTGAACGGGGTGCTCTCCGCAAGAGGATTGAAATTTCCCAGAGGCGTGGCGTCGATATCGTTGCCCAGTCCGTAATTGCGGGACAGGTTGCTGTCGATTGCTCGCAGGCCCGAGGCGGACAGGATGACGGTCACGGGCGCACCGGCCGTGGCGCCGAAGACCGTGTTGCTGCCCGACAGAGTCTGCTGGTTGGCGGTGAATCCGAGGAGATAAGGCGTCGTCTGGTTGTTCAGATTGCCCCAGATGGATGGATCGAATCCGCCGGGCAGAGCGCTGGCCAATTGTGCCGTCGTCAGGCCCATGAGGGCGGAGGAGCCGTCGCCGCCGACGCCGAGTGTCAAGCCGGAGGGGGTCGTATCGAAATAGGCATTGGTGATCGTGCCGTCGTTTTCTCCGGCCACGCCGCCGAGGGTGCCCGAGCCCGATACGGTTCCGCTCGCGTAGGCGGTGCTGATCGAGCCGCTGGAGCCGACCCAGGTGGTGTTTTTTCCGACTAGGCCGCCGATGGTTCCTGAGCCCGACACGGCTCCGGTTGCGTAGGCGTTGCTGATCATGCCGTCGTTCTGTCCGGTCAGGCCGCCGATGGCTCCTGAGCCCGACACGGTGCCGGTTGCGTAAATATTGCTGATTATGCTGTCGTTTTGTCCGATCAGTCCGCCAACAATGCCTGTGCCCGAGCCCGTTACGGACCCGGTTGCGTAGGCGTTGCTGACAAAGTTCTGGTTTTGTCCGATCAGGCCGCCGATGGTTCCCGAGCCCGACACGGCCCCGGTTGCGTAGGCATTGCTGAGTTGGCCGGTATTGTATCCGACCAGGCCGCCGACATCGTATGCGCCTGTGCCCGTCACGTTTCCGGTTGCGTGGGCGTTATTGAGCGTGCCGTCATTTTCTCCGACCATGCCGCCGACGGTGCTTGAACCGGAGACGGTTCCGGCTGTGTAGGCATTTGTGATCGTGCCATAATAGGAACTGTGCCCGACCAGGCCGCCGACCGTGTTCGCACCTGAGACCGACCCGGTCATGTAGACGTTCCTGACCGTGCCGTTATTCCATCCGATCAGGCTGCCGACAAAGCTCGCGCTCGAGCTGGTAATGGTGGCGGCCACCAGCCCGACATTCTGCACCACGCCGAGGCCGTTGCCTGTGCCGTCGCCGACCAACCCGAACAGGCCGGCATACGTGTTCGATCCGCCGTTGATGGACAGATGGGCAATGGTGTTGCCCAGGCCGTCGAATGTGCCGAGGAAAGGGGTGGCGTAGTTTGACGCGATCGTGGTGAATGTGCCGAAGCTGCTCAGATCGAGCGGTCTGGCCAGGGCGTAATTGCCTGTGGTGCCGATGCCCTGGAGGTCGGTCGCACTGGCGACCAGCGTGTAGGGCGTGCCGTTGATGGTCAGCGGGCTGTTGCTGCCGGTGGCGGTGGCGGCGGTGATGGTCGGGCTGGTGAACTGGATGGCGTTGGTGCCGAAATTCACCGTGCCGTCACTGCTGCTGGTGCCGCCGGCATTGTTGTTGGTCGTCAGGGTCAGCTTGCCCGAGCCGCTGATCGTGATGCCGGCGTTCAGCGTGATGGAATGGTAGGCGGACAGCGTCAACGCGCCCGCGCCGCTCCAGCTCAGGGGCGCGTTGACATTGATGTCGCCGCTGCCGGACGTGCTCGTGCCCGCGCCGTTGATGTTGGAGGCAGTGCTGGAGGAGGTCTGTTCCGTGACATCGGTGCCGGCATTGAGCGCGGCGTCGATGGTGCTGGCAGCCGAGGTGTCGATCGTGAGGTCGTCGGGGTCCAGCAGCCAGCTTCCGCCCACCCCGGCATTCACCGACGCCTTGCCCAGCGCCAGCGTGTGGGCCGAGGTCTCGATCATGCCGCCCTTGCCGCCGCCCTTGCCGGTGGCGGCCACCGTCGCCCCATCGGCGATGGTGGTGCGGCGTGCGAGGTTGACGCCACCCGGTGCGTCGGTGCCGACCAGGACCCGCCCGCCCTTTGCGCCGGGGCGGGCGGCCGAGGCCGACAGCGTGGCCTGGCCGCCGACCGTGACCGTGCCGCCATTGGCGCGGATCGTTCCCCCCGACCCATCTTCGTTGGTCGCCGTCGCCGTGGTGCCGTCGACAGTCACCGACCCGTTCGGCGCGGTCAGCCATACCTGGCCGTCGACGGTCTTCGTGCCCGTGGCCTGGACCAGGCCCTGCCGGTTGCCGGCCAGCGCGTAGACATTGCCCCCGGCCGAGGCCAGCGTGGCCGCCGCCGCCCTGATGCGGCCGGTATTCGTCACGTCGCCTTTGGCCTTGGCGTCGGCAACCACATAGATGCCGTCGGGGCCGTCGGCCTCGCTCAGCACCACCTTGTCGCCCGCCGCCAGCGCCACCGTGCCGCCTGTCGCCTCTATGGTGCCGCCGTTGGTGACGGATCGACCCACCAGCACCACGTTACCGCCGGTGCTGGTGATGTGCCCCTCGTTCTTCACCGTGCCCGACGACGTACCGGACAGGGTGACGGCGTTGCCTTTCATGAAGGCGCTGTCGGGCGTGTCGCGCGTCGAGGCGACGAAGCTGCCGCCGGCGACGACCGTGCCCTTCGGCCCGATGACCACGCCGTTGGGGTTGATCAGGAACACCGATCCGGTGGCGCCAAGACGCCCCTGGATGGCCGACATCTGGCTGCCGGTCACCCGGTTGAGCGTGGCGCCGCTGCCGTTGTTGAACTGGACCGTGCCGCCCGCCCCGATGGAGAAGCCCTGCCAGTTGATGACGCCGCGGGCCGAGGACTGGGTGATGGTGGTGGTGGCGCCGGCCGATGCGATCGTGCCGGAGCCGGCGACATAGGCGCCGCCTGTCGGCAGGGCCTGGGCGAAGGCCGAAACCGGCGTCAGGATGGAAAAGCCGATGAGCGCAAGCCGAAGCGAAGTCTGATGACGGCGCGCAAGGGTAAGCGTGGCCGTCGGCCTGGAGATCATGCAAGGGGCGTGCATCGGGCTGTGGTCCAGTAGAAGAAAGATTCTGCGGATTGAAGGATAAATTGCAGTATAATTTATCCATATGAAAATAAATATCGTTCGTTCAAGCCGAGTTCATGCTGTATGAACTTTATGGTTACCCTGTTGCGACACAAGTATTCTTCGCAATGGTGCGGGGAATGCCCATTGGTGGCTTCTGATGGGGGAATCTGCAATGATGGCTTTCATGAAATTCCTGCCTCGGAATGGGGGCCGGCATGGAACATCAACCCTGCTGGAGGCGGGATCGGCGCCGAAAACCGACCCCTCTGAAGGTGGGTTCACCGTGAAGAGTGGCAGAAGGATGCGATATTTCGTCCTTCGATTTCCTGTCGGGTCGGTTCCCGGTGGAAAAGATGAAAATTTTTTCCATTATATTCTAGTTGATTAGCCTTAAAGAGGTTACGTGCGGATGGAGACCTTGTATATGGCCCGATCAGGCCACATGCGGCAGAATTTTTGCACGTAACATGACCTCCCGATTGGGAATCTTGACGCTTGTGGATGGATTTCAGGCAGAGTTCTGTAAGAAATTGTGGATTGCATATGTGCCCATTATCAAATGATCAGACAATACATGAAGAGTCATTTGATGACCTGTTGAAAAGCGCTTTGGAATTAACGGGAATAGGGGCGTGGTCTTGCGATTTGCGCACTGAAAGGCTCTCGTGGACGCCAGCGGTATTCGATATCTTTGGCTTGCCGCGTGACAAGAGTGTTGAGCGGGGCGATGCCGTTGCCATGTATGCGGAGCCTAGTCGGCTCATGCTGGAGCAGTTGCGTTCAGCCGCGATTGCGAGCAGGACGTCATTTGCATTGGAGGCGCGGATCGTTCGTCCGGATGGTACGAACCGGTGGATTCGCTTGAAAGCGGGCACGAAGGTGGAAAATGGCCGTGCGGTTACGCTGTACGGCATGAAGCAGGATATTACCGCCGAGCGGCAGCATTGGGAGCAGTTGCGTCGCCTGGCCGAGCATGATGCGTTGACGGGCCTTGCTAACCGGACGCACTTTCAGGCGCGTTTTCTCGATCGTTCCGATGGTTCCGAAATGTCTGCGCCGCCGGGGGCGTTGGTGCTGCTGGATCTGGACAATCTGGGGGAAATCAATCGGCGTTGGGGCCTTGCTGCCGGAGATGCCTGTCTGATCGCGTTTGCCAGACGGTTGCTGACCGCTTACGCGGATCGGACGTTCACGGCACGCCTTGGCGGTGGCAAATTTGCCATGGTTTTGGGCAATGGGGCGAACGAGCCGTTGCTGGAAGTGCGTGCGCGCGATCGGTTCTCTCATCTGGGAGAGCCTGTCTTCTGGAACGGCGTGCCTGTTCCCCTCAGCGTTTCCCTAGGTATCGTATTCGTGCGGCAGTTCCAGGATCATGAGGCTGAAGCGGTGTATGCGCAGGCGGATCTGGCGCTGCAGACAGCCAAAAGGAAAGAAGGGCGTTCACCGCGCGTCATGGCGTCGACGTTCAATGGCGGGAAGCACCCCGCCATCGGCCTTGAATCGCCGGCGTATCCAGTCCCTGGCCGGACAAAACCAGGCATGCTCCCCCTTTCTCCGCGTGAGACGGAGGCGCTTCGTCACATGTCCCGAGGATGTACCGTCGATGAGATCGCCCATGAAATGGAGGTCTCGCGACATACGGTGCGTAATTTTATTCGGCGCGTGTACCAGAAACTGGAGGTTGATACCCGAGTGGAGGCAGTGCAATTGGCATATCGGAATGGGATATTATAAATAGAGTGACCAAACCGCGCAGTTCCAAACAGGCTCTGAGGGGCTGGTTTCGTGCCTTTCGCGGATCATTCCCAGGATGATGGTTTCATGGAATCCTGTCCCCTCGACCGGAGCCGAGGCAGCGGGAGCGTGGACGCATGGACGGGATGGGGATGCCGGGATCGATCGGAGAGGCCGGCGCGCCGGTTCGCTACAGTATCGAGACGCGGTGGCTGCACTGGTCGTGCGCGTGGCTGGTCCTGGCGCAGTTCGTGCTGGGTGAGCTGATGCATCGGGTGCCGCTGGCGCTGCATGGGCCGATCGTGTCGGCGCATCTGTCGCTGGGGGTGCTGCTGGCGGCGCTGTTCGTGATGCGGGTGGCCTGGCGCGTGACCGGGGGGCGGGCGATCCGCTTTCCGGTCGGGGACGGGCTGGCCGGATGGGCGGCCCCGGCGATGCATGGCGTGCTGTATCTGGCGCTGGGGGCGGAGATCGGGCTGGGCTATCTGGCCCGCTGGTCGGGCGGCAGGCCGGTGACGGCGTTCGGCGCCGTGATCCATTCGCCCTTCGGGCCGATGTCGCAGGCGACGCATCATCTGTTCGGCAGCGCGCATGGCTGGCTGGCCTGGGCGATCATGATCCTGGCAGCCGGGCATGTGGCGGCGGTGCTGTATCATGTGCGGGTCGTACGGGACGGCGTGTTGCGCCGGATGTGGGCGTGAGGCCGATGCGGATGGCACCACGCATGCTGGTCCTGACGCTGCTGCTGGCCCTGGCGGCATGCGGGGGGCGGGGGAATATGGGGCATGGGCATCGCGCGGCCGGGCCCTATCTGGATGGCGGGGCCGGTTATGGCGCGCCGTGAGGGGTCGGTCTTCTGCCCGAGGTGAGCCACGGGTGGTGCGTTTGTAGAGTCCTCCGATCCCGTCTGGATATTGCGGATTTTGTGTCGAGCTGTGGGTGGGCTATCGTCGGGCCGCGTGCTGTCCGGACAGGGTGGGAGCGGGACGATGTATATCGGCATTGACGCGGGGACATCCGGGATCAAGGCGGTACTGGTCGATGAGGCGCAGACTGTGCTGGCCACCCGCACGGAGCCCCTGACCAGCCAGTCGCCGCATGCGGGCTGGAGCGAGCAGGACCCCGAGGCGTGGTGGCGGGCCCTGCTGGCCGCCATCGATGCGTTGCGCGACAGCCATCCGCGCGCGGTTGCCGCCGTGCGGGGCATCGGCCTGTCGGGGCAGCAGCATGGTGCCGTGCTGCTGGATGGAGGCGGGCGGGTGCTGCGGCCCTGCATCCTGTGGAACGATGTGCGGGCCAGCGCCGAATGTGCGGTGTTCGAGCAGCGTTTTCCCGAAAGCCGGGCGGTGACCGGCAATATTGCCATGCCCGGCTTTACCGCGCCGAAGCTGCTGTGGGTGGCGCGGCATGAGCCGGATATCTTTCGTGCCACGCGGCATGTCCTGCTGCCCAAGGCCTGGCTGCGCTACAGGCTGACCGGCGAGATGATCGAGGAGATGTCGGACGCGTCCGGCACGTTGTGGCTGGATGTCGGCCGCCGGCAATGGTCGGAGGCGGCGCTGGCGGCGACCGGCCTTTCGCGCGCGGCGATGCCGGCATTGTGCGAGGGGACGGATCGGGCCGGGACGCTGCGTGGGGATCTGGCGGAACGGTGGGGGATGGACGTGCCGCCGGTGCTGGCCGGCGGGGCGGGCGACAATGCCGCCGGGGCGGTCGGGCTGGGGGCGGTGCGGCCGGGGGATGCCTTTGTCTCGCTGGGTACGTCGGGGGTGGTGTGGGCGACGACGGACCGGTTCCGGCCGGGGGCAGTCTCGGCGATCCATGCTTTCTGCCATGCCGTGCCGGGGATGTGGCACCAGATGGGGGTGACGCTGTCGGCGGCGTCCTCGCTGGCGTGGTGGGCCTCGGTTGCCGGGCGGAGCGAGGCCGAATTGCTGGCGGAACTGCCGGAGGTGATCGAACGGCCGTCGGGGCTGCTGTTTCTGCCGTATCTGTCCGGCGAGCGCACGCCGCATAATGATGCCGCCATCCGGGGGGCGTTTGTCGGGCTGGATCGTGGCACCACGCGCGCGCGGATGACGCAGGCGGTGCTGGAAGGGGTCGCGTTTTCGCTGCGCGATGCGCTGGACGGGCTGGCCGGGGCCGGGTCGGTGCTGGCGCAGGCCGATGTGATCGGTGGCGGCTCGCGCAGTCTTGCGTGGCTGACCATTCTGGCGGCGGTGATGGGCATTCGCCTGCATCGTCTGGCGCATGGCGAGCAGGGCGGTGCGTTCGGTGCCGCGCGGCTGGCGCGGCTGGCGGTGACCGGGGAGGCGGTGGCCGAATTGTGCCTGCCGCCGGAGCGTGTGGGGACGGTCGACCCGGATGCCGGGTTGCAGGCGGCCTATGGCGCGCTGCTGCCGCGTTATCGGGCGCTGTATCCCGCGCTGTCGGATCTGCCGCCGCCGGCTCCGTAGGGTGGGCTGGCAGAACGGCATTCATGTGTCGCCGACCTTCATGATCGACGGGCTGGTTGAGCCGGCGATCTGGAGTGGGGATGCGGTTGCCGATTGGGTGGCACGATTGGTTTGAAGCGAGCGATGTCCGGGCGGCCTGTCTGCCGCCCGGTCCGATCGGAAAAATCCGATCAGTAGCGGTGGTGATAGTAATCGCCGCGCCAGCCGCCGCGATCGTCGTACCAGCCGTAATGGCCGTCGTGATGGCCGCGATGCCAGCCGCGATAGGGCGGGCGTTCATAGACGCAGGCTGCCAGCGTCAGCACCGCGAGCAGCGCGCAGGCGGAACGGATCATTCTTGTCATGCTCTGATCTCCTTCATCTGATCTCCATCAGTCGCCGGATCGGGGATATCCGCGCCCGATCAGGCTGACAGGGAATCATGGCCAGTCCGGGGCGGAAACGTCCGATCGGATGGTGGGATCATTTCCAGACCCATTTTCCGACCACGCGGCCGTTGATATGCACCTCGTCCAATGCGCGGGTGTAGGTCGGGTAGCCGGGATTGATGCTCATGATCTGGACCATGACCGGGTCGGTGGCGCCGTAGACGATTTCCAGCCGTTTCAGCACCAGGCCGAACCCGTCCCACAGCACATAGACGCCGGGTGGCGACGGGGTGCGGTGGCCCATATCGACCAGGACCCGTTCGCCGGCCTGGTAGTCGGGTTCCATGCTGTCGCCCGCGACGCGCAGGACCACCAGGGATTCCGGACTGTCGGTAAAGGCGCCGAGGAAGCGGCGGGGCAGGAACCAGTGATCGACCGGCTGGGGGCCGTCCTCGACCGCCACATGGCTGGGCACGGCACCCGGGCCGGCCTGCGGGGCCACATTATATTCGGGAATGCGGAACAGGCCCTCGGTCGGCGGGGGATCGTGCTCGATCGGTGCGGCCCCGAACGGGGCGCGGGGGGCGGCCAGGTGCGGCCGGCGGGACTGGTCCGTGCCGTTCAGCGCGCCGGGGGCCAGGGGTTCCCAGTTCGGGTCGGTATCGTCGCGGAACACGTTGGCGCTGACGCCGAAGCGCCGGGCCAGGGCCTCGCGCACGTCCTCGGGCAGTCGCTGGGGGGTGCCCTTGTGGATATATTGCTGGAGATAGGCGTGGTTGCGCCCCAGCGCGAGCGATTCCGCCTTCAGGTTGCTGCCTGCGTCGGCGATCAGCCTGAGCAGCGCGTAGCGGGAGGGGGTCAGGACCGACATGCCCCTATTATACCGGGCGGAATAGGGAATTCCCAATAGGATATATCCTCTTGACGGCAGGAATATGCCTATTATTCTCCCTATTCATGCAGACTGATCCTGTTTTCTCTTCCTATCGGCCTGATCCCCTGCTGGCGGTCATCGAGCGCTTCCTGACGGAGAGCGGCCTGTCGGCCACGGCTTTCGGCGTGCTGGCGATGAATGATCCGCGCTTCGTCCATGAGATGCGGGCGGGGCGGGAGGTGCGGCGGGCCACGCGGGTGCGTGTCGTGGCCTGTATGCGCGATGCCCGTGCGCGGGATGGGGAAAACCGGCCGGTCTGCCCGAATGAGGCTGGGGGGCGTGATGAGGCCATCGAAATATGACTGGGCGCGGCTGGACCCGCAGGTGGATGCGCTGCTGGCGCAGGGGCTGCGGGTGACGCAGGTGGCGCAGGCGCTGGAGATGCGGGTGCAGACCATTCGCGACCGGCTGAGTTATCGCCGCCGGGCGCCGAGGGCGGGGAAGAAGCGGGTGGCGCCGAAGCTGATCGACCGGAGGTGCCTGAACTGCCGGGCGGCATTTCAGGTGGCCTCACCCTTCCTGCGCCTGTGCCCAACCTGCCGGGCCGAATGCTGATCCCCCAACGACCAGGGGTGAAGGGGACGACTGTCCCCTTCCGGGTGCAGGGCGGAGCCCTGCTGCTAAAAAAGGAAAAATCATGACCGGAACGGCAGGAATTCCGTTCGACGCGATCAACGCGGCGGCGCTGGCGAACTGGCCGTCGCTGGTGGCGGACTGGCTGCCGGCGGGACGGCGGCGTGGCGATGAATGGGTGGTGGGCGGCCTGGACAATGCGCCGGGGCGGTCGCTGTCGATCAATCTGCGCACGGGACGATGGGCGGATTTTGCCGACGGGCCGCGCGGGGGAGACCCGATCAGCCTGTATGCGGCGTTGCATGCGCGGGATGACCGGGTGCGGGCGGCGCGGGAGCTGGGGGCATTGTTGGGGATAGGGGATGGGGCGGCTGTCGTCCGGGGTGCGTCGGATGAGGAGGACTGGCGCCCGGCCGTGCCGCCGCCGGGGGCGCCGATGCCGGATCTGGATGGGTGGGACCATGTCTATGCCTATCGCGATGCGGCCGGGCGGGTGATGCGCTATGTGGTGCGGCGGGATGCCACCGCGCATGCGCGCAAGCGGATCATGCCGCTGACCTGGGGCACGCTGCGGGGCGAGGGGGGCGAGCGGACGGGCTGGCATCCGCGCCATGCCGCCGTGCCGCGATCGCTGTACGGGCTGGAGCGGGTGATGCGGGCGCGCACCGTGCTGGTGTGCGAGGGCGAGAAGGCGGCCGATGCCGCGCAATGCCTGTTTCCGCGCATGGCGTGCGTGACCTGGACGGCGGGCAGCGGGCATGTGGGCCGCGCCGACTGGAGCGTGCTGGCGGGGCGGCATGTGATTCTGTGGCCCGACCATGACGCGCCGGGGGCCAAGGCGGCGGCCGAGATTGCGGCGATTCTGGGCGGGATTGCCGCGACGGTGCGGCTGGTGGATGTTGGCGACCTGGAGCCGGGGGACGATGCGGCGGACCTGCGCGTGCCGGATGCGCGGGCGTGGCTGTGCGAGCGGGTGGGGCCGGTGCTGTGCGGCACCAGCGTGAAGCGCGCCGGGACGCGGGGCGGGCCGGCGGTGGCGCGGCGGGTGGCCGGGCTGGAGCCGATCGCGGTGCGGGGCGGGGAGATCGACCTGGTGGCCAGCGCGGGCGAGCGGGCGCTGGTGGCGGCGAATGCGCCCGTTTATCAGCGTGGCACCCGTCTGGCGCGGCCGGGGCGGCGCGAGGTGGCGGCGGCGGATGGGCGGCTGACGCAGGCAGCATGCCTGATGGATATCGGCGTGCCGGCGCTGACCGACCTGCTGTGCCAGGTGGTGGAGTGGCGGCGGTTCGACCGGCGCAGCCAGGGGTGGAAGGCGATCGACCCGCCGGCGGCGGCGGCGCAGGTGATCCTGAGCCGGGCGGGGACGTGGCCCTTTCCGGTGCTGGCGGGGGTGATTACCACGCCGACGCTGCGGCCCGACGGATCGGTGCTGATGGCGCCGGGCTATGACGCGGCGACGCGGCTGTATCATGTCGATGATCCGACGCTGGAGCTGAGGCTGCCGGAGCCGACGCGGGCGGCGGCCAGGGACGGGCTGGCGCGGCTGGAGGGGCTGTTGGTGGAGTTTCCGTTCGCGGCCGAGGCCGATCGGTCGGTGGCGCTGGCGGCGATTTTGACCAGTGTGGTGCGGGGGATGATGCCGGTCAGCCCGCTCTTTGCCTTTCGGGCCAATGCGCCGGGGTCGGGCAAGAGTTTTCTGGTCGACCTGGCCAGTGTGATCGCGACCGGGCGGGTGTGCCCGGTGACCAGCGCGGGGGAAGACGTGGCGGAGATGGAAAAGCGCCTGACCGGGCTGTTGCTGGCGGGCTATCCGATCATGTCGCTGGACAATGTGAACGAGGAGCTGGGCGGGGACCTGCTGTGCCAGGCGACGGAGCGGCCGATCCTGCGGTTGCGTGAACTGGGGGCGTCTTCCAGCGTCGAGATCGAGAACCGGGCGGTGATCTTTGCCACCGGCAATGCGCTGCGCGTGCGCGGCGACATGACGCGCCGGGCGCTGCTGGCGACGCTGGATGCCGGGATCGAGCAGCCGGAGCTGCGGCGTTTCGCCCGTGACCCGGTGGCCGACATCATGGCCGATCGGGGGGCGTATGTGAGTGCGTGCCTGACGATCCTGCGTGCGTGGATGGGGAGTGGGGCGGAGGTGGATCTGCCGCCGCTGGCCTCGTTCGAAGGGTGGAGCCGCACCGTGCGGGCGGCGCTGGTGTGGCTGGGGCGGGCCGATCCGTGCCTGAGCATGCAGGCGGCGCGGGAGGACGACCCGGAGCGCGGCGAGTTGCGCGAGATGCTGGGGCTGCTGGCCGAGGCGGCGGGGGTGGGCCGGCATTGCGGGCGCACGGTGCGGGAGATCGAGGATCTGTCGGCGCTGGAGCGGCAGGATGCCGCCGGGTATCGCGATGGCATGCGACATCCGGAGTTGCGGGACGCGTTGCTGCGCATTGCCGGGACGCCGGCCGGACGCGTCAATTCCCGCCGGCTGGGGCGCTGGTTTCTCGCCCGCCGAGGGCGGGTGATCGACGGGCTGCGGATTGTGGAATGCGGGATGGCGCATGGTGGGGTGAAGCGCTGGGCGGTGGAGCGGGTGTGATCGGCGGAGCGAGGGGCGGGGTGGACGGGTAGCGGAACAGCAACAACCGTTCTCGAAATTCACCTTGAACCGGATATGCGTCGCCGCAATGGTTCTTGACGTGGATTGTTCCTGATCGCCACCGAATTCCGATCGGGATGGAGATGAGAATGGATTGTGTGGACATCCTGGAAAGGCTCGTGGCGTTCGATACGGTCAGTTCCCGTTCCAATCGCGACCTTGCGCGCTTCATCGCCCAATATGCGCACGCACAGGGGGCACATGTCCGGACATTGAAGCATCCCGACATGGACAAGCACGCGTTGCATATCGTGGTGGGTGCGGTGCGTGGCGGCGGCCTGGCTTTTGCCGGTCATCTGGATACCGTGCCGGTCGAGGGGCAGGCCTGGACGAGCGATCCGTTCATCCTGACGCGGCGGGAGGGGCGGCTGCAGGGACGCGGAGCGACCGACATGAAGGGGTTCGTCGCCTGCTGCCTGTCGGCGATTCCGGAACTGTGCCGGATGGATCTTCCATTTCCGGTGCATATGCTCCTGACCTATGACGAGGAGGTCAATGCCGAGAGCGCCCGGTTGCTGGCGGCGGACTTGGCGGATCAGTCCCTGCTGCCGGCGGCGTGCATTGTCGGCGAGCCGACGGGCATGCGGGTGGTGACGGACCAGAAGAGCAAGCTGGTGGCGCTGGTGCAGGCGACCGGCTGGCCGGCCCATTCCAGTAACCCGGCCGCGGGGCTCAATGCGATCGACGCCGTCGCGCGGGCCGTGGCGTGGCTGGGTGCGCAGGCGCGTGCCGCCATCGCGGACGGACCGTTCGACACGCTGTTCGCGCCGCCTTATTCGACGATGAATGTCGGCAGGATATGGGGAGGGATATCGGTCAATATCATTCCGGAACTGGCTGGATTCGAAGTCGAATGGCGGGGCATCCCGCAGGATGTGCCGCAGCGCAGCCTGGCGAAGCTGTCTGATCATATCAATGACGTGATCGTTCCCACGTCCGGAGAGGGAGGGGAATGCGCCTTCTCGATCTCGGAAGTCGGCTGGTATCCGCCCCTGGGCCGGGGCGGCAATGCGGCCCTTGCCGATTGGGTGTGCCGGACGCTGGGCGTGGAACGTGAGGGCGGCGTCAGTTATGCGACCGAGGCCGGCGTCTATCAGCAGGCCGGAATCGCCACGATCATATGCGGTCCGGGCTCCATCGCCCAGGCGCACAAGCCAGATGAATGGATCGACGGAGCGCAGCTCGATGCCTGCGCGCGGGCCATTCCCGCCTTGAGCGCCGCCTTCGGCGCCCTGGACGGGTGAAGCACGATTCATGGAAAGAATGGCAGCATGATCAGCGAAGAAAGAAAATATCGCCTTGTTCCCGGCAGCATGGCGGAATTCATATCGCTCTACAAGGCCGAGGGCTATCCCATCATCAGCCGCTACGCGACGCTGGTGGGATGCTGGACGCATGAAAGCGGCGTGCTGAACACGATATCCTTCATCTGGTCCTATGACAGTTTCGTCGAGAGGGACCGCCAGCGCCAGCTTCTGGCCGCGAATCCGCAATGGCAGGATTTCAACAGAAAGATCATCGGATTCATCACCTTCCAGGAAAGCATCTTCCTGAAGTCGATATCTCTATCATAACGGAATGACGCGGGTTTATGCAGCGGAGTTGCAAACATGAAAACGTCGAGGATTTATTATTTTGTATTCGCAATGTATTGTCTGGCGTGCGGCGGCGTGCAGGCCCAGGCACCGCGGAAGCCGGCGCCCCGTCATCCGCCGGCGCATGCCCCCCTTCGTCCGGCCGCCGCCGCGCCGGCCGCATCCGCGGAAAGCATCGTCGTCAACGCCAATCTGGGCAATAATCAGGGGGTGACCAATACCACGCCGGGCGGCGGCCTGATGCCCATGCAGACGGCCCCCAGGGTCCAGAGCGGCATCACCCGCGACTATATCGCCCGCCAGAGCCCGACGACCAACGGGATGGCGCTGCTGGGCAACCTGCCTGGCGTGGTCTTTTCCAGCCAGGACCCGCTGGGAGCGTCGAGCGACAATGTTTCCATCCGTGGATTGAACCAGACCGAAATCGGCGTGGTGTATGAAGGGGTGGCGCTGAACGATTCGCTAACCTATATCCCGTATACCGAAAACGCGGCCGATACCGAGAATATCCAGTCCATGACCCTGTCGCAGGGGGCGCCCGACATCAGCGCGCCCTTCTATGGCGATGTCGGCGGCCTGATCACCATGACGCTGCGCGACCCTGCCGACAAGGCGGGGGGGATGGTCAATCTGAGCTATGGTTCCAAATCGCTGCAGCGCGAATTCGGCCGGATCGACACCGGTTATCTGGGGCATAGCGGAGTCAAGGCGTTCGTCTCGTTCTCGAACGGGACTCAGGACCAGTGGCGGGGCGTGGGCACCCAGCGCAAGATGCACATCGATGCCAAGGCACTGAAGGAATGGGGAGACGGCAACAGGGCTTCGGTCGTCTTCTCGTTCGATAACAACGATACCAACCGCTATCGGCCCGTGACGATGGCGCAATGGAAGCAATATGGGCCGTCGCTGAATTACGACGGTCAGTACAGCTTCGGCGATACGAACTACTACAAGTTCCTGACCTATGACCGGCGGACCTATATGGTGATGGCGCCGCTGCACTTCACGCTGGCGAAGGGGCTGACGCTGGATGCCACGCCGTCCTACCTGCATTATCTCGAATATTACGGAGCAGGTACGACATTCAGCAACGCCAGGAGCTGGTTCGGCACCATGCCGGCCGGCAATCTGAACCTGCCCTATGCCAACGCGTCGGGGATGGTGACGGCCAAATACGTCAATCCGGTGCCGCAGCGCACGGGCACGCTGTCGACCGGCCTGACCTGGAGCCATGGTATCAATACCTTCCGGTTCGGCGACATCTATTCCTATATGTCGATGTCCGAGCCGATCGAATACCAGTTGGCGGATTATCAGGGCAATGTCTCCAACCAATGGGGGCAGTATCCGGTGCGCCTGCCGGACGGGCGGACCTATCGCACGCTGGATCTGGTGATCTGGCAGCAGATGAACACGCTGTATCTGGACGATACGCTGTCGCTGCTGAACGGGAAGCTGAAGATCAACGCGGGTTTCAAATACATGATGCTGTCGCGGCATCTGACCAACAACATTCCCGGTGCCGACTATACCAGCGGGGGAAGCTATTCCCAGCCGCTGCCGCAGGTCTCGGTCAGCTACATGATCACGCCGGAAGACCAGATCTTCGTCGACGGGACGACGTCCTACCGGGCTCCGCAATCGTTGCAGGCCTATGCGCAATTATTCTCGACCGCAAAGCCGGGGCCGGTCACGGTGGTGAACCGGCTGAAGGGCGAATATGCGATCGGCGAGGAAATCGGCTATCGCCATCATGGGCTGGTGAATGTCTCACTGGCGCTGTTCAATTATAATCTGGTGAATTATCAGGTCCAGTCGACGACGTTTATCGACCAGGTGCCGATTCCGACCGTGCTGGATGCCGGCGGCAAGACCATACGGGGGGCCCAGATCGAACTGGGGCTGCGCCCGTGGCATCATTTCAGCCCCTATGTCTCGGCCCAGTACCTGCACGCGACGATGGATAACAATTTCGTCACCGGCGGCGACGTGCTGCCGACGGCCGGCAAGGTCGCGATCCAGAGCCCGGAATTTACCGCGGCGGTGGGCCTGTCGTACGATGACGGGTCCCTGTTCGGAACCTTCACGTTCAACTATGTCGGTTCGCAATATTCGACCTTCATGAACGACGAGAAGATCCCGGCTTACGAGACCGCGAATCTGGGCCTGGGCTACCGGTTCCGGAATGTGGGCTTTGCCAAGCATCCGCAGATCCAGCTCAATTTCATGAATATCGGTGCCAATGACTGGCTTTCTGGTCTGTATAGTGTCGGAACGAATGCCCGCCCCGTCATGGGCCTGCATGGGCACATGATCAACGCCTCCGCGCCGCTCTATACGATCGGCGGTGGATTTGCGGCGGTGGCGTCGGTCAGCACGGGGTTTTGAGGGCGGCAGGTCCAGGAACGGCAGGATGACGCGGTGAAACCAGCTCCTTTTTCCTATCACCGGCTACAGACCGTGGCCGAACTCGTGGGGTTGAAGGCACGGCTGGGTGATGCGGCTGTCATCCTGGCCGGCGGGCAGAGCCTGGTGCCGATGCTGACCCTGCGCCTGTCCCGGCCGGAGCATGTGATCGACGTGAACGACATCGTGGAGATGGACCACATTCTGCCCGAGCAGGACGGGTTGCGGATCGGAGCCCTGGTCCGGCATCAGCATGTGGCCGAGAGTGCGGTGGTGGCGACGCACCTGCCGTTGCTGAGGCGCATGGCCGGCGGGGTCGGCAATTACGCGGTGCGCCAGCGCGGCACCATCGGCGGCAGCCTGGTCCTGGCCGATCCGGCGGCGCACATGCCGCTGGCCGCCCTGCTGTTCGATGCGCGGCTGGTGCTGCGTTCGGCGCGGGGTGTCCGTACCGCGGCCTATCGCGATCTGTATCGCTCGCCCCTGAACTGTGCGCTGGACGCCGGGGAGGTCGTGGTGTCGGTCTGTTTTCCGCGCCAGCCCGAGGCCATGCGGGCGGTGGCGGAGATGTTCCATGTCACGGCCGGCAGTTTTCCGGCCCTGATCTGCGCCGTCCGGCTGGTTGCCGATGCGCAGGGGGGACTGGCCGGGCTGACGATCGTGGTGGCGGCCGGGGCCGTGCGGCCGCCGGTCATGGAGGGCATGTTCGACGATCTGCGCGGCGTGCGTCCCGATGCGGCCCTGCGGGGCGAGGTCGTGCGGCGGGTCGTGGCGCATATGGGCGGGCTGATCGGGCAGGACGCGGCCGGTCGCTACCTGTTGTCGGTGCTGGAGGGGCGCATGGCCATGTGCCTGGCCGGGGCGGCCGGTGATACGAAGGAGGGGGCAGGCGCATGATCATCAGCCTGACGGTCAATGGCGAGGTCCGGGATGTGGCGGTCGAGCCGCATTACCTGCTGTCGGACGTGCTGCGGGACCGGTTGGACCTGACGGCGACCCATGTCGGTTGCGAGCAGGGGATCTGCGGGGCCTGTACCGTGCTGGTCGACGGGCAGCCGGCGCGGGCGTGCCTGCTCTTTGCCGTGCAGATGGAGGGCCATGCCGTCACCACGCTGGAGGGAGGGGCTCCGTCGGTCGAACTGCGGGCATTGCGCGCGGCCTTCCATACGCATCATGCCCAGCAATGCGGGTTCTGCACGCCCGGGATATTGATGACGTTCGCCGCCTATCTGCGCGACCATCCCGATTGCGACGAAGCGGGCGTTCGCGCGGTGCTGGGCGGCAATCTGTGCCGCTGCACCGGCTACGGGCCCATCGTGCGGGCGATCATGGCGGCTTCCGCCGCCTTGCGGGAGGTGGCGGATGTCTGAGCGCGAGGCGTATGTCGGGCAGCCGCGGCCGCGCCGCGAGGACCACCGGCTACTGGCCGGGCTGGCGCGCTATGTGGACGATATCAAGGTCGCGGGGGCGTTGCATGCCGCCTTCCTGCGCTCGCCGCATGGGCATGCGCGCATCGTCTCGATCGACGTGACGGCCGCGCTGGAGCTGCTGGGCGTCGTGACGGTGGTGACGGGGGAGGATCTGGCCGAGGATGTGACCGACCTGACCGTCGCCCCGCCGATCGAGGGTCTGCGGCCCACCAGCATGCCGGTCATGCCGGTGGACCGCGTGCGGTTTCAGGGCGACCTGGTGGCCTGCGTGGTTGCCGCGGATCGTTACGTCGCCGAGGAGGCGATGGAGCGCATCGTGGTGGAATATGCCGAATTGCCGGCGGTTTCCGACATGTTCGCCGCCTTGCGGGACGACAGCGTGCTGGTCGACGAGGCGCTGGGCACCAATCTGGTGGCCCGGCGCGTCCATCGCGCCGGCGATCCCGAAGCCCGCCTGGCCGCCGCGCCCCGGGTGATCGAGGCCGAATTCCACCAGCAGCGCCAGACCCATGCGCCGATCGAGACGCGCGGCTGCATCGCGCAGTGGGACCCGGGCCGCGAACATCTGACACTGGTGATCGGCTCGCAGGTACCGCATCCGCTGCGCACGCAGATCGTCCGACGGCTGGGACTGCGCGACAGCCAGGTCAGCGTCTCCTCGCCCGATGTCGGGGGCAGTTTCGGCCAGAAGATCGCCCTGTATCGCGAGGAGCTGGCCATATGCGCCCTGGCGCGGCGGCTGGGGCGGCCGGTCCGCTGGAAGGAGGACCGCATGGAGAACCTGCTGGCGGCCTGCCATGCGCGCGAGCAATGGTGCCGCACCCGGGCGGCGGTGGACGATACGGGGCGCATCCTGGGCCTGACATTGGAGATGGTCGAGGATTTCGGGGCCTATTGCTTCTATCCCGCGAACTACATTTCCGAGGTCGTGGGCATCATCCTGACCGGGCAATACGGGATCGCGGATTACGGTTACGAGATCCGGGTCGCCCTGACCAACAAATGCGGGGTCGGCCCGATGCGGGCCCCCATGGCGATGGCGAGCTGGGTGATGGAGGGCACGCTGGACGTCATCGCCCGGCGGCTGGGGCTCGATCCGGCCGAGGTCAGGCGCCGAAACATGCTGGCCGACCAGGCGCTGCCTTATGTCATGCCGGGCGGCGAGACGCTGCTCGACGTCAATTGCGCCGAGACGATGGAAACTGCGCTGGACGAAATCGGCTATGCTGCGCATCGCCCGCATGACGATGGCCGGTACCTCTACGGGCTCGGCCTGTGCAATGTCGTGGAATCGACGACCTACGGGTCGCGCTTCTACAAGAATTCCGGCATCGGCGGCTCGGGGCACGAGGCCGCGCGCATCATCGTGGAACCAGATGGCACGGTCAGCGCCTCGGTCGGGATGGCGGCCGCGGGCCAGGGATACGAGACCACCTTTGCCCAGGTCGTGGCCGACGGGGTGGGCGTGCGCCCCGACGACGTGGCCGTCACGTTGGGACATAGCGACACCTCGCCCTATGGCATGGGCAGCCGGGGCGGGAGGGGGGCGACGGCCGGCGGGGGAGCGCTGTATCTCTGCGCGGCGGAGGTGCGGGCGCATCTGCTGCGGCTGGCGGCCCACCGGCTGGGTCTGAACGCCACCGATGGGCTGGGACTGCGGGACGGCAGGATCGTATGGGTGCGCGCCGGCGGGAGCGAGGAGACCGGCCTGGACGTGGCCGACCTGGCGCGCACGGCCTATTTCGACCCGCTGGCCCTGCCGGAGGGGATGCGGCCGGGGCTGGAATTCTATCGCACATACGATCCGCCGCCGATGACGTTCTCGAACTCCACCCACGCGTGCCGGGTGCGGATCGCGCGCGAGACCGGGCGGCTGGAGATCCTCGATTATCTGGTGGTGGAGAATTGCGGCACCGTCATCAACCCGCTGGTCGTTCATGGGCAGCAGGCGGGCGCGGTGGCGATGGGATTGAGCGGCACGCTGCTGGAGAACGTCGTCTACGACCAGGCGGGCCGGAATCTGTCGGCCACGTTTGCCGACTACACGATCGCCACCGTGGCCGACATTCCCGCCATTCGCATCATCGCACGTGCGACGCCGTCATCCCGTACGCCGCTGGGGCTGAAAGGGATGGCGGAAGGCGGCGTCATGGGGGCGATCGGCGCCGTGGCGAACGCGGTCAACGACGCCCTGTCGGTTGTCGGCGCGCAGGTGACGTGCCTGCCGCTGACGCCGATGCGGCTGCATGCCGCGATCCATGACGGGATCGGCCGGGCGGCACAGGGACAGGAAGGATAGAAAGAGAATGTCGCAGCAGAAACGGCGGCTCGGCTTTATCGGGCTGGGGCAGATGGGCGCGCCGATCGCCGTGCGCCTGCTGGAAGCGGGATATCGGGTCACGGTTCACACGCGGACGCGGACCTCGGCCGCGCGGGTGCAGGAGGCCGGGGCCCGCTGGGTCGACAGCGTGGCCGAGGTCGCGCGCGCGGCCGACGTGATCCTGACCATGCTGGGGATGCCCGACGATGTGCGGCAAATCTACCTGGGCGATGACGGATTGCTGGCCCATGGCCGGGCCGGGCAGGTCTGTCTGGACCTGACGACCTCCAGCGCCTGTCTGGCGGCCGAGATCGCGGCCCGCGCCGAGGCGATAGGGATCGCGGTACTCGATGCCCCGGTTTCAGGCGGCGTGCCGGGGGCGCGGGCGGGTACGCTGTCGATCATGGTCGGCGGCGATGCGGCGGCTTTCGCGCGCATGCGGTCGATGCTGGAGCGGGTGGGTGCCACGATCTGCCGGTTCGGCGGTCCCGGCGCGGGCCAGCGGGCCAAGGCCTGCAACCAGATCGTGATCGCCGGGACGATGATGGGCGTCTGCGAAGGGCTGGCCCTGGCCGGGCGGGCCGGCCTGCAGCAGCAGGACCTGCTGCGGATGCTGGCGGGTGGCGCGGCGGGCGGCTTTCTGGTGCAGCATATGGGGCCGCGCATCGTCGCCGGGGATTATCGGGCCGATTTCTATGTCCGGCATTTCCTCAAGGATCTGGGCATTGCGCTGCGCGAGGCCGAACGGCTGAAACTGGTGCTGCCCGCGACCGAACTGGCCCACCGCCTGTATGCCCGCCTGGAGAAGGAGGGCAGCGCGGCGCTGGGGACCCAGGCCCTGGCGACCTTGTACGGGCCGGAGAGCATGATGCAGAAGGAACATCATCCATGAACATCGAAGGGCAGCACGAGATCGCGGCACCTGTCGACATTGTATGGCGGGCGCTGAACGATCCGGAGATCCTGCGGCGCAGCGTTCCCGGCTGCACGCTGTTCGAACTGTCGGGACCCGACGAATACGCAATCCAGGTCGAGGCGCGTATCGGGCCGCTTTCTGCGCGGTTCGGGGGCAAGGCGCAGATTTCCGATATCGTGCCGGGCCGTTCGTATGTGCTGTCCGGCCGGGGGCAGGGCGGGGCCGCCGGCTTTGCCCAGGGGATGGCGCGTGTTCGCCTGGAGGCGCGCGATGAGGCGACGCTGTTGCATTACGAGGGCAGTTTCGATGTCGGCGGCAAGCTGGCCTCGGTCGGCGCGCGCATGATCGACGGGCTGGCGCGGGACAGGACGGAGGATTTCTTCCGGGCCTTTTCCGCGATCGTCGTCGGCGGAGAGGCCGCCGCGCCCGAGCCCGCGCCCGGCCCCGCAGGCCGCGCGGCGATGGAGGGAGGGACGATATCGAAGATCGCGCTCGTGCTGTCCGGCATGTCGCTGCTGCTGGCGCTGGCGGCGTTGCTGCGGGCGGGGCGTCGCCGCTAGACAGGCGGCCGGTCAGGCGACCGCCTGCGGCGCGGTATTGCCGTTGGAGAGGGATTCGAGCCGTTCGCGCATGAAGGCCACGAATTGCTGGACCGGAAGGGAGATGTTGGGCTGCGCCCGGGTGAACAGATGGACCGATGCCTCGGTGCAGAGCCGGTTTTCGATCGGCAGGGCGACCAGTGTGCCGGCATCGATTTCGGCCCGGACGGCGAAGACCGGCAGGAAGGTGATGCCGCGCCCGGACAGGACGAACCGCTTGAGGATACGGAAGGCGTTCGATTCCAGTTCGGGGAAGATGTGCACCCCGTGATTGACCTCGATGCTCTTGAGCAACTTGCGGATGCCGTGGCTGCGGGTCGGCAGGGCCAGCTTGCGGTCCAGGATGTCCTCGATCGTCATATGGCTGCCGGCACTTTGGGCGTCCTGCGCCGACAGGATGGCATAGAGCGGCTTGTGGGTATGCAGGATCATGTTGATGCCGTTGAAATCCTCCATATTGTAGGATAGCCCGATCTCGGACACGCCGTCCGACACGGCTTGGCGGATGTCGTCGGTGCTGCCGACCGTGACGCGGACGCGGATGCCGGGATGCCGGTCGGAAAAGGGCAGGACGGCGCGGTCTGTCAGGTCCTCGACGAAGCCGTCGCCGCAATGTACCGAGATCTGGTGGATGCGGTGCCGTTTCTGGTTCGACAGATAGGCCAGGAGTTTCTTGTTTTCGTCCATCTGCTGGCGGGCATATTCGGCGATGACCATGCCCGTCTCGGTCGGGATGATGCCGCGTACGGTGCGTTCGAACAGCGGCACGCCATAGCGGATCTCGGCATCCGAAATCTTGCGGCTGATCAGCGAGGCCGGCAGGCCGAGCGATCTGGCGGCGTCGCGCACGGATCCCAGGCGTGTCACCTCCAGCACGCATTGCAAGAAGCGGGCATCCAGGCAGCGATCGAACGACTGAATGGTGTCCATGATCCGTCCTTTCCCCCCGGATATCCTGTCCTGGAGGTGAATATGGCGACCCGCTTTTCGACGCGGGCCAGCGTGACGATTTCTATTTCGATGACGGATCGGACCAGACTCTCCTGTTTCTGTCCAGAATTTTCTTGTGCGAAGAGCCCGCCGCCCCGGGCGGATACTGGATGACGGGGCGTCCGGTATTGATGCGCGTCGTGTCGGACGATACGCTCGGCCGCGATGGGCGGGTTTCCGACGGGACGGGCGGCAACGTTTTCTTCGCTCGGTGCGCCGCGAAGCACGGGAAGGGCGCGTCGGGTCGTCGTTGGCGTGCGTTTTCGGGCGGCTTCCAGGAGGGGATGTCATGAGGAACGATGATCGCCCGCGGTCGCGCGCGTGCCGGCAGGCAGTCGGTGCGGTGATGGGGATTGCCCTTCTCGCCGGGCAGGTGCCCGCCGTCGGATCGGCCCGTGCGGAGCGTGCGCCGCCGCGTCCGACGATGTGGTATTGGCATAACTGGACCGATCATGATGGCATCAGCCACATGACGAAATGTCCGGTGCGGGATTTCGATCTGAAGACCATGTCGGCGCCTGCCGGGCCGCAATGGCAGGACCGGTTGAAGAGCGGCCATGCGCAGGTGATCTTTACCGTGCAGCCGGCGCATTGGAATGGCGTCTGGCATCCGGACCCGACGGTGCAATGGATCATTCCACTGCGGGGGACGTGGTATGTGACTGCCATGGATGGGCACAAGGTGGTGATGGGGCCGGGGGAGGTCTCGCTGGGAGAAGACCAGTTGAGCCGGAAGGACGCGCAGGGGCGTGTGGGGCACGATGCCGGGAATGTGGGGGATGGGCCGGTGGAGTTGATGGTGATCCAGACGGATGAGGTGCCGACGGTGGATCGGCCTTGCCGGTTCGGGTGAGGGGGAATGAACCGCCCCGGATGATGCCCTGTCACCCCCGGACCGCGCTTCGGCCGCGTGATCGTGCGGCGGGCAACCGAGAAACCGTCCCCGCCCCACTGAAGATTCATTCAGGTCGAATTCCGCCCTCATGCTCCGGGAGCGCGATCCCCGGAATGCGAACCGTGCCCCGGCTGTGCAGCCAGGCGAACCCTTTTCCGGCGAGTACGACCAGGCCGTTCGCCAGCAGCCCCACCCAGCCGACATTGACGCCGCCGACGGCGATGCCCGCCCAATAGAGCGACATGGCGGTCATATCCCCCGCGACGATCCCGGCCGCCAGGAATGGCGGGGGAACTGCGACGCGGCCCAGCATGCATATGACACAGGGAAGCAATTGCGGAACGCCCAGATACAACATGGTGTTCAGCGTGGTCATGACTCCGTTGGCAAATTGCGTGCCCGCCACCGAACAGAGCAGATAGATCGCGATGACGATCCGCGCCCCCTGTCTCTGCCGGCCGTCCGACAGGCCGTGCAGCAGGTTGCGCGATACCAGGGCGCCTATCGTCAGGCACGCGGCCGCCGAGACGACCAGGGCCGCTAGCGTGACCGCCGCGATGACGATACCGGACAGTGCCCCGGGAAGCAGCGCGCCGGCAACCGCGACAAAAACCTCGTTCGGCGTGCCGGCTGCGACCCGCGACTGGATCGCGAAGCTGGCAACGGCGATCAGAAACGGGAACATGACGAGATAGAGCGGCATGATGATCTGGGTCCGCCGCACGATCCGGGCCGACCGGCTGGTGAAGTTGAACGCGAATGCCTGGGGGACGAGGCAGAAGCCCACAGCCTGCAGGAGGATCGTGGAGATGTCGAAACGCATCTGGCGCGGGGAGAGAGGCGTCGAAAGGACCGCCGGGGCATGCCGCGCCTGCGGCGGAAGATGCCCGATGGCGCGCAGCGACACCGCCCCGACGACGACGATCGCCGCCAGGAGCAGGATGTCCTTGATGATGGAGACATAGGCCGGGGCACGGATGCCCGAGACGATGACATAGGCAAAGGTCAGGACGGCGGCCCCGCATACCGCCGCCGAGGGCGGGATGGGCCAGCCCAGCCCGTGGAATGCGACCAGGAATCCGGTGAACTGCATCACGCCCATCGGAATCAGGAACAGGATCGAACTGATCGCGACGACCAGTTCCAGGCCCCGATGACCGAAATGGGCCCCGAACAGGTCGGCGACCGTCACCGCGTCGTAGCGGCGTCCCATCGTCCACAGGGCCGGGGACAGGAAATAGGCGACGGGATAGGCCAGGACGATATATCCCAGGAACCACACCGCGAAGGATGTTCCGTTCGCGATTACGCCGGCGGGAAATCCCAGGATGCTCCCGACGCTGTAGCTCTCTCCGGCGGAGAGAAAAAACACCAGGAATCCGCCGAATTTTCCCGAGGCGACGAAGAAGTCCTTCGCGTCGTCGCGGGCGTTTCCACGCCCGGACACAAGTGCCACGACAAGCGAGGACAGCAGGATCGCGCAGAAGGCCGCGATCGGCATGGCATGGCCGGCGTGGGGCGGGAAGGCAAGGGGATCGCCAGGCTGCCCGGTCATGGCGCGTCGCGATCGAACAGGAGCCAGCACAGGCCAAGGCTGGCCGATGTCAGGAAAAACCACAGATAGATCCATAGCAGCAGCACCGGCTGCCCCAGCAGAAGCTGGCCGGAAAACCGGTTCAGCCAGGGTAGAGGCAGAACGATCCCGCAGGCGGGAACCCCGCCGCCCAGTCCCAGGCGCAGGATTGTCCGCACGCCCTTGCTTCCGGTCTTCATGCCGCCCCCTTGGTCCGGTGCCACGCAGGCCCGAACCGATCCTGTCGTTTCGTTTCGATTCCGGCCATATCCGGCTACCCGCATGCGTCCGCGCCCGCAAGGCGGACAAGCTGCTCCGTGACCCGGTACGAAGAGAGAAAATCCGCCACCGGCAGGCATTCGAAGCGGGAATGGAAATTCAGGGCGCCGGTAAAATAATTGGGAGTCGGAATACCGCGCGCCGAAATCACCGCGCCGTCCGTCGATCCGCGCATGGCGATGACCTTCGGTGCGATGCGCAGCGCCGTCATGGCGCGCGTCAGCAGGCTCACCGAGCGATCGTCGCCGGGCAGGCTCTCCGCTATGTTTCTGTATCGCTCGGAAAAGACGCAGGAGAATCCCGCCCTGGGATGACGCCGCTCCATCCGTTCGACATGCGCCAGCACCGTCCGGCGGCGCGCCGCCATCGCGGTCCAGTCGAAATCGCGGAGCGACAGCGACAGGACCGCCTCCGCGCCGTTCGCCTCGATCGCGGTGAACAGGAAATAGCCCTGCCGGCCGTCACTCTGTTCCGGCACGTCCATCGGATCGAACAGCGACATGAATTCGGCCGCCAGCGTCACCGGATTGACCAGCCGCCCTTTGGCCGACATGGGATGTGCCGGGACACCGGTAATGCGAATCGTCGCGTTGACCGCATTGAATGTTTCATAAACCATCTCGCCCAGCGCGCAGGCGTCGATCGTATAGGCGAAATCGGCGGGAAAACGGGCTAAATCCAGCGCCCGCGCACCATTCAGGCCGATTTCCTCGTCGGGCACGAAGGCGACGACGACGTCCCCCCGCAGCGGAACCGCGTGCGGCAGGCGAGCCAGCAACGTCATGATCGTCGCGATCGCCGCCTTGTTGTCGGCCCCCAGCACGGAAGAGCCGTCACCGAAAATGACCTCCTGGCCGGCATGCCGATCCAGCTCGGGATGGTCGGCCGCGCGCAGCCAGATCCCTTCCCGTGCGTTCAGGCACAGATCCGCCCCCTCGTAGCGCAGGATCTGCGGCCGGATCTCCGGCGCCAGCCCGACATCCACGGTGTCGAGATGCGCGACGAAGCCGATGGCCGGGGCCTGGGGCACGGTCCCGGGCAGGCGTGCCGTCACGCAACATGTGTCGTCGTCCAGATGCACGTCGCGGATTCCCGGCAGCGTGGCCAGTTCCCGCGCCAGCGCATCGGCCATCTTCCGCTGGCCGGGGGTGCTGGGCAGGCCGGACGCCGCCGCGTCGCTCTGGCTGGGAATGGACAGGTAGCGGAAAAAGCGCCCTGTCAGCTCATGTCGCAGCATGTCGTCCGGATCGCGCGCCGCGTCCGGAGGGTTCTCGCACATTGTTGGATGACTTTCCTTGGATATGCCAGGCGGGGCGCGGACGAACCTGGGGGCGATCCTAATATTGCAGGCTGACCCGGCCGCCGATGAAGCGCGGCTCGCCGGAAAACCAGAGATAGGTCGTCGTGGTCTGTCCTCCGGCCACCGCGTACTGGCGATTCAGCAGGTTGGTGGCATAGACCGTCGCCGACCATGGCCCCTTCAGGGGCCGGTAGGTCATATGGGCGCCCAGCAGGAAATAATTGGGCAGCCGCTGATATCCCAGTCCGCCTGGCGTCAGGGCCTGGGAATCGCGGTATGTCCAGTCCAGGCCGGTTTCCCACTGATAATGCGTGAACACCGGCAGCCGGTAGTCGGCCGAACCGTTGAGGGTCAGCTTGGGAATGCCGGAATCGACGCCGCCATAATCCTGGTAGAAGGGCTTCCACACCCCCGTCGCGGCATAGTACGCATCGACCGTCGCCAGATTGACCTGCTGGAACTGCTGGAATTTTCCGCGCTCGTAGCCGAAATTCTGCTGGATGAAGAGATATTTCACTGGGTGGATTTCGGTATTGAACTCGATGCCCCAGACTTCGGATTTGGGAATATTGGTGTACCGACCTAATGTTCCATAATTCGGGGCGACATAGATGCCCAGGATCTGCTGGTCGTGGTAATCGTAATAGAACGCGGCCCCGTTCAGGCGGAAGACGTTGGGAATGATGTCGCTCTTGAATCCGGCTTCGTACGCCAGCACTGTTTCCGGCTTGAAGGGCGTCAACTGGTCCTGGACGACCGTGTCGTTGGCCGAAAATCCGCCCGGCTTGAAGCCCTTGGAGACCTTGAAGTAAAGCTGGAGGTTCCGGCGCGCCTGCCACTGTATGCCGGCATTGCCGCTGAACTGGTTGGCCTCCGCCCCCTCGTCGTGGAATTTCAGGGACGCGATCTGCTGCAGGCTGGCGTTGTAATGGTTCGTTTCCAGGCCGAGCATCTGCCGGTCGTCGGATTCATGCGTGATGCCGCCGAACAGCGTCACATGCGCCGGCAGGCGGTAGGACAGGTTCGCATATTGCGAGAAGGTCTGCTGGTTCTGCCGGAATGGCGTCTCGGTCATGAATCCCCGGTAGTCCAGGAAATCGTAGTAGAAGCTCTGCAACACCCTGACCCGGTTGTAGAACGCCCCGACCGCCCATTGCAGGGGCGCCTGACGGGCCTGCGACGCCAGGCGCAGTTCCTGCGAGAAGGAGTTGGCGACGATGTTGCGATAGGCGTTGCCGGTCGAGTAGGTCAGGCCGTCCTGGTCGGTGAACTCGCCCTCGCGCTCGGTTTCGTAGGCGCTGATGCTCTGGAGCGTCGCGAAGCCCAGGTCGCGCCGCATCCTCAGATCTGCGCCCCAGAACGTATTGTGTTCGCTGGGATACAGCGTCGACGGGCGGCCGACCAGTTGCGCGAACGGCCGGGTCATGTTCCAGTTCGCCTGCTGGTAGGACGGCATGGGGTTGGAGAATGCGGGCAGCACGTTCTTGACCGGACGGCCCACGATGACGTTGGAATCGTCCTGGACCCAGTGCCCGGTCAGCATGATTTCGGTCTTCTCGTCGGGCGTCCAGCGAAGCTTGGCCCGCAGGCCGCCCTCCTGCGCATCGCCGAGATGGGTGTGGTTCATCGGGCTGTACTGCCATCCGCCGCCATGCATGGTCTGGCCGGCGATGCGGAAGGACAGGTTGCGGGCCAGTGGTCCGGACACATACAGGTCGGTCCGGCTGCGGGCATAGCTGGCGATATCCTCCGTCACCCCGCCATGCCAGGTATCCGTCGGGTCGGCGGTATGGATATTCACCTCGCCCCCCGAATCCGCCATGCCATGCGTCGTGCCCACCGGGCCCGGCACGATATCGACATTCGCAAGGTCGAACATCATGCCGTTGGACATGGTGCTGAGTGGAAAGGCGACTCCGTCCACATAGGTCATGACCGATGACATATTGTTCTGGGTGAAATCGCTCATGCCGATGCCGCGGATGAAATAATTGGTGCTGGCCGTGCCCATCAGCGACTGGATCGTCACGTTGGGGGCCAGGTTCTGCAGGTCGGTATTCCTCACCACGCCCTTTCTGGTCAGGGTTTCGCCCGTCAGGCGGGTCGCGGAGTCCGGCTGGGTCTGCGCCTCCTGAAAATGGAAATAGCGGCGCACTGTGCTGACGGTGATGTTTTCGGCCCTGGACGCGCTGCCCGCCTTGGACCCGCCATTGGCCCCGGGCGCGCCGGTCGTCCTGGCGTGCGGGCTGTCCTGCGGCGCGGACGCTGCCCGGGCATCGCCCTGGCCCAGATACAGGGAGCAGGCACCCGCCATCAGCAGGATCTTCAGGCCAGGCGCCGTGCCTGTCCTGCACGTGGCCGGGGGGAGGGCCGGGGTACCGGGATCGATCGTCATATGTCTGTCCTTTTCCTGTGCATATCTGTTCGTCAGGATATTTTTGTCCCCTGACGTGTATTCGGTAAAGAATTTCTGTATTTAATTACTTGTTGTTCGTTGTATTTTTCAATAAAATATCGACGAATACGGAGTCATATCTCTTCCAGGCCACACCATTTCGATATGAATACGGAAAGTGTGCAGGTGACGGACTTCAGCGTGTCCAGGTCGACATATTCGTCATATCCGTGCGCATTGGCGCCCGAAACGCCGTAGCTCAGGCTGGGAATGCTGAAATAGCGCCCATAGAACCGGCAATCCGTGACGGCCGGCAGGACGATTTCCTCCGCCTCGGTCCCGGTGACGTCGCGATGCGCGGCACGCACCGTGTCCTCGAAAGCCGATCCCGGCGGCAGGACATAGTCCTCGGCCTGGAAGCCGTTCCAGACGATTTCCGGCCCGTTGTCGCGCAGGAACGGGTCGCGGCGTGCCGCTGCCTCCACGACGGCCGCGATATCGGCGCGAAAGACGGCAAGGTCCCGGCCGGGCGGCACGCCGATCCGGCAGTCGACCGCGCACCAGGCGGGAACGCTGCTGGCCCAGTCCCCGCCCCTGATCCTGCCCACGTTGAACTTGATCGGGTTTTCGATCCGTGAGAACCACGGGTCGTCTCCCAGAGTTCGGTTCAGCCGCGCCACCTCCTGCTGGATGGCCGACAGGATCGGATAGGCCGAAAGGATCGCGTTCGCGCCGCTGCCGGCGGAATGGACGTGAACCGGATTGCCCCGCACCACCAGCCGGAACCACATGACGCCGATAGTGCCCCGCAGGATATTCTGCCCCGTCGGTTCCGGGATCAGGCAGGCATCCGCGCGATATCCCCGCGCCAGGGTGGAAAGCGCCCCATTGCCGGTGCATTCCTCTTCGGTCACCGTCTGGACGTACACGTCGGAACCCGGCGCCTTTCCCAGGCGCCGCAGCGCGTCCAGGGCGAACACCATGGCGCAGACGCCCGATTTCATGTCGTAGCTGCCGCGGCCATACAGGCGTCCGTCCCGGATGACGGGGCGGAAGGGCGGCGACGACCACATCTCCGCCGGCCCTGTCGGCACGACATCCACATGGCCTTGCAGGATCAGGCTGCGTCCCCGCTGGACGGGCGCGCGCAGGGCCGCGACCAGTTGCACCGCCCGCGCGTAATCGGTGTCGTGCACCGGCGAGTATCCGGGCAGGTGGGCGATCGCGACATCGTCCAGCGTATAGCGGTCGACCGCCCACCCGCGCGACCGGAATTCGCGCGCCAGCCAGTCCTGGCAGGGGGCTTCCTCTCCCCGCGTGCTGGGAAAGGATACGAGTTCCGACAGCCATGCGATCTGGCTGGACCAGTTTTCCGCCACCGCGTTCCTGATATCGTCGGTCTTCAGCATCGTCCGTCCTGTCGCTCGTCGTGGGCCATTCATGGGCGGGCGCGGGCTGGCAGCGGCCATGATGGCACGTGAATGGAAATGTCGTTGTTAAAGCGGGATATCGGGCCGATAGACGATCCTGCCGCCGATCATGACCATCTGGACATGCGTATCCAGAATCCGTTGCTCCGGCTCCGTCATGATGTCCTGGTCCAGGACGATCATGTCGGCCAGCTTTCCGGGCTCGATACTGCCCTTGCTGTTCTCTTCCCACGAGAAATAGGCCGGATCGATGGTGTAGTGCCGGATGGCCTCGGTGCGCGAGACGGCCTCGCCGCCGCCCAGGACCCGGCCGTCGGGTCCCTTGCGCGTTATCGCGGCGTACAGGCCCACCATCGGGCCGATCGGCAGGTTGTCGCTGCTGAAGGCGATCCGGAGGCCGAACCTGTTGGGCGTGGCGACGGCATTGTTGTGGGCCAGGCGCCAGTCGTCCAGATTGTCCTCGTACCGGCGCTCCAGATCATACAGGAAATTCGGCTGCTGTACGATCATGATTCCGTCGCGCGCCATGGTCTCCATGGTCGCCTCCGGCGGCATGATCGTGAAATGGCACAGGAACCAGCGACGGTCGCGGCCCTTGCGGTCGGGACCGGGGATGGTGGCCAACGCCTTGTCGTAAGCCCTGACCGTCTGGACGATGGCCGCGTCGCCGATCGTATGCAGTGCCATCTGCCATCCGGTCCTGGCCGCCGTATCGACCATCTCCTGCAAGCGCGCATCGGTGAAGAAGCCTCGCCCGCGAAAGCCGGGCTGGCCCTTATAATCCGCCAGCAGCCATGCCGTGGGGCCGGTAAAGCCGCCATCGACAAGATTTTCGCCGATGCCGCCCAGGCGCACGCGATCGTCCCCATAGCCGCTATGATGCGGGTATTCCGCCAGCCGTCGCGCCCCGGGATAGGCGATATAGGTCGTCACCCGGGGCAATGCCTCGCCCTGCTGGCGGTAGATGGCCTGCAGGCGGCGGAAGGTCAGGGTCGGCGGCGGATCGGCGATCCCGCCCAGGCCGACGGGTTCGTCGTCGATCGAGGTCGTCGCGGAATGAAAGCTCGTGATGCCCAGCGGAATCAGCCGCCGGATGGACGCCACATAGGTCGGCTTCAATTCCTCCCATGAATCCAGGGGAATGAGCCGGCGGTACAGATCGACGCGCTCGCGAACGATGCCGGTCGGCTCGCCGGCGGCATCGTGCTCGATGATGCCCCCCACCGGGTCGGGGGTCGCACGGCCGATATGCGCCAGCTTCATCGCCAGCGCGTTTCCAACGGCGGAGTGGCCGCCTGCCCGTGTCAGCAGCACGGGATTGTCCGGCACAGCGGCATCAATGTCCGCGTGCGTGATGACCCGCCGCTCGGCCAACTGGGCTTCGTCCCATCCATTTCCGGTGATCCACTCGCCGGGTTTCAACACCGACGCCTTCTGCTTCAGCCGAGCCTGGATGTCGGCGATGGATTTCGCTCCTTCCAGACTGACCTGACGGTGCGACATGGGCAGCATATGGACATGCGTATCCGTGAAGCCCGGCATCAGGACATGGTGGTGAAGGTCGATCACCTGCCGGGCATCAAAACGATCCAAAATCGACTCGTCGCCGACCGCCAGTATCCGATCGCCCCTGATCGCGACGGCATCGGCGACGGAAAAATGACGGTCGACCGTCAGCACCTTGCCATTGTGGAAGATGATGTCGGCGCCCTCCCGGGCTACGGAGGGGGACGGCAGGACCATGCATGCGACGATGGCGCCGGCGATCTGGTCCCGAAACGATCTGGTCATCGACATCCTTGTCCTTCACTCCAGGAGCAATTTTACAAAACGGAAAGCATTTAATTCATAAAACAAAATAAAAAACCTTTCAAAACTGACAATTAGATATAAATTCTCTCAAAAATAAAACATAAACTTGATAATTATTATAAATATAATAAAAATAAATTGACATATACGTAAATTTTATGCTGATACGTGAAATGTAACTTATTATTTTTGTTATTTTCTCTCAAATATATCCTGACTGGTGGTTCTCATGCATTTGTCATACATGACGATTCGATACGGCAATAAGATGCTTTATTCGTTGTGCTGTGGTGACGAATGATCACCGCCCACTTTTGGAGGAACGCATGCCATATGGTCGTTTCTTGCCATCCATGGCGCTGCTGCGCGCCTTTGTCGTCATCGGACGTGAAGAGGGAATCCGGCGCGCCGCGAAGACGCTCATGGTCGACCATGCGGTCATGAGCCGTCATCTGCGCGATCTGGAACGCTTCCTGGGCCGTGAGCTGGTCGACCGCGCGTCCGGCCGGCTGACGCCGGCCGGACGCGCCTATCACGATCGCGTCGCCCTGGCACTGGACCAGATCGAAGGGGCCACGCTCGATACGCGTGCCCATGTCGCCGAGCGTTCGCTGACCATCTGGTGCGTGCCGGGGTTCGCATTCCACTGGCTTGCCGGGCGCTGCCAGCATTTCCGGGCCAGCCATCCGGACATCGACCTGGTCATACGGCCGTCCGAGACGCCGGCCATGTTCCGCGACGACGGGGCCGACGCCGACATCCGCTTCGTGCGCGACGGCTGCACCGGAACCATGCGGCAGATGGAAATTACCCGCCCCAGCGTCTTTCCGGTCGCCAGTCCCGATTGCGTCAGGGCCCTGCCCTTCCAGCCCGTCTGTGCGGCGGACCTCGCCATGCTGCCTCTTCTGGAAGAAGGCAGCGACCAGAGCTGGAACCGCTGGTTCGCCACGCAATGTCCTTCCCTGCATCTTTCCTACAAGCCGGTGGCCAAGCTGTGGCAGGCCCACATGGTTCTGGCGGCCGCGCGGGAGAGCGCGGGCATTGCCCTGGCCAACCGCTTCCTGGTGGAAACCGACCTGGCCCGGGGGACCCTGACCAAAATCCGGCCTCTGTCCGAGGATTTCGTCGATGTATCCTTCGGGGCCTATGTCCTGCGGGCACCGGACAAGAATTGGGGGCACCCTCCGATCGCGAGCTTTGCCTCGTGGCTGGTGGAGGAAGTGCGCAAATCCTGAGATCGCCGCGTTCTCTATAATTGCGGAGCGTGGCGCGGGTGTCGGCGCGTTCGGACGGTTGGGCGGCTATGCCGGCACCGGCCAGGCCTGCATCCCGATGCGGGCGATTTCCTGCAGTCTTTGGCGCGGTACGCCGTCCCGGGCCTGCACCGCCATGCCGCGCAGGAGGGCGCTGTAGAAGGTGGCCAGGGCCTTGATGGCGGTGTCGGGGGGGAGGTCGCCGGCCTCGATTCCCTGGTGGAGGCGGGTGGCCAGGGCGGTTTCGGCCTGGATGCGTTGGGTGGCGAGCAGGTCGCGCAGGCGGGCCTGGGTGGGGGCGCATTGGGTGGCGGCGGCTGCGATCATGCAGCCGGTCGGCAGGTCGTTGCGCGTGAATTCGGTGGCGGCTGTGGTCAGCAGGTGCGCGAAGGTGCTGCGGGTGTCGGTCTGTGCGTTCAGGATGGTGAAGAACCAGGTGCCGACGAGCTTGATGTAGGCCTCGATGGCCTCCTGATACAGGGCTTCCTTGCTGCCGAACGCGTTGTAGAAGCTCGACGCGCTGATGCCCATGGCGGCGGTCAGGTCGTCGAAGCTGGTGCCGTCATAGCCCCGGTCCCAGAACAGGCGCATCGCGGCGCACAGGGCCTGCGCCCGGTCGAAGGATTGCGGGCGGCCCCGGCCGCGGCGGGTGGGGGCGGTCTGCGGGGCGGCCTGCGTGTCGGCGATTATTTTTGTAGTCATCGCTCCATAAATCCTTGAACGCGGGGATGCGTCTCTCAATATGCCTCATGTTGGAGCGGGCGCTCCACATTTTAACCTATCCGTTTTGCAAACCGGGCATGAGGGGCGGAGGCGCTTCCCGGCCCAGAAGAGGCATGGACCAATGAGCAAGCTTTCAGGAAAAGTCGCGATCGTCACCGGCGCCTCCAAGGGGATCGGGGCCGGGATCGCCAAGGCGCTGGCGGCGGAAGGGGCTGCCGTCATCGTCAATTATGCGTCCAGCAGGGCGGGGGCCGATGCGGTGGTCTCCGCAATCACCGAAGCCGGTGGCAAGGCCGTTGCCGTGCAGGGCGACGTGTCGCGCAAGGCCGACGCGCAGGGCCTGGTCGATGCCGCGATCAGCCAGTTCGGCCGGCTGGATATTCTGGTGAACAATTCGGGCGTTTATGAATTCGGGTCGATCGAGGAGATCACCGAAGAGCATTTCCACCGGCAGTTCAACGTCAACGTGCTGGGCGTGCTGCTGACAACCCAGGCCGCGGTGGCGCATCTGGGGGCCGGGGGCAGCATCATCAATATCAGTTCGGTCGTCTCGCGCATCACGCCGCCCAATTCGGCGGTCTATACCGGCACCAAAGGCGCGGTCGATGCCATTACCGGGTCGCTGGCGCGGGAACTCGGGCCGAAGAAGATCCGGGTGAATGCCATCAATCCGGGGCTGATCGAGACCGAGGGAACACAGACCGCGCAGGTCGTCGGCTCGGAGATGGAGCAGGCCATCATCGCGCAGACGCCGCTGGGCCGCACGGGGCAGGTGCGCGACATTGCGCCGCTGGCGGTTTTCCTGGCGTCGGACGATGCCGGGTGGCTGACGGGGGAAACGCTGATCGCGTCCGGCGGCCTGCGCTGATATGGGGACCGGCCTGGCGCGACAGCGCCGGGCCGGGATTTCGCCGGTTGTGGCCGGCGCATAAAAAAACCGCCCCGAAGAGCGGGGCGGTTTCCGAGGGTGCCGCTGGCGGAACCTTCACGCAGCCTTGAGATTGACCGCGGACTTCTTGCCGTTGCGGCCAGCCTCGATTTCATACGAAATCTTCTGGCCTTCGTTGAGGGTGGCCATGCCGGCGCGCTCAAGCGCGGTGATGTGGACGAACACGTCGGCGGTTCCGTCCTCCGGCTGGATGAAGCCATAGCCCTTGGTGCCGTTGAACCATTTTACGGTGCCTGTTGTCATAACGAGGCTCCTTTACTGTAGTGCGGTGGTGCATACAAAACGTGTACGCAATCGTAACTTGTCACGGAACAACACCGACACAACGCGCGCCAGGGGTCCTCATAAAAGCATCCACCGCCACCATCTGCACATGAATAAATTTCAGAATCAAGTTAAAAATTCTTCCTTCCGTCATTATTACATGGAAATATTTTCTACGGCGTTGATTATGCCTGTCGTTATCCCGAAAATATCAGAAAGCGGCAAGATTTCGTGATGGAGATTTTCTCCCGGACGGGATGGTGGGAGAGGTGGGAATGGTGAGGTTGGGGCCGCCAGATGGGGGAGACTGGCTGTGCCAATGAGGGAGGGCTGGCCGACGGGAACCCGGCTTTCCCACCCTAACCACCGCCTGTGCTTCAATGGGGACGGTGCCTGAAATCGCGGGGTTTGCCGTCGCCGACGTACAGCACGCCGACACGCTCGCCCTCGAAATGCAGGGGGCGCCGGCGTAGAAAACCCAGTTGCGGGCCAGGACGCTGTCATGCATGCGGGCGTCCAGCCTTGCGTCGCGAAATCAGGCAGATGCCGTTGTCCATCATCGTGTAATGGCAACAGGAATCCTTGCGCAGCCCTTCGATGCCGCCGAAGTCCTGCGCGCCAGCCGGGTGATGCGGTCGAACCGTTCCTCGGCCGTGGCGCGCAGCCAGTGAAAGTGTCAGTGGTGCATGGAACGTGCCCTGCTTCGCCAGTTTGTGATGCAGGGGGATGGCGCCAGCGATTCCGGCTTTCGTTTGTTTTTATAAAAAACAAACCAAACCATCCCGAGGGAATGTGGGGGTGAATAAGGATATCCGGCCCCCCGGATCGGGCGATATGGTCGGTGCGGTGAGACCGGGGGGAAGGCGATGGCGGCGGACGCGGGGGAGAAGCAGGCGCGGGGGTTGACCGTGCGGCAGGCGCGGTTCGTCGCGGAATATCTGGTCGACCTGAACACGACGCGGGCGGCGATGCGGGCCGGGTATGGGGCGGGGTATGCGCGCCAGCATGCGTGGAAGCTGCTGCGGTCGGTGCGGGTGCGCGAGGCGATCCGCCAAGCGGAGCTGGCGCTGGAAGAACGGACGAAGTTCAGCCAGGACCGGGTGATTGCCGAGCTGACGCGGCTGGCCTTCTACGATGTGGGCACGATTGCGGCGCATCCGCTGAGGGGGCCGGAGGATATCGCGACGCTGCCGGTGGAGGTGCGTGCGGCGGTGACGGGGTGGTCGTGGGACAAGGCGGGGAATTTCACGGTGCGGCTGGCGGCGCGTACGCCGAGCCTGGACCTGCTGGCGCGGCATTTCGGGCTGCTGAAGGATGTGAAGCAGCATCTGGGCCGCGACGGCAAGCCCGCCGATCCGCCGGGCCTGTACACCGTCGTCGTGCGCTGAACAGGGGTGAAGGGGACGACTGTCCCCTTCCGGGTGCAGGGCGGAGCCCTGCGGAAAGATCGGGGGAGAGTATTCATGCGACAGCATAAAGAACTGGCCGAGGGCGAGATGATTCCGGGCGAGACTCAGGATTTCGGCGTGGAAAAGCTGGCGGGGGCGCAGGACCGGGTGCGTGCCGGCAGGGCGGATGGTGTTGTCCTGAAGGACCATGAGCGCGCGGCGGCCCCTGCGCCGCGTTCGCGTGGCGGGCGGATGGGGGTGGCGCCGCTGCCCGATCATGGACCGCATCGTGTGGGAAAGGGGCGCTGAGGGCGCCGGCTGCGCGTGCTGGGATATAATCGGGAGTCGGTGCCGACGATCCGGCGGTTTATGGAATCGGATGCCTTTATCAGGGGGCTGATGGGGCCGTTCGGGTCCGGGAAAAGCTCGGGCTGCGTCTGGGAAATCGTGCTGCGGGGGTTGCGGCAGGCGCCGGGGGCGGATGGCGTGCGGCGCTCGCGCTGGGCGGTGATCCGCAATTCCTATCGCCAGCTTGAGGACACCACGATCCGCACCGTGCACCAATGGTTTCCGCCGGTGCGCTTCGGGCGGTGGAAGCCGAGCGAGCATTCCTATGTGATCGACCGGATGGTGGCGGAGGGGGACGAGAAGCCGGCCGAGATCGAGTTTCTGTTTCGGGCGCTGGACCGGCCGGACCAGGTGGGGAACCTGCTGTCGCTGGAGCTGACCGGGGCGTGGGTGAACGAGGCGCGCGAGGTGCCGTGGGCGATCATCGAGGCGGTGCAGGGGCGTGTGGGGCGGTATCCGGCGCGGCGGGACGGTGGGGCGACATGGTCGGGCGTGATCATGGATACCAATCCGCCGGATGCGGAATCGGACTGGTACCGGTTCTTCGAGGAAAAGGATCATGGGGAGGCGGTGGCGGCGCTGGCGCAGGTGATTCCGGGCATGAATGTGGAACGCTTCGCGCGGATCTTTCGCCAGCCCGGCGGGCGGGCCGCCATGGCGGAGAATCTGGACAATCTGCCGCCGGGTTATTACCAGCGGCTGGCGGTCGGGAAAAGCGACGAGTGGAACAAGGTTTATATCGACGGGGATTACGGGTTCGTCATGGAAGGGCGGCCGGTCTTCGGCGAGTATAACGATGGGTTCCATTGCCGGGAATGCCGGACGGTGCCGGCGCTGCCGGTTTATCGGGGCTGGGATTTCGGGCTGACGCCGGCCTGTGTCTTTACGCAGATGCTGCCGTCCGGGCAGTGGATCGTGGTGGACGAGCTGGTGTCGGACGCCATGGGGATCGAGCGGTTTGCCGAGATCGTGGGGCGGCATTCGGCGCAGCATTTTCCCGATACGCGGTTTGTGGATATCGGCGATCCGGCGGGGATGCAGAAGGCGCAGACCGACGAGCGGACCTGTTTCGAGATCCTGCATGCGCGGGGGATTGCCATCACGCCGGGGATGCAGACGCTGGCGATCCGGCTGGAGAGTGTGCGCCGGCCGTTGCGCACGCTGCTGGACGGGGCGGCGCCGGGCTTTGTGCTGCATCCGCGCTGCACGACCGTGCGGCGGGCGCTGATGGGCGGCTACCAGTATCGGCGCGTGCAGGTGAGTGGCGAGCGCTATACCGACCGGCCGGAGAAGAACCGGTGGTCGCATGTGATGGACGCGCTGCAATACGTGGCCACGCGGCTGTTCGGCAGCGAATTGCGCGGGGCCGGCGGGGCGGAGGCGGATGACGATATCTGGCGCGCGCTGCCCGATGACGGGCGGACGCGATCGCACATTACGGGATACTGACATGGCAGGATTGGTGATTCCGGCGCATCTGGGGGCGCATCTGGGGTTGGGGCGGCGTAGCTGCCGCCAGTGCCGCCATCATGGCGTGGAGGGCGGCGATGTGGTGTGCCGGCGCTATCCGCCGCAGGTGACGGTGGTGCTGGTGCCGCAGGGGGCGCCGCGTGTGGGGCAACTGGCGCCGCAGCCCTTCGCCACCTTTCCGCCGGTGGTGCCCGAGCATGTGTGCGGCGAGTTCTCGCCCGGCGGCGAGGGGTGCTGAGCATGGATGCGGCGGAGCGGGATGGACCCGACATGGATCTGGCGGAGCGGCTGCGGCGCTGGATCGAGATCCCGAATATTGCGGAGGAGCTGGACGAGGCGACGCACGGGCGGGTGGCGGACCGGGTGGCGCGCGACTGGCGGGCCGACGAGGCCACGCGGGCCGAATGGAAGGAGAATTGCCGCCGCTGGCTGGATCTGGCCCAGCAGGTGGCCGAGCCCAAGACCTATCCCTGGCCGGGGGCGTCGAACGTCATCTATCCGCTGCTGACGGTGGCGGCGGTGCAGTTTGCGGCACGGGCCTATCCGGGCATCGTGCGTGACCGGGACGTGGTGCGGGGCACCGTGCTGGGGGTTGATTCCGGTGTGCCGGTGCCCGATCCGCTGCGGCCGGGGCAGGTCTTGACGGGGCCGGATGGCGGGCCGTTATGGTTGGTGCCGCCGGGGGCGAAGCGGGCGCGGGCGACGGCGATCGGCCGGCATATGAGCTGGCAGTTGCTGGACGAGATGGCGGAGTGGGAGGAGCAGACCGACAAGCTGCTGCTGAAGCTGTCCATTATCGGCACCATGTTCCGCAAGACCTATTTCGACCCGGCCTTGCAGCGCAATGTCAGCGAGACGGTCGACCCGCTGCGGCTGTGCATCGATTACCATGCCAAATCCTTTGCCACCGCGCCGCGGATAACCGAGGAGATCGACCTCTATCCTTGGGAGATCGAGGAGCGAATCCGGGCCGGGCTGTTCCTGGAACAGGATTATGGCGGCAATCATGAGGGCGGCGAGGACAGCGATGCGCCGGTGACGTTCCTGGAGCAGCATCGGCGGCTGGATCTGGATGGGGACGGGTATGCCGAGCCCTATATCGTGACCATCGCCCGCGATTCGGGCCGGCTTGCGCGCATTGCCGCCGGGTTCGACATGGATGGGGTGATGTTCGATGCGCAGGATCATCGCATCCGGCGGATCGAGGCGGTTTCGTATTACACCAAATTCTCCTTTATCCCGTCGCCGGATTCCGCGATCTACGATATCGGGTTCGGCACGTTGCTGCATCCGCTGAACGCGGCGGTGAATACCAGCCTGAACCAGATGTTCGATGCCGCGCATCTCGCCAACGCCGGCGGTGGCTTTGTCGGCTCGGGCATGTCGCTGAACAGCGGGTCCGTGCGCTTTCAGGTCGGCGAATACAAGGTGGTGAATACGCCGGGTGCCACATTGCGCGAGAATCTGGTGCCGTTGCAGTTTCCGGGGCCCAATCCGGTATTGTTTCAGTTGCTGGGCTTTCTGGTCGATGCCGGGCGGGAGATTGCGTCGGTCAAGGATATCCTCTCCGGCGCCATGCCGGGTGGGAATGTGTCCGGTGTGCTGGGGCTGGCGGTGATCCAGCAGGGGCTGAAAGTGTTCAGCGCCATCTTTAAGCGTATTCATCGCAGTCTGGGCGGGGAGTTTCGCAAGCTCTACCGCCTGAACCGGCTGTATCTGCCCGATGAATCCGGCTTTCGGGACGGCAGCGCGTTCTTTCGCGTCACCCGCGCCGATTACGAGCAGGGGGGCGGGGTGGAGCCGGTGTCGGACCCCGAGATCGTCACCGACATGCAGCAACTGGCACGCGCCAATTTCCTGCTCGCCTTCAAGGACGATCCCTGGTGCGACGGGCATGAAATCCGCCGCCGTGCCTTCGAGGCTGCTGCCATCGGGATGGTGGACAAGGTGTTGCGGCCCGCGCCCACGCCCGATCCGGCGGCGATGGCGCGGGCGGCGGAGCTGGATCTGCGCGCGAAGCGTGAGGCGCGGGAGATGGAGATGCGGGCGGGGAGCGCGGCGGTGGAGCAGGTCTCGACGCTGGCGGAGGCGGCTTTGCGGTTGGCGCAGGCTCGGAAGGTGGAGCTTGGGTGAAGGATGTTCTTTTTTTTGAAAAAAAGAACCAAAAAAACTTTTGATCTGTTTGGGTTCGGTGGGGTTGGTGGGTTGGGTGGAGATGCTTGTTTTATTCTTATGATTTAAAAATGGAAGACTATGGATTTTTAGGAATACTCCCTCTCCATCCTGATGCTATCGAGAAACGTCGAAAAAGTCTTTTTGCTTCTTTTTCTTCAGAAAAAGAAGAAGACCCAAAGAAAGGATCCCCCCCGATGGAGCAGCGTCAGGCGATGTTGGAGGATCTGTCGGAGGAGGCGTTCCTGGCCTGGCGGCATCATCCGGTGACGCGGGCGGTGCGTCTGTTTCTGACGGATTATGGTGAAAGCATCGAGCAGCGGATGCTGGGCCAGTGGCGGGCGGGGACGATTACGCTGGCGCAGGAGCATGAGGCGCGGGGCCGGGCGGCGCTGGCGGCCGAGATGGCCGAGCTGCGATGGGCGGCGATGCGGGCGTTTTACGGCGATGTGCCGGAACGGAAGGAGACGGGTAATGCGTGAGGGACGCATTCTGAAATTCGACCAGCAGGAATTCGTGGTTTCCGATTGGGACGGGGTGAATCGGGCGGGGTATGTGCCGCTGGACGACAAGATCCTGGTGCTGGCGGATGTGCATGCCGAGATGACCAGCGGGGCGGTGCAGTTGCCGGCGGAATATGTGGAGCGCCAGACGCTGGCGGCCGAGCATGGGACGGTGATTGCGGTGGGGCCGGCGGCGTTTCGCTGGAACGATGACGGCACGCGGCAGTGGGTGGGGACGATTCCGGCGGCGGGGGATCGGGTTTATTTCGAACGCTATGCCGGGCAGTTGCTGAAGGGTGAGGATGGGCGGCTGTACCGGCTGATGTCGCAGCGCTGTATTGCCGCGATTGCGGCAGTGGCGAAGCAGGAGGGAGAGCTTGCATGACGGACGAGCGCGAAGAGGGCGTGGTGCTGCACGCGGAGGCCGAGGGCCACGAGCCGGTGGCCGATGCGCCGGAGGGTGGGGCGCCTGTCGAGGGGGATGCGGAGGTCGAGGCGCAGGCGCGGCGGATGGGCTGGGTGCCGCGTGACGATTTTCGGGGTGATGTGGAGAAATGGCGGCCGGCACGGGACTTTCTGGACCGGGGGATGAATTTGCTGCCGGTGTTGCAGCAGCAATATCGGGCGCTGGATGGGCGGTATGCGACCATGCAGGCGCAGTTGCGCGACAGCCAGAAGGCGCTGGCGGACCTGACGGAGCGCACGCGGCGGGCCGACGAGCGGGCCTATCAGCGTGCGGTGCGCGATATCGAGGGCCGGCGGCAGGCGGCGGTGGCCAGTGGCGACACGACGGCGTTTGCGGTGGCCGAGCGGGATTTGCAGGATCTGCGCGATACGGCGCCGCCGGCTCCGGCTCCGGTGGAGCGGGTGGAGAGCATGCCGCCGGAGATTATGGATTTCGTGCAGGCGAATCCGTGGTTTTCGCGCGATGCGGAGGCGCGGCAGGATGCGATTGCGATCCAGTCGGCGGTGGATCGGCAGCATCCGGGGTTGAGCCTGGCGGAACGGCTGGAGATCACGCGGCGCAAGGTACGGCAATTGCATCCTGCCCTGTTCGAGAACAAACGCCGCGAGGCGCCGCCGCCGGTGAGTCCGTCGCGCGGTGAGGGCGGGCGCGGGGGGAATCCGCGCGGGTTCGAGGCGCTGCCGGCGGAGGCGCGGCGGGAATATGACCGTTATGCCCGCGCGCTGGCGGGCAAGGGCAAGCCGCTGACGAAGGACGAATGGGCCGGATATTACTGGGAGAACGACGCATGAGCGACGAAACACGCGGGCGCGTGCCGCTGAACGAGGCGGCGCGGAGCCGTGCCGCCCAGAATGTTGCATCGGGTGCCGCGCCGGGGGTGGGGCCTGTCAGGCGCGTGGCCTCGCGCCGGCCGTTCGGGCTGCGGGAACAGAAGCTGGCCTATCCGGATCGGGAAGGGTACCACCGGCACTGGTTCAATGACGAGCCGGGGCGGATCGCGCGGGCCGGGGATGCGGGATACAAGCAGGTTCTGGATGAATCCGGAAAACCCGTGAGCATGACTGTTGGGGTCGCGCGCGGCGGCGGGGCGCAGATTGCGTATCTGATGGAAATCCCGGCCGAATGGTATCGGGAGGATATGGCGGCGCAGGAATCGGGACATCGGGAATTGATGGACCAGATCCGGGAAGGGCGTGTGCCGGGTGGCCCCACGGGCGCGGACCGGCAGGCGCAGTATGTGCCGCGGGATGTGGGGATCTCGATCCGGGAAGAGCGACGCTAGGCGTCTGGTCGTAAATGCGCGCTGGTGGCGATCCGACGTGCGTTTCCTGCGCTCCGATGCTAACGCCTAGTGAGGCCGCTCCGCTTCGGTGCTCGGAAACACGCGACGGGCGCGGCCCGTAGCGGGCCGCTCTCGCTCACCAGCCCACATTTCCAGCCAGACTCCGGGAGTAGGGCGTTCTTTTTTGAAAAAAAGAACCAAAAAACTTTTTGGATTTTGGGTTCGGTTTCTCGTGGTGAGGCAGAGTCTGGAATGGGGTCCTGATTATTTTAATATATAAAACTATGGATTTTTAGGAATACTCCCTCTCCATCCATATGCTATCGAGAAACGACTGAAAGTCTTTTTGCTTCTTTTTCTGCAGAAAAAGAAGAGTTCAGGCAGCACAAACAGGCAAGGACGATTCGGCGGGTGCATGGCGTGCCTGCTGCCTTTTCACCCGTGCAGAGGTCTGCCCGATGAATTCCAATGCTCCATTTGGCCTGCGGCCGATGGCTTATGCGTCCGGTGCGCCGTATGCCGGCGGCGTGCAGGTTTATTATGTGCCGGCGAGCAATCCCACGCCGTTGTTTCTGGGCGATCCGCTGGTGGTTCTGCCGGGGGCGGATGCCAATGGCGTGCCGGCGGTGGGGATTGCCACGGCCGGGGCGTCTGGCCTGGTGACCGGGGCGATGCAGGGCATTGCCAGCAATGCGGGCGAGCTGGTGGTGCCGCTGTTGCAGAACCAGGCGCCGTATCTACCGGCGGGGCAGGCGGCCTATGTCTATGTGGCCGACGATCCGAATCTGGTCTTTGCGGTGCAGGAGGATTCGGTGGGCGGTGCACTGCCGGCCGGTGCGGTGTCGGGCAATGTCAACCTGGTGGCGGGGGCGGGATCGACCGTGTCGGCGCAGTCCGGGTGGCAGATCCAGTCGAGCAGCGCGGGGACGCTGGCGACCGGGCAGATGCGCATTCTGCGGGCGTATCAGGCGATCGACAATGCGATCGGCGCCAACGCGAAATGGCTGTGCCGCATCAATCTTCATTCCATCACCAGCACGCTTGGCGTCTGAGGAGTCTGTTCAATGGCCGTAATTACGACGGGCGCGCACCCCAAGGCTCTGTGGCCCGGTATCAAGGCGTGGTGGGGGCGCAGCTATGACGAACACCGCGTCGAATATCTGGATCTGTTCGACAAGCAGACGTCGGACAAGGCGTATGAGGAGGAGGTCGAGATTACCGGCTTCGGCCTGGCGCCGGTGAAGCCGCAGGGGCAGCAGATCTATTACGACACGGAAGCGCAGGGGGCGGTCAGCCGCTTTACGCATGTGGCGTATGCGCTGGGTTATATCGTGACCTATGAGGAGCTGCGCGACAATCTGTATGAGGCGGTGTCGAAGCGCCGGGCCGCGCAGCTGGCGTTTTCGATGCGCCAGACCAAGGAAAACGTGCTGGCCGGCATCTACAACATGGCGTTCTCGGCCAGTGCGCTGGGGGGTGACGGGGCGCCGCTGATTTCGGCCGGTCATCCGACGCTGGCGGGCAGCCAGTCGAACCTGCTGGGGACGGCGGCGGATCTGTCGGAGGCGGCGATCGAGGATCTGACGGTGCAGATCATGCAGTGCCAGAACAACCGGGGGATGCGGATCTCGGCGCTGCCGCGCACGCTCAATGTGCCTTCGGCGCTGTGGTTCGAGGCCAACCGGGTGTGCAATTCGGTGCTGCAGAACGATACGGCGAACAATGCGATCAACGTGCTGCGGGCGACCAATGCGTTCCCCGAAGGCATCAAGCTGAACCATTATTTCACCAGCCAGACGGCGTGGTTCATCCGGACCAATGTGCCGAATTCGCTGACCTATTATGAGCGCGATCCGATCTCGTTCGATCAGGACAATGATTTCGACACGAGGAATGCCAAGGCGGCCTGTTATGAGCGCTATTCCGGATACTGGGCGGATTGGCGGGGGTTGTATGGGACGCCTGGGGTTTAAGGTTCTCTTCTTTTTCTGAAGAAAAAGAAGCAAAAAGACTTTTATTCGTTTGGTGTTGTATGCGCGGATAAGAGTCTTTTCTTTAATTGATCAAAAGTTTTTTGGTTCTTTTTTTCAAAAAAGAACAGAACGCTGACAATGGAGCAATCCTCATGACCAAACGCAAACCGACTCCTCCGACTCCCCGCCGTCCCGCCGTGGTGGAGGTGCATCATCATTACCATGGTGCCGCGCAGGCGCCGGCCGAAGCGAAGACCGTGCCGGTACGCCGCAAGCCGGCGCCGACGACGCGTCGGGGCTGATGGCGTGGGCGCGGCCGGTGGGGCCGGCTGCGCCCTGATGCGGGGAGGGACGGCATGGCGGATGTGACGACTGTTCAGGTGATCGCGAATGGTCCGCGTCATCTGGTTTTGCGCGTGACGGATGTCAGCGATGGGACCGGGCTGGCAGCGATGAAGATCGTGGATGCGCAATCCATGGCTTTTGCGGTCGGTGGACAGGTGCCGGGGGTGCATCTGATGGTGCGGCGCATTGCCTATGATGTGCATGGGATGGTGGCGCGGCTGCAATGGGAGGCGACGGAGCCGGTGGATCTGGCGACGCTGTCGGGCTTCGGGCATCTGGATTTTCGTCGGTTTCAGGGCATTCCCAATCCGAAAGCGGCGGGGGCGACGGGATCGATCCTGCTGACGACGATGGGGGCCGGGGCGGGGAGCGCGGCCACGATCGTTCTCGAGATGATCAAGGGTGTGCCGCAGGCGTGACGGGAGAGCGAATGTGAGCGAGCCCTGGCGGTACCGGCCTGGCGACCATTATGTGCTGGACGACCTGTCGGGTTTCAAGATCCGGCGGTCTCGGGCGCGCACCATCCCTGGCGGGCAGACCGGGCAGGCCCTGGTGGATGGAAGGCGGTGGGAGGCGCAGCAGCCGCAGGATTTCGTGCGCGGGGTGGCGGACGAGCAGAGTGTGGATGTGGCCCGGCCGCGCCAGGAGAACCGCTTTACCGTGGTGGGAACCTGCGTGGCGGCGCCCGCCGCCGCCGGGAGCGGCGTGGTGGCGGTGGCGTCCACGCTCGGTTTCGCCGTTGGCGACCGGGTTCAGATCATGCTCGACCGGGGTGAGAATGTTGCGGTCTCGATCGTGGCGATCGGCGGCGGAATGCTGACCATCGTGCCTGTTTTGCCGGGTGCGGTGGGGGTGCTGGGCGGGGGGATGGAGAACATGGTGCTGAAGATAGTGCGGGAATCGTCTTCGTCTTTCCTGATGGTCGAGGGCGATAAGCCGCTTGGGGCCGGGGCGTGACGGTGCCGGCATGATGACGGGGAGCGCGGGCTGGAACCCCGGGACATCCGACATCATCAACGGCGCGCTGCGGCTGATCGGCGCGATCGCCAGCGGGGAGGTGCCGCCGGCGAACGAATATCAGGACGCGCTGTCCGCGTTGAACGGGTTGATCAAGGCGTGGCAGGTATCGGGCGTGCATGTCTGGGCGCAGGGCGAGGGGACGGTGTTTCTCCAGCCCGGGCAGGCCCGGTATGGGATCGGCGCCGGCAGCGCGGACAATGTGGCGCAGGGCTATGTGGCCACGGTTGCGGGAGCGCCGGTGGTGGCGGGGGCGGCGCAGGTGACGGTGGCCTCTGTTGCCGGCATCGCGGCCGGCTGCCGGATCGGCATTGTGCTGGATGGGGGCGGGCTGTTCTGGTGCTCGGTTCTGTCGGTGGTCGGTGGGACGGTCTATCTGGCGTCGGGGCTGGGCGGTCCGGTATCGGCGGGGGCGGTGGTGGTCGCTTATGGCGCGCCGTTCGTGCGGCCGCTGACGGTGATCGGGGCGCGGGCCGTCGATCTGGCGACGGGGGTGGAGACGCCGCTGATTCCGATGTCGCGGCTGGATTATGCGAACCTGTCGGGCAAGGGGACGCCGGGTGGGAGCCCGATGCAGTATTTTTACGATCCGCAGGTGGGGACGGGTCTTTTCAGCGTCTATCCGGCGCCTGCCGGCGGGCAGGTGGCGGTGACCCTGACCTGCCAGCTTCCGTTGCAGGATGTGGGTGGTGCGGCCGATCGTGCCGATGTGCCGCAGGAATGGATCTCGGCGCTGCGTTTCGCGCTGGCGGTGGAACTGGCGCCGGAATATGACTGCCCGGCCCAGCGTTTCGAGATGCTGAAGGCGATGGCGGCGGAGAAATTCGCCGTGGTGGCGCGGTGGGATCGGGAGCCGGCGGGGACGACCACCTGCCCGTTCAGCCAGCCGGTCTATCAGATGATCGCGGGCGCGTTGCGGCTGTGCGGGGCGGTGGGGCCGCAGGACGTGCCGCGCCTGGGGCTGGTGGAGAATGCATTCGCGTCGCTGAATGCGATGGTGCAGGCGTGGCAGGCTTCGGGCATTCATGTGTGGGCCGAAGAAGAGTGCACGCTGTTCCTGCAGCCGGGGCAGGTGCGGTACCTGATCGGGGCCGGGTCGGCGGATGCGGTTGCGGTGAGCAGCCAGTGTGTCGAGACGGTGCTGGCGGCGGCGGGTGCCGGGGTGCAGGTGAGGGTTGGGGCTGTGGCGGGGATCGCTGCCGGCTGGCGGGTGGGGCTTTGGCTGGATGGCGGAGGTGTGTTCTGGACCGGTGTGGTGGCGGTTTCGGGCGGTGGACTGACGCTGGCCGCGCCATTGCCGTCCGCGGCGTCGGCGGGGGCGCGGGTTGTGGCCTATCCTTGCCCGATGGTGCGGCCGTTGCGGGTGCCGGCGGCGCGGCGGCGGCAGTTCGCGGGCGACGGGCAGGCGGTGGAGGTCCCGCTGGTGCCGATGTCGCGGCTGGATTACGCCAATATTCCGAACAAGAGCGTGCCTGGCGTGGTGACGCAGTTCTTCTACGATCCGCAATTGGGGGCGGGGGTGCTGCATGTATGGCCCGCGCCCTCGGACAGTGGCTGTGCGGTGGCGTTTACCGCACAGCGGCCGCTGATGCCGTTTGCCGATCTGGGTTCGGTGCCGGATTTTCCCGATGAGTGGCTGGCGGCGATGCGCTGGAACCTCGCTGTGGAATTATGGCCGGAATATAACGGATCGGGGAAAGGGCCGGTCGATCCGGCGCAATATGCGATTCTGAAGCAGGAGGCCGTCAGCAAGTTGATGGTGGCGCAGGCCTGGGATCGGGAGCCGCAATCGGTGTTGTTTGGTGCCGGCGCGGGGCCGGCCGGGCGGGCGGGGTAGGGGCGATGGCGGTTCAGCAGGTGGCCTTTGCCGCGCAATCGTACCAGGCGCATTCGGTGGCGCTGGATGCGCAGCGTTGCGTCAATTTCTATGCCGAATACGCGCCGAAGGATGCCAAGACGCCGGTGCCGGTGTGGGGTTGCCCGGGCATGGTGGCGTTCGCGCAGTGCGGGGCGGGGCCGGTGTGGGGCATGTGCCTGATGGGCGGGGCGCTGTATGTGGTCTCGGGGCAGGCGCTGTATCGGGTGGATGCGGATGGGTCGAGCGTGGAGCTGGGCGCGACCTGGGTGACGGGGCCGGTATCGATGGATACCAATGGCGTCGATCTGGTGTGGGTGGATGGGGAATCCGGCTGGTCCTATTCGGTGGCCGGCGGGGTGCGGCAGATCACGGATGAGAATTTCTATCCGGCGGATTCTGTCGTTTATTTCGATACCTATTTCGTTTTCAACCGGGCCGGGACGCAGGAATTCTTTCTCTCGCCGCAGGAGGCGGTGACGCCGTTCGACGGGACGATGTTCGCCGCGAAGGAGGCGACGGCCGACCCTTTGCTGGCGGTCGTGAATTCGCATGAGCAGCTCTACCTGTTCGGCGCGGCGCGGACGGAGGTTTGGTACGATGCCGGGACTGCGGCGCCGTCCTTTCCGTTCCAGCGGTTCGATGGGGCGTTTATCCAGCGCGGCATTGCGGGGCCGCATGCGCATTGCCTGGAGGATAATACGCTCTTTTTCCTGGGCGATGACGGGATGTTCTATCGCCTGGCGGGGTACCAGCCGCAGCGCGTTTCGACCCATGCGATCGAGGGGGCGTGGCAGGCCTATGCGACGCGGGCGGATGCGCGCTGTTTCAGCTACACGCTGGAAGGGCATAAATTCGTCACCCTGCTGTTTCCCTCGGCGACCGCGACCTGGGTGTATGATGTGGCGACCGGGTTGTGGCACGAGCGGGAATCCTGGACCGGCAGCGGGGCAGACAGTTCGATCGGTCGCTGGCGGGCCAATTGCGCGATCATGGCCCATGGCAGGGTGCTGGTGGGCGATTGGCTGAGCGGTGTGGTCGGGGCGTTGAATCCGCTGGTCTATACCGAGCTGGGGGCGACCATGCGCGGGTTGCTGGCCGCGCCGCCGGTGCAGGGGTTGCGCGGGCGCGTGTTCATGCGGCGCTTCGAGCTGGATGTGGAGACGGGGATCGGCCTGCCGGGCGTGCCTGGCGTGCGGAACGTGACCTATCAGCCGCAGGGGGTGGAACTGACGACGCCCACCGCGCTGGCGCGGGCGACGGCGCCGGAGGGCATGGCGGTGGGGCTGGCCAGTCTGCTGGTCAGCCTGTGGGTGGACCTGCCCGATGACGGCGCGCCGCGCGGGCTGGTGCTGGGCAGCGGGGATGCGACGGGCAGCCGGCCGGGCTTCTTTATCGGCGTGGCCAATGACGACACGCTGGCCGGGGCGCAGATCGTGGTGCGGGCGACCGACATGCAGGGCGGGGAGATCGTGCGTGCGTCTTACGATTTTGCCGGCTGGGGGGCGGGGTGGGTGAATCTGCTGCTGTCGCTGTCGCCGGGGGCGCGGCAGGTGCAGCTTTATGCCGGAGGGGTGGCGCTGGTGCCGGCCTCGGTCATGTGGTCGTCGGCGGCGCCGGTGGGCAATATGGCGGGGCAGGGGTGGCGCGTTGCGCCCTGGAACGGCGTTGTCGAGGGGGCGGGGCTGCTGGCGGCGCCGCAGTTTGGCGGCCATACGGCCGGGTCGACCGCCGTTTATAACGGGTGGGCGAATATGTCGTGCATGCCGGACCGGTCGGGCAACATGATTTCGCTGGGCAGCGGGGCGGTGAATGCGGTCTCGCCTTCGGGCACGGTGGTGTGGACGCTGGAGCAGGCGAGTGTGCAGGCCGACATCCTGACCATGGCGCCGGGGCTGGACATGCTGAATGTCCGGCTGAATGCGGTCTCGGTTCTGCTGCTGGGCCAGTATCTGGTGGTGGGGGTGGATGACGGCGCGGTGTGGGAAGGCATTGCGCTGTATCAGGCCAATGGCCAGGCGGCGCCGGTCTTTCTAGGATTTGTCTATAACGCCATTGGCGGGCCGGGGCCGATCTATGGCGCCAATCAATGTTTCCTGGCCGGGTCTCAGACGATCGACGATCCGATCCTGTCCTATCAGGTCGATTATCCGGCGGTGCCGCGTGTGGTGCTGGTCTTTCCCAGTATTGCGCAGATCATCAGCGGGGCGGCGCGGTCGGGTGGGCTCAACGGGCTGTATCCGCAATTGGGCAGCATGGTGGCGTGGGCGGCGTGCCGGGTGCCGGTGATCAAATATGCCTATCCCGCGCAGTTGGGGACGCATCTGCTGATCCAGTCCGGCTATAACGGCAATGTCGGGTTCTTTCTGCCGGACGGGCAGGGCGGGACCAACCATTATCTGTATTTCAGCCGGGGCGACATGGCGGCCAATGCGGTGGCCGGGGGGAATGCCAATCCGGAATTGCAGGCGGTGATCGGGCCGGCCTGGCCGCATGGGGCGATGGTGCGGATTGCCATGGGGGCTGTCAGCTACGATGCGCTGGCGGCGCAGTTTGCCGGGAATAGCGCGACGTCGTCTACCGGTACATTGCCGATGTACACGATCGACAATGAAAACTGGATCGATGCTGCCGGCGTGGTGCAGATTCCGTTTGCGGATGAATATGCGTTCATTGCCGACGGGCAGCCGGGAGGGACGGATGTTTATGGCGGCCAGCCGGGGCTGACGCCGATCGGGGGGAGTGGCGACTGGCTGGTGTCGTTTCTGCTGGTGGGGCTGTCGGACAGTGCGGCCAACCGGGGCAATGCGCGCATGTGGGACACGGTGCGGGTGTTCCGGTATTCCGCCGGGCGGGCGACGCAGATCGGGGCGCCGGTTTCGGGCGAGGCTTATGCCGCCACCGACTGGGCGGGCTACACGATCGGGCCGTGGAGCGATGGCAATGCCGTGGCCTATGTGAGCGGATCGGCGGTGACGATCTGCGGCAACATGAAGCAGACGGCGGTGGGGACATATCCGGTGCCGGCCGGCACGCAGTATCAGACGCGTTTCGGCAGCCTGGCCTTTGCCACGGCGCGGATTGCCGATCTGTTCGTGGCGGCGCCGGGAGATTTCGTGGATCTGTCGGTGGCGGCGAACCGGGCGTTGTTCCTGACCGATGCGGGTGGGGCGCGTTATCTGGCGTCTGACGGGTCTGCGCCGCTGGGGCTGGCGCCGCCGGTTTTCCTGACCGTGGCGGCGGGGGCGCCGGTGGCGGCCTTCGCCGATAATGGCGGGGCGGGTGGTGGCTTTGCGGTGACGGGGGGGATCGTGCCGGCAGGCTCGAACCCGGTGGGCAGTGCGTTTGTGGAATCGGCTGATGCCGTCGCCGACGATCCGCCCGGTGTGGACCCGCGGATCATGCTGGACTGGTCGGATGACGGGGCGCGGACCTGGAGCGCGTTGCGGCTTTGGCGGTCGATGGGGCGGCAGGGGGCGTATCGGACGCGGCTGCGCTGGCAGAAGCTGGGGCAGGCGCGGCAGCGGGTGCTGCGGTTGCAGGTGACGGACCCGGTGCGGCGCAATCTGCTCGGGTTCTATCTGGACACCGAAACGGGGATGGAGTGATGCCGGCGGTACCGCGCCAGACCCTGCCGGTGGGGGACTGGCCGTTCGTCGACACCGCGACCGGGCGGCTGACGCTGTCGGCCTATCAGTTTCTCGCGCGGCTTCAGGCCGGGTCCAGCGGGTCGATCCGCAACCTGTCGGTGATTGCCGGGGCGCTGGGCGTGCCGGTGGCAAGTATTGGTGCCAGCGGGCCGGATTCGGTGATCCTGCCGGCGTCCTTTCCGCCGCCGGCACCCGTGCCGGCGGGGCGGGGGGAACGGTTGTCGGCGTTGCTGGCGGCCGTGCCGCGCCCGGTTGTGCCGGGTTCGCGAATGTTGCCCGTGGCGCCGGCGCGGCCGGGGGATGTGGTGGTGCTGCATCATGGCGCGCGGGTGATGGACGGGTTCGGCGGGCCGGAGGGGCGTGTCGCCGGGTGGGTGGGCGATGTCTTCCTGCAACGCGATGGCGGGCCGGCGGGGGCGGTGTGGGCCAAGCAGTCGGGCGCCGGGACGGTGGCGGGCTGGGCGGTGCTGGGGCAGGGGGCTGGCGCGGGGGGCGGCGTGCTGCCGCTGGTCAACGGGAATATCGCGCCGGTCGGCATGCTGTCCGATCCGGCGGGGCAGACAATCGGGGTGCCGATCTGATGGGCAACAGCACGCTGATTACCGATTATCTCGGTTACGGCACCCTTGCCGCGCGGCCGGTGGCGCCGAACCTGCCGGCGGGGTGTCTCGGGGTCTATTACGCCACCGATACCGGGCAGATCCAGGTGTGGAACGGGGCGTGGCAGGATTGGACGCCGTCCGCCCTTTCCTTCTCCGGCAGTCTGGTGGCGGCGGGAAGCGGGCAGGGCACGGCGGCTGCCGTGTCGTCGGAGGTCAATCTGTTCACCACTGTGGCGGCCGGCACCGGGGCGGTGCTGGTGGCGGGGCTGGCGGGAACCTGGCGCAAGGTGCTGAACCGGGGCGGTTCCGCGCTGCTGGTCTATCCGCCCGTGGGGGGCGTGATCGATGCGCTGGCGGCGGGAGTGCCGGTTGCGATCGTGCCCGGCGGGGGCGCCACGTTCTGGCAGAACAGTGCAACGCAATGGTATTCGGAATGAAGAGAATCCTGTTGATGCTGGCCGGCATGCTGGTGCTGGCGCCGTATGCTGCCGGCCCGGCGCGGGCGCAGATGGTGGGGCCGGTCGGGCATGGTGAAATTCCGTCCTGCCCCGACAGCGGCGGCAGCCATCTGAATTATGTGCCCGCGAGCGGAAGTTTTGCCTGCGGCACCACGGGTGTGCCCTGGGTGGGGGCGATGGTGAGCCTGTCGGCGGATGCGGCGATGGCGGCGACCGGCGGCAGCTTCGTGCAGATGAAGGTATGGAACAGCGAAATTCTCGATACGTCGTCTTTCTGGTCGGCGGGTACGCCGGGGCAGTTCACGATTCCGGCCGGGGTGAGCCGGGTGCGGGTTGCGCTGTCGATCGCGCAGTCGGGTATCGGGTCCAACCAGTTCCTGGTGTATCGGAACGGGGTGCGGGTGGCCGGATCGTTCCGGATCTCGGTGCCGGCGGGCTACAATAATGACGGGGTGACGGGCATGTCGGGGGTCATTCCTGTTTCTGCGGGCGATGCGATCAGTGTTTCCTATGCCTCGGCGGCGGCTTTTACGCTTTCTGCCGATGTCAGTACCTGGTTCCAGATCGAGGCCGTTCAATAGAATCTGTCTGGAAATGAGGACGGGGTCCGCGTGGGGTGCATATCCGTGCCGCGCGTCCTGGCCTCTTGACCGCGTTGCCCGTGGCGGCCCACTTTCTGCCCGTCGAGAGAAGGTGAGGCGGGATGATGGATCTGATCGAAATTCTCAAGCATCGCTATACGGCTAAGGCCTATGATACCGGCCGCCGGCTGCCGGACGATGTCGTGGCGCAGCTGATGGCGGCGCTGCGCTTCAGCCCGTCCTCGGTCAATGCGCAGCCCTGGCATTTTTTCGTGGCCGACGATGCGGCCGGCAAGGCGCGCGTGGCCACGGGGGCGGCGGGGCCGTTCGCCTATAATGCGCCGAAGATCCTCAATGCCTCGCATGTGGTGCTGCTGTGCGCGCGCACGACCCTGCCGCCGGCGCATTTGCAGGCAGTGCTGGACCAGGAGCAGGCTGACGGCCGCTTTGCCGGCGAGGAGGCCCGCGAGGGGCAGCGCAAGACCCGGGGCGGCTATGTGACGCTGCATGAAGAAGCGGGCGACCTGGCCATGTGGACGCAGAAGCAGGCCTATATCGCGCTGGGCTTCCTGCTGCTGGCGGCCGGCGCGCTGGGGGTGGATGCGACGCCGATGGAGGGTTTCGACGCCGGGGCGCTGGATGCGGCGTTCGGCCTGACGGAGAAGGGGCTGGCGCCGGCGGTGATCGTGTCGCTGGGTTATCATGCCGAGAGCGATTTCAACGCGAAACTGCCGAAATCGCGTCTGGCGGACGATGTGCTGTTCTCGCGCGCCTGACGGCCGGCCCGGCCTGCGGGCGTCCCTGGATTATCTGTGCGGGAAGCGTTCATGACCACCCTGTCCGGCGCCGATGCGCGCGACGCCGATCTGGCGGCCCAGTACGAGGCCTATCCCTATCCCGAGCGCGACCCGCGCGATGAGGCGAAGCGGCTGCTGATCGGCAGCCCCAGCCATCTGCGGGAGATCGACTACTGGGTGTTCGGTGCCCGCCGGCCGGAGGCGGCCCCGTTACGGGCGCTGGTGGCGGGGTGCGGCACCGGGGACGGGGCGATCATGCTGGCCACGCATATGGCGCGTGCCGGACGGGCCGGGGAGGTGGTGTGCGTCGATCGTTCGGTCCATGCGCTGGGCATCGCGCGCGCGCGGGCCGAGGCGCGGGGGCTGGAGAACATCCGCTTCGTCCAGGGGTCGCTGACCGCGCTGGACGGGGTGGTGTCGGGCGTATTCGACTATATCGACTGCTGCGGGGTGCTGCATCATCTGCCCGACCCGCTGGCGGTGCTGCGCGGGCTGGTGGGCTTGCTGGCGCCGGGCGGCGGGATGGGGCTGATGGTCTATGCCCCCTATGGCCGCACCGGCGTGTACATGATGCAGGAGGCGCTGGAGATTCTGGCACCGCATGGCCAAAAGCCGGCGGAGCGGCTGGGCACCGCCAAGCGCGTGATGGCCGCGCTGCCGGCCACGGCGTGGCTGCGGCAGAACGGCAATTTCGGCGACCATCTGACCGGGGGCGATGCCGGGTTGTATGACCTGCTGCTGAACCCGCGCGACCGGGCCTATACGATTGCCGCCTTTCTCGACCTGCTCGACGCGGCGGGGCTGGAGCCGGCGTGCCTGATGGAGCCTGCGCGCTATGACCCCGCGCTGTTCCTGCCCAATCCGCGCCTGCGGGCGCGGGTGGCGGAACTGGACCGGCGGGAGCGGGCCAGCGTGGCCGAGGCGCTGACGGGCAACATGGCCACCCATGTGGCCTATGTGGTGCGCCGGGGCGCGCGGGTGGCGCCGCTCGATTGCTGCGACGAGGATGCGGTGCCGGTGATGCGAGAAATCCCCGGCGCCGAGCTGGCGCGGCAGATCCGCCCCGATGGCATCCTGCCCTTTGCCTTCGGCACGCTGACCGTGCCGGTGCCGGTGCCGCCGCAGATGCGGACCATTCTGCCGCTGGTGGACGGCGTGCGCAGCGTGGGCGCGCTGGCCGGGCTGATGGCCGAGCGGGGGATGGAGCGGGCCCGGTTCCTCAAGGTCTGGCGCGAGGGGTTTGCCGTGCTGGAAAGCCTGAACCGGTTGTTGCTGCGGGCTGCCGCGTAGGGCGTGTCAGTCGTGATCCTGGCCGCCGGAGGGGGCGCGTGCCGGCCAGATGCTGCGCATGGGATAGACGGTACCCCCCTTGAAGCGCACGCTGTCGCCTTCGCTGAACAGGGCGACGCGGGCGAATTTTTCCCATGGAAAGACTGTTTCCGTCATCACCGTCTGTCCGTTATCGGCGAAGAGTTCCATGGATGCCGCGTCCATCAGTAGCCGCAGGGTGATGGGCTGGCGCGCGTCGGTGCGCGGGGCGGTGTCGATCCGGGGGGCGAATTTGGGCGAGAAGGCCGGGTCGGCGGCCTTGCGCCGGTCGCTGAAATAGCGGCCGGTCATGCCGTCATAGCCGACGCGGAGTTCTTCGCCGCGCGCATTGGAGAAGACCAGTCCGCAACGGACTGCCCCGGTGGGGCGGTCGAAGCGCAGTTGCAGGTCCGACTGGCTGACGGTGGCGGGGGGGGGGATATCCAGCTTCAGCATGCCGTCGATTGTGTGGACGGTGGTTTTCGGCGGGCAAAGTTGCGGCGGTATTCGCTGGGGCTGAGTTTGACGCGGCTGCGGAAATGGTGCCGCAGGGCGAAGACGCTGCCGAAACCGACGGCTTCGGCGATGTCTTCCATCGGGCGTGACGTTTCCTGCAGGAGCGTCTTGGCGGCTTCGACGCGTTCGGTGGCCAGCCATTCGCCGGCCGGCATGCCGGTGGCCGCGACGACGCGGCGTTCGAAGCTGCGGCGGCTCATCGCGGCTTCGTCGGCCAGGCGGGCGATGGGCCAGGATTGATGGAGTGCCTGGCGGACACGGTCGAGGACGGGGGCGATATCGGCTTCGGCGCGCAGGCTGACGGGGCGTTCGAGAAACTGCGCCTGGCCGCCGGTGCGATGCGCGGGCATGACGATGCGGCGGGCCACGGAATTGGCGGCCGCCGGCCCGTAATCCTGCCGGACGATTTCGATCAGCAGGTCGATGCCGGCGGCGCTGCCGGCGGAGGTGAAGATGCGGTCGGTCTCGCGATAGAGCGAGGTGCTGTCGACGCGGAGGGCGGGAAAGCGGCGTTGCAGGGCCTGGGCGTGGCGCCAGTGCGTGGTGACCGCCGCGCCGTCGAGCAGGCCGGTAGCGGCCAGCACGAAGGCGCCGGAACAGATCGACGCCAGGCGGGCCCCACACGCGTGGGCGCGGCGCAGTCGATCGATGAGAGCGGGGGGGATCGGTGTTTCGGTATCTTTCCAGCCGGGGATGACGATCAGGTCTGCCTGGTCCAGGAGTTCCGCTCCGTGGTCGGGGAGGATGCGGACACCGCCATGGGCGCGCAGGGGGCCGTCCTCGATCGCGCAACTGGCGAAGCGGTACCAGTCCGGCCCCATTTCGGGACGGGGCAGGCCGAAGATTTCGGACACGATGCCGAATTCGAACGTGCAGAGGCCGTCATAGAGCAGGGCGGCGACCAGCGGGCCGGTTGTGTTTGGCATGATCTGCATGATGATTGTCGTTTATGCCAATTGCAAGCGGGGCGCGGGGAAAGGATGCTGGCGGGGAGAAGCAGGGAGGCTTTCGATGGCAACGTCCGTCACCTTTGTCCCGCCCGCGTCGTCTGCCGAAGCCGTTGCGCATTTCTCGGCGCTGTTCGCGTTCGAGACGGATTGCTGGGATGTGCATGAGGCTTTGGCCGGGGAGGCCGATTTCGTGTTGCTTGATGTGCGGAACCCGGATCTCTTCGCCAGGGGGCATGTGGGCGGGGCGATCGATCTGCCGCATGGGAAAATCACGGCTGCACGCATGGCAATGTGGCCTGGCGAGACGGTTTTCGTTGTTTACTGCGCGGGGCCGCATTGTAATGGCGCGGCGCGCGGGGCCCTGCGTCTGGCCCGGTTGGGGCGGCCGGTGAAGATCATGGCTGGTGGTGTGATGGGCTGGCTGGATGAGGGTTTTGCCCTTGAGAATGGCACCCATGCTTGAGATGCGCCCCGATTGCGGCTGTTGCGGCAGGGGGCTTCCGCAATCATCGGCCGAGGCGATGATCTGCTCTTTCGAGTGTACTTTCTGCGCGGCCTGCGCGTCGGAGGTACTGGACCATCGGTGTCCGAATTGTGGTGGGGATCTGGTCAGGAGGCCGATCCGCGATGTGCCGGCTTCGGCGTGACGTGCGAAATTCGTATCCTGACCAGTTTGCGACTGGGGCGATGACCCTGTATCAGTTCATAGGGAAGCGAACCGTGTCCGATGGCACCACGCGAACGGTTCTTGATCCGGCGTCGAACCCCGATAACAAGCGGTTGTGGTGATCGACGATCTGCTCGGCAGTCAGTGGGCCGAAATCGGCGGTTGTATGACCATCACTGAGTAACAGCACGTCGAAGCCCAACGAAACGGCCCGCCGTGTGGTGGTATCGATGCAGAATTGGGTCATGCAGCCACCGATTATCAGACGATCGACACCAAGCTCTGCCAGACGTTCGCTCAGGTCCGTGTCGTGGAACGAGTCGCAACTGCGCTTGTGGACGATGAGCGTATCGTCGCGCGGTGCGATTTCGTCGCGGAACAGCCAGCCGGTCGTTCCGACCGCCAGACGATGCCCGGCGTTCCCGTCATGCTGAACGAGGATGACGGGAATTCCCGATGCTTCCGCTGCATGTTTCATCCGGCCCAATCGGGCCGCGACCGCATCGAGGCGGGCATCGATGGACGATTGCCGATCGGCATGGGCCAGCCCTGTGAGGATGGCCCGCTGGAGGTCGATGATGAGAAGGGCTGTTGTCATTGGCTGTCGATCCATAGTGCCATTCCTCTTGCATCTGGCAGGACATTCGAGAAACCGAATCGTTCGTAGAGCCGCCAGGCTTCGCCATTTGCCATCAGGCTTACATATGTTTCGGCAGGAATGGTGGATCGGATATGACGCATGATAGCGCCCACGATCGCAGACCCGATTCCGTGCCCGTGATGGGCAGGATCGACGGCGATATCGACGAGATGGATGAAGAGCGCGCCGTCGCCGATCATCCGTCCCATCCCCACGATGTCAGCATCGTACACGACATGCACCCCGTAGAGTGTATGGGGCAGGCCCATCTGGGCGGCGCGCAGGCTGCGCGGTGTCAGACCGCTTATTCTGCGCAGACGGCAATAGGTTTCTGCGTCGGGAACGCCCGCGCGGAAGGCGTATCCCTCAGGTAAGGGATAATGGTCCTGGAGACCGGGAGACATGATGGCTGTTTCCTCCTGGGAAGCCTCCATCGTCAGCCTGACTGGTCGTTTCTGGTAAAATGACTCAACACAAGCCGACTGATGCGGCTTGAGTCATGAAAAGAGACCCTATGCCGCTCCGCGAACGGAGCGCCACCAGACATGTGAAGCTGTATTTTCTGTGTGGGTCATGGATTCATGCGTGCCATATTAAAGCCTCTTGCGCAATGGAAAGATGTCCGCTTGTGGTGAGCGGACATCGCGAAGTGGAGCGCCTCTTTCCCGCGCCGGCATTGTGTATTCGCAGACTTGTCCGGGCATGATTCGGTTTGCTCAGGCGGGCTCTGCTGCCTGTTCGGCCCAGAGGGGGAACGGGTCGGGCAGGTGGGCGTGGCGGTGCGGGAGGAAGTCCGGCTCGGGGACCAGGCAGGCGTCCAGGGCGGCGCGGAGGGCGGGTTGGTCCATGGTTGTGCCGATGAAGACCAGTTCCTGCCGGCGGTCGCCGAAGCTGTCGTCCCAGTTGCCGGCGAGCGTGCGGCGCCAGTCTTCGTCCAGGGGCCAGTGCTGGTGCGGGATGGTGGCCCACCAGCGCCCGGCCGCCTGGTGGCGGGCGAGGGCGCCGGCGATGCTGAGTTCGCCCACCCAGTCAGGGCGGGTGGCGAGCCAGAAATAGCCCTTGGCGCGGACCAGGCCCGGCCAGCCCTGTTCGATGAAGCGGGCGAACGCCGCCGGCACGAAGGGGCGCCGCGCGCGGTAGACGAAGCTTGAGATGCCGTATTCCTCGGTTTCGGGAACGTGCTTGGTGTGGCCGTGAAGTTCCTTGAACCAGAGCGGGTGCGTATGGGCGCGTTCATAGTCGAAGCGGCCGGTGTTCAGCACGCGTGCGAGGTCGAGCCGGCTGTGGTCGGTTTCGACCAGGTCGGCGTCGGGGTTCAGCGCGCGGATGATCTGGCGGGCGGCGTCGCGCTGCGCCGGGGTGGCGCTGGCGGTCTTGTTCAGGACCACCACATCGGCGAATTCGATCTGTTCGACCAGCAGATCGACCAGCGCGCGGTCGTCGCCGTCGCCCGCGACCTCGCCCCGGTCGCGCAGGAAATCGGCCGATGCGTAGTCGTTCAGCAGGTTGGCGGCATCGACCACCGTGACCATCGTGTCCAGCCGGGCAAGGTCGCTGAGGCTGCTGCCCCGTTCGTCGCGGAATGCGAAGGTTGCGGCGACGGGCAGGGGTTCGGCGATACCGGTGGATTCGATCAGCAGGTAATCGAAACGGCCGTCGCGCGCCAGGCGCCCGACCTCCTGCAACAAATCGTCGCGCAGGGTGCAGCAGATGCAGCCATTGCTCATCTCGACCAGTTTTTCGTCGGTGTGCGACAGGTCGCCGCCGCCGTTGCGGACCAGGTCGGCGTCGATGTTCAGCTCGCTCATGTCGTTGACGATGACCGCGACCTTGCGGCCCTCGCGGTTGTTGAGGATGTGGTTGAGCAGCGTGGTCTTGCCGGCGCCGAGAAAGCCGGACAGCACGGTGACGGGAAGGCGGGTGTCCATGACGCGATGCTCCGTGGCGGTTGCGTTTCCGGCCTCTAGACCGTATGTTATAATATATCAATACGTGCTGGAGCTGTACCTGCCGATGTCTTCCTGCCCGACACGCCATCGCCTGACCGATCTGGCATCCTGCGGTGCCATCCGGGCGGCCGGACGGTCCATCCTGGTGCATCCCCGCATGCCTGGCGCGCGGGTGCTGGACGCGGCGCGCCTGCATGTGACGGAGGGCGCGCGGCTGGTCCAGGCACGGGGCACGATTCAGGACATTCGCCGGCGGATTGCCGGGGCGTTTACGGTACGCACCGGGGCGCTGCTGGACGATGCGCTGGTGCTGGCGACGCTTTATGCCACGGTGGCGCGGCAGCCGCTGCTGCGGGTGCGCCTGGAGCGGATCGTCACCGACAGTTGCCGTAAATTCCATGTCGATCATGTCGGCCTGCGTCTGCTGTGTGCCTATCTGGGCCCGGGCGTGCAGTGGACCGCGGATGACGGCGCGACCATCGGGCAGGCCGAAACCGGAGCGGTGGTGCTGCTGAAGGGGCGGCGTTTTCCCAATTGGACGGAGGAGCATGGCGTCCTGCACCGTTCGCCGCCGCTTTCGGCATTGCCCGTGACGGAGCGGATGCGGTTGCTGCTGACGGTCGATGCGGCCGATGCCTGCGGCGGGGCCGACGATGGGCCTGTGACGGTCGCGGCCTGAGCGGTGTTCACGATCGAAAGCTGGCCGGCTCCGGCGATGGGAGAGGCTCCGCGCGTTCGGGCCTCCAGCATGCCCGGCAGTCTGGTGGATCTCGCCGCGCCTGGCGTGGACATGGTGGTGTGGGCGCGGGACGTGCCGCCGGTCTGGCATGAGACGCTGGAGACGTACGCCCTGCCGGACGGGTGCATCACCCTGGCCGGGACACTGGACGAGGTGACGCTTGCGCTGCGGCGGCCCGATCTGCGGCGGCGCTATCCGGCGTTTCTGATCGAGGATGTCGCGCAGACGGCGGCCCTGGTGGCGGCGCTTGCGGTGTGTACGAGCCTGACCGTCATGCTGGGCGATCTGGCGGCGTGGCCGGGTGCGGGCCCGTTGCCGGCCGGGCGGCTGCGGGCGCTGTGCTGCTATGGCGCGGGCACGGTGGACTGGGTGTCGGGCCGGGTGGGGGGATGCGATCTGCTCAGCAGCATGTCACCCTATGCGCTGGCCTTCGTGCCTGCCTGGGGCGAGGCGCATGTGGCGTGGCGGTTCGCCCGGCTGCGGGAGCGGGCGGTGGGGCTGGAGATCGTGGCCGGGTAGAAGCCGTGCGGGCGAACGGGCGGGACCCGCGCGCTGGTTCGTCGCCAGCGCGCGGGCCCTGGTCCGGGTCAGAAATCCATGCCGGCCTGGACGAAGGCGTAGCGGCCGATCACGTTCTGGCCGTAGGCCGCGAGGTCGGTGTTGATGACGCCGTCGGGGACGAAGGGCGGGTTCTTGTCGAACAGGTTGTTGACGCCGGCCTGGAACGTCCACTGGCGCAGGCGATAGCCCAGCGTGATGTCCTGCGTGAAGATGCCCGGAACCTTGTAGTAGGTTGCCGAGGCGGGCAGCAGGTCCTTCGAGCCGTTATTGAGTTTCATGCCGCCGATATAGTTCATCATGTAGGTGATGCTGTACGGTCCGTGCGTCCATGTGACCGTGGCGTAGTCGGACACGCGCGGATGGGCGACGCCGGCGCCGGCATAGGCGCCGCCGCCCGCGTAATACAGCCGTCCGGCGCCGTTGAGTACCGGCGAGCCGGCATAGGGGCGCACGTTGTAGGCGATCAGTTCCTGGAAGTTGTTCGAGACGCTCAGCACGTCGAGCGAGGTCAGCCGGATGCGGTAGTCGAGGTCGAAATCGATGCCGTCGGTGTTCATCGTGCCGAGATTCTGCATCGTCGCGTTGACCATGGTGATCTGGCCGTTGGCGTCACGCGGCGAGATGTCGGCGCAATAGCCCGGCGAAGAGCCGGTATAGCACTGGTCGACGATATATTGCGTGCCGACGCTGCCGATCGTGTTCTGCAACGAAGTGTGCCAGTATTCGACCGATGCCGAGAGACCGGGGACCCAGCGGGGCGTCACCACCGTGCCGAACGTGTAAGTGCGGCCGATTTCGGGGCGCAGTTTGGGGTTGCCGCCTTCCAGCGTCGGCAACTGGTTGGCATAGGCCTGCGATGGGTGGGCCAGGTTGGCGCCGTAGCGCGCGCAGTTGGCCACGACCGTCGCTGCCGCCGCGCCGTAATAGGACGGACGGGTGCAGGGATCGACCGCCGCCGGATAGCCGACCGACTGGCCGCCATAGAGTTCGTAGACGTTGGGCTGGCGGAAGGAGGTGCCCAGGGTGGCGCGGAAGCGGATGTCGCGCACGGGTGCCCAGTTGATGCTGGTCTTCCAGTTCTGGGCATTGCCGAACGTGTTGTAGTGCGACCAGCGGCCCTGGGCGTCGATCGTCAGGTCCCTGGCGAAACGCACGTTGTGGAGCAGCGGGATCTTGGCTTCGCCATAGATTTCGGTCGCGTTGAAGCCGCCGCTGGTGGACGAGGTATAGGAGCCCGCGATGTTGCCGGCCTGGACCTGGGGGTCCGCGTAATAGGAGAGCTGTTCGCTGCGATGTTCCAGGCCCAGGGCGAGGCCGATCGGGCCGCCGCCTTCATAGGGCAGTTTCACCACCTCGTTGTTGTTGACGCGCAGGTTGAAGTCGCGGAGCTGGTAGGTGGCGTGGTCGACTTCGGTATGTTTGGCATAGTTGACGGCGGAATCGGGCCAGGTCCGGAACGGGTTGAACAGCGTGCAACCCGGCTGGCTGGTACAGACCGACGGATCGTAGGAGACGCGGCCGCCCGCCGTGGAGACGCCCAGTTCCTGCATGATGTCGGCATAATTGACCATGCCCTGGGTGCGCATGGTGTTCTGCGTCTGCCCGTAGGTCATGGACGCATCGTATTTCCAGTTGTCGACGATGGTGCCCTTGCCGCCGGCCACGACCTGCCAGGTATCGTTGGCTGAATCGTACTGGCGGGGACCGAATTCGGTCGTCCGCTTGTACATGCTGACATTGTGGCCCCAGACATTGTACGGGTTGCCGGCGGGCAGGACGAAGGCGGGCGGCAGGTCGTTGACGCCGACGCTGCCGGTCAGCGGTTGGGGCGAGAGCTGGGCCTGCGAGGATTTGTGCGTGTAGCGCGCGTTGGCGTACAGGGTCAGGTGGTCGCCGACGTCGTAATGCGCGTCACCCGTCGCGGCGGCGCTTTGCACATACTGGTAGAGCGTGCCTTGCGGGCCGTAATTGTACCGCTCGGACGCCGTCAGCGGCGAGAAGCCGCCATTGCCGTTGGGAAACATCTCGACCCCGCCGACGATGGGCGTGGCGGTGGGGGTGATGCCCGACCCGTAGACGATGGTGCCGCCGGGGGCGGGGTTGTTGATCTGCGGATTGTAGCCCCAGGCGCGGTCGCGCTGCATGATCGCGCCCTGGGTGAGATACTGGCCGCCGATCGTGACGTTGCCGCGATGATGGTCGAAATCGAACCCCTTGATCGCGGAGATCATGCCCGTGCGGTTGTCGCCGTACTGGGTCAGGCCGCCTTTCAGCGTGACGTTGCCGGTCGTCAGATCGTGTTTCAGCTTGACGTTGATGACGCCCGATACCGCGTCGGCGCCGTAGAGTTCGGACCCGCCATCCTTCAGGATTTCGACGCTTTCGACCATCGAGGCGGGGATGGTGTTGAGGTCGACGCAGGAACTGCCTGCCCCGCCATTCTGCACCTGCCGCTTGCCGTCGACCAGAACCAGCACCCGGTTGGAGCCCAGATTGCGGATATCGGGGCAGGCGATGCCGCCGCCGCCGTTGGTCGACGTGTTATAGGTGCCTGACGTGCCCATGGAGGGCAGCCGTTGCAGATAGTCCGACAGGGTGGTGGCCGAGGTGCGCTGGATATCCCTGGCGGTGATGATCTGTACCGGGTTGGCGTTGGAATTGTTCGACGTCTGCAGCATCGAGCCCGTGACCACCACGGATTCCGGCGCCGACGGCCCGGGCATCGGGGCGGCGACCAGGCGGGCTACCTGCGCCTGCCTCTCCCGTGCTGCCGGGGCCGGGGCGGACGCCGGCGTCGCCGGTGCGGCTGTTGCTGCTGCCGTGGGTCTGGCCGTGCGGTTCGCGCCATGGTGTGCGGCTGTCCGGTGCTGGGCGGCATGGGGCTGGGTCCCGACGGACGTCTCGGCACCGGCCGCCGGGGCCAGGACGATCGCGCCGGCGAGGGCCGGAAGCGGCAGAAGCCATTTTCTGTCGAACGATGGAGGCATGGTGAAAGCGAATCCCTGAACAGACTGTCGCGTCGTGTGGCGGCACGAATTCATGCCGACGGACGGAGCAGCCGCCACCTGACATGGTTTCGTAACGGAATGAAGTGATAACGTAACAGTCACAGGTCAAATGCCGAATCGTCGGCGGCATATAACGTCAGGTTAACCGCTCGGGGCGCTGTCGGGCCGGGAATAACCTGGGGTTAACGTCATGCATCATATTGGAATTGGTGCCTGCCCCCGGACGCGCCCTATTGCGGGAACGCGGCCGTGTCGCGCGACGGTGCGCGGTGGCCGTGTCGCGCGACGGCGCGCGGTTGCCGTGTCATGCGACGGCGCGCGGTTGCCGTGTCATGCGACGGCGCGCGGTTTCGGTACGGGAGGATCGATCAGAGGTATGCGGCACGCGCGTTCGGTTACGGTCATCGGAGGCGGTGTGGTCGGGTTGTCGACCGCTTATGCCTTGATCCGGCAGGGTCATGCAGTGCGCCTGGTGGAACAGCTTTCCGAGGTCGGCCAGGGTGCCAGTTTCGCCAATGGCGGGCAGTTGAGCTACCGTTACGTCGCGCCGCTGGCCGATGCCGGCGTGCCGCGCCAGGCCCTGGCCTGGATGATGCGCCCCGGTGCGCCGGTATCGCTGCGGCTGCGCGCCGATCGGGATCAATGGCGGTGGCTGCTGTCCTTTCTCGCGGCGTGCCGGGCCGGGACCAATCGCGCGCATGCGCACCGCCTGCTGGATATCGCCCTGCTGGCGCAGCGGGTCCTGGCGGCATGGCGCGCCGAGGGGCTGGAGGAATTCTGCTGGCGCCGCCCGGGCAAGATGATCGTTCACCGCACGGCGGCCACGCTGGCGCATGCCGCGCGGGGCATCACGCAGCCCGATGCGCAGTCGGTGCTGACGGCTGCCGAATGCGTGGCGCGCGAGCCGGCGCTGGAGACATTGCGCGGCGCGCTGGCGGGCGGAATCTTTACCGAAGGCGAGGAGGTTGCCGACTGCCACCTGTTCTGTCGCGCGCTGCTGGCGCGGCTGGTTGCCAGCCCGGACTTTACGCATGTCCGGGGCGTGGCGACGCTGGAGGCCGCGCCGGACAATCGCTGCGCGGTGCGGATCGACGGCCAGGCCGGCCCCCAGACCGACCTGATCGTCGTTGCCGCCGGGCTGCGCACGCGCGCGCTCCTGCGCGCCGTGGGTGAGGATATTCCGTTATATGGGCTGAAGGGATACAGCCTGACCCTGCCGGTGCGGGCGGGGGGGACGCCGGATATCAGCGTCACCGACTACGACAATCGCGTGGTCTATGCCCGGCTGGGCGAGCGGTTTCGCATTGCCGCCATGGTCGATATCGGCGCCGATGACGATGGCGCCTCGCCCCGGCGGATCGCGCAGTTGCGGCGCCTGGCGCAGGCCAGTTTCCCCAATGCCGGGCCGTATGACGATGCGGAAGCCTGGGCGGGCTTTCGGCCCGCCACGCCCACCGGACTGCCGGTGGTGGGGCATACCGGCCGGGCCAACCTGATGGTCAATGCCGGGCAGGGGGCGCTGGGCTTCACACTGGCCCCCGCCTGCGCCACCCTGCTGGCCCTGCTGGCCGGTGGCGAGGCCGCCGGCGCGCCCGTCCCGTGATCACACGAAGGATCTGACTGTATGGCCCGCTCCGCCTTTCCGCGTTTCCTGTGGCTGTCGCTTGTCCTGGCGGCCCTGCCGGCCGGTGCCGGTGCGGCCAGCAGCAATGCGTCCGACACGGCGCTGGAGACGATCGTGCAACAGGGCGAGGCGCAGCCGCTGGCGGGGCTGGCGGCGGCGCGGCTGCATGACGGTCGGATGGTCTACAGCCATTACAGCGGATTTCGCTATCGCACGGACGGGCATAGCCTGCCCGTGACGCCGCAGACGCGCTTTCGGATTGCCTCGGTCTCGAAACTCGTCACCACGATCGGCCTGATGCGGCTGGTCGAACAGGGGCGGGTGCGGCTGGATGACGATGCGTCGTTCTATCTGGGCTTTGCGCTGCGCAATCCCGATTTTCCGTCGGCGCCGATTACGGTGCGGATGTTGCTGAACCATACGTCGAGCATCCGCGATGCCGACGGTTACCTGATTCCGCCGGGGCAGGATATCGCGACCCTGTTCGATACCGCGCACCCGCCCGGCCCCACCGGCGATCATTTCGCCCATGGCGCCGGCCGGGCGCCGGGGGCGTGGTTCGAATATTGCAACCTCTGCTACGGGCTGGTCGGCACCATCATCGAACGGGTCAGCGGCGAGCGTTTCGACCGCTACATGCGCGCCCATGTGCTGGACCCGGCGGGCATTGCCGGTGGCTACGACCCGCTGGCGCTGCCCGACCCCGATGCGCTGGCCACGCTGTACCGCCATCTGCCGCAGGGATGGGTGGCGACGGCCGATGACCGGCCCCTGCGCGGCCGGACGCCGGCCGAACTGGCGCATTATCGGGTGGGCAGCAACGGCACCCTGTTCTCGCCGCAGGGCGGGTTGCGGGTGTCGATCCCCGAGATGGCGCGGATCGCGCGGCTGATGATGCAGCGGGGTACGCTCGATGGCGTGCGGATCCTGTCGCCGGCCTCGGTCGAGATGATGGAACGTCCGACCTGGACCTATGACGGGCATAACGGCCTGTCGGGGGCCGATGGCGAGGGGCCGATCGATTGCTATGGCCTGTCCGTCATCTGCCTGCTGGGGCGGCGCGATGCCGCGGGCCGGGGCGACACGCCGTATCCCGGTTATCGCGGTGGCCTGCGCGGCCATCTGGGCAATGCGTACGGGCTGCATTCCGGCCTGTGGTATGATCCTAAGACGGGTGACGCGCTGCTGTTCGCCGCCACCGGATACCCGTCCGATCCGGAGACGCGGCCGGGCCGCTATTCGTACTTCACCCGCGTGGAAGAAGAGATTCTTGGAGTGCTTGCCCGTGCCGACAGCTTCTGATCCGCGCCTGTCCGGCCTGATGAGACGGGAGGTGCTGCGCGGTGGCGCCCTGCTGGGCCTGACCGGCGTGGCGGGTTGCGCGTCGCGTGCCGGCGGGAGCGATTTCGCGCCGGTCGGCCGCCTGCTGAGCGAGGCCGTGGCGCGTGGCGACGTGCCGGGCGTGGTGGCGGCGGTGGGGCATGACGGGCGCGTCGTCTATCGCGGCGTCTATGGCCATCGGGCCCTGCTGCCGGTGCCCGAACCGCAAAGCTGGACCACGCGCTTCGACATGGCGTCGCTGACCAAGCCGACGATCACCGCGCTGGCGGTGATGCAGCTCTGGGAACAGGGGACCTTCGCGCTGGACCAGCCGGTCTGCCGCTACCTTCCGGAGTTCGCGCGCGCGGGCAAGGCGGGCATCACCATCCGCCACCTGCTGACCCATTATTCCGGCCTGCCGCCCGACCTGGAGCTGTCCACCCCCTGGAAGGGCAAGGATGAGGCGGTGCGCCGCGTGATGGACACCCGGCCCGACCATCCGGCCGGCGAGCGGTTCGTCTACAGCGACATCAATTTCATCACGCTGGGGCTGCTGGTGGAGGCGCTGAGCGGCCAGACGCTGGACCGGTACGCGGCGCTGCATATTCTGGCGCCGCTGGGCATGGTGCATTCCGGCTTCCGCCCCGATGCGGGGCTGGTCCCGCAGATCGCGCCCACCCAGTTCGACGAGAATCATGCGATCCTGCGCGGCGTGGTCCATGACCCGACGGCGCGGCGCATGGGCGGTATCGCCGGCCATGCCGGCCTGTTTTCCGATGCCGACGACATGGTGCTGTATGCGCGGGCCCTGCTGGACCGGCGTGCCGGGCGGCCCAGCGCCTTTCCGCTGAAGCGCGAGACGCTGGTGCTGATGACCACGCCGCAGCAGCCGGCCGGCAGGACCGACCTGCGCGGGCTGGGCTGGGACATCGCCACCCATTATTCCACGCCGCGTGGCGACCTCTTTCCTGTCGGTTCGTTCGGCCATACCGGCTTTACCGGCACGTCGTTGTGGATGGACCCGGTCAGCGACAGTTTCGTGCTGATCCTGACCAACCGGGTGCATCCCGATGGCGGCCATGGGCGGCAGATCGTGCAATTGCGCCATGATGTGGCGACCGCCGCCGCCCGCGCGCTGGGGATCGCATAGCCGGGGCTCGGAGGCTCCTGAAGGGGCCTTTTACGGGGGCGCGGCGAGTGAGGCGGCCAGGGTTGCGATCCATTCGGGCGTGACCGGCCAGCCCGCCAGGCGGGCGGCGCGGAGGGCGGCACCGCCCAGTGGCGGCAGGACCGGCGGCAGGGGAGGCGTGCCCAGCGTCGTTTCCATATGAGCGAGGAACGGGCGGCTGTTGAAGATGCTGCCGCTATGGCTCCATGGCCCGTCGGGCAGGCCGGCGCGGGTGGCGGCGGTGCGCACCTGTCCGGCCAGGGCCTCCGCCGCCTGGTGCAGGATGGCGATCGCCTCCGGCAGGCCCTCATCGGCGCAGGTGGCGACGAAGGCGGCCTGGGCGGCGATGGCGGAGCGGGGATGGGGCTGTCCGCGCAGCCATTCCAGCAGGCCGTCCGGCGTGGGGGCGATGCCCAGCCGTTGGGCCAGGCGCCGGGCGAGACGATGCACGTCCGGCGGGTCGTCGGCGGGCGCGCCGGCATCGATCCATTGCGTCAGATACCGCATCGCGTCGCGGCCGATGGCGTAGCCGCTGCCCTCGTCGCCCAGCAGATAGCCCCAGCCGCCCACCCGCAGCGTGGTGCCGTCGGCGGCGCGCGTCAGGACGATCGATCCGGTTCCCGACAGGGCGAGGATGCCCGGCTGGCCGCCCAGCGCGCCGTCCAGGGCGATGTCGGCATCGCTGCATAATTGCGTCGGCAGGGGCGCGGTCCAGTCCGCCAGGGCGCGGGACTGGGCGGCGGAGGACGGGCGCCGGCTGCTGAAGCCGGCCAGGCCGAGGACCAGGGCCTGGGGGGATGCCGCCAGCAACGGGGCGAGGGTGGCGTGCAGATTGTCCAGCCAGTCCGGCCGGTCGAAGGCGTTGGCCCCCGCGCCCTCGCGCCGGGACGGGACGAGGCCCGCGCGCGTCACCAGGGCAGCCTGGGTGCGGGTGCCCCCGGCATCCACGGCGAGAATGCAGGTCATGATCGGTGTCCGGTCAGGAATGGTAGAGCAGGACGGTGCGGCGGCGGCGTTCGAAATCCGCCAGCTCGCCCTGCCAGTTCGCGATGATCGCGCGCGGGGCGGTGCCGGCGTCGATGGCGTGGCGGATGCTGTCGGTGCCGAACAGCAGGTCGGCGGTCCGGCCGGTGCCGCGCCAGAGCGGGCCCTGGCAGAGCGGGCGGGCCGCGCAGAGCAGGGCGAGGCCGGTGGCCAGGGCGTCGAAGCGCCGGCGGTCGGTGACGATCAGGTTCAGGCCATGGACCAGCCGGTCGCGGTCGACCGAGCTGCTGGGGGTGAACCAGGTCTCGCGGATCGCCAGGCCGGGCAGGTCGGCCTGGCGCAGGGCGGCGACCCATGGGTGGGCGTCGACTTCCGGCCCGCCCAGTTGCAGGAACGGCAGCGCCGTGCCGCGCCCGACCGACAGGACCGTGCCTTCGAACAGGCAGGTGCCGGGATAGGCGATGGCGGTTTCGAGCGTCGGCATGTTGGGGCTGGGGGCGATCCAGGGTAGGCCGGTCTGGTCGAAGAACAGGGCGCGCGACCAGCCTTCCATCGTCACCACGCGCGGCGGGGCGCCGGCGGGATGCAGGCAGTAGCGGTGGAAGAACAGTGCCAGCTCGCCCATCGTCATGGCATGTTGCAGGGCGATCGGCGCCCGGCCGATGAAGGAGGCCTGGGCCGGTTGCAGGACCGGGCCGGAGGGCGCCTGTGCGCCGATGGGATTGGGGCGGTCCAGCACGATGACGGGAATGGCCAGCCGCGCGCAGGCGGCCATGACGTCATACAATGTCGAAGCGTAGGTGTAGAAGCGCGCGCCGACATCCTGGATATCGAACAGCAGCAGGTCGATGCCCGATGTCTGGAGGATGTGCTCCAGCGGGGCGCCTGCGGTGTTGTAGATGTCGAAGACGGTGATGCCGGTGGCCGGGTCGGTGGTGCGGGGTTCGGACGCGCCGGCGGGGGCCGAGCCGCGAAACCCGTGTTCCGGCCCGAAGATCGCCTGAAGCTGGATGCCCGGTACCGCGTGCAGGATGTCGGCGATATGGCGCAGGGTGCGGTCGGTGCTGGTCGGGTTGGCGACCAGCCCGACCTTGTGCCCGGCCAGCAGGCGATAGCCGTCGGCGCGCAGCCGCTCGAACCCGGTCGTGACCGGGCGGGAGAGGGCGCCTGGGGCGTCGGCCCATGCGCGGGAGCGGGGCATGGCGGCGGCCAGCGCGCCGGCGCCCAGGCCGGCAAGGGCCGTCCGGCGGGTTGTCGTCATGGAGTGGCCTTCTGGAAGCGTCTGAAGCCGGAAGCGAGGGTGGCGAAGCAGAAGAACAGGACGACGCCCAGCGGGACGATCCATGCGAAGCTGATGGCCTGCCCGCCGGGGCGGAGCTGGAATTCGGCCAGGGCCACGGCGGCCAGCGTCGCGCCGTAGGCGGCCATGACGGCGCGGCTGTCGGTGTGGCGCGCGACCAGGCCGAACAGGAAGGCGCCCAGCATGGGGCCGTAGGCATAGGCACCGACCGACAGGCCGAACACGACCAGCGAGGTCGCGCCCTGGCCGAAGGATTGCGCCACCGCGATCAGCAGCACCGCCCAGACGCAGGTCAGCCAGCGGGCCAGCGACAGGTCGTGCAGGCCCAGGGCGCCGGCCATGCGCCGGCACTGCGCCGGAAAGTCGGTCATCGCCGCGCTGGTCAGGGCGTTGAGCGTCGAGGACAGCGAGCCCATGGTGGCGCTGAGGATGCCCGCGACCAGCAGGCCGGACAGGCCGGCCGGAGCGTCGTGGACGATATAGTAGGGGAAGATGTCGTCGCCGCGCAGGCTGTGGTAGGGCGCGCCGCCGGCCGGGGTGGCCGACAGCAGGATGCCCAGCAGCGACAGCGCGCCGAACAGCAGCCCGACCACCAGCGCGCTGGCGACCAGCGCCAGCCTCGCGTCGCGCAGGCTGCGGGCGGCCAGGATGCGCTGCACCATCAGGTGGTCGGTGCCGTGCGACGCCATGGCCATGACCGCGCCGCCGATGAGGGCCGAGGCCGGGGCGAACGGGTCCGCCAGCAGCGCCGTGCCGTGGTCGAACAGGTGGAAGCGCCCGGCGCGCGCCAGGTCGGCGACCGTGCCGGGGCCGAGCCCGTGCCAGATGACGGCGGCGCAGAGGATCGCGCCCAGCAGGTAGGTGCAGAACTGGATGACGTCGGACCAGATGACGGCCTTGAGCCCGCCGAACACCGTGTAGAGCAGCGTCATCGCCATCAGCGCGCCCATGATGGCCAGGGGGCCGTGGGGCAGGTGGAAGGCCGCCAGCAGCATGGCCAGCGGCAGCGTGCCGGCCAGCAGGCGCACGGCCTCGCCGATCACGCGGGTGATCAGGAAGGTCAGGGACACCGCGCGCTGCATCGGCGCACCGAAGCGCTGGCCCAGGAACTGGTAGGGCGTGCGCATGCCCCCCGCGAAGTAGCGTGGCAGCAGCAGCCAGGCGACCAGGCAGCGCCCCGTCAGGTAGCCGATCGCCAGCCCGACGAAGACCATGCCGCGATGGAAGGCCACGCCGGGCACGCTGACGACGGTGAGGGTGGAGGTCTCGGTGGCGACCAGCGACAGGCAGATGCCCCACCAGGGCAGGTCGTGCGTGGCGCCGAGATAGGATTGGGCGGTTTTCTGCCGCCCCGCCATCCACAATGTCAGCAGCGGCAGGGCGGCGAGATAAAGGCCCATCACCAGAAGATCGAGCGTTGACATGGCGTTCCCGGGCGTTCCTGGTCAATACCAGGACAGAACCATACGGAAATTGGTTTTGCAATGGTATTGTTCTGGCGTTATGAAAGGGGCCTGTTCAACCGCCCGCAGGACCCGCCATGACCGAGACCGACCGGCCCGCCACCCCCATCACCGGGACCGAGCAGCGGGACCCGCGCTATGCCGATATCGACATCTGGCCGGTCCGGTCGGTGCTGGACGCGCTGGCCGAGGCGCAGATGGCGGCGACGGCGGCCGTGCGCGCGGCGGTGCCGGAGATCGAGGCGGTGGTGGATGCCGCCCTGCCGCGCCTGCGACAGGGTGGGCGGCTGGTCTATGTCGGTGCCGGGACGTCGGGGCGGATCGGGCTGCAGGACGGTGTCGAGCTGGGGCCGACCTTCGGCTGGCCGGCGGAACGGCTGGTGCTGCTGCTGGCCGGCGGGCCGCAGGCGATCTTTCAGGCCGCCGAGGGCGCCGAGGATCGCGAGGATACCGGCCGGGCCGAGCTGCTGGCCCACGCGCCGGACGCGCGGGACGTGGTGTTCGGCATCGCCGCCAGCGGGGGGACGCCGTATACCTGTGCTGCCGTCGCCGCCGCGCGGGAATGCGGCGCGCTGACGGTGGGCATAAGCTGCAACGCGACGGGGCGGCTGCTGCGCGAGGCGGAATACGGCATCGTGACCGTCACGGGGCCGGAGGCGATTGCCGGTTCGACGCGGCTGAAGGCCGGCACGGCGCAGAAGGCGACGCTGAACCTGCTGTCCACCGCGCTGATGATCCGGCTGGGCCATGCCTATCGCGGGCGGATGGTCGATATGCGCGTGATGAACGCGAAGCTGGATCGCCGGGCCGCGCGGATGGTGGCCGACCTGGCCGGCGGGTCGGATGAGGAGGTTCGCGCCGCCCTGGTGGCGACGGGCGGCAACGTCAAGCGCGCGGTGCTGGTCCGTGCCGGCATGACGCCCGGCGAGGCCGAGCAGGCGCTGGGCCGCCATGGCGGCGACCTGCGGCGCATCCTGCCGTCCGTCGTCCCCACGGGTGGCTGAGGACGCGATGGGCCACGCCGATGACGGCATGTTTCGCGGCCTGGCGCCGGACCCGGACAGCCGCCAGCCGCTTTATCTGCAACTCGAAGCCGGGTTGAGCCGGCTGATCCGGAGCGGGGCGCTGTGCCAGGGCGATGCGGTGCCGCCCGAGCGCGAACTGGCGGACATGACGGGCGTGTCCCGCGTGACCGTGCGCAAGGCGCTGGAACGGCTGGTCGAGACCGGTCGCCTGATCCAGCGGCCGGGGGCCGGGACCTTCGTTTCCGGCCGGATCGAGCAGCCGCTGACCGCCCTGCTGGGTTTTTCCGAAGACATGCGCGCGCGCGGGCGGGTGCCGGGGTCGGTCTGGCTGGAACGGGGCGTGGCGCAGGCCAGCCCGGACGAGGCCATGGCGCTGGGGGTGGCGCCGGGCACCGCGCTGTCGCGGTTGAAGCGCATCCGGACCGCCGACGGTGAGCCGATGGCGATCGAGACCGCCATCGTGGCACGGGACGACCTGCCCGCGCCGGAAGCGGTCAGCGCGTCGTTCTATGCCGCGCTGAAGGCGCGGGACCTGTATCCGGTCCGGGCCCTCCAGCGCATCCGGGCCGGGCTGGTCGACGCGCGGGAAGCCGAATTGCTGGGGCTGGCGCGCCCCAATCCCATCCTGCGGATCGAACGGCGGTCTTTCCTGGCCGACGGGCGGCTGCTGGAAGTCACGTTCTCGGCCTATCGGGCCGATCTGTACGATTTCGTCGTCGAACTCAGGACGGATCGCGGCGAGGATTGAGAGCCTTTCCGGAAAAATAGGCTGGAATGCAGGAAGGAAGCACGATGCGACATGTCGTGATCGAACAGGGCCGCATGGAGATCGTCCTGGCACCCGACGCCATGACGGCGTGCCGCGAGGCGGCCGCGCGGATCGCGGACTATATGCGCGGGGCGCCGGACCCGGTGCTGGGTCTGGCGACCGGCCGCACGATGGAGGCGGTCTATCGCGCCCTGGTCGGGATGCATCGCGACGGGTTGTCCTTCGCGCGGTGCCGGACGTTCAACCTGGACGAATATTATCCCATCGCGCGCGACGATCCGCGATCCTACCACGCCTATATGCATGAACAGCTTTTCCGCCATGTCGACATCGTGCCCGGGCGCACGCGCCTGCCCGACGGCGCGGCGCCCGAACCGGAGCGTGAATGCCGCGCCTATGAAGACGCCATCCGCGCGGCCGGTGGGATCGGGCTGCAGCTTCTGGGCATCGGGCTGACGGGGCATATCGGCTTCAACGAGCCGCCGTCGGATTTCGCCACCCGCACCCGGCTGGTCGAACTGGATGAGGAAACACGCAGGCAGAATGCGGAAATGTTCGATGATCGCTGGCAGGATGTGCCGCGCCGGGCCCTGACCATGGGTGTGGGGACGATCCTGGATGCAAGGCGCCTGTTGATGGTGGCGACCGGTGCGGCCAAGGCGCGGATCGTGCGCGATGCCCTGGAAGGGCCCGTGACGCCGATGGTCAGCGCCTCTGCCCTGCGGCAGCATCCGGCCTGCACGGTGATACTGGATTCGGAGGCGGCGGGGCTGTTGCGTCTGGACCGGTAAACGCGTGTCCGGGGCTGCGTGCCCGGAGCGATCCGGCGCGCGTTTCCGCTTGTATGGAAAACTGTCCATACGATAGAAAAACCCATCGGGAGAAAAACCCATCGGGCGCAGGCATCGCCCACCATCCGGCCCCCTCTGGGGTATTGCGCGAAGGTCGATGCCATGTCCGTTCAGCCCGTTGCCCTGATTCCCGCGCAGGCCGTGCCCAGCGCGGCGGCGGCGCTCTATACCGCGCCGGGTGGGGTGATCGCGCGGATCGACAGTCTGGGTGTGTGCAATGTCGGGGCGGTGCCGGTTTCGGTGACGCTGTATCTGGTGCCTGCCGGAAAGGTGGCGGGGCCGGGGACGGCGACGACGTTTGGCCAGACGATCCTGCCCGGACAGACCTGGAACAGTCCCAATGAAATCGGCCGGGTGTTGCAGCCGGGTGATGCGATTGCGGCGCAGGCTTCCGCCGCCGGGGCGCTGACGATTTCGGCGGGCGGGCTGCTGGTGACCGTATCGTGACGCTCTATGCCGTCGAGCCATGGAGCGACGTGGTGGGGGAGATGCGCGGACTGTGGCAGGCGCATTTCCGCGAGGTGGCCAGTGATCAGGAGCGTGCGCCGCTCGATCCCGACCTGGAGGCTTACGGGCGGCTGGAGGCGGCCGGGGCGCTGCATGTGCTGACGATGCGCGAGGGCAGGGTGCTGGCCGGGTATCTGGTGGCGCTGGTGTGGCCGCATCTGCATCATCGCAGTGTCAGCCATGCGTTTTTCGACCTGTATTATGTGCGGCCGGCGCATCGGCGATGGACGGCGGGGATCAGGCTGTTTCGCGAGGCCGAGCGTACGCTGGCGGCGCGCGGGGTGCGGCGGATGATCACCGGCACCAAGCTGCATGTTGCGCCCTCCGGCCGGTCGCTGGATGTGGGGCCGATCTTCCGCCGGCTGGGCTGGGTGGAGATGGAACGCCAGTATGGGAAGTGGATCGGAGCATGGTAACGGCGATTGGCGGTGGATTGTCGGCGCTGGGGTCGATCGCGGGCGGGATCGCAGGGTCTGACGCGGCCGCGAAGGCGGCGCGGGAGCAGGCGCAGGCTTATGGCCAGGCGCAGCAGTTTCAGCAGAATGTCTATGACCAGACGGACCGGAACCTGTCGCCCTATGTGGGGGCGGGGACCAATGCGCTGTATAGCCTGGCATCTCTGCTGGGCTTGCCCGGTGGGGTATCGGGGCAGGGATCGGGTGCGGCGGCGGCGTACCAGGCGTTTACCGATACGCCTTATTACCAGTTTCCGTTGCAGCAGGGTGAGCAGTCGCTGGACCGCTCGGCCGCTGCGCGGGGGCTGGCGCTGTCGGGCGGGCAGATGAATGCGCTGCAGAATTATGCCCAGAATTATGCCGGCCAGCAGTTCGGCAATTACATGAATGCGCTGTCGGGCCTGGCGAATATGGGCAGTTCGGCGGCGTCTGCGCTGGGGAGCCAGGGGAATGGCTCGGCCGGCACGTTGTTGAGTGCCTTGAGCGGGCAGGGCAATGCGCTGGCGCGCGGCACGACGGGGTCGAATGCCGCGCTGATGTCCGGCGTGGGCAATGCGCTGGCATTGCTGGCAGGGTCGAACGCTTCGCCCGGCGTGCTGGGCAATCTGTATGGCGCCGGAAACGGCGGCAGCTACGACTTCTGAACAGGGGTCAAGGGGATGACCATCCTCTTGCGGGTGCAGGGCGGAGTTGGCCAAGGTTCCGTCGGCGCTGCCGACGGAATGCCAACGGAGGGGGAGCCCTGCGTCGAATCGGACCAGAAAAATATATTCTTCATAAGGATATTTCTCGGATCGTTCAGTGTGGAATTGCCGGAAGCCGAGCTGCCGGTTATGATCCGACCCCATCAGGGCACAGGCACCGCCCCTAACGAGACGCGCACTGAGAAGCGTGGGAGTGGTGCATGGCTTATTCTGCCGCCCGTTTTGTCTGGCCCAACAGTTTCAGCGTGGATGCGACGGGTGTGCCGCGTGCCGGCGCGCGGTTGTTCTTCTGCCAGAGCGGCAGCACCACGCCGCTGGCGACCTATGCCGATGCGGGGCTGACGGTGGCGAATCCGAACCCGGTGGTGGCGGATGCGAGCGGGCAGTTCGGGAACGTCTTCCTGATGGGTGGGGCGGCCTATGCCGTCATGCTGTGCGATGCCGCCGGCAACCAGATCTGGACCATGGACCCGGTGGGGGCGGCCGGCGGGGACGCGGGCGGCGGGGTGCCGGTGGGGGCCATTGTCGATCATGCGGGGGCCGTCGCGCCTGCCGGGTGGCTGTTGTGCTGCGGGCAGAGTGTGAGCCGGACGGTCTATGCCGCGCTGTTCGGGGTGCTGGGCACGCTGTATGGCGCGGGCGATGGGGCCACGAATTTCGGTCTGCCGGATCTGCGGGGGCGGGCGACGTTCGGTGTCGACAATATGGGCGGGGAAGCGGCCAACCTGGTGACGATGGCGGGGTCGAACGTCAACGGTGTGCAGTTGGGGGCCGTGGGCGGCAGCCAGTCGGCGGCGGCGCATACGCATGCTGTCGCCGATCCGGGCCATACGCATGCTCTGACCGATCCCGGCCATGGGCATGGGCCCAATCATGGCAGCGGCTTCGTCGTTCCGCAGGGATCGGGCGGCGAGATGGATGCGGTGTTCGCCGGTGGCGGCGATGTCGAGGAAAAGGCGACGGCGCAGACCGCCACCGCGACGACGGGGCTGGCGGCGACCAGCGCGGCCACGGGGCTGACGATCGTCTCGGCGGGCAATGGCGACAGCCAGAACATGCCGCCGGCCATGATGCTGAACAGGATCATCTATGCCGGGGTGGGCGGCTGACGCCCTGCCGGCCGTTGATATTTCGAAAAGATGGGAAGGTGACATGAACGACGCGCAGGCCGTTCCTGATCCGGCCGGGCTGTCCGACACGCTGCGCCAGCATGATGCGCGGATCGGACGGCTGGAGGCCGGACAGAGGGACATGATGATGAAGCTGGTCGAGATTTCGGCCGAGGGGCGGGCCCGTGGCGCGCATCAGGACCAGCGGGCCGATCGCGACGTGGAGCAGACGCGCCTGGCGATTGTGGATCTGCGGCGGGAGATGCGGGCGGTGATTGCCGACACCACGGCGCCGCTGGCGGAATCGCAGCAGACGCTGATTGCGATGAATGCGCAGATTGCCGGTGGCGTCAGGCTGATTCGCAATGCGGGCTTTGCGCTGGGGGGCGTGGTGTCGGCGCTGATGGGCTATCAGCCCTTTGTCGAATGGCTGGGCCGCGTGATGCGCGGCGAGGGGGGATGATGGGCGGGATCGATCCCTCGGACCTGAAATGGCGGGTGGTGGCGCCGGTGCTCGACCGGCTGGGGCTGGGCGGGGCGGCCGCCGTGAATCTGCTGACGGGCACGGCGCTGGTCGAATCCCGCGCCGCCCGGCTGGTGCAGGATGGCGGCGGCCCGGCGCTGGGTATGTGGCAGATGGAGCCCGCGACCCATGATGCGCTGTGGGGCATGCTGGAGGGGGCGGAGCATGCCGATCTGCAAACCCGCGTGGCGCGCATGGCCTGTGCGGACATTCCGCGGGTGCGGCAGTTGATCGGCAATCTGCGCTATGGCTGCGCGATGGCGCGGGTGAAGTATGTCTTCGATCCGGCGCCGGTACCGGCTGCGAAAGATGCGGTCGGGCTCTGTACCTATTGGAAGCGGGTTTATAACAGCGCGCTGGGGGCGGGGGTGGTGGATAGTGTGCACATAGCCGCCTTCACCACCGCAATCAGAGCGTGATCGGACATGCGCGCTGGTGGCGATCCGACGCGCGTTGCCTGTGCTCCGATGCTTACGGCCATGAAGGCCGCTCCGCTTCGGTGCTCGGCAACACACGACGGGCGCGGCCCCTTGGGCCGCTCTCGCTCGCCAGCCCACTTTTTCCCTCAGGATCAGAGGTTCAAAATATCGGCCAAGTGTAAGGGCCTTTCGTAATACAGGATGGAATGATCCATGGATTCTATCACGATTCTTCAGACCCTGATTGCGGTCGTGCCGGTTCGGGATGTGATTTATGTTGCCGCGCTGTGCGGTGTGTGTGCGGCGCTGATGCCGTGGTTGCCGGTGCCGGCCAGTGCGGGGTCGGTTTATGGGCGGCTGTATGCGGTGCTGAACCTGCTGGCGCAGAATTTCCGCAATGTTGCGAACAGGGCGCAGCCTGGCGCCGCGCCGGGGAAGGATGGCGGGGGTATGGCCGCGATCATGCTGGCGCTGGGGCTTGGTGTGGCGGCGAGTCTGGGAGCCTGTGCCACGATCGGGGGGTCCACCCGGATCGATACCGCCGAACTGGCGGCGGATGCCGGGGCGATCGATTTCGCGGCGCAGGCGATCGAGGCGATTCCGGGCCTGTCGGCGCATCTCTCCACCGACCAGGTGGCGCGGGTCAATAATGCCCTGACACAGATCCGCACCATTACGGCGCAGGTCGATGCCGCGTCGGGCGGGGCGATCGATATCGAGACCGGCAAGGGCTGGGCGTCTTCGCTGGCGGGGGAATTCCAGACCATCCTGACCATTGCGGGCACGGTGGCCTCGGCGCTGGACCCGGCGGTGGCAGGCTATATCGCCACGGCCGAGCAGATCATCCCGCTGATCGAGGCGGCGGTGGGGCTGGCACCGGCGAGCGTGTCGGTGGCGGCGGCCGGCGACGCGCCGGCGGTGCGCGCCGCGCTGTATCGGGGCGTGTGATGGCGCATCGTGCCGCAGGCAGGCGGCTGGGTTGCCTGCCCGCCGAAACCCGCCCCGGCCAGCCGCTGCTGGCCGGGTTGCGGATGATGGCGCGGCGGGCGCCTGGGCGGCTGCTGCGGGAGGGGATCGATCCGGCGCCGCTGATGCTGGGCAATGACCGGCTGGGGGACTGTACGTCGGCCGGGTTGGGAAACCATCTGCGCGCGACAGCCGCGCTGGCCGGGTTTCAGGTGGCGGTGCGGGATGCGGATGCCATCCTGTTCTATGAACGCGCGACCGGCTACACGCCGGCCGATCCGGCGACCGATCGGGGTGGGGTCGAGGTCGATGTGCTGGCCTGTGCCGCGCGCGACGGTTACGCGCTGGCGGACCAGACATTCTATCCGGCCTGGGGTTCGGCCGCGCCGGACGACCTGAACGCGCTGCGGCTGGTCATGGCGGGTATGGGGGCCGCCTATCTGGGCGTGCAACTGGCGTCGGCCGACCAGGCGGAAGGGGGCGTGTGGGACACGACCACGCCCGGAGACCAGACGCCGGGATCGTGGGGCGGGCATTGCCTGCTGGCATGGTCCTATGACGGGGTGGAGGACGAGTCCGTTGTGTCTCTGCTGACCTGGGGCGGTATCCAGCGCGCGACATGGCGCTGGGTGCGCGCGCGGATCATGGAATGCCACGGGCTGGCCTGGCGGCAACTGATGCCGGCCGGCGAAGATTGGGACGCGCTGGCGGCGGCGAATGCGGCGTTTCTGGAAGGGGAGGCGGCCATGCCGGGGTGAAGGCGGGGAGGGTCTTTTGTCTCCTGCCGAAGAAGAAACCGGAGACTTTTATCCGGTCGCGGGAATCTTGCGGCACCAGAACAGGAATCCCGAACGGGTCGTGATCTTTCCCGTTTCCGGAAAGAAGGGAGACAGCCTCTTCTCCGTGGGTTCCGGGCCGCGCGCAGCCGGGCGCCTGGTGGGGGGGGCTGCCTCGGCGGCCTGCGGAGTGATTGAAAATATGTTGTATTTTTTGTTTAATGTTTCATTGGGATTATTTATCATATCTGATGTTGATTGTTTAATGTGAATAATATAGGAATGGTTCATACAGAAAATTTCGGAATATCTATGGACCATTGTGCGGCGGACAGACTGGCGGCTTCAGATTATTCCGATGATGCAATCAGGTCGATCAGGCAATATCAGGGCGGACATCTCGGGATCAGTCTTTTCCAGATCGTCTCGACCGTCGGCCTGCTCCTGGCGTGTTATGTTCTGCTCTATGCGGGATTGATGCATGGCTGGTGGGGGGTGCTGCTGCTGGCGCCGCTGGCGTCCGGCCTGTCCATCCGCACCTTCGTGCTGCAGCATGATTGCGGCCATGGTTCGCTGTTCCGCAGCCGGTGGGCGAACGACCTGGCGGGACGGCTCTGCTCGCTGCTGACGCTGACGCCCTATGATCACTGGAAGAAGCATCACGGGCTGCATCATGGGTCGTGGAACAATATGGACACGCGGGGGCGGCTGTCGGACCTGTATTCGGACTGCATCACGGTGGCCGAATATCGGAAGATGACACGGCTGAAGAAGGCGCTGTATCGGATCAGCAAGAATCCGATCCTGAGCGTATTCGTGATGCCTCCGTTCATTTTCTTCATCGTCTACCGGATTGCGTTCGACACGCCGCGTCACTGGGTTCGGGAACGGCTTGGGGTCTATCTGACCAATCTGTGCCTGCTGCTCGGCTATGGGGCGCTGGTCTGGTTCGTCGGGCTGAAATTCGTGGCGCTGGTCAGCGTCCTGGTGATCTATCCCGCCGCCGTGATCGGGGTCTGGCTGTTTCTGGTACAGCACAAGTTCGAAGGGGTGCAATGGGCGCAGAACCCGCAATGGAACAATTTCGAGGCCGCGTTGACCGGCTGTTCGTTCATGCGTCTGTCACGGGTCTGGCGCTGGTTTACCGGTGATATCGGCACGCACCATGTGCATCACGCGGCCCCCGGCATTCCCAATTATCGTCTGGTGGCGTGTCACGATGCGCATGCCGTCTTCCAGGGCGTGAAGGTCCTGACCTGGCGGGACGGGATTCGGGAGGCGCGGATCAACGTGCTGTGGGACGAGGAAAACCGGACCATGGTGGATCTGCGCTCCGTCACCTGACGGTGGGGCGGGTGGCGTGCCGGCGCCGCCCGATTTTCAGGCGTGTCCGGCATATTGCTTCGCCACCCAGTCGATGAAGACGCGGACCCGGGGGCTGAGCTGGCGGTTGCGCGGATAGAGCACATGGACGGGCGAGGCGGCGGGGGGCGTGTCGGGCAGGCATTCCACCAGGGTGCCGGCCGCCAGTTCGCGCGCGACGGCGTAGCGCGGCACCTGGATCAGCCCCAGCCCCTGTATCGCGGCTTCCTTGTAGGTGTCGGCGCCGTTGACCGTCAGTAGCGACGGCAGCATCACCGTGCGGCGTGTGTCCCGCACCATGAATTCCAGTGGCAGCACGCCGCCGGTGGCGGAGGAATGGAAGCCGACCATGCGGTGCCCGTCCAGCCCGTCCCATCGTTCCGGCGTGCCGAACCGGTCCAGATAGTCGGGTGAGGCGATTGTCGTTTCGGGCAGCAGCGCGATGCGCCGGGCGATCAGGTCGCTGTCCTTCGGCGTGCCGGTGCGCAATGCGCAATCGACGCCTTCGCCGACCAGGTCGATGAAACGGTCGGTCTCGCTCAGCGAGAGCGTGATGTCGGGATATTCGGCGAAGAAGCGGGGCAGGGCGGGTATGATGAGGCGCCGTGCCTGCGCGCCCTGGACATCGACGCGCAGCATCCCGCGCGGCCGGGTGTCGCTGAAGGCGTTTTCGGCCTCTTCGATCTCTTCGAGGATGGTCAGGCAGCGCCGGTAATAGGCCTCGCCATCCAGGGTTGCGCGGACCTGCCGCGTCGTGCGGTGCAGCAGCCGGACCTTCAGCCGGGCCTCCAGCGCCTTGACGGCATCGGTCACGGTCGAGGCGGGCAGGGCGAGATCTTCCGCCGCGCGGATGAAGCTGCGCCGTTCCACCACCCTTGCGAACACCCGCATGGTGTCGATGCGATCCATTATTCGCCTCCGCCGGATAGTGAACGCGAATATTGGCCGATTATGGGGGCGGGAGAAAGCGGCATCCTGAGATCCTCGGAAGCGATCGGATCATGAAAGGATCGGCACCATGACGACGAACGGCACGAAGATTGCCCTGATCACCGGCGCCAGCCGCGGGCTGGGGCGCAGCATGGCGATCGCGCTGGCCCGCAAGGGCGTGGACGTGATCGGTACCTATCACAGCAACAGGGATGAGGCCGATGCCACGGTGGCCTCCATTGCCGGGCTGGGGCGTCGGGCGGTGATGTTCCGCCTCGATACGGGCGATGCGGGCGGTTTTGCCGCCTTCGCGGTGGAGGTGAGGCAGGCGCTGTCGGCGATATGGGGCCGCGACAGGTTCGATTTCCTGGTCAACAATGCCGGTATCGGCATCCATGCGTCCTTCGCCGAAACGACGGAGGCCGATTTCGACCGGCTGATGAACGTTCATCTCAAGGGGGTGTTCTTCCTGACTCAGGCGATGCTGACGCTGATTGAAGATGGCGGCCGGATCGTGAACCTGTCCAGCGGTCTGGCCCGGTTCAGCCTGCCGGGATACGCGGCCTATGCCGCGATGAAGGGTGGGGTCGAGGTGCTGACCCGCTACCTGGCGAAGGAGCTTGGCCCGCGCGGCATCGCGGTCAACACGGTGGCGCCGGGCGCGATCGAGACCGATTTCGGCGGCGGCGCGGTGCGCGACAACCAGCAGGTCAACGCCTTCGTCGCCAGCGTGACGGCGCTGGGCCGGCCCGGCCGGCCGGAGGATATCGGCCCGGCGGTGGCATCGCTGCTGATGGAGGAGAATCGCTGGATCAACGCGCAGCGGATCGAGATTTCGGGCGGCATGTTCGTCTAGAGGCCGCGGCCTCCCGCCTTTACCCGGCCGTGCGTTCCGTGGCGAAGCGGATGCCCAGCGCCATGAAGGCGAGGCCCGAGGCGCGGTCGATCCAGTGGCGCAGCCGCAGGAAGGCGCGGGAGACGTGGCGCAGGCTCAGCACCGTGGCGACCAGCGAGAACCAGGCCACGGCGATGACGAACATCGTGCCCACGCAGGTCAGGCCCAGGCCGATGGAGGCATGCTGCGGCAGGGCGGCGGCGAAGAGGCTGGAGACGAAGATGGGCGCCTTGGGGTTGGCGAGGTTGGTCAGCAGCCCCATGCGGAAGGCGCGGGTCGTCGCGAAGGCGGGATTGGCGGGCTGGCCTTCGGCGGGGGCGTGCTTCCAGCTTCCGGCGAACAGCCGGGCGCCCTGGATGAACAGGTACAGGCCGCCGCCGACCTTCAGGAGCGTGTAGAGCCAGGGCGATGCGATGAACAGCGCACGGATGCCGAAGAAGCCCGCAAGCCCCCATGCGGCGACGCCGGTCGCGATGCCCAGCGTGGCGCGGAGTGCGGCCATGCGGCCCTTCATCATGGCCAGGCGGGTGACCAGCAGGAAGTCGAGGCCGGGGACGATCATGGCGACCAGCCAGAAGGCGGAGATGGCGCCGATGACCGAGACATCCTGTGCGAGGTTCATGATACGTCCTTCTTCGTTCGGCAGGCGCCTGGGGCAGGTGGATCGTTGCTATTTCACGACAGGTGCGCAGGCGATGCAATCGCCGGACCGGGCGGGCGGTCCGATTGTCCGCGCGCGGCATCCTCATTTTGGGTCTGGATGTTATATATTTTTTGAATGGAACGATTTGGAAAGGACTGAGCCTGCCCTTGAAAATCGTGGGAGATCAGGCGGATCGGCGACGGGGTCTCCTGAGAGTGTGTTCCAAATATCATAAAATTATCGTGTTATATCAATTGATTGGTTTGTTGGCGCTCCGGCGGCACGGCGATTGTGATAAAAATGTCATACATTCCGAATTCGTTATGGGTGGTTATGATTTTGTATTGAATTAAGGTCGGTTTCCGTCTCCTGATGTAGCGGTAAAGTAACGACGTTCGCGGGAGCACGTTAAGTCTATGACCCTGAGGCGAAGCCTTATCGCGGCCACGATTCTTGCCATTCAGTTCGACGTCGCCGCTGCGGTGGCGCAAACGGCTACGACGTCCGGGACGTCGACGGCCACTCATCGCCACACGGCGAAGGCCAAGAAGGGGGTCAGTGCGCCTGCCCGCTCCACCGCGAAGGTGAAGGCGACGGTGGCGCCGGCTGTCGCAGCCCCGACCGCGCGGGTCGCTCCGGTTCTCGAGCCCGTCTATCATGCACCGCCTGATTCGGGCGAAGCCGTGATCGTGACCGGCACCCATGACACCCATCGCCATGCGCGCCAGAGCTCCTCGCCGATCTCGGTCGTCACGGCGGCGACGCTGACCCGTTCGGGCCAGATGAACCTGTCGGACGCGCTGACCAAGACCTATGCGTCGATCAACGTGGTCGCCATGGCCGCGGATTCCGCGGCGCTGACGCAGTCCATCCAGATGCGTGGCCTGGGCCCCAACGAAGTGCTGGTGCTGGTCGACGGCAAGCGCCGTCACTCGACCGCGAACATCGTTGCCGATGCCGGCCCGCAGTTCGGCTCGACCGGCGCGGACCTGAACACGCTGCCGTCGAACATGATCGACCATATCGAAGTGCTGGAAGACGGCGCGGCGGCCATGTATGGCTCGGACGCCATCGCCGGCGTGGTCAACATCATCACCAAGAAGCAGGATCACGGCTATAATTTGAGCGCCACGACCGGCGCGAACGCCTATAGCGGCCAGGCGTGGCAGTACCAGGTCAATGGCGATGCCGGCTTCAAGTGGGGCAATGACGGCTTCCTGCACCTCAGCGGTCAGGTCTATCACACCGACTTCTTCGTGGCGCCGTCGACCGATCATCGCCTGCTGCCGCTGAGCGCCGCGCCGGTGGGGGCCTATACGGGCGCCAACTATACCGGCCCGCTGAACGTGCCCACCGATTCCAACCACATCATGGGCCGCCCCGAGGAAACCCGTGAGAATTTCGGGATGGACTGGGGCAAGGACATCATCGGCGACCGGTTGCAGTTCTACGGCAACCTGACCTATGCGCACCGTCATGGCGAGGCGTACGAGAACTATCGTATCCCGACCCGCGCGCCGTCGATCTACCCGTCGGGCTTCTCGCCGCGCGAGACGAACGAGGAAAACGACTACGCCGTGACCATGGGCCTGAAGGGCGCCGAGCTGTTCGGCGACTGGGACTGGGACGCCAGCTCGACCTACGGCGCCGACGGCACGAAGATCGGCAACAAGAATACCGCGAATACCGGTATGCTGGCCGCGACCTGCTCGACCAATCCGAGCAGCGCCTATTATTCCTCGGAAGGGTGCGGTTACTCGCCGACCTCGACGCTGGCGGAAACGTACCGCCTGGCGCAGTGGACGAACAACCTGGATTTCCGCCGTCATTTCAACATTGGCAACGTCGTTCCGATGACGCTGGCGGTGGGTGGCGAGCACCGTATGGAAACCTACCAGATCAAGCCGGGCAATCCGAACTCCTATGAGCTGGGCGGCACGCAGGGCTATGCCGGCCTTGGCCCGCAGAGCTCCGGCAACTGGAACCGCAACATCTTCGCCGCCTATATCGACGGTGATTTCCGCCTGACCAAGCATTGGGACCTGGATTTCGCCGGCCGGTTCGAGCACTACACCGACGTGGGCAACACCCAGAACGGCAAGATCTCGACCCGCTACGATTTCTCGCGTCGCATCGCGATCCGCGGCACGATCAGCACCGGCTTCCGTGCGCCGACGCTGGCCGAGCAGCATTACAGCGCGATGAATGTCGGCCCCTCCAGCGCCTCGGGCCTGCTGGCGGTGGATTCGCCGGCGGCGCGTGCGCTGGGTGCCCAGCCGCTGAAGCCCGAGCAGTCGGTCAGCGCGTCGGGCGGTATCGTTCTTGAGCCCGTCAATGGCTTCCATGTCGAGGCCGACGTCTACCAGATCAACCTGCGCAACCGTATCGTCGGCGGTGGTACCGTTAACGGACCGTTGGCGGTGCAGGCGATCCAGGCGATGGGTTATACGCTGGCTGGTCCAGCGCTGGATGACCAGAATCAGGACAGCGCCTATTACCTGACCAACGGTGCCAGCACCCGCACGCAGGGCCTGGACATCAAGGCGGATTATGCGTTCCACCTGCATCAGTATGGCAATCTCGATCTGAGCATGGCGCTGGACCTGAACCGGACGCGCCTGCATCATAACGGTATCGCCCCGAACGGATCGGAGATCCTGAACGCGCAGAATATCGGCTACATCACCACGGCCTATCCGCGCAGCAAGATCATCCTGAATGCCTACTACAAGGTGGGCAAGCTGGACGTGAACGTTCGCCAGACCCGTTATGGCCAGACGACCGACATGATGCAGTACGCGGATTGGTCGAATTCCAACATCATGTGTTCGGATGGTCAGTCGATCCAGTATTCGAACACCTGCTTCAAGGAGTTCAAGAACACGCCGCGCTGGCTGACGGATATCGAAATCGGGTATCAGTTCACCGATCACCTGCACTTCGCCGTCGGCGCCAACAACGTCTTCAACGTGCGTCCCCGCCGGGTCTCGCAGGACGTCAATTCCTACGGTGCCCAGATCTACGACCAGTTCTCGCTGCAGGTGCCGATCACCGGCGGCTACTACTATGGCCGTCTGAACGCCACGTTCTGACGAAAACGGCATGGATACCGGAAGCGATTTCGGTATCCATCCTCGTTCTGGAATTCATGCCGCGTATGCGGCATTTTTTGTTTCAGGCGCTTTTGAAAATATAGCCTGCGGCATGGCCCGCGTATCTCCTTCGCGCTTGTGGCGGCCGGCAGGCCGTGCCGCCGCTGCGATGCGCAGGACCATATGCCGGTGCCGGCTATGGCATTTTCAGGATGGCCTCCCCAGACAAGAGAAGGATGACCAATGACCGGAGAATCCGGCTTTCAGGCACAGACGCGCCGTCAGCTTCTGACAAAAATCGGGATTCTGGCCGGAAGTGCCGGGCTCTATCAGGCGATGACCAGCATGGGTCATGCGATGGGCACGGATTTCAAGGGGCCGCCGAAACTGTCGGGCGCGAAGCCGGGCACGCGTGTCGTGGTGCTGGGGGCCGGTCTGGCGGGATTGCTGGCCGCGTATGAATTGCGGCAGGCGGGCTATGCGGTTCGGCTGCTGGAATTCCAGAACCGGGCGGGCGGACGCAATATCTCGCTGCGCGGTGGCGATACCGTGACGGAACTGGGCGGCGCCACGCAGACGGTCGGCTTTTCTCCTGGCAATTATATCAATCCGGGGCCTTGGCGCATTCCGTACCATCATCAGGGGCTGCTTTATTACTGCCGGAAGTTCGGCGTGGCGCTGGAGCCGTTCATTCAGCTCAACCACAATGCCTGGCTGCATTCCTCGCAGGCTTACGGCGGCAGGCGTCTGCGCTATCGGGAATTCGCGGCGGATTTCTCGGGCTATACCGCGGAGCTGCTGACCAAGGCGATCAACCAGCACCGGCTGGATGATATCGTGACGCCCGAGGAGCGGGCGCATGTGCTCTCCTCCGTCGCGACCTGGGCCAATCTGGACGATGACGGCGTGTGGCGTGCCGGTGCGCGGTCGTCGCAGCACCGGGGATATGACAAGGCGCGCGGAGCCGGTATGGATGGGGCGCCGACCTTCTCGACCCCGGCGCCGCGTGCCGAGGTGATGGCGTCCGGTCTGGCGCAGTGGCTGGCCTTTCCCGAACAGCTCGACATGCAGACGACGATGTTCCAGCCCGTGGGCGGGATGGACAATATCGGCAAGGGCTTTGCACGGCAGGTCCGGGACCTGATCACGCTGGGCTGCATGGTCACCGCCATCCATCAGGACGAGCATGGGGTGAAGATCCTCTATGATGACGTCGCGCATGGTGGTGCCGCGCGGGTGGAAGAGGCCGATTACTGCGTCTGCACGATTCCGCTGCCGGTGCTGTCGCAGCTTGACGTGCAGGTCAGCGACAGGATGAAGGCGGCGATCGCGGCGGTGCCGTATGCGTCGTCGGTCAAGCTGGGCATGGAGTTCAAGCGGCGCTTCTGGGAGGAGGACGACCAGATCTATGGCGGGATCAGCTTTACCGACCAGCCGATCGGCCAGATTGCCTATCCCAGCCACGGCACGTTCTCGCCGGGGCCGGCGGTTCTGCTGGGTGGTTATATGTTCGGCCCGGCGGCGATGGATTTCACGACCATGAGCCCGGCACAGCGGATCGAGGAGGGGCTGAGGCAGGGACAGGCGCTGCACCCCGATTACCGCCAGGAGTTCCGCAACGGTGTGGCGGTGGCGTGGAGCCGCATGCCCTGGACCCTGGGCTGCTGTTCCATGTGGTCGGAGCAGGCGCGCAAGACGCATTACAAGACGCTGGTGGCGATGGAGAACCGGCTGGTGCTGGCCGGCGAGCATGCGTCCTATGTCGGTTGCTGGCAGGAGGGGGCGATCCTGTCGTCGCTCGCCGCCGTCGAGCAGGTTCACAAGCGGGCGCAGGGAGCGGGCTGATGCGGGGCGTTTCTCTTTCTTTCCTGCTCCTGGCAGGGATGAGTCTGTCCGGTGCGCCGGCGCGGGCCGATACGGCGGGGGGTGTGCCCAGCACCATGACCCGGCTGGATAATGGCGATCTGGTCTATCATCATATCTGCGCCGCCTGTCATATGGCCGACGGCAAGGGGGCGCGCGGTGCCGGGGCGAAATACCCGGCGCTGGCCGGGGACCCGAAACTGGCGATCGCCGCCTATCCGACCATGATGGTGCTGAACGGCCATGGCGGCATGCCGTGGTTCGCGGGCATCCTGACCGACAGGCAGATTGCGGATGTCGTGACCTATATCCGCAGCCATCTGGGCAATCGCTGGATGGACCCGGTGACGCCGGAGCAGGTGCGCGAAATGCGCCAGCCGATCACGCTGGAGGAATAATGGTGCCATTCCGGCGGGGATTTTCCTCGCCGGAATGCTTCCCTACCGCCGGCCGGCCCTGGCTGTTAAGGTCGGAACATGCAATCGATCACCCTCTATATCGGGGCGGGGATGATCCTGTTTTCATCCCATCGCGTGCAGAGCCTGCGTCTTCTTTTTCAAAGAAGAACAGAAGCGCCTGCCTTTTCAATTTTCGTGGATATTCACCACCCGGATGGCCCCCACCCCCTCGGGGAGGGGCCGTGCGGCGCGGCCGGAGAAAAGGCGCCAGAGCAGGTGGGCCACGGCCATCACGGCCGGGCCGATGAACAGGCCGGGCAGGCCGCAGCTTTCCAGCCCGCCGAGAATGCCGAGCAGCACCCACATGAACGGCAGCCTGATCGATCCGCCGATCAGGGCCGGGCGGATGAAATGATCGGCCAGGAACAGCACGACCGTGCCGAACAGGCCCACGCCGATGGCGGCCGCCAGGCTGCTGCCCTTGATGAGGATGGCCAGCACGCACAGGGCCAGTGCGAAACCGCCTACCATCGGGATCATGCAGGCCAGCGCGGTGAAGATGCCCAGCAGCAGCGGCTGCGGTGCCCCGGCGAGCACGTAGGAGAGGCCGATCAGCACGCCTTCGCCGAGTCCGACCAGCACCAGGCCGGCCAGCGCGCCGCGTACGGCGCCGACGACCTGGCGCTGGACCATGCCGCCCCGCGCGCCCAGCAGGCGCCAGACCAGCAGGTCGATCCGGGTGACGAGCGGCTGGCCCACCCGCAGGAAGAAGAAGAGGATCAGCAGGGCGAAGCCCATGATGACCAGCCCGTTGGCCAGGTCGTGCCCCAGTTGTTCCACCGTTGCGAGGGCATGTTCCGGCCGGAGGCGGTCCATCAGCTCATGCACGCTGTCGGCGGTCGCCAGGTTGGTCTGCCACCAATGCTGGGCCTGTGCGCGGCCCCAGGGCAGGCGGTCGAGCCATGCCGGGGCGGGGATGCCCTGTTCGGTGGCCTGCCGGACCCATTGCGCGCCTTGCCTGGCCTCGCCGGCGGCGGCCGAGATCAGCAGGGCGGAGGGTATGATGAAGACCAGCGCGATTCCGAGGACGATGGCGGCCGGTGCCATCGTGGCGGCGTGGGGCGACGGCCATTTCCGCCGCAGCCTCGTCAGCAGCGGCCAGCAGACGATGGCGAGCACGCCGCCCCAGAACAGGGCGGAGCGGAAACGCCCGAGGATGAACAGGGTGAGTATGATCACGCCGAATGTCAGCGCGCCCTGGGCCCAGCATTGCAGCGTCGTGCGTGGCCCACCGGGTAATGTGGCGGTGGGGCGGGGGGCGCCATGCTTGGCGGGGTGGACGAAGGAATGCGGGGGCACGGGCATGCGGGCTCGATTCAAGGGGCTGTGTCAATGGTTTGCCGGCTGGTGGCGCGAACAGTGATAACGGTGCCGGGTGCCTGGCGTTGCAGCCCGAGGGGTGGGTTGCGGCCGGCGCGAGGCTCCCGGGGGGGCGCCCTGTGAGGGACGGGATGATTCGATTTCAGTACGAAATCCGTCCGTCATGCAAGGCCGCCATACGCCCGTTCAGGGGCACCCGCCCTTAAAATGCCGCATGCGCACCCTATATGGATGAGCCAAGCCGTTCCGGCCCGTTGCCGGGGCACCTTGAGCAGGAGGATCGTCATGTCGGTTTCATCCGCCGAGGGAAAAGCAGCCTCCGTGTCGCCCGTGTCCAACGCGGGGCGGTCCGATGGGGTCGCGCTGACGCCGGCACAGATTCATGCCGCCCATCGCAGCGCGCTGCGGCAGGCGGGCAGGCGGCTGCGCACCCGGTCCGGTCGGGGGGAAGAGCCCGGCGCCACGGCCCGGCCCCGCGCGCCGGCGCCCGAGAGGGCGGGGAGTGCTTCAGGCAGGGCCTGATCCGACGGAGCCTGACCGAAAATGCGCGCTGGCGGCGATCCAGCGCGCGTTGCCTGTGCTTCGGTGCTCATGGCCATCAAGGCCACTCCGCTCCGATGCTCGGCAACACACGCCGGGCGCGGCCCTCTGGGCCGCTCTCGCGCGCCAGCCCGCATTTTCGGTCAGGTTCTCGGGCGCCCGACCGGATCAGCCGTCGACGGCGCGGCGGCCGAGAGCGGGGTCGTCGGTGAAGAAGCCGTCCAGGCCCAGATCCAGATAGCGCCGGATTTCGGCGATCGAGCCTTCGGGGTTGCGGGCGTCGTCGCCCGCGTCGTTGCGGAGCTGGCGGGGCAGGAAACGGTTTTCGGGCCGGCAGGTATAGGAATGGACCAGCAGGCCGGCGGCGTGGGCGTCGTCGATCAGGCTGGTCGGTGCCTGCCATGCGCCCGAGGCGTCGCGCGGGATCAGGTCGGTATTGGACGGGCCGATGGCGTCGGCGTAGGCCCGGACCTGGCGCAGGCCGTCCGGTGTCATCAGGTCGCCGAAGGTTGTGCGCGCGCCGGCCGCCACGAGGTCGGGCACGCGTTCGGTCCGCTCGCCCATCAGGAACATCAGCCGGGCCTGAGGGTTGATGGCCTGCACGCGCCCATGCAGCATCTTCAGGTTGGTGGTCTCGAAGGACTGGACCTCCAGCGGGGCGTAGCGCGTGTACTCGTGCGCCGCGATCACGCGCAGGAAGGTTTCCTCCGGCGTGTGGCCGAGTGCGTGGAAATGGGTCGAATTCTTGATTTCGGGGATCAGGCCGATCGTCCGGCCGCGCGCGGCGGCTTCGGCGGCGACGAAATCGATCACCTCCTCGAAGGTCGGGATGTCGAAATGCCCGTCATAGCGGGTGTTCTGCGCGCGGATGGTGGGCAGGCGCTCGCGGGCGCGCAGGGTCTTGAGTTCCGCCAGGGTGAAGTCGGTGGTGAACCAGCCGGTCTCTGCCTTGCCGTCGATCGTCAGCGTGCGGCGGCGGGAGGCGAATTCCGGGCGGGTCGCGATGTCCGTGGTGCCGGCGATGTTGCTTTCATGGCGGGCGACCAGCACGCCGTCGCGGGTCGGCACCAGATCGGGCTCGATATAATCCGCGCCGTCGGCGATCGCCTTGGCATAGGAGGCCAGCGTGTGTTCCGGTCGCAGGGCCGAGGCCCCGCGATGGGCGAACACCAGCGGCCGGGGCGCGAGCGATGCCGCCGCCCGGGCGCGCGATGCGCCCCCCAGGATCGTGGCACCCGCCATGAGGGAGAGGGTGTTTCTGCGTGTCAGCACGTGGGAAGCCTCAGAACTGGGCGCTCAAGGTCAGGAAATACATGCGCGGGGCGATCGGGAAGGCGGTATACTGGCTCGAAGCGTTGGAGGTGTTCAAGGTCGACCAGCCACGCGTGTTCGTCAGGTTGGTGATGTTGCCCTGTACTTTCAGCCCGCGCACATGCGGGATGCCGTGGATGGTGTAACCGGCATTGAGGCTGAACAGCGCGTAGCTGCTGGCATGCAGGTCGTTGGTGAAGGTGGTGTAGCGCCGGCCGATCACGTCGCCGATGAACTGGGCGTTGAAGGCGCCCCAATCGGTCGAGGCCACGAATTTCTCGGTCCAGTCGGGAACGCCGGCGACATTCTTGCCCGCCGTGGGAACGATGGTGGTGCCGTTGGAATAATTGTCGTTATAGACGGATTTGTTGTACGACAGCGCGTTGTAGAACGAGAAATGCGGGCCGAACTGCGCGGTGAAGGAGAAATCCATGCCGTCGGTCGTGACCGAGCCGACATTGGTCAGGATGGTGGCGCTGCCGACGATCGAGGCCAGGTTGGGCGAGGACGAGACCGCCAGCAGGCGGTTCGAGAAATGGACGTGGTAATATTCGAGCTGCCCGCCGAGATGCGTCAGCGGCCCGAAGGAGAGGGCGCGGTTGGTCCGCAGGCCGGTCTCATAGGTCCAGGCGGTTTCGGGCTTGCCGTGCTCGCGGAAATTGTCGAACGCCTGCTGGCTGGTCACGCCCCAGGGCGTTGCGTTGCCATAGCCGGCATCCTGGAACGAACGCATGTTTTCCTGGATGTTCGCGAACCATTCCTCGTTCGGCGTGATGTTCCACAATGCGCCGAACGCGGGCAGGAACGGCCGGACGGCGGCGATGGTACCGCCGGGCACGGTGATCGCCGTCCTGGGTGACAGCGAGCCCGGCAGGCCCGCCACCGGCAGCGTGCCGTTGGTGTAGACCAGTTCGGACTTGAAGCCGGCATTCAGGGTGAAATGCTTCGAGACCTGCCAGGAATCCTGCAGGTGCGTGACCCAGTTATTGGTGTAGAAATAGTTGGTGTACTGGTGGATCAGCGGGTTCTGCTGCCGGTCGTAGGGCGTGGTGGGGTTGGTGGCCGAGAACGGGTACCAGCGCCGGGCCTGCGTGTTGTTGTTGCGCTCGTACCAGCCGCCCAGTTCGATATGGTGCCGGCCCAGGTGATAGCGCAGCGTCGAGAGCAGCCCGCCGCGATTGTCCCAATATTCGGTCGTGCGCGTCGCCATGCCGCTTCCGCCGAACACCTGCGAGAGCTGGGAGGCCGTGTTGTCGGGAAAATAGGCGCCGAACAGGGTCGGCAGGCCCGCCGCCGTGATCGGGCCGGCCACCACGCCCTCGCCGAGGTCATGATGGTAGTAGATCTGGTTGTCCCAATGCAGGTTCGACGAGAAATCGTGCGACCATGTGGCGTAGGCCAGGAAATCCTGGCGCTGGGCGGCCGAATAGTAGTTGCGGTAATTCAGGCCGGCTGCCTTGTAGGCCGCTGAATTGTTGTAATAATTGATGGCTTCCTGAAGGTTCGGATACATGAACGGGCGCTTGTAGAGCGAGCCGCCCGCGGGTTCGACGATACCGTCCTCGTTCGGTTCGATCTTGTCCGACCAGTCGAAGAAGGCGGTCATCCGGTCATGGTCGCCCTGGTGGACGAACTTGGCGTTGACCTGGTTGCCGCCCTGATGGCCGGCGAAATCCCATGCCCGCGCATCCTGCCGCGCCCAGGCCACATAGGCCGCATTGCCGTTGCCGAAATCGCCGGTGTCGATGCGGGCGAAGGTGCGGAAGGTCGACCAGCTTCCGAAGGTCTGCGCCAGTTGGCCGCCGGCGCGATGGGCCGGGTCCTGCGTCTGGAATTGCAGGGTGCCGCCCAGATTGCTGGTCGAGGCCGTGCCCAGCGCGCCGGCGCCGGTGGCGACGGAAGCCGCGCCGATGATTTCGCTGATCGCGGCGCGCTGGGGGGTCAGGCCGTTGAAATTGCCGTAGGCCTGGTCGCCCAGCGGTACCCCGTCCAGCGTGAAGCCGAGCTGGTTCTGGTTGAAGCCGTGGATGAAGAGCGACGAATTCTGCTCGTTATTGCCCCAGGGATCGGCATTTTCGAACACCACGCCGGGCAGGATTTCCAGCGCCTTGACCGGGTTGATGCCGGGTAGGATGCGCTGCATCTCGACATGGCCGACGCTCTGTTCCGAACGGGTGCGGCGGGCGGTGGAGATGATCTGCTCGGCGGCCGGGGGGGCGGCTGGAGCGGCAGCCGGTTTCGCCGCGCGTGCCGCGCGTACCGGGTGGGTGACGGCCGGTGGCGCCGTGTCGGCCGGGGCGGCGTTGGCGGCCGAAAGGCCGGCACCCAGGGCCAGCAATGTGGTGCCGAGCAGCAGGCGGCGGCCATGCGTGGCGTGGACGGAACGGGAGGAAAATACATGGAAAGACATGGGCGGGGTCGCTGTTCTTTCGTCGCCGGTGTGGTTTCCCCCTTCATTGGCGCCTGATTGGCGGATTTTCATGTGAAGCTTTGAAGACGATGCAGCGCGGTCACACCGCAAAAATTAACGTTTCCGTGAAGGGAAAGCCGTTTGGGGCTGGACAATCTGCGGCCATACAATTAATGGGCATGGCAATTATTTTGATGAAAACGTAAGCGGCAGGCATGACCGACGGAAACAGGCCGCAGGCGACGGGTCTGCGCGCGCTCCTCAATATCGACGAATCCCCATTTCCCGGCATGTCCGTCACCTTTCGCGTCATGCGGCTGGGTGCGGTGTGGCGTACGCGGCTGGAGCGGGAGCTGAAGCCGACGGGAATGACCGTCGCGGGCTTCCGGCCCATGGTCTATCTGATGATGATGCAGGAGGGCACGTCGCAGCGGGAGCTGGCGGCGGCGCTGGATACCGATACGTCGGCGCTGGTGCGGGTGCTGGACCTGCTGGAGGCGGCCGGTCTGGTGGAGCGCCGGCCCGATTCCGTCGACCGGCGGGCCAACAACCTGTTCATCACCGATGCCGGGCGGCGCAAGTGCCGCGCGTTCCACGAGATCGGGGCGCGGGTGGAGGCCGAACTGACGGAGGGCCTGTCGGCCGGGGAGATCGTGGAACTGGTGGCGCGGCTGGAGCATGTGCTGGCCAATGCCGCGCGGCCGCCGGCCGCCGACATGCCCGCTGGCGGCGAGGCGGCGTGACGATCACTATCCCTTCACGCATGCTGCCGGCCTTCCTGGCCGGCGATGCGCAGTGGCGCGAGACGGTGGGGCGCGCGGCCTTCTGCGCGCGGACCTTCGCCGCGATCGGGCTGGCCCTGTCCTGCTCGTTCTTCTTCCAGCTCGAATCCCCGATGTCGTCGGTGACGACGGTGATGATCGTGGCCAATCCCACGGTCGGCGCGCTGATGGCCAAGAGCATGTGGCGCATCATCGGCACCCTGCTGGGGGCTACGATCAGCATCGCGCTGATGGCGGTCGTGGCGCAGTCGCCGGTACTGTACACGATGTTGCTGGCGGTGGCAGTGGCCTTCGCCTGCCTGGTCGCGACCTTCCTGCGGCTGTTCCGCGCCTATGCCGCCGTGCTGACGGGCTATACGATCGTGATCGTCGCGGCGCCGTCCTATGCCGATCCGGACGGTATCTTCCTCAGCGCCATGGCGCGGCTGTCGGCGGTGACGGTCGGCATCGTCGCGACGGCGGTGGTGTTCATGACCAGTTCGGTGCGCCGTCCCGACCGGATCATGACGCAGGTGGGGCAGATGGTGCGCGACGTGATCGCCTATGCCATGGAATTTCATCGCTTCCAGTATGCCGGCGGCCGTTCGCCGGACGCGCCGACGAAGGATGCGGTGGTGCTGGGCGGGTTCCGCACCCTGCCGTTGCCGCTGAACGACCGGCGGGGCGCGCTGCTGGCGCGGATCAACGGGCTGATGTCGTCGGTGGAATATGCGGCGGCCGATACGTACGAGATCTCGCGCCGGGTGAATGCGCTGCGGGTGGGGTTGAGCGGGCTGGCGGGCGTGGTCGCCACCTATCATCCGCTCTGGCACGACCTGGAGAACGACGCGGCGTCGATGCGCGGCCTGCACGCGCGCGTCGCGTCCCTGATGGAAGAGATCCTGGCGCTGACGGGGCAGATGGACTGGATGGACGATCCGCGCGCGGTGCTCTCCGTGCTGGGCAGCGCGCTGGACGCGCTGGCGGCGGCCGAGCGGGCGGAGCAGGACATCGCGATGCTGTCGGCGATCGACAATATGCGCGACGTGCTGGTGCAGGTCGATGCCGTGGTGCGGATGCTGGGGGCGCCGTCCATGCCGCGCCGGGTACGGCTGCGCTGGTTCCTGGACTGGCCGACGGCCCTGCGCAACGGCGCGCGCGGCGGGGTGATCGCGCTGCTGGCGGGGCTGCTGTGGTACGTGCTGCACTGGAGCGCCGGGCCGATGCTGATGCTGTATATCGTCGCGGCGTCCAGCCTGGTTGCGACCACGCCTTCGGCCTCGCGCTCCAGCGTGCTGATGGCGGCGGGCACCGCGCTGTCGGTGCCGGCGGGGATTGCGTGCCATATGCTGGTGCTGCCGCGCATCGACGGTTTTCCGCTGCTGTGGTTTGCGCTGTGCATGTTCCTGGCGCCGGGCATATGGTTGCAGTTCAGCCCGCGCTACGGGATCGGGGCGTTCGGCTATGGCGTGTTCTTCGCCGCGATGCTCGATGTGTCCAATCCCATGCATTACAACGATATCGCGCTGACCAATACGTGGCTGGCCTTTCTGGTGGCCAGTGCGCTGCTGGTACTGGGCTTTCGCGTCATCCTGCCGCCCGACGACCGGCTGGATGCGGCGCGGCTGGTGGGCTCGCTGTCGCGGGCGCTGCGGCGGCTGGCGCTGGTGCTGCCTGTGGCGCCCGAGAACTGGATCGTGTGGGAAGGATTGCAGATCCAGAAGATCTGGCGGCTGGCGATGCGCCTGTCGGTGGGCGTGATGCCGGCCGAGCGGCAGGCCTATACCGATGCCGCGCTGGGGGCGGTGTCGCTGGGGCGGCTGGTGGTGCGGGCGCGGCGGATCGCGGACCTGCCGGCGCTGGGCACCGCGGATGCCCAGGCCATGCGCGCCGCGCTGCGTGGCTTCGACGGTCTGCTGCGCGACCCCGAAGCGACGGCGCGCGGGCTGGTGGAGGCGGCGCAGGCGATCCTGGACCGTGCCGGCCCGGGCGAGGACGGGCTGGCGGCGCGGCGGGGAGTCGCCTGCCTGCGACAGGCGGCATATATCCTGCGGGCGGTGCCCGGTTTCTTCCATCGCCACGGCCCGCTGCAACTGTCGCCGGAGATGCCGGACGCGCATCGGCCGCTCGATGCGCCGGTGCCGGTCTATACGCCGCTGCTGGGTCGCGCGCGGCGTCAGCCCGGGTAATAAGCGGCATGCTGAGCGAATTCGACCTGCATGGCGTGTTCCTGGCGCCGCTCGCGGTCTATGCGCTGGCGGCGCTGGTGCCCAGCATCGCGATCCGCGCGGTGCTGGCATGGTGTGGAGGCATGCGCCTGTTCTGGCATGTCGCGCTGTTCGACCTGGCGCTGTATTTCTGCACGCTCTGCCTCCTGATCCGGTACGTCTGAAGTACCGGCAACGAAAAGATCCGAGCCCCCCGATGCCTCTTTTGCGTACCCTGATCCGTGTGGTCCTGACCCTGAGCGTCGTTGTGCTGGCGATCGTTCTGGGGGTGACCCTTTGGGACACGTATATGATTGCCCCATGGACG
>NZ_JABEQD010000015.1 GCF_014174395.1 Gluconacetobacter aggeris
GACGGCGGAGACGCTGTCGCCATTGACCAGACCGGTCGTGCTGAAGGCCGAGCTGCCGAGGGCGGGGCTGTTGCCGTAGGTGCTGGTCTGGTCGAGCGCGGTGACGGTCAGCGCGGCCGGGTCGATCGTCAGCGTGCCACCCCGATAGGTGACGGCATAGTTCGACAGGCCCGTGCCGGTCGCCCCGCTGGCGGTGATGCCGTAGGCGCCGACGCTGCTGGCGCTCGTGGCGGCCGTGGCCAGGGTGACGGCGGAGACGGTGTCGCCGTTGACCAGGCCGACCGATGAAACCGCTGAGGTTCCGAGATTTGGTGTAGTGCCGTAAACGCTGGTTTGGTTGAGCGCGGTGATCGTCAACGAGGCCGGATTGATGGTGAGCGTGCCTGGTACGTATGAGATCGCATAGTTCGAGAGGCCCACTCCCTGGGCCATGGTTGCTCGGACAGCAACCGCCCCGACGGGATAAACACCGACTGGCACAGATCCGGTCGCCGCCGTCGTGATCCGGACAGACGTTATCGTATCGCCATTGACGAGGCCACTGGTTGAGTAATTCGTGGCCGAAGGGCTCGGAGTCGTTCCATAGACGCTGGACAGATTTCCTGCCGTGATGACCAAATGAGCCGGAGTTACAGTGTTCGTCCCAGCGTATGTGATCTGATATCCAGCCTTGGTGGCACCGGTTCCCCATGCCGCATAGGAGCCGACCGATGATGTTGATGTGGCCAGAGTTTGATATCCGGAGACGGGCGAATCAAGATTGCTGCCCGCGTTGGACCAGGATACGTCGGAAGATCCGTAAACCCGGGTCCCGCTAACGTCGATGATCTTGTATGGCAGCGCGGATAACACCGGATATGGAATTCCAGATACCCATGCCCCGTCGGTAAGGTTATACCCCCCGGATGCCCATTGAGCCGTTGTCAGGCCGGTTACGTCCGTCGATGTCCCTGCGCCCGTGGCCAATTGGGAGAGCGCTGTCGTCGAATCAAAATAGTCGTTCGACGTTGTTCCGTAATCGCTCCCCGCAAACGCACCGATCTTCGCTTGTTGAGTAGTCGCACTCGTTACAGAACTCGATGTATATGAGTTCGATATCGTGTTGTCCGTCGCGACATTATAACCGACGAAGCCACCGATGCTTGGCGTCCAGGCGCCAGCCACTGATCCCGTTGAATAGGAATCTGTTATGGTGCCACCTGAATAGCCGACAAAACCACCGATATTGCCGGACTGTGCGGACGTCACGGTGCCAGCCGCATACGAAGTCGATGTCGAGGATGCGCTCCCGGTGTATCCTACGAGACCGCCGACGTTTGCAGACGCCTGAGAAGACACATTTCCAGTAGCGGATGATTGAGAGATCGTTCCGTCAGTGGCGCCAACCAAGCCGCCAACATTCGTGCCATCATAGGCTGTGGTCGATGATATGGCATTCGAGGCGTGCGAGTCATGAATTGATCCACTATTGCGCCCGGCGAGGCCGCCGATGCTTACGAGCGGGCCGTATCCCGTTGTTGAGGAGTAATTTGTATTGGTGTCATTGGCATTGATGGTGCCAGAGACATATGAGGAGTCGATTTCCCCCTTGTTCCAGCCAACGAGCGCTCCAACCCCAATGTTGGCTGCAGTCAGTGTGGATGAAATGTTGGCATTATCCAGGGTGAGACCGGAGACTTTCCCTGTGGCGGATAGCTGAGAAAAGAGGCCGACATAGGCGTCTGTAGAGTCATCGATCGTCAGGTTCGAGATCGCATGTCCCTGTCCATCGAGAATACCAGAATATCCTGATGTGCCGCCGATTGGCGCAAAATTTGACACGCTGGTGGCATCAATATCGGAAACCAGAACGTAATCTGCCGCCAGGGCGGCATTGATGCTTTGGAGGCCGAAGGTGGACTGAACGCGCCAGACGGGCGTTGTCGCAGCAAAAGTCCCGCTGGCGCCAAAGTAGCCAAGCTGGTTCCCGGCGATCCCAAGTAGGTATGGAGTTTCGCCGTTTTGGTTTCCCCAGATCGACGCCGAAAACCCGGCAGGCAGTGCTTCGGCCAGGGTTGCAATGGTCGTGCCTGTTGTTCCGTGGTTATCTCCGTTGCCAACAGGGCTGATGCCAAGCGCCGAGTTGTAATAGGCGTTATTGTAAGTGATGGTTGAGGTCTGTAGGGTTCCAAACAGCGCGCCAGCGGACATTCCCGAGGGACCACTCACGGAGCCTGTTGCGTAAACGTTAGAGACGTCGCCTTGAGAACTCCATTCGTTTCCGACCAAGCCGCCGGCAGACATTGTAGCTGTGGATGTGCTTCCGACGCTTCCTGTCGTGTATGCGTTCGTGATTATGCCCGTTGAAGATCCATTCCAGCCGACCAGGCCTCCGACACCTCCAGATTGAGCGCCAGAGGTTGAGACGGCGGTATTGGCGTATGCTGATGAAATCGTGCCGCTATTGGCGCCGGTTAAGCCGCCTACATCGGAGATAAGGCTGGCGTTTCCAACCAAGGAAAGTGTACCTGCGGCCGAAGCATATTTGACAGATCCAGTATTGATTCCTACAAGCCCACCGACCTCAGTTCTATCGCTCCACGGGGCACTGGAGCTTGTATTGAAGCCGGTCGCAACGCTTATTGATACGTCTATGTCTGTCGCAGATACATTGGAAATAGTCCCGGAGTTGGTGCCGGACACAACGCCAACGCCATTGGATGCTGTTGCTCCAGATACGGCTGCATTGTTGAAATTAACATTCGTGATCGATCCGGCGTTCTGAGCGAAAAGGCCGACGTAAGGAAGATACGGATTGAGCGCCAGATTCGAAATTGTGTGCCCGAGGCCATCGAACGTGCCATGGAACTCGGATTCTCCTCCTATCGCGGAGAACAGTCCAATCGCTGATGCATCAATATCATTCGCGAGAGCAAAATTTCCATTCAGATTGGCTGAGATGAGATAAAGGCTGTTGGCCGAGAAGATCAAGCTGACGGGCGTGGTGGCAGAGAAGCTGCCGGAGCTACCGAAGTAGACAGTCTGAGGTATCGACTGGCTCGGGTCGCTCTTTGTGAGATAGGGGGTCGTCTGATTATTCTGATTCCCCCAGGACTCTGGGTCGAATCCGGAGGGTAAGCTTGCGGTCATCTGGCTCGTGGTCAGGCCTGTGACACCGGTGGAGACGCCATTCGAGACCCCAACCGACTGTCCCGATGTATCCGTATTGTAGTAGACGTTCGAGATGGATGTTCCGTCGGAATAGCCAAACGCGCCGCCGGCCGTTGTCGCGGAGGCCGTTCCGGTCGAGAAAGAGTCGGAAACGCTGACTGGCGTGTAGATCGTCCCGTTCGTGGATACTCCGGTCGCACCGATTAGGCCGCCGGCCTTGTTTTCTGTTGATGGTCCGGAAATGGAGGCGCTTCCGATCGCGTATGTGTTTGAAATCGCGCCGACATTGAAGCCGATTAGGCCACCAGCATTGTTGTATTGGAGCGATCCGGTGTTTCCACCTGTAATCGATGCGTTGCCGGTGGCAAAGGATGTGTTGACGGTGCCGGAGTTATAACCGACTAAGCCGCCAACGTCCGAATTAAAGGTGTCAGATGCGTTGCTGACGTTTCCACTTGCGGATGAACTGGTGATCGTTCCGTTTGTCGAGGGCTGGTTGCAGTTGTTGCATCCGACCAGGCCGCCGACATCCTGGCCGTTCGTGACGCTTCCATATGCCAGGGCGTTCGTAATGTAGCCGACATTGGACCCAACCAGTCCTCCGAGGTTGTCGGTGTTGGCGAGGCCTCCGGAAACTACTGGGCTACTGACATTGACGATTGCGTTGACGTTATTCAGGGCGCCTGTGTTCAGGCCCGCGAAACCGCCGGCCGCGGCTTGTGTATAAGAGGTCGTCGTCACCGTTCCATAGGCGGAGCTATACCAGACGTTCCCGGAGTTCTGTCCCAGCCCACCGCCAGCATTTCCGTTGGCGGTGACGGTTCCGGAGGCCGACAGCCCGATAATGGTTCCGGCGCTGCTCCCGGCAAGCACGCCGGCGCTTGTGCCTGATGCGGTGGCGGTGATGTTGGCATTACTGAGCCTCGGGGCCTGGATATTGGCCTGCGATCCGACCTGCCCGAAAAGGCCGACATAGGCATATTGGCCATCATTGATGGTCAGATTGTTGATGTAGTTGCCCAGCCCCATGAAAGCACCGTTGAACGCGGTGTAGGCCGGAGATCCCGATGCGACAGAATTTCCGATCGGGATGAAATTGGAAATGCTGCTGAGGTCGACACTATTCGCCAGCGCGTAAAGTCCGTTCGGGGCAACCGTCTCCAGTTCCGCCGGTGTCCAGATCAGTGTGAAGGGATTACCGTTGATGCTGAGGGAACCGCTGTCTTGGGTCGCGTAAGTGAGGGTCGCGGAATTGAAATTGATGCCCTGTGCAGTCATGGCGACTGCCCCGGCACCCTGAACGGTGACGCCGCTGTTAAAATTGATCTGACCATATGCGGACAGCGTGAGCGCAGCTCCGCTGCTCCATGAGATCGGCGCGTTGATATTGATCGCACCGGTTCCGCCGGTTCCAATGACGCCAACGCCGCTTGACGTCGCACTCGTCGTTTGCTCGGTCACGTTCGTGCCGGTATTGAGCGTTGAGGAAATCGTGGTCGCAGCGGCGCTGTCGATCGTCAGGTCGTCCGGATCGGTCAGCCATTCTCCTCCGACACCAGCGCGGACGGTGATCGCGCCAGTTGTCAAACTGCGCGCCGACGTCTCCACGTATCCCGCAGACTTGCTCTCGCCGGCCAGTATCTTCGCCCCGCTGTCGAGGCTTACCTTCGTAGCGAGCTGGTGGCCTCCTTTGGCGGAGCTACCAACTAAAATGGTTCCGCCAGGCTTGGCCGCATCGACGGCGCGCGCGTCCAACGTAGCCGCTCCGCCAATTTCGACATCATGTCCGTTTGCGACGATCGTCCCGCCTGCACCGCCCCTTGTATGCGCCGCCACCTTGCCGGAGACTGAGACAGTTCCCTCGTCCGCCGTAAGGTAAACGCCGTCGGAGCCGTCAACCACCCCGGTTGCCGAGATCACACCCTCGTGGTTTCCAGCAAGCGCATATACGTTTCCACCCACGGATCTCAATTCGGCCGACGCCGCTTCTATGCGGCCCGAGTTCGTTACATCTCCCTTGGTCCTCGACTTTGTTTTGACAAAAATGCCGTCGCGTTCATTCTTCTCAGTCAGGATCACAGAGTCGCCGGCGACCATCGCGACAGTGCCGTTGCCCGCCTGAATCTGACCGCTGTTGGCGACGGATTGCCCGAAGAGGGTCACGGATCCATTTTTCGAGTAAATGGCGCCCTTGTTGATGACCTGCCCCTTTGACGAGCCGGACAATGTCACCGGTCCGCCGGACATGAACTGTTCGTTGCTCGTGTCACGGGTCGAGGCCGTGAAGGATCCGTCGACGACTACGCGGCCGCCAGGCGCCACGACCACTCCGTTCGGATTAATCAGGAAAACCGATCCAGTCGCGTTCACCTTGCCGGCGATTTCGGACATCTGTCCGCCTGTGACGCGGTTGAGCGTTGCACCGGAGCCGTTGTTAAACTGAACAGATTTACCGCTGCCGACAGAGAAACCTTGCCAGTCGATGACTCCGCGCCCGCTCGACTGGGTCACGGTCATTCCAGACCCCGATCGATCGATATGCCCGGCGCCCGCTACGAAGCTACCCCCGACCGGTAACGCCTGAGCCAGCGCCGCCACCGGCGTGAGGATCGTGTAGCCGACCAGTAGCCTGAGAGAGAGTTTCATCGACCGTCCCGCGCGATTTCCTTTCCCTGGATTATCGCGTGGGCGTTTGTAACTCTGGTTCTTCTGCTGGCCGCAACGAGCTCGCCCGTCAATTTACCGCCTGTTATCACAGCTCTCGCGGCTTTGATCCATCTGCGTTTCGGAACGACTAAGGTAGCGGCTGAACTGCGCCCCTCAGATGCGCCGAGCGATTCAGAAGGCGTCGCTGCGATATGTCAGTCCGGGGTTTCACGGCGTCGGCTTCCTATCTGGCAGCAGTTCCTTCATGTCGTCTCGGATGGCCCTCGCGAGGGCTGGGTCGGGACCGTAAATCGCTGCGGCGAAGATCCCGCGTTGTGAGCCCGTGACCTGCGGCGACCTGGTCCCTGCCTTGACGCGAGCAAGAATCGTCTCTCGCTGCGTGGGAGAGAGGTTGGCCTGGATGGCCTCTCGGAAGGCCCGCACCTCGGTGACGCATCGCACGTCGATGGCGACGCGGCTTTCGAGGGAGAGCAGAGCCATTTGGCGGGAGAGATTGTACTCTACCTGCAGCCCGACCAACATGCCGCCACCGAAAGAGCCAATAGCGATGAAGAAGGCGTCCACTAGCGCTCGACGGCGCCAAGGTGCTTTCGGTGAGCGTCGGGTAGATCCATTCTGCTCCTGAATGGCCGGCTCGCCCATAGTCTTCGTCGTCTTTCGTCCGGTCCTCACAAGGACCTCCACGACACGGTCCAGACGGCTTCTCCAGAGGTGCCCAGGGTCGCCGATTCACCATCTGCGAGGTCGATGACGCCGTGGAATTCGAAGTCCCGCGACACCGGACAATCTATTGTACCGACGCCCGAGAGGGTTGTGCGGTCCATTTTTAAGAGGGCCTCGTCCGTCAAATCGACCCTCAATGTGACGTGATGGTTCGTGCCCACCACTGCGCTGACGGTCCCTGACATGCCATCGTGGAAGATTTTCCCGACCGACACCGGCGGTTTCCCCGGTCGAACGTCCAGTTCGCCGACATAAGGGATCTCTGTGAACTGCGACCAGGGCACCGGCGTGCCCGATGTCGAGACGACCAGAGAACGTGTTTCTGTTCCGCCACGAAGGCTGATCGAGAAGGTACCCAGCGACCCTTCGTGCCCGGCTTTCTGGCCTGTCTCTGTGGGGCTGAAAGCCGCATTTACGGCCTGCATGCGGTCTTTCCCCGGCGTTAACGTTCCGGAATTGCCGCACCCAGCCGCCAAGAGAGACAAAAAAAGTGTTGGTAGGCAGCGAATGCTCGCGAGTGAGGCCATCGTCCGCAAATCCGATCAGTAATGGGCGTCCAAAACATTATCTGCGCGGCATTTGTAACTCCGGTTGAGGGAGACCGTGGCACAAGTGACTGCCCTCTTTCGCCAGGCGCGCCGGTTCGAGCTCACGGGCTCGAGCATCGCGGAGCGCATACAAGCTGCGATCCAGGTAAAGCTGGCTTCGGCATCCGCGTTCGGTGAGGGCTCTGAGGTAAGCGTCACGACGATATATGACTGCCCCGCGTTCAAGGCGTGCGGCCATGATGATGATCGCGATAGCGGCCTGGAGGGGCCCAAGCACTGCGCGTGCTTGCGTCCAGGCGTGGTAGGAAACCCCTATTTCGCCAGATAGGTATCCGGCCGCGACGACGAGCTCATCAGCACTGGGCCGAGCCGAGACGCAAAACTCACGTAAACGACTGCAAATCTCCAGGTAGAACAACGCTGTGCCTTTGAATCCTCTGAGGGCCGCGCGATCGTCAACACGATTTAGGTCGGCCGGAACGTCTGATTTCGCACTCCGCATTGCTTCAATGCGATTGCGGCCGTCGGCCGCTACAGGGACTACTTTATTTAGAGATTGATTGTTTTTTGTATCTGTATAGTGGGCACCGAAATCAGGACCCATGGGCTCCGTTTCTTGTGTGTAAGCGCATGATTCAACACGGTTATCCACAGCGATGTCGCCAGCGGCGTCCCCGACCGCCTGGTGAAGCGAAACCATCTCTGAATGATAAGCTTCGAGCCTGGAAATTGTGGTGGTCCGAAGTCGAGCACGCATAAGACGCATGGCGTCTCTGGCAATCTGCTCCAGACCGGCTCTCTCGGCGCTTGCACGCACCAGATCGTTGAGATCCGCTATCGCCCCGCAAAGGAAGGAAACCCGTTCCCGGCGCCGGCGCGCGTCTGCCAAAAGCTCGACTAACTCCGGCCATCGAAAGCGCAGGCTGGACAGGTTGAATCCTACCCGCACTTCTCCATCTGCCCCCTGCCAGCGGCGGCCCCGTTGACCGTTACGCCCGTCCTGGGCGACCAGGAGCTTTGCGTCAGCCAATTCCCGAATGTGGCGCTGGAGCGCCGTCCGCGAAAGCCCGGTCCAGCTCATGAGCGTGGTGTTGTGGGCGTAAATGAACGGCGTCTCGAGAGGTTCCCAATCATCCGGCCGGGTTTTCTCGATCATCGCGATCAGCGTTGATGTAGCGGGCCGACTGACAGGCAATTGACCCCTTAACGACTTCAGCGTGTTCAGGATGTCTCGCTTCGACGGCGTAGCCGGCGGAGGACCGTTCAGTTCGTCCTGGGCGGCAGCCATGGACGGGGTAAACCGGCGTCGCCCTTGGCGCGACGGTGGGAGCGCGGGCTCGCGCCCGCTTTCAGGGATATCCATTCGATGATCCGCGGTGAGGCTGTTGGAAGGCTCGCCTCCCGTGCCAGGCCCCGGACAAAACACTCCCGCTCGCAATTTTCGCTTGCGTTACCGAGGGAGTTGGCGCTATCAATCAAATTGCTTTGTTTGTTTGATTGATAGCGTTTGTTTGGTTTTGGGGCCCTGGCTCTTCCGATTTGGCGATCGGGGGAGGCAGGGTTTTCTTTTATCTGGCGTTTGTCAGTGCATTGAGCCTCCAAAAGCGAATCGCGATGCCCGCGCCATATGGCAGCACGGATGTGACTGCACGCTGCCGCCCTTTCCGTCGGGCAACAATTCCCGAATCGGACAATCACGAAGAATTGATGACAAAAACCCTTGATTTTGTGTCCATTTTGGCTCAGCGTTGTTCACGAGATCACGGCCTCTGTGGCGCCACTGCCCATGCGAGTTGAAATGGCCGTCTCATACTGGCCAACCGTCCATCCCGTCATATTGTTGGCCGCTAACGCCTTCGCAGAAACAAACGTGCTGAGCGGCGTCGCTGCATCCGTTTCCGTTGCAATCGCTGAGCCGGCTTTCGTTCCGAACATGTAGGCGCCATACACTTGGGCCCCAGTGGCGGTACCTCCGGTGGCGCTACTGACCGCGCTGGCATAGTCACTGATAATTGCGCTAGCCACCTTCGCCTGCGTCGCCGGATCGCTGCGGTCCGCGTCGGAGAGGCCCAATTGCGAAGCGTATTGGTTCCAGGTCGCGTCCGTGACCTGCCAGACGCCATCTGCACTCGACGAACCGTTTCCGACGTTCTGAAAATGGCTCTCGATTTGCCCGAACGCAGCGAGTGTGTCCGGATTGATGCCGGCAGCCTGCGCGGCCGCAACCGCATCAGCGCCGTAGGTCTGCGCCATCATCGTCTCGTACGCGTCCGATGTGCCCCACGCACCATCAAAGGATGTGGCCGTCCCCGAGGTCCCGCTGCTGGACGTACCACTCCCCCCCGGACTGGTGAAGGTTGGCGCGCCAATTTCCGGATATGCCGGAACCACCTGCTCCGGTATCGCCGCCGCAGACGGGGAGACATGGAGCAACTGCCCGGTCAAGACCGCGCCGACGACCACGCGGTAGAAGGGCGCACCCATCACAGCTTAGGGTGCGTGAACAACACCCGGCCGTCACTCCCCTCGCCGGCGACCTCACAGCGTGTCGGGTTCGAAGGCACGAGCGGCCGATAGTCGAGTACATCCGCGTCCGGCAGCCACGCGTAGTTCGTCCCTCGCCGCAGTACCTTCCGCCACCCGGCTTGCACGTCGTCGGTCACCGCGATCTGCGGTGCTGCAGACCCGACACGCTGCGACGAGGCACGCGGCTCCTGGAAAAGCGGCTCGAAGTCGTGCGCCGGGCTCATGCACCTGGTCGGGACGGGTGTGGGCTTGGCTACCGTTACTGCCGCCTTGCCGTTCGCGGGTGGCGTCCCCCAGTCTCGCGGGCCGATTTCGCTTTGCCGCTCCTGGGAGAGGCGATCCAGTTGCTCGGGGGACAAGTGCTGACCATGAGCCGGCGCGCCGCAGAGGATCGGCGCACCCGCCAAGGCCACGAATAGAATGAAACGGGACACGGGGAATCTCTCACGCAGTTGCTGTCGTGCGTACCATGCCCGTCACGTTTGTGACTGCGCGCACGAGCGCCATGCGCCCGGTCACAAACAGCCGCGGCATGCTACCGCAAGGAGGAATTTTGCAATGCGAACCCTTGCCTATGCAGCACTTATCGCGAGTGTCCCGACGGTGGCCATCGCCGGCACCGCCTGCCCCACTCCGGAGCCGATCGCCACAGGAGCCATCACTCAACCGCCCCCCCTGTTGACGGACGCGCCCCGCGTTACGGCCGCGGAGATCGCCGCATCACCTGCCCTCACGCGCATCACGAGCCGTGGCGCGGTCCTCTACCGGTTGAAAGAGGAGCATGGTCTACGAGGCGTATTCGCGCGGACTGGAGATCAATTCCGGGTCTTCTACCTTACCCCGGATGACCAGGCAGAAATCGGCGGCGTCATGTGGGATGCGAGCGGCCACAACGTCACTCGTGCCCAGGTCGCAGAGATACCGGGAGCGATCCCAACCGCCCACTGGGCACCGGCGTCATTGCCCTCTTCTTCGGCGAACGACGACCTCCCACATTCCGATGCGGTCGTGGATCCGGTGGCCCGGCTGGCAGCCGCCCACTTTGGCGTGGACGGCCGGCAGAATGCTCCCCGCGTCTATATGATCATCGATCCCCTATGCCCGTTTTCGACCCGAGCGTTCGGAGCCCTTCAGCCCTACGTTGAAAGCGGGAAGCTCCAACTCGCGCTCGTCCCTGTCGCGATCAATGACCATGAAAACGGCGGCGCAAGCACACCAGCCGCAATGCAGATGCTATCCGCGCCGTCACAGGAAATGGCTCGCGCGTGGCGCCGTATCAGCGACGTCGGACACGCGGTCCCAGGCCAGGAGCCGGACGCAGCCTCCTCGGCGGAACTGACGCTGAACCTGGCCGCGGCCCACGCCGTGAAAATGCGCGGAACGCCCACTCTCATTTGGAAAGACAAGACGGGTACCTCGCGCCAGGAAACCGGCATGCCGGATGATATTGCGCAGTTTCTCGCGAGCCTGCCGTCGTGAGGCGGCGGAGCGGCACCCGGGGCGGCGTCGCCGGCGTTGTCGGCTGGCTCGCCCGCCCCTTCACGATGGCCCTCAGACCGGCGTACCGAACGGCGAAAGGCGGACTGCTCGGAGTCTATGACGCGCCAACGCTGGCCGTCGATGACACTCTTGAAGCTCGGGGCCCGGGTCAAACGGAAGGGGACCAGAACGCGATTCAGCGCCTTACGCCGGTACGGGCCCGGAGCAGGACTCTTGGCAGGCTCTTCGCCACGTTGGTGCTGTTTGACCTTGCCTGCTGGTGCTGGCTCGTCCTTGTCGATGGCGTGGGAATCTTCGCCCCCGCAAGCATCATGCGCGTCGCGATCGGCGTAGTGCTCGGCGGTCAGTTCCTGGTGTTTGCTCTCACGAACTGGCAGGCGCGCACCGGCCGCAGCGGGAGCTTCTCCACTTTCCTCTCGGACGGCGGCAACGTCTGGCCGCGATGAACGAAGCGCACTGCATGGAGCGATCGGATTCTGCTCTTGACGCCGAAGGTGTCTATGATTAGAAACGTCTCAACATGGCCGTTCCCGCTGTTGTCGTTGGCATACGCCTTCGCCATCAAGGAACGGCCTTCTTTATTTCTAGGCTCATGCTTCCGCCTTATACCAAACCTCACCTGAGTTTTACCGATCAAGTTGATCTCTTGATTAGTAGGGGGTTGGAGGTAACAAACCGGGCCAAGGCGATCCACCACCTTCAGCGCATTGGTTACGGGCGTTTGGCACCTTACTGGGCGCCATTTCAGCAAAGATGCACTGATCCAAGCCATCCTTCACGAACCATTCTTGCCGATCAGTTTCGATCCGGGGCAGAATTTCGACACGCTGTCGAGCTATATCTATTCGACAAGCAGTTGCGTCTTCTCTTCCTGGATGCGATCGAGCGGATCGAGGTGGCGTTGCGTGTGGACTTGGCGCACGCCCTTGGGAAGCGTGATCCATGGGCACACCTGACGCCAAATTTCCTCGACGCCGGACGTGCGAACGCTGCATTTCAAGGTAGCACACGTCATCAAAACTGGCTCGACAAGGCCAATCAGTCCATCCGGCGCTCAAAGGAGGACTGGGTAAGGCAGTTCTTCGCAACATACAATTCGCCGCTGCCGATCTGGATGGCAGTCGAGACGTGGGATTTCGGAACGCTCTCCTGGCTTCTGGAAATGGCGCATCTGCAAGATCGTTTTGATATCGCATCTCGATACGGCCTGTTACCCGATACGTTGGTAAGCTGGATCAGGTGCCTGGCCTTCGTCCGCAACATTTGTGCCCACCATTCTCGGCTTTGGAATACACCAATCATCAATCAGCCAAATGTTCCGCAGCCTCAAGAGGCGGCTACCGTCGTTCACATTGGAGCGGACGTCGTCCGTCGAACCCGTGTGTATGGTGCAGCTGCCGTGGCGAGTTATCTGCTCAAGGAGATCAGCGCAGGCACATCTTGGGGCCACCGCCTAAAGGTGCACTGGATCAACTTCCCGCCGATGCCTCTTGCAAACGCCAAACAAGGAGGATTTCTCGGCCAATGGGGCGACCTCGATATCTGGCAATGAGCGGGAAAACGACGACGGTATGAGGACACGTCGACCTCTAGAGAGCACATCAGGCCACATCGGCAGCGCCGACACACTTGGGTCGTGCAGCTTGGCTTGACCTCCCGGTCCTGGTCGACGCCGTGAAAATCTTCGCCCCCGCACGCATAATGCGCATCGCGATCGGCGCCGCGCTTGGAGGCCAGTTCCTGCCATTTGTCTCCCCAAACTGGCAGGCGCACGCCGGCCGGAGTGGGAGCCATTTCACGTTCCCCTCGGACGACCGCGACCTCTGGCCGGAATGAACGAAACGCACCGGATTGAGTGTAAGGCTTCTGTTTTTTGCTGCCCAAGGTGCCTACGATCACATTCGCCCACCGCGGCTGTTCCGGCTTCCGTCAGAACCTACCGAGAAGGTAAAAAATCCCAGAGATCGGCTGTCCTATCAACGGCCGATCGTCAGATGTCTTCTCGGGCGTAAAGCTGCTAAGAATGGTGCGAGAATTGGTTCTGGAGGAGATGGGGCGATGGAGAGCCAAACCTTGGCGTCTGTTGACGTAAACGAGGACATCTGGCGGGATCTGAGCACACTGGAACAGTTCGGCGACGCCGCGCGTGACACGCTGGCGGCCGGCATCCCCATCTATTATCGCGCGGATGACACGCCCACGGAGATGCTGATCAAGGAGTACCCGGACGGGCACCGGGAACTGGTGCGCTATAATAGGGCGGGGGATGAGGTGATCCGCGCTCTGTCATAAGCTGCCGGCCGGGCCAGGGTGACGCTGAACCGCCGGGGAGGTCGCTCCTGTGGAGGCTACCTCTTCTGCGCGAAGGCATCTCTGACGGCCTGCACGAATGACGCCCACATCTCATCCGTTACCTGCGAATGGTCGCGACGCAGCTTCCTGCCTACGCTGTCTTCACTGTTTCCCGTCACGGAGCGGATTATCTCGTCCGCCAGCGTATCCGGCATCTCGCAAATCTCCTTCAGGGCTAGCCGGGCGTTATCGTGGCTGCGGAGATAAACCGCCTCAGCCCGCATGTGATGGACTATGGTGGTGTTGATCACATCGGCCATGTAAATGACATGCGGAGCATAGTTGGCATATCGCCAGGTCGGCCTAGCCATGCCGTCCTCAGAAAAGACGAGATCTGATTCCATGCCGTCGGGATACGTTGTCGGCTTTGCGGCGAACGAGATGTGTGGCCTAATTTGATTCATCAGAGGGCTGGAAATCTTGTCCAGGACGTCGTCATAGGCACGGCGGCTGGTTGGGTCGTCATTAATAGCGACGGACACAGGTAGAATGACGTCGTCCGTGGTCGCACCGTCCCGACGCAGAATGTCATTGATAAGAAACCGGTGCACGCGGCCATTGCCATCGATGAGTGGGTGGACGTAAACGAACCCGAAAGATGCGATGGCGGCTCGCATGACTGGTGACTGGTATTGCGTGCGCTCTAGAAATGTCTCAATGCCCTCAAGCATGACCGCCACGTCTTCTGCCGGGGGCGCCAAATAGTGCACGACCTGCGAGTGGTGGGATGTCTGGCCCACGAAAACGGGAGACTCTCGATATCCGCAGGATGGGAGCAAAGCAGCGTCGCCTAGGATGGCTTGCTGAAGCCTGGACAGTCTCTGCTCCGACAGAATGCTTGCGTACGGCTTGCGACCGTCTGGAACGTCACTTCCATGGGCAGGCGGGCCATCATGACCGGTCCACGTCGCGATAACCTGGGCAAAACGCTGGATGCGGTTAGTCTCTCCAGACTCCTTTTCAATGGCGAAGCTTGCCCGGCTTTCTCGTGTTGTGAGCCATGATGCAGAACGGGAGAGCAATTCCGCCCCGAATTCCTCAATAATTTCATCATAGTGACGTGAAATATTGTAATTAAATGCGTCCATAAGGCGCTCGGAAAGAGGTATTGCCGGACAGAAAAACCTCGTCCCGGGCATATTATTGATGACTTTCCATTTCGAGATGCGGTCTTCCGTTCCCACTATATTCGCAGACAGATTCTTTTCGCTGTCGAGCGCTGAAACGTAAGATCCTCGCAGGCCCGACGGCTGAAGGAGATCCTCGCCAGTGAGGAACTCGTACAGGAACGCAGCGCGCCGGGCGTACTGACTTGTGGGTTTGCTGTTCACCCACTCCTGGACGAACCGGGGACCTGCGACGCTGAAGACCCGCGAGAGCAGCTCTAAGTTTATGGGCTCATGACGGATGTGGAACTGAAGGTGGTCGGCCGCTCCGTCTCCGGGATACATCTGGGGAGGATAGATTTCGGTGATATAGGGCCCGAGGTCTGTCGTGCGGCGGTTGGTTCCGATATAACTTCTCACTGCCAGGTCGCCAAAGGGCTCTGCTTTGAAAGTCTCTGCGAGCCATAGCCCCCCGCAAGTCGTGCCTGCGCCAGCCATTCCACCACCTGTGAAAAACGGGCCACCTTGCCCAAGAACGGTAAGTGTAGCACAAAAATGGTGAAAAATGGTCTCTCCGACACAAAAATGATGCAAGAGAAGATGTGGGGGTGATCGAATTTAACCTCTTCGGCTTTGTTTTCCTGCGCTTGGGATGCGCGGCACTCGCCTTAGGCGGCCTTCTGGCCTACGTCCTGCCCTGAACAGGCCGCTTCAGAACGTCCCGGCCTTCGCAGCTTTCTGATCGATCGACCAGGCACTGGTCTCGTAGGTTGGCCGATCGGCCTGGTCCACTGGATCGTTCGGTTTGACGATCGTCCCGGCCCGTGAGGCCAACGCCGGCCGCCACACCGCCGGTGTGGAGCCGTACGGCGCGTATGGGTCAAACAGGGGTTGCTTCACATGGGGCGGAGGCGGCGGATGGTAAGAGGCGACCGACCGTATGTTCCCGTGCGCGCATCCTGCGACACCCAACCCAAGGACAATTACTGCGGAGACGCGGCACCAGTGCATTATGCTGCCTTGGACGGCGAGACGGGCTTAGTCGCGCTTTTGAGATCGGCCAGTTCCTTCTCAGCCGCCTCCGCTCGGGCCTTCCACATGTCGGCCCAATTTTTACCCTTGGTGCACAGGTCTTGGTATTTGGCGGTCAAGTCGTCGCACGTTTCCGCTAGGGCTCTCGCGCGCTCCCTCAACGCATCCCGCTCTTCCGCAATTGTTTTCTCTCGGCGCAGGGAGTTCTGCGCAATTTCCTTTAATTCGTCCCTGCGGGCGGCAGTCTTGTCGCCATATTCAATCCATTCGGCCAACTTCTCTTTCTGCCGATCGCGTTCGTGATACAGTGCATTATATTTCACAACGAGACTATTATACATATCGGCAAGTTCGTTATATTGAGAGAGCGGGACCGCCACCCCCTGTTTCTGCGCACGAGCCATCGCGGACGCAGCTGCCTCCGTCGCCTTGGTAATCCGAACCAGTTTGTCGTAAGCAAGCATATCCATGCGCCGGATCCCTTAAACCTACTCTTCTTCCTGGCCAGCGATCATCATCAGCGACCTCGTCGCCGAATCTACAGGGGGGGCGCCGGCTTTGTCTATGTTTTCCGGACCATTGCCTCCGTTTCCAAGGCCAACCGCTGTGTCTCTCGCCAAGCCCGCGGCCTTCTCCGTGGGCGTGGAAAGACCCTGCCCAGTGCTTTTGTCGGAGAAGTCGTCACTATCGACACGGCCAATGCTGGTCATGCCGGCCATGGCTGGAATGTGATGCGGCAATGTTGAGATCAGCCGGAATGCCATGACCGCGAGGCTCATTTCCATCGTGACAAACATGCATAGGAGCACGATCAGACCGATCATATTGTCCAGAAGCCACCCATGATCGAACACGAAGCCGGTTGCTACTGTAAAGCCTTTCATAATCAACCACGATATGGCCGCAAACACTGTGTAGCTGAAGATAAGACCTGCGATCATCATCACCGGTCGGAAGATGATGGTGAACAAAACCTCATACCCGCGCAGGCCGCCACCGTGCAGACCGTCGCCCTTGAATACCATGTGAGCCAGCATCCAAAGCGGGAACCCGACAACAGCCTCGATGACGACCAGATACCAACCCGCGACACCCACTGTCCAATAGGCGAAGGGCGTCATTGGCAGCACATACGCGAGAGTGATCCCAGGACCGAGCAGCAGAAAGGCGCCCGCGAAAATCGGTGTCAGTAGCGCCTTGATCAACCCGCTCAATGCAAATGTGGTGGCAGAGGCAGCAGCCGCAGGCAGGTCACCCGTCACGAGGTTCGCGGCAGTCGCCAGACCGGAAGCAGTCTTGCTACTGGCGATTGCCGCGCCCCCGATGATTGCCAGCGCAGTGTGAATCAGAATGTGCCCGAGGGTTATCATCGCGCCGAGCGGGTCGGTCCAACCCGTGCCCGACGTAGGTGAGATGAGATGATTCACAATCAACGTCATCAAGCCGTTCGACACGCCAACCGCTTGGAGGGCTTTGTCCAACCCGCTCTCGGAAGAGTCTGGGATCTCCCCATTGTGATACAGGCGCATGGCCCCATTGGGAGCGCTCGGACTGTCAGCGGCTGCAAGCTGCTTTTCTTCAGTCGCCTGGTACCGCTCGATGGCATCCGCGGAAGCTGCGAGATCCAGCATTAAATCGTGACCGAGCCCCTGCCAGTTAGGGTGAGTCACCGAAGGGACGATCGACGCCACAGCGAGCACTTCAGAGTTGAGCCGCGAGATCTCGAGATAATAGGCGCCAAGCCCTGTCCAGCCGAGGTTTTTCATCGCCAAATAGCCAGAATCGGTGGTGGAGGACGCCCCGTCAGAGTATTGAGCTCGGATCTTGCTTACGGCTGTGCTTGCGGCAGAGGTTAACGCGGCCGAATATGCTGTGTTCGCGGACACCAGGACCGCGTCCATGGCTCGCAACGCGGTTGCATCACGGGTCTGCCACAACGTCGTGGCCAGAGTCTCCATCGGCGGTCGGACAGCCTCTATGAGGCTTTTGAGCGCGGTCACTTGTTGCGCGGACACGTCGGAGAGATCGATCGTCGTCCCAAGCGCGTGCTGTCCCTCTTGGCTCGGGATGCTCACCCGGATGCTCCCGCAGACGGAAGTGCCACTCGCGTTCCCCGATGACAGCTTATAATCAACTGTTACCGCGGCTCCGCCCCCCGGGTTGACGACCGAAGGCTCGGGCGCGACGAGCGGGTTGTGGGTCGCGGCCCCAACCAGTGCGCGGCACAACTCACTCTCCATGACCGCCATCACGACCTGACGTGTCCCGGGAATAATTGGCTCGGCAATTGGCAGTGCGTCAGGGCCAACCGCTTTCGCCACCACGTTGTTAAGATTCCTGGCCATGCCGATCGAGGGTTTAGCCAGGTCCTGAACAAGGATGGCTTGGCCCACGGAGAACCCATTATTCGATGCCACGGGGACCATGAGCGCTACGGACATCACGATCCGTATCGGCGCCCAGCCAGAAAAGTGCGCCGAAAGAATCTTGCCTGACTCTGCGGTCCTATGCAGTTGGACGACGGAGCCGTATGTGATCCAGAATGCGGCAATCAGCATCACATAGGCAGAAATGTACTGAAGCATCGTGCCGGCTGCCGTTGAGCCGCCGGATGTCATTGGGAACAGAGAGTCCAGAACTTGGGCGCTCCAATCGTCCCCCGCGCTAAGGTCGCTCCAGGAAATTGAGGACGGGTCTGTATCTGCGAACGCCGTTCCGAAAGGAGCGCAGAGCATCGCGAGGGCGATCACACCGTGGCGGGCGCCTTTTTTGAGGTTCTCGACTCTCAACAGGCCCATTTGGTCAGGCCCCAGGGCTGGGGCTGTTATCGGGCGTCCGGTCCCTCGTCCGCTTTCGGTCTTCTGTAAAAAAATCGCGGAAGCGGTTCACCAGCCTTTCAAGCGCAGCGCCGACCTCCTTGATAAAATCCTTTCCAGGCTCGTGGCCCGGTAATTTTTCGAGTTTGTGTCCTACCTTCGCGGCCTCTTCCTCTGCCGCCTTCACCGAAGCGTCGCCGGAGGCCCCGCGTACGGATGCATCGGATGCGAGAAGTTCCGCCTCTTTCCCAAGCCGCCCCGCGGATTTCCTAAGCTTTTCCCAGGCGTCAGCGAAGCCGGGCGTCTGATCGAGCGCAGTGTGGTATTGCTTCCTCAGATCCCCATACGCCCCGTTCTCGGTCATGCCTGCAATTACCTTCTCGACACTGGCGCCCTCCTTCGCGGTAGCCTCGTCGAACGCCTCGAAGAAATCTCGCCCTACCTTCCTCAGCGCTCCGAGATCCTCTTCAACCGCCCGGCTAGCGTCGCGAACTTTGCGGGCTCGTCCTTCGAGATGGCGCGCGTCACTTTGCTCGCGGCGATCGGCCATGAAGTTTCCCAATGCACTGCGAACGGCACCCCCAAAAACGGCGGCGTGCGCCTTTGCTTTGTCTGCAGTCGGCTCCGTGCTGGGCTGGCTCTTCGCTGCGGGACCGGACTCGTAATCTCCCTCCCTGGACAAGGGGTCTCGACCGGGCCCGCCACTATTCTGTGTGGAGGGACCCGGCCTCACGGCCTCCGACGGCCTGCTGTCTTCTGCGGTCGTCGCCCTATGGTCCTCCTCAAGGCGCGCACGTTGCTCGCGTGCCTCAGGGCCTTCCGCGCCGTTGAAATTATCAGGGGTCGTGCCAGTTGGACTTTCCGCATCCAGGGGCCTCGCGGTTCGATTACCTCCGTCTGTCGAACGACGCTCTGCCCTTCGCCCTTGGTCGGCCTCAACGCCGAGTGAGCGCAAATACGCCTCCTCCTCACCTGGAGGCATTTCAGGTGCCGCCCCTCCCGATGGAGGATAGGGATCGCTGTCCGCAAAGCCAGCCGCCGGGCTTTCAGACGGCCTTTGCCCATCCCCGCCGCTCAGCGGACCATTCTCCGGCTGGGAACGTGGCACGGAGGCCTCTGCCTGCTCGGGCGGAGTTCCGGGTGCAGGTGCAGGTGCAGGTGCAGGTGCAGGTGCAGGTGCAGGTGCAGGTGCAGGTGCAGCGTTCGCGCGACCGAGGCGGTAGTCAAGCACTGCGGCGATCCTTGCTGCCGCAATCGACGCCTGGTCCTCCGGCGTCATTTCTGCGACCTGAAGCGCCTGCTGCCTGATGTCTCGGGCGAGTGAGCGATCCTCAAGATCACCCGCCTTGCGGAGCATTCCCTTCATTTCTTCGTTCTCGAGACCGGGAAGGTCCGTCGCGAAGCTGCGGAGACCGGCAGCGAGGAGCGGGGAAATCTTCGGATCCTCCCCAGTGCCGCTAAGCGCCTTCCAATCCTGGACAAGCCAAGCGACCTCCGTGGTGAAACGGGCGTCGTTTTCCAGGCGGGGGTTCTCCTTCAGCCGCTCTCGCAAATCGGCCACTTCTTTTCCGAGCCCGCGCTCCGCCTCTGGCACGCGAGCTTGCTGCGCGTCGAGCGCTGCCAGCGCCATTCCAAGGGGCCCAGATGCGGCTACGCCTGTTTCCGACATGACGAAGTCCTCTAATTCAGTGTTGAGGTTGGAACCGGCATCGGCGTGACCGGTCGTAAACGGCGCTCGGCTTCGATGGAGAGCCTTGTTGCCTCCATCAATGCGCGCTGTTGCTCCAGCTTGTATTGCTGCCAGAGAATCCAGTTCCGCTGAGCATCGAGCAGCGCAATCTGAACGAGAACGGATTTTGGCGCCGGCATTGCCTGAAGGTCAGCTTGCCAATCCGTACCACTATATTTCCGGTTTATCTCGAGGTCAGTCGCCTCGTATTCGCTGCCGGCATCGGTATTCGTTATTCCTTCCCGTGTTGCCTCCGCCTTCTGCGCGGAACTCAGCGACACGGTATTCGCGTGCCAACCCAGGACGCCATCGGTGACGTGCTCCGCCAATGTGATGGCCGCGTTGTATGACCTGCGCCCAGGAAGCGAACCTTGTCCCTCAATGGACGTAAGGCTGCTCCCGCGCAGAGCTGCCGGAGGCGACGGTTGGATCAGCGTTGTGGCATAGTCATTCGCCCGCGTAATTGCCTGCTTGTCGACATAGACAGGCGGCGTGAGGAGGCTGCTCGCGTTCTGGTCCGCGTCCTTTTGCTCCTGGGACGCGAGCGTGCAGACGCCGGCATCCGCTTCCGCGTCTGAACAATACAGACTGAAATGGTTATTGTTGGCGGCCTGCTGTGCCTGCCCGGCCCCCTCCCATGCTGGCGTACCCTTGTGAGCTTCGGCTCTCCCGCTTTTGCCGGAATCGAGGGCAGCCGCTACATCGTCACCCTTCCTCGCCGCCACGACGGCGGCCTGTCCGCCTTCGAGATTCAGACAGTCCTGCCGGTTTACAGCATGATTGTTACGCTGTTCGGAATTTCGCACCTCGCGCGCCAGCCGCGCATTCACCATGTTAGTTGCATCGGCAATCTGTTCTTGCGCCCCGACCTGCGCCTTCATGTAATTACTGAGCTGAGAGAACCCTGGCCCAAGCACCCCATTGATCTGACCCAGCGCTAGGTTCACCATATTCTGGAATGCCGAGAGCGTGCCGTTGAGTACCCCCTGCATCGTAACTATCGCGTTAACGATCGGCACGCTGTCAAACAGCGCGTAGGCTGGACGGGGGGCGCCTATGGCGCCAACTACGAACGAAAACGTAAGAATAGCCAAAATCCTCATTAATACCTTGGTAAGACGCTCCATTACCGTTCCACCGTAGAATAGCCGGTGCTACTTCCAATCAAAGCAAGGGAATATCCGTCGGGAAGCTGTGTTCGCCCAGAGACATCCCACGAAACATTCCCCGAGGCATTCATGCCAGCACTGAGAAGATTGTCACCGCCACCGCCGACATTGATAGTTGGGCAGAAGCTGCCAGCACCCAGGCCGAGGTTGAAATTCGTGTCGAGCCCGGTGACCGACAAGCCGCACTGGGCGGCGCCTTGCAGGCTCTCCCACTCGGACGTCAGTTCCGAACACACTTTACCCATAGCAGCCTGGGCAATGCTCGCTATATTGATCCCATTGGTAAGGACATCGAGTCCAATACCGTTAAAGAAATTCCCAAGACAGGTGAACTTGGTTACCGACTGAGGTTGATGGATCGTAGCGTCATCCGCCTTGAGGTCGGCAGCGATCCCGGTCGCCGCCGCCTGTACCAGGGCCTCGCACCCGGCAGGCGTGTCATCAGCACGCACCACCTCTGGGGTAACAGAAGACGCCAGTATGAGGATTGTTAACCCCGCCCTCGCGAAAGTCCTCATGGCTCTTTTATTCCTGCGGGGGCCGGTCTCGATGGTGGTAAAAATCGCATAAGGTCCCGCCGTGGCTGGGCCAACGCCTGCCGGGCGTGTTTATAGGTCAGCCAATCGGGCCTCTTGTCGTTCTCTCGGTCATTACTCTCCCGCTCTTCGTTCGACATCGCGCAGCCCTTCCCCAGCAAGAAAATGTGCCGCGAACTGACTATGGCGGCTCGCTTCCTGAATCTGCTTGTTCGTGGAGAGAATAATGAACTCGTGTGTAACTCGGAGCGCGCACGCTCACTTGGGAATGGCATGTCGCTGGTGGACGATTTACGCATATCTGATATGCGTGGGTGCCATAAGCGGGTATTTTTGGCAGTTACGCGCCATTTAGTTGTAGGCCCTCACATCTAAACATAGTGTTAAAAATAGGGCGAACTGCGGAACATTTTGTACTATGCTGTATCGAAAGGATACATTCACACCGTTCGAACACCAGGGATTGAGGGTCGATGCTGCAGAGCGCAGTCTGCTTCCGCTATTACAGGCGTCCGATAAAGGTTGGGCCGCCGCCCGAACCCGCTGATCTCAGCAAGACATTATACGAGACCCTTGGCGAGTGGCGCGCAAGCGCGCACTATACGCACAACGAATGGAAGCCGACACGCTTCTGGGTGCGCGACGAGGAGGATTTACTTGAGCGCGTGTACCCGACGGCCAAGCCGGTAACGGACATAGCAACAGACCTCGGTCGTTCCGTAAGCGCCGTTCGTGCAAAAGCACGATCGCTGGGGTTAAGGCGTCCGCTGCGCGGACGGGCGGCTGACGCCGCCTCTGCTATTGAAGCCCCCCCCCCCCCCCGCACAATTGCGAATCACTGTCAACCAAGAGGCATCGCGGTCCAGTCCAAAATCGCTCATTCCACGGACTCGATCTGGGCGGGCGATCTGGAACAGTGCGGCGCTTACTCATCTCGCGGAATTGTGGAAACGTCTGTACTCGCCTACGTACATCGCAGACTATCTCGGGCTTCCGGTCGGTACGATCAAAACAGCAGCCCAACGCGCTGGGCTGCCTAGCCGCGCGGGCCTGACCCTTCTCAAGTCGGCGCCCAGCGGAAACCCGCTCGACGTCCCCGAGAGCCAAGTACTCGCCGAACAGATGATAGAGAGAGTCTGCCAGATCACGCGGACCATCTTCTATCAGAATGCAAAAGACCGTCGACGACAGCATTACAGCAGGCTTGGTCAGCTCCGAATTGCACGAAGTGCCACTGGTAGCATTCATTGATGCTGAACAGTCGCATGGCCTTGCAGCGCCGCCTCCTTGATCCGGAATTTCTCCAGCGCACGATAAAACACGCACTACTCGCCTTCACGGTAAGCTTGTGCCTGAACATACTTCTCGCGCTGGCCCTGGTCGTCGAGGTCTCCCACACGCCACATGTGCGCTACATCGCTCACGATTCACTGGGCAAGCCTCGTGAGCTCATCGTGACGGATCAGCCGTATTTTTCGGATTCGGAAATAACGAATTGGGCTGTCGCCAAAGTAACCAATCTCTACACAATGAATTACGTCGATTATGCCAAGCACCTTGCGGTAGCCGCAGCCGATTTCGACATTCCAGCGTGGAACGCATGGGGGCAAGCGTTTAAGGGGCCAGGCAACATTGAGTTTATCAAGGAGAAGCGCGTCTTCCTCACCGCCTCTCCAAAAAGCGCAGCGACAATTCGTTCTGAGGGAAAGAATGAGCATGGGGAATACGAATGGCACGTTCACTTCCCGATGCTGCTACGGTGGGAGAACTCTTCCGGATCAACAACAAACCTGCTCTCTATTGATGTCACGATCCGAAGAACAAACGCGCCTGAACACCCCGATGGGCTCGTGATTACAGAGCTCAACGCCCCTCGCGCTTCGGATAACGGAGGGTAAATGCGGCGTCTCTATGGTTTCGTCGGCGGCTGGCTTGCGCTTGCCGCCGTCCACTCGACGGCGCTCGCACAATCTCAACCGGAGGCGCAAGACCGCAACCCGGTTGATCCCGCATTCCGCAATCTCCCGCCACCGCCGGTCATGAGGGGCCTATACGACCGCTACGATCAGGCCGAGAAGAACCTTGACGGGATTGACGACCCGCACCGCCTCGCTGTGCCTGTCTCCAGGTCGGTCACGATCTCGCTTGCACCGGGCGCTCAGACCAACATTGTGCGCATAGCCCAGGATTATCCCGCCTCAATTACGTTTCTGGACGAAACGGGCCAACCGTGGCCTATCGCGTGGGATCTCGCGACCAACAAGGGTGGTGGTTGCGATGCGAGGGGACAGGGACAAAACCCAGCCGTCCGCGGGGTCGGCATATATGCTTGCGTGCCCGAGGCGGGTTCGAACGTCCTTCAGCTAACGCCCATCTCCCGATACGCCCACGGCGGGGTCCTGGTGAGCCTGAAAGGCGCGCCGAAGCCCATCAACTTCATGATTATGGCGGGTACGGGCGCTTACGACGCCGACCTGACCGCACGAGTGCAAGGCCGTGGTCCCAATGCAAAGTCCGTCCCGGTTACGGAAGCGGATGCCCCGGTTACGGGAGCGTCGTTCTTCAACGCCTTGCTCGATGGTGCGCCGCCGGCCGATGCCGTTCCGCTTACGGTGAGCGGTGTCAGCCCCGATCACACCCGTGCATGGAAAATCGGCCACGAGATGTTTCTTCGAATGGACAATGGATATTGGCCCGTATCTCCAGCCCCGAGCGCCCACCAGTCAGAGTATGATGTGGAAATCTTCGAGATTCCGGAAACCTCTGTCGTCCTTGTATCAACCGGAACACGGATGATCAGCGTGTCCCTGTCGGATGACGCCCCATGAGCGACGGAGCTCCGGCGACGCCGATTAGCCGCACGCCACTCGGAAAGAGTTTGGTCGCTACACGATCCATCGGTCTGGCAGTTCTCGGCCTGGTCGTCGTCTTCGGGGGTGGATGGTATCTCCTCGCGCACGACGATCACCCTCGGCCGAAAGCCAGCGATCTGATGCCGCCTCAGATGGCGGCGCCGGCAGGGGGGCAGAATCACTCGGACATGCTCGACCGGACCATGCGAGACAAGGAAATGGCGGACGCTCGAGCGGCCGAGGCGAGCCATAAGTCATTCGCAAGCGCGCTCGCGACAAACGATCACCTCAAGGGAGACAACGCCCCGGTCATCGGCAGTGCCCCCGGCGAACACGAACATTCCACCACGCCCCCTCGCCGCGCACCGCCACCAGCGGAGCACCACCAGGATCCCCCGCAATCGCCCGATGGAAGCAACCCTTTTACGCGAGACCCAGCGGAAGACGCTTCCCATGGCGCTGACAGCGCACGCGGGTCCCGCGGAGCGAACAATGGAAGTCTTTCCGACCTGGCAGAAGCGGAGTTATTCGCCGCCTGGAGCAGCCATGCCCCGTCGCTCGATGTAAAGCTACCGAGCCAGGGCGTTGTAGCAGCGAAGCAAGGCTCGAACGGACAGGCTTTTACGCGCACTCCTGAGCAATCGGGGCCGGAGACGGCCACGACCGTTAGCGGATCGTCGGGCCCTCCAGCAGCATCGCCGCGCAAGAGCAAGGGGCGTCCGCTCGTCGCGGCGGGCCGTGGCGTCTACGGACACGCTGTACTGACTGCGAACAGTGATATTGGTGGTCAGGCGCTCGTAGAAATCGATAGCGGAGCGCTCATCCACGCTCGCGTCTCCGGTGCGTTTCAAAGAAAAGACAATTTCCTCGTAATCAAGTTCGACAAGCTCATGATCGGGGATGCCGACCCGATCGGCATTTCCGCCTACGCTGTTTCACCCGATACGGCAGAGACTGGTGTCGCGTCAGACGTCGACGAGCATATCGCGACAAGAATCATCCTGCCGACAGCCGCGGCGTTCGTCGAAGGCCTCGGCAACGCGATGCAGAATACGAACACGAGCAGCTATACGAGCGGGGTTGGCCTTGCCTCCTTCACACACCTGACACTGCCCCAACAAATGGGGGTTGCCGCCGGCAAGGCGGGACAACAGCTCGGCCAGATTCTCCAGCAGGCGACCCCCCAACAGGCGACGGTCTGGCTACGGTCCGGCGATCCTGTCGGTGTTGTTTTTGAGGAACCCGTCTTCGCCCCCGGCGAATAGCGCCAGAACCCCTGCGGTTACACACGCATGCGCGATCCTGATCCTCGCCGAAAGGAGGGCCAGACACTCATGCGAGGTAGCGCGATGCGACATGACAATGTCTCCGACGTGACCCAAATGTTGCGTGCGCGCCGCCGCGCACAGGGAACCGACGAGGACAGCGGCACAAACGACCCCGCCACGGAGTCCGAGGAGTTATCGGCGCTCGATGCGTCCGGTGAGGACGCCGGCGACGCGGCGGGCCGGATTTCCCACGGCAGGGTGCCCGCGGCGACAGACGGTGATCGTGGGAGCGTCCGACGAGGGCGCCTCACCACACCGATCTTCCTTGCGACCGCAGCGACCGCCGTAGTCGCGGGCGTCGCGCTGGTCGGGCCTCACCTGTGGACCGCAGGGCCCAAAGTCCGCTCCCTGGCGTCCTCGGCGGCCAAGACAACTACCCCCTCGGTCACCGTTGCGGCGCGGGACGTTCCTCCAGCAAATGCCCTGACCCCGCCGGCCATGCCCTCGCCCGCCGGGCAAGAGGATGCTTCGAACACTGAAGAGCCGTTCAGCGGTGCGGGTATTCCCGGGCCACCTGCTGTAGCGGCTGTGCCCAGTGCGCCCGCGCAACCAACGCCGGCCATCGCCCCAGCTCCGGCTCCGGCTCCGGCTCAACCACAGCCTTCCAGTCCTGTTTCCCAACCTGGCACGCCACCCCTTGCGGCGGTCCCAACAGCGATCCAGACCGTCTCCCGCGCCCCGAGTGCGCAGCCGGTCCCGACCGTATCAGCAGACACTGAAAGCCCCGCTCCCAGCAGGGACGAGATGCTTGAGCTCAACCTCGCCAAGCAGATGGCAGGCCTAGCCGATCATCTCGCGACGCTCGAGAAGCAGGTGAGCAGCCTGCAGGTGTCCCTCGGGGAGAGGATCGGAGCAGCCGGCGGCCGGATGGATGAACTGCAGCACCGAGAGGATCTGGTTGAGAAGACCCTGACAACGATTCAAGCGGCTACGGCACGGCCACAGGAAACTGGTCCAGCCCGGTCGCCACAAAGCCACGCGACACCCCCGAATTCAGTAGCTCGGCCCATTGCGCCAACCGGACCAAGCGAGCCGGCACGCCCAGTCTATCACGTGCAGGCGGGGGCACCTGGTATTGCGATACTCCAGGATAGTTCGGGGAACGCAATCCGCGTCGTCAACGACGACACCGTTCCTGGTTGGGGCGCCGTTAAGGGCATTACGCAGATTGGCAACGCGTTCGTCGTCCACACCGAGCATGGCGTCATTCGGTAGGAGCCGACGTCATGGAAGGTCTCTTCGACTTCGCACAAGACATCGGTCTCGCCCTGTCGTGGGTCCTCCCGCTGCTGTGCTACGTCGGCGGGTCCTGGTTCCTTGTCGGCGGGCTCCTCGGAATTCTGCAACGGTCTGCCGCGCCGAACGGCCTGCTCGCCAAGCCGTTCGTCCCCGAACTGATGATCGCAGTCGGTGCAACGTTCCTGTCGTTCCCGGAATTCCTCAATGTGGGAAACCGTACACTCGGCTTTGCGGCCAACGTTGACCTGGGAGCGTCCCAAAAGCTCAGCTTCTCGACGGACACGCTCTCCAACGCCGCAAGAGGTGGGCCGCTACAGACCCTCACCGCAATCTTGACCGTCTGGCACACCTATTTTGCCTGTTACGGTGCGCTAATCGTCTACTTCGCACTCGTCCGACAGGTCGGCCGCGCCAAAGGCACAAACAACAGTTCGCCCGCGCTGAACGCCGTCATGGGCATTTCAGGCTTCTTCGTGATGAACGCGGACGTCATCGCTCCCGCTCTGCTGAAGGAACTCAAGCTGGGTTCCTGATGCGGCCGTCGCTTCTCGTTATCCACCCCAAAGGAGGCTCCATGCCGAATTTAGATTCACCCCGCAGGACGCCGGGGATTCGCCGCGCCACGGCGCTCACCGCACTTGCGCTCTCGGTCGTGGTGTTCGCCCCCGGCGCCCACGCCCAGGCGATCGACGACATCATGCAGCAATCGACCGGACATGCTCTCAGCGCGTGGTCATACCTCATGAATGCCTTTTGCTGGATCCTTGGAAGCGTCCTGCTGATCATGTGCGGGCTCGGCTGGTATCAGCATCAGCGTAACCCGAACGCCGGGAGCCGGCCGGGTATGCTGGTCGCGGCCGGAGTGCTGGGGGGCGTGTTTCTTGCCTTTCCCTTTTTCGCCAAGACTGCCTCCTTTACGATCTTCAACTCCGGCCCGACCGTAACCGGCGAGCAGCAGCAGATGCGGTTCGACAGGTGATGGACCCCGTCTCGCTTTCGATGCAGCCCGCCGGCGCGCTCAGACTTGGTCCGCTTGCCGCAAACGCACCCGATCGCTGCGCGTGCTGCGGTCATCTCGCGCCAGCGGCTTCGGTAGCGGGACGGCCCCTCTGCATGACATGCGTTCCAGCATTCGCGCTGGACGAGCCGGACATCGACAAGGTCTCGGCGCTCATATGGCTGCCCCACCTCGACCAGCCGGTGGTCAGCCGCCTGGTGACGGCCGTCCATACAGCCCGCGCGGCCGATAGCACTGCCAACCCCACCACTGACCCGGTGGGCTTTGCCAAAGCGGCCCAAGCTGTCCTCGACATGCTGCTTGCGCAACGTGCCGCTGCCATCGCCCGGATCGGCACCGATCGCCCGTCAGTGCTCCGCGCCGCCGGCCTGTCACTCAACGGCATCACCATTCCGAAGCGCACCGGTGTCTCCGCGCTGCGCTTTGTTGCATTGGGGGGATGGTTTGGGCCCGACAATGGGCTCTACCAGTCTGCCGCGGCTGAGTGGATCTGCGGCCCGTGAACCTCATACGTAAAGAAAAGTCAGAGAAGCCGGCTCCAGTCTCGCGGGCAGGCTTGTCGCTCGGCGATAGAGTCCTTCAGGCAATCGCCGCAACGTCCAGCCTCTTCAAGCGGGACCTGACTGCATTCTGCGACCTTGCGACCTGTGACCGGCATGGCATCGTCACGTTCGGCGGTGATTACGTGACAGTCCTGAGACTGCGAGGCATGCGGCGTATCGCCAGCGGGCCGGAAATCCGGGCTGCGTCGTCTCGTCTCCGGCTTGCCTTGACGAGCCTGTTTGCCGCCCCCGGACACGCACTGCAGTTCTCATACGCGGCAGATCCTGAGGGGGTCGAGAAAACAATCGCTCGTAATCTCGACGAACGCCGCACAATTGCCGCAGCGCTGAACGCAGAGTTCGAAGATATCTTTGCCGAACGCCAGCGTGTCTTGCCGCCTTTTATGCGTCAGGAGCGCATCTATCTCACATTGTGGACGCGGCCAGGCCGCCTCTCCAGTCAAGAGGCACGACAGGCAAGGGCTGAGCGCCGGCGAAATCTCGCTGGACTGCCGCCGCTAGGTGACGCGCAAAACCCTTTTCTGGGAAGCCTCGAACTCGGCACGATCCACTCGTCGTTTGTCCAAGGCGTCCTACAGGCTTTGGCCGGCGAGGCCGTGCTTGCTGACATCCTTGCCCCTGAAGCTGGCCTGCGGGCGATCAGGGAGGAGATCTACCCTGAGACCGCCGGAAGCGACTGGACGCCCTCCACGCCGCTGGGGCGCTGCAGCCAGACGGTCCCTGACGAGATCCCGCCCCGGGATGTCGCGGACGTCCTGTGGCCCCCTCTCCGCGAGCAATTATTCCGTGACGATGCGCTGACGCCCGACTTTGCGACGGCCACTCTGTCCACGCTTGACTGGACACCGCTTGAGCTCACGCGAGCACCTGAGATGCCGCATCCCGGGGCTCCGAATACGCCCATACCGAGTTTCACGGAACTCGCTGCGAAGCTGGCTGGCCGTCGCATGCCCTGGCGTATGGTTGGAATGATCGAGGGCATCCGCCCCGGGTACATGCTCTGGAAGGACGCAATAGCCACATTCCTGAAATTTGGCGCGAACCTCCCAATCAACATGGCATTCGCCGAGATCAAGGACATGCGGGCACGCCAGGAGGATACCCCGGTCAAGCTCCGCATGGCATTCGCAACGTCTGCGCCGGCAGGGCAAACCGAAACCTTGAAAGTACGGGCTTCGCGCCTGGAGCAAGCTATCCAGTCGTGGGGCGGCGCCTCTGCAAGCCGGGTGTGTGGCGACCCTCTCGCCGGCGTGTTGTCGTCTGTGCCAGGGCTGGCCCTCGCATCGACAGCCCCGCCGTCAGCGGGTCCCCTCTCACAAATGCTCGCCATGATGCCGTGGGCACGGCCGGCGTCGCCGTGGCTCGACGGTGCAATGCTGTTCCGGGCGGCCGACGGGACGATCGTCCACTACGACCCTGCCGGGTCCGGCCGGGACGCCGTGCTCGATCTCTTTGTCGCCCCCTCGCGACACGGCAAGTCGATGCTCGCGAATGCACTGCTCCTAAACACTGTGCTGAGCCCGGCGGCAATGACGGCACACGGAGCCCGGGTCCCTCTGATCGGCAAGCTCGATGTCGGCGATTCATCTTCCGGGTTCGTGGACATGGTTCGTGCCGGCCTGCGCGCGGCAGACCAGTATCTGGCACTTCATGTGTCGTTTCAGTTGATCGAAGAACACGCCGTCAACATCTTCGATCCTGAGACCTGTTGCCGGATGCCGCTGGAATACCACACGACTTTCCTGCGAAACTTCCTCGGCCTGATCTGCACGCCGATTGACGGGCAGCCGTTCGAGTCCATGAACCAGTTGATCGACGCGGTCATCCCGGCTGTCTACGAGTTCTTCTCCGACGATGGACCTTCGGTGCAGCCAAAGGTCTGGCGGCCTGGAATCGATCCGACTGTCGATAGGGAACTGTCCCGGAATCGACTTGCGCCTGAGCGAGACACCCCTTGGTGGCAAATTGCAGATCTGTTCGCAGAAGCGGGCGATATGCGGATGGCACATCGGGCGACACAGTGGGCAGCGCCGACCATTGGTGATCTGATCCGTGTGCTTCGGGAGCCGCGCCTACAGCGGTTCGAGGACGTCACCCCGACATCTGGAAAAGAGTCCACTATCGGGATTTTCCGCCGCTACATCACCCATTTTATCGACAAATACCCGTCTCTGAACCGGCCGACCCGTCTTGACCTTGGCGACGCCCGGATCGTCGTCCTCGACATCGGCCGGGTGGCGCCCGAAGGGATCGGGGAGTCCCAAAGACAGACCGAGCTGATGTACCTTCTCGGCTTTCACATCGTCGCCAAAAACTTCTTCCTTCACCCAGACGATGCCGAGAGCGTGCCGCCTCATGTGAAACAATACCATCGCAGGCGGTTCGAGGAGTTTCGTGAGAGCTTCAAGCGGATCGAGTGTGACGAATTTCAACGCACGGCCGGCGCTCCACATATCCAGCGGCAGTTTGAGGAAGCGGCCCGACGTTCGGCCAAGCTGAACGTAAAGATCGGACTGGCAAGCCAGAAACTCGACGACTTCGGAGAGTACCTGATCTCTCACTCAACGGGCCGGTTTATTCTCGGCGCGCCCGATGAAAAGGAAGCAAAGGCGATCTGCGAGCGCTTCCAGCTCAGCGCCGCCGCACGGGCGATCGTCTATAACGGATTGAACGGACCGCGGCCGGACGGTAGCGGTGCGCCCTTGATCTGGCAGACCCGCGTAAAGCACGAAGTCTTCGAACTCTTTGTGCTGAATCTGATGGGTCCTATCGAGCTCTGGGCCCTGTCCACCAGCCCAAAGGACACCGCACTGCGGCGGCGCCTATACGACGCGCTGGGCACCGCTGAGGCACGCCGCAGGCTGGCAAAGGTCTTCCCGCGCGGAAGCGCGGAGGCCGAAATAGAGCGTCGTGAAACGGCACGCATCAAAGCGGGGCGAGACACCAGTATTGACCTCGGAGGGGTCATCGACGAACTCGCTCGCGAGATCTGCGACGGCACGGGCCTGGGGACTGTGATCAGGCCGTCCGCTGATTCGACCGGAGTCACAAACGATAGCTCCATAGTCTCCCCTTAACATCTTCGCCGCCCTGAAGGACGGAGATTTCTCCGGTCAGACCGGTTGTAGTTCTCGCTTCAACGCCGTCCTCACGGACGGCTCCACGACAGGAGTGTTCCCCCTGTGAAGAATATTGATTGCAGCGTTGTGGTCGGCGTTGGCGCGGAAGCCGCAGGCAGAACAGACGAAGGCCGCTTGGTTTTTGCGGCTTCGACTGTCCACGGCTCCGCAGCACGAACACGTCTGCGAGGTAAAACGCGGATCGACCTTCACGACCCGGTTCGCCTTGTAGAAAAGCATCGCCTCAATCTGATGCCAGCCTACATTGAGAATGGCGCGGTTCAGTCCGCGCTTCTGGGCGACGTTCCGACCTGGCTCAGCAATCGTGCCGGACGCGGATTTCGTCATGTCCTTGGTGCGAAGCCGTTCGATCACGACGGTTCCGAACTTTCGGGCGATGTCAGTCGTGACGCCGTGCGCCCAGTGCTTGCGGACGCGAGCCTGTTTGGCGCGGATCGCCGCAACCCGACGTTGGGCCTTGGCGTATCGGCGGGATCCACGCTTGCGACGACTAGCGACGCGCTGCGCCTTGCGAGCCCGACGATCCAGCAGCGCCAACGTCTCCGGCAGCGCATAGGGCGTTCCGTCAGACAACATCAGCGGAACGGACACGCCCCGGTCAACGCCAACGGTTCTGTCGGTCGCGAACGCCTGCACGTCGCAATCCTTGCAGCCGATGGAGATATGCCACCCCAGCGGCGTCATCGAGACCGTGGCTTCGGTGATCCTGCCGGACAGGTCTCGTGTCATGCGAAACCTGATCCAGCCGATCTTCGGCAGCTTCACGCGACCGAAGCGACGGTTAAGGCGCTCGACCTGAACATCGCGCCCCGCGAATGTGAAGCTGTCGTGTTCGCCTTTCTTTTTCATCTGCGGGAAACCGCCGAGGCCCTTGAGCGCACGGCGATAGGCGTCATCAAGCGCCTTGAGCGCGTTTTGCTGACACACCTGACTGACGGCGCGGACGAAATCGACATCGGCGCGCAGGGCGGTCAGTTCCCGCGCCTGCGCCACATAGTTCAGATTGTTTCCCGTGCGCGCCTGATAGTTGCGCCAGTGATTGCGGCGCTGTTCGAGCGCGAGGTTCCACACCAGACGGCAGACGCCCGCGAACTGCGCGAAGGATTCTTCCTGCGCAAGATCGGGTTCAAGTCGGTATGTGAAACCGCGAAACGCCACGCGGCTAACTTAATATGGAACGAGAGAAAAGTACAGAGGCTTTTCGCTTTCCTCCCCGGCAAAAATGCCGGGGTTTCCAGCGCGGTTTAGGATGAAGACTGCCCGGATCTTGACCCCTATCATCAGCGCGGCCCTGATTGCCGGGTGCAGCGAGGCGGCGAGCGAGCCCGTGTCCGTCTCGGTTCCAGGCATGCCCTCTCCCGAGTTGGCGCTGCAACGCAGCCTCGATCGGATCAACGGCTTCCTAGGCAGCATCAACGAGCGGATCGAGACCCCCGCACGCGGGGCCATCCCTCTCGCCGTAACTGACGCTCGCCGCGCGCAGCGGCCCCTCAACATCACGCCACCGACCTCCACGCCGAGCGCCGTGCCTGAGCCGGCGCAGGCCCAAGAAGCGCGTCCGGTGTTTGGACCGTCAGCGGTCTGGTTCGCGTACGGGGACGGTTATCCGCGGATCCGCTGTGCGCCCGGAAGCATCTGCCTTGTGAGGCTGCAGCGCGGCGAGACGATGGACGGAAGCGCGCTCACGGGCGCCGACCTCGGTGGGTGGCGCGCCGACCTCGTTCGGGGCACGCGAGGCGTACACGCTGGGTGGGCAGTTGCTCTGACCCCACAGGCCGGCGCGCGGCCATCGGTTCTGCACTTCGCCACGAGCCGGCGCTCTTACGCTCTCGCGCTCCAGCCAGACGGCGACACCATGCGCACAGTCGCCTTCACTTACGGGCCGTCCGACGGCACGACCCAACCTGAGCCGCCGACGCCGACGTCACAATCCCCGGGAAAATCAGGACCGGACTTCACCTACCACATTGAGGGTCCCGATCTCCCCTGGAAGCCGATGCGTGTCTACTGCGACGACGGGCACACCTATTTCCAGTTCCCGCCCGGCGGGATCGTCTCAGCCCCTCGATTGCTCGTCATCTCACCTGCGCTTAGTGCCGCGCAGCCCTACAGGGTGATTGGGGACTCCTACGTCGTCGATCGGCGGGTCGATCAAGCGATGCTGATAGGAGCCGGGCCTGGCGCGCCTGTGATCCGAATTACCCACGGAGGCAAGACGTGATCCGACGCCACCCCACCCTTATCGGCGCAACTCTGCTCGGGCTTATGGCCGGCTGTGCCACTGAGACGCCCGCCGACAGGGCCTCTCATGTTACCGGGGCAACATTCCGGGACACGTCCGCGCTGACGGTGTTTATCGCGGATATCCTCGCCAACAGTATGGACCCTGGGCAATCAACCCTGCGTCTGTCTCCATTTGGAGGAGCCGACGAGGCCCACGCACAGACGCTTCTCAGCGACACCTTGCGGGAGCGCGGTTTCGCCCTTTCCCCGGACGGGATGCCTTACCCCGGCGCGCACACCGTGCGCTATTCGATTTCGGCCGTTGGTCTGAACCTGCTTCTCGAACTCGATGTCGATGACGCCGCAGCAACGTGCCTTTACGGGCATGCAGCCGATGGAGCACTGATCCGAACGGGAAGCTGCACACTGCGCGCTGGCGCCTCGCTTGCAATGCGCATCCCGTCCCAGCCGGAGCTTCATACGGTCGAGCCGAACATCCGAGGCGTCAACGTATCTCCGCTGCCGGCGCCTGCGCGGACAGGCGCCGCACTCCCGATCCACGAAACGCTCATCAACCGGCAGCCGCAGGCGCCGACGGCCCCGCCGGCCGCGCCGCTCAAGCTGCAGCCTCCAGCGGAGATCTGGACGCTCGTCGAAGGACAGCCCATCCGCGATCAGATGATCGCCTGGGCCGACCGCGCCGGTTGGAAGGTCGAGTGGCCGCACGAGCTGAACTGGAATGTGCCTGCCCTCACCACCTTCACGGGCGATTTCCACACCGTCATGAGCGACGTGATTCGCACGATCGCGGATGAGGGCAAGTCCATCCGCGCGGAATTCCACTCGAGCAACCGTTTTCTTGTCGTCACGTCGCCCGGAGGACAGGGCCGTTGAAAACCAAACGTCATATTCTCTCGGCCGTCGCGATGATGGCGCTTCTAAGCGCGTGTCAGGACTTCCAGGAGGCGAGGCGGAGCGAAGACGATACTCTCGCGCGATCGCGTGACTCCAGGGTACCGAACACGCCAATTATCACCGAGAGCGACAAGCCGTGGCTCGTGGGGGAGACACTCCATGATGCGGATCCGCTGCCCGATATTCTGAAGGTACAGTCCTCGCTCACGATCGCGCGCCCGGTCTCCCTGCGGGATGCCGCCATCCAGGCCAGTCGCCAGACCGGTATCCCCGTCCGGATCGCTCCGGATGCCGAACAGGACGATCTGGCGGACAGTCTCGGGTCTGCCGGCAATCAGACTCCCATCACCTTCAACGGCACCAACCTGCCTCCGCCGCCGGTTGCGTCCGCTCTCGCCTCCGCCGCCGCTTCAAGAACCCGTTCTTCCTTCCCGGCCTGGCGCGGCAGCGGCAACTGGCTGGCATATAGCGGGACACGCGAGGGCGTCTTCCAGGCGATCGCGACACGCTTTGGGGTATGGAAGCGCTGGGTCGATGGACACATCGAGTTCTTCCGGACAGAAACGCGCACGTTCACCATTCCGGCGTTCCCCGGAGACACGAACGCGAACACCTCGATCGTGGCCTACACGGGGGGCGGGAGTGGCTCATCCGGCGGGAGCATGTCGGGCGGGGGCATGAGTGGCGGCGGCGGTATGGGCGGTGGCGGTATGGGCGGGTCCTCGGGAGGCTCATCCGGCCAGTCCGCTGGCATGGCGTCGATCAGTAACACCAGTAAAACCAATCGCTGGAAGACCATCGAGCGCACGGCCCAGATTGTCTCAGGAGGAGCCCAGGTCGTCGCAGATGACGGGCTCGGAACACTCTCCGTCACGGGCACACCCGATCAGGTCGCCCGCATCGAAGACTGGATGCACGGCGTCAACGAAAGTCTGATGAAGCAGGTCGCCGTCGAGGTCCACGTCTACACGGTGAAGATCACTCGGGAGACGAATTATGGCTGGAGTCCGCAATTTGCATTCAAGTCGCACAACGGCCTGGTCGGCCTGACGTCGACGCCGGCGACGATCCCCTCGATCCAGTCGGGTGACACTCCGTTCCGCTTCGGCGCATCGATCCTCGACACGGGTCGCGGAACCGGCGGCCTGTTCTCCGGATCGAACGTCGTTTTCCAGGCGTTGAACGAACTCGGCAACGTCACCGAGCAATACGATCGGTCCGTCGTCACCACCAACGGTGTCACTGCGCCCCTCCAGAACGGCATCAACACGACGTATCTGGCCAGCACCGTATCCACCCTTGCGACCAATGCCGGGACGGCCAACTCCTTGTCCCCCGGCGTGGTGATGTCGGGCTTCATGGGCTCGGTGACGCCCAAGATCGTCGACAACCGCATTCTGCTGCACACCAATTTCCTGCTCCAGACACTCCTTGCGGTGCAGAACATCACGTCGAATGGCTCAAGCATCCAGGCGCCGAAGACGTCGAGCACTTCGCTAGACGACACCGTTGCGCTCCCGAGCGGCTCGACCCTGGTGTTGAGCGGCTACGTCGACGATGCCACGTCCCGCAGCCGTACCGGCGTGGGATCAGCACTGAACTGGCTCTTCGGCGGCGGCGGTGACGCCCAGGTAACCAAAACACACGTCGTCGTCACAGTGGAGGCCCGGACCCTATGAGACGCAGCGCCATTGCAGCCGCGGCCATCGCCCTCGCCGCGCCTCTCCAGGTGCGGGCCCAAACCCCAATCCCTGAATGCGCGAGCCGTCTGGCGGAACCCGCGCCCGGTCAGGTACTCACGCCGGCGGAACTGGATGCGAATAACGCCTGCGTCACCGTAATGCAGCAGGCGAAGATCGTCTCCGACCTTGGCACGGCAATGCAGGAGAACATTCGCCGCCTGACCGAGAAAGACAAACCGCGAGCAGCGGTCGGAGCGCCTGATCGATCCGCTCTCGAATTTCAGCCGCCACCCCTCCCTGCACGGCAAGACGACGCCGTGCCGGCACCGCCCGCGCCGTCTCCAGCGCCGACCTATGACACCATATGGACCGACGGCGGGCGGACAGGCGCTACCCTGCGCTTCAGCGATGGCAGCAGCCAGGACGTGGAACGCGGAACGCGCCTTCGCGACGAGAGTGTCGTTACCGCCATCTCATCGCGCGGATTGACCCTGCGTCGGCCGGACGGCTCCGTCCTCACCCTGCGTGGAAGCAGCGACGCCCCCACGCCGACCCGAATCATCGCAGTGCCCGGCGCGCCGAGCTATCCGCCGCCGACACATGGTTAACGGGGCGAATCATGGCATTCTTCATTCGGGCTGAGCACAGAATCTGGTGCGGCGACCTGCGTTGGCGGACATACGAACGACGTCCCTCGCTCTTTGCTCTCCGCTCCGAGGCGCTCGGCCTCGGAGCAAACTACACGGTTCGCTCTCCTTTGTTCCCGGGGGCCATCGGCTTTCTTGTAGCCGAGCAACTAGATCTCAAGGAATCCTTCCACAGCCTGATGCTCGCGGTCGCATCGACGTTTGGCCCGCGATATTATGGCGAATACGAGGTTGGCCTCGATCAGTTCTGGGTCGTGGCAACAGACGACACCGGCCGCCCTCTCCCCGGATCGGACACCATCTACCGAGACGAGACAATCGCGGCCGTCCGCAGCGGGTTCGAAGGCTTCACGTTCGAACGCCGGGACATCCTCTCCAGAGCAGAATTCGAAACGCTGCAAGCCGGCCTTCCTGACGCTCCCCTTTCTGTCCGCTCTACCTCGCTCCGGCCCGTATATCTCGCGGCGGCTGCGACCCTCACCCTTGCCCTCGGTGTTGCCGAAGGCACCCACGTTTACCACAAGCATCAGCAGGAACTCGTCCGGGCCAGAGCGCGGCAGGCAATGCTGCATCGCCCAACGAAGCCTAAGCCGGCGCCGGAAGCTCCGAGCACACCGCCGACCATTCAGCCGTCTGCGTGGGTTAAAGCATGCGTCTCCGCCGTGCCGTCCGCCGCATTCCACCGCGGCTGGGTCGTTGCTGGCGTGCTGTGTGCAGACGACAAGACGACAGTTTCATGGGCGCGTAGGGGAGGCTCGCTCAGCGACGCTCCCCCCGGGGATATCACCAACAACGGCAACATCGTCGACGACGCTTTACCCCTGCTTGTCGCGCCCGGGGTTCCCGAGGAGCAAGACAACACGCTCGAGGAACGCGACCTGTTCGGATTCCTCCAGGCTGCAGGCGCGCCGGCGCAGATTAATCGCTCGCCCGTCACCCTGATGATCGGCAACCGTCGGCTGCCCATGACAACCACGAGCGCGACGTTCGCGTGGCCGGGCGATCCCATGGCCGTGCGGTGGGACCAGTTCAAAGGGCTGCGGATGATTGAAATGAAGCGCGCGTACCTTGGGAGCGAAGCTGGTCCCACCTTGGGCGCGTGGCAAATCAAGGTCTCGTTCACCGAACCCGCCGTGCAGCCAGTGACCAAAGGGAAGGCGAGCTGATGCTCAATCTGCTTCTCCGCAAGAAGGCTACGGCCCGAGAAGACAATGCGATTCAGGTTCCCGCCGAACTGCGCGGGCAAATCCACATCGACGAGATTAACCAGGTTGTTTTCGCGAACGAGGCGCTCAAACGTCGCGAGGTCATGCTGACGTGGTTGGCTGAAGCGCGCCATGAGCCTCGCCTCGCGACGCTTCGTGTCGAGTGGGAGCGCATGGGGACCGTCACAGAGCGCATCCAGCAGGCACACCACGACGCTCTTGTGGTTTCTCGAGACGACAATCTCGATGAGGAGGTGCGAGGCGAATGCCTGGCCTTGCTTCGTGAGGGAGCGGAAAGCGGAGTCTCCGATATCCATATCCACCGCAAGGAACGCCATACTGAAATCATGTTCCGGATTAACGGAACGCTCGTCGTCGCCCACGAATTGACGAATGACCATGCCGACCGTCTGATCCGCGCCATGTACACGCTCGCGAGTTCTCGTGACAGCGCGTACAGCGAGGGCGAATCCCAGGATGCAGCAGTTGCCGGCGATGTCCTCAAGGGCACTGGCCTCGCCAATGTTCGTATCGTGAAGGGTCCTTGTTTGCCGGTATCCGAGGGCGGCAAGTTCATGATCCTTCGACTACAGTATGCCAGGTCCGGCAGTGCTCGTCGTGGCACCCAGCCGGCGGTTGAATTCCACGCACCTCGACGGCCGGAAGGGCACCTGAAGCTCCTGGGCTATGGCTTCTCCCAAGACCAGGTCGATCGCATCCTCAATATCTCAATAGCGCCCTCGGGCGTGCTGATTTGCACCGGCCCGACCGGCTCAGGCAAGACCACGCTGTTGTTCGAGACGTTGCAGCATAAAGCCCGTACGGAGCCTGGGAGACGTCTGGTCACGATCGAACAGCCGGCCGAATATCCGATGCCATGGGCTATCCAGATGGATATCTCCAACGCCCTTTCCGCAGACGCTGCCGGAAAGGAGTTCAAGGCGCGGCTACGAAACGCCTTGCGTATGGACCCCGACGATATGATGGTCGGCGAGATCCGTGATACCGAGGTGGCCCTCACCACCTTCGACGCAGCCCAGACCGGACACTTCGTCGTCACAACGCTCCACGTCGATGACCCGTTCGATTATCCCCTGCGCCTGCAGAACATGGATTACGAACGTCTGAGTTTCCGAACCACCTGCAACGCCTCGATCGTGCGCGGCATCGTGGGGCAGCGGCTCCTGCCCACACTCTGCCCCCATTGTGCCGTGCCCTGGAAGGGCGACGACGACCGTATGCCACGTCGGACCCGCGAGGCTGTACCGACATGGGGCCCAGATCCATCGCGCATCCGCCGCGCGGGACCAGGCTGCCATCACTGCCTGGGTACCGGGATCGGGGGGCGAACAGCAGTCGCGGAAGTCGTGGAAACCGACGAGGAGCTGATGAGCGACTTTGTGCGACACGGCGTTTCGGTCGCCCGACATCGCTTTCGAGCCCGAAAAGGCGTCGATGCTTCGATGGTAGAGACCGCCATGGGTCGGGTATTTGCCGGCCTCGTCGATCCATACCAGGTCACCGCGAAGGTCGATCGCATCCGTACATACGACGCCGTCATGGCTGAACGCGCCGCCGGCGCCGCCGAGGCAGCATGACGCTCAACATCGTTTACACCTCAAGCGCGCGATCCCGCCCTGGCGTTACCGCCAATCTGACGGAATGGCTCGACGTCCATATGTCCTTCCGTTGGAGGACAAGAGCCCAGCTCTACCGGATGATCTCGGTTCGTATGCGGCAGAATGCCTCAGTAGACCGGATCCTTCGCATGTATTCGCGCCAACAGAAGCGCAGACGCCGCTCCTCCGTGCCCCGCCTGCTCGATAGCGTTTTGAGGCGCATGACGGAACAAGGCCTGCCCTTCGCCGAGGCGCTTCGCCCATACATCCCCGACGACGAATATATGATGATCCTCTCGGGAGAGCGTGCCGGCGACATCGGGTCGGCAATGGACCTGGTGTGCGACATCAAGACGAGGACAGGCCGGATCATGCGGGCGGCGCGAAGTGCGGCCTTTCAACCGCTCATGTACATCGTGGTGCTCTTTATCTACCTGTACGCAATGGCCAAAATGGTCATCCCCTCCCTCCTGCACGGGGTTCCAGGCCAGCACGCCGCCAGCACCTCCCAAGACGTGCTCGTCTTTGCGGCAAACCTTGCGACCGGTGCGAATGCCTTCATCATACTTGGATCGCTGATCGCCACCGTTGTCGCGGTCTGGCTCAGCCTGACGAGATTGACCGGGCCGCTGCGTGTGGTGCTGGAGCGCATGCCCCCGTGGTCGATTTACCGGAACATCCAGGGATACATCTGGATTTCGAGCTTCATCGCCCTCGTACGCGCCGGGATGACCGATACCGATGCTCTCGCACACCAGATGCAGGGGGCTTCGCCATGGCTCGCCGAGCGCCTTGGCGCCATCCTGGCGCGCCTTGGTCCGAGGGGAATGTCGCTTCCGGAAGCGATGGAGGACAGCGGGTTGGCATTTCCGTCTCCCGAGGTCATCGACGATATCGAAGCTAGCTGGGGCGGCAAGGGAGCATATGGGCGCCTCCTTGAGTCCAGCAAAATGTGGGCCGACGAGATCGAGCTTTCGACGCTCGCGCAGGCTGCCGCGATCAAGAGTTTCGCCACCACGCTGATGATGCTCCTCGCTGGGGCACTCATCGTCGCATCCAACAACATCGGCTCAAACATGGGCGGCGGCCAGCCAATGTGACCGCCGTGCGCGCAGTCACAAACGAGCCGGGGATACTGCCTTACAAAACCATCACAGGGGCTTCGCATGGACCAGATTATCTCCCTACTCGTGAAGGCCGGGGCGGTATTGCTCGCCGTGGTTGCCGTGCTCGCCGGCTCCTACGAGGTCTTCTCACGCAACAACGGTTCAACTGCCGCCGGCGAACAGAGCCAGCTCGCGACCAACATCGAGACCTATTACAATGGCGGCATGATGGCTCGTAATTACTCGAGCATCTCCAATAGCTCCGCGATCCGCGCGGCGCTGGTGCCGAAGTCCATGCTCAACGGCGATGGCAATACTATTGCCGGTCCATGGGGCGGCTCCACCGTGACGATCGGCACATGGGGCAATGGATTCCAGGTTGCCTGGAGCAATGTCGACGGCGACTCCTGCGCGACCTTCGCCAGAAGCCAGGCGCCTCAGAACGTCAATATCAATGGCGACGACATTCCGCTCTCCAACAGTGATGCTGCAACCCAGATTGCCAACGCCTGTAACGCCTCCAGCGGCGCAAGCACGGCCTCCGTCACATTCGAGTATGCCGGATAACCGGCACATATGCCGTTCATCCTCCTCGCGATGTGGCTTATTGTAACCGTGACGAGTTCGATGCTGAGCCTCCATGTGGTGCAGAACCAGAACACGCCGCTATCCTCGGGTAGCGGCGCTGCTGCGGCACAGGCGTGGCTCGCGTACAAGGCGGCGCTGCTCAAATATCTCGAGGACCACCCGAGCGCTACCGGCTCGATTACTCTCGGTCAGCTCGGCCTCGGCAGTAATGGATTTGATCTCTCCAGCGCAGGAAATCAGATCGTGCGCAACGACCAATCAGTCACCATCGAAGCGTGGATGGAACTGACGTCAGATCAGATTGCCGCCGCCATCCACATAACGAACGGCGACATGAGTATCGGCACTTCACTCGGCGATCGATGGACGACTCCTTCCGCCGGCAACATGGGATTGCTTCCTGTTTCCGCGCCAGTGGGAGACGCTGTGTCTGTCGTAAGCCTCTCGGGAACCGGCTACCGATGAGCTCCCTTATTGGCGTGATGATTGCGACGCTCATCACACTCACAATTCTCCCGCGCTACTTCGGCATGATCGAGAACGGCACCACGCAGGCTGTGAATGCCACCACAGCCGGACAGTTCCAGGCGCTCCTGAAGGCCGCCCAGCTCTACATCGACAAGCACGGATCTGATCTCGCGAGCACTGTTCCCGTAGGAGGAACGTCGCCGATCGACATCTCAGCTCTGATTGCCGACGGCGACCTGCCGTCCGGCTTCACCACCGTCAATCCATACCGTCAGAACTGGCAAATCTACGTTCGCCAACCTGAAAGTAAAACCCTCGACGCAATCGTCGAGAGTTCCGACGGGATCACACTGACCGGCCAATCCGCCGTTGCGATCGCGTCCCTGACGGGCGCGCAGGGCGGCTTCGTGCCCGAGGACGGAATGTTCGGCTCCATGAATTCCTCAAATGCCTATGGAGCAAGCGGCTCCTGGCAATTGCCTCTTGCTGGATTGCCAAATCCAGGCCCAGGCCATCTGTACGGCATCCTCGTCGGGGCAAACGCATCGAGCGAGACCACGGATTACCTTTATCGCGATTCAGTCGCTGGACATCCTGAACTGAACACAATGCGAGCCTCGCTGGATATGGGTGGGAACGACATCAACGACGCCAACAACGTCAACGCAACTCGCGGCGTCTTCAACGCCGGCAACCCGAATGGTGGCTATGGCGGTGTAAAAGTCGGGTCGGCCTATCTCTACGGCGATGACAACGACGCTGCGGTGCGAACGCCCGGGACCGTCTACATGCAGCACTACGACGGCACCCCGGCGAATATCGGTGCCGACACCGGCTATTTCACGCGTAACATCGGGGTCAACGGCCTTGATCCGTATGCCGGACTTCCTGCCGGCTGGGGCGGGGGCCTGCATGCGAAGGACGGCTATTTCGAGGGGACCATTGCCACCGGGACCGGTGGCAACCAAAGCAATATCATCGCCAATAACGGGTACGTAAAAGTCGGCGATCACGTCGACATTCAAGACCACGCCAGCGTCATCACTCCCGGGTGCGGTTTATGGGTCAGCGGAGCGTGCTTCTACGGAGACACCACCAACGCTGCCGTTGAGACCCCTGGCTCCGTGTCAATGCAACATTACGACGGGACGAACGCGGATCTTCAGGCCGACCACGCCACGTTCACTTCCGTCAGACTCGGCACCGACGGAGGCAACGCCTGGCCGGGCAATTCATGCGAACCTAATGGTACGATTGCGGCAAAAGCAGACGGCTCCGGCCGTCTGCTGTCGTGCCTGAATGGTACATGGCAAATTCCTCCCGCCCAGATATCGACCTACGTCCCGACAACGACGCTCCGGTACACAGGGTATAATCGTCCGAATCTCGTTACCGGTGGCTACAGCTGTCCACCCGGCACAACCGACATGAACATCGAACAACTTTGGTATGGCGATTACGGCTTCAGCTCCCTCCATCTCTGCAGCGCCGAATGAGAAGCAACGCCATCCACCGCGAGCCTGGGGCGCAGGTGAAGCGCGGGACATATGATTTCACCCCAGCATGGCTTCTTTCCATGCGGACGTCGCTGACGCGGTATCAGCATCGGCGCTCAGGCAAAATGCCGGATTACGGTACACGCTCGATTAACGGCAGGAAGGTGCGCCACATCGTACCCCTCGGGACTCACTGTCTCGCAGCAGGCATTCTCCGCGCCGCCGAGCTCAGGCGATATGCGTTGCCGTTCGACTGGATCTTCTCGACGCCGGGGATGATATTGCATGTCCTCGAGACGGACTTCCGAGATTTCATGCCACCGGCCGGGCAGGCCCACCCCGCCTATCGAGATCGTTTCGGCCTGTCCGACATGTTTCCCCATGCCGACCTGACCTCCGCCTCGACCCGCGAGTCCTTTGCGCGGCGCATCGCGCGCTTCAGAGGGATTATGGCGGCCCGCGAGGCCACGCTATTCGTTATGATTTCGAGACCCTCGAATCCAATCGGCTGGCATTTTGAGCCCCTGACGGATCTTCTTGAACGCGAGTGCCCAAACGCCGAACTTCTGGCGGTGCAATTGCAATCCCCCCGCCTTGCCGGCGAGAGCGTCGGCATGGAACTGGTTCAGCGGCGAGGCAGATCGCGGCTCTACGACTTTCGGCCAGCGTCCGACGAGAGTGCGCTGGGGTACTTTCCCGACGTCCTCGACGAGCTCCTGATCCTGCGTTTGATTTACCAGTATCACTTCGACCTGACGGACGTTCAATGACGGATCTCCCGCCATGCGCTGCCGTCGCCGCCGACGCATATCATGTGCCGAGTGCCATCATCGCCCACGTAGTGGAAAACTCCGGACAAAGGGGGATTGGCGTGATGCGCATCGATCCCGGCTGGTTACCTATTCTCGAACGCGCAGGGTTCGACCCAACACTGGTTCGGGACGACGTTTGCATGAACATCGCCGCCGGCGCGTGGATTCTCGCATGGGCAGGTGCCGGCGGCCATGGGGGGCAGCCGCATCAACACGAAGCTCCTCCGCCCGCGAGGCCGTTGCCTGGAGCCCTTTCCACCTGCGTTACCCGCGCCGCAGCCCACTACCACATTCCGGAAGTCCTGTTCCGCGCTATCCTGCTGACAGAGGGCGGCGCGGTTGGACGCATCTCCCGCAATCCAAACGGCTCGTACGACATGGGGCCGGCGCAGGTGAACTCAACCCATCTCGCGGAACTCGCTCATTTCGGGATCACCCGCGACGAACTCATCAACGACGGGTGCTTGAATCTCCATGTCGGCGCATGGATCCTCGCCCGCGAACTTGACGGTCATACGCCGGCCGAGCCAGGAGAATTCTGGCGGCGCGTAGGGAATTACAATTCCCGCACTCCGAAGCTCAACCAGGCTTATCAGCGCAAGGTCTGGCGGAACGCATCCATCGCCGCGCAGTCACAATCACATGGACCATCCTGACGTCATGCGACGCAGCGAACCACGCTCCCTTTCTCCCATCTCCTTATTCTTCCTTCTGTCGATTTCGGCGTGCGCTCCGCGCGAAAGCGAGCCCACACCTACGGTCGACCAAGGAATGGCCCACATTCTCAACTCGTTCGACCAGGTCGGGGCTGTACGATTTCCCATGGTGCGGGCGGGCTCTGTTCTCCCGGCCGAGATGAACCGCCCGATGAACTGGCACTGGAGCGGTCCGGTCGATCGAGCAGTCCTCATGATCGCAAACCGACTGGGCTATCAAGCCGACATTCCTGCGGCATCCGCTGTGCCGACCGTCCGGATTGACCGTGAGGACACAACGATTGGCGGTCTACTGGACGAAATCGCCGCCGCGTCTGCCGGGCGCGCAGTAATCGAGGTGGACGTCCCCAACCATACTCTTAGGGTGATTTGGCATGCGTGAAGCACTCCGTCCCGCTATTGGCTTATTCATTGCATCCCTTTGCGCGTATCCCGCGCACGCTTCCGCGCAGAGCGACGGTCCCGTCGAGAGCCCGGTGCCTCAGATCCCGGCCACGGTGCCTGCGGCTGCCAACGCGATCGACACGCCGATCGCGGGAGCTTCCGAAGCTCCCGATATTCCGGACGTCGATCGGCCGCCATCCCTTGAAGCGCTGATGGCCATCCGGCCCGGTTACTCCCCAAAAAAGGAGGAGGGCCACGACCGGGACGAGGCCGTTCGTCAGGCAGCATGGGCAGCCGGCGCACAGGGCGGCCGAGCAGCAGAGTCATTCGCAATCAACGAGATGCTCCGCCGCTACGCGCCTATCCTCGATCGGAAGATCGATTTCCGCACGCTCGTACTTCCCGCCGGCAACGGGCAGACGCTGCTTCGGCCGCCCGTGGTCACTGAAGCGCAAATGGCACTTGCTCTCGATCCGACAGGCCAAACGGCGCGTGAAACTGCAACAGTCTACCAGATCACGCGAGAAGCCCGCCTCGTCTCCGCCGTGCCCCAATGGAGGACGTGGCTTGTCCGCACCGTCGGCGCCGTCGCCCCCCCTCCCGACGTTCTGCGTCCGCGCACGCCGCACGAGGTGGAAATCTGGAAAACCGGGCTCGCTTACGGTTGGGCCTCAGGCGAACGGCAGGCCGTCGATATCTTCCTCGCGGATCTCGGCCGCCTCGAACGTGACGTGATGGGAATGGCCCGCTACCGACTCTTACTCCGTGCCGGAAAGGTTGCGCCGCCCGAGATCAGCTACCGGCATGTAGACGTCGAGGGTGGGCACGACATCATGCGCCTCAGCAATGACGACTTGAAAATTCGAATGCAGCCAGGCCTCGACGCGAACCGGGCGCATTGGCGTGTGACGGAAGACGCGCAATGAAGCCCTTCACCCCTGACGCGGGCACACGAACCCTCGATCCTGAGCGCCTGAGCAGCCTGTTCGTCGGGATGACGATCGGCACTGCGCTGCTCTCCTTCTTTCTGTGGTGGAAATTCCATACCCAGATGGCCACCGCCATACTGGCGGTGCAGGCGCTGGAACTGGAGGCCATCGGAGCCTTCACGCACCAATTCGATCCCTTACGGGAGCACCTCCGCGACGCAGATCCGGAACATGTCTCCGCCCGAACGCTCTGGACACTGTGCACCATTACCGGGTCCGTTTTACGCTGGGTCGCCATTCCCGTTATTGTTGCTCTTGCTTTCCTGTGCCTCACGCGCGCTCCCCGCGAGCGCTACCGTCGACGCTTCGGTCTTGATGGCATGCAGGCCACCCTTGCACGGATCCACCCGCTTGGATTGGCGTGGATCGGGCGCGGCACCAAGCTCACTGAGCCCGCGCCGGCGAACCAGCCGCTACGCCCGATGGACCCGGCACTACGTGCCTCTGAATGGCGCGAGCGGCACATGACGGGAGAGACGCGACATGAGCGATTCATCAAAGGCAGCCTGGCCCTCAGGTCGCAGTTGGGTCACGAACTGAAAAGCTTGACGTCATTCTCGCCGATAGAGCGGACGTTGTTCCTCGTGTTCGCCCTTTTTGACCAGCGGAGAAAGGATGAAGCTTTGGCGGCCCTTGAGGAGCTATCGAGGGCGCTGTCGAACCCACGGCTGAAGGGAGCCCCGACGGCATTCGCGACGCTGCCCGCACGGTATGTCCGGTCTATTGATCGGCGCCTCTCGAAGGAGAGGTTCCCAACAGCGCTCGCATTGATAGGCAAGCATGCCTGGACGCGGCCCGCCTTGCTCTCGCTCATGCAACAAGCACGCCTCCGCTCCGGCGTCGTGAACCCGGGCATCTTTGCCTCTGTGCAGCTCGTGGATCGCAACCTGTGGCTGGTCCTTGCGGCTGCCTCCTATCCCCGGGACGGCCGGCCGGCTCATGACATGACTATCGCACCATGCGCTGAGGCAGCCGCCGCCATCGCGCACTGGGGCGCAGAGTGTCGAGCGGGAAGCCCGCTCGTCCAGCCGGATTTCACGTCAATCCTCCACGCACTAGACCAGCCATGATCACGCCTCCCCCTCCGCCGACCGACCTCATGATTCTGTTCATCACCGCCAGGACGGCCGCCCTCGAGCTTAGGGAATGGGTGGTCCGCCGGTACAACCTGGGTGATACGCATCTTGACGCGGCGATGGTCACCGTACTCCCTCAACTGGACCAGGCCGCGAGGTTCGACGTCTATTTTGGCTATGACGTATCAGCAGCCCCTGCGTCTCTCCGAACGCCCATACAGGCCTACATGACGGCGCTACGCGGCGGAGGAGCCAAACGTGCCCGCGCCGAACTCCCGCAGTCGCTCATCCGTGCGCATCGCCGGGTCATCAGGGTCGTTGAGGGGCCCCAGAGGAAGCGCGGCGATGGGTGAAGACAATTACTGGCCCGAGGACGGAAGCCACCTGCGAAGCGAGAATCTGGACCGTTTCCTTGTGTGGTGCGCGACGGAAGAGGCCTCGCGCATCGAAATCCAAACGAAGATGCCTGTTACAATACGGGTGCATGGCCGAAACCGGCAGGTTACCCGCGACGCGAGCCTTCCGCTCGATGTGGAGGATGCGGTCACCCACGTCTTTCGATCCGCGACCGGCGTCGCTGAACTCCGCAAGGGCACGCCCCTGGATCTGAGCCACACAATCCGTCTCGATCGACGTTCGCGACGGCACTCCTTCCGGCTGAATGCCATCGGTACTCAGGTCGGCTCGGAGACCGGTATCTCGATGACCTTCCGACCGCTCGCCGACATACCGCGGCCGCTGTCCGAACAGGACGTCGAGCCGGCATTGATGGAGGCACTCGCTGGAGACCGGGGAATGTACCTTATTTGCGGCGCCACGGGGTCCGGCAAGACGACCCTGATGGGTGGAGTGAACCGGGCACGCCTGGAAGATCCCGGCATCCACTGTGACATAATCGAGGGATCGCAGCCGCTCGAACTTCTCTACGATCTGGTTGAACGCAGGAACTCGACAATCTCGCAATGCCAGGTTCCCCGCGATGTTGCGACGTTTGGAGAGTTCATCCGCGCAGCCATGCGCCGCGAGCCCACTGACATTGTAGTGGGTGAGTGCCGCGACAGCGACACGATGGAGAGTGCTATTCAGGCAGCCATTTCAGGGCACCGCCTGACGTCCTCGCTGCACACATTCGACTGCCAATCCACCATCCGTCGCGTCGCCGCTCTCTGTCCAGGGGACCAGCGCGACAATCTTACCATCTCCTTCGTGGAAAACCTCCGGCTGCTGGTGAACCAGAGGTTGCTGCCATCTACTGATGGGAAGCGAACGCCGATCCGTGAGTTCCTGCCCGTGAACCGCGCCATCCGCAACACGCTGCTTGACGCCCCTCGTGACCAGTGGCCGCGGCTGACACGCGAAGCTGTACACAAACACGGCCAGACATTTGAGCAGGCGATAACGAAGGCGTTCCAAGCCGGCCGGATTTCCGAAGCCGTGGCAGCGGCAGCAATGCAACAGGAGCAATGAAATGCCTGAGGGAACAAACGCACTCGCTTCCGGAGGTAACTCCTAAATGTGGCGCTTCTCGGCCGACCCCGTTCGGCTGTTCATTGTCGATGCTCGGGCAATGGCTCCGATGCTTCTCTTCCTTGTCCACATGCGTCTGTGGACGCTGATAACCGCTGTAGCTGGAGTGGTCTTCTTCGCCGTTCTCGCATGGCTAGGGCTGACGTTACCGGTTGCCTGGAGAATGTTCCGTGTCATCGTGTGCGGCCCCCGACGCCCCCGTCTTCCCTCCAGGAAGAAGCGGGCCTACGCATGACCGATCCGGACGATTTCGCGCGTGCTCTTCAGATCATGCTCGACGCGCGAGGCTATCGATTTGAAACCGGCATACCGGGCCTCGAGACGATTCCGTCATGGCGCATCAGCCAGCCGGATATGTTCCTTCCCGTCTTCCTTCGCCTGGCAGAGGAATTATGGCGGCAGGACACTGCCGGCAGCGGGTTCGGCCTTCATATCGTTCCGGACGAAATCAGTCTGACAGGTCATCGGCTGATCGGTCTTTTCCACGTCCCTGCCGCGATCGCGCTGCTGGCGATCGACGCCGTCCTGCAGCGACTGGCTGACGACCATGTAATCACTCTCGACGCTCTTGCCGGCGAGGCCATGCGCGTCGCGGGGTGACACCTGCCGCCCCCGGGCGGACGGGAAGAATCTGAGGTTACAAACGGGGTCTCTACGCTGGAATTCTGACAGCGGAGAGGTGTCTATGATTATTCTTGCCCCGTCGAGTGAAGCAGTCGTGACCATCCAACGGAACGGCGACGCGACAATCGTCAAAATCGAGCGGACGCCGGACCGCGCCCATTCGCCGGTCGAGAGGGAGAACGGCCGCAGCGCCGCTGTTCCTCTCCCGGGCGACTGGGCCGTTCCGCCGTCGACGATACGCACAGACCCGTCTCGCGTGCTTGCGCCGCCAAGACTGAGGACTCTTGTATCGGCCAGTCTCTTTGCGCTTGTGTGCGGCCTGACATGGCATTGGGCGACGGGCTCTGCGCATGACGGTAGCTCCGCGGACTCAGCATCGCTTGCTCGTCGAACCGTAGGGGAGACTATACGGGGGCCAAACGCCGCGACGGACACTCCCCCGCCGACAATCCGTCAGGTCCCGCCAGGTCAGCCGAACCCGGGAGGGCCGAACGCAGCGTTCGGACTTGACTAGAAGATGGCCGTCATCCGCCGCCAGATAGACGGCCCTCAGGACTTTCACGAGCAAGCGGGTGGCCTGTCCTATCGCGACACCCGACGCCTCTCTCAGCATGTCGGTGAACTTCTCACTACCAGCTTTTCCGCCGTCGGCCTCGTCGCACTCGCGATCCTGACGGCCGTGGTGCCCGCCTTAACCACACTGACACTCCCGTTGGCGGCTGCATACGCCGCTTACGTCATGACAAGGCCGGTGACGCTTCCGCTGCGGCTGCCGGCGAATGCCGGGAGGAAGGATTACGGGAACCCGGTGCCCGACCCGAAAAGACCAGGTGTCGAGATTCCGGGCCCCCCTACCGGAGACTGGCTACTCGGCTGGGACGAAGTCACCGGCCAGCAAATCTGGCTGTCCGGCAATGACCTGACGATGCATGGAGTTGCGCCAGGCGCAACCGGATCTGGCAAAACCCAACTGATTTATAGCCTGCTGTGCAATGCTCTGGCTCAAGGCACCGGCTTTACGATCGTCGACGGCAAGGCGAGCAACAACCTCCCCTTTACCATCATGGCAATGGCCCGGCGCTGGGGCCAGGAGGCGAACGTCCGGATCATCAACCTGATGGTTTCCGGCGGAGATCGGCGCACAAATACCTGGAACATGTTTGCATCGGTCAATGCGGAGGGCATGACCGAACTGTTTCTTACGCTATTCGTTCCTGAAGAAAGCAAGGGTGGCGGCGGAAATTCAGACCATTTCCGCAACCGTGCTGAATCGCTCATCCGGGGCATGGCCTACGTCTTCGTGTGGGTCCGAGACAATCTCGGCGTTCCCATCACCGCAGAGACTGTCCGGACAATGTTCAGCGATATTGACCGGCTGCGCTTACTGTATAGCGAAAGGCGCTTCAGCTATTACGATGCGGATCAGGGCGTCGCGTGTGAGACCATACTCCCGGAACACTTCCCCACTTCGTTGCTCAACCCGGTAAGGGATTACGTCAGCGAGACAGGCGGCTTTTCGGACAAAAAAGACGTCAGCGAGCAGGACAAGGTTCGGGAGCAGCACTCATACGTCGTCGGCGGATTCGGCAAGACGTTCACTCAGATGTCGTCGACTCTCGGCCATGTCTTCGGCTGTAATGTCGGTGACATCGACTTCCGCGACATAATATACAATCGGCGAATTCTCGTCGTTCTTCTGCCGTCTCTCGAAAATCATCCCGATACGAACCGCGCGCTCGGCAAAGCAGTTATCACCGCTCTTCGGTACGCGCTCGCCGCCGCATTGGGTACGTCGATCGAGGGAGACTACGAGGACCTCGTTGCCAACCGACCATCCTCATCAAAAGTGCCGTATCCGATGGTCCTGGACGAAGTCGGACAGTTCGCGACCCGAGGTATCGATTCCATGATGGCACTCGGCCGAGAGTTGAATGTCTTCCTCCTCATCTCGTTCCAAGAGGTCGGCACGCTTTATGCGACCCTCGGTCGCGACTTTACCGTGCCCCTTCTGGGGAACCCGAAACTCAAGATCCTCATGAACGTCGAGGACGCAGGTCCGACCCGGCAGTGGATCGAGGAATCCGGGGGCACAATGCCGGTCACGGTGCTCCCAGGTTACGACAACTCTTCCCCGTTGGGTCTCTACGCCGACCAGCAGCGCGCCGATATCCGGGAGGTAAAAAGGGTGTCGTGGAGCGACATCCAGAAACTGAGGCAGGGGCAGGCCATCATCCTGTTCCGCGGACGACGCATCTATGCACGACTCTTCTATGCCGGCGTCCGCCCTGAGGGCGTCAACCGGGTTTTCCCGACGCTTCCCCCTGTGCCTGAGCGCCTCGTCTCGTCTTCATCTCCGGTAGTAGAGAGCGTTGCCCGTCACCTTGCGGCAGGGGCGGATCTTGTCGAACCGGACCGCCTGCCGGGACTCACCGGCGGTCTCAGGGCGTTGTATTCGCGCCTGGCCATCATCGTCGGCGAGGATGCATCACCTCTTCAGGACGCGGAAGACCTGCTCACACTCAACGGGGAGGAAATCAGACCTGCTCCAGACCCATTTGCGGGGCTATTCCGAAATCTGATCCAACCGGCGGAGCAAACGCCGGAGACGAAGGAGCCGCTCGATCGTTCGGTCGACCAGGCGCTCTGCGACGAACTGGTCGCTTTTGAAATGGCCATGGGAGCGTCGGAGGCGACGGCGAAAGGCAGGATCGTCCACGCGCTCAACCTTCACGCGCGAGTTACGCACAAGCACCGCTCAGGCGCCGCATGAAGGAGGATGTGGATCGCGTCGCAGAACTTCGGCGAATGCTGCGAGGCTATCGCAAGATGACGGCGGCGCTCCGCCGCCGGCTGCGCGCCTTCGGCTTCGACGTGGTGGAAACCAAAAAGCACGTTCGTCTACTCCCGATGGAGAATCCGAAGGCAGTGATCATCATCCCGTCTTCGGCCAGCGACAGTCGAGGCGGCAGAAACGCCGCCAGTGTCGTCGCCCGGAGATTGCGTTCGTCAGGTCACTCATAGCGGCCCGGCCGGCGCATTCAGCGCCAGTCGTAGCGCGCTTCGATAATGCCGGCATCGCCCGTGAACACATGCCGCTCCAATGAGAACATGCCGTTGGGAATCACGAGCGAAAACCGATCTCCCCAGTCCAAGGTGGGGACAGGAATGTTGCAATACCCGTGAACGCACCAGAGGTCCTGCGCGAGCTGCGCCACGCCGGTTTTCATGAACAGGACCGGATATGCCTTCCCCAGGGCGGCCGTGGTGTCCCGGACCCAGAAGAGCGGAGGAACCTCAGGCGTCCGCACGGCGACAGCCGCCGGCAGCGGGGTGCGCACCAGCAGTTGCCCATTGTGGGAATGCTGGCCCCCACCACTTCAATATTGATGGGCGCAACGGGAAGGTCTGGGTAAGGGAAACGCCCGGCGAACAGATCACGGCCGCCCATAGCCTCGTCGGCGTAGACCATACCGTTCAAGTTGGCGTCTCCGGAACAGTAGGCATAAGCTTCAGAAGCAGCCGCCGTCACTAGGTCCTGGGCGTGGGCAGGATCGGTAAGGCATTCCCCGACTTTCTGATTCACGTCTGCGCGCAGGACGAATTCGAGGTTCTCTCGGTTCAGAAGCGAGACGCCACGCGATTCAATCACCTCGGTTTTGCATGCGGCAACGCCGACTGAGCGGACCCGAAGCCAGAAGAGCCATGTTGCGAGTTCGTGCACGTCAGCCGGTGAGAATACCTGGTTACGTCCTTCAGCCAATGTTCCGCTCCCTTCGCTGGACCTCGTGAGAGCCTAAAGGTCGCGGTCGGCCGATGGAACCCTGGAGGCGGCCCCCCTATCGCGGTCCGGATGTGAGTGCGCCGGCGAAGGCGGCGGGGGAGCGTTGTTCGGGCCACGGTGTGCGGATCGAAGCGGCCTCTCGTTCAATCGGCGAGCGGCGTCCAGAGCCGCCTGGGTGGCGAAGCCAGCCTTCCGTAGCTTTCGACTGACGTCATCCCACTGCTCGGGTTTGATCCCGTGAACCGGACGCTCGTCAATCTCGCGTCTGATCTGGCGCCCAGGTTCCTGCCCACGCTGTTGCGCGCGTTCGTTCTCATGGGACTGCCGGATCCAGCGCGCCGTCTGCTCATCGGCTGCCAGATCAGCCTTTGCCAGATCGACGGCGAGGGACTTGTATGGGTGGCGTCCCATATCCGCGGCCAGACGGGTATAAAGGTCTTCCGTCGTGATGGGGCGAATATCACCAAGCGGTCGGGCCCATGTTTCGGCTTCCCTCAGAGCACCTTCCGCGACCACGGTCCAGCACGCATAGACGTGCCGACTTTCGCCCACATAGGTGGTAAAGCCTGTGACCCCGGCCGACCCGCGCGGCATCGCGTTTACGTGCTCGTCCGAGGTGATCCCCTGTGCGGAATCGTGGGTCATCGCGTGGCCAAAGCCAAGGCGCAGCCGCCCGGACTCCTTATCGGCCAGGCGGGACCACGGCACCAATCCCACCCGTCCCTTGGCGTTCTCCAACACGATCCCCTCGTCTGACCATCCCTTGACCGTCACGAAGTCACCATTGGATCCTAACTCACGCCACCTCGCGCCTCGATGCGTCGCGACCTGTGCGTGCGTTCTGCTGAAGAGGCGGAGCCGGTCACCTACAGAAATTGGCAGATCGTATATCTCGCCGCGCTGATCGATAGCCGCCCTGACGATCTCCTCGCGGCCAATCTCACCTCGCGCACGCAACCTCTCGCGAACAGCACGGCTCAAATCCATGACGTCCTCGTTTGTCGGCGCGGACATGGTGATACCGCGCGTCATACCGGCCTGAATGAGGATATCCCGGCGGCGCAAGTAGAGGTCCGCGATATGCGCGACGACCTGGTCATGATCGCCGCCGACCAGGCGTATCGTGCCGTCCTCGCGCTTCATGTCGATTGCCGCCCGCGCGCGAGCGGTGTCAGCCTGCCGCTGTTCATCCTCTGTCTTGGACAAGTCCCGACCCGAGGACCGGAAATGCCCGGCGATCTCGCGCCCCCGAGCGGACTTCTGGCGCACCGTACTAAGCAGTTCCGCCCGAGCTTCCGCTGGCAGAACGCGCATCATGAGTTCGACTCCGTCGCCGGCCTCGATGGCCTGGCCCTGCTCGCGATCGCCCAGCATACGCAGCGCGAAGCCCTGCTCCTGTTGAAACTCCAGGAGTTGCAGGTGCTGCCGGGGCGATACCTGGCTCACTTCATCGATCACCAGAACGCTATCTTTTCCGAGGACCAGTTCGCCCGAGGCCATCCGCTTGAGCAACGGGGAAAGCGCGTAGCACTCAGTGATCCCGGCGTCCTTCAGGGCCTCGGCCTGCCGCCACGCAATGGCAGTTCCAACGACGCGACGGCCGTCCGAATGCCATGCGTCGACGAGAGGACGCAGAAGCGTCGTTTTGCCGGCACCTGCCACGCCCGTCAGAAAGGCGAGCCCTCCGGCCAGACCCAGACATCTTATCGCAGCAAGCTGGGCCCGGCCGTGCTCGGGCTCCCGATCGAAATCGAGCCCAGATCGCTCGATCGCGGCCGCGAGGGCTGCTTCGGAGAGCGCGCCAGCCCGCGTCCTCGATGAGACCGCAGCGAGCCGCGCCATTTCCTTCTCCACCCGGAGCTGCTCCGTCGTGGCGACACGGACACGCCCTTCCTGCTCTTCTTTGATGAAAGCAACGTGCTTCCCGTCGATCTGGATGCCCCGTGCCTCGATCAAGTCCGCCACCCGCTCGACGTCCTCAGGTTCACGAATGCCTGCTGCGATGAGCCCGTGTGCGGCATGGGTACGAAAAGCGTCGCGGTCGATCACCGCCGCGGTCGCAAATTCTTTGGCGAGCAAGTCCGCCGCAATGCCATATGCCATGTCGAAGCGCTGTGCGTCGCTCCGTTCTCCGTAAGCGGCGTCTGTCAGCACAGTCTCATGGTGCCACCCGATCTCGGTCGCCTGCTCGCGCCAGATCTCGCGATCGTTCGATCCGTCGTATTTTTTCGAGCGATAGGCGAGATTTGCCGTGTGGAGGATGGAGAATTTCTGCGCGGCGCTCATCTCATTCCAGTCGAGCCCCTGGCGCTTCGCGTACGCTTTCGCCATCTGCGACGCCTGCTTGTTGCGCTTTGAGAAGAGCTCCTTCGCCTCCTGGGGAATACCGTCGATGACGATCGCCCGTCCCTTCTTGTCCACGCTCACCTGGATGCCAAGACCCCGCAACTCCCGCGCCAGTTCGGCCTGGAAATAGGCGCCGAACATGAACGAGGTCGTCTTCGTGATCCGCGCGCTATCGAGGGAGCCCAGATGTCCGCTCTCGGTCGCAACGGCGTTGAGCATGATGTTGTGGATATGCGCTTGCGGGTCTCCCGGCACAGGGATCTCCACTGCCGCAGTTGCGCCGTTCGGGCCGTCCTGGATCTTCATGGCTGGTCGGGCCGTATAATGGCGAAAGGAGACCCAGGCGACTTCACCTGCCTCCACATAGGACATTCCACCTTTGCCGCGTCGGGCAACGCCGACTTCCTTGGCAATGAATGCCATAGCCCGGTCATTCGCCTTGTGGATCGCCAGCCAGATCAGAGCCTGCTCTGCCTTGGTGGCAGCGAACTCAGCCGCCAGCGTGACAGACTTATCGGGGGACGCGGTGAAATCGAAACCCGAGATGGTTCTCGTTGCATGAGCGCCCGCCCACTCCGCGCCGGTGTCTGCCCTCTTGCATTCGAACAGACGGGCCAATGCTTCATCCGTTGGGATCTTCCCAACGTCGATCCCAAGGGCGTCAGTGATCCTGGTTCCAAGATTCGGCCCCCAGGCGCCCTTTCCGTCCCGACCGGTGTAATAGGTATTCAGGCGATCTCCTGACTCCACATCGCTCCGGTCCCTTTCGAACCGTACGTCCTTGCCCGGCTCGAGCTGATGCTCACGGAGATAGGCAACAATGAGCTTGCCGGCACCTGCCGCCGTCAGTTTCCGATAGGTAATCATCAGGCCGGCCCGTCTTTTTCCGCAGCCGCCGAGATGCGATTGACCTGTTCGGTCAACGCGTCCAAGGCAGTTGTCTGCCGGTCCAGCGCTTCGGCAATCCTCCCCAGGATGTCCCGCAGCGTAGGTTCGTCACGGGTCTCAGGCGGGCTCACCATCTGGTGGATCTCGGCCAGAATCTGACCGTGGTGCTGCAGCACCGCGATGATGTGGAGTTGACCTCGGGATAGGGAGGTAAGAGGTTCGGGAGTTTGCGGAATACCGTCTGTCACGTAACGCGCCCCAAGCGGTGGATGATGCCGCTATTGTCCGGAGCATCTTTGTGACTGCGGCCCGGCCGGTGCCATGTTGCTAAGGATGCGCCCAGGGGCGCGTCACAGTCGCAATCGACGCGTCGGACCGGCTATTTGATTCGCCATCCTGCCGGCGCCGAGAAGTGATATGGGCGGGGCACTCACGAAGGCGAGCGATCACCTCGGCTCGGGCGTGCCATTTGGCCTTCTGGCGACGGCTCCGCATCAGCGATACCTTTCACCGCAGCAAGTACAATGGGGTGGAGTCTCGCCGGAATCCTTCTCATGAGAGCCAGCATCCGAATTTCGGCTGCGCTCTGCGCATAGCCAAGATGCTCCGGCTCATGCCCGGTCATAAGCCACTCTGGCGACGTGCCCAGCACCTCGGCAAGCGCTTCAATCTTCTCCTGCTTCGGAGCGGCGCGACCAGTCTCGTATTGCGAAACCGCCCCGCTACTGAGGCCAAGCGCCCGGCTGACTTCGGCAACAGTAAGGCCTAGCGCATCCCGTCTCTCGCGGATCCGAGTGCCGATCTCCCGGGCCATGTCGCTGCGTGGGCGCCGGCTATGCAGATGGGTGTGGTTCATGCGCGATTTTCGCCCGGCCGACGCGAGCCGTAAAGCCTTCGGCGGCGAGCGGCATTGGCACCATATCCAAGAACGCGCGGTCCTTCTGACGCTGCCCTTCCGCACGCGGCGACAGCATCAACACGGTTCCATGCACAATCGAATCATCGAGATTCAAGCTCGTGAGCGGGTCACATCTATAACAGATTTTCCCTAACGCGGCCGTTTCATACGTTAGCCCCGCGCGCTGCTACAAAGGACCCTTTGAATAGACTCGCTGAACCACCGCAAGTCTCTCTCAAAGCGTAGCAGAAAGAAATATTCTCGGAAGGATGTGAAAAATACTGGCTCAGTAGCGAGTCTGCTCAGCTACTGAGCCTACTTGATAATTTTCATGACTCTCAGCATACCTTAGCTGCTCCGCAGAAAAAACGGGCGTTTCCTGCCGCCTTTTTCTGAGCCTCTCCAACGCCTGCTCATATATAAACCGATCGACACCATCAAATCTGATTGACATTTTGTCACCCAAAAGGTTTCGAACTCATATAATCTCTTTTTTCATACGTAGACCCTTTGGAGCGCTCGCGTCAATGGAAAATCCAATATTGGTATAGTATGGCACAACAGCAGGCAATGGACTCTCCAAATAAACTACACGCTTGTCAGTCAGGAAGCCAAAATTGTTAAACACCTCTACAGATATGGGTGCTACGTTTCCTTTTATAGGGTTTATACTACCAGGAGCCCCCTGAATAAATTCAATTGTGACGTTTGAATTTTCTGCATTCTTTCCTCTGGATGCCTTTCCAATAGCCATTCCGCACAAATCTGCTCCGTGCCAAATAGCCACGTCAATTTTTCTAATATATTTACTATAGTGCTCATTTATATAGAACCAGTTAAAAACTCGCGGCCTATTCTCTTCATATACCCATCGCTCGTTCGCATGTTTTATTGCGACTTGGTCGATTCCCACAATTCTTATAGACGGGTACTTTGCTTTCCATTCTAGCTCTACCGCGTCTCTTGCGGCAACCAAAAAAGATCGGTACCTTATCTTGGCAGATTTAAAAGTCATTACACGTCTCACTCATTATTTTATTCGGTAATATTTATTATATTAATGTCTTTCTATGAATATTTGATCTATGCGCAATATAGTAATGCACTAGAACACTCATATATTAGTAATTAGCAACCAATATCCAGCCCCCTTAGTCCAACACTCGCTCATACTACGTCGACACTTGTGCTAACCACGCCTCATCTGCTCCACGCCCGAGTTTACGACTCGAGCCCCCCGGCCAACTCCGCACATCCCAACAACCGGTGCTTCTGGCTCTTAACGCCCCCCTTCAGGCTCGATCAACCCCCGGCGCACGACTGACGATGCGACCGCGCTTGTCATATCCTCTGTCAGGACAGCGGATCAAACTGCCACCGCAATCCGTTCCGGAGCGCTCGCTCTATTAGAGCAAAGTTTCAGCGAAGAGAGCGATTGCGGCCGGACACTGCGTTCCTTCCATGCTCAAGATCATGTCTGCAGGCCTCGGCCATGATCTCCGCGGGAAGCAGCCTCGGCATCAATTCCATGAGCGCTCGCCTCTTCTGAAAAGGGCCCACACTCACCTGAGCTTCGACTCTCTGTGCGGACGGCATATGCCGGGTTCTGGCCTCCAGCCGGACGATGGAGAATTCAAGGCCAGCCGGTGTCACCGTGGGATGGTCTTTGGTCGTATGCATCGGTGCGCCCGAGCGCGGTGGTCACGACGCGTGCGCGCGCCCAGCTTGGTAACATACGGCGTCCGCTGCAGGATCAACGATCCGAGTCTTCCCGAACGCCCTTTGGCCCCGCAGGGGCCGCACCCGAAAGGGTGCATTTGTGTATGGAGAAAGAGTTTTTCTGTTTCCCATTTGTTACCGTTCTGCTCTCTTAGCGCAGCGAATCCGATATCGTCAGAGTCCAATTGTTATCGACCGAAGCGTCTGATATAAGCAGGCTTCAATGAAGCGGGGAGGCACTCCACGATGCCGGCGGCGACGTTGGGTCCAGAAGGCGCACTCAAGACATTGAGGGAAAGTAAAGGGTCGACGTCGCTCCAGCTCTGGATGGAGCTGAACTACGAGGTCATTCGAACGGAATGGGGGTCTCGCCGCATGAATTGGGGGGCTCTGTGCCAGTGGTTCGAGGAGCAGGGCCTGACAAACAGCAACGGAGAGATCGCCAACATCCGCTGCGCGAAAATGATCTGGTTCCGCGTCGGCAAGAGGCTCGAACAAGAAAGAAAAACAGAGGCCAATGTGACGTCGATGGAGATGGATCAATGTGTGAGGGACGCATCGACGTGACGGCTGCCACACTGGGCTTCGACGGTGCCCTGGAAGCGCTTCAGAACAGCAATGGAGCGATGTCGCTCCAGCTATGGATGGAGCTCAATCGCGACGCGCTATTGGAGAAATGGGGGCGGCGTCGCCTGAACTGGCAGGCATTATGCCGCTGGTTCGAGGAAGTTGGACTGACGAACAGGAACGGCACGTTCGCCAGTGTTGCCTGCGCGAAGGTCATGTGGAACCGCGTCGGCAAGAAGCTCGAGGCTCGTCGCGCACAGCATGAAATCGAACGAGCGGAGGAAGAAGCGCTGGCGGCCAAGCGTGCGGCTGAACGCGCCGCGGCGTTCGAGGCCGCACGCGCTGTTAGAGACGAAGCGGCTGCTACGGACGCCATCTTACGCAGGAGGATGGAGCGGGCGGACCGCGCAGCCGCTTCGAAGCGTCGCCAGGCCGCAGAGGAGGAGCCGTATCGGCGTGAAGCTGGTGAGCGACTGCGGGCCAGACAGGAGGCCAATGGTCTCATTCCGGAGACCGGCACCACGACACGGCAGCCAACGCCTGCGGCTGAGCCTGCTCGAGCGAATGATCAGGCCACTCTCGTCACGCTCGACTTGCCGTATTATCCGCCGCCATACGTATCAGCGCGCGCCTATCTGCCGCATGATCCGTCGTTGCCCCCTGTGAAGGAGGGCGACATCTGCAAAGCGACAGGCGCCAGGTGGGAAATTGGTGGAGATCTCCCGGGATATCCCAGCAAGCGTAACTACGAGTACGAGAAGGACTGGCTGCGCGATGTCGGTCGCCTGCTTCGAGCCAAGCACCCTACGAACCTGACGATGACCCGCGAGGAGAAGTACGTCATGCAAACCGCAAAATCGAGGATTCCGAATCTCTATTAGCCGTCGGGGCGCAGTCACAAACGATCGGGCTAGCCTTCCTTGTCGCTGGCATGTTGCCAGCAACATGGAAGGGAGACGACGCAAGCATGCCGGACACCACACCCCGCTCCGATGAGCGGCACCAACGTCGGTCGGTTTGGCGAATTGGCCGTGGGCGCAGCGGAGGCAGTTTGGCGCTCTCATGCTTCATGCATTGGGCAATTGAGGCGGGACGCCCAGCACTGGCGGCAGACGGAGATCCGAACAATCCGACACTATCGAAGCTCTTTCCGTCGGACGGGCCTTATGGCGTTGATCGTCCGACGAGCGCAGAATTGGAAGCGAGCAAGATCTGGCTCGCCAACACACTCGCCGAGGCGCTGTCCGAGGATGCGTCGATCGTAATCGACATGGGCGGCGGCGACCGCGTGAGCGAGGAACTGGCGGCGGAATCAGACCTTGGCGCATTTCTCCGTGCGAACGGCGTAATCCCGACATTCGCCTATTTCACCGGGCCTGAACGCGACGATTTCGATCACGTCTACCGCATCTGGGATTCGTCCTCATTCAAGGACGGTGACTCGGTCCTCTTCCTCAACGAGGGACTGTACCGCTCCACCTCGCGGTCCTCCGATCCCTTCGCATGGTTGCGCAAGGACGAGCGGCTGCGAGCGATGCACGATGCGGGTGTTCGCACCGTCGTGTTCCCAGCCTTGACGTGCATGAAGTATCTTGAGAACGACGGCCTGAATGTATTCGACGTGATCGCCGGCAAGCCGAAGGCGGATGGATCGCAAGTAAACCCCCTTTGGCGCCACATGGCGGTCAAATGGTTGCGGGATTTCGGGGCAAATATCGAGGAGGAAGGCGTGCATCTGTGGCTGCCGTAGCCGCCCCGGATGGTCGCCAGGCAACGCGGGAACACCTTCTTGCAAGCCTGCACGATGCCGGGATCGAGCGCGACAGCCCTTTGGGGGTGCTGTTCCTGCGCCAATGTGAGGCGACGGCCGACGCATGTGATCAAATGTTCCATGCCACGACCGCCGCAGAGGCGCTGCTGGCCGGCGCACGTAAGGAGTTGAGCACCCTGCGAGCGGACCTCGAAGCGGGCCGCGAGCAGGTGAATCAGATGGCGCTGATCGCCCAGACCAACATTCGGAAGCAGGAACTCTTCCGCAAGCGTGAACTCCAGGTGGCGCTGGATGGGCTCGTGTCCGGGCTGACGGCGGATCTCAAGGAGCGCGTCTTTGACGCGCTCCGCGAGGAGATCCCAGCCAATGAGCGTCGCTTTTACAGAGAGGCGCGCTGGGCGGCCTACGTGCGCATGATTCTGGCAGGCGCGATCCTGATAACACTCGGCTTCAGCACCGGCATAACGTGGAACTGGCACGCTGCGCGCACTGGCCGCTTTTGCGAGGACAATTATCACCGCGATCCGACCAGCGGGATGGCGTGGTGTGCGTTGGACCCGTTGCCGAACGGGAGCCCGGAAGCCGGTCAAACCAAGGCCGCGCGCTGAAAGCAGCGGGGAAGGATTGTGTCCATTTTGGTCCAGGTTCGTCCCGCGGTTCCGGAGGCAAGCGGGGGAGTTCGACTGCCGCCCTCCGCGCGCCCGAGGAATTGCCCGCGCCCTGGCACCGCCGGAAATATCAATCAACGGCGCCTCGGAGCGGACAGGGCCTGTCCCGCTGGCCTGAGCGTTGTCCCCGTTTTCCAGCCCGGAGGGCCGGAGGCGCCCCACGGGGGCGCCGGAGCATATCCACCGGCCGCGATCGACCGCCAAGAGTCTGGATCGCGGCCGGTGGATATGTGGCAAACGGGGGCAACGTGGCCCGCGGGAAGAGCGGTGTCGCGGTCGAGCGTACGACCCGTCTTCAATTGAGGGGCGGCGCATAAAAGAGCGACCGACGGCCGCCTTTCGGCGAAAAGCGCTGGTGGTGTTGCTATCGCAGCGTCTCGCGTAACTGGGAAAGCCGGTTGGCAATTGGCCCCAAAGCGAGGGCGAAGAGTCCGACTGCCAGGCAGAACGGCAAGGCGACAAGCACGATCGCGCGCAAAAAACCGTCCATGTGTCAGTCCTCTTTCGGGAGTCGTCCGGGATATAGGCGAGCAGAGCGAGAAAAACCAATTGGGCGATAGCCGCGACGGATGCCGCCGCCAAAGCCTTTCAGACCGGCGAGGGCGCCGCGCGCGGCGAGTTCCGGACTGGGCTTCATCCGGGAGATGAAGGGCGGTTGACTGTGGCCGGCTCCGCCGACCGGAGCGTTGTCCCCGTTTTCCAGCCCGCAGGGCCGGAGGCGTCCCGCAGGGACGCCGGAGCATATCCACCGGCCGCGATCGACCGCCAAGAGTCTGGATCGCGGCCGGTGGATATGTGGTAAACGGGGGCAACGCGGCCCGTGGAAAGAACGCTTTCGCGGTCGAGCGTACGACGGATCGTCAATTGAAGGTCAGAAAATAAAAAGGGCGGCCGTCGGCCGCCCTTCGTATTGGAATTGTCTTGCGCTGCTATCGCAGCGCCTTGCGATACTTCGCAAGGCGATCCGCAAGAGGGCCGATTGCGAGACCGAGACAAACCGTCAGCACGGCTGCCGGAATGAGGATATAAAGGAATCCCTGAGTCATGGTGTCCATGGTCTAGCCTCCCTTACTCGCATCATCATATGGGACGTAGGCGAGCAGTGTCAAAGATGCGAGTTCGAACGCGACCCCGAGCACAAGGGCCACCACGACCTTGCGGGGGGTGATGGTACCGGCTCCTGCGATAAGGGGAGAGACGAGACCGAGGCCCCATGTGCTGAGAGCGATTGTCTGGAGCACCCCGGCAAGGGCCTTGAACCGGTCTTCCTTGTGCTTCGGCACTTGGGGCGGCGGTAAAAGTGAGCGCAAAATGCGGCGCAGAAATGGTCGCAAGGAAATCTCCATGACGGCTGCCGGGCCGCGGTGGGCGGCCCGGCGTGGTGGTCAGAAGCCGAGGGCTTCGGCCTGCGCGGCGGCCACTTTCTGGTCGAGGGTGCGGCCGTTGTTGGGCTGGTAGGGCATCCATTCGGCACCCATGAGTTCGGCATAGGCGGCGCAGGCGCCGGCGGCGACAGCGGCCAGTGCGTAGGCTTTGGCGCCGTTCTCAGCCGCGATGCGTCGGAGCCCGGCAACGCGGTTTTCGCCGCCATCCACGCCCATGCGGTCTTCGTCGCGGTGCTGGTTGGCCCAGCTATCGGCGGCGTCCTTGGCGATCATGCGGCGGTTTTCGTAGAAATTGGCGGCGCCGTAGGCGGAACGGATCAGACCATCCACGACGCGATCGAGATGCAGCTTGAGGCCCTGATAATTCGCCTCCCCCCGGATGGTGGAGACGAGCACGGGCGACAGGAGCGCATACTGGTCACGGATCAGGTTCGAGCCCGCGCCGGTCAGCTCGTCCACGTCACCGCTCTCCACGCCGAACGCGGCGACGATCTTGGCCATCTGGTCGTCGTTGGGGACGAGGCGCAGGATATCGGCCAGCGTCGGAGCGGAAAGGGCCTGCGTGCGCTGGCGGGCGGCGGCGGCCTTGCGGGCCTGCGGCGCGACCTTGCGCGTGCCCTTCTTCTCTTGCGCGGCGGTCATGGCTTGGTTCATAGCGTTGGCTGCGTCGGACATGAAATTATCCTTCATTCTGGCGAAGTCCCGGACGGGAAGGGGAAGTTCCCGGCCGGGGCGCTCGGAGGGCCAATCCCTCTCGACAAGAAAAAGAATAGCTGCATTCCGGCCGAATGAATATAAGTAATATTGCATACCTAGCCGTTAAGGCATGTACCAGACTCATGCCAATATAAATATTCATCGTCCAACAAGATTATAACATTGACGGATACCTGACCTCTCAGGCTTCTATGCTTCTTAAGCAGGCAGTATAGCACTGCACAATACGCTCACAGCGTGGATGCGGCGTAGCACGCCGCAGCCGTAGGCCGCGCGAAGCGCGTCCACGCCGGACATGGCTCTGCCGAACAACGGTGTGCTGCTCACGGGCGGCTTCGAGGAGCCGTCTTCCTCCCCTCGCCGCCCATTACTCTGCCGGCATGCTTGCCACGCGGCGCCGCCCACGCAGCGCGTTAGCGGGATCCGCCGAATGGCCGAGACCCCGCAGGGGGCTCGGGGCGGAGCCCGGGTCACGCGACCCGGAGCGCAGCGCAGGGGAACGCCCGATCGCCGGCCCACCGATAGCGGGGCCGGGTAGGCAGATCAGAGGGCGAGAGCCCAGGCGACAGCGCGCTCGAGATCACCGAAAGCCTTGGCGTTTTCGGCGTCTGCGAGGGCGATGAAGGGTGTGAGGGCGACCACGAGCCAGGGGGTATGGCGTGGGTGTGCGGGAGGCGGAGCGCGCCAGATGCCGGCGGAGCGGAGTGCCGGCTCGAGGACGGTGTAGCCCTGGATGATCTGCTTCCAGGCTGCGGGCGCCATGTTTTCCTTCCAGCACGCGACAGCGAGGACGGCAGGAAGAGGGCTGCGCCCTGGCTGGTCGGCAATCTGGAAGAAGGCCGCACCATTGACCGGTGCGGACCGGTCCGGGTTGAGGGGACGCATGAAGTCGAGATACCAGCCGGGGATACCTGGTATCGGTCCACCGTCCGCGTCGACGATCGGGAGGAGCGCATCGACGACGACCTGGTCGACATCTTCGCGGGATGTGCGGGTGAGATGGCCGGTATTAAGCGTAAGGTGAGTTAGTTTCGTCATTTGCGGTCCCCTCGCTTCGCGGCCTGCTCCTGTGCCCATGCGGAGACTAGATCGTAGAGCTCCGTGGCTGTGATAGCGGCGCCAGGGTCGGCTTGCCGGCCGAGAGCGCGCAGCCGGTCGGCGGTCATGGCATGGCCGCGAGCGAGGAGCAGGCGTTCGACGTCTGCGGGCTGAAGGCCCGCCCCGATGCAGAATGCGAGATATGTTCTGCGCACGAGATGCCGGTTTGCATGATCCGCACCTGGGCGGCGGTTGGGGTGATTTGTCAATTTCCGGCTGGCCCGGCGAGGCGTTTGAGGGTGTTGGCAAGCCTCTGGGGCTCGCGTGCCATATCGTGAGCAGAGGCGGTGCCGCCGCCCCGCGCGAGGCGCTGCATGAATCGCAGCGCTTCGCCATCGTGATCGGGTCCACAGTAGATCACGTCGATGCGCACATATCCGAGCCGATCGGCCGCCCGCAGGGCGGCGGCGGGGTCGTCGGGTCTTCCGTCACTTACGACGACCAGGCGGCGCGGACGCGTGGCCTCGACGTGACGCAGAGCGAGATGCAGCGCCGTGCTTCCTGCCGGCGGAGGGAGGCGCGCCCCTGCTGGCAGGTCCTTGACGTAACTCCCGAAAGCGACGACGTGGGCCCCGTCCCTGACGGCCGGAGCGATGGCATCGTCCAGAATGTCGCATTTACGGCGCGCGCCGGCGTATTCCGCCATTGATGACGAAACGTCGGCAAGAATTACGGTAAACCCGCCATTCTGGCGCTGGGCGCCGGCGGCTGCGGTCGCGCCAGTCTCGGTCGGAAGACTGGCCGCGGCACGGGCCACCAAGGCGGCGAGAGGGGACGCCAATGCGCCCCTGCCCTTCGGATTATCCATCAGTTTGGCTCCGGGTGTTCGGCATCCCACGCTTCCAGCCTGGCGCGCGCCCGCTCGGTCGCGGCGTCATTATCCTGCTTGAGGCGCGTGTAATCCGGGTCAGTTGTCCCGAGGTCGTTGACGGTCGGATACGGGCCCCATATGCGCCGGCCCCGCTGCGCTGCAAGCGCAGCGATTTCGGCACGCACGGATTCCAGTTCCTCGGCCCAGATCCGCTCCCGCTCAGCATCGCGCTCCGACTTGTAGTGTGCCCGGATGGCAAGTTTCTCGACATATTCGGTGAGTTCAACCGGCTCTGGGGGTGTAGCGTAATCTGTCTGTGCGGCCCGGTCGCACTCGATGGTGACGCCTGTGGGAAAGCGCGCGAATGCGCTTTTGGCGACAATCTTGACGATGGTGTTGTCAGCGGTCCTGTTGTTGCTGCCATTGACCAGGGACAGCGAGCCGGGCGGGAATTTTTCACCGCCAGTGACGTAATAACAATATTTCATGGCGTCGCGCCCACGCCGGTCGGTACCCGCGTGCTCGAGATAAACCCGGGTTTCGTCCCGATCGCGTGCATTCCAGACGTTGAGTTTCCAGCCCTCGCCGAGATGGTCGACCACCATCTTTCCGAGCCATTTTTTGATCGACCAGGTCATGTCCTGGCTCTGTGTGGCCTGGGCCACAACGTCCATTATCGCTCGCTTGGCGGCGTCGAGGACAGCCGGATTTCGCTGGGCCATCTCGGCCGAAATGGCGCGCACCAGCTCGACGAGCTGGTCATCGGTCAGCGTGCTGAGTCCGAGGTCCATATGCTATGGTTCCTGCCCCTGATGAACGGCGAGGCGCCCGTTTCGCCTACATTCTCTGCGAATGTTGTAATTGTAGTACAGCAATCAAATAATAGTCAATATCTATGCGAGAACATCACCGAGATAATTTGCATTTAGTGTAGAGTTCGATCCCGTTAGACACGACCTTTACTATTGGACAAGACCCTCCGCGCGTCACCTGTCAGGACGGAACTCACATACGGTCCCACCATGGGCGCTTGCATCAGTCCGCTCTCCGCCCTGCGGTCTTGTAGACTTCGTTGCGGTCGCGTCGTCCGATGGCAATGACGACGATCACGATTTCCGTATCGCGGACTTCATAAACGAGCCTGTACCCAACGCCCCTGAGCTTGATTTTGTATCTGTCGCGGCTGCCTGAGAGCTGTGCTGACGGGACGCGGGGCACTTCGCAACGCTCGGCGAGCTTTTTCTTGAAGGCTCCGCGCGTGGTCCCGTCCAGTTTGCCCCATTCCTTGAGAGCGGAATCGAGAAAGGCGAGCTTATAGCTCATCGAGCACGACCGGGATCACGGGCTCGCCCTGGCGAGCATCCGCAATTGCATTGAGTTCGGCGTCTTCAAGGCGCTCGACCATGCTGGCATAGACCGACGCCGGCACGCAGTAGAAAGCTGGCTCATTGCGATTGAGGATCGCGACCGGAGCGCCGTCCCCAGCGGCGACCGTCGCCATTGGGTTCCTTTTGAGTTCGGACACACTGGCCGCAACCTCGGCAAGGATTGGATATACCATCTGCGCCTCTGATATGATCGGTTTACAGGTCTAATAATAGGTCTCTGAACAGGTATCTTCAAGGCTACTTTCCAACGGAGCGAGCCTGAACCGCCGATCTGCACGGCTCCCTGAACCGCCCGATAAACGCCTTCCCCCAAGTCACGCCGGCCTCGAAGCGGGTGAACCGCTCTCGATAATGGGCATGCGCTTCGGCAGCCCCGTCAGCCTGCATAGTGGCGTCGCGGACGGCGTCTGCGACCAGATCGCGTATCCTCGACCACAACGCGCTCACGGATGCGCGGCCCTGCGCATCGCTCGCTCCCAAGTGGCGCGTCGTGTCGGGCACCTCAAGCGGCATCATGACGCCGACCGGCGACAACGGCGTCGCCGGCAGGTCGCCGCCGGTTCCCACATCTGGCTTTGCGTCGCTCATAACCGGGCTGACGCCGAAGTTTGCGCAGTATTCGAGATAGAGGCGGCCAAGGCGATCGAGGGCCTGGGGCGTTAACGCTTCAGGTCCAAGTTCAAAGAAGAGGCTGGCAAACAACGCCTCCGCGTCCATGGCGTGTCCAGAGTCCGCGTTTATCGTGCGATACGCGGCGTCCAGGAGGTTACGAGCCGCGGTCTCGTTCTTGCCCATTGAATCAGCCCTCACTCAGCGAGATGTACAGGAGAGGACCTGTGCCGGCGTGTCACCGGCCAGTCCGACGCTCGCGAGAGCCGCGCGGCCGGCATTGGACCGCAGAAGGGAGCGAACAACCCTCGTTGCTTCCCGCCAATAATGCTTGTGAACCGCGTCGAGACCAGATCGGCGAGCGTTGGCGATTGCGACGGAAGCATGGTCGACCAGATCGGTCGGGTCCAACGGGACCACTGACGCCGCCTCGATCCGCTCCATCTCGCGGCGCAGATGAAGCAACAGCGCGAGAGAGGCCGACGTTGGGCGGTTTCCGAAAAGGTGAGAAGGCAACATTGGGCCACCGGCGTATTGGTTGTTCAATGAGATAGGCGCGGTGGCCACTCTTGCGCGCGGCCGCCCGTCCGTCCGAAGGATTTAGAACGGGACCTCGTCATCAAGGTCCGGCCGACCTGCGGTTGCCGGCGAACGCCCAGCATTGCCACGAGACGCCGGGGCACTCGCGGATTGCCCGCCCCCAAAGTCCTCACCCTCGCCGCGGTTGCTGTCCAGAAGCACCAGGTCACCCCGGAAGCGGTCGACCACCACCTCGGTTGTGTAGCGTTCCTGGCCCGACTGGTCGGTCCACTTGCGGGTCTGGAGTGATCCCTCGAGAAAGACCTTGCGCCCCTTGCGGAGGAAGCGTTCCGCGACATCGGCGATGCGCTCGTTGTAGATGACGACGCGGTGCCATTCCGTCTTCTCGCGGCGCTCCCCGGACGCCTTGTCGTTCCAGGTGTCGCTGGTCGCCAGCGTCAGGGAGACGATCTTCGCACCACTCTGCGCCTGACGGATTTCGGGGTCCTTGCCCAGGTTGCCCACGAGGATCACTTTGTTGACGGAACCGGCCATTATCTACACTCCACATCTACAGTATTTCCGAACCAGCTATTCTGGCCTTGCCGAGGGCCAATCCCTCTCGACAAGAAAAGAATAGTACAGATTGCCGAGTTCCAGCAAGAGAAAACGGCATAAACCCGCCAATAATGGCGATATTTATTTGTATTATTTCCGCTTTTCTTGCTTGCGCCACTGAACGAAACCGATTGCTTTACTAGACCACATCGCTGCCGGGGTGCGGGGCGGCGAGCGCCCGCGACGGTGACGAGAGCGCAGGGGATGGAGCGCTTTTCTGAGCCACATCCTGCCTTCGGCAAGACGACGGGCCGGGTGGTCTGTCAACAGGGGAGCGGCCTGAGCAAGCCGGTCGCCCTGCGGACAGCGCGGGACCGCAGGGCCTGCGATGAACGCGGGGTGGCCCAGGCGCGGCGAGGGTCGTTCCCCTGTTGATAGACCGCACGGGCTGTTGTCACACTGGAGCTGGATGCGGTGCGTAATCCCCGGAGCGTGCCCCCCTGACGCGCCGCAGGCGTGTCAGGGGGGTCGAGGAGCCGTCACACTCCCCTCGCCGCCCATTACTCCCCCGCCCCGCCGACACGCAGCACAGCCCACGGCCCGGAGGAGAGCATTAGCGCGAAAGCGGCGAGACCCCGCAGGGGGCTCGATCCCTCTTGGCGGCTCGACCGCCTAGAGGGCCTGGGCGAGCGAACCCCGAAGGGGCGCCCATGCGTCTCAGGTGTGAGCAGCGTCACGATCACTGCCAAACATTGCCGATAACAGCGCCAATTGTTATGAACGGTTACGTTCTTCCTCTGCGTGCATCAGGGGTGGAAACAGAGGGCCGTCGGTGTGCCAGCACCGGCGGCCTTCGCTGCACATTCGGGCTCGATCCGGGATCAACCAGCTATTCCGTTGGCAAACGTCCATTGCTCGACGGCCCACCCCGGCAAGCATGTCAGCGTCAGAACCTCATCCGTCTGCAAGGCGCGGTTCACTTCGAACGCGCCCACTGTGTTCACGCCTTGGAACAGCATAGCGCGGTGTATCTCCGGGTAGAGGACCACTACCTGACCGGTCGCACCGACATCCGGAAGGTGAATGGCGCTGAACTCGTGCGGCGGATAGCTTTCGAGAACCCGCCACCCATCCGAACCGGCAGGTATTCGTCTGATTGTTTCGAAATGGTGCTGGAGTGGGAAATGGCAAGCCGCTCGCGTGAGCGCTTCGGTGCGCCGCATCAACGGGATTGTATGCTGTGCACCCTGCGTCGTGGGAGTCGAATAGCAGCAGCTATCGACTATTTCGAGCGGTGCGCGATAGAGCGCCGTCCCGCCCTCCCACGCACCAACACCATGCAGGGCGAAATTGTCGAATTCCGGCCGAAACTCGTAACGCACGGCAAGATCCGGGAAGCGTGTTGCAAGATCGTCAGCGACATGCCACGCGGATCCATCGTACCAACCCGGCAGATCGAATTCGAACGCGTGACATTCCGCTGCTGGAGGAACAAGCGACAGGTGATCGGCAGCAGCCTGAAGGCTGGCGCCCGGGCCGATAAGCTGGAACCAGTTGATGGCGCAGTTGCTCATGACACGCCTCCCTGGAAGGCGAACCAATGCCGATACCATTCGGCGTGCGGATCCGCGCCGTTTATCTTCTGTGCTTCACACTCGGCCAATTCAGGTGTCGGATAAGCCTCACTGAGCTCATGCTCTCCGGTCGCGTCAACCACAATCCACCATCCGGCGTGATCACCGTAAGCCTCCGAATCAGATGCAAGAGGCCATGGCACCGCCCCCAACGGTGCCGGAGGTGCCGCCGGGTCGGCAGGCGCTGCCGGCGGCCCGGGAATAGCTGCTTCAACCCACGGGCGGAGTACCCCGCACCATCGCCCGCACCTCTGCGCCCGCCAATCCTCCGGGCACAGGACTCGGATGACATCATCTGTAAGCCGTTCGCGAATATCGGCGATCGCGTCCCCCGGAGACACGGAAACAGACATAGGCGGAACGGTCATATCGGCAGGAAGCGCAGATCGTCTGCCGACGAAGACTCTGGAAATATTGAAGTTTTTATTTTGCACGGGATCAGTTCCTTTTCTTGATCCCATTCCGGCGGGCACGGCTGGCGGGGCGGGGCAATGGCGGGCGCTTGCGCCCAGCCCTTGGGCGAGCCATTGCGGCGCACCGCCAGTTGTGGCTGCAGGTCAGTTCTCTCGCCTGAGCGCCTTCTCAAATGGCATAACGCCGCTTCTTCTGGATCTCAGTCGCGCCTCGAAGAAGACGCCGACGGCGTAGGGCGCGCCGGCAAGTAAATAAAACCGATAAGCCGGTATCGCGATATGCCACAATTGTGCCAACGCGAAACAGCAAGAGGACGCAAACGACGCGAGGGCTACCGCGCCGCTGGCCGTGTCTAGGAGAAAGCGCCAGTCCCGGAAGGCTCGCAACACAACTATGTTTCCCTTTCGGCAAGAAGTATGAGCTTCGCCCGCCGTTTCCCGCGCCCCTGGCGCAGCGTTAGCAGCGTATCGAACCGGTCGATCGCGACTGAGACGACGAGCGGGTCGAGGCGCGTCCCGCTACGATCGGCGAGGTAATGGCGGACGCGTCCTGGAACCCAGGCTGGCCGATAGACGCGAGGGGACAGCAACGCATCAATGGCGTCAGCGACGGCAATAATCCGCGCCACAAGAGGGATCCTCTGGGCCGTAAGCCCACATGGGTAGCCGCGCCCGTCAAAGTCCTCATGGTGATAAAGCGCGGCATCGAGCACGTCTCGGTGGAGATCGGGACGGACAGCGCTGAGGAACCAGGCTCCATCCACCGGATGCCTGTTCATGATCGTGCGCTCGTCCACCGTGAGCGAACCGGGCTTGTTGAGAATTTCTGGGGGGACGAATATTTTCCCCACGTCATGCATGCAACCGGCCAGCTCAAGGCGATCACCAGGGGTACCTGGCATTAACGGCAGCCCTATCGCACGCGCCAGAATTCCTACCCTCGCCCCGTGACCATCCGGATCGAGATCCGGATGAACGAGAAGCCCGCGCGGCAATAGAAGGCCACTGGCCAGACCAGTCCACAGGCGCGGCGGAAAATCTAACATCGGATCAGGCTACGCCCATCGTTTGTGACTCCGAACCGATCGCCGATCAGCTGGCCAGGCGGAGGAAGGCACCCACCCCCAGAGCGCCGAAACGCAATGCCCTGACCATCAAACGCAGCTGTCGTGCACGCCCACGCTGCGCGCGATCGAGGAACCATCCGGCACTGAGGGAGGCAACAGCGATAAGCAGCCAGATCCAGGGCGGCAGGACCAGCCGGGTCGGCCCAAGTATTGAGAGGGCAAAGCGACCGGGTGCCCCAAACTGGTCCGCAAGAATGTAGCCATCGGACAAATCGCACAGCAGGGCCGCCGCTGCCGCCCATACGAGTCCGCGTCCCCCATGCGGCGGACGTGAAGCGCGGCGGGCGACGGCGTCCGGCAGGGAGATAGACACGGCCGGTGTGAGTTGCTTTACGAGGGGCCGATATTCCATCCCTACATCCCCAGGGCTTGCCGATAGATCGCGAGCAAAGTTTCTTCCGCCTCCACTTCGGCGGGTTGCCGCTTTCGAAGACGGATTATCTGCCGGACGACTTTCACATCGAAGCCTGCTGACTTCGCCTCTACGAAGATATCTCCTATGTCCGCTGTCAGCGCCTTGCGCTCTTCTTCGAGGCGTTCGACACGTTCAATGATCGACCTCAGGCGCTCAACCGCAATACCTCCTGCCGTATTGCTCAAGCGTCCAGACCCATAGTCTTGTCGCTCCTGCGAACCGTGGGTTCCCATCGTCTCAATCCGTCACATCAGGGCGCGGCAGATCAATGTGACCGTCGCACAGGACGTCGAGCCAGCGCGACGGCCGCGGGCTCAACTCTCCGCCGTTTTCGAGGACTCTTCGTAATTCTGTGCGATGCATGGCCAGACTCTCTGCCAGAAAACGCTCGGACCACCCGATGATAATCAAGGCACGGTTCACGCCGGCGCCGTTCAGGCAAGGCCGGTTTCCGGGCGCCGGAACGGCGGGCGACAGCGGGGAATAGAACCTCCGGTGCAGGCGGGCGAGATCCGCAATCCAACGGCGGAATGCACGTTCGGCCGGGCTACCATCATGGTCAAGCGTGGTCGATTTTAGCCGCGTGATACGCGCGCGGGAAAAGCCCGAGCGTCGGGAGACCTGGCGCAGCCCCCACCCGATTGCCTCCAAATCGTTCTCCACCGTTTCGATCCCGCGTGCCGTCATTTTGTGGACCGTGCGGCAAGCTGGGAGGCTGGAGGAAAAGGTGGCCAGTGGTCCGCCTGGGTAGCATCCCAGGACCACCACCCGCGGATACCATAGACGGCGTCGTAGTATTGCTGCTTCTCGGCCGCCCTGGCCGCGTAGTCCTCATCGTCCCTGCCAAACACCTCCATGGGCGTCCCGCGAGGATCAATGGTATCGAGCAATTCGAAATCGGGATGGACAACCTGGCGCTCAGCATCGTAGCGAAGCGGCTTCCGAAACCGCCTTCCCTCATGCTGCAATGCCTGCAGCACACGCAATTCGTGGAAACTTGCAACCGGCACGAGAGACGGTGCCGTTTCCATTAATGCAATGCCATCCGCCCACGCTGTAAAGTGCGTGCCGCTCCGTGTGGGCTGGATGCGCGCAGCAACGACGGCGACGACACGGATGGCCCGATCCCGCGGATCCTGGCCAAGGACCCTCCACGCCCAGGGGAAGCTGCGCGCAAGCCGGCGCCCCGCTTCGATCGGAGCCGAGACATAGAGCCCGTAGTTCCGGACACCATCAAAGACCACCCGCAGGCGAGGGGGCCGTGGAGGTTGCCCGTCCGCAACCTGCGGCTGATAACGCGTAATTTGATTCACAAGACCCACCAGAACGATGCGTCGACTCTGGCCGCATTGCTGAGCCACCTCGGCGAACAGGTGGGGTCCATCTGCGTCCCGGTAGCCCACTGTCGCGAAGACATCGGACAGCGCTTCTCGTCCGGCAATTATACCAGCGGCCGCGTCATCGAGCGCTCCACGTACCGTGGGCCACCAGGTACGGCGCCGGCGATCCTCGGGAGACCACGCGTTGAGCCCGCCTTCTTCCCATAGCAAGTGAAGCAGCCCCAGCAGGCTCATGCGTGCCTGCCGGGGCCGCGCCGCTCCATTCGCGGGTTCTGCGCCTTGGGCGGCGACCGGCTCTGGAGCCGGCTGCCGCACCTCCAGGCCCCCGGCAATCGCGATCCTCAACCGGCCGTCCGGCAATTCGCGTATCACGCCCTGCTGATATCCCGATCGTCCGCTTCGGCGCGCATCGGTCTCGTGAAAGGGGCAACCTGCCTGATGGAGCGTGCCGCCATGGGGCATGCGCGCGAGACAATAGCGTCGGACCTGACGTCCGTCGTCGCGACGTATCAGTTCGCGCACAGCGAGCTCGAGACGACGGCCGCCCGCAACGCAATCGCAGATCGGTCGCCTGGGATCACCATGCGCGCTGGCGAGCATACGTTGCCACAACGCGGCGCGCTCTGCGTCCCAAGCCCATCCCAGCCGTCCTCGGCGGCCGTCCGGGAACGTCACCCAGTCACTCATGAGAAGCCACATCTGCGAACACTCGGTCCTGAGCACCGCGGCGGATGTGTGACGCCATGCGTTGCGACACGATACGCCAGTGTCCCCGGCGCGTGCGTCCGAAGCTCTCCTGAACAAGACCAGCACGCTCAAGGGCAGCGAGGGCCGCTTTGACAGCCTCTTGGGTCAGGCCCAGCCAGGTGGCCAAAGTGTCCGGCGTTCCATGCCGGGTCAGCGCGGCGAGGACGAGATCCTGCACGGGGGTCGACGTAACGGGACGTGTTGCCGGCATCCAGGGCACTCGGACGTAGATACTGTGCCCAAGCGCGGTAATTTCGCCGGCTCTCACCATGTCGGCGAGAACGACCGGGAAGGCACCCGCCTCCTCGGCGGAAAGGCCGGCGCGGAGTTCCAGTAAGCCATGAGGGCCGCGATCGAGTGCCCGCCGAACGTGACACATTACTCGGCTATGGACGGCCACCCGCTCGTCATCACCGAGCGCGGCATACGGTCGGGCAGCAACCTGCCGAGGATCCGGCAGCCCCATCATGACACCATCGGGGCGAGCGGAAACAGCATCCGGGATCTGGCCAGTCCGCCGCGCGGGCAACCAGTGCACGACATGGCCCGCCGCCGGGCCGAATCGGGTGGGGAATCATCGCGTCTCATGGGTGAGATTGTGCGGCATTCATTTGTAACTCCGCACAACCCACTGATTTTAGGTAATTTAAGTTCTAATCCTAAAACCCAAGTGCCGCATTCTGTTCGGCCGCACTACTGCGGCGGCCGCTACTAAACCGACGATTGTGACCGACCTCACGCAGCCATCCCTCATGCCTGGCAGCCTCTGGCAGCTCATCCACGAAGCAGTTCTGGTCGGCAGGACGCCCATTGCGAAAGGCACACCAGGATATCGAAACCTGTCGCCGGCCGCGGGTCAGGGCCACATACGCCAGGCGTCGCTCTTCATCGGGATCTGAGTTGTTGCGCGACGGGAAGACGGTGTCTTCCCAACCGATCAGAAACACATGCCCGAACTCCAGCCCCTTGGCGCCATGGATGGTCATCAGTTTGACGCGGCCGAAGGTATCCTCCCCATGACTGGCGGATCCGAGAGACGCGTGGTCGAACAGGTCCTGGGCATCGGCGAACTCCTGAGCGAGCTCCAGCAGTTCGTGCAGGTTTTCAAGAGCAGCACGTCCGTCCTCACCGGCGGCACGATGCATATCGGCGTAGCCGCTGTCCTCAAGCAGGGTCCTGATACGGGCGCTCAAGGAGTTTTCCGAGGCTTCCGCGCGGCTCTCCATCGTCCGGATGAACGAGAGGAACGCCTGCAGGCGTACCGGGGTCTTCCCGGAGGCCGACCCGGCCCAGATCTCGGCCGCCCGGAACAGCGAGACGGCTTCGTCGTCCGCCAGCTGCTCAAGCCGGGCGAGCGACTTCGCACCGATGCCACGAGCGGGCTGGTTCACGACCCGACGAAAGGCCTCGTCGGACTGGCGCTCATCCGGGCAGCAGGAAAGACGCAACAACGCGAGCGCGTCCTTGACCACGGCTCGTTGCCAAAACGCGGTGTCGTTGACCAGCTCATAGGGAATTTTCGACCGGAGCAGTTCTTCTTCGACGAGGCGTGACAGGAAGTTGAATCGATAGAGGATCGCTATATCCGAGTAGGGGACACCCTCGAGCGCGCGTCGCCCGATCTCGGCCGCGATCCCCTTTGCCTCCTCGGCGCTTCCCGACCACGACACGATCTCGATTGGCTTCCCGTCGCCGGCGGCCGTGTGGAGTTCTTTCTTCAGCCGGTTGGGGTCCTTGGCGATCACCGCATTGGCGGCCGAGAGGATGTGGCCGGTCGAGCGGAAATTCTCCTCCAGGGCGATCATCCGACCGGTTGGAAATTCCTTGAGGAAGTTGCGAATGATGCGGACATTTGCCCCACGCCAGCCGTAAATGCTCTGCGCGTCGTCGCCGACGCAGAACAGCTCGCCATGGTCACGCGACAGCGCCTTCAGCCAAAGGAACTGGAGCCGGTTGACGTCCTGGAACTCGTCGGCGAGCACCGCATCAAAGCGCGCGGCCCAATCCCGGCGGTATGTCTCGTCCCGAAGCATGGTGATGGTCGGCCACAGCAGCAGATCAGCGAAATCGGCCATATTCGCTTCCCGGAGAAGCGCCTGGTAGGCGGGGTAGACAGCGGCGGCATCGCGCCAGGCCATGATGTCGTCCGGATCGGCGAGCTTTCGGCTGGCGATAAGCCCTTCGGTCGCGGCGGCCGCCACGTCGGGCAGGATCAGTTCCTCCTTCAGCATGGCGATGCGTGCCGTGATCGATTTCACCCGGCGGCGGAAGACCTCACTATCCTCGACCTCGAAAACGCCGGCTGCACAGGCCTTCTCCAACAGACGACGCACGATCTTCTGGCTGTCCTCGGCATCGCACACATCGAAGCCTTGCCGCAGACCGGCGATGTCAGGGTCGGTCCGAAGCTGCCGGCGGCCATGGGCATGAAAGGTCCCAACCCACTGCGGCGCAACACCAGACCCGAGAGCTTCGACAATCCGCGACTTCATCTCCGCGGCAGCCTTGTTGGTAAATGTGACGGCGAGGATGCGGTTCGGCCGCATCCCGCGCCGCATGATGCGGTCGACGAATCCGGCGACGAGCGTACGCGTCTTGCCTGTTCCGGCGCCGGCCAGCACCACGATCGGACCCGAGGCGCGGGCCGCGTCACTCTGCGCGCCTGTCAGACCCGCCGACATCTCAGCCCCGCCGTGGCGGCATGACAACATCATGGCCATGGAGGATCTCCATATTGTCCGCCTGGGTAGGATCGAGCATGACCGTCTCGCCCGACCGGAGAATCACCTGGACCTCCTGCGTGAAGTCCCACTGCCCGTCCCGATCGAGATGCCCACCAATCACGAGTCCACGCGTTACCTCGCAATCCCTGTGGAACTCGGCGAAACAGTCAGGATAGCTCGGCAGCCGATGCAGAACGGCGCATGCGTGCCAGGACCGGACGAGTTCGGCGTTCGACGCCCAGGCGGCGCTTGCCTCCACCATTTCCCGCAGCAATGCGGATGCGTCCGGCCTCTCGCCGAACCCGACGGCTGCCGGGGAGGTCCCGATGACCGACACGGTCGCTTCACCGCCCGGAATGGTGACGAAACGCCCGGCGGGTTCGATGTCCACGCTGAACAGGACAAACTCCTCCCGGAGATCCCAACCGTGCCGGACGACGATCCCATCGACCACCAGGCCCGTGATCTGCCGGCCATTCACATTGCACCCGACCAGCACCCAGGGGATGGTCCGCCCCAGTTCCGGCTGCAGTTCCAGAAAGGCCACGGATCCGGGATGCGCCTCAAATGCAGCCTGCAGGGCCTCATTCTGCTCAAGGCCCGGAAACAGTGCGTCCATTTCCCGGCGAGTTTGTTCAGAGTCCATGTCCATTCCTCCATCTCTCATAAGGGTCGTGGGTCCGTGGCCTGCGCCATCGGGAACGAGGCGAGCAATCTCCTTTACGGAGCCACACCAACCATTCACGGTGTAAAAGGCGCCTGCGGAATCGTCATCAATGTCGAACAGGAGGAATCGTCCATCGAGGTCCCAGTCCCCGTCGACGACGTCTCCGCCCACCACCAGACCACGTGCGGTTATCTCGATGTTCTCGCACTCGACGGCTACCCAGAGCGCCTGCGCCTCGCCACCAGGCCAACGTCTCATGATCGAGGCAGCGCGCGGGTGTGCAAGGAAACGCTCCCGCAAGACTGCGAACTCCTGTGCGGTCATCATCATGCGGCCGCGGCCGCGCGCTCGGCCACCACACGGCGCAGAACGTCGTTGAAGTCGTTCATGCCCCATGCCGGCAGTTCGCGCGTCCAGGGCACGCCGGAGTCATCCGCCAGGGATGCGAGCCTGGCAGCGTAGCGATCGCCGGCTTTGTCGTTGTCGGTGGCAATGACCAGCCTGGCGCCCGGCTCGCGCGCCATCGCACGCAGATGCGCCCTGAGAGCTTCCTCGGTTTCCGGGCCCATGCCGCCGGCCGTGGACGTGTAGAGCGTGTCCACCGTGCGACCACCATCGAGGGCCGCGAAGGACAGTGCATCGAGCGCGGCCTCGGTGACGACCAGGCGCCGCACGACCGGAGCACCTCCCGGCATATATCGGAAGAGCGTCTTGACGGTGCCCTTCAGGCAGAGATGACGCTCCGGGCCGCGCAGCTCGGCGCCACAAATCTGGCCCTGGGCATCACGGTGACAGAACCACGCGGCATGCAGCCCGTCCCGGACCACGCCGGCGGCCACGGCCCGGCGAACCACCCATTCCGGCAGCGCACGCTCAACGGTCAGATAGGTCCACGCCTGACTACCTGGCGCCAACACCGCGCACCGTTCCCAGCGCGGCGCCGGTGGCGCATCGCATCCACCCTTTGCCTTGCGTTCCCGAACGAAGACCGCGCCTTCGGGCTCGACACCAATCATCTTTCCCAGTTCGGCACAGGCATCCCGCCAGCTGAGCGCCGGTTCCAGGCGGCGGATCAGGTCAAACACGTCGCCCTTTTCGTTGGACCCGGTGTCCCACCAGCCGCGCCCATGGTGATTGACGATGATCGGATAGCCCGTGGCCGCACGATACTTGAGGCAATTGCGGGTGCTCTCGCTGCGATCGAGGGCGTAGCCATGCCGCTCGAGCAGAGCTGCGCAGGGAACACCACTGGCGATGTTCGCCCGGTCATCATCGGAAAGTTCGAAGCGAGCCATTTCGGATCCCTTTCGCAGTCCAGGTGGCGCTCTTCTCGGAGGTGAGCCTCAACACCCGTTTGATTTCAAAGTCAGTATAGGCATTCACCGCATTAATTACAATACAAAACCGCAATTCACTTCATAAAAACCAAATACACACAACGGAATTACCCGCGTCGTATCGCGTTTACCGCTTGCACAAAGAAAAAGAAGACGACAGCCTTTCGTTCGACCCGAGCCGGAGGCGACAGGGCGAAAGCGATGCGCAGCGACGCCTTTCGTCCCGACACTTTCAGGACCGCCGCAAACGCAGCGCAGGGCAAGATGCCTTCTCAGGGGACCCGTCTGCACGGAGCGCAGCGGAGGAAGATGGGGTGGAAGGCGTCTTGCCCGGAGTGAGGCTTGTGGCACCCACTGCTTCCCGCGCAGCACACGGCAGCATTCCAGGGATCGTCGTCCCTCTCGCCGCCATCCCCGTCTGTGTTTCCATTGCGTCCTCTCCGCAGTCCACGCCTTCCTCGCATCATGGAGGAAGCGTTTGTGACTGCGCGCAGGCGCGATTTCTCTGGTACCCGGAATCGCGACATGATAGGTCCTGGGCCAAACAGTCCGGAGACCAGAGGAGCATGACCCGTAAACGCCGGCCGGCTGCCTCCCAGATAAATCTGTTTCCCGTCAGCGCCCATTTTCGCCGGATCCGGCCCGAGAAGAACGAATGGCGCTTCTATTCACTGTCGATTCAGCCGGAGCTGTTCGGCGGCGCCGTCCTGGTTCGCCAGTGGGGACGGATCGGCACACGAGGCACGCAACGCCTCGATCTACACCCTGATGAAGGCGCCGCCGTGAACGCGCTGGCCGACCAGGTCGTCATTCGTCGGCGCCGCGGCTACACCGCAGCCTGATCAGGCGAACGGGTCGTCGACCGGATGCGCCTTTTCTCCGGGCGGCAGATGGCTCGGCAGGGAGGGTTCCTGCTCCAGACGGGCGACCAGCGCGTCGACGATCGCCTTCAGCGCCTTCGCGTCCTTCAGCCCGGCCTGATCCTTGCCGATGGAAAGGCGTCCATAGAACGCAACACGCTCCTCGCCATTCTCGATCGTCAGGCCGTCGACCGACAGGCTCCCACCATCATCGACAAAAGGTGTGAAGCTCACTGGCCGCCCTCCAATGTCCGCGCCAATCCGTACAGCGCCGTTGTTCCCGCCCTCTCCGCGTCGCGAAGCATGCCGGATCTCCCGGCACCTTCCCAGCCCGTCCGCCTCGCTCGCGCGCGAGGAGCATAGGGGCTGGCCTCGGGCTGTGGAAGATCCGGGGCCTGCGCCTTCATGGCGTCTGAAAGTCCCGGGAAAGGATCGATCCCGACCTCCTGTATCAACGTTGCTACGCTGACGGTCGTGCAGGTCGGAGCATCGTTGTTCTTGCACACATAAACCCCGGCCTTCTCGGCCACGGGATCATAGACGGCCTTCCAGGTCGAACTCGGAACCAGCACATCGTCGCTGCCGATCGCCTGCTTCTGTCCACGGAATGCCGGTCCGGTCACGACGTACAGAACGCCGTCCCGCTCCGCCAACTCACGCACCCCCATTTCGACGCCGGTCCATATCCCTTCATTCAGTGCGGGAGTCTGGGGGACGACGTTCGCGAGGGAGAAGGTCTGCTCCTGCGCCCGCGCGTCAGGCGCATCCCCCGAGGGGGTGAGGTGGCCCTTGTCGTAACCAGAGCCTCGGTAGTCCGCCAACGTCGCCTGATCGCCTGCGGGAACACGAGCGTCGACGTGGAAATATCGTGTTACCCGGCCGGTCCGCTCGGCGCCCTCGATGTCCTCCTCGGCCAACCGCTCTGCAGACCACAGCGGCTCATGTGCGAGCCCCGAGACAAGCGATGCGTAATTCCGGTTGCAGACCAGGGTGGTCCGTGCGGCGAGCCTGGAATTGACGAGCCGGGGAAGCTGGTTGTCGAAGCCGAAGCCGTCGCAGGGAGCAGCACGGGCACATGTCACCGCGCACATGAGCGCCGCGCCGGCGCCGGCGAACAGGATTGCTCGCAACATATTGTTATCCTTTACTTTGTCGCGCGTGATGGTGTTGTATGTCCTTCATGCACGATCCGACCGAAGCCGGCCCCTCCAACGGCGCCCTGCTCCGCTTTCCGGTTGAGCGTCGGACGACGCCCACTCCAGAGCTGATTCGTAACCTCTTGCCCGAATACGGCACGGTGTACAACCTGCTCGCCCGCCATAACCTGGGCGATCCGCCCGAACCTGCGCTTGTGGAGGCACAAGGCCGTCGCACCGGCATGAAAATGCTGGGCGACATCACGCTGCCTGCGGATCCGCAAGCCGCGCGTGAGGACGTCACCCGCTGGTTTCAACCGCTCGTCGAACGCATGCTCCGTCGCTTCAGCGAGCTGCGCGACCTGACATGGGAAGCCGAACGCCAGACCAGAGACGAGATCTGGAATGAGGCGTATCAGGCCCGGGTGGCAAGGACCACCATGATCGCCTGGCGCACGGGGACCCGGCTGCTTGCCGCGTGGTCGGTGCTGGACGAGGCCCTGATCGCGCATGCCGACGCATCAATGGGCCGCATCGAGCAGCAGGCGACGCGCTGAGCGATGGAACGCAGTGGCCTCGCGCCGCCACGCGGCGCGGGACGCGGCGCTGACGGCTGCATCGGCCGCCTCATCCACCAGCAGGGCCGCTTCAGCGAATGAGCGACGCGCGGCGCCGATGCGAATGCCGCCCGCCGTCGCACGATGGAGAACGGGCGCTGAGAGTACGGGATCGAGCCCCGTAGAAACCTGGCACATGGCAATTCTTCCTTTTCCGGATGCGACCGCGTCAGCGGTCCTGCCGCCGTGTCCGGCGGCACGGCGGCACGGGCTTCAGTCGACGCACGGCGCGAACGGAATTTCGTCATCGAGCCCGGTGCCGGCGCTGCCGCCACCGAACGCGCTATCGCGGGCCGGTGCGCTACGCGAGGGCCGGTCGTCGAGCCCGTAGCGGCTTTCGTCACTGTGGCTCCCGGCACTGTCCAGCAGCACAAGGTCGCCCCGAAAGCGATCGACCACGATTTCGGTCGTGTAGCGCTCCTGGCCGGACTGATCCGTCCATTTCCGGGTCTGAAGCGATCCTTCCAGATAGATCTTGCGTCCCTTGCGCAGGAAACGCTCCGCAACGTCGGCAATCCGCTCGCTGAAGATCACGACACGATGCCACTCGGTCTTCTCGCGGCGCTCGCCGGATGCCTTGTCGGTCCAGCTTTCGCTGGTCGCCAGAGTCAGGCTGACGATCTTCGCGCCATTCTGCGCGTTCCGGACCTCGGGATCCTTGCCCAGGTTGCCGACCAGGACCACCTTGTTCACGCTTCCGGCCATCTCTGATTTCCTTCTCGTTTCTCGCCCCGGAAGTGGCGGTAGCCGCGTCTCCCTCGGGTGCGGTCGACAGGGACCGGGCGGAAAGCGAGTGTTGATCCCTGAAGGCGTCAGTGGTGCGGAAGCGGCGTGCCGCTTCACGGTGACGCCGGAACCGCAGGCGGCCGCAGGCCGGGGATTAACGGGAGTGCCGCCCGGTCCAGACCGCAGCAACCCGAGGGCGAAGCGGCTACAGCCACTGCCTTCCCCACCCCTACCTTCTCTTTCGTGACTCTCTTTGCTCAATCACGATCTTTTCTTCTGTCCCGGTACATTTTTGTCTGTACATCGCGAATCGACGCCAATAGAATCACGACAGTTTCGACTCACACTGAGGTCATCATCATGGCGATACTTTCGGTCGACGGGGCCTACATTACGCTCGAAGCGCCGTTCCACCCCGAGCTCTCCACCCAGGCTCGCCGATATCGCGGACGATTCGTCGGCAAGGGCAGATGGCGGTTTGAAGCCAAATGGGAATCCGACTTGCGCGCCATGTGCCTTATGCTCTTCGGCGTGGACGGCCGGCCGGAGACGGTAGCAGATCAGGTCGACCTCACAGTCGCGGTTGAAGAAAACGGCGGCTCCCCGCTGTTTCGACGCTTCCACGACGATATCTATCTCGGCGGGCGGCAGGTCGCGGGCGTATTGAAGGGCCGCTTGATCCCCCGACCAGGGAAGGGCATTCGGTTCGTGCGGGGTGAGCCTCTCCTCGAGCACAAGGGTCTCCAGTGGTGGCTGTGGATTCCAACCGGCTCCGAGTTCATCATCCGCAGGGTACCGCGGATGGCAGTCCCCTTCATGGAGTCCAAACTGGACGGCCACGGCCGCCTGCTGACCGCACAAGCGGCATAATCCGACACCCGGCCGCATTGTTCTCGGGCCGGGTGCATTGCGCCTAGATGAGCGACAATTGCGAAGCCGGTCCGGGCCTCGCTGCGGCAGCATGCAGGTCTCCGTGCTGCGCTTGGCCATGTTTCACCAGTAGGCGGGCCAGTTGCTCCCGCTCGGCGCATGCCGTCTCCTGCCTCTCCTGGGCGCGGTACGCCGCAATCAGCCCGGACTCGAGAACGCGAGCCCGGATCTCCCGCTCAACATCCGACCAGACTGCCGTCGGCTGCCCCCAGCACGGATAACCCGCGATCTGCTCGAGGAACGCGACCCGCCCTGCCGTGCTGGCGAAATGGGTGTGCCAGAAGCCGTGCCGATCGTAATGCGCGATGAAGCCGAACATGTTCGACACGCGCTCATAGAGCGGCTTCGTCCAACCCGACCTCGGCATGCCCCGCGCAATGAAGGCCAGGATCGCGTCGCCCATCCGCACCTTCTCGTCGGCACTGTGCCAGCGCGTCGCGGTAAAGCCCCCGGCGGCCAGCGCCGGACGCCGAAGGGCCGGAAACTGAACGCCGACCGTCATGCCGCGATCCTCCCGGCGCACGGGGCCCCGACCGCACGGCGATAGCCGCCATGGAAGCGGTGCACGTCGGGCAGGTCGGGATAGGGCGCGGCAATCGCGTCGTCCCCTCCCTCGTGCAGAAGCCAACGCAAGGCGACGGTCACACGCTTGCCATGCGCCAGAGAGCGGATAAGCACGGTGTCGGAGCGGCGGGACAGGTAGCGGTCCTCCCAGCGCCCGGTGCGCCGGTTGTAGGCACAGGCCATGCACTGGCCATTCAGAAACGCCTCCACGATCCAGGATGCGTAACGCTCCCTGGGCGCCGGCAGGCGGAAGATGGTGCCGACCGCAACGCAGCCGACGCGCAGCGGGTTATCGCCCCCCTGAAAGGGGGAGGCGTAATATTGGCGGATCATGGCGTTTCTCCAGCGCTTCGGCGCGGTTCAGAACAGGGAAAGTTGCAGCAGCGGGCGCTCGGCGGGCACTGGCTGGGTGGGCACACCTGGCGTCGCCACGGGGGCGACCGGGACTGAAGCCTCAGGCGCAGCAGCAGCACTTGCGGCCAGCTTGCGCGACCACCCGCCGAGAATATGTGCCGGCGTGAACCAGTATTCGCGGGTCTCCAGCGTCAGCGAATTGCCAACGATCACGGTCGCCGGGATATGCAGCAGCGAGAACTGGACGAACGCCATGTGCGCTGCGCGGGGATCCACGTCGATCGCGGTGACGTGCATGTGTTGCTGGTAATTGATCCCGGTGTCCCGCAACGCCTCGGCAAGGGCGATAACCATGGCGCCGGCACCGCAGGCCGGCTCCTGCACCGTGACAAATCCGGATTGCTCGATGATTCCCCGGGCGTCCCCACCATTGCCGATCAGCACACCCGCCATGAGGCGGCACACCTCGAATGGCGTGAAGAACTGCCCCCGATCAGCATTGTGCAGTTCCAGCATCCCGAAGACGGCGCCGAGAATGTCGGTCGGGCTTTCCTCCAGCGCGAGGGCAACCTCTGCGAGGATCTGGGGCCAGGTATCGATCGTCTGCCGGTCATAGCGGCCGACGATCTTCAGATACCGGGCTTCCCGCTCCTCGCGCTGCGTCAGGTCGACGGCGTTCGCCATGGAAATCGCCATTGCCTCCATACAGTCGGAGAACGTCGTGTAGAGGTCGTGCCGATACCGGGCCGCTTCCAGCAGCTTCGCGATCGTCCTGATCCGTGCGGACATCGGTTCAAACCTGCCGCTCGTGCCGCCGCGCCTCGCGCAGCGCGATCCGCCAGGCCGCAAACCATTCCACCAGGTCGCCGCCGTCGATCGGCTCATCGGCGTCGAAGGACTCGGCCTGATAGGCAAGAGCCTCGTCGACCAGCGCATCCACTGTCTCGGTGCAGGAATTGGGAGACGCCGTGATGGCGCCCCCCGATCCGTCGTGGGCTTCGGCGTGTCCGCTCATCGGGCCGCTACCTGAACCGGGTGCCGGTGATCCAGATCCGACGGAATCCCGGCGAGAAAGGCCGGCGCGGCGATGATCAGCCATGCGGTCAATGCGATCACAACGCTGCTACCGATCAGCGCAATGGCTTCGAACGTATCGGTCAGACGTGTCGGGGTTTTGCGATGGTCTGCCATGAGGGCGCTCCTGCGGCTCGGATGGAAAGGCATCGGGAGCCGAAGACAGGGCAGACGGCGCTGACCCCTCTTTCTTCTTCTCCTCGATGCTTTCCGCGCCTCATGGGGTGGCGGCCGGTGCAAGGGCGGCGCTTGCGCCGGGAGCCTGCGACGAACCCTTGCACCGGCCGCCACCCCATGAGAGCGACCTGCCCTCTTCCTTAATTTCTTTCCTCTCTTCTTCTCTCCTCGTCTGGCGGCTCCGACGGCACGAGCGACACGCTTGGTGTGAAATCGACGCCCAGGAGACTATAACGAGCAGTGCGGAATTGGAGTGATCGATGAAGTTAATCATTTTTTCTGGGCTGATTTTGGGTCTGTCCTCAGCCCACGCACAAACCCGCTCGGATGCGTTTCCGAGTTGCAATCTTGGGGAGCAACACTCTTTGGTGGGGGAGTTGGGCGGGACGATCAAAGATCCGGGGCAAGCCCATATTTCCATGCGGGCCAATATCCTGCAGGCGGATATCAGCACTGCGCGCAAGGCGCGCCGGCTGAGTCAGCCCACTGCGGACCGGCTATGGAAAGATGTGCAACGGGTCCGTGCGAACACGGATGCTTTTGCGCAGAAACAGGGTTTTCTCAGCGCCGCCGAGCGGGCCTCTTACGAGCGCAAACTGGACGCCGTTGCGGCGCAAATCTGCCGCTGACCCCACCCATGTAGCGACCCGTTGCAGCATGCAGCACCGAGAAGGCAGCTTAATGCTCACTCCTACTGGAACCCTCATCCTCCAGTCGGGTGAGCATGTCAGGTTCTCTCCTCGTCTTCGATACTGCTGGCATCGAAATAGGCGGGGCGTCTTGCGAGTTCGTCTGCCTCCAGCTGATCAGCGAACAGCGGCACCGCGCGATCGAGACGGCGCCGCAGATTGCGCCGCCGTGCGGCGGCCTTCCTTTCGCCGCTCCAGCGCCTGGGGGCATCCAGCAGGGGGGACCAGCCATGGCACCACCCGAGGCCAGGCCGCACCGCCGGCGCATGCGTAGCCCGGACCGCCTCGCTATCGCCTGCCGCCAGGAGCGTGCAGGCCCAGCGCGTCCGTCCGTCGTCGAGTGTCGGGATATCGGGCGGGGGTACCGTGCAGGGATTACCCCAGAACACGGTGATCACGGCGCGCATCTTCCTATGCCGCCAGTTGATCGGGACCGGTCTGCTCGACCGTGGCGTCCTCGAAGGCCAGAATATAATCTGCCGCTTGCGTGGCGAGCCGCGCGGCCTTGAAAATCGCGCGTTTGTCGTCGCGGAGCATATCGATCCACGCGCCAATGTAATCAGCGTGGCGCACCGACGGCTGGATGCTCAGTTCCGCAAGAACAAAAGCTGCTGTCAGCTCGGCCACGATCTCCTCGCCCATATAGGCATGGGTGCCGAAACTTCCCGTCTGGTCTCTGTTCAGGCGTTTTACATGGCCGCTCCAATGCCCGGTCTCGTGCATGACGGTTCGATACCAATTTACCTGGTCGAAATACGCAAATCGCGGAGGAACCTGTATGTAATCCAGGGCAGGCATATAGAAAGCCTTGTCACCTCCAATACGCAGATCCGCTCCCGTCGCGCAGATCAGACGCTCCGCTCGCGGCACAATGTCACCATCGGCCTGAGGTGACGGCGCCGCCGTCATCTCGATGGGCAAACCGTCGCACTGATCGATGTTGAACACCGTGAACCGTTTAAGGAAGGGCACCGCCCGCGGCTCGGCTTCCAGCTTTTGCCCTTCAGGCACGAAGGTGTTCGCGAAGAATACCGTCGTGCCTTTCTCTCCCTTGCGAACATTCCCGCCGGCGGCCAATGCCTGGCGAAACGTCAGCCAGCGCTGAGTTGCGAACCCGCACTGCTGGAGACTGCCCCAGAGCAACAGAACGTTAATCCCGGAATAACGACGTCCTGTGGTGGCGTTGCGTGGCACCGAGGGCGCCGCCACAGTATTCGACCACGGCTGGACCCACGGCAGGCGCCCATTCTCGAGTTCAGCGACGATCCGGTCCGTGACCTCCTGGTAAATGTCGGCGCGTTCACCCGAAGAGCGTACGGCAGAGGCTTTGGCCCTGGTTGCCATGTTACGGATTCCTTCTTCTTCTGGCTGCCTCGGGCGCGGCCGTCTGCCTGCGACGCCGAAGCGATTTGTGTCCAAAATGGCTCGATTGCGGATGGCGCGCGTGTGGCGGACCCATCCACCTCAAAGGCGTTCGAGCATGGTGGCGAAATCGAGCTGAAGCGCGGCCCGTCCGACCTGAAGCACCTTCAGCATCCGGTGGTACGCAGCGCATCGCCGCACCGCGCCGAGGCGCCTGGCCCCTGTCGGCGTATCCAGCACGTCCCATGCGTGGGTCCAGTCCATGACACCGGCGCCATTTCTTCGGCCGATCAACGCAAACTGGGCTCGCCCGCTGACCGGCATTTTCACCAGGATGCCTCCATGCGCATGAGGCGGGTCGCCGAGGCGATGGATGCGGGCAGACAGGCCTGCTTCCTGCAAGGCGGCAAGCATGTTCCTGATCGAGCGCGGATCTTGCAGAGCCCAGGTCGGAACCGGCACCGGCCGATTGCGAACGGCCGGATCCGGATCGAAATCCTCTTCGCGGGGCCGGCGGAAGCAGGACGGTGAGGCGAGGTCGCTTCCCCACAGATCCGCCATCGAGGGGGGACTGTTGTGAGCCCGATACCACGCTGCCTCCGCGAGCACCCACGCGCGCTTGGCCAGGCCAAGCGCGATGCGGCCGGCCAGGTGCGCGAACTGAGCCTCCAGCTCAAGCCGGCGATGAAAATCGCCGTCACGCGGGATATCGGCAATCGCGCGCGCAATCCCCTCCAGTTGAGCGCGGTAGTCCTCCCGCGTCTTCGGCTCCCAGGTGAAGACCAGCTTGCCAAAGCGCTGCGCCCGCTGCTCCGCGCGCACCTCTTCCCGGCTCTGCAGAATCTCGACGCGCGTGACGTCGGCCCGGCGAAGCGGCCCTTCCACCCGGTGACCCATCGGGGCAGCGGGATCGCGGATAATGAGCATGCGGTGTCCGCCGAAGATCTGAAGCTCACCCTCGACCGGATGTCCGCTCGCAAACGTCACGCGGAGACGGCAACCGTGCTCGCACCCAGAAAATGGGCCTGGCGCGCGCGCCTTCGGCCCGTGGGCTTCTGCGCACCGCGGATCGGTCGTCATGGCGGGAAATCCTGTGTTGATAGGAAAAAAGGCGCCCATTGACGGGCGCCTGAAGAGTGCGACGAGAAGTGAGGTCTCTGCCGGCTACGCGCTTCTGACGACCGCGCGCGTGGCCGTCGCGTAGCAGACCCGACCGTCCAGACTGTATCGTCTCCGGCGGATCTTGATGCAGACCGTCTGGCTCGAACTGCCGGCAAAACAGAACCGCTCCCCGACCGCCAGATCCTCAAAGATCATCGCTTCGGAACCGAACCGTCGTGCTGCCGCCCGCGCGGCGTTCAGGTCGGGATCGCTCGTATTCCGCGTCATTTCTGCCTCTCTCAAGTCTGTTTTCGACCTGATCGGCAGCCTCATGGGGCGGGGGACGGTGCAAGGGCGGCGCTTGCGCCGGGAGCCTGCGACGAACCCTTGCAGCGTTCCCCGCCCCATGAGAGCGGTCTCCCCTCCCCTTCTCTCTCTTTTCCTCTCTCCTCGTTCTCTTCTCCCGTTCCGACGTCGCCGGCGCCTTGCCATTGCCCGCGACATCGGAGGATTTGTGTCCAAAATGGCTCGCGGAGTCTGGGCGATCAGATCGCGCGGGAGCCCGTTTTGCGAGCCGCTATCCGAAGGACGGCACGATCAGCTCGATCCGTCTCGTTCCGTCGCGCGCAATCGTCCTGTCTGGACGCTGGCCCAATGGTTCAGGTCGATCCTCTCCACGATTGCGCCCGTCGCCAGGTCGACGATGCAGGCGCCGCCGCCATAGCCGTCCAACCGGGGCCTGCTGCAATCGAACGACCATATGAGCGTCCACAGACCTGGCTCGGTCAGACCGCGTTCTGCGCAATCCTGGACGAAGGCAACGACGTTATCGGGCGAGCCTGCACGGCTGTGGAGCCAAACGACCGGCCTTCCGGCTGCATCAAGATGGTCATACGCCGCCTCGAAACCCTCAGGGTTCGGATCGCCATGGGCCTCTCCGGCTTTGCGCCGCCCCTCCAGGGCCAGCAAAGCCTCATGCGCAGCGCTCTCGCTTGTCATTGGGAGGCGCGCTGAGAATCTGGTGAAATATTCGGCCATTCTCTTAATCCTCATCGAACCATGGCAACGCTTCGTCCCGCGGGCCATCCGCGTCGAGCAGCACGTAATCGCAGTCCAGTTCGCGGGCGCGCGCGAGCACGGCGTTCAGTGCCCCACTCCCTGTCCAGCAGATGGAGGCTCCATCCTCTGGGACGTGCACAAACCATCCATAGGGCCCGGCAAAAGCACTGAACGAGAGCGCCTCAATTGCTGAGGACACCATGAGCACGCGATCAGACACAGGCAGATGGCCAGTGCTCAGGTCGAGGAATTTGCGCACCCCACGCGGGATGGATTCTGCTTTCGGCATGGCTCTCTCCGCCTATCCGGTATTTTCGTTGCGGCAGCGGGGCGGAACATTACGGCTCCGCTGCATTGCGTTTCTTCAGGCCGCGGCTGAGGTCGGCGACAGCCGGCCGGCCAACAGTTCGGCGGCCACATCGAACGGATGGACGCGAGCGGCGTAGCGGTCGCCCAGCGGCACCTCATGCACGATGGAAAACAGGCTCTGCCAACTGTGGGTGCGGCGCTGCACGCGCGCGTTGACCGCCCGCAGATAACCATAGAGGCCGATGGATCCATCGGCGGGCGAGGTAAAATCGTCCGGCTCTTCACCAGGCCAGAATGGGTCCTGCCCATCCATCTGGAATGGTGCGAGGCGGCTTCCCCACATGCGGACGCCGGGCCCGTCGACGTGCCGGACAGGGCACTCGATCTCGGTGTGGATCCAGTCCGCATTGTGGAACTGGCCGGCGCGATCGGCAGCATCGAAGCCACGCGGCTTCCGCTCACCGCTGGCCACCCGGACAGAGATCATAAAGGACACACGCGGCGCCGCCGTCGCAACAGACCCGCCGAAGGCGAGCGCCTGTTCGGCAATCTCCGGCAATGCACGGGCTTCGATGCGAACAGAGGGCGCCACCTGCCGGCCAAACTCGATCTGGGTGCCGCTCAACGACGGCGTTTTATAGCGGCGGGCTGGGTGAGCGGAGAGGATGATTGTCGGCATGCTGTATCTCCAGATACGAAAAAGGCCGCCTCACGGGCGGCCTTGATGCAGTGTTTTGCGATCGCCCCCGATCAGGAGCGGGAGGTAAAAATGTACTCCGAGTGGCCGAAGACCATCATCCAGGGCGTGGCGTTGCCATCGTGCCCGCTCCGGAAAAGGTCGGTGATAGCCTCGACAGCATTGGAATCCGGGCCTTCCGACCAACTGACGGTGAGCGCGCCGTAATGCCTTTTGCGCACCGAGAATTTCACGGCGGGAAATGCCGCCTTCAGCAGGACACGGATGTTCTTCGCGGCGATTGTTCCGTCGCCCGTATCGCCCTGCGTCAGCATGGCGTGGGCCGTGTCTGCACGCAGCCTGGCGATCTCCTGCTCAAACGCTTCCTGCGCAGCCTCTGCCTGGGCTCTTTGCTGTGCGATCACCTCGTCTGCATGGCGACACAGGGCAGCAAGCTGTTCCTGGTCGGCAAACCCCTCCTCCCGGTCATGAATCGTCCACTGAACGCCATGCAGGATCGCCTCGGGAAGCAGGCGGGAGTAGCTCCCGGACTCGAACACGATGTCGAACGTGGCAGCGCCGCCGGCGGTGGTCGCCGTGCCTGACAGCCGCCTTACAGTGTCGGGCCTCTGCGCGCCATGGATCCTCGTCACGTAGCCGCGACCACGGTTGTAGAGGATACTCGACACCATGGTGCCGACCTCGATCGGGTTGTTTTGCACGGACATCCGGCTCTCCTTTTTCTTGCTGGATGCTTTCCCGCGTGGCGGGACATGGCGGCCGGGGCCAGAGCGGCGCTTCAGCGCCGTTCACGGAGCCACGCGCAGGGCGCGCAGCGCGCGAGCATGGCGACGCTCTGGCGGCGGCCGCCATGTTCTGGCACGCCCCTCCTCTCCGCCCTTCTCTCTTTTCGCTTCGCTGTTTTCCTCGCGCCCGACCGCCTGCGGCGCGCGGATCGGTACAAGCCAGGGGCGGCATGTCCACCGGACACACCGCCCTTGAAAATCGCAGCCGGGCTTGCCATCATCAGAGGTGGCCGAGGGGCATCCCGGAAAAGATAACCCCTCGGCCGGTGTTTCGGACCGAGTTACTCGGAGAGGCTCTTCAGGACGGTAGCAGCCGCCTGGAGAGCCTTCTTCGTTTTGCGAAGAACCTTCGCAACCCAAGTCCGATCCACCACGATCACGAGGATCATGGTGTTTTCCTCTTCTGATGGGCTTCGGCACCACGGCCCCGAGGTGCCTGACCCGGCTACGATCATGGGGCCGCGACGGGCGATGTCGTTGCCACGCATCGCCCGTTTCGCCGCTACCGGCTCATTCAGGCGGCCCAGAGTTTCTCTAGCGGCAGGCTCGTTCTCCGTCCATCCGCCGGCGCCGCAGCCGGAAGACCATTCGGCTCGGCATTCGCCGGCGAGCCGGTGACCACCCGGCATGCGTTGGCGACCGGCACAGCAAACAACGGCAGCGGCTTGTCGTGACGGCCGTCCCAGCTCAATCCGTCGCATGGATCGAGCAGGCCCATCCCAATGGCATCGGTATCGCGCTGGTGGCAGACCCGCTCGTTCCCTCCACGAGAGCGCCGGCAGGGGGCGCCTGCCGGCGCGGCACAGCCACGACAGGCCACCCGATAGGCGGGGTCACCTTCCTCGAAGGCGGCATAGCACCGCCTGCAGGTGACTGGCCCTGAAGTGCAGGCCCAGCGGATCGGAGCCGGCCGGCGCGGCCCGACCGCGGACGAGCGGAAAGAGACATTCGACATCGGTCTTCTCCTTCTTGAATACCGATCGGCCGGCCAGGGCGGGGAGGACCTGTCGAAAGCGGCGCCGTGGCGCCGGGAGCGCATCCCACGCGCAGGCGGCGTAGCCGGCGAGCATGGGGAGCACCCACCTTTCGGTAGGGCCTGCCCGCTCTGGCAGCCCCACGCTCTTCGCCTGTCCTTCTCCTCTTCTTGCCTATTCCAGGGGACATCCCTCGTCCTCGAGGGCCTCCTGTGCGGCTTCCGCCGGCGGGATCTGCTCCTCGTAGGCATCACGCCAGCAGCGGTCGGGCAAATCGAATACGCCAAGCCCGGTCCGCCTCCAGATCGCGCGGTCGACCGCGCACATCCAACCGTGGAAGCCAAGATGGCCAGCCGTGTAGCTGGCCATCGTCGGGTCCCGATCATTGCGCGGGATCGGATTCTTGCCCGCAAACTGGAACGGCTCGGTCTCGCTGCCCCAACTGGCGATCCCCGACATCACGCCGCCCTCACGAACATGACGTGGCTGTCGAAATGCGCGCGCGCCTCGGGGGTCGAGGCAAACTCATCCCGCAGCCGCCCTGCAACAGCGTCGAACGCCTCCCCTGCCCCGTCAATTTCCGCAGCCGCGCTCACGCACGCTGCATTGGGGTCCTCCGACGCCGTCTCATCCTCTGCGGACACCAGGTCCTCACCGTCGTCGGCGTCAGACGGCTCCTCGTCCTGGTCCCCGTCATCGTCCTCGGCGTGCACCGCGAGGCGCGCCGCATGGTGCGCGTCCTTCGCAAGTTTCGCCTTCCACGTGGCTGTCGACTGCGCAAAGCCTGCCGCCTCCGGCACCCAGCGTCCCTCCCCGACATGGGCGATCAGCGCCGCGCGCATCAGCTTCCCCGTGGACTGGGCAGCCAGGCCCTCTGCCTCGACCGCAGTCGTGATGCCAGCCTTGCTGAAGGTCTTCAGGAACTCATCGAACGCCATGTTCGGCATCTGCACGTCCGCATCGAACAGCACGCCGAGCAGCTGCGCCGCGATCCCGCTACCGCTGTGGAGGCTCACATCGCAGTTGGCCACGCTCCTGAGCACCGCCATCGTATGCGTGCGCAGCAGCTCGGGATCCCTCACCAGCACACCTTCCGGGAACAGTGCGGCAGTGGCGGCATTGCGCGCGGACGGCTTCCCAAATCCGCCCGTCGGATCTCCCTGGACTGCAATATTGTCTCCGCAGAAGGCGAGCAGAAGAGCCCCGACCAGGTCCCACGGCTCCGCGGTCGCGCATGCAGCATCCAGGGCGCTGTGCAGCGCGTGCGTCCGGATCTGGCCGATCATCTTCTCACCGGTTCCCGAGATGTCGCTGCGGACCTTCGGAGCCGGTGCCGACGCCCCCATGGCCGCCCCTGCGCCTGGCTGGGGTGTCCACCGCTCGAGGAAGACGCAACCGACCTTCAGCGTCCGGGAATCCAGGTAGAACGCGCGCGGACCTTCCTTGGCATGCCACAGCCGGCGCATGCCGTCTTCCATCATCGGTTGCCCATATTCATTCGTCGCAAGCAACACATCGTCTTCGCCGAGCTGGCCCTCGATCCATGCGCGCTGCGCGCTCGCGTAGCGCTCACGGTCCACCGTGTAGCGGTTATCCTGGCCACCTTCCGCAAACAGATCTTCTTCCCAGGCGATCCCGTGTTTGCGCGCCAGCACGTCATCGAATGAGGCGTCGCGGGCAAAAAACTGGGTGTGCTCAAGAGCGTGAGCGAAATCCGTCCAGTCGAAATCCTTCGCCTCGTCCTCGGTCATGCGATATTCGGCCGGGTCGGCGTCGTCGGCGATCGTTTCGGACCAGATCTCAGCCCAGGCGGCTCTCTGCTCGTCCGCCGGCGTCCGCGCGATGACCCGCAGGGCACGCTCGTCCGGACCGTAATCGATCTCGATCGCGTCGAGGATCGGCGGATGCAGCCCGGCCAGCAGCGACAGTCGCTTCAGATAGGCCGGCGTGACCATCAGCGCCTTGCACAACTGCCGCTCGGTATAGTTCTTCTCGCGGCGCATCCGGTCGACGTAACGCCACTGGTCGGGCAGCGACATGTCCTCGCGAATCATGTTCTCCGAACCCGCCGCCAGGTCGTCGAGCTTCTCGTCGCCAGACCGCACGATCACCGGGATCACCTTGAGCTTCGCCATGATCGAGCAACGCACCCGTCGATGCCCGTAGAGGATCATCAGCGTCCCGTCGGCCTGCTCGCGCACAACCGGCGGCTGCAGCACGCCGACGATCTGGATATTCAAGGCGAAGCGGCGGTCCCTCTCTTCGTTGGGCGGAGAGGTGCGCGGGTTGTTCGGGTTCGGGATCAGCGTGCGCGGGTCGACTTCGCGAAATTCAGTGGTCATGGTTCGGCCTTTCGGAGAGCGCAGGCATCCGGACAAGCGACGGCTTCCCGCCATCACTTTCCTGCCTGATACTCTCCGGCGGGCACGGGCACGGCGCGCGGGCAAGGCCGCGGCTACGCCGCGCTCGCCTTGGCCTTGAGCGCGCGCCGGGGTCGTGGCAGCCACCTCTCTGTCGTGCTCAGGGTCTTCTATTTTCTCTTCAGCTCGACGCGCCGACTATATTTGGAGGCAGTGATTACATGGCGCCGATGTGCAGCTCAGCGAGCGGGGCATTAGCCTCTTAGTCTTTCCCAACGGCTGGCTGAGATATCTGCAAATTGGTTGCGCCAATGCCCTTCTAGGAATATTACTCGGCAAGGGGTCCATGCCTAGAGGGTGTTATGTACTTTTGCGGCGCTTGGGTCTAATGGAACTGGATGAGCCCTGTTCTGCCTCGCAAGCCGTATCCGTCTGATGTCAGCGACGAGGAGTGGTCGCTG
>NZ_JABEQD010000016.1 GCF_014174395.1 Gluconacetobacter aggeris
GACAGCATCTCCTCAATCGCCGCAACGCGCCGATCTATCTCGCTCCCGACCCACTCCATGGCCATCGCATAATCGCTGGGCCTGAGCGGGTCATCCAGCAGTGCCGCCCGGATGGCGCCGATCATCAGCACCGACAGCACGGAAAGGTCGCGCGTCTGCTGGGTGATTGCAGCAATGCGATCAGGCGTCGCCAAGGGCGCGGCTTTCCGCCTCATGTCACCGGCCTCCGATCTTCCAGTTGAACGCGATAGGCTGGCCGCCCCAGCACCTCCTGCCAGTAACGAGAGCAGGTGATGTGCGGCAGGCCGAGCTTCGCGCCGATTTCCTTCCAGGTGCGCCCGGCTTCGCGCAGCCGGACCAGTTCTTTGACCCGCGCCTCGGGCCAGACTTTGCGGGGCCGTCCCATCAGGCCGTCCTCTCGTCGCGGAGCAGCATGGCTTCGAGGATCTCCAGCCGCTCAAGCTGGCGCTTCGCGAGCCACTTGATAGCTTCCGGCTCGCTGTCCTCGGGCTGCAAGTCTCCACAGTTCAGCATCACCATCAGCGCCGCGATGCATCGAGCATCCTGTGCCAGGCTGACCTTGTCGCGCACGGCGTCGAGGATATCCCTCTCTTGCTCCGTGATCCTTCGGTCATGCACCTGGTCGAGGATGAAGGCGCGCATTCCCTCATTCATAGCGCACCCTCTCGCCGGGCCAGGCGCAACGAGAACTGACTGAGCGCGCCGGCCGAGCGCATCGCCCAGCAGGATACGGGCAGCAGGACGAACAGCGCCGCCTGCCGCGAGATGGAGGCGATCATCGTCCGATCCTCCCGCCGCCCAGGACGGCCAGCACGTCGCGGGCCAGCCGCTCCCGGTTGGCTGCATCCATCGAGCCAGGGTCAGACACAGCCAGCGTGGCGCGGGCGATCAGGTCTCGCTGGGAACGGGCTGGGCCCGACCAGGCAGCGTCCCATGCATGCCCCCACCGTCTGATCGTCGTTTCCATCACGCCTTCCTCCGCCGGCGTTTGAAGGCGGTCCGAGGGAATGGCGCGCGCGATGCGGCGGTTATAGGTCAGCGCAGCCTGCACGGCAGATTGGATGCTCATGGCGCCTTCTCAGCGATTGAGAGGATATCGCGTGCGAGGACCAGGCCCCAGTCATCTGGATCGACGGTGTCTTGCATGTCAGCGAGAGCAAGCCGTGCCTTGGCGGCGAGATCTCCCACGGACCGGGGGCGTTCCATCTTCACGGCAGAGATAGCCCGCATCAGACGCGACGAGAGACAGCGCGCCTGTGCTTCCTGTTCGGCTGGCCAGAGGTCGCTGCGCATCTGGGTGAGGGGCGCCCATGCCCGCCATTCCTGGCGACAGAGGTTAATCGCCGATATGGCCATGCTGCGAAGGCTGCTCATGCCGCACCGCCTTTGCGCAGGGATTCCGCGTCTCTCTCCGCGACCTCCGCGATCCGCTCGGCATAGGCCGCCAGCCAAAGCAGCGCGCCGTGCCATTCCGACACTGTGTCCTCGGGCGCATCCTGCACCAGGTTCATGTCCCGCCCGATCGCCAGAGCGATGTCGCGCAGGTCGCGGGTGTGGAAAGTCTGCCGGTCGAGGGCATCGACGCCATCTACCGGCGGTGGGGCAACCGGGATCTTCCGGCTGGTTGCTGGACGGGGGCTCATGCCGTGGCTCCCTTCTGCCGGGCGATCTCATCCAGGGGGCTGGCGATGGCACTCCTAATCGAATCCCGCAGCCACTGGAGCGCGTGGGCCCAGTCGCTCACCGTGTCGCTGCCGACCTCCCCCTCGGTGTCGACCATCTGCCCTAGCAACAGGGTCAGGCCGGACACGGCAAGCTCAACGTCACCCAAGGCGCTCTTGGCGGCGTTGGCGAGGCGATCGTGGTCGGGCGTCCTGGCTCTGCTCATGACCGCCCCTCCAGTTCCTCGATGCCGGTGGTGATTTCCTCCGACAGTCGCGAGAGTTCTTCTCCAGCCCACTGGATCGCGTGGCCATAGAGGCCCATGCGCTCCACAGTCGGCTCGAAGCACGTTTGAGCGGCCGCATTTCCTGCCCAGATCAGTAGGGTCGCGATGTTCTGGGCCTTGAAGCCGGCCGCCGCGATGCGGTCCATGCGCTTCTGGCTCATCGGCCGCCCTCCGCCAGGACCAGCTGGGCGTCCGAAACGGGACGGCTCAAGACCTCAGGCCGGGCGAAACCCGCCAGGGCGACGAAAAAGAGGAACGCCATTGCAACCGATGTCCCGGTGGCGCGTACGAGTGTCCATGCCCACGATCGTGGGTGCGTGCTATAGGCACGATCAGCCATTGCCTGCTCCTGCTGCGAGCGGTTGTGGTCAGGGCTGGTTGGAAGTTGGCGCTTCCTTCCGGCCCGATTTTTTGATAATCGGCAATTATGTCTACGTCAATAACCGATAATCGTAAAAAGAGAGGCCGACCGGCGACGGGGCTTGACCCTATGTGGGGCGTTCGATTCCCAGCCTCACAGCGGCAGGCTATTGACGCTTGGGTGGAGAAGAACGGCATTACGCGGGCAGAGGCCATCAGACGGCTGGTCCAGATAGGACTGGAGATAGATGATGATTTTTCAAAAAAATAGAATTCTATTCTTATTTTTTTCTACATTCTTATTAACGAGACATAGCTTAGCTCAGCCCGCATCCTATACGGCAAAAGATATTATTTCTGGATGCAAGTCTTTTTTTGATAATTACAAAAACAATACGACACTGTCATCGGCTCTGGACGAAGGAATATGCATAGGTTCTGTCAGGGCATCTCTAAAATACCAAACTGGAATAGCCAGATTAATATCTATTTACAAAACAAACACTCAGGATTTTGCAAAAAAACTACTTGGAATATCGTTTACAGTGGGATTCCCAGCTTGCCCATCAAAAACTTCATCTGTTTTTGACGCAATGCAATATGTAATTACCTACGGGAATGAGCATCCAGACCAAGTTAATCGTGATGCAGAAGAGTTCGTGGGCGAAGCGATGGCGGAGGCTTTCCCCTGTACACCGGAATCTTTGGCGTATTATCGTAATCATTAAGAAATTCTATGATTTGCACCGTCGGCCCGCGCCGATGAGGCCGCCCCTCCAGAACGGAGCCATAGGCACGAAATGGCGATCCGTACCGCCGAGATCCTGACCAGTCTATGTCACTCGAGAACTGCCTGAGGCTGTTTCAAAAGGCCCTGCTGGCAGTGGCGTCAGCGTCCCCGTGTCAGAAAGTCAGAGGGTCAATCGCCCGCCGTCCTGCTGGGTTCCGACACCCAGCACTCCCATTCGTCCATCATCTGCCGGCGCTTCTCGAATAGATCCCCACGCCGATAGGCGGCCTCGACCTTGTCCCCGATCGCATGCGCCAGAGCCATCTCGGCCACCTCGCGCGGATAGTCCGTTTCTTCGGCCGCCCAGTCGCGGAAGGTGGAGCGCAGGCCATGGACGGTGACCGCCTTCGTCTCGGCCGCAAGGTGCAGGGCCTTGGACAGCGCCACATCAGATAGCGGCTTGCCGCGTTTCTGACCGGGGAATACCAGGTCGCCGGCTTCCTGATCCCGCAGTAGCAAGACGTCCTGGAGAATGGCCAGAGCCCCTTCCGGCAGCGGGACCCGATGCTCACGGGCCATCTTCATCCGCTCGGCCGGTACCACCCATACTTTGCCCTTGAGATCGACTTCCGACCAAACCGCGCCGCGGACCTCGCCAGAGCGGGCTGCAGTCAGGCATGCAAAACGAACTGCCTTGGCTGCGATGCCCTGCGAACTGGACAATGCGACCATCACCTTGCCGATGTCCTTCCGGTCCACTGCTGCTCGGTGTTCCACCGTCGTGACCGACGACGGCTTCGGCAGGATGTTCGACAGATGACCTCTCCACCGTGCCGGGTTCTCGCCCTCTCGCCATCCATGGGTCTTGGCATAGTCCAGAATCCGCTCGATACGCCCTCTCACCCGGTCAGCCGTTTCCGTCTTGCTCGCCCAGATCGGCCGCAAGACTGCCAGGACATCTTCCGTCTCGATCGCGCCGACGGTCTTGTCCCCGATATGAGGATGCGCCAGACGTTCCAGGGAACTCGTCCAAATGCCGGGCAGGCGTGGGTCTCGCCAGCCTGGAGTCTGTTCCTTGATATAGCGCTCCGCGACGGTCCCGAACGTTAGGCCGGTCTCTCGTCGGGCCTCCGCCTGAGCTGCTTCTCGGCGCTCCAGGGGATCGACCGATTGTCGCAATGTGCGCCGAGCATCGGCGGCGGCGTCGCGGGCTTCTGCCAGCGAGACATCCGGATAAGGCCCCAGCCCCATCTCGCGACGCTTGCCGGTCGTCGGGCTAAGGTAGCGGAATGACCAGAGCCGGCTTCTGCCCCGGACTGTTATCCACAGGTTGCCACCGTCTCCCCACACACCATCTTTCAGCGTCTCGACCCGGCGCGCGGTCATTTGATTCGGAGGACGACGGCCCATGCTACAGAGGACTCCAAACCTTTTTTACCCACCATGGTGCCCATCTTAGCGCGTGCGCTTTGGGGAGCCATCCAGACACTCCCAGAAATGGAGCGTCTGCCATGGCCCTCTGATTAATAGCATTTTTTGAACGGCGGGACACAGCCAGAAGCAGGAGTTGGGTGTCCCTATGGGACGCCATTGATTTTATTGGCAATTTAGGCTTATCCACAAATATCATAGATGTTCATCTGAACACCTACAGCGACAGGGCGCTGGTCACCTCCCGCAGATAATCCGGGTCGAATTTCCGGTAGACCCGACGCAATGTCTTCGGGTCGGTGGCAAGCCAGTCTCCCGCCTGGTCAATCGGAACCTTGGCCATAGCCATCCATGATGCCACGCTGTGCTTGAGGTGGTGCTGTGTCGGCTTCCACGACAGCCCGGTCTGCTCGCACGCCTGGGCATCCCGTTCACTTGACCGAGCCTGGGGTATGGCGTGGGGGCTGCCCAGGGGTGGGCGGTTCCCTGGGGTCCCGGCCCTGGGCGATATCGCCGTAGGCGCCGGTCTTTGTCGTCAGGGGAGGCTTTTTGCCTTTCGTGGTCTTTGTGAGAACTCCCTCTGATTTTCCCTTGATGTTTCCCATTTCGCCCTCCTGCGGCCGATAGATCGACAGGAAATGGGCATCTGCCCGGCGATCGCAAGGGACGATACATCTGGGCAAAAGCGCCAGACCGGCAGATCTGCGGAATCAGTCTCTTCGGCCGTTATTCAGGGAAAGTCGGGATGGGGCAGGGTTAGCCGCGCATCGCCTTTTTGATTTTCTGGTCGGTCTTGTATTGGCTGAGGGCATAGACCGACCAGATGGCGGCGGGAATCCAGCCGATGATCGTAATCTGGAGAAACAGGCAGACGATGCCGGCAATCGGCCTTCCGATGGTGAAGAACTGAAGCCAGGGGAGGATGAGGGCGAGGAGGAGGCGCATTCGGCAAGTCTCTTTACGGATATGTTGATAAATTAGGTCTTCACGCAATGCGGGAGAGACCGTTGCGCCGTGTATTCTGCGGGCGTTCCGGCGGTAAGCCAAAGGGAAAGTTTCAAAACGGCCATTGGGGGCTGGGGGAGGGCCTCTCCTGTTCCTGTGTACAACCATGTGGATAATGGGTACAAAGACTCGTACTCTGGCACGTACGAATTGATGCGTTCGGCTTGAGGGCACCGGTGAGACCGCGCGAGGGGGTATGGTTTCCTCGCATGGTCGCGTCGGTAGCGGCCGGCAATCGGCGTTACAGCCGCGCCATCATGCTTGCGAGCGGCGCCGTCAGGTACCGGTGCAGCCATCGGTGCAGGGGGCGGAAGGGGCTTGTATAGGGATCGGTGGCGGCGGACTGGAAATCGGGTGCCGGGCAGTGCTGGCCGAAATTTTTCGCGAAGGGGACGGACGCGCCCTGGCGGACATAGCGGTGGTACAGTTCCGCGTCTGCCCCCGTGCCCCAGCCTGCGGCGTGGCATAGTACCGCGGCGAAGGCCTGCGAGCGGGCGGGGAGCAGATCGGCCGCATTTTCCGCCTGGTCCACCGCGATGGCGCGATAATGAAAACGCCGGTAGGGGGCGGCCTCGCTGGCGGCGAAGCGGGTGCGCTCGCCCTCGGTGACCAGCGGGCCGGACAGGGCGGCGGCGGTGCGAGCCTGTCTGGTCAGGGGGATGGTCGGCTGGTTGTCGGTGGGTGACAGAACCGTGATGGTGCGGCCCGCGCCTGTGGTGAAACCGCCATTGAACACGGCATAATCCGGGTCCTGCTCGGTGCCCATGATCTCCATGCCATGGGCGCGGGCGATGCTGGCGGCGGTAAACCACGCCTGCGCGCGGCCCACTGCGGTCCAGCGATGCCGTGCATCCCGCAGGGCGTCGCCATAGGCTTTGGCCCAGGTGCGGAACGGGACGGGTTTGCCGTCCCTGACATCATGCGGATCGTCATCTTCAGGGAAATATCGGAGGGATTCGGTGATGCGCCCGGCGCGCACCAGTCGCCGGGCCAGGATCATCCGGATGGCGTCGAATTCGGGCGGGGCTGCCGATGGCGGGGCCTGCCCTTGCGCCGCGGGGATATGGGCATCGACATAATGCCGCAATTCGTCGACCGTCAGTACCCGTTCGGCGAGATAGGCGGCGTCGAAGGCCACGCCGCTTTGGCTGCCTGCGTTGACCGCGGCGGCATAGAGGCAGTCGAACGCTGCGACATACTGTCCCCGGGAGAGGGTGAGGACGCCCTGTTCGGCGCGGAGGCGGCTGATTTCCTCCGGTGCCAGGCCGTCCGCGACGGTGGGAAATGCCTTGGCCGCTTCGGCATAATATCGGGCCGCGGCAGCTAGGTCGCCGTGCTGGATGGCCAGTTTTGCCAGTACCCAGCGCGATAGCGCGCCGGGCTGCATGGTGGCGAGCGTCTTCGCCAGATCGTAGCGGCCGCTGCGATAGGCCAGGGCGGCCAGCCGGTCGGCGTGGGCGATATGTTCGACCCCGCGCGCGTGAATGGCATCGACCAGGGTAACGATGGCCGGGTTGGGGCGGATGGTCCGGATTTCGGTGCAATAGGGGCAACCATTGCCGGCAATGCCGCGTGCGGCGTCGTGATAGCCCAGGCCGCCCCGGTCTGGTGCGGCATAGTCGGACGCCGTTCGCGGATCGTCGTTGATGATGTCGCCGGTGCGGGCCAGCGCATAGGCCACCAGCAGGTTCTGGCTGAGTGGATCGTCGATCAGGTGCTCGGTGCGCCGTGGGTCGGCCATTGCCCACGCGGCGATGAGCAGCAGCGACGTGGCGCCGCTGGCGGACCCGCGTGCTGCCTGTTCGGCATAGAGTGCGATGGCGTGTTTGAGGTTCGCAGGGTCGATGCTGTCGGCGCAGGGGGCGCCGGTCAGGAAGGCTTTCCAGCCGCAGGCCGTCCTGCCATCCATCAGATAGGATCTCGCCTGTTCGCCATAGCTGGCGACGGCGAGGGAGAGCGGGTCGGGAGCGTTCTGCCGTGCGAGGGCGCGGGCCTGGGCGAAGGCGTGGGCCGCGGCCTCGCGCGCATCTCCGCTACCGGTGGCGAGCAGCCTGTCCATCTGCAGGCGGCCGAGCATGTAGGCGGCCCAGACCGCCCGTTCCTGTCTCTCGCCGTCCGGGAGGTCCAGCACGGCCTGGAAGCGTTTGCGTGCATGTTCGGCATAATCGCCGCCGAGCTTGCGGGCGAGGGCGTAATCGACCGTGCCGGCTGTATAGAGGCGGATCGCCGCGGGCAGGCCGTCCGCGTGTTCATAGGCGGAATCGCCGTCGATCGCGTCGCGCATCATCGCAACGCGGTTCTGCTGCAGGGGGGAGAGGGCGTCCATCCCTGGTTCGGGCGGGGTGCTGTCCGGGTCCGCCGGCTGGGTGGTTCGGGGCGCGGGCCTGGCGACCCGGAGCGAATCGTCCGGTATGACGAGGTGGCCGACTGCGTAGGCGAAGGATGTTGCCGGGGTGGTCTTGAGCGTAGCTGCGCGGTCGTCCAGCAACTGGGTCGGAAAATCCATGCCGCAGGCGAGGGCGATTGAAATGCCGGCCACGCTCGACAGCGTGAAGGCCAGCCCGTAGCGTTGCGCGGCGCGCCGGCATGGTGTCATCGGTGCGGGTGGATCAGTCCTGTTTTTCATCGGTTCCTGCATAGGCTCTGACTGTTCCCCGGTCGCACCGCACCCATCCGATGACGGATTGTTGTCCCGCCCGCAGCAGCCCGGGCTGTTCGCGCCGCAGCCACATGCCGCTTGCATCATAATCCAGGCTGTAGCCGTTCAGACCATCGGCCCCTGACGGGCAGGCACTGTCGATCCGGATGGAGGGCGGGGCTTCGGCATCCGCGTTGCCGCCATTGGCCAGGACGATATCGTAGGGGGCAGAGGCCGAGGGGCGGCGCAGGCGGACCGACAGCGCGGCATGCAGCGGCTGGCGGGTGACCACCGCGCGCCATGTCGGCAGGCTCCACGCCCGCCTGTCATCTTCCGTCGGCAGGCGGAACCAGACCCAGCCGGCCAGTCCGTGCGGCGGGACATGTTCGATCCGCTTCATGAAGGCGGCGATGTCGGCGGGGGGTGCGACCAGTTCATGTCCGCTATCGGCGCCCATGAAACGATCCTGCTCGCTCTCGACAGCCGCGATCCGCCCGTCGGCTCCCCAGGTGACGCGCGTGCCGTAGGCGGGCAGGGCCACATGCCATGGGCCGTGGCGGCGCAGTGCGAAGGCCCGGACCCAGTCATGGGCCCTGGCCGGGTTGAAGAGGCCGAATTGCGGGTTCTGGACGGCGTGGATCTGCAACACGGCGTCATCGACCCGGGCCAGTACGTCCTCCAGCGCGGGGGAGGCCAGCCAGGCCGGCAGGATGGTGACGGACAGGGGGATGGTGCCCGGCCCCAGACGGCCGCGCAGCAGCGCCAGGAACCGCGCATAGGCCGGCAGGCGGACGGTCGCGCAATCATGGTCGATTTCGATGCCCGCGACCGCGATGCCGCGCTGCTGCCAGGCGGCTTTCAGCGCCAGGATGCGGGCGGCCAACTGCTCTTCATCCCAGTCGGCCAGTTGGCCCTCGATACGGACCACGGCGATGACCGGTATGTGGCCCTGGGCCAGCACGGTGCTGTCGGGGGTTGTGTCCACCCACACGCCATGCCCGTCCAGTTCCGCCGCGAGGATGCGCCAAGTGTGGATCATATCCCGACCGGTGGTGACGGCGGAAGTGACAGCGGGCGTCCATTGGCGTTGCCAGATATAGGCGTCGCTGGGCAGCTTCCGGCTTGTCCGGGTGGTGAAGGCTGCGTGGATACCGACAAGGCACAATAGAAATGCGATTGGGATATAGGGTTTTTTTAAAAAATCAGTCATTTCGCCTGGTCATGTGCTCCGGGAATGGGGAAGGACGCGTCCGCGTCCGGAGCGTGTTCGCCCGGGGCCGTCGGGGCAGGGTCAATGGGTTCGGCTCAATGTTCCGTCCGCGATGGGCCGGAAGATCGGCTGGCCAGGGGCGGCGGAGCTGGTGAAGGTGACGGCGTGCCCCGGTTCGATCGCGGCCCGGTCGTAATGGATGACATGCCGCCCGTCGGAATAGTCGGCATGGAGCGTGCTGCCTTCGGGATAGATCATCATGATCTGGTCGAGCCCGCCGGAGGGTTTGCCCGCCCGGTCGAACAGGTCGGTATGGTCGCGCCGAAGCAGCACAGCGCTGCCCGCTTCGGCCGTGATCGTGGACTGGCCGGTCGTGGTGCCGCCGGTATCGGCGAGGGTGCCCTGGCCCGCGTTCCATGTGCCGACGAGAAAGCGGATGCCCGACAGGGTGGACGCGGGCGCCTGCGCGATGGCGGGGGATATCCCTGCCAGCAGAAGGGCCGGTAAAGCAGCCTGCGTCCTCATGCGTGTTTGTCTCCGGCGTGGTTCATGGATGATCATGCCCGCGGCGGGGCCGTGGTCAACCATCTTCCTGCCCCGCCCGGAGGGTGGTCAGGGGATCAGGCGGCGTTGGCGCATGCCGTCCAGATGGGCCAGCAGGACCTCGTCCGACCGGCGCGTCATGCCGGGAAAGCCGGCCTGCCGGGCCTTGGTGACGTCGAAGATCGCGTCGGTCCGCACGTGGAAAATGAAATCGCCGAAGCTGCCGGGGCTGATCCGGCGGGTGTCGGCTTCCGCCAGGCCCTGGCGCGCCGCCAGTGCGGACCAGACGGGGGCCAGTGCATGCAGGCGCTGGTCGAGCGAGATCGGCTGGGGCTCGCCGACCCTCAGCCCGAACCACTCCGCCAGGTGCGGCCAGACATGCGACCAGCGGAAGACGTCGCCATTGGTGATGTTGAACGCGCCATCGGCCTGTGTCGTGGCGGCCCACAGGGCAGCCTCGCCCAGCACCTGGGCACCTGTTACGTTTACCAGCGTATCGCGATAGGCCGCCGGCGGGCCGGGAAACTGCATGGCGGTGCGCGTCTCGCGGCACAGCGTGCCGTAGACGCCGATCAGGTTGCCGAGATTCATCGCCGAACCCAGCGAATGGCCGATCACGATATCGGGGCGCAGCGCGGTCCATCGCACGCCCTCGCGCTCCAGCGAACGGACGAAATCCTCGTGCCGGAAATAGAGGTTGGGCGGGAAATGGCGGCTGTCATCCTCGCGGGCCGGGGTCTTGTAGACGCCCAGATGCGCGCCATAGACCTTGCCGCCCTGGATGATGATCAGCCGTTCCAACTGCGCCCCGGCGATGTGCAGGGCTGCGACCAGGTTTTCCAGCATCGCGGCGTTCTGGTCGGCTTCGAGGCCCGGATCGGCATCGGGCTTCAGCGCGGCGTAGAACAGATGCGTGACCGGTTTGAGCGCCTCCTTCCAGCCTGCCAGACCGATCGGGTCCAGCAGGTCGGCGCTGATATGGGCGCCGCCCCCCGGCCCCTGTGCCGCGCGGCCGAGGGTGGAGACGGTCCAGCCCGCGTTCTGGAATGCCTCCAGTGCTGCCAGCCCCACGACGCCGGTGGCGCCCGCGATCAGGATATGTCTGTCGACCATGTCATGCCTCCTGCGTGCCGGGCGAGGATCGTTGCCTTGGAGGGGACAGAAGGCGCTTTGGGAGGGTGGGTTTCTGTTCTTTTTTGAAAAAAATAACCAAAAAACTTTTGATCTATTCAGGGGTTTTGTGTCTGGGAGATATGATGTACTTGAACGACGTAAAGTCCTTTTTCTTCTTTTGTGAAAGGCAGGGGAAGAGATCGTGGGGCGGTGTCTTAATATTCTTCACAATTTTTTGTTTGTAATGGCTCCTGAAAGAAAAATGGATTTTCCATCGCCGATCCATGTTTTGTCCACGAATGTCCCGGCGGGAGTCACATGCTTGCGATAACTGCGCTGTTCTGGCGTGCAAGGGGCATGGTATCTTCGTGCGGACATCATGCCGTTTCCCATGATGGGCCGGACCTCCATCGGCGATCTTGCGGAATGGCTCTGAAACGGGCAGGGGGCATCGCTCTTGTCGGATCCATCCTGCGTCCGCCCCCTTTCCGAGACCATCAGAGTGACCCATCCCGCTCCTTCCTCCCCGTCCCATGGCGGTGCCGATACGTTGCGCGGCATCATGCTGGCCTTTGCCGCCTTCGCTGCGTTCTCGTTCAGTGATGCCAGCGTCAAGCTGATCCGGGACGGGTTGCCACCGTATGAATGCGCATTCTTCGGGTCGTTATGTGCCCTGGTGGTGTTTCCGTTCCTGCTTGGAGGGAAGGACCGGCTGGTCGATGTGTTCGCGACCCAGAGCCGCCGGCTGTGGATGGCGCGGTTCATCGCCTATCCGTTGGGCATTATCGGTAGTGTGACGGCCTTCAGCCATCTGTCGATGGCCGAGGCGTTCACCTTGATCTTCCTTCAGCCTTCGTTCGTAACGCTGATGTCGATCGTCTTCCTCAAGGAGCGGATCGGCCTGCCGCGCTGGGTGGCGATCGCGCTTGGTTTCATCGGCGTGCTGATCGTGCTGCGGCCCGGCCTGAGGCCGCTGTCGATCGGTCATCTGGGGGCGGTGGTTGCCGGTCTGGCAGGGGCGATATCGGTCGTGACTTTCCGGGCGTCGGGGGCGCATGAAAAGCAGATCTCGCTGTTCGGGGCGGGCATTCTCGGCGGTATCACCATCTGCGGACTGGTCAGCCTGCCGACCTTCGCGCTGCCCGGCCTGCATCAGGTTGCGCTGCTGGCCAGTTACGGGCTGCTGGCGGCGCTGGCGAATGTGCTGCTGATGCATTCCGCGCTCCACGCCTCGGCGGGGGCTATCGCGCCGACCCAGTACAGCCAGATGATCTGGGCGCTGGCGATCGGTCATGTGGTGTTCGGCGACAGGGCTGACATGGTGACGCTGAGCGGCATTGGCCTGATCGTCTGTTCCGGCCTGATCACGCTGGTCCGCGAGCAGGAGAAGCATGTGCCCGGCCCGCCGCCGATCGCCGTCAGCCGTGGGCATGCGGCGTCGATGCTCGTGATCGAGGATCACGACGAACCCGTCTGATCCGACATGTGCGGGCGGCGGCGGATCATGCTGGCCTCGCCGTACTGGGGAACGGGGGGATGGTGCGAGGCGTTTGTCCGGCATCGGGGCGGTGCCGGCACGGCGTGCGTCGGCATTTCCTGCGCCCCTGCCGTCCACCGCCATGCAAGCGGGGGCGGGTCGCGTGCGGGCGGCGTTGTCGTGGACAGGGGAGCTTCCTATGGTCCCGCACCTTCCGCCGTCCGGTCGGCGCGGAGGCGCATTGTGGAATTCGGAGCGAAAGGCTTTTCCGGCATGAAAAGATTCTTCAATACGCGCGAACGTCTGGTGCCCGAGGCGCTGGAAGGATTGCTGCGTTCGCCCGCCGGGAAGGATCTGTGCCGCCTGGATGGCTATCCCGACATCAAGGTCGTCCTGCGGCGGGACTGGGACCGGGGGGCGGGCAAGGTCGCCGTGATTTCCGGTGGCGGGTCGGGGCATGAGCCCGCCCATGCCGGCTTCGTGGGGCGCGGCATGCTGACGGCGGCGGTCTGTGGATCGCTGTTTGCCTCGCCGGGGGTGGATGCGATCCTGGCGGGCATTCTGGCCGTGACCGGCGAGGCCGGATGCCTGCTGGTGGTGAAGAACTATACCGGCGACCGGCTGAATTTCGGGCTGGCCGCCGAGCAGGCGCGTGCGCTGGGACTGAAGGTGGAGATGGTGATCGTCGGTGACGACATCTCGCTGCCCGGCCATCGGCAGGCGCGGGGCATTGCGGGCACGGTACTGGTCCACAAGGCTGCCGGCCACATGGCCGAAAGCGGGGCGTCGCTGGACCGGGTGGCGGCTTTTGCCGGCGACGTGGCGGCGCGTACGCGCTCGATCGGCCTGTCGCTGAGCGATTGCGATACGTATGACGAAGAACATGCCAGCCGTCTGGCGGCGGATGAGGGCGAACTGGGCCTGGGCATCCATGGCGAGCCGGGGGCGCAGCGCATTGCGCTGGCCGATGCCGGTGCGCTGATGGGGCTGGCGGCGGATGCCCTGCTGGAGACCCTGCCGGATGGCGACGCACGCTACGCCCTGATGCTGAACAATCTGGGCACCACGCCGGTGATCGAGATGTCGCTGCTGCTGGAAGCCTTTGCCGGCACCGCGCTGGCGCGGAAGGTCGCGCTGGTGGCCGGCCCGGCGCCGTTCATGACCGCGCTGGACATGAACGGGTTTTCCCTCACGCTGGTGGACCTGACCGACGGGATTGCGGCGGCATTGCAGGCCGATGTCGGGCCTGCTGCGTGGACGGGCATGGCGCCGTGGCAGGAGCCGGTGGTGATCCCGGTGCCGGCGCTGCCGGATATTTTCGCGGCCGAGCCTTCGAACAATCCCGCCCTGCGCGATGCGGTGCAGCGTGGCGCGAAGGCGTTGCTTGAGAATGAGGAGGCGCTGAACGCGCTGGACGCGCGCATCGGCGATGGCGATGCTGGCTCCACCTTTGCCGAGACCGCGCGCGTGATCGACGGGGCGCTGGACCGCTTGCCCCTGGCCGATCCCCAGGCGCTGATGCAGACGCTGGGCCGTCTGCTGGCCCGGCATGCGGGTGGGTCGAGCGGCGCGCTGCTGTCCATCCTGTTCGCGACGGCGGGGCACAGCACGCAGGAGCGCTGGCAGGCTGCCCTGCTGGACGGCATCGCGGCGATGCAGGGTTATGGCGGGGCGCGGGAAGGCGACTGCACGATGCTCGACGCGCTGATCCCGGCGGTCCGGGCGCTGGATGAGGGCGTGGCGTGGGCTGACATCGTGCGCGCGGCGCGCGGCGGGGCCGATGCGACGGCGAGGATGGGCAAGGCGGAAGCTGGGCGTGCCTCCTATATTCCCGATGGGCGACTGGACAACGTGCCCGATCCGGGTGCCGAGGCGATCGCTCGGCTGTTCGAGGCGCTGGTGCCGGGGAAATAATGTCCGTGTGAAGAGAGGGGGCGGGGGGCTTCCCCTCTCCGTGGGTCAAGGGGTTACGGGCTCCCTTGAGCCCGTTGAGGCGCTTTCGGCGTGAATGTTCGCCATGCCTTCGGCGAGCATTCCGATGAGGCGGATGAACTGGTCGAAATCGGTCTCGCGCCGGTCCTGGAAAAGTGCGATGGCCATGGCCGCGCGCAGTCGATGGTGTCGGTCGCTTCCTTGCCCTGCGGGGTGATCGTTGCTTCACGCACCGGCGGTCCGCCGTGCTGCCGTAGCGGGTGACCAGCCCCAGTTCCGCCAGCCGTGCGATCGGGCGGCTGACCGTCGTGTGGTCGCGGCCGCTCGACCAGAACCAGCAACGGAAACAGCGCGCGTTCCAGCGTGAGGCCAGTGGCCTTCAGCATGGCTTCGGTCCGCTCCAGCCGGTTCATCACGTCGACAATTTCGATCAGTGTGCGATGCAGGGCGGGGAGCTTCGTGCGGATGTATGCGTCATGCACCGTTTTGGTCGGCATTCTGGTGCGCTCCTCAGCGTGTGCCTTAGGCACACGAATGGCCGGGTGGGAACCGGAATGGGTGTTTCACGTGACACGGACATTCTGATGTGCGGTCGGGTGGGCTGTGCGGCGGCCTGTCTGGCCGATGTTCTGCCTGTAGTGGATTGAGAACATCTGCGGGACCGGTCAGTGGCGGAGGAGGCCGTCGATCGGTGCCCCGAATTTCGGCGAACTCTGGTCTCGCTGGCCCAGAATCGGTCGCGCTTCTGCATGGAGGCGCGCGACCTGGCGCAAACGCACTGGCGGCGCTGGAGAAAGCTTCGTTCAGTTCATGGCGGCGTGCGATGCGGAATATGCGGATGGTCCGGGGCCCGATTGCTGCATCCTGGATGATCTGTCGGGCACGATGAAGCCGGCCGCTGGTTGCTGCGGGATCGGATTGCCCTGAACGGGACCAGGGTTGGCGGTTTTACGCGAGCATGCGCCGCAGCCGGGCCATGGCACCGGGCAGGGCGCGCACCTTCAGCACGCGGCCGGTTTCGTCATGTTCTTCGGACAGGACCCGTGCGCTCTCGTAGATCTCGCCGATCAGTTTCTGTCTGGCATAAGGCAGAACCAGAACGTCATCGACCATCTCTGCTTCGAAAAAGGCGATGATGCTCCCGCGCAGGGCGCTTACATCGTCCGGTGCGTGGGCGGAGAGCATGATCGCGTCGGGATGTTTTTCCAGCAGGGCAGCGCGGCGGGTGGCGTCTACCCGGTCCATCTTGTTCAGGACGAGGCGGGACGGCACGGTATCCGCGCCGATCTCGCGCAGCACGCTGCGGCTGACGTCCAACTGCGCTTCATAGGTCGGGTCCGATGCATCGACCACGAAAAGCAGCAGTGAGGCTTCCAGCGCCTCGGACAGGGTGGAGCGGAACGAGGCCACCAGATCATGGGGCAGTTGCTTGATGAAGCCAACCGTATCGGAGACGAGTACGCGCGGCCGGGTTTCGGACTGAAGCGTGCGCACCGTGGTATCGAGCGTGGCGAAGAGCTTGTCCTGCACCAGCACCTCGCTGCCGGTGAGGGCGCGCATCAGGGAGGATTTGCCCGCATTGGTATAGCCGACCAGGGCGACGCGTAGCTGGTCGCGGCGGGCGGAGCGGCGCTGGTCGCTGTCGCGCTGCACCGCTTCAAGCTGGGCCTTCAGTTCCGCCAGCCGGTCGCGGATCTTGCGGCGATCGAGGGCGAGATTGCTTTCGCCGGCGCCGGGGCCCTGCTGTCGGCCGCCGCCATGGGCGGATTCACGCAGGCGCGGGGCGACATATTTCAGGCGGGCCATCTCCACCTGTAATTTCGCCTCGCGGGTGTTGGCATGGCGGTGGAAGATCTCGACGATGACGCCGGTGCGGTCCAATACCTGGGCGCCCGTGGCGCGCTCCAGGTTGCGGATCTGGCTGGGCGAGAGTTCGTGGTCGACGATCACGAATTCGGGCCTGTCGGAAGCATCCGGCTCGGGTTTGGCCGGCCCGGGGGCTTCGGCGGTGGCATCGAACCGTTTCCGGGCCTTGGTCATGGGAGGTGTCGCCATGGAGGTGATGACACCGGTGCCACCGGTCAGGGCCGCCAGTTCTTCCAGCTTGCCGGCGCCCAGAAGCGACGCGGCACCCGTGCCTTCGCGCTTCTGCGACACCGAGCCGACGACTTCATAGCCCAGGGTTTTGACCAGGCGGCCCAGCTCTTCGAGGCTGGCTTCATGGGCGACGTCATCGACATCGGGGGTCTGGATGCCGACGAGAACGGCGCGCGGAATGGGGGGAGTGGTTTCCATCGCCTGCTTGTAGCACGGATCGTGACCAGGTCCGGAGCGGTTTGCAGAGCCGGCTCCGCCGGTTTGTTCTTTTTTGCAAAAAAAGAACCAAAAAACTCTGATTCGTTCAGGAGCCTTGTGCTGGGAACAGGCGACGGCCCTGAACAGATCAAAAGTCTTTTTGCTTCTTTTTCTTCAGAAAAAGAAGAGTCCTTCTTCACGCAAGTCAGATCAGGGCGCCGGTTCCCCCAGCCCCTCCAGCAGTGCGGCGTGAAATGCAGCCGGGTCCTGCATCTGCGGCGAGTGGCCCAGTTGGGGGAATTCCACCAGTTTTGCGCCGGGGATGGCGGCAGCGGCGGTCCGGCCCAGTTGAGGGTAGTGGCCCAGCGTGGCGCGGATGGCGGGTGGGGCGGTGTCGCTGCCGATGGCGGTGATGTCCTTGTCGCCGATCATCAGCAGGGTGGGCACTTCAAGGTCATGCAGATTGTGCACCACCGGCTGGGTAAAGATCATATCGTAGAGGAGTGCCGAGTTCCATGCGACGCGGTCGCGGCCCTCGCCGCGATACATGCCGGCCAGCATCTGGGCCCATTTTTCATAATCGGGGCGCCATTCATTGGCGTAGTAGACCCGTTTTTCATACGCGCGGATCTGGACGGCCGTCTTGCCGCGTTCGGAAGCGTACCATTCGTCGACGGTGCGATAGGGGACGCCCTTTTGCTGCCAGTCTTCCAGTCCGATCGGATCGACCAGTACCAGGTGGGCGAGGTCCTGCGGGTACATCAGCGCGTAGCGGATAGCGAGCATGCCGCCGGTGGAATGGCCGATCATGACGACCTTGCTGGTGCCGAGATGGACGAGCAGGTCGTGCGTGTTGCGGGCGAGCTGCTGGAAACTGAACTGATAGGCCTGGGGCTTGCTGGATTTGCAGAAGCCGATCTGGTCGGGCGCGATGACGCGGTAGCCGTGGGCGGTCAGGAAACGGATCGTTTCCTCCCAGGTCGCGGCACAGAAATTCTTGCCATGCAGCAGCACGGCCACCTGTCCGTTCGGGTGGGTGGCAGGCACGTCCAGATAGGCCATTGTCAGCGTCTGGCGCTGGGAGGGAAAGGTGAATTGCCCGACCGGCCAGGGATAGTCGAAGCCTTGCAGTTCCGGCCCATAGGCCGGGCCGCCATTGCCGGTCGGGTCTGCCGCGTGGGCCTGGGCGACGGACAGGATGGCGCCGCACAGGGCGGTCGCGATGTGCCGGAAGCGGACGGGCATGGGACTTATCCTTCGATGGCCGCGTCCAGGCGCAGCGAGCCCAGTATAGACGGCTAGCGTGGAGCCCATGTTCATCACATTGCCGATGGCGTGGCCGACAATTCCGGTGGCGCCGACGATCAGGGCTGTGTGTGGCATGGAACTCTCCGTAACAGGAAAACAGTTTCCGTAAGGTGCGCCGCGCGCCCGAAAGGGGGGATAGGCAGCGATTTTCCGCCGCTTCGTGGCTGATGCTCTGTGTATTTCGACTTGATATCGAATTTATTTGGCATCCCTGACGCCGTTTTGGGCGGTCGGGGGGCGCGCTATGAACTGACAGGGGAATTCGGTGGGTTGCCACACCGGAATGTGACCGTGATTTATGCGCACAACATATAATTGTTATTTTTATTCTAGATTGAAATCCGACAAAAAGCACGTGGCCACGCTATTCGCGGAGGGTGGGTGGATATTCTTTGTGACCGACGGAGACCTGGACCATGATTCTCTTCGCCCGCTTTGCTTCCCTGGGCTTTGCCGGTGCCGCATTGACGGCGATTCTTCCGAATGGATGCAACACGGCTCTTCCGCCGACCGGGTTATCTGCGGCGATGGGTGGTGCGTAGGTTGCCGCGGTGTTCGCTGGTCGTTTCTTTTGAAGTTTGTCTGTTATTTATTGTAATATTATGAAAGGCGGTCTTCGTCGCGCCGTGGTTGCGGCGGCTTGAGGGGGCGTTCCGCGAAATAGGAGCCCTGTTTCTCGCCATGATGAAAATCGCCGGCGCGCGGTCCAGTTGCGCCGGATCGGCTGCCGGTCGGCACGTCCGTATAATCCGCATAAGCAGTGACCAAACTTCGGCATGCGATACACGTTCCAATAGATCTGATGAGGCTGCGTGCGGTTGGTCTCGGTACATGCGTGCTTTCCGGCCCGTTTCCGGGACAGGTCAATACATGACGGAATCGAGAATCTGGTTGTTCTGTGATGTCTGAAAATAATAAAGAAAAAGATCTGCCTATGTATATCTCCAGTGGGTTTTCTGCTGTTTCCCGCCTGACAAAAGGCCATGCGGGGCTTTTGAGTGTCCTCGCGGGCACAGTGCTCGCCCTGCCAGCCCATGCAGCGCCGGAGGCGGCCGATATCGTGGCAACCCATGTCCAACTGGCCCAGGCGACGGTGGGCGGCGCCAAGGCCACGCCGACGACCGCGACCCCGTTCGGGACCGCGACAACGGCCGGTACAAGCCCGACCCCGATCATGACCCGCCGGGATTCACCATGGCATTCGCCGCCCCAGCAATTGCCGCCTTTGACCAGCCGTCCGGAATTGTACGGCCAGCCGCAATCGCTGATGCTGCATCCCCTGACGCCGATTCAACTGCATCAGGGACCGTGGGGTGTGTTCAATGCGAATACCGGTGCGGCCTCCGGTTTCGGCACGGTGGGATATTATGCGGTGGCACGTTGGGCCGAGGACTGGTCGAGCCTGCGCGACAAGCGCAACCGTCAGGATTTTCTCGATCCGCTGAAATTCATCGCGCTGAATGATAGCGGTTCGATCTACCTGACGCTGAGCGGGAATTTCCGCCATCATGGATTCTGGGAGCAGCACCCTGCCCTGGGCGCGGTGGGCAAGAGTCACGTCTATCTTTCCAACCTGCGCACCAATCTCGGTGCCGACCTGCATCTGGGCGAGCATGTCCGGTTTTACGGCGAGCTGATGAGCGGCCAGGCGACCGGCGGCAACAAATTCGGTTATAATGCCCGTTGGCGGAACCGGGTTGACGCGCAACAGGCATTCGTGGAAGTGCGCGGGCACATGCTGGGGGCAACGATGGGTGCCATGATTGGTCGCATGTCATTCCTGGACGTGCCGCCCAATGTTTCGGCGGGCAGTGTCTATCCCTCCATTCCGTATTCCTGGAACGGCTTGCGCGGCTACAGCGTCTGGAAGCGGCTTCGCGTCGATCTGTTCGATCTGTCGCTGACCAATTTCGAATATCGGGCCTTCCACGACCAAGTGGGCTGGAAGACCCGGCTATTTGGCGCCTATACGTCCTACGCCGTGCCGGAATTCCAGACTTTTGGTAAGAAGAGCCAGATTTTCGTGGATGCGTACTATCTCGGCTATCTGCTGGCCAGCAGCCCGATCACCGCGACGAAGGGTGTCATCGCCGGCTCTACCCATCGCGACACGCCGGGGGTGCGCGTATGGGGTAATGCCGGCCCGATCGAATTCACCGTCAATGGCATGTGGCAGGGCGGCACGTTCCAGGAAGCGAAGAACGGGCCGTCGCGACCGGTATCGGCCTATTCGTTCAATGCCTCGGTGGCGTGGCGTTTCGCGAAATGGTGGGGGCGTCCCTCGATCGGCATTCAGGCCGACGATATTTCGGGCGGCGATACCCGCAAGAGTGCGACCAGCAGTTGGGGCACCTTCCTCTCGCCTTTTGTGCCGAGTGCGTACTATCTCGACGTGGCGCAGAACTTCAACCTGCAGAACGTGATCGATGTCGGGCCGCTGGTGACGTTGGCGCCCACGATCAATACATCGCTGCTGTTGAGGGTGCCGGTGCTGTGGCGCAATTCGGTCCACGATACGATCTATTTTCCCGGCGGTGTGAATTATGCCTATCGGCCGTCGGGCGGTTATAGCGGCGTGCTGCCCCAGGGGAGCTTCACCTGGCGGGCGACGCGGCATGTGACCTTCAGCATCGACGGGCAATATACTGCGCTGTCGCGTGGATTGCGGGATGCCGGCGCGAAGCCGGGCGCCTATTTCCAGACCAATCTGGAACTCACGTTCTGAATGGTGCAGGATTGCATGCCGCCGGGATGAGCCGGCGGCATGCTCGTGGGCCCGCGCGTCTGGCGGGCTCGATTCCCGAGAGCGGATCGACCTTACTCTTATGATAACGCCGCCGTGAGGTTCCTCTTGACGGGGAAGCTCCGGATGACCGTTATCACAGGCATCGGGCCGGAAATGGCCCGCTGGAAGGAAAACGACTTATGGCATACGCAACGACCAACCCCTATACCGGCGAAGTGCTGGCCACGTTCCCGGATGCCACGGATAACGAGGTGCGTCAGGCGATTGATGACGCCCATGCGGCATTTCTGGACTGGCGCGACACGCCGTTTGCGACCCGTGCCGCCGTGATGACGAAGGCGGCCCAGATCCTGCGGGCCGAGGCCGATGATTTCGCGCGGCTGCTGACCCTGGAAATGGGCAAGCTGTTCGCCGAGGCCAAGGCCGAGGTCGAGCTGTCGGCGGCGATCTTCGATTATTATGCCGAGCATGCCGAGAGCCTGCTGGCGCCGGAGAAGCTGCCGGTGTCGGACCCGCGCTCGGGCGATGCGGTGCTTGTGCATCAGCCGCTGGGCGTGCTGCTGGCGATCGAGCCGTGGAATTTCCCCTATTACCAGATCGCGCGCATCATCGCGCCGCAGCTTTCGGCCGGTAACACGGTGCTGCTGAAGCATGCATCGAACGTGCCGCAGAGTGCCGGGATCTTCCAGACGCTGATGAAGCGCGCGGGTCTGCCGGACGGTGCGTTCCGCAACCTCTACCCCACCCGCGGACAGGTCGAGATGATCCTGAACGATCCGCGCGTGTGCGGTGCGGCCCTGACCGGCTCCGAAGGCGCGGGGGCGGTGATCGCGTCGCAGGCCGGCAAGGCGCTGAAGAAGACGACCATGGAGCTTGGCGGCGCCGATGCCTTCGTGGTGCTGGAGGACGCGGACCTGGAGAAGACCGCGAAATGGGCGGTGTTCGGCCGGCACTGGAATGCCGGACAGGTGTGCGTGTCGTCCAAGCGGGTGATCGTGGTGGATGCGGTCTATGACCGGTTCATGGAACTCTACACCGCTGGCGTGGCGGCGCTGAAGGCCGGCGACCCGATGTCGCCGGACACCACGCTGGCTCCGCTGTCGTCGCAGGGTGCGGCGAACGAGATCCGCGAGAACATCGCCAAGGCGGTGGCTCATGGCGCGACGGCGACCGAGGTCGGGCCCCGCGTGCCCGAGACCGGTGCCTTCGTCCAGCCGACGATCCTGACCGGCATGTCCGGCGACAACCCGGCCCGCCTGTGGGAGTTCTTCGGGCCGGTGTCGATGATCTTCCGCGCCCGTGATGAGGCCGATGCGATTCGCATCGCCAACGATACGCCGTATGGGCTGGGTGGCTCGGTCTTCACGAAGGACACCGCGCGCGGCGTCGAAGTGGCGAAGAAGATCCATACCGGCATGGTGTTCGTGAACCATCCGACGATGGTCAAGGCCGATCTGCCTTTCGGCGGTGTCGGGCGCTCGGGCTATGGCCGCGAGCTGATCGGGCTGGGGATCAAGGAGTTCGTCAACCACAAGCTGATCGACGTCGTCGATATCGACGCGCCGTTCTGATCGCGATGCGCCGTTCCTGACGGCGTGACCGATTCGCCGGCCGGCCCTGATGGGCCGGCCGGACGCGCCGGGCGGATTGAGCCGGTGCGCGGAGCCATGAAAAAATCCGGATTCCGGGGCGCTATGGCATGCCGACTGGATGTGAGCCGAGATCGCGGCTGCATGGCAGGCCGGATCGGACCTGTGTGGAGGCCGCGTGTCCCGCGCATTGGGCCGGGTGGTGGAAAATCCGTCTCAGAAGGGGGCTTGCATTGCCCTGACGGGCTCGTTATACGCTCGCCTCGTTGCCGGTGTAGCTCAGTTGGTAGAGCACGTCATTCGTAATGATGGGGTCGGGAGTTCGAATCTCTTCACCGGCACCACTTCAGTCTTCCGATGGTCGCAGATCATGGGCTGAGTGGTTTGGCAGCATACTGCCCTCCCTGTCTTCGGGCTTCACCAAGACATTTTTCCATATGATGATATCGTTGGCATTCGTGCCGTCTTCGCTCGCCTGACGGGCTGATGCCTGTTTCCGTGGCAGCGGACTCAAGAGATCGTTATCGTATATCCCGTAGACGGGGGCAGGGGTGGGCGAGGGGGGCGTCGCCAGCCTGTGGTACCGTTGTCCAAATATTCCGGTTTTCCGGTAATGACCCCGGAAGCGCCGGGTTGGTCATGCGACGGTGCGGCGGCTATTCGTGAGGAAAGATTTCCTCCATCCATCCGTCTTCCGGCTTTGGTCATGGCAGCAATATGCTGAATGACTATCGCCGGTCCGATTTTGATCTATAGTACGGTGGGTCATGAGCGAGACGATGTCAGCGCGGACTTCACGCATGTTCCGTCGGGCCGCATGGCCACGTCGGACAGCCGACCTGCGCCCTGTCCGCACGATCGGCGATCTGGTGGAATGCCCCGGATGCGGCCTGTTTCAGCGCCGCCCGCCCTTGCAGGCCGGCGAACTGGCCGCGTGTGCGCGGTGCGGGCAGACGCTGGAATGGCGGCGCCGGACCTCGCCGCTCCAGACACCGCTGGCGTTCTGCATCAGTTCCTGTGCTCTCTATCTGGCGGCCCTGGCGTCATCGCTGATGACGCTGGATGTGTATGGGCGCGAGCGTACGGTGGACCTGGTCACCGGGCCGATGGAATTGCTGCATGAAGGGTGGGGCGAGGCCGGGATTCTGGTCGGGCTGGTGACCGTCGCGGCGCCCGCGGTCGTGATCGGCATGATGTTCGCCATCCTCTATGCCGCCAGTCGGCGCCATATGCCCGACTGGGCGCCGCACCTGCTGATCTGGTACGAAAAGATGCGGCCCTGGTCGATGATCGAGGTCTATGTCCTGGGCATCTTCGTCGCCTACACCAAGCTGACCGATCTGGCCCATGTCGATGTGGGGCCGGCCGTCTACCTCATTTCGGCGCTGATGCTGACCATGGCGGCCACGGATTCGACGCTGGATACCGAACGGATCTGGCGGCACCGGCGCGTGGATGCGGTCACGCGCCAGGAAGACGGCGAGCGGGTGATGGTCAGCAATGTCCATATCGACGATATTCCGCTGCCGCCGGTCGATCATCTGGTGGCGTGCCAGTCCTGCGGGTTGGTGGGTGAGCTGGGTGCGCCGGTGAGCAATCTACGCTGTGTCGGCATCTGCCCACGTTGCGGCCATCGGGTGTGGCGCCGGGCCCCGGACACGCTGGCGCGGACCAGTGCCTTCCTGATGGCGGCTGTCATCTTCTATTTTCCGGCCAATCTCTACCCGGTCATGACCTTCTTCAAGTTGGGAGGCGGGGGCGGCCATACGATCATCGAGGGGGCGATCGAGCTGTGGCAGGACGGGATGATCCCGCTGTCGCTGCTGGTGTTCTTCGCCAGCATCCTGGTGCCGATGCTCAAGATCCTCAGCCTGAGCTGGATGGTGACCAGCACCTGGCGCGGATCGTCCTTCGCGCTGGTGCAGCGCACGCGGCTGTTCCGCGTCGTCGACATTATCGGCCGGTGGTCGATGATCGACGTGTTCATGGTTTCGATCCTGGTGGCGGTGGTCCGGTTCAATACGCTGGCGAGCGTCACGGCCAATGCCGGCATGGTGGCCTTCGCCTCGGTGGTGGTGCTGACCCTGTTCGCGGCGTGGAGCTTCGATCCCAGGGTGATGTGGGATGCGGCGGGCCTGAACGGCCCGTCCCCCGATGGCGTGGCGTCCGCCGCCGTGCGCGCGCGGCGTGGCCGGAACGCGGCAAGGACTGACAGGATGGAGCCAAGGCAGGCGTGACCGACGACCCACAAGATCATTCCGGCGATCGCGCTGCCTCGGCGCCCGAGGCCACGGCGCGCCGCTATCGTTTCTCGATCGTCTGGCTGGTTCCGATCGTGGCGCTGGGTATCGCGGGCTATCTGGGCTGGCGCGGTATCATGGGGCGGGGCCCGGTCATCACCATTGTCTTCGACACCGCGGACGGCCTGACCAGCGGCCAGACCCAGGTCAAGAACAAGGCCGTGCCGCTGGGCACGGTGCAGGACGTGACGCTGACGCGCGACATGCGCCATGTCGAGGTACGGGTGCGCATGAGCGCCAATGCCGGGCCGATGCTGACCGACCATGCGCGCTTCTGGGTGGTGCGGCCGCGCCTGAACGGCGCCAGCGTCACCGGTCTGGAGACGCTGATGACCGGGGCCTATATCGCGATGGATCCGGGCGTGCCGGGCGGGGCCAGCACCACCGAATTCAAGGGGTTGGAGGCGCCGCCGGGGATGCGCTCGGACCAGCCGGGCAATACCTATACGCTGATCAGCCCTTCGCTGGGGTCGATCGGGCAGGGGGCGCCGGTCTTCTTCCGCGACATCGATGTGGGGGAGGTGCTGGGCTATACCATGCCGCCGGGCGGCGAGGGGCCGATCCTGATCCAGGTCTTCATTCGTAAGCCCTATGACAGCTACCTGCGCACCGATACGCGGTTCTGGAACGTGTCGGGCGTGCAGGTGGGGCTGGGGGCCGGCGGGCTGAAGGTGAAGCTGCAATCGATCCAGGCCCTGTTCTCGGGCGGGGTCGCGTTCGGCCTGCCGGACAAGCGGGAGGGGACTTCCGCCCCGCAGGCACCCAAGAATTCGGTCTTCCGCCTGTATGACAGCAACGAGGCGGCGGATAATGCGGGCTATCGCGAGCGCGTATCGCTGGTGACCTATCTGACCAGTTCGGTGTCCGGCCTCACGATCGGGGCGCAGGTCACGATGTTCGGCATCCAGGTGGGGACCGTGACCAGCGTGAGGCTGGTGCTGGACCAGAAGGCCGGGACCGCCCGGGTGCGGGTGGGGATGGAAATCCAGCCCGAGCGTATCCTGCCGCTCAGCGAGATCCATCGCGACACCATGGCCGCGACCGTCCAGGCGCTGGTGGATAACGGGCTGCGGGCCTCGGTCGACAGCGCCAGCCTGCTGACCGGCGAGTCGATGATCAGTCTGAATTTCGTAAAGAAGGCCACGCCTGCCACGGTGGGGACCGAGGGGATGGCGCTGGTCATTCCCAGCAAGGCCGGCGGGATGAGCGGGATCATGGATTCGCTGTCCACCGTTGCCGACAAGATCGCGGCGATGCCGCTGACGCAGGTGGGCGACAATCTGAACAATCTGCTGGCCCATTCCGACGCGCGGATCGATTCGCCGGAGGTACGCCAAGCCATTGTGGCGCTGCGCGATTCGCTGCGCAACGTCCAGGCGCTGGCCGGCGACGCCCGCAGCGGCATGCACCCGCTATTCCAGCGCCTGCCGCAAATGAGCGCGCAATTGGACAGCACGCTGAAGAACGCGAACAAGCTGATGGGCAGTTATGGCGGCGATACCGACTTCCACCGCGACCTGCAGCAGATGCTGGTGCAGTTGAACGAGGCGGCGCGGTCGCTGCGCTTTCTGACCGATTTCCTCAATCGCCATCCTTCGGCGCTGATCACGGGACGCTAGTCTATGAGACTGCCAGGGCCTCTATCCTCCTTGCATCCATCCCGCCCGTTTGCCTCGCGCCGGGCGGTTCTGCGGGGGGCGGGCGGTCTGCTTGCCGTTGCCGCCGCCGGCCCGCTGGCCGCGTGTTCGTCGGACCCGAATGTCTATACGCTCGTGCCATGGCCCGGCGCCGCACAGGCGGGCGGGCCGGCGGTGATCGAGGTGCGGACGCCTTCGGTGGCGATGGCGCTGGATCGTGAGCGCATCGTGCGCAGCGAAGGCGATTACCGCCTGCTGACCGCCAGCGGCGATGCCTGGGGCGAGTCGCTGCCCGGCATGATCGGCCATGTGCTGACGGCGGACCTGCAGCAGCGCCTGCCGGGCAGCACCATCTTTGCCCAGAACGATGCGGTGGCGACGACGGCGCTGGCCGCCGTCGAACTGACGGTGACGCGCTTTTCGCGCGATGCCGGCGGGCAGGCGGTGCTGGGGGGTAGCCTGGCCGTCCACTGGATCGGGCATGATGGCGGGGCGTCGGAGGTGCTGGCGTTGAACCTGCCGGTCAGCGGTTCGGGCACGGGTGGGCTGGTGGCGGCGCTGAGTGCGCTGCTGGGGCAAGTGGCGGATCGTGCGGCGGCGCATCTGCGGGTGTTGGGGCCTGTTGCGCCGCCCGTCTGATGCTTAACCAGGGCTCTGCCCTGGACCCGGCAGGGCCTGAGGCCCTGCACCCCAATCATTTGATAACGAATGGGTTTTTAAAGGGCCTTGCCCTTTGCGAGGGATGAAACGAAAAAGGGGCGCCGCAAGGCGCCCCTTTTTGTATCCGAATGGTCGGACTCTTAGAGCTTTTCGACCTGGCTGTATTCGAGGTCGACCGGGGTGGAGCGGCCGAAGATCGAGACGCTGACCTTGAGGCGCGCCTTTTCCTCGTCCACTTCCTCGATCGTGCCGTTGAACGACGTGAACGGGCCGTCGGACACGCGCACCTGCTCGCCGATCTCGAAGGTGACGGAGGGGCGGGGACGTTCCACGCCTTCCTGCGCCTGCTTCATGATCCGCTCGGCCTCGGCCGCGGTGATCGGCGAGGGACGCGTCTTGGTGCCCAGGAAGCCGGTGACCTTGGGCGTGTCCTTGACCAGATGCCAGGCCTCGTCGGTCAGTTCCATGTTGACCAGCACATAGCCGGGGAAGAACTTCCGCTCGGCATTGACCTTCTGGCCGCGGCGGACCTCGACCACCTCTTCGGAGGGGACCAGGATGTCACCAAAATGGTCGGACAGGCCCTTCTGGGCCGCCTGCTCGGTGATGTGCTGGGCGATCTTCTTCTCGAAGCCCGAATAGACGTGAACGACGTACCAACGTTTCGCCATGGTCGTTCCTCAGCCTCCAAGCCCAAAAAGTTCACGTACGCCCAGGCCGATGATCTGGTCGACGACAAAGAAGAAAACCGATGTCATGGTGGCCATTGCCAGCACGGCTCCTGTCGTCACCAGTGTGGCGCGACGCGTGGGCCATGTGACCTTGGTCGCCTCGGTACGGACATCTTGCACAAATTTCGCGGGACTGACCGACACGAAACACCCTTCTCGAACCGCCACGCCACCGTCCGGACCGCGGACGAGGCCGGATATCAACCAATACTGCATGTCGGGGGCACCGTCACGGTCCGGGCGGGAGAAATCCCGACCGGGGCGAGTGGCAGGGGTGGAGGGTCTCGAACCCCCAACCTCCGGTTTTGGAGACCGGCGCTCTAGCCAATTGAGCTACACCCCTGCAAGCCGCCTGCGGCGCCGACCAACGGAATAGCGGAAAGCTGTTCCCCTGGCCACCCGTGCGAACCCGGCGCAGGCAGCGGAAAAAAGTATGCCCGGCGGGCAAAGTCAAGAGGGAGAGTGCGATTCGTTCTTCCGGCCGGCGCGTATCGCCCGTCGCCGATGGCCGAGAGGGCTTGCCGGAGGGGCGGGTTCGGCGGTAAGGAGAAACCATATGGGCGGGCGTAGCATAGTGGTAATGCAGTAGCCTTCCAAGCTTCTGAGGAGGGTTCGATTCCCTTCGCCCGCTCCATCCTCCCGATATCGCGCATATGAATCCATCATCTCCGGTCCGGCCGCGTCTGGTGCTGGCCACCTGCTGCCTCAGCCTGTTCCTGGTGATGATGGATGTGACCATCGTCAATGTGGCGCTGCCGGCGATTCGTGCCGCGCTGGGCGGTGGGCTGTCGATGCTGCAATGGGTGGTCGACGCCTATACGCTGGTGGTGGCGACGCTGCTGGTGCTGGCGGGATCGACCGCCGACCGGATCGGGCGGCGGCGGGTATTCGTTTGTGGAATCATCGTCTTCTGCCTGGGGTCCGCCTTGTGCGGGCTGGCGCCCGCTGGCTGGGCGCTGGTGCTGGCGCGCGGGTTCCAGGGGCTGGGCGGCGCGATGCTGAACCCGGTGGCGCTGTCGATCATCGCCAATGTCTTTGTCGAGCCTGCCTCGCGGGCGCGGGCGATCGGCGTGTGGGGCGCGATGTCGGGGCTGGCGCTGGCGTTGGGGCCGCTGGTCGGCGGCATTCTGACCACGCTGGTCGGCTGGCGGGCGGTGTTCTGGGTCAATCTGCCGGTCGGGGCGCTGGCGCTGGGGCTCAGCCTGCGTTTCATCCCCGAATCGCGTGCGGTGCATGTGCGGCCGATCGACCGGGCGGGACAGGCGCTGGTGGCGCTGATCCTGGCCGCGGCCACCGCCGCGCTGATCGAGGCCCGGGATTATGGCTGGCACGCGCCGGCGATCCGGGCCGGGCTGGCGGTCGCGGCGGTGGGGCTGGTGGTACTGTATCGGGTGGAGCGGCGGAGTCGCCACCCGTTGCTCGACCTGCGGTTCTTTCGGGCGCTGCCGTTTTCCGGCGCGATCGTGATTGCGGTCTGTGCCTTTGCGATCTTCAGTTCGTTCCTGTTCCTCAACACGCTGTATTTGCAGGAAGCGCGGGGCCTGTCGGCCATGCAGGCAGGGTTGTTCACCCTGCCGTTCGCGTTGGGGGTGGTGGTCTGCGCGCCGCTGTCGGGGCGGCTGGTCGGGGCGCGTGGGGCGCGGCTGCCGTTGCTGCTGTCGGCGTGCGGGCTGGGGAGTGGCGCGCTGCTGCTGACGGGGCTGACGGCGGCGACGCCGCCGGCCTTGCTGCTGTTGGCCTATAGCCTGTGCGGTTGCGGATTTGGCTTGTGCAATGCGCCGATCACCAACAGTGCCGTTTCGGGGATGCCGCGCGATCAGGCGGGGCTGGCGGCGGCCTTGGCCTCGACCAGCCGGCAGATCGGGGCGCTGCTGGGGGTGGCGCTATCGGGGACGATGATGGGGGCCCATGCCGTAGGGGGCGGGGCCGCGCTGGCGCAGGCCACGCACCGGGTCTGGTGGTTGCTGGTAGGGTTGTCGGGGGTGGTGGCGGGGCTGGGCCTTGTTTCGACCGGGGAGCGGGCGCGGGCCAGCGCGCGGGTGGCGCGCGGGCTGTTCGACGATGCGCCCATCGGTGGTTACAGGACCGACAGCACCCCGCCATCGACATAGAGCGTCTGGCCGTTGACGAAGGATGAGGCGTCCGACGCCAGGAACACGGCCGCACCCTGCAGTTCCTCGACCTTGCCCCAGCGGCCGGCCGGTGTGCGCTTCGTCAGCCAGGCGTTGAAATCCGGGTCCGCGACCAGGGCGCGGTTCAGGGGCGTTTCGAAATAGCCGGGGCCGATGGCGTTGATCTGCAGCCCGTGCCGCGCCCAGTCGGCGCACATGCCGCGCGTCAGGTTCTTCACCGCGCCCTTGGTCGCCGTGTAGGGCGCGATGCCGGGGCGGGCCAGTTCGCACTGCACGCTGCCGATATTGATGATCTTGCCCATGCCGCGCGGGATCATGTGGCGGGCGACCGCCGTGCCGACGAAGAACACGCTGTCGAGGTTGGTGCGGAGGATCTCGGCCCAGTCCTCGGGCGGGAAGACGTCGAGCGGGGCGCGGCGCTGGATGCCGGCATTGTTGACCAGGATGCGGATCGGCCCGTCCTCGGCCTCGATGGTGCTGACGGCGGCTTCCACCGCCAGGCGGTCGGTCACGTCGAAGGAGCGGGTCAGGATGGTGCGGGTGGCGCCGGGCGGCGTGGCGTCGCGCAGGCGGGCGGCGGCTTCGTCCAGTCTTGCGGCGTCGCGGCCGTTGAGGATGACATGGGCGCCGGCATCGGCCAGGCCGGCGGCGATGGCAAGGCCGATTCCGCCGCTGGAGCCGGTGACGAGGGCCAACCGGCCGGTCAGGTCGAAGAGGGACGAAGCGGGCATGAATGTCTCCTTGGTCGTGCGCGGGCACATGGCGGGTTTGACGATAATGTCTGGCGTTGGCCGCCGGGCGAGGTGACTATAAGCGCGTCGCCAGCATGTTGGGTTGCGACGCAGGGGCATGGGCGGGGATGACGGGCAGGCGGATGACAGGCGGGGAAACGGCGGCTTCGGGTGCCGCGCGGCAGGCGACGGAGCCTGACGCCGCATCGGCGGTGGCGCGCGCGGGCGCGCGGCCGACCATCATCGATGTGTCCGCGCGGGCCGGCGTGTCGCGCATGACGGTGTCGCGCGCGCTGCGGGCGCCGCATCTGGTGCGCCCCGACACGCGCGAGGCGATTGCGCGGGCGATCGACGAGCTGGGCTATGTGCCCGATCGCGCGGCCGAGGCGCTGTCGACCCGGCGCAGCGGATTCGTCGGGCTGGTGGTGCCGACGCTGACCAACACGAATTTCGCCGATGCGGCGCGCGGCCTGACCGACATCATCCGCCGGCAGGGATATGAGTTGCTGATCGGGTATACCGACTATGACGAAAACGCAATGCTGACCCATGTGCGCGACATGCTGGGGCGGCGGGCCGAGGCGCTGGTACTGCCGGCGGGGCCGCGCGGGGCGGCATTGCGGACCCTGCTGGCGGGCGAGACGATTCCCATCGTGCAGATGGCCGGGTTGGCGCCCAGCCCGGTGAATTACATGGTCGGCTATTCGAACCACGAGGCCGGGCGGCTGGCCGCGCGGTACCTGATCGGGCTGGGGCACACCCGAATCGGGGTGCTGGCGGCCGAGGGCGACGGCCTGTCCTGCGACCATCGCGGCGGCAGGCGGCTGGAGGGGTTTGTGGAGGCGCTGCGCGAGGCCGGGCTGCGGGACGACCTGGTGCAGCGGATGGGCAAGCCGCCGGTCTCCTTCACCCAGGGGGCGCAGGCCATGGGGGCGCTGCTGGAGCGGGCGCCGGACCTGCATGCGGTCTTCGCGGTGTCGGACCTGGTCGGGGTCGGGGCGCTGATGGAGTGCCGGCGCCGGGGCGTGCGGGTGCCCGAGGATGTGTCGCTGATGGGGTTCGGCGGATTCGAGATCGGGCGTGAAGTGGTGCCGGCGCTGACCACGGTGGCGGTCGATTATCGCGCGATCGGCGAACGGACGGGGCGGGTGGTGCTGGACCTGCTGGCGGGCGTGCGCGACGTGCCGCCCGTCGTGGATCTGGGCGTGATGCTGACCGAGCGCGAAACGACTGCCTTCCGGCCCGCGTTGGGGCCGGTACCGGCCTGATGCGTATGTTGCGCGGGGCGGGTCAGCATGCTAGAGGCGCGCCATCGGCTCCGGCTTCGTTCCGGTGCCGTTGGCGCGCTGCAATGACCTAAGACACTGGGATGGAAAGACCGACCGTGGTTTCGGGTGGAACGACAACAATACCGATCGCCTCCGTTGCCAATGGCCTGCCCGGTCGTTACGCGACGGCCCTCTATGATTTCGCCGCCGAGCGCTGGCTGCTCGATGACGTGCTGGACCATGCGGCCTCGCTGCGGCGCCTGATCGCCGAAAGCGCCGAGCTGCGCAGCGTCCTGACGAATCGCACGCTGGATATCGCCGTGTCGACGCGTGCCGTGGACGCCGTGCTGGCGGCCCAGGGCTTCGGGTGGGTCATCCGCAATTTCGTGGGCGTCGTCGCCCGCAACCGCCGCCTGTCCCGTCTGGGGGAGATCCTGGATGCGGTGGCGGCCATCGCGGCGGCCCGTCGGGGCGAGGCCGTGGCCGAGATCGTGTCGGCCCAGCCCCTGACGGACCTGCAACGCATTCAGATTCAGGCCCGCCTCGCCGAGGCCGGCTATTCCAAGGTCAATATCCAGGAACGCGTTGACGCGGCCCTGCTGGGCGGTCTGGTCGTGCGCGTCGGCGCCCGGCTCTATGACACCAGCCTCAATTCCCGCCTGACCCGCCTGCACCACGCCATGAAGGGAGCCGCGTGATGGAAATCCGTCCCGCTGAGATTTCGGATATCCTCAAGCAGCAGATCGCCGCGTTCGACACGAGCGCCGAAGTTGCCGAGACCGGCACGATCCTGTCGGTCGGCGACGGCATCGCCCGCGTCTATGGTCTGCAGAACGTGCAGGCCGGCGAGATGGTCGAGTTCCCGGCCTCGGGCCAGCGCGGCATGGCGCTGAACCTTGAGAACGACAATGTCGGCGTCGTGATCTTCGGCGACGACTCCGCGATGCGCGAAGGCGACACCGTTGCCCGCACCGGCAAGGTGGTCGAGGTTCCGACCGGCAAGGCGCTGCTTGGCCGCGTGGTCGACGGTCTGGGCAACCCGATCGACGGCAAGGGCCCGCTGGTCGGCGACGTGACCATGAAGCGTGCCGACATCAAGGCGCCCGGCATCATGCCGCGCCAGTCGGTCGGCGAGCCGATGCAGACCGGCATCAAGGCGATCGACGCCCTGGTGCCGATCGGGCGCGGCCAGCGCGAGCTGATCATCGGCGACCGCCAGACCGGCAAGACCGCCATCCTGATCGACACCATCGTCGCGCAGAAGCCGGTCAACGCGCTGGGCGACGACAAGAAGTCGCTCTACTGCATCTATGTCGCGATCGGGCAGAAGCGTTCGACCGTGGCGCAACTGGTGCGCACGCTGGAAGAAGCCGGCGCGATGGAATATTCCATCGTCGTCGCCGCGACTGCGTCCGACCCGGCGCCGATGCAGTATCTGGCCCCGTACGCCGCCTGCGCGATGGGCGAGTATTTCCGCGATAACGGCATGCATGCGCTGATCGTCTATGACGATCTGTCGAAGCAGGCCGTGGCCTATCGCCAGATGTCGCTGCTGCTGCGCCGTCCGCCGGGCCGCGAAGCGTATCCCGGCGACGTGTTCTACCTGCATTCGCGCCTGCTGGAACGCGCCGCGAAGATGTCGGACGAATATGGCGCGGGTTCGCTGACGGCGCTGCCGGTCATCGAGACGCAGGCCGGCGACGTGGCGGCCTATATCCCGACCAACGTGATCTCGATCACCGACGGCCAGGTGTTCCTGGAGACCGACCTGTTCTATCGCGGCATCCGCCCGGCGGTGAACGTTGGCGGCTCGGTGTCGCGCGTCGGTTCGGCCGCGCAGATCAAGGCGATGAAGCAGGTTGCCGGCAAGATCAAGCTGGAGCTGGCGCAGTATCGCGAGATGGCTGCGTTCTCGCAGTTCGCCTCCGACCTCGACCCGGCCACGCAGAAGCAGCTTGCCCGTGGCGCGCGCCTGGTCGAGCTGCTGAAGCAGCCCGAGACCTCGCCGCTGCCGGTCGAGGAGCAGGTGTGCGTGCTGTTCGCCGGGACCCGTGGCTTCATCGACGCCGTGCCGGTGGACAAGGTGACCGCCTATGAGCGCCAGTTGCTGACCGAGCTGCATGCGGCCGGCAAGGACATCCTGGAGTCGATCCGCACCGAGCGGCAGATCACCAAGGACAACGAAGCCCGTCTGACCGACTTCCTGACCGGCTTCGGCCGTCAGTTCGCGGGCTGAGGGCGGACAGGCACCCATGGCATCCCTCAAGGACCTTCGCGCGCGGATCGGCAGCGTCAAATCGACGCGGAAGATCACCAGCGCCATGAAGATGGTGGCGGCGGCCAAGCTGCGCCGGGCCCAGACCCGCGCCGAAGCCGCCCGCCCCTATGCGGCCGCGATGCGCCGGATGCTGGCTGAACTGGGTGCCGGCACGCGGGGCCAGTCCGGCCTGCCGACGCTGCTGGCCGGCACGGGCAACGACCGCATCCACCTGCTGATCCCGCTGACCAGCGATCGCGGGCTGGCCGGCGGCTTCAACGCCAACATCAACCGCAAGACGCGTGACCTGATCCGCCAATTGCAGGCCGAGGGCAAGACCGTCCGCCTGCTGCCGGTGGGCCGCAAGGGCCACGATTACCTGATGCGCGAATTCTCCGACCTGATCGTGGACCATGTCCATGGTTCGGGCGGCAAGGAAATCCCGTTCTCGGCGGCCGCCGAGCTGGGCGAGCGGATTGCCGCGATGGCGGAGAAGGGCGAATTCGACGTCTGCACGGTGGTGTATAACCGCTTCCAGAACGTCATGTCGCAGACGCCCACCGAGATGCAGCTGATCCCGCTGGCGCTGCCGGCGAACGATACGGCGGCCTCGGCCGACGCGCCCGTGTATGAGTTCGAGCCGGGCGAGGAAGAGCTGCTGTCCAGCCTGCTGCCGCGCAACCTTCAGGTTCAGCTCTACGCGACGCTGCTGGAGAGTGCCGCGGGCGAACAGGGCGCGCGCATGACCGCGATGGACAATGCCACGCGCAATGCGGGCAAGGCCATCGACCGGCTGACCCTGACTTACAACCGTACCCGCCAGACCAACATCACCAACGAACTGATCGAGATCATCTCGGGCGCCCAGGCGCTCTGAGACACGATCCGCTTCCCTCGTCGCAGGAGCTGACCCCATGTCGGAAACCACAGTAAACGAGGCTCCTGCCGCCACGCAGGGCCAGTCCAGCAACATTGTCGGCCGCGTGACGCAGGTGCGCGGCGCCGTTGTGGACGTGCAGTTCGAAGGCACGCTGCCGCACATTCTCGATGCGCTGCATGTCACCTTCAACGGCCAGACGGTCGTGCTGGAAGTGGCGCAGGAGATCGGCGAGCATGAAGTGCGCTGCATCGCCATGGACTCGACCGACGGCCTGACCCGTGGCGCCGAGGTCGTGGCGACCGGCGAGCAGATCACGGTGCCGGTCGGTCCCGGCACGCTGGGCCGCATCCTGAACGTGATCGGCGAGCCGATCGACGAGCGTGGCCCGGTGGCTTCGACCAAGCGCTACCCGATCCACCGCAAGGCGCCGTCGTTCGAAGAGCAGGCGGCCGCGACCGAGATCCTGGTCACGGGCATCAAGGTCGTCGACCTGCTGTGCCCGTACCTGAAGGGCGGCAAGATCGGCCTGTTCGGCGGCGCCGGCGTGGGCAAGACCGTCATCATCCAGGAACTGATCAACAACATCGCCAAGGCGCATGGCGGCGTGTCGGTGTTTGCCGGCGTCGGCGAGCGTACCCGCGAGGGTAACGACCTGTATTACGAAATGCAGGATGCGGGCGTGATCAAGCTGGGCGAGAACACGACCGAAGGCTCCAAGGTGGCGCTGGTCTATGGCCAGATGAACGAGCCGCCGGGCGCGCGCGCGCGCATCGCGCTGTCGGGCCTGTCGCTGGCCGAGTATTTCCGTGACGAGGAAGGGCAGGACGTTCTGTTCTTCGTCGACAACATCTTCCGCTTCACGCAGGCGGGTGCCGAGGTTTCGGCGCTGCTGGGCCGTATCCCGTCGGCCGTGGGCTACCAGCCGACGCTGGCCACCGAGATGGGCGCCCTGCAGGAGCGCATCACCTCGACCAAGAAGGGCTCGATCACCTCGGTGCAGGCCGTCTACGTGCCGGCCGACGATCTGACCGATCCGGCGCCTGCGGCGACCTTCGCCCATCTGGATGCGACCACGGTGCTGAACCGCTCCATCGCGGAAATGGGCATCTATCCGGCCGTCGATCCGCTGGATTCGACCTCGCGCTCGCTCGACCCGAAGATCGTCGGCGAGGAGCATTACCAGGTGGCGCGCGACGTGCAGCGCATCCTGCAGACTTACAAGTCGCTGCAGGACATCATCGCCATCCTGGGCATGGACGAGCTGTCGGAAGACGACAAGCTGCTGGTGGCGCGTGCGCGCCGCATCCAGCGTTTCCTGTCGCAGCCGTTCCACGTGGCCGAAGTCTTCACCGGCGCACCGGGCAAGCTGGTCTCGCTGGAAGACACGGTGCGCTCGTTCAAGGCGATCGTGGCTGGTGAATACGACCATCTGCCCGAGGGCGCGTTCTACATGGTCGGTTCGATCGAAGAAGCGGTCGCGAAGGCCGAGAAGATGAAGGAATCGGCCTGAACGGCCGACTCCCGCGCAAGGAAGACAGCCCATGCCGATTGAGGTCGAGATCGTCAGCCCGGAGAAGGTTCTCTTCTCGCGCGCGGTCGAGATGGCGGTGATCCCGGGCCTGGAGGGCGATATCGCCGCCATGCCCGATCGCGCGCCGATGATGCTGCTGCTGCGCGGCGGTGTGGTCGAACTGTATGAGAACGGGGCGGTGACGGACCGGTTCTTCGTGGCCGGCGGGTTTGCCGACATGACGGCCACCCGCTGCACCATCCTGGCCGACCAGGCGATCGCGCTGGCCGACCTGTCGGTGGCCGATGCCCAGGCGCGGCTTGCCGGGCTGGAGGCCTCGTACGACGCCGCCGACAAGATGGACGTGCCGGCGCTGGACTTGCTGATGGCGAAGATGCAGTCCGCCCGGGCGGAGATCGAAGCCGCTGGTGGCGAGGCTGTGAAAGCCGCCTGAGTTTTCGTCAGCGGACTGGTTTCAGGCGGAACGCCCCCGGCTCCTTCGAGACGGGGGCGTTTTGTATTTTCCTTTCAAAAGAAAGAATTCGCTCTGGCCGGGCGCCTGGTGGCGCGGTGCCCGGAGCCCCCGGGCCTGTCGATCAGCGGCGGCGCTGGCGCGCGCGCGACGGCGGCCATCAAGCGATAGCCTTCACCACTGGTTTGCCGGTTGGTGGCGAGGAGCATGTCATAGGCTTGCAGGCGCACCGTGCGGCTAAGCGTTTTAACCGAGCGCCTAGAGAGGTATGCTCGTTCGAATGGCAACGATGCGCCCGGCAGGGTCAAGAAATGCCGGTTGATAAGCCTCGGGCGTGTGGCCCGCTGAATCTCGGACTTTCTGCTGTCTGTCGAATATATTCGACACCGATATCCAGACTCTGAGAGATTTTTTCTTTATTTTGAAGGTATAGGAAACGACAGCATCTGCTGTCCAGAAACCGGCATAGTGGACGGAATAGGGCTCCGAGGCCGCAATATCCTGAACGCGCGATCCGGAGCGCCACTCCGCAGATAGCTGGAGGTTGAATCGCCGCCAGGATGTCTCGGCTTCTCCATCCACCTTATGGCGTGGCGTACCGCGCACGCCGTCCAGGGGCGTTTTGAGTAAATCGACATTCGCCGTTCCTTGTGCCGGGCGGAGTTCGTCGTTCAATGCCCATTCATCGGACAGGCTGAAATCCCAATCCAGCCCGTGTTCGGATGTTTTTCCATGCGGGACGACCGTGCCCGATACATGCAGGTTCGGGTGCAAGGTGTTGGTCGTCTCCCCGGCTGCATTGAAAGGACGACTATCCATCATGGTCAGTTGCCCGGTCGCATCCCGCGTGAACCGATTGGGAAACAGGCGCTGGAATTGCGGATTCGGCGTTACGGCCGAGATAATGGGATTTGTGATCCTTGAGGATACATACTCCACTGTTGCGGCCAGGTTCGTAGTGCCGACCATCTTGTTGAAGCTGATGCGCGCCGTATTATTGGTCCGTGATGAAGAGTGGAGATTGGGGGTACCCCCTGATATCTCGGTGATCAGGGCATAGTTACCGGTAACGGCGTCCACGACCAAAGTTCCGGGGGGGTAGATGACAGGGGCATTGCTGCTGCCCAGGGTGGTCAGGGAGCCCGTCATGCTTCTGCCGAGACTAACCGCCAGTGCGTCGATCGGCTGCCACTGCCATGAGAAATCATAGCTCGGCAAGCTGCCGACATGCTGCGCTTGCTCATAGTCGCTGTTCAGAGACAGGGAAGTGGTACCGGGAATCTGGATTACAGGGAAATTCGGACTCGTCAGCGGAATCGCGACCCCGAAATGGGCGCGTGAGCGCATCTGTGCGTTACTTTGGTGATCGCTCTGGATGAAACTGTAGGTCGAATCGAGCCGCTGGAAGTTCGTACTCAAACGAGCGTTCGCACTCATGTCGCCGGCGGGCAATGAAAAGAGTGGCGTATTGACCGTCACAGCGGCCCCAAGATCCGTGTTGCCCATACCGACCAACAGGGGTGTGTAGGTCGAAGGAATCTGGCTCAGGCTGCCGCTCGGTAAGGCTGCTGTGATGGTCTTGCGGGAAATATGGCTATCGGTATCGCTGGATGAAAAGGCACCGGTCAGTTCCGCCGACCAGTTCAGGCGTTTGTGCATACCGGAAACAGTCAGACCAAGCCGGTATGAACGCGTGTGAGACTGGTCAATGATGCCATGGGTAGTGATGGAATGGTCCGCTTCTCCTGGCAGGAGTTCGTTCGAGACAGTGCCGCTTGTAAAGAAGCGGGTAAGCTGGCGGGATACGACCTCAGTAAGCGATCCCGAGCCATTCACACTGATCGACCCGATCGGGATGGCGAAACCCGGTATCAAAGCAAGCCTTCGATTGAATGGCGAGAGGGTCCGGTACGGGGTCAGCATCGCATCTTCACTGTCATCATCGAAGAGGTGGCGCCGATCTTGTCCATACAGGGCCTCGGTCTCCTGGCCGGACACCGCAGCGTTGAATCTCTTCTCGCCTCTGATGGTCACATATCTGAAGGCCGCATCTCCGCTATCGCCGCCGCCCTCCGTCGGTAGGTGGAGTTCTGGACTAGTGGTGAGCGATGAGAATTTCCTTTTCAGGACCAGGTTGAGGACCTTATTTTCCGGGCCGAAACCGTAACGACCGGCACTGGAATTGGGAAGAATTTCAAGCCCGGCCAGAGCCTCCGGTGGGATTTCCCGGAGATCGGATATATCGGCCAGGCGTCGCCCATTAACGATGATGGAGAAGGGACGGCCGCCATTCCTGCGCTCAAGACGGGTAATGACTTCCCCTATTGTCATCGCCGCCAAATTGTCGATGTTTTGCGTCGAATAACGATCAATCGCATCTTTCGTTTGCGTGGTTCGCCGTGCGGTTACGAGAACATTCGTCGATCGCGTCGTATTGTTTCCCGCACTGTCCGCGTATGATTTACCACCCATCAAAAGAACTATTACAAAAGCCATCATTGCTTTTGGCAACGATTGACTTATACTTTTATATGTCTCCCGCCTTTCTCGTTCGCGACAAGACCGAACTTTCATTCAGCCTCTCAAGGTGTTTTTTATACTTGTACAGTAGATGACTGATTCAGGATATCAGAAAGCGATGCGCCATCATTTATACCATTTATACTGTTCGTGTCGTTCTTTTTTTGTGTCTGGTCATTGCTATCTGATGACGTTATTTTGCCTTTTGAATCGGAAGAGCCGAACAGTTCATCCACGATTTCTTGGTCTAACTTTGCTCGCGCATTTTCAAAAGTAATCGGACTCTTCTTTTTATCCTCGGTCGAGGTATCCATAAACCATCCGGTATCCCCTCCCACAACGTGAGGTTTCGTCGGCGTCGGGGTCTTCCCGCCAGAAAAAGCACTCATTGGATCATATAGTCCACCGAACTCCTGGGTGCCTGCCTGTGCTTCCGCTCCCTGCTGATACGAGAAGGAATAGCTTGTCGTCGTGCTTCCATCGGCCGCTTGCGTCGTCGTTTCCTGAAGATTGATAGACAAACTATTCACGCCATAGGCGACACCGGCATTGGCATCATACAAAATATCGGACAGTGCTTTCTGATAGTCAGAAGCATTTCCTGGTATGTTATACATAGGCGTATTCAAGAATGTATTCATCAGAGAGCTATTTTTTATATCGTCAAAGAATTTTCCTTCGAGCATTTCAAATTTATACCCGTATGAAGAGACATCATATTGAGCTGGTCCAATCGTTTGGGTGTTCGACAACGATGACAGGGTGTAAGCTGCGCCAAAGGCTGCAATTTTTTCTTTGTCGCTGGATGCCGCACTGTTAATGACAGTCGCGGCTGCGGTATAGATTGCCGAAACGGCATCAAGTCCGCTGGTGCCGTCAGCGGCATCTAAATTGACCGCCTGCTGCGCCTCTTGTGATAGTACGACCGTATCACCGTCATCGCTGGCGGCAAGCGTGCTTATTGACGACGATTCCGCGTCGCTGGATGTGGTCGGGGTATCGTAAGCCGTGGGATCAGCCAAGAGCCTCGACCATGATCCGGACCATGAAATATTACTCGTAATCGTCGTCATTGTGATTCACCAAAATTTTTGTTCGTATGGTTATTATTTTCTGTATTCTACAAACCCTTTATCGAAAAATACTCGTAGAAACTATCGATAGCTGTTATCGGACCTGACGGTTCGGCGTAGCACGTCGGAATAGTCGTCGCTCCAGGCGGATAGAAGGGTGTCGCTGAATTATTTGGATAGTAATAATTATTGTTGGCTATGGTATATTGATAGATGAATACAACTTGAAAATTGCACCCGTAGCTCTGATTTGTACTTGAACGCACATTAACGGAAAGAGTAACATTCGTTTTTGTCGGGCCGGAGATGGATACCGCGTTCTGCGTTGATCCACTGTCTATTGTAACTGGTAGAGATGTCGTCAGCGAGAACGGGGACGTAACGGTAGCATCCCCGATCCCAATAATTTATGGGTGTCGAATCACCATTATAGATGTCGATTGTACCAACGGTCTGAGCGCTTGCAACGCCCATGAATGGCATGCCAATGGCTGCGATTGTGGCGAGTGCTGAAAAAAAATTCCGTTTGAACATTTTTCCTTGCCCTTTCGCCGAACCGGATGGTTATGGATGCTGGAATGACGCTATCGTTTTGCGCCGCCCATTCTAGCCCTATGCCCAAGCGGTTAACGAAAAGTTAAAATAGGGAATGTAATGAATTGGCCCCATTAAAACGATCTTATAATTTCTATGCGATATGTAGATAAAACGTGGTACTCATCTCTGGTTTTGTGTCTCTGGGTTAAAAACGACGCGATAGGTCATCGCGTCCTGGCGTGTTCGGCGGCGAGGCGCGCGCGGACCTGCTCAGCCGACACGGCCCACGTCGGATCGGCGACCAGGACATCGTAAGCTGGCCCGACCTGGCTTTGCAGCCAGCTTTCGACGGCCCCATCGCGCGCCATAAGGGCACGCAAGTCGTCGCGAATGACTTCGCTTTCGCTGGCATATTCGCCCGCCTTAGCCTCGGCCTTCACCGCGTCGGCCATGTTGTTTGGAGGCGTGATGCTCATTTGCTGTGTCGTGCGCATCGCGGTCTTCATTTCAATAGAATTAAATCCTATCACGAGCCCGGAAATCAATTCACGGTCAGGATACGGTTGGAAGGAGCTGATCGACGGTATCAAGGGCGTTCTGAGCGGTCTGGAGATTGCTGTCCGACATCACGTCCTGCTTTTTCAGGTGTTCCCTGCTCTCCCGGAGCAGTGCCTTCATCTGGCTGGACAGGGCGGTGACAGCCTGCTGGAACTCCGGGTTGCCGTCTGCCGACGCGCCGGACTGTCCGGCGGTCACGGCCTGTCTGGGCATGGGATCAGACCCATCCGCATCCTGCATCGCCCCCGTTGCCGCCCGCTGGACATCGAGATCCGTCCCGTCGGCCGTCGTGGCCTCACCGGCTCCCGATGGAGCCTGTGGGCCATCCTGTGGCGCGGCCAGCACCATGTTACCCACAGCCGCGCCCCTGGCGTTCGTGCCGCCACTTTGCACGTACTGCGCCACGGCGGCCGCGAGTTGGGTTGTAAGCTGCGCCACTTCCAGAGCGAGGGCTTTGGGTGAAAGCAGGGCTTTCATTTCCATGAGCAGTCGCATCTGGGCATTGAGCATGTTGACCCGTTCTTCCGCAGCCTCCTTGGCGAACTGCCGGCCGGATTGGATCATCTGATCCAGCCGGGTCACGGCTTCCTGTTGGGCGGACAGCGCGGCGCCGCTGTTGGGGGATGCTCCCTTCAGGAAATCGAGACCGGTCTGCGAAAGCGTCACCAAAACGGCTGACGTGTCCGTCTGGTCCACCTGACCGGTGGCGGTGGAGGACACCTTGCCGTTGGTCGCACTATCCGCCACAGACGAACGGTCGTTGCCGGTGTATGTGGTCGTAGCGGAGACGAACATCGTTTTGTGGTCCTGGCTGACGGATTGAATCAACTTTGGGAGAACCCCAATTCCTTGCGGGTCGTGGTCAGTGCCGCCTGGATCGCGGCTTCATGCCCCTTGGCCCATGTCTCGTTGAACAGATCGGTGACATTGAGAACAGATGGGTTACTGCTGACATGCGCTTTCTGGGCGTTCTTCATCAACTCACTCAGCATCCCGACGATGGACAGGTTACTGACGTATTTTGAATCGACAGGCTTGTTTGCCGCGCCCATCTCTTCTTCATAAGCAGTCTGCACGGAGGCACGATTGAAGGCCCATCCGATCGTCGATTTTTCGTAAGAACCGGCCTTGTCTAAATACATGCTCAAGTTCTCCGAACTAGCTATAGACGCATAGGTCACATTCGACCGGTTTGAAACCGTTGCATCACTTGAATCAATGGAATATCCTTGACCACTGGCAGGTGCAGGAGTGAATTTTGACTCAAGGTCCATTGGTCCGGAGTGATTGCCTGTAGCAAGCTGCTCCTGCTGAAGCATGATGTACTGCGCCATGCCCTGTTCTTTTGTAGAGAACAGACCACCTTGATTCGACGACACCGCGGCCAGAGCGGTTCTGTCCAGACCGGACATCAGCGTGTACCAGTCCGTTCCGTTCGCGCTATCGTAATTGAATGGCTTTCCGCTAGCGTCCATGGAGGCGTATTCCGCATCCATGCTGGCACGCGCAGCCTGTGCGATCCCTGAAGCGCTGAGTCCGGTCGAGATCGTTGTGGCCGCAGGATCAAGCACATTTTCACCGAAACTCGCGGACGTGCCCGCGCGCGTGGGAAAGAATTGCGCGTAATAGGCCGCTTGCGAATCCGTCGTTGTGCTGGATGTTGCGGCAAGGGCAGCCGTGGCAGCCGCAGAAAGGGTAATCGTATCTCCGCTGTGGGACGTGGATGAGCTTGAATAACCCGATGTTTTCGTTGCCGTATCGCCTAACTCTTGCGTCGAACCATCATTTTTTGACGCGGCAAGGTAAATAGCGGCTGATTGTACCGCGCTAGCCCATCTTATTCACGGCATTGAGTATTTTGCGTGGATTTTTCTGCTTTTGTGGTTTGTGCGCGCGGGATCGCACCGAGTTGAGGCGGCGTCATTTTGAAACGGTGGATGGTTGCGGCTGGGGTTGCGGGGACGGGGCGGGTTCGGGGGCGATAGCCCCGTCTGTCACGGGCCGGCAGCCTGCATTGAGATGGCGAGACTGCGGAAAAGCGCCGCTTCGGGACAGGCGGCGGCAAAGGCGATACGGACACGGGTCGCGGTTTCCAGGATGCGTCCTGCGATTTTCAGGAGACGATTTCGTAACGTGGTGAATTCGGCCGAGGCGAGCGGCTGTGGGGCTGGGATGGCGTCCCGCAGGGTGAGCATCAGCCAGTATGCGGCGGTGTGCAGGACCAGGCGAACCAGGTTGGCCAGTGGCGATCGACAGCTCGTGCGGTCGGATGCCAGTTGGCCCTTGTGAAGCTCGATCTGTCGTCGCTGACGAAGTTATCGCTGCCCTGCGTCCTGCATTGGGATTTCAACCATTTCGTGGTGCTGGTGAAAGCCGGCGAGAAAGAGATCCTGATCCACGACCCGGCACGGGGCGCGCGAAAGCTGACTCTGGACGAAGCGTCGCGGCATTTTACCGGTGTGGCCCTGGAACTGACCCCGGCCGCGACGTTCGAGAAGCGCGACGAACGCCGGTTGCTGAGCATCAGCGACATGTTCCGCCATATCTCGGGACTGAAGGGGGCGCTGCTGGCCCTGGGCGGCTTGTCCCTCGGTCTGGAAGTCATCGCCTTGGCCAATCCGATGCTGGCGCAGGTGATCATCGACGAGGTGCTGACGACGGGAGACCGTTCCCTGTTGTGGACGATCGCGGCCGGTCTGGTGCTTCTGGCGGCTCTGCAGGGGGTTATCGCGACCTTTCGGTCGTGGATGGTCATGCTGCTCTCCACGCGGATCTCCGTGCAGTGGAATGTCAGCCTGTTCTCCCATCTCATGGGCTTGCCGCAGGACTATTTCGCGAAGCGTGGAGCGGGGGACATCCTGTCGCGCTTTGGCAGCCTAGGGACGATCCAGCAGACCTTCACGACCGATTTGGTGCAGAGTGTGATGGATGGCCTGATGGCGATCGGCATGTTCGTGATGATCGTGATCTACGGGAAGTGGCTGGCGGCAATCGCTGTGGTGTCTTCCCTGCTCGATCTGATGGTGCGGATTGTCCTGTTCGCACCCTATCGGGAGATGTCCGAAGAGGCGCTGGTCCATGGGGCGGCTCAGCAGGGGTATTTTCTGGAAACATTGAGAGGAATGCGCAGCATCAAGCTGTTGTCCTTGGAAGGACGACGGAAGATCGCCTGGGGAAACAGGATGATCGACAGCATCAATGCGGGATTGAAGATCCAGCGATACGACCTGATTTTTGTGCGGGGGCAGGAAGCCCTGTTCGGGCTTGATCGTGTGCTGATGCTGGTCCTTGGGGCTAGGATGGTGATCTCGGCCGAGATGTCGGTTGGGATGCTGATGGCATTCTTGAGTTACAGGGATCAGTTTGCAAATCGCTTTGGCAGTGTGGTGACGGCTGGGTTCAAGATCCGGAATCTGAAAGTACAATGTGGCCGGCTTTCCGATATAGCTTTGGCTGAATCAGAAATAGCCGATTACACTATGCTGTCCGTCCCGCCACCGATCGACGTCAATCCTGACGTGCCTGTGATCGAATGCCGAAATATTGGGTATCGATACGGCAAAGAAGACGCCTGGGTATTTCGTGGAGTGAATCTGAAGGTGCCAACTGGGAAAAGCTTGACTATTACAGGGCCTTCCGGTTGTGGTAAGTCCACATTACTGGCGATCATGATGGGATTGATCCAGCCGGAAGAGGGGCAGGTGATGTGGAATGGTGTAGAGCTTGGACCGGCGAACCGGGAGGCGTATCGGTTGCAGATTGCTGGCGTGCTACAGGACGATATTCTGTTATCGGGGAGCATTGCCGAGAATATCGCAGGTTTTGATGAATCCATGGATATGGGTTGGGTTATGGATTGTGCAAGGAAAGCACAGGTTTTTGAAGATATCCAGAGAATGCCAATGGGGTTTGAAACCCTCATCAGCGAAATGGGGCATACGCTTTCTGGGGGGCAGCGTCAGCGTGTTATTTTAGCAAGAGCGCTTTATCGCAAGCCGAATATTTTATTTCTTGATGAAGTAACGAGTCATCTCGATATAAATATCGAAAGATCTGTTCATAAAATAATTAATGAATTGAAATCCACGCGCATAATGATAACGCATCGCATTGATGCGGAAAATAATAATGTTTATGAGATTAAATTATAATTTCTATGAATATTTTTAATATATATGATTTAAATTTGAATATTAATATAATAAAATCTGAATTTGTTATCCCGTTTGCGAAGTTGTGACAAATTTTCGGATAAAAATCTCTTCGAATGCCATCCAGCATGCGCTACACTCTGTTTGCGTCGGTTCTCCGAAATCGTTACGGGCTTTTCGTTTCTCGCAAAAAGCATTCATCGATTTCAGAGTGTGGTGCATCTATTCGTGTTGGATGCCGTGATCAAGGATAGACGAAATGGAAAATCTGAATAATTCTGAAATTGATATGGTTGTTGGCGGTCTTCCTGCTGATGTCTCTGATGAGTTTTGGACTGAACAAAATGTGGGGAGTAGCGTCCTCACGATGCAAGCGATGGGAGCTGTAGGTGTCTCAGGAATGAATATCGGTTCTATTGAGAAGTATTATAGATCTATGGGATACAAGGTTGGAACGAAAGAAATTCTTAGCGGAGATATCTATGAACCAGAATGGCTGGCTGATCCAAGCCATCGTATTTCGTAGAGGGACAGTTTTTATCGCGTAGTTTTTCTTTTATAAAAAGAGTTTTGGACAGAATTTCTATTCTGTCCAAAACTCTCTGTGAAAGTCTATTCATGAAATTGGAGCAAGAAATATTGAAGAAAATATTTTTAATATTGATCTTTATGTGTCACATCCAACAGGTCTGGGCGGAAGAACGTAGATCTTGTGTTGCAGCCGCACTGATTCTCCCTCTTTTGGGGGGGAGAAATGATACACCTATCATCCCTGTAAAGGTGAATGGACGTGATGTTGCGATGTACGTCAGTCCTGCTTTCTTCGGTGGTCTCTATTTACGTGAGAGTCAAGATTTTACCCTAAGACCAGGCCGAATTCGAGGACGCATTACGGAAAATGCGGGTCACACTGTTCCCGCTGAGATTTCGTTTCTGGACAGCTTGGAAATCGGAGGAGCAAAAGTCGATTCACCCCAGTTTATTCGGATGCCGGGAGTGGTTACTCAAACAATCGATGGGAAGCCGCTCGTCGGAGTGATTGGTGATTCGATATTGTCGAATTTTCAGGTGCTGATTGACATGCCGCATGCGCGTCTCGCTTTGCTGAAGATCTCCCGGGATGATTCCTGTACCGATGTAGAGAAGAAACTCTTGGGTGATAAGGTGTACTCATTACCGATGAGGGGAGATCGGTGGAAAATTCCTGTTAAAATAGATGGAATAGAGAAATTATTTTCTCTGGATCCAGATACTGGTGTAACGGTAGTCCCATTAGGATGGACCATCATACCTGAGTTGAACCAGAACGCCGTGGCAAAAGGGGAGCGGGTGATGATCCGCTATACAAGTAGTCTCGGTGATGGAGTTATGGGAAGGAAGGTGATCGTCCATGACATGCATGTGTCGGATGACGAATTACCTGAAACGTCCGTTATAGTCCAAGACGGGACCGGTGACGCTGTAATCGGAACACCTTTTTTTGAAAATCATCAGGTTCTGATTGATTATGAAAGGAAGATTGTATTCTTCTCGGATTCAAGAAACTTGATGAAATCATCAGGTAATAATTTGCATTTCGCGCAGATATTTAGCGGACTTTCAGAAGTTAAAGAATGAACTGAACAATGGCCTGCCGGTGTGATCGTCCTCGATACCCGCAGTGCTTGTCGTGACCTTGCCTCCAACATGCCCCCAGTTCTGAGTTGGGGTCTGTGGGTTGATATATGCCTTTTTGGCGTGTTGGGCGAAAGCCTCTGGCGTCTTGCCGTTGAGACTGGTGTGGGGTCCGACGGCATTGTAGTCGGCCCGCCAATCCTCGATGACCGAGCGGGCGTGGGTATGACCGCATCCTTCGTGCATGAGGGCGCCATAAACGGCGAGATTTTTCAGGCCTATGTCGAGCAGGTCGTCATGCCGACGCTGAGCCCGGGCGATATCGTCGTGCTGGACAATTTGTCCACTCATAAGATTCCGAGCGCGCGAAAGGCCATCGAACTGGCGGGGGCGCAGATATGGATCGGTAAATATTTCATCAATCGTTTTTGTAAAAGCACAACAAAGATTTGTTAAGATCAATATATATATTATTTGAATAATATATATTCCCACCAATAATATATTGACTTTCGCGAGTTTTGTCCAAAATGTAGTCTCCTTTATATTTTTTTTCAGATCCTCCAGGGAGGTTTAGAGAAAAATATTTCGAATATGATCTCATATTTTCGTCGAATCCAAATGATTTTATAATTATTTTTTCGGATTTATTATATTCTTCTTGCGAAAATTTGTTTTTGTACGCAAGTATGGTGTTGCTATTCAGCCCCGTATCTAATACAGATTTTTCAATTTTACCATCTATGGCCGCGTTGAAGATGATGTTTCTTTCATAGCCACCTTGTCCATACCCAAAATAGAAGTTGTTTTTGCATGATTCTTTATTGTCTGAGTGTAATCTCATGGAATTTTTTGAAATAAGAATTGGAGACAGTTTTGATAATAACATGTTTCCTACTGTTATATCACCTTTCGGCAGGATTACTGCAGGTAAATTGTATATATTAATATCATTAATTTTAATGTTTTTTATAATACCAAATGGTAGGCTTTCTGTGCCGCCAGTAGAAATTTTGAAGTTTTTTATTTCACCTATTACCTTAACATTAAATGATTCTACGTATTTTTGAGGGATTGTAGTTAAAAGAACTCCTGTATCTACGATGGCATCAAAGTTTTCATTTGATTTAGAGATTATTATATGAGGACTATATCCATATTTGGAAGTTTTGATTGGAATATCATTATTTGTTTTCTCTGTAATAGTAGCAAATAGGTTTTCTGTAATTGGATTTGTTAATTCGACATTGTCAACTCCGTTAATGTGAAGATTTTCGACATCTGCGCTTTTTTCCAAGGACGGTTTCAATACGCTGTCTATGTATTTTTTCACAAAGTACCAATCTTTAGTTCGTCCTTCTGAGAACAGGTCTTCCGCATATATGTATTCTAAATACAATATTACTTCTATGTTTGGGTTCTTTTGGTTTTTGAAATACTGCAATCCTGACTCGATATTTTTATCGGCGCAATTATAATCACCTCTTACTCGGCATTCAGATATATAATAGAGATTTTTTTCTAATGGTGTTTTAGCATTGGATAAACTAATTCTCATTGCATCTCCGAGCCCATGATATATCTTATACGAGATATCGTATGGGTCTGATACATCTATGTAATATCCGTCGTCTGTTTTTGATTTCGTTATTGTGTTTATAATGTCGTTCGGAATTGAAAAATTCGGTACATTTTTTGTTTCGCACAATGCCGGTTTCTGTAGAGTGCAATCGAATAAAGACAATATTGCCAGTGTGCTGGATAATTTTTTCTTAAACATACTTATCCTTCTTCGTGATGAATGGAAGGTGAATTTGTATGAGGAACAATATATAAAGCTCAGTTATAGAACTGACGATGCGGCTAAGCGCATCGTCAGGAAATAATTTATTATTTTCAGTGAAAGGGTACATAAGTGCCAGGTGGCATCTGACCTCCGGTATTTCCTCCAATAGGATGAGATACCGTGACCGAACCACCTGTTGCTCCACCTTGGTTGCCGCTTACCGTTCCCGTTGCTGTCCAGCCACCCCCTACGGAGCCCGAGCCTGTAGCACTCCAAGATAAGGTCGGCGACCCGCCACCGCCGAACCCTCCACTTCCGGAGACACCACCGGATGCACCTCCCATTCCTGTCGTTGAATTTTGACCGCCCGGATTTTGATCCGGATTTGCTATTTCGCCACCAGTAACTTGGATAAGCTCCGCTTCAAGCAAATCACGTATTTTTCATCCTTTTGGAAAAATATGAAAAATATACTGATTCAGTGGGAAGAGGCTCCCAATGCAAAACTTTGCAACAAAAGAGATGTTTTGCAATATTAACGTTTTGTCATTAAATTGTCGTTAATCAAGTCTGGGATCTCCTGTTTGGAAATATTGTTCATTCTCTGCTGCTGTTACATTATGGATAATTAGGGTAACAGGCGGCGCCGGCTGAGCCGCCCCGAAGTCCGGAAAACCACCCGTCCGACGCCTTTTTCCTGCTACCGCGCCGCTCGGTCTGTTACAGTTCTCGGGAGAATATGCCCAAAGCCCCCTATCCGGCCCCGCCTCGCCCCTGCGTCAGTTGGCCTTTTTCCCCGAGGCGCCGAACTGCTGGCGCTTCTACCGGCTGTGCCTGCGGGGCGATCTGTTCGGCGGTACCGCCCTGCTCCGCCAATGGGGGCGGATCAGGACCGCCGGGCAATGCCGCCTCGATCTCCATGCCGACGATGCAGCCCGCCGCAGCTTCGCAATCGGCATTCGCAAGACGCCGGGGGCCACGGCATTCAGCGTGATGGCCTGACCCTCATGCGCTTCCTGCGGCCGGTCTGGTCCGCGTGCCTGATCGGATCGGCGGTCGCCTTTCTCGTCATGCGCGGCCGGCTTGCGGGATAGGGCCTGCGGACGGTCCTGACGCCCGCGCCGTTTCTGCCGAATTGAGAAAATCCGGTTGCCGGGGCGGCCGTGGCAGGCGGAACGGGGGAGGGGGGGGCGCTCAGCCCCGACCGCGATATCCAGGCACGTCCTGCGCGGGAATCCACACATCCTGCGGCGGGGCGCCGGTCTGCCAGAAGACGTCGATGGGCATGCCGCCGCGCGGGTACCAGTAGGCGCCGATGCGCAGCCAGACCGGGGAGAGCAGGTCGACCAGGGTGGTGGCGATCTGGACCGAGCAGGCTTCGTGGAAGGCGCCGTGGTTGCGGAAGCTGGTCAGGAACAGTTTGAGCGACTTGCTTTCCACGATCCACTGGTCGGGCACGTAGTCGATGACCAGGTGGGCGAAGTCCGGCTGGCCGGTGACGGGGCAGAGCGAGGTGAATTCCGGCGCGGTGAAGCGGACCAGGTAGCGCCGGTCGCGATAGGGGGCGGGGACGCGCTCCAGCGTCGCGTCCTCGGGGCTGGTGGGCTGGGGGGAGGCGCGGCCGAGCTGGGTGAGGGCCTGGGTGCCGTCGTCCGGCGGGGTGGATGCGCTCACGTTCCGTGATCCTTGCTATAGCGGGGCTCTGTGGAGAAGGGTGATGTCAGAGCCGCCTTTCCTGCGTCAAGCGGCGCTTTTCCCCCGCCGGTGCCCGCGTGGGTGCTTTCGCACCGGCATGGGCCCATGATAACAGGACCGGATGGCGCGTGCACTCAAGGCGGATTTTCCCGCTCCTGTCCTGATGACCTCCACTGACGAGCTGATTGCGGTCGTCGAACGATTGCGGCGCGAGCCGTTCGTGACGATCGATACCGAGTTCGTCCGCGAACGGACCTACTGGCCCGAGCTGTGCCTGGTGCAACTGGCCGGCGCGCATGACGTGGTGGTGGTGGATGCGCTGGCGCCCGGCCTGGACCTGGCGCCGCTGGGGGAACTGCTGGACGACCCGGCGGTGACCAAGGTGTTCCATGCCGCGCGGCAGGATCTGGAGATCTTCCTGCATCTGTTCGACCGGCTGCCGGCGGCGCTGTTCGATACCCAGGTGGCGGCGATGGTGGCCGGTTATGGCGACCAGGTCGGATATGACAATCTGGTCTCGTCGCTGACGGGCGCGCATATCGACAAGGCGCATCGGTTTTCGGACTGGGCGGCGCGCCCGCTGTCGCCGGCGCAGATTGCCTATGCCGCCGCCGACGTGACCTATCTGCGCACCGTCTACCAGCTTCTGCGCGAGCGGCTGGAGAAGGAAGGGCGCATGGAGTGGGTGGCAGCCGAACTGGCGGTGCTGACCCGGCCCGAGACCTTCCGCCCCGATCCCGAGACCCTGTGGGAGAAGATGCGCCCGCGCACCAGCAACCGGCGCATGCTGGGCGTGCTGCGGGCCATTACCGCGTGGCGCGAACTGGAGGCCCAGCGGGTGAACGTGCCGCGCCAGCGGCTGCTGAAGGATGAGAGCCTGCTGGAGATCGCGGCCACCGGGCCGGCCGATGTCGATGCGCTGGCCCGGGTGCGCGGCGTCTCGCGCGGGTTTGCCGAGGGGCGGAGCGGGGCCGGGCTGCTGGAGGCCATTGCGGCCGCGCATGCGCTGCCCGATGCCTCCCTGCCGCGCCAGAGCAAGGGCAAGGATGGTCCGCGCCCGTCGCCGGCGCTGGTTGCGCTGTTGAAGGTGCTGCTGGCGGCATGCTGCGAGGAGCATGACGTGGCGCCGCGCCTGGTGGCGTCGTCGGAGGATATCGACCGGCTGGCGATGGATGCCGAGCCGGACCTGCCGCTGCTGCGGGGATGGCGGCGGGTGGTGTTCGGCGAGGATGCGCTGGCGCTGAAGGCCGGGACCATGCTGCTGGGCGTGGATGGGACGCGCATCCGCCGCGTTCCGACCTGAGCGCCTGACCGGAAATGCGCGCTGGCGGCAATCCGACGCGCGTTTCCTGTGCTCCGATGCTCACGGCCAGCTAGGCCGCTCCGCTTCGGTGCTCGGAACCGCACGACGGGCGTGCCGCGTTGCGGCATTCTCGCTCGCCAGCCCACATTTCCGGTCAGGCGCCGAATGCGGACTCACCGGTTTTCCCCCGGGTTGTGAACAGGTTACTCCCAGCCTTGTCCACAAGATTTTGTGGTGGGAAGGTTGAGTCCACCACAAGATAAGCCTAATTTCCGGCTGTCCTTCGTCAGGAGAGATGGCATGGCTATGGAATGGACCGAGGAGACGATCGCCCGTCTTCGCGAGCTTTGGCAGCAGGGGCTGTCGACGGCCGAGATCGGCCGCCAGCTTTCGGTGACGAAGAACGCGGTTGTGGGCAAGGCGCATCGCCTCGGCCTGCAGGCGCGTCCGTCACCTATTCGCAGACCGCCGGCTTCGGCCCGCGCGGCGGAGTCGGCCGGGGCGGTTGCGCCGACCCCGGAACCCGTTGCCGCCGCCCCGGCGCCGGTCGCATCACCCGTTTCGCCGGCGGCACCAGTCGCCGCCGCTGCGGTAGCGCCGCAGGCGGCCGCGCCCGTGGCACCCGTTATGGCACCTGTCGCGCCGCATGTGGCCGCGGCCGCGCCGTCCGTGGCCCCGGTCCGGCAGGCGGAGCCCGCGCCCCGGGCGTCGGGTCGTGCCGAGCCTGAAACGGTGGCTGAGGTGGCGCCCTCGCCGCCCGTGGCCACGCCTTCCGTCTCGCGGCCGGAAACGCCCCGGGCGTCGCTGCGTGCGGTGTCCAGCCCCGCGCCGCGGCGCAGCGGCCTGAGCTGCTGCTGGCCGCTGGGCGATCCGGGCACGCCGGGCTTTCATTTCTGTGGGGCAACGCCTGTTCCCGGCAAGCCCTACTGCGCCGAACATGCGCAACTGGCCTATGTGAAGCTGCGCGACCGGCGGGATAACGTCGCCTGACGCGCTGCCTTCAACGGGAATATTTATGAAAAAACGCCGCGGATCATGCGATCCGCGGCGTTTTTTTTGGCGTTCTGGGAACGGCTGAGGAAAGCCGGTCTGGAAATGTGGGCCGGTGAGCGAGAGTGCCGCAAAGCGGCACGCCCGTCGTGTGTTTCCGAGCACAGGAAACGCGCGCCGGATCGCCACCAGCGCGCATTTCCAGACCGGCGCCGCGCCCGGCCTGGTTCAGTCGGCCGGGGTTTCTTCCGGTGCCGGGGCGGGTGCCGCGACCGGGGCCTCGGGGGCCGGGGCGGCGCCGGTGATCATTTCCAGATGGCCGCTGACCTGGCCGCCATCCTCGACCTGCAGGCGGCGGCACTTCGCCTTGCCCAGCAGGCGCCCCGATGAGCGGATGGTCAGGCTGCCGCGCACCGTCAGCGTGCCGTCGATGGTGCCAGCCAGATCGGCGTCCTCGACTTCGATCTCGCCACGGAACATGCCGCCATGGGCGACCTGGAGTTCGTGCGCGTTGATCATGGTCGATTCGACCGTGCCCTCGACGACCAGGCGCTCGGCGTCCTGGATCGAGCCCTGGACGCTGATTCCGCGCCCGACCACCAGCGTGCGGCGATCGCTGGTGTCCTTGCGGGGGGCCGGCGCCTGGCCGGGGCGGCCGGGCGGCTGGGCGGCGCCGGGAGGAGCGGTCGGAGCGGGCGGGAAGGGGGAACGGGCCATCGGGGCGGTCTCCTGGGACGACTGGGAGAGAGGGGGGGCGGCGCTGGCCGGCGAAGTGCCGGGGCGGACGGGAACGGCGCCGGCGGGCGGCGGCGGGAACGTCGTCTGCGGACTGGTCGGCCGGCCGGATGGCGACGAGGTGCCGGCGGGCGGCATTTCGTCTTCTGGCTTGCGTTTCTTGAACAAGAGCATACCCCGCTGCTGTCGAAGGTGAAGCCGCGCATGGCCCGGCGGTCTGGACACGGGTGGTTTCCGGCCATGCTCCGGAAAACCGGTGTCTGGAACGATCAAGGATTACACGCGCGAATGATGCCGGAAAAGTGGGAAGCCGCAATTTTACGAACAAGACATGCTGGCATTGCGACCCCGTGCCCCCGGTGTTAGAGCCCGACCGCAAATGCGCTCTGGCGGCGCGTCCTGTGCGCGCTTCCTGCGCTTCGGTGCTCACGGCCATCACGGCTGCTCCGCTCCGATGCTCGGAAACACACGACGGGCGCAGCCCTTCGGGCCGCTCTCGCTCCCCAGCGCGCATTTGCGGTCGGGCTCTTGGTGAAGGGCTGTCTGTACGACGATTTTGGTGATTTGATGGCGCGCCGGCCTGACAGTTTCGCCGGCCCGCGCGGGAGAGAGATGGAATGTCAGTGACGGGTGCCGGCAGCGCGGCCGAATGCCGCTTCGATCTGCTGGGGATCGGCAATGCGATCATCGATGTTCTGGCCCCGGTCGAGCCGGATTTCCTGGCCGAGCATGACATGATCCCCGGCAGCATGATGCTGATCGATGCCGAGCGTGCCGAGAAACTCTATGGGCTGGTGCGGCGCGAGCGCGAGATGGGCGGCGGATCGGCGGCCAATACCTGCGTGGTGGCGGCCAATATGGGCGCGCGCGTGGCCTATCTGGGCAAGGTGGCGGACGATGCGCCGGGCCGTACCTTTGCCGCCGACCTGCAGCAGTCGGGCGTCTATTTTCCGTCCTCGTTCCTCGACGGGCATGCGGGGCGCGCGCAGCCGACGGCGCGCTGCCTGGTGATGGTGACGCCGGACGGCCAGCGGACGATGAACACCTATCTGGGCGCGTGCGTTACCTTCGGGCCCGAGGACGTGCTGGGCGAATTGGTGGCCAGCGCCCATGTGACCTATCTGGAAGGCTATCTGTTCGACCCGCCGCATGCGCAGGAGGCCTTCCGCCAGGCGGCGTCGCTGGCCCATGCGGCCGGGCGGCGGGTGGCGCTGTCGCTGTCCGACCCGTTCTGCGTCGCGCGGCATCGCGATGCCTTCCGCGAGCTGGTGCATGGGCATATCGACATCCTGTTCGCCAACGAGGAAGAAATCTGCTCGCTCTACCAGACCGAGGATTTCACCACGGCGATGAACCAGGCCGCCGCCGACACGCATTTCGCGGTGCTGACGCGCTCGGGCCAGGGCAGCGTGATCATCCGGGGCGAGGAGCGGATCGACGTGGCCCCGGTGGCGACGCAGGTGATCGACACCACCGGCGCGGGCGATGCCTATGCGGCCGGCTTCCTGGCCGGCTGGACCTCGGGCCGCACGCTGGCCGAATGCGGCCGGCTGGGCAGTGTGGCGGCGTCGGAGATCATCTCGCATTACGGGGCGCGGCCGCTGGTGAACCTGCAGCAGGACATGGAGCTGTAGGACCGGGCGAAAGCGTCCCTTTTCGAACAGCCTTCCGACAGGCTGTCGGAGGGGGCATTGCCGTGGTGAGCGTGGCGGCGGCGGTTCATATGAGCCGGATTGCCGTCGCCCCGATCCACCGCCCTGGCCGGCGCATGGGCGCGGACTGATTTTCTGACCCTGTAGACAAATTTCCGTTTCGCAACCGGCGGCGGATCGTGGCATTCCGATACGACCACGAAAAGGATGCCGCGATGTCGCTCGACCGCAGACAGTTTCTTGCCGGGGGAGCCCTGCTGGCAAGCGCTCTCATGCCCCTGGATCGTTCCCGCGCGCAGACGGCGTGGACGGTTCTCGGGCAGCCGGTCGCGTCTGTGCCCTGGCTGCGCGACGTGCGCCGGGTGATCATCGACACCGATCCGGGAACGGACGACCTGCTGGCGATCATCATGATGCTCGGTTCCACGCGCATCACGACCGAGGCGATCACCGTGACGCCGGGCAATATCGGCTACGAGCAGGAAGTGCGGAACACGCTCTTCCTCGTGCAGACCCTGAAGAACGGGACGATACCGGTGCATCGGGGTATCGATCATCCGCTGCTCGGCCGGTCCTATCCGGCTGCCGGGTTCATTCATGGCCGCTATGGATTCGGCGACATGGTGGTGCCGGAGGTCGCGCTGAAACCGGCACCCGACCATGCCGCACTCGCCATTTCGCGCATCGTTTCCGCCCATCCGGGCGAAGTGGTGCTGCTGGCGCTCGGCGGCTTGTCGAACATCGCGCTTGCCCTGCTGCTTGACCCTTCGATCGCCCGCAAGGCCCGTGGCATCGTGATCGTCGGCGGACGCTATGAAGGGATCGGCACGTCGGTCAGCTTCAACGCGATGGTCGATCCGGAAGCGGCCGATATCGTGCTGCGCTCGGGCCTGCCGATCGCCATGACGGGCAGCCTGGGTGAGACGGAGATGCTGACGCAGGCGGATTTCGACCAGATCGCGACATTCGGCACGGCGAAGAGCGCGCTCTTTCTGAAATCGAACGCGGAACGGCTGAAATTCGAGACCGAAAAGCGGCACAAGCCCGGTGCGACCTATGCCGATCCGTTTGCCGCCACCATGGTCCTTGAGCCCTCCGTCGCCCTTCAGTTCGAAGCCGTTCATGTTGCGGTGGAGTTGAGCGGCACCGAAACGCGAGGGTCCTACGTGTTCGGCGGGACGCATATCTATACGGGCGATGCGCTGCCGGCGAACGTGGCCATCTGTACCAGGGCATCGCACGAGATATTCCGCGACACCGTCTTTCAGGCCCTGCGCGCGTGATCGGACGCGCCGCGACGCTGGCAATTGCGGTGGCCGCCTTTCTCCTGCCGGCCGCCACATGGGCCGCGCCGGCCTGCACGGTGCAGCGCGGGACGGGCGAGACGGTGATCCGCGCGACCATTCTGACGCCGGACCGTATCCTTGCGCCGGGGGAAGTGCGCATCGATTCCGCCGGACGGATCGATTGTGTTGGTGCGCGTTGCGCGGCGTCGTCGTCCGCCACGCGCATCCTTTGCCATGATGCCGTGTTGTCGCCCGGCTTCATCAACACGCACGACCATATCGATTTCGACAATATCGGCCCCCGACCCGATAGCGGCGAGCGCTATGCCCATCGTCATGAATGGCGCAAGGGGCTGGACGGTCATCGGCTGTTGCAGGATTTCAGGCCCGATCGCGATCCGCTGTCGTTGAGCTGGATCGAACTCCGCTTTCTGGTCGGCGGCACGACCTCGACCGTGGCCGAGCGCATGGCGCCCGGCCTGCTGCGCAACCTGGATTTTCGCGACGGGCTGGAGGGGATCGCCATCGCCCCTGTGACCTACGCGATTTTTCCCCTCGACGATTCGCCGGGGATCATGCGCACGCAGGATTGCGACTATGGGCCCCATCCGGCGACGCATGATCTGGTCGCCCATGCGAGCGCCTTCCTCGCCCATGTCTCCGAAGGGCGGGATGAGGCGGCGCGCAATGAATTTCGCTGCGAGAGTTCGGAGACATACGACACCACGCCCCAGGCGGGAGGCGGCGGCATGAGCCATGACTGGATCATGCCGCAGGCCGCGCTGATCCATGCGGTCGCCCTGACTCCGGCGGATTTCGACCTGGTCGCGGCCCGGCGGGCAAGCCTGGTCTGGTCGCCGCGCAGCAATCTTTCCTTATATGGGCAGACGATGGACGTGCTGGCGGCCCGGCGGCGGGGCATCACCATCGCCCTGGGGTCGGACTGGCTGCCGTCCGGGTCCATGAACCTGAATCGCGAACTGGCCTGTGCCGTGCATTTCAATCACAGCCATCTGCATGATGCGCTGAGCGATGACGCATTGTGGCGCATGGTCACGCTCAATGCGGCACGCGTCGCGGGCGCGGAGAAGGAGATCGGGAGTATCGCGGTCGGCAAGCTCGCCGATCTCGTGCTGTTCGCCGACCCCGCGCATCGTGGTGTCCATGCCGTCGTGCGCGCCAGGCCGCAGGACGAGATGCTGGTTCTGCGCGGTGGCACGGTGCTGCTGGGGCGTGGGGATCTGGTCGATCGGCTGCGCCCGTCCTGCGAAGCGATCGATGTGCCGGGGGTCTCGCTCAAGCTCTGTCCGGAGCCGGGTCGCGTTTCCGCTGCGGAACTGGAAGCCTATGCCGCGCGCCACGCGCTGTATCCACTGGCATTCGACGGAACGCCGCCCGACGAACCGCCCTGCGAGACCGCGCCCTAGATGTTTGGCTGCATTCGCGGCTTCATGCCCCTTGGCCCATATTTCGTTGAACGGATCGGCGACATCGAGAACGGATGGGTGACTGGGGGCGTTTCTTGATGTATCATGATCTGTCATGATATGCTGCGGCACTCAACAGGAGAGTGTCGCCATGGCCACCCAGCAGCGTGAGAAATTCGCCACCCAGGTCGATCCGCAGATCCTGCAGGCGGTGCGCGATCTGGCCCGCAGCGAAGGACGGCAACTCCAGGCGCTGGTCGATGAGGCGTTGGCCGACCTGATCGAGAAGCGGAAACGGCAGCGTCCGCGTGCCCATGTCATGGCCGCCTACCAGGCCAGCCATGAGGAATTCGCGCCGCTCTACCGGAAACTGGCCGAGTGACGGACTATCCGACCGTCATCGAGATATTGGCTATCCACGACGATCAGATCGGGCGCTATGGCGGAGCGACGGGCATCCGGGATCAGGGTTTGCTGGAAGCGGCGCTTTTCCGGCCACAGACCGGTTATTATGCCGATCTGATCGAAGAAGCGGCGGCGCTCTGGGAAAGCCTGTCGCAGAACCATCCCTTCATCGATGGCAACAAGCGCACGGCCTTCGCCGTGACCTGGACCTTCCTGGCCATCAACGGCGCGCGGCTGACGGCCGGCGCTGGTGAGACGGAAGACTTTATTCTCGGCCTCTACGCCGGTGGTACGTTTGATTTCGAGCATTTGAAGCCGTGGCTTCGCAATCATGTCACCACGAGCGCGTCCTGATGGTGTGAAGGCCGATGCGCTGCGCGGCCTCGCTTCCGCCCAACGAACCGCCATGCGAGACCGCGCCGCAGGGCAGTCGTGGCCGTCAGCTTCCGGTCGAGGCGTGGCGGCGGACGGCTACCTGCCAGTATAGCAGCATGATCGCCAGGAAGGCGAAGCCGGCGGCGGGGGCCAGTGTGGCCGCCATCGGGTGGGGGGAGCGCCCCATGATCGCCAGCATGGGTTCGTAGCTGACGGCGCCCAGCGGGATTGCGTACGTCATGAGCCGGCGGAACCAGCGCGCGTAGAGGTCGAACGGATATTGTCCGGCCTCGACGCCGCCATAGGTCAGGACGTTGACGATCTCCAGGCTTTCGATGGTGCGGAAGGACAGCGCCGCCTGGCCGATCAGTACGCCGAGGAAGAAGGCGACGCCGCCGGCGATGGCCCACAGCATCATCGGCAGGGTGAACGGGAGGGGGCGCACCGGCGTCAGGGCCAGGCCCAGCGCCAGGATGGCCGCGCCCTGGGCCAGCCGGGCCAGCGGGCGCAGGCGGAATTGGTGGCCCAGCAGTTGCAGCACCGTCCAGCGGGGGCGCAGCAGCAGCCGGTCGAAGGCGCCCGTGCGCAGGAAATCGTCCCCGAAGCGCTCGAACCCGTAGCCGATGGTTTCGGTCAGCGCGAACTGGATATTCACCAGCCCGTAGAACAGTGCCACCTGGCCGACGGTCCAGCCGCGCACGGTGCCGAACCGGTGGAACAGGACCCAGATCGCGGCGAAGCCCATGAGGGTGGTGGCCAGGTGGCCGGCCATCTGCATCAGGAACGCGCCCGGATAGCGCATCTGGCCGGACAGGGAGGCGCGTGCGTAGCGGCGCCAGAGGGCGAAGCCGTTCATCCGCCCTGGATCTCCAGCCGGTGCAGGGCCCGGCGCAGGGCAGCGCGGCCGATCAGGGTCAGGGCCGCGATCCAGGCCGCCTGCTGGCCCAGCGCGAGGATTGCCCGGCCGCCATGCAGCGTGCCGAGCCAGAACCGGCAGGGCAGGTCGCCCAGCCCGGCGAAGGGTTGAAGGATGAGAAGTGTCTGGACCGCGCCGGGGAACAGCGCCAGTGGCAGCAGGTTGCCCGACAGGATCAGGGCCAGCGGCGTGATGACGGCACTGCCGCCGGCGGGCGAGAGGGTGCGGACGGTGACGATGTTCAGCAGCACGACGATGCTGGCCGACAGGGCCAGCCCCATCAGGATCGACAGGGCGAACAAGGCGGCGTCGGGCAGCGAGGCCGGGGGGCGGAGCGCCCAGGCACCGAGCCCGGCGAGAGGCAGGACCAGGCCGGCGAAGGCGACGATCAGCAGGGCGCGGGGGACCAGCCGGCCGAGGATGCGCGCGGTGGCACGGCAGGACCACCACCACCAGAGGTCGATGGGGCGCAGCAGCTCGTGCGCCACCGCGCCGCTGCGTACCGCGTCCGCGATCTCGGGGTCGCAGCTCCAGGGCATCAGGGCCAGGGTGCCCTGCATGATCCAGACATAGGTGACGGTCTGGTGCAGGCCGAGGGGCGCCGTGCCTGCCGCGTCATGGGCGCCGTGATAGAAGGCGGCGTAGATCATGATGTTGATCACGCCCCACCAGCATTGGGTCACGAACCCGGCCAGGGCCGCCGCGCGGTAGCGCATGGTGGTCCGCCAGCGGGCGCGGAAGGCGGCCAGGTATGGGGTTGCGGCGCGGATCATGGGCCGGGCGCGTGGTGTTCGTAGAACCGGCTGATCACGTCCTCGATCGACGGGCGGGTGATCGTGACGTCGGCCAGGGGGGACGGGGCGGCGGAGCCGCCGGCCTGCGTCAGGAGCCCGATGAGGTCGGGGGCGGCGATGCGGGCGGGGTCGAAATCCAGCGCCAGCGTCTGGCCGGTGGCGGGCAGGCGGGTCACGCCTTCCGGCAAGGCGAGGGTGGGGGGCGGGCCGTCGAAGCTCGCGATCAGCCGGCGGCCGGAGAGGGTGGTGGCGCGCAGGGTCTCGAAGGGGCTGTCGGCCAGCACGCGGCCGTCGCCGATGACGATCACCCGTTCGGCCAGGGCCTCGATATCGTGCATGTCGTGGGTGGTCAGCAGGATTGTCGTGCCGTCCTGCCGGTTCAGGTCGCGGATGAAGGCGCGGATGGCCAGTTTGGAGGGGGCGTCCAGCCCGATGGTCGGTTCGTCCAGGATCAGCAAAGGCGGGGCGTGCAGCAGGGCGGCGGCCAGTTCGGCGCGCATGCGCTGGCCCAGCGAGAGCTGGCGCACCGGCTGGTCCAGGAAATCGGCCAGGCGCAGGGTTTCGACCAGGCGGGTCCGGCGGGTGCGATAAAGGGGGGGCGGCACGCGGTAGATGTCGCGCAGGAGGGCGAACCCGTCATCGACCGGCAGGTCCCACCAGAGCTGCGAACGCTGGCCGAACACCACGCCGATGCGCCCGACATGGCGGAGCCGCTGGGCCCACGGCACCAGGCCCCCCACCGTGACCCGGCCGGACTCCGGCCGCAGGATGCCGGACAGGATCTTGATAACGGTGGATTTACCGGCGCCGTTGGGGCCGATCAGCCCGGTGATGGTGCCGGGTTCGATGGTGAAGGTGACGCCGCGCAGGGCCGCGATGGTGCGCCAGGGACGGCGGGAGGGCAGCCAGGCCGCCAGCCCGGCCCGGCTGCCGGGCGGACGGGTGGCGACGCGGTAGGATTTGCGCAGGTCCTCGACGACGATCCGGGCTGGGAAGGAGGGCATGGGCTGTTCCGTCGCTGTTCCGCGCAGGGCAGGGTTCGGCCGGAAGGGTGAAGTTTCGCGTGCAATCCGCGTGCGTCCCCTCTATCTACCCCGGTGAATAGAGAAACATCCGTCGGTTCCGGCCGTGGCGCAAGGGCGCGCGGGCGGCCGGCATGCCCGTCCGGGGCCCGCGAAGGAAGTCAGGTCACACACGTATGGACATTCGCAATATCGCCATCATCGCTCACGTCGACCATGGCAAGACCACGCTGGTCGACCAGCTTCTGAAGCAGTCCGGGTCGTTCCGCGAGAACCAGCATGTCGCCGAACGGGCGATGGACAGCAACGACCTGGAGCGCGAGCGCGGCATCACCATCCTGGCCAAGTGCACGTCGGTGGTGTGGAAGGATACCCGCATCAACATCATCGACACGCCGGGCCATGCCGATTTCGGCGGTGAGGTCGAGCGTATCCTGAGCATGGTGGACGGCGCGGTGGTGCTGGTGGATTCCGCCGAGGGCGCGCTGCCGCAGACCAAGTTCGTGGTCGGCAAGGCGCTGGCGCGCGGGCTGAAGCCGATCGTGGTCGTCAACAAGATCGACCGTGGCGATGCCCGCCCGGACGAGGTGCATAACGAGATCTTCGACCTGTTCGCCGCCCTGGGCGCGAATGACGAGCAGCTCGACTTCCCGATGCTGTACGCCTCGGGCCGCCAGGGCTGGGCGGACGAGGAGCTGGAAGGCGCGCGCAAGGACCTGGCGCCGATGTTCGACCTGATCGTGCGTCATGTGCCGGCACCGAAGGTGGACAAGGAAGCGCCGTTCGCCATGGTCGCCACCATCCTGGAGAACGACAACTTCCTGGGCCGCGTGCTGACCGGCCGTGTCGAGCAGGGCCGTGCGAAGGTGAACATGCCGGTGCGCGTGCTGCGCCCCGATGGCTCGGTGGTCGAGACCGGGCGCCTGACCAAGCTGCTGTCCTTCCGTGGGCTGGACCGCGTGCCGGTGGAAGAGGCCGAGGCGGGTGACATCGTCGCCGTGGCCGGCCTGTCGGAAGCGACCATTCCCGAGACCATCGCAGCACCCGAAGTGACCGAGCCGCTGAAATCGACCCCGGTCGATCCGCCGACCCTGTCGATGACCTTCCGCCTGAATGACGGCCCGCTGGGCGGCCGCGAGGGCAAGAAGGTGACCTCGCGCCAGATCCGCGACCGCCTGTTCAAGGAGACCGAGGGCAACATTGCCATCCGTGTTTCCGAGAGCCCGGAGAGCGAGGCGTTCGAGGTGGCCGGCCGTGGCGAACTGCAGCTTGGCGTGCTGATCGAGCAGATGCGCCGCGAAGGCTTCGAGCTGACGATCGGCCGTCCGCGCGTGCTGTTCCGCACCAATGAGGAGACCGGCGAGCGCGAAGAGCCGTACGAAGAGGCGCTGATCGACGTCGACGAGCCCTATTCGGGCGTGGTCGTCGAGAAGATGGCCATGCGCAAGGGCCTGATGCAGGACATGCAGCCGTCGGGCGGCGGCAAGGTGCGCCTGACCTTCCTGATCCCGTCGCGCGGGCTGATCGGCTATCACGGCGAGTTCCTGACCGACACGCGCGGCACGGGCATCATGAATCGTCTGTTCTCGGGCTATCAGCCCTGGGCCGGCCCGATCGAGGGGCGCCGCAACGGGTCGCTGATCTCGTCGGAAGACGGGGCGACGACGCAGTATTCGCTGTATTCGCTGCAGGATCGCGGCACGCTGTTCGTCGATGCCGGCGAGAAAGTGTATGTCGGCATGATCATCGGCGAGCATTCGCGCGAGAACGACCTGGAAGTGAACCCGGTCCGCGAGAAGAAGCTGACCAACATCCGCGCCGCCGGCAAGGATGAGGCGCTGCTGCTGACGCCGCCGCGCAAGATGAACCTGGAGCAGGCGATCGCCTATATCGAGGACGATGAGCTGGTCGAGGTGACGCCGTCGGCGGTGCGGATTCGCAAGCGCTATCTGGACCCGCACGAGCGCAAGAAGCGCGACCGCGCGGGCGCTTCGGCCTGATACGGCCGTAACCGTCCAGATGCGTGGGTCCGGACGGGCTGGCAGGGTTTGGGAACGGGGTCGTGGTGGGCCCTGGCGAGCGGATGTTCGCCAGGGCCTGCCATGGCCCTGTTTCGTTTGAGGACCCGCCAGGGGGGCGCATCTTTCACCGGGCAATTTGCGGGATGTTAAGGGTTCATAATGAATTCACAAAGGGCGTTGCCATCGGGAAGCGGAGCTGATAGCCGCGCTGGAACGTGGCGGGGTGCCGGATACCCCTCTCCGGCATGATCCTGTTTTTCGATGGCGCAGGCTGTGGCCAGAAGAAAGAGACTTTTCCGCGAAGGGAGCTCATGTGTTTTTCGACGAGAATTTCGTGTCGCTGCCTGTCGAGGAGCAATGGGACTATATCATCGTCCATACGCCGGACCGGGTCAGGCTGGGGCTGAGTGACATCGTCAGCCGGCATGGCGAGACCTGTGTCGTCAATTTCTACGAGGCCCTGCTCAAGCGGCCCGATGCGGCGCTCTTCCTGGAACGCGAGACCGTCGAACGCCGCCTGAGGGGCAGCCTGCTGGCGTGGCTGAAGCGGCTGTTCCCGGCGCGGGAGACGGATATCCAGGAACTGCGCGCGTTGCAGGAGCGGGTCGGGTCGGTCCATGCGCAGCTCGAGATTTCGCCCAATCTGGTATCGTATGGCTTCTATTTCATAAAGATGAGCCTGACGCTGCTGATCGTCGATTATTTCGGCACGAAGGAAGAGCAGCTTCAGGCCTGTGTCTATTGTCAGTCCATGGTCGATTTCGCCATGACCTACATGAACAAGGCCTATAACACCGACTTCCGGAAGAAGGTGGAGCAGGACCAGTCCTTCAAGCTGTTCTCGCTGGGGCAGGATCTGCATTTCGAGAAGGAAACCCAGAAGGCGACCTTCTTCGACTGGAGCACCCAGGCGCTGTTCTGCCTGTGCGAGCAGCGCGTGGGAGAATTGCAGACGATCGGGGAATCGCAGTTCGGCCTGTGGCTGGCCCATAAGGGGCAGACGCTGTTCCGGGGTACCGAGGATTTTGTGCTGCTGCAGGACATGATCGGGGCCATCGACCGGCGCATTGCGGCGGTGCGCGCGGAGGATGGGGTGCCGGCCGGTTTCGCGGCCGAGCTGCGGAATGGCATCAGGGATGTCACGTTCCTGACCAATCGGCTGTTCCAGGCGATGGAAGCGCTGCAGAGCGGGCTGGACCCGCTGACCCGGACGCTGACCCGCCATTTCCTGGATGGGGTGATCCAGAACGAGATCGCCTTTTCCCTGGCGCACGACAAGGTCTTCAGCATCGTGCTGCTCGATATCGATTTCTTCAAGAAGATCAACGATACCAAGGGGCATCTGGCCGGGGACGAGGCGCTGCGCCATGTCGCCGGCATGATCATGGAGACGGTGCGCGGCAACGATTACGTCTTCCGCTATGGGGGCGAGGAATTCCTGATCGTCCTGACCGAAAGCACCAGCGCGGAGGCCGCCGCCTGTGCGGAGCGCATCAGGAGCCGGATCGAGAAGAGCGCCATTCCCTGTTCGACGGGAGACGCGCTCTCGCTGACGATTTCGGCGGGGATTGCGACCTTTCAGGGCGGGGTCAAGATCGGCACGCTGATCGAGCAGGCGGATCGGGCGCTGTACGCGGCCAAGGATGCGGGGCGGAACCGGATCGAAATCTTCTCCCGCGACAGGTGAGGGGACGGGCGGTGGCCCGCCGCCCGCGCGGACGTAATTCGTAACGATTTTCAGTTTGCGATTGCGTTGCAATTAAGGCAATGTGCCGGACGCTGGGCAGTCATTTATGAATTTTAATGCGAGACGGGATCGGGGCGGCGTGCTAGCAATTGCGGGCACGGTCCGTATGCCGCGTTGTGTCGTCTGCCTGAAGACGGATGCATCCTCCGGTTACGGTTCCGGGTGTTGATTGGGATGACATCCTGATTCTGGAGACATTCAATGATCGTTTCGACACGTCGGTTCCTGGCCGCTCTTTCGACTGTTGCCCTGATGGGCGCCGCCGTTCCGGCCATGGCGCAGGAAGCACCGACCACGCCGGCGGCTCCGTCCGTCCCGGCGGCACCGTCCACCACCGCCCCGGCGGCCCCCGCTGCCCCGAGCACCCCGGAAGCCGCGCCGGCCACCCCGGCGGCTCCGACGACCTCGAGCGAGGCGCCGAAGACCCACAAGCACAAGCATAAGCACAAGAAGAAGACGACGACGGAAGCCAGCCCCTCCAAGTAATCGGGCGGTTTCATCCCGGCGCGGGCCATGGCCCGGCGGCCGGAGGGGAGCGGGGGCGGCTTGGCCGCCCCCGCTTTTTTTGTGACTGGTTCTAACTGGCGCCTTCGTCCAGATTGATCAGCGCGGTTCTGACCCGTTCCCGGATTGCTTTGACGACCTCGTCCAGAATCCCGTGGTCGCCTGCTGGCATGGAACGCACCGTGTTGGCAGCGTCTTCCAGATGCGCCTGGATCTTCTTCGCGATGTGGTTGACCTGCTCCAGAGCCATCCGGGGGTTCAGTCCCGCCGTTTCGGCCATGCGTCGCCAGTGCCTTGCAGTGACATGACGCCCGCGTCGCTGGCCGCCGATGGACTGCGCCATGTTTTGTGTAATATGCGGCCATACGTCTCCGGCTATCAGATCATAGAGCGGGGCCAGGCGCGGGGTGCCGCTGCCGGAGAGCAGGATCGAGTAATTCTTCGCGTGTGAATCGACATTCGTGATGAGGAGGTTGAAAATCACGCCGTTGAGAAGGTCCAGCGTTGCCCGGCCCTTGATTTGGTCCCGAGTGACCTGGAACATGTCGGTCAGCGATATTCCGCCTCCTCGACCGGTTACCTCGTATTTCGCGGCGGGGGGGCGTCCGAGTGCCTGGCAGAAATCTTCCTGGTGCAGGCGCATCCAGAGCATGCCCTTTTTCGGGCGGGGTATCCGGTCATAACGTTCCACCAGACACCATGACCGCCTGCCGGAACGCCCCGTCGTCACGAGCGGAACGTTCAGGCCGATTTTCTTTGCGAGAGTCATGCACAGGGCTTCGTTATATACGCCGCCATCAAGGCGTTCGGTATCGGGTTTCAGAATGTGCGTGGAGGGAGCGCCGTTGATCGGGATGAAGAATTCCATGTCCCGAACCATGACCGGGAGCTTCTCCTGGGCGCCCGCGAGGCTCATGGACACACCGTCCTCCCCGGCGAGGAAGGGCTTCCTGGGGAGATCATTGATGATCTGCTCCAGTTCCTCGCCAGGATCGATCTTGCGGTAATCCGGTTGGCGGTTCGAGGGGCCTTCCGGTTCGCGCGGCAGGCTCATGACGCTCAGGGCGCCGGCTGTTTCCTGACCGATTCTTTCAAGCAGGCCCATGACATCCTCTGATGCAATGCCCAGCGCCCGGCTCGCGGCCGCCAGAGGATCACCCTCGGGAAGAAGGTTCATCAGCCACGGCATGATGACCTGATGCGGATAGGGTTCGCGCCTCAGCTTCATACTCAGGGAAATGGGAAAATTCGCCTTATAGGCGAGCCACTCGGGATTATACGCGAACGCAAAATTCTCGTCGGCGTGTCGGATCCGACCGACCACCATGTCCTCATGGACGAGGGCGGTTTCTGTCACGGTCAAGATTTTCTTCGGAGACGGGCATCAGAGGGGCCGTGCATTTCGGCAATCCGCTTTTGCGAGATCCCGGCCGCCTGTGCTTTCCGTAGCATTTGGGTCTGGAAGTCCGAGGTTGTGAGAAATGCCCCAACCTGGTCGGCAACAGCCAGCGCCTTGCCCAACTGGGATGTTCCCTTTCCCTGTTCCAGTTCTACGACAAATCGTTCACCAACATTCGAGATCATTGCGAGCTGCCGCTGTGTCATTCCAGCCTGCGTCCGCTTGTCGCGGATCATTTCTCCGAATTCGCGTGCGTTCATCTCTATGCTCTTTGCTTCCCCGCGATGGTTGCAGCCCGACAGGTGATACTTCCCGATCGGGAAGATTATAGAGCTGATGAGGCCGCAGCAACAGGATTCTTCCCGATCGGGAAGAAAAGGGCCATATGACGCTTTCGGTAGGCTTGATCTTCCCGATCGGGAAGATTTTATCATTTATCCGGGAGTGGCGACCCGATTCTTTCCGTTCGGGAGGGAGGCTCGGGCTGGGGAGCGCAGCCTCTGCTGCCCTGTGTTCTGGCAACCTGTCGGGTTGGGCATAGTTGTGGGGCGACTGCCTCTCTATGACCGGCCGACATGATAAAATGCGCGCTGGCGTGCAGCCAGCGCGCGTGGTCAGGCGGTGTAGCGGCTGATGGAGAGGTCGAGGTGGGGGATGGCTGGGCGGCGGCCGTCGATGAGGTCCGCCAGCAATTGGCCGGAGCCGCAGGCCATGGTCCAGCCGAGCGTGCCGTGGCCGGTGTTGAGCCAGAGATTGCCGAAGCGGCCCGACGGGCCGATGACCGGGGTGCCGTCGGGGGTGTTGGGGCGCAGGCCGGTCCAGTAGGTGGCGCGGGTGAGGTCGCCGCCGCCGAACAGCTCGGAGAAGGAGCGTTCCAGCGTGCGGCGACGGTCGGGACTGAGGCGCAGGCTGTAGCCGGTCAGCTCGGCAGTGCCGCCGATGCGGATGCGGTCGCCCAGCCGGGTCATGGCGACCTTGTAGCTCTCGTCATTGACGGTGGAGGTGGGCGCGCGGGTCTCGTCCGTGAGGGGGACCGTCAGCGAGTAGCCCTTGACCGGGTAGACCGGCAGCCTGATGCCCAGCGGGCGCAGCATCAGCGGCGAGTAGCTGCCCAGGGCCAGGACATAGGCGTCGCCCGTGACGCGGCCGGCGGAGGTGCGGACGCCCATGATCCCGGTGGCGCTGGCGTCCAGCCCCTCGATGCGGGTCTCATAGCGGAAGGTGACGCCCAGTTCCGCGGCCTTCTGCGACAGGCGCTGGGTGAACATGTGCGCGTCGCCGGATTCGTCGCCCGGCAGGTACAGGCCGCCCTTCAGCAGGTGGCTGGCATGGGCCAGGCCGGGTTCGCGCGCCACGATCTGCGCCGGGTCGAGCAATTGGTGGGGCACGTTGCTCTCGGTGAGCAGGCGCATGTCGTCCTGCGCGTGGTCGAGCTGGGCCTGGGTGCGGAAGAGCTGGATCAGGCCCTTCTGGCGGTCGTCATAGGTGATGCCGGTTTCCGCGCGCAGTTCGGTCAGGCAGTCGCGGCTATATTCGGCCACCCGCAGCATGCGGGCCTTGTTGATGTCGTAGGCATGGGCGTTGCAGTTGGCCAGGAGCTGCGTCATCCAGCGCAGCATCGGCAGGTCCAGCCGCGCGCGGATGACCAGCGGGCTGTCCTTCTTCAGCATCCAGCCCAGCGCCTTCAGCGGCAGGCCGGGCATGGCCCATGGGGTGGAATAGCCGGGCGAGACCTGGCCCGCATTGGCGAAGGAGGTTTCCATCGCGGCGGCGGGCTGGCGGTCGATCACCGTAACCTCGTGGCCCTGTCTGGCCAGGTACCAGGCGGTGGTGACGCCGATGACCCCGGCGCCCATGACGATAACCTTCACCTGTTGTCTCCCTGTGGTGATGCGTCCGCGCGATAGATGCGGTGATAGCGCCTGCCCAGGCCGGTCAGCAGTTCGTAGCCGATGGTGCCGGCGGCTTCGGCGGCGTCTTCCAGCGAATGGTGCGGGCCGATCAGGTCCAGCGCCGTGCCGGGCGCAAGCGGGGTGTCGCCCAGGGCTGTGACGTCGACGGCCAGGCAGTCCATGGAGATGCGGCCGACGATGGGCAGCCTGAGGTCCGGCCGTTCCGGCAGGATGGCGTGGCCGTGGCCGCCGATGGCGCGGGGGAAGCCGTCGCCATAGCCTACGCCCAGGGTCGCGATCCGGCTGGGCCGGTCGGCGATGAAGCCCGCGCCGTAGCCCACCGCCGTTCCGGGGCCGATCTGGCGGGTCTGTACGATCCGCGCCTGGAGGCGGACCACCGGTAGCATCGGGTTCGGCTGGCCCGGGGTGGGGTTGATGCCGTACAGCGCGGCGCCGGGGCGCACCATGTCGAAATGCCAGTCCGGGCCGAGGAACAGGCCGGAGGATGCCGCCAGGCTGGCCGGCAGGGCGGGCAGTTGCGCGCGCAGGCGCAGGAAAGTGGTGCGCTGGGCGCGATTGGCGGGGTGGGCGGGTTCGTCGGCGCAGGCCAGGTGGCTCATGACCAGGAGGGGGGTGAGGCCGGCCAGCGGCGTGTCTTCGGACAGAAGCGTGGCCACGTCCGCGTCCGACAGGCCGAAGCGGGACATGCCGCTGTCGAGTTGCAGCGCGGCGGGGAGGGGGGTACCAGTCTGGTGGGCCAGGGCGCGCCAGTTGGCGATCTGCTCCAGGCTGTTCAGGACCGGGACCAGCCCGGCCTGCCGCATGGCGGCTTCGGTCCCCGGCATGGGGCCGTTCAGGACGAAGATCGTGCTGTCGGCGCCCAGCAGCGGGCGGATGGCGGCGCCTTCGGCCAGGTGGGCGACGAAGAAGGTCCGGCAGCCGGCGCGGTGCAGCTCCGGGACCACGCGGGCGGCGCCCAGCCCGTAGGCATCGGCCTTGACGGCGGCGGCGCAGGTCACGCCGGGGCCGACATGGTCGCGCAGCCTCCGGTAATTTTCGGCCAGGGCGGCGAGGTCGATGGTCAGGATGCCGCCGGCCGAGGCGGCGGGGGCGTTTGGTTCAGCGTCGACTGGCACGTTTTGGTGGGCTCCCGTCGGGATGGCTGACGATAGATCAATTTCACCCTGGTGCAATGTCGCGGGGGAAAGATGTTCTTTTTTGCAAAAAAGAACCAAAAAACTCTGATTCGTTCAGGAATTTTGTGCTGGGGACACGCGATGGCCCTGAACGGATCAAAAGTCTTTTTGCTTCTTTTTCGGAAGACAAAAGAAGAACGCTTAACCGGGCACGCCCTTGCTGGTGGAATACTCGAAATGCAGCGCCGTATCGGGCCGCACGATGGGGTGGATGGCGTGGGCGGCCATGGCGCCTTCGCTGAAGCCTTGCAGGATCAGTTTCAGCTTGCCGGGATAGGTGGCCACGTCGCCGATGGCGAAGATGCCGGGGAGCGAGGTTTCGCAGCTTGAGGGGACCACCGGGATGGTGCTGCGGATGGAGTCGATGCCCCATTGGGCGATCGGGCCGAGATCGGTCGAGAGGCCGAAGAAGGGCAGCAGGCGGTCGGCTTCCAGCACGCGGGTGTCGCCGTCGAGGGTTGCGACCTCGACGCCTTCCAGCTTGCCGTCGGTGCCGTGCAGGCCGTGGAGCTGGTAGGGGACGATCTTCTCGATGCGGCCGGCGGCCACGGCTTCGTCGAGCTGGCGCAGGCTTTCCGGCGCGGCGCGGAAACGGTCGCGGCGGTGGACCAGCCAGATCTTCTCGGCTTCGTCCTTCAGGGCCAGGGCCCAGTCGATGGCGGAATCGCCGCCGCCGGCGATGACGATGCGGGTGCCGGTGAAATCGGCGCGGCGGCGGACGTAATATTGCACGGCACCCGTGGCCTCGAACCCTTCCAGCCCGGTCAGAGGCGGACGGTTGGGGCCGAAGGCGCCGGCGCCGGCGGCGATGATGACGGCGCGGGCGCTGATGACGTCGCCCTTGTCGGTGCGCAGCGTGAAGGCGCCGCGATGGCCGGCCAGGCCTTCGACCCGGCGGCCCAGCAGGCGGGGCACGGCGAAGGGGGCGATCTGGCGGTCCAGCGCCTCGATCAGCGCCGCGCCTTCGATCGCGGGGTGGGCGGGGATGTCGTAGATCGGCTTTTCCGGATAGAGGGCGGCGCACTGGCCGCCCACGCTGTCCAGCGCGTCGACCAGGACGCAATCCAGCTTCAGCATGCCGCATTCGAACGCCGCGAACAGGCCGGTGGGGCCGGCGCCGATGATGGCGACATCGGTGGAAAGGGTGGGGGCGTCGGTCATGTCGGTTCCGTGGTGCTGCGCTGCTGAACGATCAGGGCTTCGGTTGTGCGGTCTGTTTCGGCCGAGTGCAAGATGGCGGATACGGGGGCGGGGAAAACGGGGTCTTGTGCCGCTGCCGGGGCGGCGGGCATCATGACCGGATGGAACCGCTGACCATCATTCTGCCGAGCCCCGAGGCGACGGGGGACCTGGCGCGGCGGCTGGCCCGTGCCGCGCGGCCGGGCGACGCCATTCTGCTGTCCGGCGTGCTGGGCGCCGGGAAGAGCGTGTTTTCCCGCGCCTTTCTGCGCGCGGCCTGTGGCGATCCGGACATGGAGGTGCCCAGCCCGACCTTTACGCTGGTGCAGGCTTATGACGCGCCGGTGGCGCCGGTCGCGCATTTCGACCTCTGGCGGCTGGATGGGCCGGGGGGGCTGCACGAGCTGGGCTGGGACGATGCGTGCGAGGGCATCGTGCTGGTGGAATGGCCGGACCGGCTGGGAGCCCTGATGCCGGTGGAAGCGTTGCGGATCGAGCTGCTGGTGACGGGCGAGGAGACGCGCTGCGCACGGATCGCGGGGTGGGAGGATCGGCCGGTGTGGGCCGAACTGGCGGCCTGGAGGGGGGCATGAGCATTCCGATGCCGCAGCGGGCGATGCTGTTCGCCGCCGGGGCCGGCAGCCGGATGCGGCCGCTGACCGAGGACACGGCCAAGCCGCTGCTGGCGGTCGATGGGCGGGCCATTCTGGACCATGTGCTGGACCGGCTGGACAAGGCCGGGGTGGCCGAAGTGGTGGTGAATGTATGCTGGCAGGCCGGGAAGGTGCGCGCGGCGCTGCGGGCCCGTGCCGAGGCCGGGCTGGGGCCGCGTGTGGTCGTGCGGGCCGAGCAGACGCTGCTGGAGAGTGGCGGGAGTGCCGCGGCCGCGTTGCGGGACGGGGCGTTGGGGCCGGAGCCGTTCTTTCTGCTGAATGGCGATTCGCTGTGGCTGAACGGGCCGGTGCCGGCGCTGTGCCGGCTGGCCGCCGCCTTCGATCCGGCGCGGATGGATGCGCTGCTGCTGCTGGCGCGGACCAGCCTGGCGGTGGGGGCGGTCGGGCAGGGGGATTTTGTCTCCGCGCCCGATGGGTTGCTGCGCCGGGCGGTGCGGGGGGCGCTGACGCCCTATGTGTTTGCCGGGGTGCAGTTGGCCGCGCCTTCCTTGTTTGCCGAGGCGCCGCCGGGGCCGTTCAGCCTGAACCGGCTGTGGGATGCGGCCATCGCGCGGGAGCGGCTGTTTGGCATCGTGCATGATTCGGTGTGGTGCCATCTGTCCCGGCCGGAGGATCTGGCGGTGGCGACGCGGGCGTTGCGGCTGGCGCGGGAGCCGGATGCGGCTGAACGGGATGTGAGTTTGTGAGCGTCATTGCGACCGTTCCGCCGCATGTGCCTTTTCTGGATGAGATTGCCGCCCGCTGGATGGACGGGGTGGGGGGCGACCCGCAGCTGAGCGGTGACGGGCTGATCCTGCTGCCCAGCCGCCGGGCGGCGCGGGCGCTGACCGAGGCGTTTCTGCGCCGGGCCGATGGCAGGCCGCTGCTGCTGCCGCGTATTGCGCCGCTGGGGAGCCTGGACGAGGCGGGGCTGGCGCTGTCGGGGGATATGGCGCTGGATCTGCCGCCCGCCGTGGAGTCGTTGCGGCGGCTGGCGACGCTGGCGCTGCTGATCCTGAAGGCGGGGGATGCGTTCGGGGAGGTTCTGTCGCTGGATCAGGCCTGGCCGCTGGCCCGCGCCCTGGCCGAGCTGATGGATGATGCCGAATGGGCGGAGTGCGATCTGGCCGAGACGCTGCCGCTGGCGGCGGACGGGGATTTTGCCGAACATTGGCGGGAGACGCTGCGGTTTCTGTCGATCGTCACCAGCGTGTGGCCGGCGTGGCTGGCCGAGCAGGGGGTGATGAACCCGGTGGCGCGGCAGGTCGCGCTGCTGCGGGCGCAGGCCGGGCGCTGGCGTGCCGCGCCGGATGCGGAAACCCGTTTGTGGGCCGTGGGGTTTACCGATGCGGTGCCTGCCGTGCGCGACGTGCTGGATGCCGTGCTGGGTCGGGCGGGCGGTCGGCTGGTGCTGCCCTGGGTGGACCTGTCGCTGGATGAGGAGATCTGGGCGGCGCTGCCGGATGGGCATCCGCAGGCCGGGTTGGCGCGGCTGCTGACCGGGCTGGGGCGGGTGCGTGCGGATCTGGCGGTGTGGGATGGCGGGGCGGATGGGCCGGCCTCCTGCCCGGCCGGGCGGGGCGGGGTGCTGGCGCGGGCCCTGTTGCCGGCGGCGGCGCTGGGCGACTGGCTGCGCGATGAGGGCGTGGTGGCGCTGGATGGGCTGTCGGTGCTGCGCGCCGCCGACCAGCAGGAGGAAGCGGCCGCCATTGCGCTGGTGTTGCGGCAGGCGATCGTGACGCCGGGGCGCCGGGCGGCACTGGTGACGCCCGACCGGGGGCTGGCCGGGCGGGTGGCGGTGGAGCTGGCGCGCTGGGGCGTGGTGGCGGATGACAGTGCGGGCGAGCCGTTGCATGCCACGCCGCCTGCCGTGTTCCTGCGGCTGCTGGCGCGGGCGGCGGCGGGTGGGTTGTCGCCGGTGGCGTTGCTGTCGCTGTTGAAGCATCCGCTGGCGGCGTGTGGATTGGCGCCGGGGGCGTGCCGTGCCTCGGCGCGGTTGCTGGAGCGGGCGTTGCTGCGGGGGCCGGCGCCTCGGCCGGGGTTCGAGGGGCTGCGCGACCGGTTGGCGGCGGCGCGGGACGATGCGCATGGGGCGCTGGCGGATCGGCCCGATGCGCCGGAGGATCTGGCCGGGTTCGTCGATCGGCTGGAACGGTGTCTGGAGCCGGTGCTGGGCCTGTGGTCGGCGGAGGCGCGGCCGGTTGCCGACCTGTTGACCGGGTTGATCGCGGCGGCGGAGGCACTGGCAGCGACCGATGAGAAATCGGGTGCCGACCGGTTGTGGGCGGGGGAGGACGGGAATGCGCTGGGCCAGCATCTGGCGGGGCTGGTGGCGTTCTGCGATGTGTTGCCGGCGCAGCCTGGGCGGGTGCTGGAAGGGTTGCTGACGGCGTCGATGGGCGGGTTGTCCGTGCGCTCGCGGCGCGGGTTGCGGGGGCGGAGCGAGAGTGCGCTGCATCCGCGCATCTTCATCTGGGGCCTGATGGAGGCCCGGTTGCAGTCGGTCGAGACCATGGTGCTGGGCGGGCTGGTGGAGAGCGTGTGGCCGCCGGCCACCGATCCGGGCCCGTGGATGAGCCGACCGATGCGGGCGCGGGTGGGGTTGCCTTCGCCGGAGCGGGCGATCGGGCAGGCGGCGCATGATTTCGTGGCCTGTGCCTGTGCGGCGGGGGAGGTTGTGCTGTCCGTGCCCGGCCGGCGGGATGGGGCGCCGACCGTGCCGGCGCGGTGGCTGGTGCGGCTGGATGCGTTCCTGGCCGGGCGGGGGCAGGCGGTGCCGGCGCATGAGGCGCTGTCGTGGCTGGCACGGCTGGACCGGTCGGCGGAGGCGCCGCGGCCGGTGGCGCCGCCGCGGCCTTGTCCGCCGGTGGATCTGCGGCCGCGCAATCTGACGATTACCGAGATCGAGACCTGGATGCGCGATCCGTATGCGATCCATGCGCGGCATATTCTGGGGTTGCGGCGGCTGAAGGAGATCGAGGAGCCGGCGGATGCGGCCGATTACGGCACCATCGTGCATGCCGCGCTGGATCGTTGGTTTCGCCAGCCCGTGGAGATGCGGGGCGGTGAGGCGGGGTTGCGTGGGCTGTTTGCCGAAGCGCTGGTGGAAGCGCGGTTGCGGCCGGCGCTGGCGGCGTGGTGGGCGCCGCGCCTGGAGCGGATCGCGGCCTGGGTGGTGGCGACCGAGGCTGCGCGGGCGGCGGGTGAGGGCGCGCCGATCGTGCTGACGCGCACCGAGCAGAGCGGCAAGGCGACGCTGAACGACCTGCCGGGCGGGCCGTTTCTGCTGCGGGGGCGGGCGGACCGGATCGACCGGGATGCGGCGGGGGCGCTGCTGCTGATCGACTACAAGACCGGGACGCTGCCGAACCGCAAGACGGTGCTGGCCGGCTGGTCGTCGCAACTGGTGCTGGAGGCGGCGATGGCCGAGCGGGGGGCGTTCGGGCCCGAACTGGCCGGGCCGGCGCGCGAGCTGGCCTATTGGCGGCTGACCGGGGGGGCGGAGGCGGGGCAGATCCTGCCTTTGGCGGAAGGGGATGCGCTGGCGGAGCTGATCGCGGCGGCGTGGGAGAGCCTGCGCGGGCTGATTGCGATGTATGACGATCCGGGCCAGCCTTATCTGTCGCATCCGCATCCGGGGGAGAGCCCGCGTTTTGCCGATTATGCGCGGCTGGCGCGGGTGGCGGAGTGGAGTGCGGCGCGTGATGAGGCGGCGCCATGACTCTGACCCCTCGGGATGCCATCGGGCTGGCCAATGCGCGGCAGGCGGAGGCTTCGGACCCTGAAGCCTCGGTGTTCGTCTCGGCTTCGGCGGGGAGCGGCAAGACCAAGCTGCTGATCGACCGGTTGCTGCGGCTGATGTTGCCGCGTCTGGGGCCCGATGGGGTGGCGCTGGCCGGGTCGGACCCGGCGCGGATTCAGTGCCTGACCTTTACCAAGGCGGCGGCGGCGGAAATGGCGATCCGCCTGCAGAACCGGCTGGGACGGTGGGTGACGCTGTCGGACGCCGAGCTGGACCGTGAACTGGCGGCGCTGTCGGTGCCGCCGGGCGAGGGGGCGCGGCGGGCGGCGCGGGAATTGTTCGCCCGCGTGCTGGATCTGCCGGGTGGGATGCGGATCGGCACCATTCATGCCTTCTGCCAGTCGCTGTTGCGCCGTTTTCCGGTCGAGGCCGCGATCAGCCCGCATTTCACGCTGGTCGAGGATACGGATGCCCGCATTGCGCTGGGCGAGGCGGTGGAGGGCGTGGTCGGCGCGGGCGGGGATGCGGTGACGCTGCTGGCCGGGCAGGTGATGGTCGGCGCCTTTGCGGCGCTGGTGGGCAGCTTGCAGACCCAGATGCGGCGGTTGCGGCCGGTGGTCGACCGGCTTTCGGTGGATCGGGCCGGGGTCGAGGCCGCGCTGATGCGGGTGCTGGGGGTGCGGGGCCGGGATGAGGCGGCGCTGCGCCATGCCGGCTGCGTGCCGCCGGATGAGGCGGGGCTGCGCGGCGCGTTGCGCGTGGTGGCGGAAGAGGGGCCGCCCGGTGCGCGGCGGACGGCGGCCGCCATGCTCGACTGGCTGGCGTTGCCGCCGGACGGGCGGGCGGCGCGGTGGGGCGTGTGGCGGGCGGCGCTGGTGACCAGCGAGAATGCGCCGCGCAAGCGGGGCGGGCTGAGCGCGAAGTTCGATACCGAGCATGAGGGTGTGTGTGACGCGCTGGTGGCCGAGGCCGAGCGCGTGATTGCCGTGGATGAGGAATGCCGCGCGATTGCCCTGCTGCATGCCACCATGGCGCTGCTGGATGTCGCGGTGCCGGTGCTGCTGCGGTACGGCGACCGCAAGCGCGGGCAGGGGCTGGTCGATTATGACGATCTGATCGAGCGCACGCTGGATCTGCTGAAAGATCCTGGTGCGGCCTGGGTGTTGTACAAGCTGGATGGCGGTATCGATCATCTGCTGCTGGACGAGGTGCAGGATACCTCGCCCGATCAGTGGGCGATCGCGGGTGGGCTGACGGCGGAGTTCTTTGCCGGGGCGGGGGCGCGGGAGCCGGATGCGGCGCCGCGCACCTTGTTCGCGGTGGGGGATTACAAGCAGTCGATCTATTCGTTCCAGGGGGCCGATCCTGAGGCTTTTCGGCTGTGGCGGGCGCGGTTCCGGCGGCGGGTGGAGGAGGCGGGGAGCCCGTGGAAGGAGCCGGCGCTGACGGTTTCGTTCCGGTCCACCGCGCCGGTTTTGAATCTGGTCGATGCGGTCTTTGCCTTGCCCGACGCGGCGCGGGGGCTGGTCGAGCCCGGGGGCGAGGTGCCGGTGCACCTGTCCGCGCGGCCGGGGCAGGGCGGGCGGGTCGAATTATGGCCGCTGACGCCGGTGGAGGATGATGGCGGGGCGCCCGATCCGTGGCGGGCGCCGCGCGAGAATGCGGGCCAGTCCACGGCCGCGCAGCGGCTGGCGGATACGCTGGCGGCGTGGATCGTCGCCGAGCTGCGCAGGCCGCCCGAGCCGGGGCAGGCGCCGCTGACGCCGGGGGATGTGCTGGTGCTGGTGCCCCGGCGCTCGGCCTTTGTGCGGGCGCTGATCCGGGCGCTGAAGACGCATGACGTGCCGGTGGCGACCCTGGTGCGGACCGGGCTGGTGGACCAGGTGGCGGTGCAGGACCTGATGGCGCTGTGCGATGCGCTGCTGCTGCCGCAGGACGATCTGACGCTGGCCTGCGTGCTGACCTCGCCGCTGGGTGGGGTGTCGGACGACAGTCTGCTGGCGCTGGCGGCCGGGCGGGGGGAGAAGCCGCTCTGGGCGGCGCTGCGGGATCGGCAGGGCGAGCGGCCGGAGTGGCAGGCGGCGTGGACGATGCTGGGGACGCTGTTCCGCCGGGTGGATTATGCCTCGCCCTATGGATTGCTGTCCGAGGCGCTGGGGCCGCTGGGGGGGCGGGCGCGGCTGCTGGCGCGGTTGGGGCCGGAGGCGGCCGAGCCGGTGGACGAGCTGCTGTCGGCCGCGTTGCGCTATGAATCGCTGCATCCGGCGTCGCTTCAGGGGTTTCTGCACTGGCTGCGGGCGTCGCAGGAGAGTGTGAAGCGCGAGCCCGATGCGGCAGCCGACATGGTGCGGGTGATGACCGCCCATGGCGCCAAGGGTTTGCAGGCGCGGCTGGTGATCCTGCCCGATACGGTGGGGGCCGCGAAATTCGATGGCGGGATTGTCTGGGGGCGGGACGAGAAGTCGGGGCTGGAATTGCCGGTATGGGTGCCGCGCGTCGATATGGGCGTGGGTGTGACCGGCGCCTTGCAGAGCACGATCCGCGAGGCGGCGGCGGAGGAATATCATCGGCTGCTGTATGTGGCGCTGACGCGGGCCAGCGACCGGCTGGTGGTGTGTGGCTGGCAGCAGAAGCGCAACGTGGCCGAGGATTGCTGGTACAGCCTGTGCCGGCAGGGGTTCGAGCAGGCGGGGGCGGAGGAGCGGCCCTTCGAGCTGGGATGGGAGGGCACGCGGCTGGTGCTGGAGGCGCCGGCTGCCGTGGCCTCGACGGAGGTGCGCGCGCCGCGTGCCGAGGCCGCGCCGGCGCCTTTGCCGGGATGGATGGGGCGGGCGCCCGATTGGGTGGCGACGGCGCCGCCGGTGGAAGCGGCGCTGCTGCGGCCGCTGGTGCCCAGCCGGCCGGACGATGCGCCGCTGGGGCCGCAGCCGGCCGTGCGCTCGCCGCTGGCCATTGCTCGGGCCCGGCGCCCGGCGGCGCGGGAGCAGGCGTTGCGGCGGGGCGAGATCGTGCATGCGCTGCTGCAATATCTGCCCGATCATCCGCCGGCGCGGCGGCGGGAGGTGGCGCTGGCGTGGCTGGCGCGGCCGGGCAACGGGCTGGATGCGGCGGAACAGGCGCGGATTGCCGGGCAGGTGCTGGCGGTGATGGACGAGCCGGCGCTGGCCCCCCTGTTCGGGCCCGGCAGCCGGGCGGAGCAGCCGGTGGCCGGTGTGGCCGGGGGCAGCGTGATCGTGGGGCAGGTGGACCGGATGGTGGTGTGCCCCGACGCGGTGCTGCTATGCGATTTCAAGACCAACCGCCTGCCGCCGAAGGACGTGGAGTCGACATCGGTGCTGTATCTGCGTCAGATGGCGTCGTACAGGGCGCTGATGGCTGCCCTCTATCCTGATCGGCCGGTTCGATGCACCCTTGTCTGGACCGAGGAGGTCCGGATTATGCCGTTGCCCGATTCGCTGCTGGCGCGGCATGCGCCGGGCGCCGTGCCGGACGGAGCGTAACTTGAATCCCGGTGGTCCGGCGCCATGTGCAGGCAGAGGGCCGCCAACGAAGCCCGAGGAGTGATGTGATGAGCGAGAACACCGTGGCCGTCAGCGACGCCACTTTCGAAAGCGATGTACTGAAGGCCGAAGGGCCGGTGCTGGTCGATTTCTGGGCCGAATGGTGCGGCCCGTGCAAGATGATCGCCCCCGCGCTGGAAGAGATCGGCGCCGAGTTCAAGGGCAAGCTGACGGTTGCGAAGGTGAATATCGACGACAACCCGAGCACGCCCAATGCCTATGCCGTGCGCGGCATTCCGACGCTGATCCTGTTCAAGGACGGCAAGCCGGCGGCCACCAAGGTCGGCGCACTGCCGAAGAGCCAGCTCAAGGAATGGGTCAAGAGCAGCATTTGAGGCTGCGGCGGGACGAGGGCGGCGCGCCGGTTGCGCGCCGCCTGATCCTGCCTGTTATGCGAGAAGCGTGGCTTTGCTGCGGATCGTGTTTTCGAGAAGATAGGGTCCTGCGGCTCTGATCTGGATGGAGAGCAGGGCGACGCTGTCGGGTTGGCGGTCTCCAAGGGGCAGGAGGGCATGACCTGCTGTCCAGCGGAGCCCATCGGCTTGCAGTCCATGCCAACCGTCCAGTGTCTCTTCGGTCATATGGGCCGTGAGGGTGTGGGCATGATTGGCTTCGAACATCGTGATTTCACCGATCGCGACGCCCATATGGCGGCGGTCGTCGACGAACGGGCCGATGACGTCGCTGGGGCGGCTGGTGTTGGACATGATCCACACCGAATCGATATGTGCCGGGATCATGAATACGACACGATCGCCATATGTGCGTGCCTGACGGATGATTGTGCCGTTTCGTGTGACGAGATGCAGATCGGGGTCTTCTGACAGTGCAGGGGCGTCGTCCTGCACGGGATGTCCCGCCTGGATGGCGTGGGATTCGATCTGACGAAACAGCGGCTCGGCGAACGCACGCGATATGCCGAGAGGGGCTGCTGCGTCATCCCATGTCAGAGAGGGGGCGGCCTTCATGGGTACGACAGGGCTGCTTCGGTGGAACGACCTGTGGTTCTCGGTGTTCAGGAAGGATTCCGAGAGCACGCCATCGGCGATCAGGATCGAATGAATCTCGGTTTCGACGTGATAGATTTCGAAGTGATTCATGGAGCGATCGTAGAAAATAGAGCGGCCATTGACGAGCATGCGGGCCGGGACGAAGTGACCGTCGAAAAACAGGCAATGCTCGGCCGTGATCAGCATGTCCTTGTAAGGCACGCCCTCTGCGATTGCGTCTTTCAGCACGCGGACCGGGTAGCCGGATTCGTCGTCCGGGCGGTGGGGATTGACGGAGATGGCCTTTTTCCCGACCCAGATGATTTCCCGGATGATTTCAGCGCCGGTGTCGGCATCCTGCGCGATCAGTTGATCTCCAATATCCAGCGTTTCCACAGCCCTGTCGCCGTGAGGCGTTCGCAGCATGGAACCGGCGAGATAGCAGGGAGTCGCCCCGGAATAGGTAACGGTGCCCAGCGTATCGGAGAAGGTGCCCGTGTAACCTTTGCCGACATCGTAGGTATAGACGTGGGTGCCGCTTGTGATCGTCAGAATACCTGTATTCGTGTTGTAGGTCGGGGTTCCCGGGACGTGCAACTGGAGCGTGTCACCCTGGCTGAAGCCGCGGAGGACGCCCGTGAAGCTGGCACCGTTCAGGATGTTCAGCGTGTTGTCGGCACCTGAGAAATTGAAGGTCTGGCCGCTACCTGTATTGGAGCCGTTGAGAGTGACGTTGGCATTGTTGCCGAGATTGACGATGCCTCCTGTGCCGGTCAGCGCATTGGCGACTATCAGATTGGCATCCGAGACATTGATTGTTCCGGTATTCGTGTAAGCTGCCGTGCCTCCTATGATCTGAATATTGCCGGCACCAAGCCCGTGGGAGGTGATCGACCATGTTCCACTATTGGTAAAGCCACCCGAGCCAACGGTGGTGATGGCAGTCGAGGCCCCGGGGACATTGAAGCTGACAGTTCCGCTATTGTTGATCGTCTTGAAGCTCAAATTCGTGGTCGATCCCGACGTTCCGGCAGAATCGTCAATGGAAAATGAGCCAGTATTGTTAAATGTACCGGTGCCGACGCCCCAGTTCGATGTCATGCCGGTACCGCTGGTATCGATGACTTTGATCGTTCCGGCATTCGTCAGGTTCGAAACATAAGGTGCACTGATGGTCGAGGCGGCCGCAGCCTGAAGATCGATGGTACTGGTGGCATCGTTGGTGATGGTGCCGTACTGCAGGTAGACACTTGAGCCCGATGTGCCGTTCGTCTGGTTATAGGTGATCGTGCCGCCGGTTTGGGTTAGCGTATTAGAAGAATTTGATCCAAGATAAAAACTATTTCCTGTGCCAACAGTAGATGGTTTATAGTAAACAGATCCACTATTTGTCAGATTTCCATATATATCGACAATGTTTGCGGCTGGTGGTGTGAATGATAGTACGCCTGTGCTTGTGTTTGTCAGTGTATTCGACGGAGAGGGATTTACAATAGTTGTCCCGGACGATGTGTAGGTTCGCGTGGTCGTATTCGTGCCGCCATTTGTAAACAAGTCACTCACGGTCGTTCTCCTGAATGTTCGCCATCAGAAGAAATGTTTTTTTTAAAAATCACGTTAAAGGCGGTGCTGCCTTGCGGTGCGCGGAGGGCTGTTCGAGGGGGGCGAGCCCAGCCATGGCAGGAGCGTCCTCCATGGGCAGGAGAGCTACCATGGGCTGCGTCCTGTGTTCTGGGCGCGGCGGTAGAGAATGAGGGCAATCACGACAAGCATGATGATGACGAGCGGCAACGGCAGGTGGCGCATGATCCGGTAGATCGTCGAATAGAGCATGGCGTTGTATGCCGTGTGGAGAATGCGACCCATGAACGCATGGGATGCGGCATGGCCGGCATAGCTCGGCGCATGAAAGAGCGTGTGTACGGCGGAATGAAAGCGCATCGATACCTCCGTGGTGGGAAGTATCATATCATGAGCAGGGGATCGCCCGTGGGGCTCAGGCCGACCAGCTTGTCGGGATGGCGTGGCAATGGGCCAGCCCGGCGCGGAAGCCCGGGCTGCACAGGGCGGTGAGTTCGCCCTGGTGGTCGTAGGTCGGCATCAGGTGTTCGAGCAGCGTGTTTTTTGCCGTGGCCGGGTGGAAATAGATTTCCGAGAGCCCTTCGGGCAGGTGGGCGGCCAGGGCGGCGACGCGGTCGGCGGTCATGTGGCCGCTCCAGGCGATGCCGAAGCACCAGTCGTTGGTGCGCAGGCCGGCCTTGCGGGCCTGGTGGCGCAGTACGTTTGTCCAGCGGCGCAGGGCGGCCGAGCCCATCGAATCGTTGTAGGTGCCGGCCGCGATCAGGGGCTCGGGCGGTTCCAGGGGGACGCGGACGGCTTGCAGGCCGTGGCGCAGGCCGCTTTCGATCAGGTATTTGCCCACCGTGGGGTGGAGGTGCATGTGCTTGTGGGCGTTGGCGTGGTCCAGCCGCAGGCCGGTGCGGGCGAAGGCGGCGAACTGGGCCTCGATTTCGACCGCCAGTTGCAGGCGGATGTCGGGGCGGAAGAAATAGCGGATGCCGAGCCCGAGCTGGTCGGAGGGGAACTGGCCTTCCGCATTCACCAGCAGGGGGATTTCGGAGGGGGGGAGGACCGCGGGGCCTTCGATGACCACCAGGTGCAGGCCGACATGGAGGCCGGGCAGGCGGCGTGCGCGGGCGATGGCGTCCTGGGCCGCCGGGCCGGCCACCATCAGGCTGGCGGTGGAGAGCAGCCCGTCGCGATGGGCGATCTCGATGGCTTCGTTGGCTTCCTCCGACAGACCGAAATCGTCGGCGGAGATGATCACGCGCTTCATGGTGCGATCCGATACGCGCTTTAAGATTGAAGCAGAGCCAGGGCGCTGCCCTGGACCCGGCAGGGCCTGAGGCCCTGCACCCCACGAATGGGTTTCCAAAGGGCTATGCCCTTTGGTGGGTCAAGGGCAAAGCCCTTGAATCAGGCCGCGCGACGATCCTTGAGGAACTGGAAGAATTCGACGCCTTCGCGCAGGCGGCGCTTCATCATCTGCGGGCTGCGCACCATCTCGTTGACGATGGAGGCGATCTTGGGGACGCGGAAATAGAATTTCCGGTAGAATTCCTCGACGCCCTTGAAGATTTCCTCGTGCGACAGGTGGGGATAGTGCAGCGGGGCCATCTGCACGCCGTTCTCGTCGATCAGTTCGGCGTTGCTCTCGTCCAGCCAGCCATTCTCGGTCGCCTGCTTGTGCAGGAAGGTGCCGGGATAGGGGGCGGCGAGGGAGACCTGGAGCGTGTGGGGGTTGATCTCGGTGGCGAACTTGATCGTCTCCTGGATCGTCTCCCTGGTCTCGCCGGGCAGGCCGAGGATGAAGGTGCCGTGGATCTTGATGCCCAGCTCGTGGCAGTTCCTGGTGAACTCGCGCGCGGTTTCGACGCGCATGCCCTTCTTGATGTTGTGCAGGATCTGCTGGTTGCCGCTTTCATAGCCGACCAGCAGCAGGCGCAGGCCGTTGGCCTTCAGCACTTCCAGCGTCTTGCGCGGCACGTTGGCCTTGGCGTTGCACGACCAGGTGACGCCCAGCTTGCCGAGTTCCTTCGCGATGGCCTCGGCGCGGGGCAGGTCGTCGGTGAAGGTGTCGTCGTCGAAGAAGAATTCCTTCACCTGCGGGAAATACTGCTTCGCCAGGCGGATTTCGGCCGCCACGTGCTCGGGGCTGCGGGTGCGGTAGTGGTGCCCGCCGACCGTCTGCGGCCACAGGCAGAAGGTGCAGCGCGATTTGCAGCCGCGGCCGGTGTAGATCGAGATATACGGGTGCATCAGGTACCCGATGAAATAATCCTCGATCTTGAGGTCGCGCTTGTAGACCTCGGTCACGAACGGCAGGCTGTCCATGTTCTCGATGATCGCGCGGTCGCGGTTATGGACGATCTCGCCGGCTTCGTTGCGCCAGGAGATGCCGTCGACCTCGGCGAAGGGGCGGCCCTCGGCGATTTCCTTGATCGTGAAGTCGAACTCGTTGCGGGCGACGAAATCGACCGGCGGGGCCTTCAGCAGGCTTTCTTCCGCCTGGACCGCGACCTTGGCGCCGACCATGCCGATCTTGAGCCTGGGATTCTCGTCCTTGAGCATCTGCGCCACCTTCACGTCCGACGCGAAGGAGGGCGTGGAGGTGTGCATGATGACCAGGTCGCGATTGCGCACGTCCTCGAGAATCGGCTCCATGCCCATCCGTGCCGGGGGGGCGTCGATCAGGCGGCTGCCTTCGACCAGGGCGGCGGGCTGGGCCAGCCAGGTCGGATACCAGAACGACCGGATCTCGCGCTTTGCCTGGTAGCGGGAGCCGGCGCCGCCGTCGAACCCGTCGAAGGAGGGGGGCTGCAGGAACAAGGTTCTCAACATGGTCATGGTACGCTGATCCTCGGACGTGGGGAGAGTGGGCCCGGCACGGCCGTTTTCCCGGTCTGTCTGTTGATGTCGTGGCGGGCGGTTATTCGCCCGGCACGATCGGATGGGTAGGTGGCGCTATAGCCGAATGTGGTGTGATATGCATCGTCTGTCCACGCCAGGCAACGCGTGTGCCGCTGATGCTGCCCACCATGATGGCGGCGGACAGCCAGTCGCGTGCCGGGAGCAGCAGCAGCGGAAGAAGGCTGCGCTGGGCCAGCAGCCGGTCGGTGAAGAAGGCGCAGACCGCCCGGACAGCCCAGACGGTGAGGAAGACCCACCATGTCCATTGCGCATGGGGGCAGAGCAGGACGCTGACCCCGGCCCAGAAGAGTGGGAGCTGGATGGCCGAGGCGGCATAGCCCGCCGGTTCCAGCGTCTTGACGGTGCGGCCCCAGCGCAGTTCGTGCGTCAGCACGTCGCCGAATCCGGCCTCGCCCACCGTGGTCCAGGTCATGCACGGCGCGATGGCGATATGCAGCCCGCGCTCGCGCACCAGGCGGCCCAGCACGGCGTCGTCGGCGACATGGGGCACCAGGGCCTGCAGCCCGCCGACGGCGTCCAGCGTTTCGCGCCGCAGGGCCATGGTGGCGCCCAGGCAGTCCTGCCGGCCCAGATAGCGTGACAGCATGACGCCGGGCAGGAAATTATGGTTGATCTGGCAGGCGGCCAGCAGGCGGGGCAGGCTGTGCGAGGCCGGCAGGCCCGCATAGAGCGTGGTGGCCAGCCCCACGCCGGGCTGCGCCAGCGCGTGGACGACGTGGCGCAGATAGTCCGGCGCCACATGGATGTCCGAGTCGGAGATGACCAGCAGATCGTGCCGCGCCCGGGGCAGCATGTTGATCAGGTTGCCGATCTTGCGATTGACCCCATGCATGGTCGGATCGACCACCAGGTCGAGGTCCAGCGCGGGGTGGCGCTGGCGCAGGCGGCGGACGATCGCGATGGCCGGATCGCCGGCATCCTGGACGCCGAAGACGATCTGGAAATGCGGGTAATCCTGGGTACAGAAGCTTTCCAGCGCCTCTTCCAGCAGCGGCTCGTCGCCGTGCAGGGGCTTGAGGATCGTGACGGGGGGGAGCGAGCCGCCCGGGGGCACCCGTTCCTCGCGCCGGCGGAAACGCGCCAGCAGCCCGGTGCCGAGCCCCGCCTGCACGCAGCCGGCCGCCGCGAGTAGGGCGGCAACACCGGCGGGAGAGGCAAGGGCGTGCAAGGCAGACATCAGTGTTCCGGCAAGGGGGGCGGCGTGGTCGGGCGGGGCGAGGATCAGTCCTCGGAGAACGCCCGGACCTTTTTCTGTAGCAGGGCGATGAGGTTCTGGACATTCCCAGATGAAAGCGTCGCGCTGAAATCGGACCGTTGGGCCGCGACCTGGCTGATATGCGCGTTCAGCAGCACGTCCACGATCCGCCAGCCCTGCGGGCCGGAGCGCATGACGTAATCGATCTCGGTGCCCTCCGCATCCTCGGCCGAGCCGATATGGGTGGTCACGATCTGGTCGCTGCCGACCGGGGAGGGGCGGGGCGTCGGATCGATGGTGAAGCGCGCGTCGCCGCCCGGCTTGAAGCTGGAGACGTAGCGGGCCACCGTGAACTGGCGGAACACATCGCGAAGCTGCTGCTTGTCGGCATCGCTGAAGCCGGCATAGCGCAGGCCCACCGAGGCGCGCAGTACGGCTTCAAGATCATAGACCCTGTCCACCACCGGGCCCAGAATCTGCGCCCGCTGCGCGAAACTGCCGCTGTTGCGGGCCTGGATCTGGCCCAGGCCGGCATAGAGCGCGCTGACGGGCCCCGTGACGGCTGCCGCCGGGGCCGACTGGGCCAGCGCCGGGGGCGCGGACAGCAGCGGGAGGGCCACCGGTATCGCCGCGAGGGCGGTGCCGAGCGCGAGGGAGAGGGAAAGGGAGCGGGGGAAGGTCATACGTCGCATAACAATCATGCTTTCGGTCCGATCGTCACCTTTAGCAGGGGTTGGGTGCTCTGTTCGAGCCCCAGAGCGTGCATGGCGGTGGCTGCGATGGCGGTGGCGTCGAGCCCGGCCTCGCGATACTGGGCGTCCTGGGTGTTGTGGTCGATGAAGCGATCCGGCAGCGTCATCGGG
>NZ_JABEQD010000017.1 GCF_014174395.1 Gluconacetobacter aggeris
AAACTCGAAAGCTATAAAAACGCATAAATCAAAGAAATATGCCCCACAGCGTCCAAGCAGGCTCAATCAAACCCAGGCTAAACCCAGATAAAACCAACCCCTAACAACCCATTCTCACAGGCCGTCAGAACGCCGCCAACATATCCCTTCCATTCCATTATTCTATTGTCAAAGAACAACTTCTAATCCCATCCGCCCCCAGAAGGGCCAAAGAAACTAGCAGGTCCAAACCACCAGGTCAAGAACCTCAGCCCCGGCGGTGAACAGCGATCTACACCCCACCCCTAATACCGTCAACACAGGAGTTCAAAAAAAATCAAAAAAGTTGCTCGGGCCGACGAAATATCCCGGAAAACCGCCATTCCTGATTTAGCCTCTCCAGATCGGCAGGACCTGTCCTGCCACTGCAAAGAGTGATTTTGCATCGCCGCCACCTTTCATATTCTTACTCCGCCGCCTTATCTGAGCAGGCGCCGGCCGCTTTCACGCGGCCTTCTTCATCCACATCGATAAAGCAGGCTCTATCTTCTCGTGTCCGCCGCTTCACCGAACCAATCGCCCCCCAACGAACGACGCGGCCTTCGGCGCGCATTCCGCAATCTGGGGGTTTTGCTTGGCGGAAGGGCCCTCAATGCTCCGCTCAGTTTGCTGCATGCTTCCCTCGCCATCCACCTGCTGGGCAGTTACGGCTTCGGCCTGGTGGTCATGCTTTACGCCTTCGCCCGCACTATCGGCGATCTGGTGGATTTTCAGTCATGGCAGACCCTGCTGCAGTATGGCTTTCGCCCCTTGGGCGATAGGGATCTGCCGCGCTTCCATCGCGTCCTGCGCTTCAGTCTGACCCTGGATCTGATCGGAGGCATCGCAGGCTGCGTGATCGCTGTCATTGCCAGCCTGACGATGGGGCAGATCCTGGGCTGGCCGCCGGTCCTGCACCCTATCGGCACATTCTACAGCCTAACCCCCTTGTTCATGGCCGCCGCCACGCCGACGGGCGTGCTGCGTATCCTCAATCGCTTCGATCTGCTGGCCCTGCAGGGCAGCACGGCGACGCTCGTGCGTCTGCTTGGGACATTGGCCCTGCCGATGATCGGCCTCTCTTTCGAACATCTGGCACTGGTCTGGATGCTGGCCGAGATCCTGTCCTTTACGCTGCTGTTCGGCCTGGCATGGCATGAACTGCACAAGAGGGAACTGATGGCAGGCTTCTGGACAGGGATGGCAGACATCATCCCTGATCTGATGAAAGGCAGAATCGCCATCGACTTTCCCGGGATCTGGCGCTTTGCCTTCATCACCAACGCCAACGCCACCCTGTCCCTGGTCTTCAGCCATGTGACGACACTGATCGTCGGCAGCGTGCTCGGCCCCGTCAGCGCCGGCTATTATCGTATTGCCAGCCAGATCGCCGCCGGCATCGCCAAGCCTGGAACGATGATGCAGCAGACCCTCTATCCCGAAATGGCCTCCCTGTGGCGGGAGGGCGCGACCGAACGGATGTACCGTCTGGCATGGCAGTCAAGCCTGGCAGCCGGAGGGATCGGATGCCTGCTGATAGCCTTTGCGCTCCTGCTGGGACGCCCGCTGCTGGGGCTGGTCATAGGCACACAGGACCAGGCGGCCGTCAGCATCATGCTGTGGATGCTCGGTGCCGAGATCGTGGCGATTTGCGGCCTGCCGCTGGAGCCGTTGCTAATGACATTCCGCCGTGCGGGCGCCGTTGTGATCGCACGCTGTGTGGATGTCGTTTTCTTCCTGCCGGCTCTGATGATTCTGATCCATTTCTATGGACTGGAAGGCGTAGGCCCGGCCAATGTCGGTGGAGCGATTGTCCTGGTTCTCATGCAACTGGCCATGGCATTGCATGCACGCCGAACGCTGACGCCCAACACCGCCTCCCCCAGCGCATCCAACCCCGGGGCAGGCCTGATCCCAATGCGTATCGTCTTTCCCTATATCGCCCAGCTCCACCAAATCGCCCATTCCCTGCCGGTCGCTCTGGAAATCGCGCGCCGATATCCAGAGATCGCGGTCCATATCGCCTGCCTGACAGACGAGCAGGAAGCCTATATACGGCGCCTGGCCAGCCTCTATCCGGATTCGCAGGTCGCTTATGAACGGCTGACCCTGCCCGGACCTTTATGGCGGCAATTGACTCGTCGCGGGCCCAGCGTCCTGACCAAACTGGCAACCCTGCTTTTCAACAAGAATTATTTCGAGACATTTCAGGCGATTGTCGTTCCCGAGCGCACATCTCTCTATCTGCGCAGGATCGGGCTGCGCGCACCCCGCCTGATCTGGACCCGACACGGTGCCGGAGACCGCGCAGTGGGTTTTGCCCGGGATGTCCGACATTTCGATTTTATCCTGATGGCAGGAAGAAAGCTGGAAAATCGCCTTCTGACCCAGGGCTCGCTGCGCCCCGGACATTACGTCACAGGGGTCTATGCCAAATTCGATCTCGTGCGCCTGATGCATAGCACCGCCCCACCATTGTTTGGCAACAGGCGCCCGACAGTCCTCTATAATCCGCATTTCAATCCCAAGCTGACATCATGGTATAAGTTGGGTACTCAAGTTCTCGACTATTTTGCCAATCAGGACCGATACAATCTTGTTTTCGCGCCGCATTACCGGCTGTTTGACGCACATCGCGACAAAGCTGCGAGCATCCTGCGCGCCTATAAGGGAATACCGCACATGCTCATCGATCCGGGCAGCACCAGGAGCGTCGACATGACCTATACCATGGGTGCCGACCTCTATCTGGGCGATGTCAGCAGCCAGGTGGCCGAATTTCTGATCAACCCGCGTCCCTGCCTGTTTCTTGACGCGCATGAGACGAAATGGCACGACAATCCCGACTATCTGTTCTGGTCCCTGGGGCCGGTGATCGACACGGCGGCCAGCCTTGGCCAGGCCCTGGATGGCGCTGTTGCCGAGCACCCGGATTTCCTTGACCGGCAGAAATCGTATATACGCGAGACCTTCGGCCTGGCGGATATCGGGCCAACGGCGCCGATTGGCGCGGATGCCATCGTAGAATTCCTCCGAAAGGCGCGTTCGTGAGCGCCTTCGCCATCGCTTTGAACCTGCCTTGATTACATGCTCCAGGTGGAAGATTCGTTACCTGAAATGACACTCTCTCCGACTCCGACAGATTCCGGTCAGACGCGACGCCTCGGCGATTTTGCCACGTTTCCGGAAGCTCTGGATTACGCTGCCCTCGGGGAAGCGGGATTCAACATTTATTCCGGTCGTGGCCAACTGCTGGAGTCCCTCCCCTACCGCACACTGCGCGAACAGGCGCTGGATGTTGCGCGACGGCTGCTGACACTGGGGCTGCGCCCGGGTGAGCGGGTCGCAATCGTCGCGGAAAGCGATGGCGATTTCGCCCGAATCTTTTTCGGCTGCCAATATGCAGGGCTGGTACCGGCACCGTTGCCGCTGCCAGTCGCGTTCGGCGGACGCGAAGGCTATGTGACAACCCTACGCGGCATGATCGAGAGCGCCGGCGCCGTCGCCGTCATCGTGCCCGACATCATTGCCGGCTGGACGGGCGAAATCGTCGAAGGCTTCGATCTGCGTTTCGGCGGGCGTCCGGCCGACCTGATGGCCCTGCCGGTCGGTCCGGTCGCGCTGCCGACCGTCTCCCCCGACGATCTGTCCTATCTCCAATTCTCCTCGGGCAGCACCCGCTTTCCGATGGGGGTCGCCGTCACCCAGCAATCAGGCATGGCAAACGCCCGCGCAATCGCCCGCGACGGCCTGAAGGTCCGCGAAACGGGCGACCGGTGCGTGTCATGGCTGCCGCTGTATCATGACATGGGCCTCGTTGGCTTCTTCCTCACACCGGTCACCTGCCAGTTGACCGTCGATATGCTGCCAACGCGCGAATTCGCCCGTCGTCCCCATGTCTGGCTGGATCTGATCAGCCGCAATCGCGGCACCATTTCCTACAGCCCCTCCTTCGGTTTCGAATTGTGCGCGCGCCGTGCCTCGACGGTCACGCTCGAACTGTCGTGCTGGCGTGTCGCGGGAATCGGTGGCGACATGATCCGTCACCATATTCTCGAGGAATTTGCCGAACGCTTCGCGGCGTCCGGATTCGACGGGCGGGCGTTTACAGCCAGCTACGGCATGGCCGAGGCCACGCTGGCCATCAGCTTCGTGCCGCTCCATAGCGGCATCCAGACCGATACGGTCGATCTGCGTTTCCTGGAGACGCAAGGGGTGGCACGCCCCTCAAACGACCCTTCGCATGCTCTGAGAACATTCACCCTATGCGGCAAGGTTCTGCCCGAGCATGAGCTGGAGGTTCGCGACCCTGCGGGGCGGCCCCTGCCGGACCGCAAGGTCGGCACCATTTTCGTCCGTGGCCCCAGCCTCATGCGCGGCTATTTCAACCAGCCCCAGGAAACCCAGCGCGTTCTGGATGCCAGTGGCTGGCTGAATACCGGCGATCTCGGCTACATGATTGACGGGCAGGTGGTCGTGACCGGCCGCGCCAAGGATCTGATCATCATCAACGGTCGCAATATCTGGCCGCAGGACCTGGAATGGTCCGCCGAAACCGAAATCGGTGCCCTGCGCAGCCGCGATGTCGCCGTCTTCTCGATCGACCAGGAGAAGGGCGAAAAGGTCGTGGCCCTGATCCAGTGCCGCGCGTCCACCCCCGAGGCCCGCGAAACCCTGCGCAATGAAGCTGCCAGCCTGTTCCGCCGCCAGCATGGGGTCGATGTCTCCGTGATCCTGGTCCCACCCCATACGCTGCCGCAGACTTCGTCGGGCAAACTGACCCGCGCACGGGCCAAGGCCATGCTGCTGTCGGGCGCCTTCGATGCCGTCAGCGAGACCGCATCGGTCGCATGATTCGCTGGGGCCCGCCTCGCGGCAGGCCCCAGCTTCAATACTGGCCAATCGACCGGATTTCGATATAAGGACATCCTCTTTGTTGAGAGGGGGCGCAAGCAGTCCGCCGGGCTGCTCCGCTCCCCGATATGGCAGGCGGGGTTCGGGCACGTCACATGGGGACGGCTCCCGCAATAAGGATGCATTTATAATGAGTGAAACGGTCGCGGACGTCTCTGCCCTGATCATCCAGACGCTGCTGGCGAATCCCAAGGTTCCCCGTGACATCAGCGGCAGCAGCAAGATCGTCGAGGATTTGGCCTTCGATTCACTCGCGGTCATGAATTTCGTTATGGAAATCGAGGATTCCCTCGACGTATCCGTTCCGCTCGACCGGCTTGCCGACATCCGCACCATCGACGACCTGGCCAACTGCATCGTGTCGCTGAAGCAGGGCGACTGACTCCATGTCGATCTTCACCAAATACGAGCCGCTGGCCCGTTCGCTGGCGGCCGTGACCAATGGCGGAGGCCGCAACCCGTTTTCCGTCGTGATCGACCACCCCGTGTCCTCGACCGTGGGCGTGATCGAAGGGCGTGAGACCCTGCTGTTCGGCACCAACAATTATCTGGGCCTCAGCCAGAGCGAAGCGGCGATCGATGCCGCGATCGGCACAGTGCGTACCCACGGGGTCGGCACCACCGGATCGCGCATCGCCAATGGCACCCAGGGCCTGCACCGCCAGTTGGAAGAACGTATCGCCGCTTTCTTCCGCCGTCGGCATTGCATGGTATTCTCGACGGGCTACCAGGCGAATCTGGGCATGATCTCGGCCTTGGCCGGCAAGGACGATTATCTGCTGCTGGATGCCGACAGCCACGCCAGCATCTACGACGGCAGCCGGCTCAGCCAGGCGCAGGTCATCCGCTTCCGCCATAACGACCCCGAGGACCTGCACAAGCGCCTGCGCCGCCTGGACGGCACGCCGGGCGCCAAGCTGATCGTCGTCGAAGGCATCTACTCAATGATGGGCGACGTGGTGCCGATGGCCGAGTTCGCGGCAGTGAAGCGCGAAACCGGCGCCTGGCTGCTGGCGGACGAGGCCCATTCCGTCGGCGTCATGGGCGAACACGGGCGCGGCGTCGCCGAAGCCTGCGGGGTCGAGGACGATGTCGATTTCGTCGTCGGCACCTTCTCCAAGAGCCTGGGCACGGTCGGCGGCTACTGCGTTTCGGACCAGGACGGGCTGGACCTGATCCGGCTATGCTCACGGCCCTATATGTTCACCGCGTCGCTTCCGCCGGACGTCATTGCCGCCACCATGGCAGCATTGAGCGAGTTGGAGCGGCGGCCGGAGCTGCGGCACAGGCTGATGGACAATGCCCAGCGCCTGCATGCCGGCCTGAACGCGATCGGCCTGCGCACCGGTCCGCAGGCCAGCCCCGTCGTATCGGTGGTGCTGGACGAGGTCGCCCAGGCGGTACAGTTCTGGAACCGGCTCCTGGATCTGGGCGTGTATGTCAATCTCAGCCTGCCGCCCGCAACCCCCGACCAGCACCCGCTGCTACGCACCTCGGTGATGGCAACGCATGACGCGGCGCAGATCGACCAGGCCATCGAAATCTTCGCCACGGTAGCCCGCGAAATGGGAGCCGGCCGCTAAACGCCCAGCCCCGTCCCCGTCGTCCTCAGGCGACGGGGAAGCCCCCGACGCTCTTCAGCGCCGGAATATCCCAGTCCCCTTCAGCCGCCAGAGCAGCCGGGGCAGACAGATCAGCGGATGTCTGGCCTCGAACGGGGTCAGCGCAAGGTCGAACCCACTATGCCGGCGCACCTTCCAAGCGATGTAGCGCGCACCGCCGGCGAAGGTGAAGGCGGCCTTGAACAGGCGTGCCGCATTCAACGGGCGCCCCAGATCGGCCCGAATCCGCCATTGACGACCCGCCCGTGCGCGCGCTTCGGCCGATACTGCCGGACACAGCATGTCGCCCTCCCGCACGAACGAAAGGCCGGATGCAGCCCAGGCGGCCGGCAGCAGCATGTCGAAGCGCGCCCCCAGATCGCCGGCCAGCAGCGTGGTGGGACGATCCCCTCCTTCGACCCGCAATTCCGCGGCATAGGTCCGGCGGAACAGGCTTTCCCAATAGGCCTGCGCCGTTCCGCTCTCAGGGCCCAGCAGGGCCGCCCACCAGGCGGCCACGGCCACGGCGCGGATCAGGCAGCCCAGAATCGCGTCGGCCGCCGCCGCGTCGCGCACCCAGACCAGTCGCGCCGGCTGGCAGAAGCGTGCCCAGATCGTGGTGTCCAGATTGCCGCGCGCCGTCAGCGCCCGGAACTGCGCGACGGTCAGGATGGCGACCTTGGCCCGGACATATCGGCCATCGATGGTGCGCTCATGATATTCCACATTGGGCGGCAGCAGCGCATTCGCCTCGCGCGCCGCCCTGCTGCGCGGCCAGTCGGCCTGCCGGTCCAGCACGACGTAGAAATCGAGAATGCCCTCCGGGTCCACCTGCCGCAGACCAGACCCATAGAACAGTACCCCCAGTACTGGCGCATCCCCGACCAATTCGCCGACAAACGCCGTCACCGCCGGTTCCACCGGCCGAACCAGTTCGTCCGTCAGAATGCGGGCGACCCGCCCGGCGGCGAGAAGATCGTATCGCACGTCATCCATGAGGATCAGGCATTCCGGATAAAATCGAAAGCCGGCCCCGCCGACAGATAGGTCTGCCCATCCGGGCCGGAATCCAGGATTTCGCCATCCAGCACAAAGTCGCCTTCCAGTTTCAGGGCCAGACGACCGGTACGGCCACGCCGGTAGGATGGCGAATGATCCAGCCATGCGGCGGGCCGCCCGCGCAGTAACGACCATGTCGCGGAAAGCAGATGTTCGGGAAAGGCTGCGACGCTGAGATAAGACAGGCCATGCCCTTCGCGCGACGCAAAAGGCCACATGCCTCCGGGCAGGCATGCCAGCGTGGAGGCGAGGAACAGGAAACTGTCCGCCGTCCGCGGCACCTCGTCCCCGACCGCAAGCGTCACGGGATCGCCGGCCAGCCATTTACGGCGGGTCGAGCGGAAAACAAGCCGCCCCAGCGAGGACGCGATCGCGATCCCCACCGCGAGATCATGCGAAAAGCGGTTCAGGATGACCGGCCGATGAGCAATACGGATTCCGCGCGTAAAGGCCGCGGCACCATGGAACATCCCAAGCACGGCCGGACGCGCCGGATCGGACCAGCGAACGGCCAGCACGTCGCGCCGCAGGATGCGACGCCGCAGGGCGCCTCCGCCGGCCAGGACGCTCAACCGTTCAAGCGCCGCCTTGCCGCGCAGACCGAACCCCACATCGGCGGCGATCAGATTGGTATTCCCCGACGGCAGCACGGCAAGTGCCGGCAACGCGTCCGCCGGATAGCATTGGTGAATGGCGGACATGACATCGCTGACGGTGCCATCCCCCCCGTCGATCGCAACTACCCCGACTTCGCGTCGGGCCAGTTCGGTCACGATCTCGACCACGGCAGGCTTGGACGCCGAATGGAAGAACAGCGGCCCCAACGCCTGTGACGCTCGCCGACGGAACGAGCCGTCTTCACGGCCATTGCGGCGGCTGCGCGGGTTGTGGATCAGGGCGAACCGCTCGCTCACTCCCTATCGACCTTTCTCTGTGGCACCGACATTCTTAGGGTCATAAGCCGCGTTCCCGGCATTATTGCAAGATCGTGAACCCCCGCGGGACATGGAGGCCGACGACAGTGCGGAGGAAACCATGAACGACATTACCCTGGCCCATCTGTCCGATCTGCACCTTGCACATGATGGGCTGCGGTTTCCGGCATGGGCCCTGCTGAACAAGCGCATGACCAGCCAGCTCTCCTGGCGGCGAAAGCGCCGTTTCCTGCATGTCGACACCGTCCTGGAATCCCTGGTCGCCGACATCCGCGCCATGACACCGGATGCCGTGGCCCTGACGGGGGACCTCACCAATATGGGCCTTCCGGTGGAATGCCGGCGCGCGGCTTCATGGGTGTCGGCACGCCTGCCCCAGCAAACGGCGATCATCCCCGGCAATCACGACATGCTGGTGCGCGCGCCCTGGAGCACCACGCTGGGGCTCTGGAAACCCTGGATGGCGGCCCGGCCGGATGATTTTCCCTTTGTCCGACGGATCGGCCCGCTCGCGCTGATCGGCGTCAATTCCGCCTGCCCCACCCCCTGGTTTTCCGCCGCCGGGCGGATCGGGGCGGCACAGGCCGCCCGCCTGACCGACATACTGCATGAAACCGGCCGCGAGGGCGCCTTCCGCGTGGTCATGATCCATCATCCACCGGTTCCCGGCATCGTGTCCCGCCGCAAGGCACTGCTGGATAGCGGCCTGTTCGCCACCGCCATTGCGCGGGCGGGGGCCGAACTGGTCCTGCACGGCCACAGCCATCGCTCCGGCCTGTCCTCCCTGCCCGGCCCCACGGCGACGGTGCCCGTGCTGGGGATTGCCTCGGCCTCGATGCTGGCCCGGGGCCAGGAGCGCATGGCCGCATGGCACCATATCCGCATCGCCGGCACCGGGCGCGGCTATGCCGCCGAAATCCGCCGCCGGCTGGTCGCGCCGGGCCAACCGGTCCGGGAGTTGCCGCCCTGGCGCTTCGATGTCTATCGCCTCCCCTAGGCGATGCTTGTATGTGTGGGCCGACATGATGCGCGCGCCTCGCCCTTCCGCCTTGCTGCAAAGGATCACGCCGGGAACCCTCGACCGTTATCTGGTGCGGCAGATGGCACCGCCTTTCCTGATCTCGCTGGCCGTGGTGATGACAGCGCTGCTGCTGGAACGGCTGCTGGTCCTTCTGAACGTGCTGGCAGCGGATGGCGGCACGCTCAAGATCTTCGCCGGACTCCTGGCCGACCTCATCCCCCATTATCTGGGCCTGGCCCTGCCGGCAGCGATCTGCGTCAGCGTCTTTTCGGTCGTACGGCGGATGAGCCAGAACAACGAGATCGACGCCCTGATGGCCAGCGGCATCTCGCTGCTGCGGATCGCGCGCCCCTTCGTCATGATGGGCTCGATCATGGGCCTGGTGGGGTTCAGCCTCTATGGCTTCATCCAGCCTTATGCCCGCTACGATTTTCGGCAGGCGATGTATTTGGCCGCCCATGCGGGCTGGGGCCCCCATCTGCAAAGCGGGATGTTCGCTATCCCCGCCGACACGCTGATGCTGACTGCGGACAGGGTCGACGGGGCCGGCACGCGCCTGTACCACGTCTTCATCCGCGACCGGAGCAGCGGGCTGGAACGCGACATTTCCGCCGAGAGCGGAACCTTGCGGATCGCCGACGACCGAACCTCGGTCCGGCTCGACCTGGCACATGGGATCATCGTCACCGACCGGCGGGACGCAGCACCGACCCTGGTGCAGTTCGACACCACCACGCGTATCTTCCAGACCGTCTCGCAGGCCCACGCCTTCCGCCACCGCGGCAATGACGAGCGGGAACTGACCCTGCTTGAACTGCTGCGGGGCATGCATACCGGCGATCCGGCAATCCGCCGGCCCCATCTGGTGGCCGAACTCCATTTCCGCCTAGCCCGCGCCCTGGCCATTCCTTTTATCCCGATCCTGGCCTGTGCGCTTGCGGGCGTCGCCAAGCGCCAGCGGCACAATCTGGGTCTGGCCATCGCCGCCATCAGCCTGGTCGGCTTCGATCACGCGCTGCAACTGGGCCTGAGCCTGGTCGCCAGCCGCTCGATGTCACCCTGGCTCGTCATATGGGGGCCATTCTTCCTGTTCTGCGGCGCCTGCGTCTGGCTGATCGTGCATCGGACCGGATCGGCGGGAAGCGGCCGGATCTGGCGGCGCCCCTTCACCCGGCTGTCGGCCAGCCCCTCGTCATGAGTACGTCGTCCCCCTCGCCGACGCGCAACGTACTGATCGGCTACCTGACGCGCGAACTGATCGGGCGCATCCTGACGACGGCGGCCATCCTGCTGGCGCTGATGGAGATCCTGGCGCTGCTGGAACAATTGACGCCGATCCTGGAACGGCACCAGGGCGCGCGCGGCATCGCTTATTTCATGATGCTGCACGCCCCCATGCTGGTGGGGGGCACCCTGCCGCTGGCGGTGCTGATCGGCTCTCTGGTCCTGCTGGTACAGATGACAACCGGCAGCGAGATCGCGATCCTGCGTGCCGCCGGCCTGACCACTCCCGGCCTGATCCGCCTGATGCTGCCCGCGATCCTCACACTGGGCGTGGTCGGGGCCCTGGTCGACGACCAGATCACGCCGCGCTCGGAACTGGCGCTGGCAAGCTGGTGGAACCGCACCGATCCCCATCCCGAAACCGGGCACGGCTTCTGGTTCCGCGCCGGTACGACACTGGCCGATATCGGCTATGTCGCCCATGGCGGCACGACCGTCACCCATGTCGACCTGTACCAGCGGGGGCCGAACGGCCGCCTGCTCCGCACCATTCATCTCGACACGCTTCGCTATGCGGACGGTACATGGACCGACAATGGCGGACGCAGCCTCGAACCGACCGGTGCCACCGTCCGTACGGCCACGCTGTCCCCCGCTCCGGCGCTGGCGCATGACTGGCCTGCCGGGATTCGCCCCGCCGACATGATCAGGCTGTCGATGGATACGCCCCCACTTTCGGCCACCACCATCATCGCGATCCTGCACGGCCGCATGCCCGCGTCCCAGCCGCCGGCGGTCCTCCGAACTGCATTGCTGGCACGGGTGCTCATACCCCTCAGCTTCGCGGTAATGCTATTATTGGCCTTGCCGGTGGTCTATATCCCACCTCGAAGCGGAACACGCAGTTGGCTGCCCGTCTGGTGCCTGGGGGCCGGCCTGCTGTTCGTGGTCTTCCAGGGCATGCTGCGGGCACTGGGCAACGCCGGCACGCTGCCCGCCCCGGCGGCAACCCTGCCCGGCATCGTGATCTTCACGCTCGCCGTCTGTGCCCTGGTGTTGAGGATTGAAGAGAGATGATCGGCACGACCTTACGCAACACGAATCTTCGCACCGGCCGAAGCTTCGACCTGGGAAAAATGAATCTCCGCCAGTTGTGGATCGCCTACCTCACTTACCCGACGATCCTGCTCTATATCGTTCTGGCCGTGATCAGCTTCGTGGTGCTGGCATGGCAGTTCCCCGGCGTCGGGCCGGCTCTGGTCGCCGCTGGTGCCGTCGTCGCGGTCTATCCGCTGGCGTGGTACATGATCCATCGCTTCATCCTGCACGGCCGCTTCCTCTACCGAATGAAATGGACGGCCACTCTGTGGAAGCGCATCCATTTCGACCATCATCAGGACCCGCATCTGCTGGATGTGCTGTTCGGCTCGCCGCTGAATACCATCCCCACCATCGCCATCATCACATTGCCGATCGGCTACCTGATCGGCAATGTCGGTGGTGCCGCGGCGGCAATGGGCACCGGGCTGGTCATCACCTGTATCTATGAATTCTTCCACTGCATCCAGCACCTGAACTACAAGCCGCGGATGCGCTGGATTCAGAAGATGAAGCAGCGCCATGTCCTGCATCACTTCCATGACGAAGACGGCAATTACGGCATCACCAGCTTCGTCGTCGACCGAGTCTTCGGCACCTATTACGTCGATGCCCGCGCCCGGCCGCGCAGCGCGCATGTCTTCAACCTGGGTTACGATCTGGAAGAAGCCGGCCGCTATCCCTGGGTGATGGAACAGACCGGCGCGCCACCGCGCGACCGGCCGGACGGGGCGACACCGCAGCGGGACGCGGCGTGACGTCCGACACCCCGCCGGCCGCCCCCCTGACCGTCCTGGTCCTCGCCGGCACCCGTGCCGGTGCCGAGGACCCGATGGCCAGCGCCGCCAACGTATCGCACAAGGCGATCCTCCCCGTGGCCGGCCGGCCGATGATCGCGCGGGTGATCGACGCCCTCGCCGCCACCCCCCGCATCGGCCGCATCGTCATCAGTATCGAAACCCCCGGCATTCTGACGGGCCTCGAACTGAACCATGCAGTAGATTTCCTGCCGCCCGCCGCCGGCCCCAGCGCCAGCGTGATGGAGGCCCTGCGCGCACTCGGCACCCCGCTGCTGGTCACTACCGCCGACCATGCGCTGTTGCGCCCGGAATGGATCGACGCCTTCCTCGACTCCGTCGACGCACAGTGCGACATGGCCGCCGCCGTCGCCATGGAGGCCGATATCGCGCGCGACGTCCCAGGCACGAAACGCACGATGATCCGTCTGGCCGATGGCGCCTTTTCCGGCTGCAACCTGTTCCTGTTCCGCACGCCGGCGTCGATCGGCGTGGTGCAGCTATGGCAGCGGATCGAACAGGAACGCAAACGGCCGCTGCGCATGGCGCGCCTGCTGGGGATCAGCACCCTGCTGCGCTACGTGACTGACGGCCTGACCCGCGCGGCCCTGTGCGCAAGGGTCGGCAGCCTGAGCCAGGCCTCGGTCAGGCTGGTCGCCCTGCCCGACGGCCGCGCCGCCGTGGATGTCGACAAACCCGCCGACCTGCTCCTGGTGGAATCCCTGCTCCGGCCCCCCTCCGAATGAAGGACGCATCCCTGTTCTTTTTTAAAAAAAAGAACCAAAAAACGTTTGATTCCTTGAGGGAAATCCTGCGGGCATCGTCGGACACCAAACGGATAAAAGTCTTTTTGCTTCTTTTTCTTCAGAAAAAGAAGAAAGAGACCACACGGTTCGCATAACTCCATGCGCATCGCCTACATCATCAACTCGCTGGAAGGAGGGGGCGCTGCCTTCCCCGTGCCCGACATCACCGGCGTCCTGCGCCGCGCCGGGCACGAGGTGGCCATCTTCGCGCTGCTCCGCCGCGACGGCCGGGCCCTGCCGGCAATGCAGGCAGCCGGTCTCCCGGTCGAAATCTGTCCCGAAGGACAACGCGACCACCTGGCGGCCCTGCGCTGGCTGGACCGCCAGATCGGAGGCTGGCACCCGGACCTGATCTGGACGTCCCTGACCCGGGCCACCGTGATAGGACAGATGGTGGGGCTGAAGCGCCGCCTCCCCGTCGTCAGTTGGCAGCATTCCGCCGGCCTGAGCCCCGCCAACACCCGCCTGCTGCGCAGCCTGCGGAGACTGAGCCGAATCTGGGTCGCCGATTCCAGCTGCGTGCTGGATTTCATGCGCCACCGGCTGCGGATTCCGGCAAACCACGCCGCATTGTGGCCAATCTTCCGCGCCGATCCCACCTGCCCGCCCGCCCGCGCCTGGCAAGCCGGCGAAATCGTACGGATCGGCTCGCTGGGTCGGCTGCACCCGGTCAAGGGCTATGACGTCCTGTGTCACGCCCTGGCACTGCTGAAGGACGACCTGTCCCTGCCGCCCTTTCAGGTCACCATCGCCGGTGAAGGCGACGCACGCCCCCAACTCGAAAGCCTGATCCGGGAACATGGTCTGACCACGCTGCGCCTGGCAGGATTCACCAGCGCGGTAGCCGACTTCCTCTCCAGCCAGCACGGCTACGTCCAGCCCTCATTGCATGAAGGGCTGTGCATCGGCGTGCATCAGGCCATGCAGGCGGGCCTGGCCCCCGTCGCCTCCGCGGTCGGCGAGATCCGCTACACCGTACAGGACGGCGTGTCCGGACTGCTGGTTCCCCCCGCCGATCCCACCGCCCTGGCCGAGGCCCTGGCAAGGATGTTCCGCCAGCCCCAAGCCATGGCCACCATGGGCCAGGCCGCACGAACTCACGTGCTGGACCTGTTCGCCCCCGAACGGTTCGACGCCGCTGGCGAGGCTATCCTGGCCCGGATCACGGCCCCCCGGCGCGGCTGAGGCTTATCGGCCCCTGCCGGTCCTCCGCCGACTCAGACGATCCAGTTCGATCGCGATCCGGCGCGGTGAGCGGCTGATCCGCTTCGCATCCACCAGCGTCACCTCCCCGGCGGCGGACAAGGTATGCAGGCCATCGGTAAAAGGCTTCCAATCCGCCGCCGCGACGATGGGGGCCCCGGCCCGGGCGGCAAAGCGCTCCGGCCCCAGTTCGGTGATCGTCACGGGCACGATCGCCCCGCCATACGTGCCCGTGCAATCCTGGGTCGGCAGCACCACCCGCCCATCGACCAGGATCGGCGTGCCCCCCGGCCGCGCACTGCGACGATCCCGCCGCACCGGATTGCCGGGATGCAGATGCCACGGGCCGCGCAGCGCGTCGGCCCAGGCGACATGCAGCAGGCTCTGCTTGTCTTCCGCCGACCCGCTGGATGGGCTGTAGAACATCCACCACCTGCCATCGATCCGCACCGGCGAGGCATCGATCGCCGCTTCGGGAAAGGCGAAATCGGGGACCTTCTCCCAGCGATCGGGAAAGGAGACGGCGCGATACAATGTCAGCCGACCGGACCGATAGGCTTCGGGCAGCAGATAGATCTCATCCCCCTCCGCGATCACCACCGGATAGGACAGATGCCACGGCTCGGACAGCGCCGACCGCGCATCCAGAAGGCGCATCGCCCGATCGAAGACGAAAACGTCGATCCGGCCGATCCGGTCGCGATAATCATAGACCTCGGCAAACAGATACAGCCGATCATCCCGCCACACCCCGAACGGATCGGCCAGAAAACGGAACGGCCCGAGATCCGGCAGCCAGGTCACCGGCAATCCGTCAACGCCGCCACGCGCCAGGATTTCGGGCAGCGCATAGGGCAGAATGCCCGTCCGCCAGATATCGGTGCGCAGGATGCCCATGCCGCTCCCCATGCTGCAAGGCCGCCCCATGACGGCCGCCGAGCGGTCTATCCCATCAGGCCGCGTTCGCAAACCTCCGCGACCGTGACGCGCCGACCCACCCGTGGCATGGTGCGCGGGATGCCCATCGACCCCATCCAGAACCAGATCGCCATCCGCCGCGCGGTCAATCATCTCTGCGGCCAGATGGGCTGGGCGGCCCTGAACGAACTGATCCTGCCGGACGGGCGCCGGGCGGATGTCATGGCCCTGCGGCCCGACAACGGATTCGTCTGCATCGAAATCAAATCCGGCCCACGCGACTTTCTGACCGACCGGAAATGGGCCTGCTATCGCGATTGGTGCGACCAGCTTTTCTTCGCCGTCGATCGCACTTTTCCTCTTTCCCTGCTGCCCGAGGCGACCGGGATCATGGTCGCCGATACCGATACCATCCCCGACGGCCTGAACGTGATTGCCGAAGCCGCCATCCTGCGGCCACCGGCCACGACCGCCCTGCCGTCCGCCCGGCGGCGGAAGCTGACATGGCTGTTCGCCACCCAGGCAGCCGCACGGCTGGCCCGTCTGGATGACCCCGCCATCACGGCTGCCCTGCGGATGGCAGGGCGGGCCGAATGATCGCGCTCCGCCCCATCCAACCAATCCTGAAAGGTTTTCCGATGTCCGATGCCGCCATCCTGCGCCGGTTCGAGGCCGCGCGCTCCATCGTCCGTGACGCGGCCGATCTGGCCATGGCGATGCGTCCGCCGCCGGGCGGCCCCTCGGGCAAGCAGAAAAGCGCCCAGGACTGGCTGACCGAAGCCGACGGCGCGGTCGAGGCCCTGATTTCCGAACGGATCGGCGCCCTGTTCCCCGAGGACGGATTCCAGGGCGAGGAAGAAGGACGCACCCGCACCGGCCGCCTGCGCTGGGTGGTCGACCCCATCGACGGCACATCCAACTACGCGCGCGGCCGTCCGCGCTGGTGCGTCTCGCTGGGCCTGATGGATGGCGACCAGCCGGTCGCCGGCATCATCCACGCCCCGGCCCTGAACGAGATCTATACCGCCGTGCGGGGCCATGGTGCCTTCCTCAACGGCCGGCCGATCCAGGCCTCGCCGGTGACGGATACAAGGTCCGCGATGGTCGAGATGGGGTGGAGCAACAAGGTCCCGGACGGCGTCTATGCGGCCAAGATGGCCGCGATCCTGGATCTGGGCGCCATGCCACGCTCCGGCGGCTCCGGCGCGCTCGCCCTGGCCGATATCGCGTGTGGCCGGCAGGACGGCTATCTGGAGATGGTCATCAACCTGTGGGACGTCGCGGCAGCACTGGTCCTGCTGGAGGAGGCCGGGGCCCGCTTCTCCCCCTTCCTGCGGGATGGCGGGCTGGATGGCGGCATCACCCTGCTTGCGACGGCACCGGGAATCGCCGACGATCTGGCCGCGGCACTCGCAGTACCGCTGGACTGATCGGCCGCCGCCAGCCATGGTTACGCCATAAAAATCCGGCAGGAGTGGGCGTGGGTCGATGGCCCACCACACGCCCAGCCGAACATACGGAGCATGCCTTTGCGAGACGGTCTTTCCCGCACAACCCTGGCCCTGGCGGCCATTGCGCTGGCATTGCCGGCGGCGCCGGCCCTGGCTGCGGGCGAACGGCAGCAGGCCCTGGTCGACCGCGCAACCCTGACGGTGCGCGAGATGTTCAGCGGCGCCGGCCCGAACAGCAAGATCACCCGCTACATGACGCAGGCCCGCGCGGTGATGGTCTGCCCGTCCATCTTCCGCATGTCGATCGGCTTCGGCGGTGCGGGCGGCGGCTGCGCCCTGCTGTCGCGCGACGCGCGCGGATCGTGGTCCGACCCGGCCTTCTACACGCTCAGTTCGGCCAATGTCGGAATCCAGCTCGGCATGCAGGATTCCCAGATGATGTTCTTCGTCATGACCGATCGCGGCCTGCAAGCCCTGCTGGACAGCCAGTTCCAGTTCGGCGCCAACGCCGCCGCCTCGTTCGCGACCATGGGTTCGGGAATCGAGAGCGGCACGGCGGGCGAACGCAATACCGACATCATGGCGCTGCAGAAATCCAAGGGTCTGTTTGCCGGCGCGGCGCTAGGCGGTTCGAAACTGACGGTCAACAGCGGCGCGAATCGCGCCTATTACAACCAGATCGTCGGCCCCGAGGACATCGTCGTCTCGATGCGGGTCAACAATCCCGGTGCCGACCCCCTGCGCGCCGCACTCAGCGAAGTGCAGGCCAGGGCCACGGCCGGCGCGCCTTCCATGCCGCCCCCGGCCTATGCCCAGCCCGGCGCAGGCGGCGAGCCGTCACAGGTCAACGTCCCTGCATCCGGCCCCGTCAGCAGCCAGCCTCTTTCTCCCCCCTGAGGTCACTTGCCCGGGGCCTGGCGCGCACGCCAGGCCCCGACATTGCGATTATGCTCCGCCAGACTGCTGGCGAACGCATGCCCCCCGCTGCCATCGGCAACAAAATACAGCGCATCGCTGTCGGCAGGATGCGCCACCGCATCCAGCGAGGCCCGGCCGGGCGAACAGATCGGCCCGGCCGGCAGGCCCGGCAGCGTATATGTATTGTAGACACCCGGCGCTTCCAGTTCAGCCCGCGTCAGGGCATGGCCCAGCGGCCCGGCGCCCCGATTGATTCCATAAACCACGGTCGGATCGGATTGCAGCCGCATGCCAAGGCGCAGCCGGTTGATGAAGACGCGAGCCACCAACGGGCGCTCGCCCGCAATCGCGGTCTCACGCTCCACCATCGAGGCAAGGACAAGCAACGTCCGCCGATCGGGAATTTCCGGCACGGGGGTCCGACCACGCCAGACCGCATCCAGCGCCGCCTCCATCGCCGCCTGCATTCGCCCCAGCAGGACAGCGCGCGGCGTTCCCCATTCATAATCGTAAGTCTGCGGCAGGACAGCACCCTCGGCCGGCGGCGAAAGCGGCGGGCCAGACAGCACCGGCGCGCGGTCGATCAGTTCCGCCACCTGAAGGGCGGAAAGGCCCTCGGCCACCGTCAGCCAATGCACCACCGGCTTGCCATGGCGCAGCACGAACAGCACGTCGCGAAGCGAAGCATGGGCCGGAAACGCTAGTTCCGCCGCATGCAGGACACCATCATGGCGCGTAAGATGAACGGCGACGCGAAACAGCAGGCTGCCGACACGGCCCGGCGCGATCACGCCTTCATGCTGCAAGGTTGCCGCCGTGCTGGCCAGGCCGCCACGGGGAACGACCACCGCGCGGGATTCGGGCGCCGGTCCCGGCACGCCATATTGCCACCATCCCCAGGCGGCAATGCCCCCGCCTGCCGCGCAGATTACCAGCAGCAGACTCAGGCTGAAAATCAGAAGACGCTTGAGCATGATGCTCTTCTTCCGCGTCACGATGTCAAAGACAAGAACCCCGGACGCGGATCAGGCCGGCAGCCCGATCCGTCTGTCCGGGCCAGACCGGCCCGGAAGCAGGTCAGACGCCGCGTACGATGATGCTGGCGTTGGTGCCGCCGAAGCCGAAGCTGTTCGACAGGGCAATGTCGATCTTACGGCGCTGGGCCTCATGCGCCACCCGGTCGATCACGCTTTCGGTGGACGGATTGTCCAGGTTCAGCGTCGGCGGCGCGACCTTGTCACGGATCGCCAGGATCGAGAAAATGGCCTCGACGGCGCCGGCGGCACCCAGCAGATGACCGATGGCCGATTTGGTCGACGACATCGCAACCTGGCTCGCGGCATCGCCGAACAGACGCTCGACCGCCTGCAATTCCAGATCGTCCGCCATGGTCGACGTCCCATGGGCGTTCACATAACCGATGTCGGAGACCGAAATACCGGCGCTGCGCACAGCCGCCTGCATGGCACGATACGCACCCTCATGCCCTTCGGCCGGCGCGGTGATGTGGTAGGCGTCGCCGGACATGCCATATCCGATGATCTCGCCATAGATCTTGGCGCCGCGCGCCTTCGCGTGCTCATATTCTTCCAGCACCACGATGCCGGCACCTTCGCCCATGACGAAGCCGTCGCGATCGCGGTCCCAGGGGCGCGAGGCCTTTTCCGGCGTGTCATTGAACGCGGTGGACAGCGCACGCGCCGAACTGAAGCCGGCGATTCCCAACGGGCAGACAGCCGCTTCGGCGCCGCCCGCGACCATCACGTCGGCATCGCCGAGCATGATCAGGCGCGACGCATCGCCGATCGCATGCACACCGGTGGCACACGCGGTCACGACCGAATGGTTGGGGCCCTTGAAGCCGTATTTGATCGAAACATGGCCGGAGACCAGGTTGATCAGCGCCGATGGAATAAAGAAGGGCGACAGGCGGCGGGCCCGTCCCTCATGCACCGTGATCGACGCATCATAAATCGTCTGCAGGCCACCGATGCCCGAACCGATCATCACGCCGGTCCGGCACCGATCTTCCTCGGATTCGGGCTTCCACCCGGAATCCTCGACCGCCTCGGTCGCCGCGACAAGGCCCAGATGGATGAAGCGATCCATCTTCTTCTGGTCCTTGACCGGGACCCAGTCGGACAGGGTCAGGCCGCCCGCCTCGGTCGGCCCCGCCGGCACCTCGCCGGCGACATGCGCCGGCAGGTCCGATGGATCGAACGAGGCGATCCGGCCGATCCCGCTTTCGCCGGCGATCAGGCGCGACCAGTTATGTTCGAGCCCGAGCCCGAGCGGGCTGACAATGCCCATACCGGTAACAACAACGCGTCGATGTCCCGACGCTCCTCCGGCAGATTGTATCAACCCGCACCGCTCCCTGATCACAAAATCCGACGTTCGGTAATAGCAGCCTCAGGCGGCCTTCTGCTTCTCGATGTAGTCGATCGCGTCCTTCACGGTGGCGATCTTCTCAGCCGCATCTTCCGGGATCTCGACGCTGAAAGCCTCTTCGAAAGCCATCACCAGCTCGACCGTGTCCAGGCTGTCCGCGCCCAGATCGTCGATGAAGGAGGCCTCCGGCGTCACCTTGCTTTCCTCGACACCGAGGTGCTCGACCACAATCTTCTTAACCTTGTCAGCGATTTCGCTCATCTGTCTTCGCTTCCTGTCTGCCCCAATGAGATACGGGCGGTTCGAAATTCATTCGTCCTGTCTGACGTCCCGCGAAGCGGAACCGCCGGACCATGCCCAGCCCGCTTCCGGACGAAGCAGCGGCGGATTAGCACGGTTCCCCGGCAATAGCCAAGGCGGCGGATCTTCTTTCCGTCACAATCCGCTGCCAAACCCCGAAACAGGCCCCGCAAAATCGGATTGTTGTCCGCCATATCCCTGCCTGCGTCCAGCGGAATCAGCATGCTCCCCCGGCGATCAGGGCATCGCCATCCCGCCGTTGACGTTCAGCGTCGTACCCGTGATCCAGCCGGCCTCGTCCGACGCCAGATAGGCGACGGATGCTGCGATATCCTCGGGCTTCCCCATGCGGCCCAGCGGAATGCCGCCCAGCAGCTTCTCGCGCTGCCCTTCCGAGAGCACATCGGTCATCGCGGTCTGGACGAAGCCCGGCGCCACGACATTGACGGTCACGCCGCGCGACCCGGCTTCCTGCGCCAGGGACTTGGTCATGCCGATCATGCCCGCCTTGGCAGCCGCATAATTCGCCTGGCCGGCATTGCCGGTCACACCGACGATCGAGGCGATGCTCACGATTCGCCCGGCCCGGCGGCGCAGCATGCCCTTCAGCACGGCGCGGCACAGGCGGAAGGGCGCCGCCAGATCCACCTCAAGGACGCGGTTCCAGTCCTCGTCCTTCATGCGAATCGCCAGCCCGTCACGCGTCAGGCCGGCATTGTTGACCAGGATGTCCAGCGGCGCGCCTGCCGCGACCTCGGCGGCCGAGACCAGCGCATCGGCCGCGGCCGGGTCGGACAGGTCGGCGGGGCACACATGGACCCGCTCGCCATCCGGCGCGATCTCGGCCGCCACCGCGGCCAGCACGGCCTCACGCGTGCCGGAAAGCACCACCCGCGCCCCCTGGGCATGCAGGGTCCGCGCAATCGCGGCGCCGATCCCCCCCGATGCGCCCGTCACCAGCGCGGTCTTGCCATCCAACCTGAACATCAGCCCGTCCTTGCCTGAAAAACCACTTATCGCCGCCCCGCCATCAGAGAGAGGCGAGGAACGCCTCGATATCCGCCGGGGTGCCGACCGAGCGTGTCGCCGCTTCGGGCGCGATGCGCCGGACCAGCCCTGACAGTACCTTGCCGGCTCCCAGTTCCACAAAACTGTCGACGCCCATCGCCGCCATCGCCTCGACACTCTCGCGCCAGCGCACGGTGCCGGTCACCTGGCGCACCAGCAGGTCGCGAATCGCCTGCGGGTCGGTCACCTTCGCCGCCGAGACATTGGCCACCAGCGGCACTACCGGCGCGGCGATTTCGGCCCGTTCCAGCGCCTCACCCATCGCATCGGCGGCCGGCGCCATCAGCGAGCAGTGGAACGGCGCCGACACCGGCAGCACCACCGCCCGCTTCACCCCACGCGCCTTGGCGACCGCGATCGCGCGCTCGATAGCCGTCGCCCGGCCCGAAATGACGATCTGCCCGCCGCCATTATCATTGGCGACCTCGATGATCTCGCTCCGATCCGGCTCGCCCTCGACGCGCAGGATCGCGGCCTCGGCGCAGATTGCGCGCGCCTGCTCAAGATCCACGCCGATCAGCGCGGCCATGCCGCCTTCACCCGCCGGCACCGCCTTCTGCATCGCCGTGCCGCGCAGGCGCAGCAGGCGCGCCGTCTGGGCAATCCCCAGTGACCGCGCCGCCGCCAGCGCCGAATACTCACCCAGCGAATGACCGGCCACCAGCGCGGCCGCGCGCTTCAGTTCCAGCCCGCCTTCCTTCTCCAGCACCCGCAGCACCGCCAGCGACACCGCCATCAGGGCAGGCTGCGTATTTTCGGTGCGGGTCAGCTCCTCCATCGGCCCTTCGAACATCAGGGTCGAGAGCTTCTGCTCCAGCGCATCATCGACTTCTTCGAACACTTCGCGCGCCGGGGCAAAGGCAGCGGCCAGTTCGGCCCCCATCCCAACGGACTGGCTACCCTGACCGGGGAAGATGAAGGCGTGAACGGTCATGCTGTCCTCATTATCCAAAAGAAATCTCGCGTTCCGGTCCGCGAGATGCCGACAGGATACGGCGCCTGTCAATCGCGGGGCACGCCATCCCGGCGACGGCACAGCAGCAGCAGGACATCCCACGGCAGGGCCGGGACCTCACGCAGGCGCCAGAACCACCGGCGCGCCAGGCGCCGGGCGGCCGGCACGGACGGCGGCGGCACCCGCATCACCCGCCAGCCGGCCAACCGCATCAGTACCAGGCAACGCGGCAGGTGGTAGGCGCTGCTGGCAACCGCAACGGGGCCGCGATAGCCACGCGCCCGCAGCAGCGCGGAACAGGCCAGCACCGAATCCAGCGTATCGCGCGCCGTCGCCTCGATCATGATCGCCGTGTCGGGAATACCCGCCCGACGCAGCAGGTCCGCCATCACAGGCGCTTCGGCCGGGCGCCCATCCAGGCTGCCGCCGGTCGGCACGAACAGCGGTTCCGCGCACATCCGCCCGAAGGCGGCCGCGGCCGCCACCCGGCGACGCAATGTCGGCGTGGGCGTGCCATCGGGACGCACCGCCGCCCCGAAGATCACGATGGCCAGCGGCGCATCCGGCCGCCCGGTCACGGTGGCGCCTGAAGCAGAAGCCGGCTCAGCCCCGCGAACGTGGCAAACATCGTCCGCCAGACCTGCCGGAACTGATCGGCTTCCACGCCCCGATTGTCCAGAATCGCCATCAGGTCCCCAACCGTGCGCCTGCCATCGATCAGCGGCAGCAGCCCGCGCGATTGCGACGGCACCGGCACCAGCACCACACGGTCACCCAGACGAACCGGCAGGCGGTTATCCGGCCGCATAAGCCGTGAAAGGGCGAACCCGTCCCCGCCATGCAGAACCGGCACCGAATCCCGATCCATCGGATCGGCCCGCCACACCCGATCTCCCGCCCGGCGGACATAAGCCACATGGAACGCCCGCTCCCCCGCCCGCGATTCGGCCAGGCAGGCCCGGGCGCGATCAGGCAGGAAATCAAGATCGGTACAAAGCGCTGGCTCCGCATCAAGCAGCGCGGGGTCGTATTCCAGCGGCGCCATCAGGCAGACAGGCGCCAATCCGGCCGCCGCCAGCAGGTCGAACAGTCCCGCGACATCGTAGCCGCCGCCACGCCCATCCGACGCGGCGACCACGATCCGCATCCCGCCGCCGGGCGCCAGCAGGTCGGCCAGGGCTCCCAGCCGCGCCCGCGGGGCCGCATCCGCGCTCAGGTCGCAATCGATATAGTCGTGAACAGAATGCACGGGCTGCGCACCGGGCGCGAGAAAGGCAACCGCACCGGGCCGTCCTCCGGCACTGAAGGCCTCGGCCAGCCGGGCCGCAACGGCGGCGTCGTCCCCGGCAACCAGCACGCGCAACGGGCATGAACGCGGCCGCATGGCCCCGAACAGCCAGTAATCGGCTTCGCTCAGGTCGCCGGCCGTTCCAACGGTCAGATAATCGGCATGCTCCATGGACCTAGCGGGGCAGAAGCTTTCCGCGCTGCCAGGCCTCGGCAGCCTCGTCGGCACTCATGCCGTCGCAACGCACGGCATATTCCAGCGCGCTCACCACCTTGTGGCCCAGCATCAGCTCGTCCAGCTCGTCCAGCAGGTCGGAATCCAGTTCCGCACGCGCCTCCCGGCGCACCAGCATCCGCGCGGCCTGCTCGCCGGCCAGCACGTTCCTGGGGTCTTCCAGCGGCCGCAGCCGGCCGCCATGATGCAGGAAATGCGGCTGCCACAGCGGTAGGATCGACGCCTCGCCGGCTTCGATCGCCTTCGCCGCATGCTGATAGGCGTCCTCATCGGGACGGGCCTCGATGGTAAAGCCGCGCTCCGTCAGCCCATAGGCCCCCACGCCGAGCCGTACCCGTTCGAGAGCCGATTCCGGCGCCACGATATTGCGGTTGACCGCCCCGTCATCGCGTCCCAGATCGGCAATCGAGGCCACATCCGGCGCGCACCCTTCGGGCATGAACCAGCCGAAGACGGGCTTGTACAATTCTCCGAGCACATCCATGCCCAGCGACCGGTCCAGCCACCGGGCATCGACATCGGGCAGCCATGCGGACACGAACAGGTCGATCCCGCCGGCCTTCATCGCGGCCGTCAGTTCGTCCTGGCCGCCGGTGACATATTCGACCTCCAGGTCATAGGCTTCCAGCACACGCACCACCGCCGCCGCGGCTACCGCATGCAGGATGGTTTCCGGATGGCCAAGCGTCACCGTCGTCATCACACCTCTCCCCGATCACGAGGTGGTTTCCAGCAGGTGGCACCCGTTTGCGCAAGGGGCGGAACGACAAAAACCGTCCCTGCATGCCCCCTGCTCCCGGCGTACGAGGCTTCCGCCGTTACCAGATCTTCACCCGGTCCTCGGGCTTCAGATACAGCGTGTCGCCCGGCTTGACGTTCCAGGCCTTGTACCACGCGTCGATATTGTGCATGGGGATATTGACCCGCGCCTGCGGCGGCGAATGCGGGTCCGTCATCACCCGCTGGCGCGCGATGTCGTCACGCAGCTTCTGCCGCCAGACCTGCGCCCAGCCCAGGAACACGCGCTGGTCCCCGGTCAGGCCGCCGATCACCGGGGCCGGCTTGCCGTGCAGCGAGGCATGATAGGCATCCAGCGCCAGGGTCAGCCCGCCGAGGTCGGCAATGTTCTCGCCCATCGTCAGCTTGCCGTTCACATGCACGCCCGGCAGCACCTCGAACGCGTCGTACTGCTTGCCGAAACGATCGGCCAGCTTGTTGAAACGGGCCTCGTCATCCTTCGTCCACCATTCCTTCAGGCGGCCCAGATAGTCGAACTTGCGCCCCTCATCGTCGAAGGAATGCGTCATCTCATGGCCGATCACACCACCGATCGCACCATAATTGATCGCCGGGTCAGCCTTGGGGTTGAAGAAGGGCGGCTGCAGGATCGCGGCCGGGAACACGACCTCGTTGAACAGCGGGTTGTTGTAGGCATTGACCGTCTGCGGGGTCATGTCCCACTCGTCACGATCGACCGGGTGGCCCAGATGCCCCAGCCAGTAGCGCCATTCGAAGCCAACGGCGCGCCCGGCATTGCCATAGACATCCCCCTGCTTGACGACGAGCGTCGCATAATCCCGCCAGCGCTTGGGGTAGCCGATCTGGATGGTGAAATGATCCAGCTTCTGTAGGGCTGCCGCACGCGTCTCCGGGCCCATCCACGCATTATGCTGCAGCCGCACGCGGAAAGCCGCCTTCAGCTCGGTGGTCAGCGACTCCATCATCCGCCGGTATTCCGGCGGGAAATAGCGCGCGACATAGGTCTGGCCCAGTGCCATGCCCATCGCATTGCCGGTGGCGGTCACGCCGCGTTTCCACCGGTCGGGCAATTGCGGCTGGCCGCCCAGCGTCTTGTCGTTGAAGTCGAACGATGCCTGGACGAAGGCCTTGGGCAGATAATGCGCTGCATTGTCCACCAGGTGGAAGGCCAGCCAGGCCCTCAGCGTATCCAGGGGGGTTTCCGACGCAATGCGGGCCTCGCCGATGATGGCATCGGGCTCGCCGACGATCAGCGTGCCCGATTTCACGATCGTCTCGGGCAGTTCGGCGCCGGTCAGATAGGCCGCCCAGTCGAAGCCCGGCGCACGCTTGGCCAGGTCGACGACCGTGATGGGGTTATAGATCTTGTCGGGATCGCGCAGGTCCTGCCGCGCCCAGTGGACCTGCGCCAGCCGCGTTTCGAATGCCACGATGGCCTGGGCCTGCCGCGCGGCATCCGGCCAGCCGATCAGGGTCAGGGCCTGCTGGACATAAGCCTGATAGGCGGTCTTCTTCGCCGCCAGTTCAGGCTTCAGATAATAATCCCGATCCGGCATGCCCAGGCCTGCCTGGTCCAGCATCAGCGCGTAGACGGTCGGGTCCTTGGCGTCCGGCTGGATACCCAGCCCGAACAGCGAATACTGGAATCCCGTCTGGGCGCGCCCCAGCAGGGTGGCGAAGGCGGTCCGGTCGCTCACCGCGCGCACGGCATCGAGGTCCGGCGCCAGCGGCCGGGTGCCCTGGGCCTCGATCCCCTTCTCGTCCATGAAGGTCGCATAGAAGGTGCCCAGCTTCTGGTCGACCGTCGCGGGCTCGGCCACCGGATGGGCAGACAGGTCGTTCAGAATGCCCTGCACACGCTTGCGCGACAGTTCGTGCAGCATGTTGAACGGCCCATAGGCCGTCATGTCGGGCGGGATGACGATGTCGTGCACCGCGTGGCCGTTGGCGTAGCCAAAGAAATTGTTGCCCGGCGCGATCGACAGATCCCGTCCGGCCACGTCGAAGCCCCAGGCCCCGTAGGACGGCGCGTCGGTCCCGTCGGCAACCTTCGCCGCCACGGCCGGTTCGGCCGCCCGCGTCCCGCCGCTCCAACTCGCCGCCATCAGCAGCGCGGCGCTGCACAACCATGCGCGCCGCGCCGAACCGCTCCGCCCATATCGCCTGGAATCCGACATCCCGTTTCTCTTCATTCTATTACGAACGGGATACAGTATGACGGTTTATTTGCGGTGCCCAGCCCGCGATCCAGCGGTTTTCACAGGCTCCGGCGGACGCGCCAGCGCCGCCACGCGATAATCGAATGCCATGATGCCCGCCAGGTACGGCGCCGCGAACGCCTTGAAGGCATCATGCGCGGGATCGAAGAAGCCCGGCTGGGTCACGACCGGCCGGCCGACATAGTAATTCCGGTCCCCTTCCGAGCGGAAACTGACCAGGAACCCCATCTGGTACCCCTCATCCACGCCCTCGCCACCGTTCTGGAAACCGGTCTCGATCGATTCGACCACCGGGCGGCCGTCGGGACGGTGGGAATCGGCCGCCAGCTCCAGGAAACGCCGGGCGATCTCGGCCTTCTGAAACGGCGTCACATCCTTGAGGAAGCGGAACAGCACCACATGCCGGACCAGCCCCGGCCGAAAGGCGGGCGCGGTAAAGGCCGCGACCCCCACCTGGGCCAGGTCCTGCTGTACCGCGACGGCGGCGGCATCGGGGGGCAGCGGCGCTGCGGGCGATGTCGCGATCGGCAGGGAATAAGGCTGGGCCAGCACAGCCTCCGCCGGGCATAACGCCGCCACGGTCAGGCCGAGGCTCGCGGCCGCGATCATTTTGCGCACCAACATCGTCACTCCCTCCAGGTTCCTGTCCCGTCAGGCCAAGGCCGCCTGACGCGCGAATTTCTTCTGCCGTATGCGAATGAGATGATACACGCCCCGCGCGACCAGTTCATGCACCCAGCCATGCGGCGTGATCCCGATGGTCTTCAGGACCATGCCGGTGACGCGCACGGTGTGCCTGGGCTGATAATAGCGCATTGCCCGCGCCATATAGGCCGCAATGCACCGGCCATGGTCGTAAGGAATGCCGGCCGGCTCGTTGGTGGTGTGGTAGGCCGAGGCCAGCTCGTCGTCCTCGCTCTCCGTCACCCGGCCCAGCGCGATGCGCATACGCTGCCACACACCCAGCTTCTCGCGCTTCAGGTAACGGTTCATGTGATCGTAGAACAGCTTGAAATGCCTGTATTCGTCCGCTGCGATCTGCCGACAGATCGCCTTCAGCAGCGGCTCCTCCGTCGCATCGGCCAGCGCGGTGTAGAAGGACGACGTCCCGGTCTCCACCATGCAGCGCGCAATCAGTTCCCCGGTGCGCGACCCGCGAATGGACCGGTCGACCTCCAGTTCCAGCTTGTACGATGTCCGGTAGCGTTCGAACGCCTGCGGATAATCCCATGACGGATCGGCCAGCATCGCCCACCGCCCCAGGGCGTCGCCATGCTGCACTTCCTCGATTGCCCAATTGTCCGCCGCCTCGCGGAAGGCCGGGTCATCGAAGAACACATTGTTCAGATAGAGCGCATAATCCACGCCGTTCCGTTCGACGACCGACGCCGCCTTGACCAGCTGGACGATGTCGGGATCGACACGGGCCGGATCGAAACTGTCCCAGTCCATCTGCTCAATGCGCCAGTGTTTCATCGTGCTCCGTCTTTCATGCCGTCCTGCCCCGTTTCCCTCTTTCCCGCCCTTCCGTGCAGAAGGGCATATACGAAGCCTGAACAAGTCCTTTTCAGCTTGTGAGATGGCATAAACCGTCCAATTATGCCATGCAGACGATCGCTGGCGCATACGCGACCGGCGCACCGCCCGGCTTCCCCCTGGCGCAATGACAACAAACGCGGATCATAACCGTATGAACATACACGAATATCAGGCGAAAGCCCTCTTGAAGGGATTCGGCATGCCCGTGCTGGACGGGCGGGTCGTCCGTTCACCCGACGAGGCCCTGGTGGCCGCCCGCGCGATCGGCGGCCCGATCGTGGTCGTCAAGGCGCAGATCCACGCCGGCGGCCGTGGCGCCGGCCATTTCGCCGATGATCCCGGCGGCAAGGGCGGCGTCCGCCTGGCCCGCACCCCCGACGATGCGCAGCAGGCCGCCGTCGCGATGCTGGACAGCACCCTCGTCACCCGCCAGACCGGTCCGGCCGGCCGCATCGTCCGCCGCCTCTATATCGAGGCCGGCTGCGAGATCGCGCGCGAGCTCTATCTCTCCCTGCTGGTCGATCGCGCCACCGGCCGCATCGTCATCGTCGCGTCGCAGGATGGCGGCATGGCGATCGAGGACGTCGCCGCCGCCACGCCCGAACGCATCCTGAAGGAATCGATCGACCCCGCCACCGGCCTGTCCGACTACCAGGCCCGCACCCTCGCGGCCCGGCTGGACCTGCACGGCCGCTCGATCCGCGCCTTCACCACCGTCCTGCGCGCGGCCTACGAGGCCTTCGTGTCGCTGGACGCCGCGATCGTCGAGATCAATCCGCTGGTCGTCACCGGCTCGGGCGACCTGGTGGCGCTCGACGCCAAGATGAGCTTCGACGACAACGCGCTGTTCCGCCATCCGGAACTGGAGGAGCTGCGCGACGAGAACGAGGAAGACCCCCGCGAGCGCGAGGCCGCGCGCCACGGCCTGGCCTATGTCGGGCTGGACGGCACCATCGGCTGCATGGTCAACGGCGCCGGCCTGGCCATGGCGACCATGGACATCATCAAGATGGAGGGTGAGGAACCGGCCAATTTCCTCGATGTCGGCGGCGGCGCCACGCGCGAGCGGGTGGCGGCGGCGTTCCGCATCGTGCTGTCCGACCAGAAGGTGCGCGGCATCCTGGTGAACATCTTCGGCGGCATCATGCGCTGCGACATCATCGCCGAAGCCATCGTCGCCGCCTCGCACGAGACGGGCCTGCGCGTGCCGCTGGTGGTCCGCCTGGCCGGCACCAATGTCGAACGCGGGCAGGAGATCCTGTCCCACTCCGGCCTGAAGATCATCCCGGCCAACGATCTGGGCGACGCGGCGCGCAAGATCGTCGCAGCCGTGCGCGCGGAAGGAGTCGCCTGATGTCCATCCTGGTCCATAGCGATACCCGCGTCATCACCCAGGGCTTCACCGGCGCCCAGGGCACCTTCCATTCCGAACAGGCCCTGGCCTACGGCACCCGACTGGTCGGCGGCGTCACCCCCGGCCGGGGCGGCGAGACCCATCTCGGCCTGCCGGTCTTCGATACGGTGGCCCAGGCCTGCGCGGCCACGCGGGTCGATGCCAGCGTCATCTACGTGCCGCCCGCCGGCGCCGCCGATGCGATCCTCGAGGCAATCGCCGCCGGCGTGCCCCTGATCGTCTGCATCACCGAAGGCATTCCTGTGCTGGACATGGTGCGCGTGCAGCAGGTGCTGCACCGGTCCGACAGCCTGCTGATCGGCCCCAACTGCCCCGGCATCATCACCCCCGGCGAGTGCAAGATCGGCATCATGCCCGGCGCGATCCACCGCCCCGGCAAGGTGGGCATCGTCTCGCGCTCCGGCACCCTGACCTACGAGGCCGTGGCCCAGACCACAGCGGTCGGGCTGGGGCAGAGCACCTGCGTCGGCATCGGCGGCGATCCGGTCAAGGGGATGGATTTCATCGATGTGCTGGAACGCTTCATCGCGGACCCCGACACCGATTCGATCATCATGATCGGCGAAATCGGCGGCACGTCGGAAATCGACGGCGCGACGCTGATTCGCGACAGCGGGACCCGCAAGCCGGTCGTGGGCTTCATCGCCGGGGCTACCGCCCCGCCGGGGCGTCGCATGGGCCATGCCGGCGCGGTCATCACCGGCGGGCACGAAACGGCCGCCGCCAAGATCGAGGCCCTGCGCGACGCCGGCATCCACGTCTCCGCCAGCCCGGCCCTGCTGGGTCAGACCCTGCTGGACGTGCTGACGGGCCACGCCTGACACATCCCCCCGGTCCGCCCCTCGGGGCGGACCGATCAGGCCTCCCGCAGACCGCGCGATGTCGCATTGACGACCAGAACATGCCCCCGACATGCTCCCCGATCACGATCTCCAGGTCCGGAAACCGCAATCTCAGCCGCTCGTGAGGCGCCAGAAGCCGTTCCCGCGAACGGTTGATCAGGGCATCATGACCGCATCAAGCCCGTTGCGTTCGAAGAGGGCATTCATCGCCTGAGGTGTGCGGGCATGCGCGACCGGATGCCCCACCAGGCCGAAAGGCTTCGTGTCCCACCAATCATCATCAGCCCTCCGGACATTCTTCACGCAGGGAACGTCGGATATTCAGACACCGAACCGTCCGGCCAGCAAAGCCAGCCATATTTTCCGCACTCGATCCGACGCCGGGACCAGTAACAGCACATCGTCATCGCGATAATGATGCGCGCTGCCGCCCCGTCCGAGAACCTGTATTTCACCTGAAAGGGCGGGCCTTGCCGCCAAAGCCGCCTAAATCCGCGGAGCAGCCAGATCCGCCAATCCGCACCCCATCTCCGCATTGAGGGACCGCGCGGCCAAAGAGAATGGAAGCCAGTAAAGATCTATTCCGTCACGGAGCGGATAGCTGCACCTGTGCCAGACGAATATGCGCCTCACCAAGCTCACCCTTGCGGATCATATTCTTCACTGTCGCCACGGATACGGCAGGCGACTTCATCTTGGAGCGGGGATTCGTCTCGTTGTCGTCCTCGATAAAGGCATTGGTTGACGGATCGAGATAGCCATAGGCACAGAGATACGGGTTACGCACGTCGGCCATGACGGCTACGACATGATAACGCGTCCTCCCGACCCAGTCCTCGGCGATCGAGCTCTGATCGACGCCAGGGTAATTAAAAGTCACTCCGATGGAATGGAAATAATCAAAAATACCGCCCATGAGAGCGTTTACCAGACGAATCTTCTTCGGATTGAATTCAAACCCGTAGTAGAAATAATCCTGATAGATCGTTTTTTCTTTTGGAAGAGAATTCTTGTTAACCAATCCCAGGATGCTCTGCATCGTGGAGGGGGTGGGCTTTATCCTGAGCGGCCGATCACGAAAAATCATGGCGCCCCGATGGTTGTAAAAGATCGGGATAATAATGTGTTTCGGATCACTACTCATAGAATCGCCTCCCAGGATACGAAATATCAGACTTTTCCCATCCCGGGCAATGGCCTGACCCCTGAGGATATCTTCGCTGACCGGCCTGTGAAGTGTAAAGAGACCAACGAGAGCCCATGCCTTTCCATCGGCACGAACCTAAAACGAATCACCCGTCCTGTGGCCCTGCGAATTGCCTTCCCCGACCCGCTCGCCCATCCCTTGACGCTCCGCCGGCGGCCTTATATTCAACATCCGGTGATTTAATGTACGCAAGGAAGCGCCGCATGCAGCAGGCGCTCGACGCCACCCTGGCGCCGATTTCCTCGTCGCGGCCCGGCTGGGAAAGCAACTGAAAAGGATCAGCCAGAATGCGCGTGACGATCGAAACATTGACAGGCGAGCGCATCATCCCGGTCCTTCCGGATCTCGCCCGCCTGCGCATCGGCGTCTTCCGCGACTGGCCCTATCTGTATGACGGAGACGTGGCCTACGAGGAAAAATACCTCCAATTCTATGTCCGCAGCGAAGGGGCAGCCGTCATCATCGCCCGCGACGGCGACAGCGTGGTCGGTGCCTCCACCTGCCTGCCGATGCGGGACGAACAGGAGGCCATTCGCGCGCCTTTCGAAACACGGGGCCTGAGCACGGACGATTTCTTCTATTTCGGCGAGTCCGTGCTTCTCGATGCCTATCGCGGCCAGGGGCTGGGCGTACGCTTCTTCGAAGAGCGCGAACGCCATGCTCTCACGACGAGCCTGGCCAATTTCGCGACCTTCTGCTCGGTGCGCCGTCCGGACGATCATCCGGCCCGCCCGCCCGGCGCCACCACGCTGCACGCCTTCTGGGCCCGACGCGGCTTCCGCCCCCTGCCCGGCGTGACGTGCGAACTGGACTGGAAAGAGCCGGGTCACGCCGAAGAAACGCCCCACACGCTCGATTTCTTCATCAAATCGCTTCGCGGCGCACCGATCCCCGCCAGCCTCGAGATGCAGGAGCATGATGCATGAACAAACCAATCCGACTGGGCGTGCTGGCCTGGGAAGTGGCACGCAATCACACGATCGAGGATTACGCCCGCCATCTGGACGCCCTGGTGGCAGAAGCCGCGCCGCACGCGGACCTGCTGCTGATGCCGGAATATTCCTGCATGGAAGCCGCCGCCGCACTGACCGACCGGCCCGATCCGGCGGCGGAACTGGCGGCCGTCTGCCGGTGCAGCGACGCCATCCTGAACATCATGCGCGAGACGGCACAGCGCCATAAGGTCTGGCTGATGCCCGGCACCCTCCCCCGGCCCGAGGCCGCAGGGGTGCGCAACCGCGCCCCCCTCATCGCCCCGGACGGTCAGGTCGCCTTCCAGGACAAACACGTCATGACCCGGTTCGAGAATGAATCCTGGGGCGTGCGCGCGGGCAATCCGCCCGGCGTGTTCGAAACCCCGTGGGGCCTGATCGGCACCTCGGTCTGCTATGATTCGGAATTTCCGATGCTGGCACGCGCCCAGATCGAGGCCGAGGCCTGGCTGATCCTGGTGCCCACCTGCACCGATTCCATGCATGGCTTCAACCGGGTACGGATTTCGGCGCAGGCCCGCGCGTTGGAAAACCAGTGCTTCGTCGCGGTCTCGCCGACCGTGGGCGACGCGCCCTGGCTGGCCACGCTGGACGAGAACCATGGCTGCGCCGGGGTTTACGGCCCGGTCGATCGCGGTTTCCCGGCCGACGGCATCATGGCGGAAGGCAAGCTGGACCAGGGCGGGTGGATCTTCACGACACTCGACCCGGCCACACTGGACGCGGTGCGCGAAAACGGCGCCGTGCGCAACTGCCGCGACTGGCCGGTCACGGTTCCCGTCGCCCGCCGCATCCCCTTCTCAGCTTAGGAAAACCCATGTCAGCCGAACAGACCCAGGCGCTGATCCACGCCTATTACGACGCCTTCAATCGCGAGGATATCCCGGCCGTCCTCGACCTGCTGACCGAGGATGTCGTCCATGACATCAACCAGGGCGGGCAGGAGACCGGCCGCCCCCAATTCGAAGCCTTCCTGCGGCGCATGGAAGGCTTCTATCGCGAGGCGTCGAAGGATCTCGTGATCATGACGACACCGGACGGCACGCGCGCCGCGGCGGAATTCATCGTCCATGGCACCTATCTGAAGACCGAACAGGGCCTTCCCCCGGCAACAGGCCAGACCTATGCCCTGCCGGTCGGTGCCTTCTTCCAGATCCGGGGCAGCAAGATCGCGCGCGTCACCAACTATTACAATCTTCCGCTATGGACGAAACAGATCAACGCGGCATCCTGATCGTCCCCGGCCTGGCGGCGCAACGCGCGGCGGCTCGCCGCCAGACCGCATTTTCGGTCGGGTTCTCAGGCCGCCAGTATCATCGGCAATACGTCCGAGATCAGCCGGCGCGACAATTCCGCCTCGTCCCCTTTCGAAAGCCCCCGCCGGCGCATCATCAGCAACGGCAGCATCACGGCCCCCATGACCATCATCAGGGTCAGTTCGGGCGATCCGTCATGGCGCAGCAGCCCGTCCGCCCGGGCCTCCTGCAACAAGGGCAGCATCGCGTCCTGGTATGGTTCCCAGATTTCACGCATGATATATTCCTGCCGTTCCCCAGGCTGGCTCATCTCGTCGGAGAGAAATTTCGCCAGTTCGGGAATATCGCAATTGGCCGTGATGAAACGCGTCAGTCCTTCGCGCACCCGTTCTTCGGTGGGCCCCGATGCGCCATGCAATTCCTCGATCGACCGGCGCGCAGCGGCCAGGCGTAGCGCAATCTCGTCCACCACCGCCTTCCACAGGGCGAATTTCGAGCCGAAATGATGGGAAATCAGCGCGGGATCGACGCCTGCCTCATCCGCGATCTCCCGCAGCCCCGTTCCGTCATAACCCTTCCGCGAAAACCCATGCAGGGCCGCGCCGAGCATGGCGTCGCGCGCCGCGGGCGTTCCCTTCGCCGGGCGTCCCCTGCGTCGACTGAGCGGAGTATGATGGAACGGCACCAGATCGTCCTTGTTCAGTGTCGAGCCGTCCATCCTAGCATCGCCGGAGCGCGCTTTCTATTCGTTCGCCCAGGAAAACGGGGCATGGCCACTGGCCGCCCCATTCATTCAACGGTCAACGATTTTTTTCTGCAAGGCCCTGCCTGCCCTCCTGGACAATCGAAACAAGCCCTGACAAGCCGACATGGGTGACATACCCCTCGCTTCTGTGGCACAGCGTTGTCCCTTCGAGGCTGTTTCAAAAGCCCCGCCGGCTGGGCTTTCGAAACAGCCTCCTATCGCCAACAGTCCAGGAACCCGCCCGATGCCCGATGGTCTCATGCCGGCCGCATCGCCCGCTTTCGCCGATCCGTCCCTTCCGCCGGTGCGCACCGACTGGACGCGCGACGAAATCGCGGCGCTGATCGCCCTGCCCTTCCCCGAGCTGCTGTTCCGGGCCCAGAGCGTGCATCGCGCCCGCTTCGACCCCACCGAGGTGCAGATCTCCACCCTGCTCTCGATCAAGACCGGCGGCTGCCCGGAAGATTGCGCCTATTGCCCGCAGAGCGCGATGCATGAGGATGGCGGCGTCAAGGCCAGCCGCCTGATGGCGGTGGAAGCCGTGCTGAAGGAAGCCCGCGCCGCGCGCGATGCCGGGGCCGCGCGCTTCTGCATGGGCGCCGCCTGGCGCTCGCCCAAGGATCATGATCTTGAGACGGTCTGCGCCATGGTCGAGGGCGTGAAGGCCCTGGGCCTGGAAAGCTGCGTCACCCTGGGCATGCTCGATGCCCGCCAGGCCCAGCGCCTGCGCGATGCCGGGCTGGACTACTACAACCATAATCTCGACACCTCGCCCGAGCATTACGGCAACATCATCTCCACCCGCACCTATCAGGACCGGCTGGACACGCTGGCCAATGTCCGTGATGCCGGGATCAATGTCTGCTGCGGCGGCATCGTCGGCATGGGCGAGGACGAAAGCGACCGCGCCGGCCTGATCGCCAGCCTGGCCAGCCTGCCCAGACACCCCGAGAGCGTGCCGATCAATCTGCTGGTGCGCGTGGCCGGCACCCCGCTGGCCGAGGCCGAGGCGGTCGACCCGATCGATTTCGTGCGCATCATCGCCGCCGCCCGCATCGCCATGCCCGCCAGCCGCGTCCGCCTGGCCGCCGGGCGCGAGGACATGACGGACGAAGCCCAGACCCTGTGCTTCCTGGCCGGCGCCAACTCGATCTTCTACGGCGAGAAACTGCTGACCACCCCCAACCCCGAAGCCAGCCGCGACGCCCGCCTGCTGGCCCGCCTGGGCATGCATACCAGCCTCGTCCAGGCCTGACAGGCCAGGCCGCCGGCGATCACCGATCGACCGGCGGCTCCCTGACGATCACGGGCGCATTGCGCACCGGAAAATTCACGGATCGCGCGATAAAGCACAGGCCATGAGCCTTCTCATGCAACGCCCTGGCCGCTTCCACATCCGACCCGGCCGAAACCGTCACACGGGGGCGCAACGTGACGGAGGTGAACTGCCCGCCCCCGTCCGCCTCTTCGACCATGCAGCCTGCCGCATCGTCTTCATACGCCGTCACCACGATACCGGCCTGCGCGCATAGGCCCAGAAACCACAGCTTGTGGCAGGCGGACAGCGACGCGACCAGCAACTCCTCCGGATTCCATCGGTCGGGATCGCCCCGAAAGGCAGGATCGGACGATCCCGCAATGACAGGTTTGCCCTCCGCGACAATATCGTGGGCACGTTCATATCCACGATAGTTCCGCGTTCCAGCACCGGTATTGCCGGTCCAGCGCACCGTGACCGCGTAGTGATGCGTCTTGTCCGCCATATGGCGTGTCCTTTCATGCTTCAAGGCCGTCTCCGCCACCGCGAAAACCGCCCCCCTCCATATCGTGCGACGCGGCGCCATGATTTAACGCTTGCGTCCGGGCACCGCCTGTCCGAAATCACCCCCATGGCCTATATGATCAAGGAGATGTTCGCGACCCTCCAGGGTGAGGGCGCGTATGCCGGCCGCGCCGCCGTGTTCTGCCGTTTCGCCGGATGCAATCTCTGGTCGGGGCGGGAGGCCGATCGCGCGGGCGCGACCTGTCGTTTCTGCGACACAGATTTCGTCGGCACCGACGGCGAAGGCGGTGGCCGTTTCGCCGATGCCGCCTCCCTGGCCGACGCCATCGCCGCGACCTGGGCCGCACCAGGCCGCGACCACGCCTTCGTCGTCTTCACAGGCGGCGAGCCGCTGCTCCAACTCGATGCAAAGCTGATCGCGGCGGTACACGCGCGCGGCTTCGAAATCGCCATCGAGACCAACGGCACCCTGGCCGCCCCCGAGGGCATCGACTGGATCTGCGTCAGCCCCAAGGAAGGTGCCGCGCTGGTCCAGCGCAGCGGCCACGAACTGAAACTGGTCTACCCCCAGCCCGGCCTGCCGCCCGAAGCGGTGGCCGATCTGGACTTCCAGCAATTCTGGCTCCAGCCGATGGACGGCCCCGACCAGGCCCGCAATACCCGGCAGGCCGTCGCCTATTGCCGCACCCACCCACGCTGGCGCCTGTCCCTGCAGACCCACAAGCTGATCGGGATTCCCTGATATGGCCGCATCGCTGACCCCCGCCGACCCGCAACAGGAAAGCGCGATCGTGCTGTTCTCCGGCGGCCAGGATTCCGCGACCTGCCTGGCGTGGGCATTGTCGCGCTTCGGCCGGGTCGAAACACTGGGCTTCGCCTACGGCCAGCGCCACGCGGTGGAACTGGAATGCCGCGATACGTTGCGCGCGGGCATGGCGGCGCACGATCCCGCCTGGGCGGCCCGGCTGGGGGAGGACCATACGCTGGCGCTCGACGCGCTAGGCGCGGTCTCCGACACCGCGCTGACCCGCGACGCCGCCATCACGATGAACGAGAACGGCCTGCCCAGCACCTTCGTGCCCGGCCGCAACCTCATCTTCCTGACCTTCGCCGCCGCCCTGGCCGCCCGCCGGGGCGCGCGGCACATCATCGGCGGCATGTGCGAGACCGATTATTCCGGCTACCCCGACTGCCGCGACGACACGATCAAGGCCATGCAGGTGGCGCTGAACCTGGGCATGGCCAGCCGGCTGGTCCTGCATACGCCACTGATGTGGATCGACAAGGCCGATACCTGGCGCCTGGCCGAGAGCCTGGGCGGTCCAGAGCTGGTCGCGCTGATCAACCGCGAGAGTCATAGCTGCTATCTGGGCACGCGCGAGACGATGCACCCGTGGGGCCATGGCTGCGGCACCTGCCCCGCCTGCGACCTGCGCCGCGCCGGGTGGGAGCGCTACATGGCGGGTCGCGCCGATGCTTGATCTGGTCTTCACCCGCCGCTTCTCCATGGGCCACCGGCTGATCCACGGCGCCAGCGAAAGCTGCGCCCTGCCCCATGGCCACAACGAATTCGTCGCCGTGCGCCTGCGCCCCACCGCGCCCCGCCCGCTGGACGGGTCCGGCAACATGGTCGTCTCCTTCCAGCGCGCCAAGTCGCGCTGGCACCGTTTCGTGGACGAACGGCTGGACCATGCCCTGCAACTGGCCGAGGACGACCCGCTGCTGGCCTGGTTCCGCGCGCACGAGCCCGAACGTGCCCGCCGCATCGTGGTCACCCCGGGCGACCCGACCACCGAACTGATGGCCTGCCTGATGATGGCCAAGCTGAACGCGCTGCTGGACGACGATGGCGGCCTGCTGCGCTGCGCCGAGATCACCTTGCAGGAAACCCCGACCAACACCGTCCGCTACGAGGGCGACCCGCTGGAGGCGCTCCCGACCCCGCGCCCCGCGACCGACTGCTGGTGGCGGCGCGCCGACGACAGCATTGCCGATGCCTGAAGCACCGATGGCCGCATCACCCCTCGCCGGTTTCGCCCGCTACCGCGCCGAATGGCTGGCCAATCCGGTGCGCGAAATCCTGGCCGGCATGGTCGGCACCTTCGCCCTGATCCCCGAAGTCATCGCCTTCTCCTTCGCCGCCGGGGTCGACCCGGAGGTCGGGCTCTACGCATCGTTCGTCATCAGCGTCGTCATCGCCATCGCCGGCGGCCGCCCGGCGATGATCTCCGGCGCCGCCGGCTCGGTCGCGCTGGTGGCGGCGGCGCTGGTGCGCGCGCACGGCGTGCAATACCTGCTGGCCGCCACCCTGCTGGCCGGCCTGTTGCAGATGCTGGCCGGCGCGGCACGACTGCACCTGCTGATGCGCTACGTCTCCCGCCCGGTCCGCACCGGCTTCGTCAACGCGCTGGCCATCCTGATCTTCTCGGCGCAACTGCCGCACATGCTCCATGTGACATGGCACACCTACGCCATGATCGCGCTGGGCCTGGCCATCATCTACGGCATGCCGCGCCTGTTCACCGCCATCCCCTCGCCCCTGGTCTGCATCCTGGCACTCACGACCGTCGCCACCCTGTGGCCCATGCCGGTGCACACGGTGGCCGATCTGGGCCGCCTGCCCGACAGCCTGCCGCATCTGGTCTGGCCGCAAGTGCCCTTGTCCCTGTCCACGCTGGAAATCATCCTGCCCTTCGCCGCCGCCATGGCGATGGTCGGCCTGCTGGAATCGATGATGACCGCCAGCGTGGTGGACGACATGACCGAAACCCACAGCAGCAAGCGCACGGAATGCGTCGGGCTCGGGCTGGCCAACCTTGCCGCCGGCCTGTTCGGCGGCATCGCCGGCTGCGGCATGATCGGCCAGACGGTGGGCAATCTGCGCTATGGCGGGCGCGGCCGGCTGTCGACCTTCGTCGCCGGGGCGTTCCTGCTGCTGATGATGGTGGCGCTCCGGCCGTGGGTGGCCCGGGTGCCGGTCGCCGCCCTGGTGGCGATCATGATCATGGTCTCGGCCAGCACCTTCTCCTGGTCGTCGCTGCGGGACCTGCGCACCCACCCGCGCGGGGCCAGCCTGGTCATGCTGGCAACCGTGGCGGTGGTGGTGGCAACCCACAATCTGGCGGCGGGCGTGCTGGTGGGCGTGCTGCTCAGCGGCCTGTTCTTCGCCGCCAGCGTCTCACGCCTGGTCACCGTCGAAGCGCACTACGACGCCGCCGGCGACACCCGCACCTACAGCGTGACGGGCCAGATCTTCTTCGCCTCGGCCGACCTGTTCGCCGAGGGGTTCGATACGCGCGACACCGCCCGCCATATCCGCATCGACCTGCGCCACGCCCATTTCTGGGACATCACGGCCGTCGGCACCCTGCGCGACATCGTCGCACGCATGGAAAGCCATGGCCTGACCGTCGAACTTCTGGGCCTCAACAGCGCCAGCGCCACACTGATCGATCGCCATTCAGATCTCAGCGTCGCGCCCCAGACCTGAGAAGCGGGCTATGAATGCGGGCTGGCCGCGGCTGCTCACCAGCCCACATTTCCAGTCCGGTTCCGTGAGGCACCACACGCCTCAGCTCGGCGGGGCCGGCTCCGCAAACGGGTCCGGCGCCCCGGTGACGATCGGCGCGCTGGCCGATTGCGCGTGCTGGCTCTGCGCGGCCTGAAGCGACAGAGCCGCAGCCCCACCGGAATCACCTGCCCGCCCCGCCGCGCGGGCGGCCAGGGTCAGCGCCCGCGCCATGCCGCGATAATCCACAAGCTGGCGCCGCAGATCGGCGGCATGAACAGCCAGTTCCCGCGCCGCGACCGGGTCCTGGGCCAGCCTCAGCCGGGCCTGCAATTCATCCTCGTCCGCCTGCCATTTGGCCGGCACGGGGTGCGGGTGCGCCAGATGCGCCACCGCCTGCGCCAGCGTCGCCCTGTCGCCCCGCGCGTCCGCGATCAATCCGGTCAGCAGACTGGCCTGTTCGGCAATCGCCGGATCGGGGCTCGCCATCGCACCGGCGGCCAGCGGCACCGCCTCGTCATCCCGCGACAGGCGGTGCAGGGCGGCCGCCTGCGTCAGGTCCAGCCCGGCATCGGTGCCCAGACGCCCCCGCACCGCCATTGCGGCACGCGTGGCCGCAATGGTGGAGAGCGCATCGGCCGGGCGACCCTGCGCCAGTTGCACCACCGCCAGATTATACCCCGCATCGCCGATCGCCCCGGCATCGTCCCGCGCCAGCGCGCGCGTGCCCGCCAGCCGGTACTGCGCTTCCGCGACCGTCAACCGGTCCAGCCCCGCCGATTGATGCCCCACATCCATCGCCTGTTCCAGCACCGCATCGCCGGCCGGCGCCGCCTTGCCGCCGCACCCGGCCAGCACCGGCATGGCCAGCACCAGCAGCAGGGCAGCCCGCCCGCATCCACCCATCATGGCGCGATCCTCCCGGCCGGCAGGCGGTTCGAGGGCGGCACCTTCGCCCCGCCGCCACCCAACAGCCACAGGCTGCGCAGTTGGTCCGTCAGCTTCTGCAGGCTGGCGGCAGTCGTCTGCGCCTGCGTCAGCAACACCGGCAGTTCGGCCGATGTCTCCTGCAGGTTGCGGGTGATCGCGGGCATGCTCGGGCTCGCCTTGCGCAGGTCGGCGGACATGGCACGGACATTGGCCATGCTGGCATCGGCCTTCGCCATGACCCCGGACAATTGCCGCTCGATCGGCGTCAACCGGGTGACGGCATCGTTCAGGGATGCGACCAGCGTCTCGGCCTCGCGCACCAGCTTGTCGTTGGTCATCAGTTGCCCGGCAGAACCCTTGCCGGCATGCAGGTCGGTAATCGTGGCATCCAGCATCGACATCATGTGCTGCGCACTGTCCAGCACCGGCAGGACGCGCGCACGGATATCGGCAAAGGTCTGGGTAACCATGTCGGCCGGATTGGGTGCGGGGTGCGCTGTCAGCACCGCGTAATGCCAGTCCATCGGCTGCCCGGTGCCACGCGTGATGTCGATATAGTTCGCCCCGGCCACCACGAACCGCCGCCGGATGGTGGCGGTACTGTCGCGGCGGATGAAAGGCTCGATATCCGGATCGATATCCGCAACCGCATACATGCCGCCCGCCGGATTGATGCGGATGCGCCGGATGGTGCCGGCACGAATGCCCACCACCTCGACGTCGTCTCCCGGCGACAGGCCGCTGACGCCGCCATCGGGCAGGACGATCTGCAACCGGCCGGCCGGTGTCAGCCAGTTATGCAGGATGCCCGCCTCGATCACGGCGGCCGAACAGATCAGCAGCGCCAGCAGCACCAGCAGCCCGACCCATTCGTCGGCATATCGCACGCGCACCAGTTGCCGTGTCAGGCCCTTCACTTGATCCTTGGCCATCAGCCCCCCCGCACCGGGAAAAGGCCTTCATCGAGAAGGCGCAAATGAACATTCACCGCCGGCCGGTAATCGGCCCAGGTCGCGGCATGGCGCACGAACCACATCACGGCAGCCCCCCGGTCACGGGCCGCAGTGATCGCCTCCAGAAACGCCACCGTCGCATCGGGCGGCAGCATGTCGGAAATGTCTTCCAGCACCAGCAGGTCAGGCCGGCCCAGAAAAGCCCGCACACAGGCTGCCCGCGCCAGATCGGACACGGACAGGCGCCCCGGACTGGTCACGGGCAGGCCCGGAAAACCGAAGATCATGCCAAGCTTCATCGCATCCGCCACCACGTCGCCGGTCGGACGGGTGGTATGATGCAGTTGCTGGAGGATGATGTTCTGGTGCGTGCCGAACAGGTCCAGCCATGACCCGCGCCGGGTGATCCGCCCGATTCGTCCACGCAGGGCATAAAGCTGCCGGTCCCCCAGTTCCATCCAGTCCAGCCCCATGAACCGTACGCTGCCCGATGCCAGGGCGACCATGCCGCTGCACAGGTCGGCAAACAGCGTAGCCCGCGTGAAATCCCGGCATTCGATGACGGCGCAATCACCGGGCATCAGCCGCAGGTCGACCGGCACCGGGGCCATGCCGCTTTCGTCGAATGAAGGCTGTGCGGCGCGAATGTCCAGAATCGGTCCATCTTGCGCCATGGCTCAGCCCCCCATGCTGAACAGGATATTGACGACCAGCACCGTCATGATCCCCCGCGCGAACCCGCGCGGCATCAGCGTCGCGATCGTGTCGTCCGCATCCACCAGCAGCCCGGTCATGCAGGCCCCCAACCCGACGAAGAAGCCGACCAGGATGAATTTCAGCGGAATGACCAGGAAATCCCACGATGACATCGCCATCAGCACATTGGCGAAGAACGTCCACACCGAGGTCGTGATCACACCCGCCGAGTGGGTAATGATGAAGCCCATCAGCAGCGATATGGTGGCGAACAGGATACCCAGCGTAAAGCCGCCGACCATGAACGCGAAGGTACGCGGCAGGACCAGCAGCAGGAACGGGTCCATACCCTGCGCCTGCAACGCCCGGATCTGCCCCCCCAGCGTCAGGATGCCGATCTCCGTCAGGACCAGCATCCCGCTACGCCCCAGCAGGATGATTCCGACCAGTACCGGCGAGATCTCGCGCACCAGCACCGACACCAGGATCGAGCCGGTCATCTGCGCCATACCGGCAAAACCAAGCCAGTAGACCGCCTGCGACACCACCATCAGACCCGCCAGCGTGGCGGTGACCATCGTACTCAACAGCCCGCCGCCTACCACCTGGCGCAGGCACTGGCGGAATTCCTCGCGCACGGTCCGCCGCCAGGAATTGGGGCGCACGCTCTCGCGCACTACCCCCCAGGCCGCGCCCACCAGCGCCAGCACGAACCGCACCTGATGGCGCGTCAGACGGCCGACCCACGCCAGCACCGGACGAACGCGCCCCAGGATCGACATCAGCCAACCCGACCGACTGTCCGGCGGGCTGTCCCCCGGCGCGTCGGATGGTACCGGCGCGGCCGTCATCGCCGCCCCGCCAGCACGTACGTGCGCGTCATGCCCGCATGCGGCACGAAGAAACGCCCCCGTTCACGGAACAGGAACCGCCCGCGCAGGATCTGATAAACCTCCTCCGACACCTGGATAGTGCCGACATCGGGCGCGCCCTGGGCCATCATCTCGGCCATGCCGATGGCATCGCCCCACAGGTTGAAAACCTTCGGGTCCTCGCCCAGCAGGCCGCCGAAAACCGGTCCGACATCGATCCCCATGCGAAAGACCGGGTCCAGATCCGCGCGCGACAGGATCGACAGCGACGCCTCGCGCATCACCAGCGCCGCATTCGCCATCCGTTCGGCCGCACCGGGGTCGGGGGTATGCGAACAGCCTGCCACGCAGACCAGCCGATGGCCCAGCATCTTGATCGAATACAGGCCGTAATCCCGCGCCACGGTCTGAAGCTGGACCGCCAGCGCCTCGACCAGCGCGATGATTCGCGCCGGATCGTCACGCGACGAGGTGATGATGTCGGCAAAGGTAATCACCATCACCGCCACGGCCGGGAACAGCCCTTCCACCACGCCGCCCTGCCCATCATGCTGGGTACTGCCCGGCGGAATCAGGAATCCGTCACCCAGCGAATGCTCGGCTTCCTCGGCCGGCGGCCCGGCCAGTTCTTCGGCTGCCGCCGTCACGGCACTGTAATGCTGGGCGGAGAATCGCGCCGCCACGACGCCCGCGATCATGGCCACGAAATGCGATACCAGACCGGCACGCGACGCATCCTCCAGCGTGATCATCCCGACCGGCCCCGAAGCCCCCAGGATCGGCGCCAGGAACAGGCTGCGACTGCCGAAGGTCCGCATGAACAGCCGATAAAAACTGACAGTCCGCTCATCGGACCCTGCATCGGGCACCGTGATCGCATCGCCATGCGCCACCAGGTCGAAGAAGGCCTGAAGATCGTTGCGCGACAGTTCGAAACCGCCCGAATGGGCATCATGGCGCGAATCATAGGAATCGACGCACAGCAGCGTGGCCCCGTCATGCATCAGGCGCCACACCGATGCCCGCCGGGCCGACGCCATCTCCGCCAGCCCGCGCGTCAGGATCAGCGCCTCGTCGGTCGGGTCGAACAGCGCCGGATAGCTGGCCACCGTGCGGAGCATCTGGCTCTCACGCCCCGAGATCGCGCGCAGTCCCTCCAACTCCGCCGACACGCGATCGGTCCGCCGCCCCTGGCGGAACAGCAACGCCCCCAGCACGGCCGCAAGGGCGACGATCAGCAGCGAGAACATCAAGTTCTGCCGGCCGTCCACCATCGCGAAATTCGCAAAATCGCTTTCCGGCGCAACCAGGATCAACACCCATTTCTTCGCCGTCGACGGCAGGGGCGCCGCCATGGTGACGAAGTTGCGCTTGCGGCTGCGGATCGAATGCGGACCATAGCCCTGCACGCGATAGACATCGAACGCCTGCGCCAGCACCGGGTAGCTCCGGGGGTCGAGCACCATCTTCGCCGGGTCCCAGTTCGCCTTCTTCGCCACGTCCAGCATGTGCCGGCCGGCCAGAAGATGCCCGTCCTGGTCGAGGATCAGCGCATGGCCGCTCTTGCCGATCTGCAGCGAATCCAGAAAATTCGTCAGCTCGTTCATCGACAGGTTGACGGCAAAGACGAACCGGCGGCCATCCTGCCCCTGATAGGCGATCGAGGCCGTAATGATCATCTGGCCCGTCTGGGTGATCAGATAGGGCGCCGACCAGTACAGCTTGCCGGATTCGGTCGCCCCCCTGAACCAGTCGCGGGTCCGCGGGTCGTAATCACCGGTCGGATTGCTCTCGTTGCGCAACACTCCGCCCTTCTCGTCGTAGAACTGATGGACGAACTGCGCCCCCGCCTCCTCGCCGGTCAGTTGCGTCGTCTCCAGCCCCTTGCCCTTGGGGTCGCGCTCGATCAGGTCGAAATGTCCCTCGGAATCGGCCAGGTAGAAGGAATGGACCTGCGGCACGTGCCGCAGCATGCTGCCGCCATAGGAATTGAAGATCTTGATGATCGCCGTCTGCGACCCATGCTCCAGCATGTCGCGCGCGATCACCGTCCCCGCCGTGGCCGGCCCCAGATAATCGCCCACTTCCTGCGCGATATAATTCTGCTCGCTGACCAGCAGGTCATGGGTCAGCGCCAGCGCCCCGGATCGGATCGACCGGTACGAATGCAGGGCGATCCCGCCGATGACCGCAACCACCAGCACGACGCCGAAGATGGGAACACCGACATGCAGCAGAAACCGCCTGACCTGGTCCGAACGGGCATCGGCGGGGTCCACGATTTCGTCAGCGTTCAATGATCTCTTCCCGGTCTGTTGGCCCAGAGCGCACAACGGCTGCTCCACCAGGATAGGCTACCGTCAACACAAAAACCAACCCGCCAGATGCGTGTCTGCCATCCACGGTCACGCAAACCAGATCGGCTCCTTGAGCTTTTCCAGAAAACGGCTGTGCGCCGCCAGTTCCTCAGGTGACGGCACGATCGGCCGGGGCGTGCGACCGATCACGCGCTCGTAGCTGTACGCGGCCGGGCCGCCTCCCCCATCCTCGACCATCAGGCCCAACCCGCGCTGCCGGCCCCCCATCAGTTCCAGATAGACCTCGGCCAGCAGGCGGCAATCGAGCAGCGCGTTATGCGTGGTGCGCGCCGACAGGTCGATCGAGAAACGCCGGCACAGCGCGTCCAGGCTGTTGGGCAGGCCGGGATAGCGTTCGCGCGCGATATCCAGCGTATCGACCATCCGGTCCAGCGACAGCACCGGCCGGCCGGCACGCTCCAGCTCCGCGTTCAGGAAGCCGAAATCGAAGCGCGCATTATGCGCGATCATCTCGTCCTGTCCGATAAAAGTCAGGAATTCGTCTGCGATTTCATGAAACCGCGGCTTGCCTTCCAGATCCGCCAGCGTAAAGCCGTGAACCTTCGTCGCTTCCTCCGGAATGTCCCGCTCCGGATGGATCAGCACCCGGAAATGTTCCCCGGTCGGTAGATCGTCGATCAGTTCCAGGGCAGCGATCTCGATCACCCGGTCCCCTTTCTTCGGGTCCAGACCGGTGGTTTCGGTATCGAACAGGATCGATCGCTTCATGGCGTTTTTCCTTCCGCGCGCAGCCGCATGCCATCTTCCGCGCGCAGCCGCGCGACCAGCCGCCGCACCCGGCGCATGGTATCATTCCGCGACAGGCCGGTGCGGATCACATCGTCCGCCCGGCGCCGCTTCTCCCGATCGGGCATCTGGCGCGCGATCACCGCCGCCACTTCGGCCGGCGCCATGCCCCGCCGCCTGGCCACCCGATAGGCCTGCACCTCCGGCGGCGCCGAAACCACGGCCACCCGGTCGCACAACCTGTCGCCCCCGGTTTCGAACAGCAACGGCACATCCAGCACCGCCCAGGAATGGCCCGCCCGCCGCGCCCGCGCCAGAAAACGGTCGCGCTCCTGCCGCACCATGGGGTGAATGATGCGCTCCAGCCCCTTCAGGACCGCCCGATCGGCGACGGCCGCACGCCGCAGCACTGCGCGATCCAGCATCCCATCCCGCACCGATCCGGGCACCAGCCGCCCGATCGCCGGCAGCGCCCTGCCACCCGGCGCCTGCAACGCATGAACCGCCGCATCGGCATCGAACACCGGAAAGCCGGCCCGCCGCAGCATCCGCGCCACCGTCGACTTGCCCATCCCGATCCCGCCGGTCAGGCCGAGAATGCGCATCGTCACCGCGCGAGGTCGGCGTCGAACAGCGCCTGGATCTCGGCATCGACCGCCGGATCGACACCGAACCAGCATTTGAAGCCCAGCCGCGCCTGATGCAGCAGCATGCCGGTACCGTCCACAACCCGCAGTCCCCGCGACACCGCGGCCGTCAGCAGCGGCGTCATGCGCGGCACATAAACAATGTCCGACACCACCATGTCATCCGGCGCACGCGTCAGGTCGGGCGTAAACACATCACCCGGCCCGCCATGCATGCCCAGCGACGTGGTGTTCACCAGCAGCGCGTGACCCGGCAGATGGTCCGTCCAGCCCGCCCAGTCGATCACCGAAACCGGCGCCGGCCCCTCCACCGACAGCGCCTCCGCCAGCGCCACGGCCCGGGTGGTGGTGCGGTTGGCGACCGAGACCGCCACGCCGCGATCCAGCAGGCTGGCGGCAACTGCCCGAGCAGCCCCCCCGGCTCCCAGCAGCAGCACCGGCCCGCGCGTCACATCCACGCCCTTCGCCTCCAGGCTGGCAACGAATCCGTCGCCATCGGTCGAATGGGCTTCGATCGTCCCATCCTGCGCAAAGACCAGCGTATTGACCGACCCGGAACGCACGGCCGAGCGATGCAGCCGGTCGGCGATCGCGAACGCCGCCTCCTTGTGCGGAATGGTCACGTTCGCTCCCCGGAATCCGGCTGCACGCAGACCATGCACCGCAACCTCGAACGCGCCCGGCCGCACCGGCAGCGGCACATAGGCGCCATCGATGCCATACCGGGCCAGCCAGAAATTATGCAGCAGCGGCGAGCGCGAATGGGCCACCGGCCAGCCGATCACCCCGGCCAGCCCGGTCGTCCCGCGAATCGTCAGCCGGCCGGGCTCGACCCGCGCCGAAGAAGAAGCATCCGTCACGTCACTCATACCGCACTCACGCCGTGTATCGCGCCCAGGCCAGCGGCAGCAGCCGCGCCAGCCGGTCAGCCCATTCCCGCTGTCCCGCCGCATCGGCCACCAGATCCTGCCGGATCTCCAGTTCCACGTGCGGCAGGCCACGCGCCTCGGCATGGAACGGCACCGTATGGTCGCTGGTATCGGTCAGCGCATAGGGCTCGTTGTCGCCGACCACCAGACCAGGCTCCAGCTCCAGCAGATCCTTCAGGATCAGGCCGAAACGCGGTCCATGATTATGCAGGATGCCCGCATGCCAGGGCCGCGCGATGCCATCCATCTCGGGCGTGAAACTGTGCAGCGACACCAGCACCGTCGGCTGCCCCGCTTCCTGCCGTGAATCCAGTTCCTCGGTGATCCGCTCATGATAGGGCCGGAAAATCCGCTCCACCCGTTCCGTCACCGCCGCCGCGTCCAGTTCCGCATTCCCCGGCACCGGCGTTCCGTCGCTGGTCCGCACGATCGAGGTCGGGTGTCCCGGCGCGCGATTGCAGTCGATCACCAGGCGCGAATAAGCCTGCTCGATCAGGATCGTCTCCAACCGCTCGGCCAGCAGGCGCCCCATCCCGGCCATGCCGATATCCCAGGCGATATGCCGGTCCCATTCGGCTGCCGGCACGCCCAGATCGCCCAGCCGGGCCGGCACGGCCCGCCCGGCATGGTCGCTGACCAGAACGAAGGGCGACGGGCCCGTCCGGCCATGCACCCGCACCGGCTGCGGATCGCCCGCACCCAGCAGCGGTTCGTTCTGCCCCATCGTCTCGTCCCTCTTCTGATACCCGATCCCGCCGGTTCTACCCTGCGCCCCAGCATCACGAAAGGCGTCGCATCTCACCCATCGGCCAACGCATGCAGGCGGCCCGGCGCCGATGCAGGGTCCCAGCGCACCGGGCCGACGATCCGCAGAACCTCGCGCCCCGCCCGGTCGATCACCAGCGTCACCGGCACCCCGTCCTCGCGCAGCGCGGTGGGGATCTGCATATGCGGGTCAGAGAATATCCGCAGCCCCTCGATCGCATGGCTGCGATAGAATCGCCGTACCAGATCCACTCCGCCATGATCGATCGAAACCGGCAGCACCGCGATATCGCCCTCGGGCGAGACCTGCCGCGCCAGCGCCGCCAGCGCCGGCATCTCCGCGACGCAGGGCTGGCACCATGTCGCCCACAGATTCAGCACCACGATCCGGCCATGCCAGTCGGCCAGATGCCGCGTGCTCCCACCTTCATCCAGAAAGCTCAGGTCCGGCAGCGCGCGCGGCGCGGTCGTGCGACGCGCCGGCAGATCCACCGGCACGGCCCCCTCGGCCCGCGCCGGCGGCGCAAGGATGGAATTGCACCCGGCCCATGCGGCCAGTAGGGTGCCGCCATCTGCGAGCAACGCTCGCCGACCGACGGTTTTCGACAGGATCTGGGGCATGGCATGTCTGTGAACGAAGAACATGCGACCGACAATGACTCCGCACGGGCGAATGTCCAGTGGGGTGGTCGGTTCGCGGGCGGCCCATCGGCCATCATGCAGGACATCAACGCCTCGATCGGCTTCGACAAGGCCCTGTGGCGGCAGGATATCGCCGGCTCGCTGGCCCACGCCGCAATGCTGGCCAGAACCGGCATCATCAGCGCCGAGGACGAAGCCGAGATCCGTCGCGGCCTGACCGGAATCGGCGAAGAGATCGCCGCCGGCCAGTTCGATTTCAGCCCCCGGCTGGAAGACATCCACATGAATATCGAGGCCCGCCTGTCCGAGCGGATCGGCGAGGCCGGCAAGCGCCTGCATACCGCGCGCTCGCGCAACGATCAGGTGGCCACCGATTTCCGCCTCTGGGTGCGCGACGCCATCGACGGGCTGGACGGGCAGATCGCCTCCCTGATGCGCGCTCTCTCCCGGCGCGCCCGCGAACACGCGGCCGACCCGATGCCGGGCTTCACCCACCTGCAGACCGCCCAGCCCGTCACCTTCGGCCACCATCTGATGGCCTATGTGGAAATGCTGGCCCGCGATCGCGGCCGCCTGGCCGACACCCGCCGCCGCCTGAACGAATGTCCGCTGGGCTCCGCCGCCCTGGCCGGTACCTCCTTCCCGATCGACCGGCGCATGACGGCGCGGGCGCTGGGCTTCGACCGCCCCACCGCCAACTCGCTCGATGCCGTGTCCGATCGCGATTTCGCGCTGGAATATCTGTCGGCGCTGTCGATCATGGCCATGCACCTGTCACGCCTGTCGGAGGAAATCGTGATCTGGTGCTCGGCACCGTTCGCCTTCATCCGCCTGTCCGACGCCTTCACCACCGGCTCCTCGATCATGCCGCAGAAGCGCAACCCCGACGCGGCGGAATTGGTGCGCGCCAAGATCGGCCGCATCACGGGCGCGCTGGTCGGGCTGCTGACGGTGATGAAGGGCCTGCCGCTGGCCTATGCCAAGGACATGCAGGAAGACAAGGAACCCGTCTTCGCCGCCACCGATGCCGCGGCCCTGTCGCTGGCGGCCTGCGACGGCATGATCCGGGACCTCAAGCCCAATACCGATCGCATGCGCGCCTATGCCGGCTCCGGCTTCTCCACCGCCACCGACCTCGCGGATTGGCTGGTGCGGGTGCTCAAACTGCCCTTCCGTACCGCCCACCACGTCACCGGCCGCCTGGTCGCACTGGCCGAAAGCCGCGGCGTGGACCTCTCGGACCTGTCGCTGGCCGACATGCAGGCCGAAGAGCCCGGCATCTCGCAGGACATTTTCTCGGTCCTCACCGTCGAGGCCTCGCTCGCCTCGCGCACCAGCGAGGGCGGCACCGCTCCCGACAATGTCCGCGCCCAGGCCGAACGCTGGCTGGCCGCGTTAGGCGACACGCCATGATCCGGCGCATCGTGCGTCCCGTCGGCACCATGCTGGGCCTCGCCCTGCTGCTGACGGGCCTCGCGGCCTGCGGCAAGAAGGGCTCGCCCTCCGCCCCCGGCCCGGCCTCGCATTTGACGTATCCCCGCACCTACCCCATGCCCGACTGAGTTTGTGGCCGTAAACGCGCGCTGGTGGCGATCCGGCGCGCGTCCGCTGTGCGCCGGTGCTCACGACCATCAAGGCCGTGCCGCTTCGCGGCACTCTCGCTCACCAGCCCGCGTTTCCGACCACAAACTGACCGCCTCACGCCGACCGATGACGATCTGGCGTTCGCGGCCTGTTGGCCGCTCCGCTTCGATGCGTTTCAGAACGGTTTCAGCAGGCGGTCCAGATATTCCAGTTCCTCGCGCGGGCGGGTGCGGTCGGAATCGCGGCGGCGCAGTTCCTGCTCGATCTCGCGGGCTCGCTCGCGCGATACGGCGTCGGGCACATGGGTGTCGGCATCCATGCCTTCCTTGCCTTCACCCGTCCGCCGGCCCAGCGGATCGCGATCGCCCTTCTGGTCTTCCTGCGCGCTTTCCCCGGAATCATCGCCATCACCCGGCTTGCCGCCACCCGAACCATTCGAGAAACCCGGCAGGAAGCTGGTCATTCCCCCGCCGCCCGATCCCTTCATGGCCTGACGCATCTGCTGGTCGCCCTTCTGCAGATCGGCCAGGGCCTTGCGCTGCGCCGCCGCCGCCGCCGCATCGTCGCCACCCGCCAGGGCCGTACGTGCGTTCTTGATCGACTGCCCCGCATCGGCGAAACCGGACGGCGCATCCTTCCCCGTCAACCCCTTGAATTCGCGCCCCAGCTCGTCCAGCGCCCGCCCCAGCGCGTGCTGCACGGCCCGGTCGTCCCGTCGCGCCGTCTCGTCACCCGGTGCGTCCCCGCCATGCGGCTCCGGACCAGCCGACGACGGGCCATTCGCCCCCTCCGCCGAAGCGCTCCCCTGCGGCGGAGGCGGGCCACCCGGCTGGCCGCCATGCCCCGGCTGCTCGTCCTGCATGCCCGGCAACGGCCGCAGGCCAAGGCGCCGCATCAATTCGGCCGCCGGCATCGTCGCCAGATCACCATCCGAATCCGGCGCCTCTTCCTCCTGCCGCGCACGCCGCTCGGCTTCGGCCTTCTCGCGGGCGCGCTGCTCGCGGTCCAGGCGTGCCTGGCTGTGGTCCAGCAATCCGGACTGGCGGCCAATCAGGTCCCGCAGCGCTTCCTGCTGTTCGGCGGCCTGCTGGCGCGCCATCATCTGGGCGGCCAGATTTGCCAGATCCTGCGGCGAGGCCGTGCGCATATGTTCCAGCATGTCTTCCATACGCTGCATCATCTGCATCGCATCGGCGGACCGACCCTCCTTCGCCGCATCCTGCATCTGCTGCATCATCTTCGAGAGCGCCCGGTCCCCATCCTGGGTCATCCCGGGCAGGTCCGGGATGGCGGTATGCGATTGCAGCGCCTGCTGGGCCAGCGCCTGCATCCGGCGGGAAATTGCCTGACGCAACGCCTCCATCCGCCGCTGCAATTCGCTCTGCTCGGCGGGCGACTGGCCCTGCGCGCCCAATGCCCGCATGCGGTTCAACTGCGCGGTCACGGCATCCTGCGCCGCGCGCACATCCAGCGCCGCCTGCGCACCGGCCCGCCCGCCATGCCGGATATCCTCGATCTCCAGCGCCAGATACCACAGCCGCGCCACCACCTGGTCAAGCGCCGCCTGCGGCTTCACATCGGTGCTTTCCAGCAGGTCGGCGGCCGATGCCAGATTCAGCAGCATGCCCGCATCGGCCTGGAACGGATCAGGCATCTCGCCCAGCGCCGCCAGATCGGCGGCACCATCGGCCAGTTCCTCCCGCCCCAGCGCCAACCGGCGCCTGATGTCCAGCACCGCCTTTGCCACCGGGCTCGTGAATTTGCGCGCGCCGAGACGGAACCGCGCCTCCGGGCTCGTACCCCGCTGCCCGCTGGTGCTGGTCGCCACCAGCCGGCCCACAACCTCCTCGCCGGCCCACGGATCGGCCGACAGATCGGGGGTGGCAACACCGGTCGCATCACGCGGCTGGCCATCAAGCGGGATCGGCACGCGCAATACCCGCGTGGCCGCCGCTCCCTTGCCCTGCTGCGCCAACCGCAGCTCGGCGTGCAACGATGCGATGCCATAGGCCTGCTTCGCAGCATAAGGCAGCCGCGTGCGCCATTCGCCCGGCGAGGCGCCGGGCCGCGCACCCCACGCAATCGTCGGTGCCGCATCGGGCAGAACCGTGACGGTCCAGTCGCTGAAGGTCCGCCCCCGCCCGCGCAGGGCCAGCGTCGCGCTGCCCAGCAGCCTGACCTCCGCCGACCAGCTTCCCGGCCCCAGCGCACGGAACCGGTCATCCGCCACCGCCGGCCCCGACGCCATCGCGGCCACACGCAAGCTCGGCCGCCCCCGCAGATCCGTCACGCTGACGCTCAGCACCGATCCCTGCGGCACCGTCGCCCGACCGGCGCGCTCATCCAGAAATACCGGCGCGCCGGGCGCATAGGCCGGCGGCGTGATCCAGGCCTGAATATGCGGCCGCGCCGCACCCGGATCGTCCAACCCCGGCCAGAAGGCGGCCGCCAGCCGTCCCGGCACTTCCGGCCCAGCCCAGCCCAACGCCGCCAGCAGCGCGACCGGAAGAACGATACCCAGCCGCCACGGATCATGCGCCCCTGCCCACAGGCGTGGCCACCCGGCGCGCAGCCGCCCGATAGCCAGCCCCGTGCGCCACTGATGCGCGGCCCACAATCCCGCCTGCTCCGCCCCGCCAGCCGCCGGATGGTCGGCCAGCGTCTGTAGCGGACGATGGGCAAGGCCGGACGCACGCTCGATCCGCCGGTCGATATCGTCCGGCGTCGGGCCCGTCACCCGCCGCCCCCGCCAGATGATCCACCCCACGCAGGCACCGGCCAGCAGGACCAGAATCGCCCCGCGCGACAGGTCGGACAGAGCCTGCGGCGCCCCCAGCATGCCCAAGATCACATAGGCAACCAACACCCCCAGCACCGGCAGCAGGACGGGCCGGATCGCCTCGATCCACAGGACGAGCCGCGCCCGATGCCGCGCAGCCGCCAGACGGACCGCAAACGGCACGATGGAAGCCGCCGGCGCCCCGTCGCCCCGCAGGGATGTGGACCCGCCCGCCATGCCGGGCTCAGCCGCCCGCCGGAACGGGCGTCACCCAGTCGGGAATCCGGTCCGCCGCCCACAGGCCCTCGACCGGCTGGCGCTCGCGGATCACCGACCACCGCCCGCCATCGACCAGCACCTGCGCGGCCAACGGCCGGCCGTTATAGGTGGAGCTCATGACCGCGCCATACGCCCCGGTATCCAGCAATGCGACCCGCGCCCCTTCTTCCAGACGCGGCAGGGCCCGGCCATCCGCAAAGGAATCCGCACTTTCGCAAACCGGCCCGACCACGTTCACCGCCTCCACCGGCCGCGTCGCATCGCGGGCCGAAACCGGCAGAATGCCATGCCAGGCTTCATAGAGGCTGGGCCGCATCAGATCGTTCATCGCCGCATCCAGGATCAGGAAGGACGGCAACCCGTCCTCGCCCGCCTTGCGCAGGATCACCCGCGACAGCAGCAGCCCGGCGGGGCCCGCCAGCCAGCGCCCCGGCTCGATGGCCAGCCGCACGTCCAGATCGCCCAGCTCGGCGCGGATCGCGCCCGCCAATGCCTCCGGCGCCCCCTCGGCCTCATCGCGATAGCAGATGCCCAGGCCCCCGCCGCAATCCACCAGGCTGACCGGCAGGCCACGCGCCCGCACGGTGCGCACCAGATCCGCCACCCGGGCGAACGCGGCCCGATAGGGCGCCATCGCGACGATCTGGCTGCCGATATGCACCGAGAATCCCAGCGGCTTCAGCCCCGGCAGCCCCGCCGCACGTTCATACAGCGCGGCGGCACGGGCATAGGCGATGCCGAACTTGTTGGTCGACAGCCCGGTGGTGATCTTTTCATGCGTGCCGGCATCCACATCCGGATTCACCCGCAGCGTGATCGGCGCCACCCGGCCCGAGGACGCGGCGACGGCGGAGAGAATGTCCAGTTCCTCGGCACTCTCAACCGCGATATGGCCAATCCCCTCGGCCAGGGCCAGCGCCATTTCCTCGCGCGTCTTGCCGACACCCGAAAAGACGATCCGCGCCGCCGGCACTCCGGCCGCGCGGGCCCGGCGCAACTCGCCGCCACTGACCACGTCGGCGCCGGCCCCTTCCGCCGCCAGAATCCGCAGCACGGCCAGATGATCGTTCGCCTTCACCGCGAAATGGATCGACGGCGTCAGCCCCGCACCGCGCATCGCCTTCTCCAGCAGGCGATAGCGCGCCCGCAGGGTCCCCGCCCCCATCACCCAGGTCGGGGTGCCGACCGCGTCGGCAATCGCGTTCAGCGGCACGTCCTCCAGCATCAGGCCGTCAAGGGCATGCATCGACAGATGCGGTCGCGCGGCCAGCAGGTCGGCGACGGTCGGGTCCTGCTCGGCAGGCGAAGGGGGGCAATCCAGCATGCACCGAGAATACCGGGACGGCGCCCCGGTTCCAAGCGCCACAGGCCCCCGATGCTGTTCTTTCGCCATACGATCCGATAGAGCATTCATCAGGCTGGACAAACCCAGGGAGGCCGCCATGTCCGACGACAAGCTGATCGACGCCGCGATCGCCGTTCGCAGCAACGCCTACGCCCCCTATTCGCGCTTTCTGGTCGGCGCCGCGCTGCACGACGCCGACGGGCGCCTCTTCGTCGGCTGCAATACCGAGAATGCCGCCTACCCCGAAGGCATCTGCGCCGAAGGCGGGGCCATCTCCGCCATGGTGGCGGCCGGCGGCCGCCGCATCGCCGACCTCGTCATCTGCGGCGGGGGCGACCGCGCCTGCGCGCCCTGCGGCGGCTGCCGCCAGAAGATCCGCGAATTCGGCGCCCCGGACCTGAGAATCCGCATGGTCGGGCCGGAAGGCGACGTCCTGCTGGTCCGCACGCTGGCCGACCTGCTCCCCGACGCCTTCGGCCCCGAGGATCTCGACGCCGCCTGAACCGGCCAAAGCCCGCCAGGTCGGCGCCGGCCCGATCAGAGCCGACGATCGGCCCTTCCCTCCCCCGCGATATCGGCCGAGGCCGCCAGCCCCCAGCCGACCATCAGGAAGATCCAGCCCGCCGTCCGTACGGTGAACAGGGCGCTGCTCGATGCCAGCGGCCACAGCATCACGCAGCATGCCACGCATAGCATCGCCTGCTGCGGCGCCCGTGCCGGCGACAGGACACGGATCATCCGCCCCAGCCAGCACGCCACCATCGCCAGGAAACAGGCCAGCCCGGCCAACCCCGCCGTAGTGGCAACCTCCAGATAGATATTGTGCGGATGGATATTGCACCCCAGCGCAACATCGCGGGTCGGAAACGTATGGCCGAACAGCACAAGGTCACGGACATAGGCCGGGTCGGCGCACGCCCCCCTGAACCCATCCACGCCCAATCCCAGCCATGGATGCCGGGCCAGCATGACCCCGGCGCGAATATAGATCTGCCCATAGGGACTGTCGGAAAAATGCCGCATCTGGTCCATGAAATGCACCACGAGCTTGGCATAGGCCGGCGGCGACAGCACGGGCAGCAATGCCAGCCCCATGGCCCCGGCCAGCCCGGCGGCCAGGACCGGCCAGCGGAGGCGGCGGATCAGCACGGCCATGACGGCCAGCCCCAGGCCGAATAGCAGCGCGGGCATGCGCTGGCCGATCAGGATCATCGTCAGCGTCAGGAACATGATCACGCCGATCCCCGCCAGCCGCGCGCGCCAGGCCGGCGCTTCCAGCCAGCGCGTGGCGAACACCATCAGCCCCGGAAAGACGACCATCAGCAGGGCCGCCCCCGCGCGGGGCTTGTAGAACGGCCCGGTCAGCGCGCCATCCACCCAGCGCGGATAGCCCCACAGATTGGTCCCCAGCAGATATTGCTGCCAGCATTCCACGACCAGCCACAGGGCCGCCAGCGTCACCGACATGCCCAGCCACCGTCGCGCGTCACCATCGCGCAGCACCCAGCGTTCCAGCGCCATGCAGAACAGGAAGAACCGCCCCAGCACGGCCGCCTCGGCAACCGCATGGCCGGTGCCATGCATCACCGAAGACAGGATGGCCAGCGCCCAGAATGCCAGGGCAAACACCGGCCATCCGCGCCACCAGCCACGATCGTGGGCGCGCAGGCAATGCAGAAGAAACAACACCGCGATGCAGGACATGAATCCATCACTGATCGCCCGCCCCCGCAACTGAAAGAACGGCAGCGTCAGGGTCATCGCCAGAGCGATCCCCCGTATCACGCCATCGGGCCCGCCCCAGCGCCCGCTTACCTTTTCAACCATCATCCACATATAACGCCGCTTGCCAGTCCAGGCTTCCCCATACAGGCGTGGGCGCATTCCTGGCGATCAGACTCTCCGGCACGAATTGTTTCAGAGCCTGACCGAAAATGCACCCTGGCGGCGATCCAGCGCGCATTTCCTGCGCTTCGGTGTTCATGGCCGGCAGGCCGCGCCGCCCCGATGCTCAAGAACCCTCGCCGGGCGCGGATCAGGCGGTCGTTCTCAATCGACCGGCGCCTCGCGACTGGTCAGGCGGCGTACCCCACTATCGGCATGAGGATTGGCATAATGGAACAAGGCGGTGGCACGGATCTGATCGCGATCGCAGGGTTCGTTCGCATGCACCGACCGGTATCCCCAGAAGAAATAGACATTCCCCGGCTTCATGCGAACCCGGGTGAACCGCAGACGACCGGATGTGGCACCCCGTCTCAGGACGATCTGCGTCAGGCGGTTATCCAGCAGAACCTTGTCGAGCAGATTGGCCAGATAGGTCTTTCTGATGCCGCGCAGGTTGGGAAACATGATCAGGTCGCCCGCCTTGCCCACCGACGGCATCAGGATCGGCACCAATGCGGTAATGACGTACGAATCGTAATGGAAGAAATAGGCGTGCTTCTCACCGGTTTTGCCCGAGAGACCGCGCAGAACCTGGTAGAACGGCACATCCGGACCCACTCGGCCCGTTCCCATCCGGTAGATCGTCCGGCAGGCACGGTTGAATTCCGGCGACAGGGACAACGCCTCCAGCATGGTGCCGCTGACGGCGCCCGGGCCCGTGAGCGCCACATATTCGCCGCCCACAGCGGCAATCTTCCCGGCAACGAAATCCTGCAGGACCGCCAGACGCGCGGGGTCGATACTGTCGTAAGCCACACCAAAACCGTTCCGGTGCATGTCTCCGACAATGCGCGCCAACACGCTGTCCGGCAAATCGGGGAAGACCGGTTCGGACAGCATCTCCCCGACCCCGGCTGGTGCCGTTTCGGGAAGCGCCAGTCCGATATCCCCCATTTCGAAAGCAACAGTCGCAGTCTTATCCCGGCTGATAGCCGCTGCCTCATCGCTGTTCATTGTTTCATCCCCGGAAGGCGGAGACGATGAACGATATGAAATAATCCCGGTTTCAGGGAAACGATCCCTATCGGCACGGCACCAGCCGGATTCGACCAGCGGACATGACGGACCACAATCGCAAGAAAATCGTCCAGACCATTCCAGATAAAGAATACAGTCTCTCGCAACCTGTCCCGCAGCCCAGGCCGCGCGCTCATATTCCGCCGCCAGTCTCACAAGATTGTGAAAATAGACACCAACGACCGAGCCCACCGGACACCTGGCCAGTCGCAGCAAGCAGAAAGGCAACGCTTCTCCCGTTTGGGATAATGAACCCGTCGAAACGTTAATGCCCGGGAAACAAGAGTAGCCGAACCAGAATATTAAATATTGCAACACCACATCACATCGTTACTTAAACGGAAACAAGTCACCCTTATTGAATCGCCACAAATATTTGATGGAGGCGTCATCTCAAAGCACGAACAGGTTGGGACCTTGTTCATGTAGCCGCCCGAGCAAAGCCCTCTTTTACAGCTTCAGGCGCATGCTCCTTGTCCAGTTTCCCGACCATGTTCCGACGTATGGAGATATTTTCATGCTCTTTTCTTCTTCCTGTCGCTCCTGACAGCAACGCCGCAATGGAACGATCCGGCGTGGCAGAACGCATGGCAGACAGTCTCACCGCATCTGTCGAAAGCCGATCGCGTTCTGTTACCCGACGGCCAATGCCCGCAATCGAAGTCGCCGATATGCGAACCTATCGGTATGTGATAGACTTCGAAGATGTCACGATCTTCTTTCTTTACAAGGGACGGATATCGGGCATTTTCTCTGCCGTTCTGCAGAAAATCTACAATACGTGGCAACCGATTTACGCCAATGACGTTTTTACCTGCTTCAAGCAACGCAGATCACCGGCTCTATGGCCCCATTTCCTGAGTCGGGAATACCGGCAGGATCGTGAACGCCGACGCGCGACGCCTTATCGGCCCGTCAGCGAGTTCCTGAATGCCCCGAAACTCAAGCGATGCCGGAACACTGCTTTCTTCGTGCATATTCCCAAAACGGCAGGCGCGACCATCTGGGATGGCAATCGGAAACCATGTACCTGCCAAGCTCTATTGCGAAAACTATGAGGCGTTTAACCGTCATCCACCACAGGCACGCAATTTCGACCTGATCGGCGGCCACATCTCTCCTGCCGATCCTCGCACGCGCGGCAGCGCCCGAAGTTCGTTTCGCCGCCCTGCTCCGCGATCCCATTGCCCGCTTCCGCTCGGCATTCCTGCATTGCAGGCGTTCAGACGAAGACCCGGAGACGTTCACCAGCGCGATGCGCCTGATGCGGGAGCGACCTCCGGCGGAATTCCGCTCGGCCCCCGGTGCGCCGATGGAAATCTGCCACCAGACAATCATGCTGGGTTTCGCGTTCGACAGGATCTACGGCCCAGAAGCGGAGCAGGATATCTTCGATCCCGCCCGACTCGCTCTCGAACAGGAGGGAAATGTCTTCGGGACAACACGCCTGCTGCCCCGTTTCATCGACACGATGCGGGCACGGTTGCAACTGCCGCCTCTCGGCGCCGCTCCCGTGTCCCGCAACGCCTGCGACATCACGGCCCAGGGCCCGCGATATCGAGAATTCGAGGCGCCGCTGCCTCAAATCCGCACAATGATCACGATGGAACGGGCCCCGTACGACATCGTCGCCGGGCGGGAAATCCCGTAACGCGTCTCGACGCAGAGGCGCCTAGCCTCTCTGGCCAGGGGCCTGATAAATCATATTTTTGGAAGTATTGGCGGAGGGGATGGGATTCGAACCCACGGTACGGCTTGACACCGTACAACGGTTTAGCAAACCGCCGCCTTCAGCCACTCGGCCACCCCTCCGCCGAGGAGCGTGTTTGTTAACACGGCGTTTGCAGCGCTGCTTGTAGACTGTCACCGCAGCGCCGTCAAACCCCAAACCGCTACCTCTCCAGCGATTACAGCACTTTCTTCAGGGCTTCGTTCACCAGCGCCGGATTGCCCTTGCCAGCCATCGCCTTCATGACCTGACCGACGAAAAAGCCGAACAGCTTGTCCTTGCCGCTGCGATATTCCGCAAGCTTGTCAGGGTTCTTGTCCAGCACCGCCTGCACGGCGGCGTCGATCGCGCCGGTGTCGGTCACCTGCCGCAGCCCCTTGCGCTCGACAATCTCCGCCGCCGATTCGCCGCTTTCCAGCATTTCCTCGAACACGTCCTTGGCAATCTTGCCGTTGATCGTGCCGTCGGTAATCAGGTCCAGCATGCCGCCCAGCGCGTCGGCGCTGATCGGGCTGTCCTGGATCGTGCGGCCGGTACGGTTGAGCGCCGCGAAGAAATCGCCGATCACCCAGTTCGCCGCCAGGCGCGGATCGCGGCCGCGCGCCACAGTCTCATAGAAATCGGCGGTCGCCTGTTCGGCCACCAGCACGCCGGCATCATAGCGCGGGATGCCATACTCATCCTGGAAACGCTGGCGCTTCGCATCCGGCAGTTCCGGCAGATGCGCGGCCAGATCCTGCACCCACGCCTCCTCGATCACCAGCGGCAGCAGGTCCGGATCGGGGAAATAGCGGTAATCATGCGCATCTTCCTTGCTGCGCAACGACCGGGTCTCGGAACGCGCCGGGTCGAACAGGCGCGTCTCCTGATCGACCGAACCACCGCTTTCCCAGATCTCCACCTGCCTTACGGCCTCGACCTCGATCGCCTGCATGACATAGCGGATCGAGTTGACGTTCTTGATCTCGCAGCGCGTACGGAACGGCTCGCCGGCCTTGCGGACCGATACGTTCACGTCGGCACGCATCGAGCCTTCTTCCATGTTGCCGTCGCAGGTGCCCAGATAGCGCAGGATCATGCGCAGCTTGCGCAGATAAGCTCCGGCTTCCTCCGGCGAGCGGATATCCGGCTCACTGACGATTTCCATCAGCGCCACGCCCGCTCGATTCAGGTCAATGAACGAGCGCACCGGGTCCTGATCATGCATCGACTTGCCGGCATCCTGTTCCAGATGCAGGCGGGTGATGCCGATCATGCGGGTCGAACCATCGGCCAGTTCGATCTCAATCGCGCCCTCGCCGATGATCGGATGCGTGAACTGGCTGATCTGGTAGCCCGTCGGCAGGTCCGCGTAGAAATAATTCTTGCGGTCGAACCGGCTTTCCAGATTCACCCGCGCCTTCAGCCCCAGACCGGTACGCACGGCCTGCGCCACGCATTCGCGGTTGATGACCGGCAGCATGCCCGGAAACCCGGCATCGACCAGGCTGACATGCGTGTTCGGCTCACCACCATAGGAAGCCGAGGCACCGGAGAACAGCTTGGACTGGCTGATGACCTGAGCATGGACTTCCAGCCCCACCACCAGTTCCCACGGACCGTCGCGCCCTTCGATCAGATAGGTCATCACACCACCTCCGCGCGCACGGCCGGACGATGCGTGAAGCCCGCCGCCCGCTCCAGGGCACTGGCCGCGGCGAAAACCGATTCCTCGTCGAACGAACGGCCGATCACCTGCAGGCCCAACGGCAGGCCCGACTGGCTCAGCCCGGCGGGAACCGACATGGCAGGCACACCGGCCATGCTGGCCGGCACGGTAAACACATCGTTCAGATACATCTGCACCGGATCATCCATCTTCTCGCCCTGCGCGAAGGCGGGCGACGGCGCGGTCGGCGTCAGCAGCACGTCTACCGTCTGGAACGCGTTCTCGAAATCCTTGCGGATCAGGTTCCGCACCTTCTGCGCCCGCAGGTAATAAGCGTCGTAATAGCCGGCCGACAGCACATAGGTCCCCATCAGGATACGGCGCCGCACCTCGGCCCCGAACCCTTCCCGCCGGGTCGCTTCATACAACTCGTCCAGCGACGCACCGGGAACCCGGCGGCCGAAGCGCACACCGTCATAGCGCGCGAGGTTCGACGAACATTCTGCCGGCGCGACGATATAATAGGTCGCCAGACCATATTTCGTGTAGGGCAGCGAAACCTCGACAATCTCGCATCCCGCGTCGCGCAGCCAGGCAATGCCCTGCTCCCACGCCGCCTCGATTTCGGCGGGCATGCCGGCCACCCGGTATTCGGCGGGAATACCCACCTTCATGCCTTTCAGCGACCGGCCGCAGGCGGCACGATAATCCGGCACCGCGATATCCACGCTGGTGCTGTCGCGCGTGTCGAAGCCCGCCATCGATTGCAGCAGGATGGCGCAATCCTCGACCGTGCGCGCCATCGGCCCGGCCTGATCCAGCGAACTGGCGAAGGCAATCGTCCCCCAGCGGCTGCACCGCCCATAGGTCGGCTTGATCCCCGCGATACCGCAATAGGACGCAGGCTGGCGGATCGACCCACCCGTATCGGTGCCGGTCGCGCCCATGGCCAGCCGCGCGGCCACCGCCGCCGCCGATCCGCCGGAGGACCCGCCGGGAACCAGCACGGTCTCCGCATCCCCAGCCCGCTTCCACGGATTTTCCACCGAACCGAAGGCCGAGGTGATGTTGGCCGAACCCATGGCGAACTCGTCCAGATTGGTCTTGCCGACAAAAACCGCGCCGTCGGCCAGCAGGTTCGCCGTCACCGTGCTTTCATAGGGCGGAACGAAATCTTCCAGCATCCGGCTGGCCGCCGTGGTCCGCACACCGTCCGTGCAGAACAGATCCTTGATCCCCAGCGGAATCCCGGTCAGCGCCGGCGCATCCCCGCCGCCGGCCAGAATCGCATCGGCACGCCGCGCGGCGTCCAGCGCCTGCTCCGACGTCACGGTGATGAAGGCATTCAGCCGGCCATTCAGCCGGTCGATGGCGGCGACATGGGCGCCCACCAGTTCCTCGGCGGAGAATTCGCGGCGACGCAGCCCCCCCTGGGCCGCGGCGATCGTGAGTTCGGTCAGCATCATTCCACCACCTTCGGCACGGTATAGTACGGCCCCGCCGCATCGGGGGCATTCGACAGCACGGCCTCGCGCGCATCGCCATCGGTCACCACATCCTCGCGCATGCGCAGCGCGGCATGCCCGGTGCCGACCATCGGTTCGACATTGTCGATATCGACTTCGTTCAATTGCTCGATCCAGCCGAGAATGCCGTTCAGTTCCCGCTGAAGGGCGGGCAGGTCGGATTCGTCGATACCGATCCGTGCCAATCTGGCGATACGTCGGACCGTCGCGGGGTCAAGCGACATGAAGCATAACTTTCCATTATCATCTGGGGGGAATATCCTGCCGGTCAGGATACCGCGCGGACCATAGACCCAGACCATGCCCCTGTTCAACATGCACCAGATCCGTACCCATCTGGGTCGCGGCCAACGCCTGCTGGGCATCGATCCTGGCCAGAAGACGATCGGCCTCGCCCTGTCGGACCCGCTATTGATGCTGGCCTCGTCCTACGGCGCGCTGAAACGCGGCAAACTGTCCGCCATCGCCGCCGAAATCGGCCGGATCGCAGCACGCGAGGAGGTCGGGGGTCTGGTCTGCGGCCTGCCGCTATCGATGGATGGCAGCTTCGGTCCGGCCGCACAGGCGGCCCATGACTGGATGCTGAACCTGTCGGAACTGGTCGGCCTGCCCGCCGCGATGTGGGACGAGCGCCTGTCCTCCAGCGCCGTCAACCGCATGCTGATCCAGGATGCCGACCTCACCCGACAACGCCGTGCCGAACTGGTGGACAAGCTGGCCGCTGCCTACATGCTCCAGGCAGCGCTGGACGCCTCGGCCACACGGCCGGAAACCGTCTGAACAATCGGCCTGCCTGGCGGGCCGCTTCACGGCACGCTCGCCCGGCGGATCGTTTTTTCAAATCGTCTTTAGCGATTGCAAGAAAGGGAGCCCGAAGGATGGTGGGCGCAACAGGGATTGAACCTGTGACCCCTACCATGTCAAGGTAGTGCTCTACCGCTGAGCTATGCGCCCATCCGTTCGGTGAACAGGCTTCTAGCCGGGCAACCGGCATTGCGCAACCCATCCGTACGGAAAAAATGACGAGCCGGTGACCGTTTCCAGCAATACGCTAAAAAACAAGGATAATATCCTTCCCTTCGCGCCGGATAACCCTACGTGATGCAAATGGAATCGCGGGTGGCCCCCGGGTCAAATCCTGGATCGGACCCACCCACGGCCACACCTCTCCCATTCAGGGTGGTGCCGCCCACGGTTGCCGACGTGCCGCTGGTCGTCGCCTCGCCCCATTCGGGACATGAATACCCGCAGGAATTCCTCGCACTGTCGCGGCTGGACCGCCCGGCCCTGCGCCGTAGCGAGGATTTTTGCGTCGATGCCCTGCTGACCGGTGCACCGGTAGTGGGCGCGCATATGCTCCACGCCACCTTTCCGCGCATCTATTGCGACGCGAATCGCGATTCGGACGAACTCGACCCCACGATGTTCACCGAGTCCCCGCCCGCAGACCTTACGAGCATCACCCCAAGGGTACGTGCCGGCCTGGGCGTCATTCCCCGCGTTTCGGCATCAGGCACCCCGATCTACCGCACCCGCCTGCCGCTCCGCGAGGCCACGGATCGAATCGCCCGCTTCTGGCGTCCCTATCACAACGCCCTGTCGGCGCTGATCGAAGCCCAGGTCGCGGCACACGGTGTCTGCGTGCTGGTCGATTGCCATTCAATGCCCGGCGCCGGATTGCGGGCCTGCGGCATGCCCGATTTCGTACTGGGAGATGCATGGGGATCGTCCTGCGCGCCCGCCATTACCGAGGCGGCCGAGGCCTGCCTGCGATCCTATGGGTTCAGGACCAACCGCAACGCCCCCTATGCCGGAGGATATGTCACCCGCCATTACGGCAGGCCGGCCACGGGACGGCACGCCTTGCAGATCGAAATCAGCCGAGCACTCTATATGGATGAGAACAGGCTGACGCCGAACGCCGGATTCGGCGATATCCGCACCGTCATGACCGCCCTGCTGCGCGCGCTGGCCGACATTGCCACCAACCTGGCCCGCCCCTCCGGAATCCGGGCATGCTGACACGGCAAATGCGCGTCCGCATGCCCGGCAGAACGACTTTTCAGGCGCTCCTTTATCAGGCTGCCGGAGATGCGCCGCCCGGCGTCTGATGATCCACCGCCGCCGGCAGAAACTGCGCCAGTGCCGGCAGGATCGTCGCCGCCGGCAGACCCGTCTTGTCGACCAGGGCCTGCACCTGCTGATTCGAGAGAATCGAACGCAGTTCGTCCGGAGAAACCGGCAGGTTCTGGCCATTGCCGATCCACGACCGGACCTTGTCTCCCAGACCTGCCTGTTCGGCCTGGGCAAGCAAGGTCGAAATGCCGCTGGGCGAGGTCAGGTCGGCCAGATGCTGATGCACCGTGTCGGTCAGGCCCGTGCTGTCCGCCAGTTCCGTCAGCTTGTTCACCAGTCCGTCAAAGAAACCCGCCATGATCCACCTTCAATGCTGATTGCTTCAGTAGGCGCCGATCGCGAGGGATCAGCCAAGGTGCCCGGACAAAAAAAAGACGGTGCCGAAGCACCGCCAAGTTTAGGGAGGAAACGTCCAAGAAGCAGCCGTTCAAATGAAACGCTGCAACGTGATTCTGATGGCTCAAATCACTTTTAAGTGTCAAGAAAAATCGCGACTGAACACGCGCGAACCGAGACCGGTTGCGCTGCAACGGCCCAACGGCATCCGACAAAAGAGACGGGATTTAAACGGGATTTTCCCGGTCGGATGGTGGGTGCGACAGGGATTGAACCTGTGACCCCCGCCGTGTGAAGGCGATGCTCTACCGCTGAGCTACGCACCCATCCGTGCCCGGTGGGGACCTCTTAATCGATCTCCCTTCGGGCTGCAAGATACCCCGTCACACATTCTTCAAAAGCCGAACATATGGTCCAGCGAGAAGGCGCCATCGGCCCGCATGACACCGTGATAGCCGAACAGCCGGCACGTGACGTCGCGGATCATGACATATCCGCCCATGCCGGCGCGCTCGATGGCCGCCGCACCGAACAGCCGATGCGGCCAGACCATCGTCGATCCCGAACAGGCGATTTCCAGATCCACCTTCGCCACCATCCGCCCCTGCCCGTCATGCAGGCTGAGCATGGTCTGCGACCACGGGCGCCAGGCGGCCGACGCCGGATAGATCAGGCAGCAGAACGCCTCGCCCAGCCCGTTCCCGCCCTTCAGGAACAGCCGCGTGGTCAGCCCCGGCGGCGGTCCGGAATAGGATTGCGGCTCGCCCCTATAGGTCATCACGGTATTGAAGATATGGGCCCCGAAACTGGTCTCGGCCGCATGCCCGCCCTGCCGCGCCGTAAAACGGATCAGCGCATGCAGCCAGCCATCGGCCTCCCCCCCATCGCGGAAATCATAGACCAGTTCCCCGTGCCCCTCGGGCACGCCCAGTTCCGCCACATCCTGCGCCAGATCATGGTCGCGCGGCAGGCAGCCCAGGAATTTCCGACCGGTCAGCCGCCCTTGGGCGTCGAAACAATCCAGACGCAGCGGCAATGTCACCTGCGATTCGGCCATCGGCGACGGCTGGACGACGGTACGAAAGCGCTCGGGGTCCAGAATCGGGAACGGCAGCAGATAGCCCCGCCCCAGACTGGCCGGCAGGTCCGCGATTCCCGGATCGGGGCGCAGGTCCGCACGCTCCACGTTCAGATGGGCAATGCGCGTCCGCGCGGCATGCGTCACCTCGTAGCGCGGCCGCACCAGATACCGCCCCGACCGCAATTCGATCTGCGCCGGCCAGCGCAACTCGGGCAGGCAGCCGGCAACAGGGATCGCCACGGTCTCATAGGGACCAATCCCATGCGGAATCGGCACCTGCCGCTCATCCCCCATGCGATTGAGCGACATCGCACCGGGCGGGATCGGCACCGCGTGGCTATTCTGCACCCACAGCACGACCTCCTCGCCCTCATCCGGCGCCGGCAGGTTGGCATACCGGTCCGACGGCCAGGCATTGGCATCATGCGTGACCGACAGGCTCCGATTATCGCCGGTGCCGTAGGTATCCAGCGCGTATTTCACCACATCATGCCCGGCCACGCCGATCGCATGCACAAACAACTGCCCGACGAAGGGCGGCAGGCCAAAACGCTCGCGCACCTCGCGGCTGTCGATCACGATGGCACTCTCGCCGTCGGGCACACGCTCTTCCCAACTGGCCAGCGCCTCGCCCCGGGCGCCGAACAGCCGCAGCCACAGCCTCACCTCCGACGCGCCATAGCGCGCCCAGTAATTCGCCGTGACCAGACGGGTCGACAATCCATCCGCGTCGCGGAAGAAGGCATGGTTGGTCGCGAAATTCAGCCGGTCGAGATAGCGACCCGGCACGGTCAGCAACGTATCGGGCAACCGCACGCCATCCAGCACGAAGACCCGCGCGCCGTCAGGCAGCAGATGCGCGATCCGGTCGCGCACGCGCGCACCGTCGAAACTCACGGCCAGCACCGCCCCCACCGATGCACGCGGCAGATCCACCAGCGCCCGCGCCGGGCCGGCCGCCGTGGCCTGGCCGACACGCTGCGTATCATGGACATACACACCTTCGATCGCGCCCAGTCCGGATACGCCGCCCGCACCGCCGGGGCACAGCGCCAACACCATGGCGAACATGCCCTCGGGGTCATAGACCGCCACCGGCCCGGCGGCACGGACCGAAGCCGCCAGTCCCGCCAGCGCCTCGGCCGCCAGCGGATGGGCCAGGGCCTTGTAGAGAACATTGCCGCCCGCCTGGGCGTCATAGGTACGAATGTCCAGCATAGGGAATCCATACCGCATAATTCCGCGCCCAGAAATCATACCGTTTGGACAGGCGGCACCCCATATCGAAAGTTTAACCGCTCCCCCATCCGGCCGGAAAGATCAGAAGCCCGCTTCCCCCATCAGCAGCGCGACGGCCCGGCGATACACCCGCGCCAGCAGCGACATCGGCCGGCTCCGGATCACGGCAATACCGGGCTGGCGCGGATTGCGGGACGTGAACGCCTGTTCTGGAGCCAGGATGACGCGATAGACCGCACCGTCAGGGACCAGTTGCCCGTTCTCATCCTTCCGCGCCTGGATATGCCCGCCATAGACCGACGCGGCCTCGGGCGACTCCAGATGCCCGATCGAGGCCGCCGAGATGGCGACTACGCGGGCATCGGTCATGGCCCCATCTCCCCCCGGCGGCCGGAAGCGCGCCTGCGCGCCGATACGCAGCCGGTCGATATCCGCCTCGTCGACATACGCTTCGATGACCGCGCGCGTGTCGGTGACGAGGGTACCGATCCGTTCATGGCGGCGCAGCGTGTCGCCAGCCCGGATATCGGGGGGAACATCCACCAGGCGCCCGGAAAAGGGCGCGCGTACCGTCAACAGCCGCATGGAAGCCTGAAGATGGTCCAGTTCGGCGGTTTCCTGCGCGATCTGGTCGATCGTGTCGTTCAGGGAAGAGGTCTGCGCCGGATCGAAATCGCGCCCGGCCAGGCTGGCACGGAGCGAGACCAGCCGCGCCCGCGCCACCGCGACATCATGCTCCAGCGCCGGCGAACGCAGGACCAGGACGGGCTGCCCTTTCACCACCGCACTGCCATCGACCGGTGGAGCGGTCACGACCCCTGCGTCGTCGGTATAGAGTTCCGCCTGTTCGGCCGCCCGCAGAATGGCCGGCGCCCGCAGGTTCGCCCGCCAGGGAACCAGCAGCGATGCCAGCCCGGCCAGCGCCGCCAGGGCCGTCGCCCGCGCGCGCCGATGGCGGTGGTTGGAGTGCATCCGCCGCCCCCACTCCGCCGCCTCGCGCAGGATGGGCCGGACAAGAAACACCCATAATTCGATGCCCATCAGCACCGCCCCCAGCGCCCGGAACACCGCGTGATAGACGACCAGCGCGATACCGGTGAACAGGAAGAGCCGGTAGAACCAGGTCGCGATACTGTATCCCAGCAGCAGCCCCCCCTGCCTTCGGGAAAACGGCTCCGGCGGCGGCTCGTCCCCCCCGAACAGAAGCCGCCGGGTGCGCCATCGCGTCCAGGCGAAGGCCCGCTCCTGCAGGTTCGGCACGCCAAGCAGGTCGGACAGGATATAATAGCCGTCGAACCGCATCAGCGGGCTGAGATTGACCGACAGAGTCAGGAGCCACGTCGAACTGGCCAGCGTGAACGCCCCGTCGCGCAGCGGACCATCGGGCAGGACGCTCCACACGATCGACGCGCAGACCGCCAGCAGCGTTTCCGCCACCATACCGGCACAGTCGATGACCAGACGGTCCCGCGTCCGCGTCAGGCGCCACGCATCGGTGGTATCCGTCCACAGGACCGGCCACAGAACCAGGAACGCCACCCCCATCGACGGAACGCGGCAGCCGAAATGCCGGGCGGCGATGCCGTGCCCGCATTCATGCAGGATCTTGCTCAGCACCAGCGCGCAGGCGATGCCGAATGCGCCCTCGGGCGTCATCAGCCGCGCGAATCCCTGGACGAACGTCGCCCATTGCTGCGCGATCAGCAGCAGGCTGATCAGGGCGCCTGTGCCGGCCCCCACGCAAAACCCGCGCGTGAACACCCAGCGCAGATGCGGTGCCGCCCACGCCAGAACGCCGTCGGGATTGCAGAGCCGGACCCGGAAGAAAAGATAATGGTGCAACAGCCACGCGACGGCCCCCGGCCGACGGGCACGTTGCGCCAGCCGCTGGCTGTCGCCGGGCATGCCGGCCGTGGTCAGCTCCGCCTGGCGCACGAACAGCAGCATGTCGGTCACGTCCTGCACGCCGGGCCGCAGGGTCGTGGTCGCTTCGATGTCCGCGATGACGGCCTGGATATCGGCCAGATGCCAGCGTTGCAGGATTTCCATCTCGACCCAGCCCAGCCGGATGTAGCGATGCCGGGCAGGGTCGTACAAGGTCCAGGTCGGTGCCCCCGCGAAGACCGGGCCGCGCAGCAATTCCAGGTCGTCGCGCAGGGCCGGCCAGGCCGGTGGCACCGTAGACGCGGCGGAAGGACTCGCGCCGGTCCCGGCGGCACTCAGAACGAAAGCCATTGCCGGATGACGCTCAGCGGCTTGCGCAGCGCCCACAGGATCAGCACATGCCGGGGGCCGTAGATGCGCGCGGTGCCCTTGAGGCCCAGGCGCATGTCCTGCCCCATATCCGCCCGCAGCGTGTAGGCAAGGATTCCGGCCGGCGTGGCGCTGCTGCCATAGGATGCGAAGACCAGGCGGCCCGCATGCGGCCGGTCCGGCCGCACATTGTCGAAGAAGCGCACAGCCGATCCCAGGTCGAAATGCCCGATTTCGGTTACGGGCAGGCGGATTTCGACACGCCGGGACAAGGCGGGCGCAACCATCAGAATACGTTCGCCCGCTTCGACCGGCCGCCCGATCCATTCCGACGGATCATTGTACAGCGCCAGCCCGGTCATCGGCGCCGGGATCGAGGCCTTGCGCAACAGGTCGTCCTGATAACGCATCTGGGCCTCCTCCTCGTCGATACGCCCCCGCAACTGTTCGGCCTGGGCACGCGCCTTCTGATCCGACATGCCGGCCTGCACCGCCTCGTCATATTCGGTCCTGGCAACCTGCCAGGCCTTGCTGGCGACCTGATACTGGCTTTCCAGTTGCGCGCGCTCCAGTTCCACCACGACGACGCCGGCCTGCACCGGCCCGTTCGGCGGCGCGTCGATCTGCCGGACGATCCCGGCGAACGGCGCGCGGATATAAGCCGGATCGGCGGCCACCACCTCGGCCGGCGCCAACACCCAGGATTGGACGGGATAAAGGGCAATGGCGGCGACCAGGGCGCCCGCCCCCAGCACCCAGCGTCGCGCACGGTGCCGCGCCGGAGGCCGGTGCGGCAGGTCGGCCAGTTGCCGGGCCTCGGCATACGCCCCGCCGACCAGGGCCAGCAGCCGGGCCTCCCGTGCGGTCCATGGCTCGGCCCGCGCAAGAAGCCAGCCGCCAACCGGCCCGTGACGCGAGGCCAGTTGCACCAGCAGGGCATGCGATCCCAGCCAGTTCTCCCACGCCGCCCCGATATCGTCCGGCAGGTCGGCGGCCGCCAGGGGGCGGACGCCGCCCGCCGCGCTTCCCTCCCCCGCGTGCCCCTCCTGCCGCATGACGGCCGCGAACACGCTGCCGATCCAGCGGACATAGGGCGCGGATCGCTCGAACACCGCGACACCGGATACCGCCGTCACCGCCTGCGTCGCGTCCGCATACAGGGCCGCTTGCTGATACGGGATCAATTCCCGCATTTCATTGACCAGCACGAAATCCAGCTCATCGCGCGGACAGGCGCGGATACGCTCGCACAATTCCAGAATGCCGGAAAACAGCAGAAGATCGGCCTGACGAACATCTCGGCCCGCGCCCTCGCGCGGGGGGGCATGCGACATCGCGCCGGTCAGTTCTTCAAGACGGCGTCACCGGTCATGCCCGGCAGAAGATCCGGCGCCGGCTGGACCAGTCGGCCATAGACCTTGATGGTCTTGCTGACCGGATCGACCTTGCCCGACAGGCGGGTCACCACCGCATCATAGGTGCGGCCGGTCTCGTGAATCCAGACTTTGAATGGCGTGTCCGGCCGCAACTGCCGCAATTCCATCGACGAGACGATCATGGACAGTTCAAGCGACGAATCGTCGAGAATGTCCAGCATCGGAGTACCCGGCGAAAGATATTGGTAGTTATGGACAAGAACGTTGGATACGCGGCCATTGAACGGGGCGACGATCGTGCATTGCGCGACCACCGCCGTCGCCATCTCCAGGTCGGCCTCGGCCGCCTGGGCATCGGCTGCGGCCGACTGGAGATCGGACACGCTCCACTGGCCGAGCGCCTTCATGCGGTTCTGGACCTCCAGAAGCCCCTTGCGCTTGATATGTTCGGCCCGCGCATGGGCCAGCGTCGCCTTCTGCTGGCCGCACTGGAACCGTGCCAGGACATCGCCGACATGAAACCGATCGCCATCGCGAAACGGAAATTCGGTCAACTGGCCGGACATGGTCGCGCTGATCTGCGCGCTGACCGGCGTTGAGACCTGCACGGCGGGACCATGCGCGACAGGCTGCCCATCGCCGGACGGCGGGGCCGTCAGGGCAGCGGACAAGAGGGCCGGGGCCGCCGTCGGACCACCCGCGACAGGCGACTGCACCGCCGGTAGCAACGACGCCGGCGTCCCCGCATGCTTACCGGCCTCGGGCGCCGACTGCACGCCAGCCGCCCAGGCTCCCGCGCCGTGCAGGCCCGTCAGCAGGAAAAAAGACAGGGCAACGGCAAGACGCATCCTGATGTCATTTCCGTGACCGGAACCAGGCGACATCCCTGACACGGAATATGGGCGAGTAGACATGTCCGGTCCCGATCTCTCCATTATCCGGCGCCGACAGGCACCGCGGCCGAGGCGACGGGCACGGTCGCGGCATGCGCCGGCACGGCTTCCGACAACCTCAGATCCGGCAACTGGCCGGCCTCCCACCCCGCGATCGACCGTTCGACTTGCGCGGTCAGATGATCCAGGTCCTGGATATCCGCATTGGCCGGCACCAGGTCGACACCGACCGAGGCGTAGATGTTGGCCAATGCCTGATGCGTCTGAGCCAGGCTGCGGCTATAAGACAGTTGGCCCAGCAGCGCCGCCATCTGATGGCGGATGCGATCGGCCTTGGACTGCGCGCCGGCCGACGAGGCGACATCCGCCAGCCGCTCCATCTGCAAGCTGACAGCGTTGATGGCACGGGCGGTCTTCAATCCGTCCAGCGCGGTGCGATAGTGCTGCGCGCTCAGATTGACCTGCGTGAGCACCGCAATGCTCAGTGCCAGGCGCCGCGTTTCCGATAGCTTGATATTGCTCTTGGCCATCGCGATGGCGCGCGGCCCCTGCACCAGATTCATCAGGTTGATGGTGCCGCGGACGCCGATCTGCCCCCAGATATTATGGACCAGCAGGCTGTTGGAATCGAAATTGCCGTTCCCGATAGCGCCGATGCCCGGCATCATCTTCAGGATTTCCTTGTAGACGTCCTGCCGATCGATCTGCTGCTGGTAGACTTCCATCCGCAATTCGGGCCGCATGACAAGGCCCACATGCTCCAGCGCGGCATCGTCCAGCGACGCGACCGGCTGCACGTCCTGCGGCATCGTCGTCAATGTCGGGACAGCGTCCTGCGGTACGTCGATCAGCGAGGCAAGCTGGATTCTGGCGCTGATCAGCTCGCCGCGAATGCGGCGCAACTCACCCAGAAGCTGGATGACATATTGCTGGTAGTCCAGCAATGTCAGGGGCGATTGCAGATGCGCGTCCGCCGCGTCGTGCGACGCGGCCAGCATCGCCTCCGCGTCCGCGATGATCGGGTCCAGCCGGGGCAACATGGCCTGCGCGGCCACGGCCTCCCAATAGCTGGCGGTCACCGCCTTCACCAGGTCATTGATGGCACGGCGCCGGCGCTCGACCGCGATCAGCGCCCGGTATGCCTGCTGACGCGCGCTGAAATAGCTGATACCGGCATCCATCAGGTTCCACGAGAAGCTGATGTCCCCCGTGCCATGGGCGGCCTGCTCGGAATAGGAATAATCCAGCGAGCGCTGGTTGGTGAACCAGTCGATGCTTTCCGCCGCATTGTTGTTGCTGCGCTGCGAATAGCCGGCATCGGCCGCCAGATGCGGCAGCATCTGCATCAGGGCGAGGTCGATCTGCTTTTCCTGCTGGCTGGCTTCCAGCTTCGCGACCTGCGCGTCGTAATTATATTTCAGGGCCCGCGCGATGGCCGTTCCCAGGGTCAGGCCGCCTTTCAGCGGGATATAGCCCGCCGCAAGGGTCGCCTGGTCCGCGTCCGCGCGCCTGACATGGTCCTGCAAGGACATCGGCTTCGGGCGAACGCCGCATGCCGTGAGCGCAAGAAGGGCAGAAAGGGCGACGGATACAACCGGAAGCCGCCTGGCGCCTTTAACGTAATGGTGCATTGTATCCGCATTTCAAACAAGAATGGTTGAAGCGCCCCAGTAGCGCATTCCCGAATAAATCGCCGTCATGGCTACTCTTTGCCTTAAAATGTCTTTTTGTTATTTGGTCAATAGAGATCCGTTGCGCTGCGATAAATTTAGGACGGAATTCGAGCTTCGGAGCGAACACCTCCCATTTGGGAGTTTTTTCGCCGAAATCTGAATTCTCCCCAAAAAAAATTAATGCATAACGCTATATTGCATCTTCGGGAAATTCCGCCCTATCCTGTACAATATATTATTGTCTCGTGGCGCCTCGATATGATCCGCCGCGAAATATTCTCTTTAGGGCGGCCCGATGCGTCTGATCTTGGAACAACGCTATCTCTTCGACGGCAGCATCGCGCATGTCGCCCATCGCCATGCGCGGCATGACGGGCTCGACACGCACACGGGCACCGCCGTCGCCGATGCGATGGAGACCGTGACGGATGCCCCGCCGGCCGCGGGCGCCCCGCGCCACGACCCCGGCCATCCCGACGAGCGCCAGGCCCCCACCCTCGCCGACGGCGCGAATGCCGCCGCCGGGTCGCTGAACGCGATCGTCTTTGTGGACTCACGCGTCACCGACTGGAAAGAACTCACCGCCTCGCTGCCCGACACGGTCGGCGTCGTCGTCATATCGCCCGACAGCAACGGCATGGACGTGGTCTCGCGCGTCCTGGCGCATCAGCAGGACCTGCGATCGGTCAGTTTCCTGACCTACGGCCAGCCTGGGCAGGCCGAACTGGGCAGCAGCACCATCAGCGCCGCCACGGTGCAGGTCGATGCACGGCAGGTCACGGCATGGGGCGACGCGCTGGCACCGGGCGGGCAGATCCTGTTCTGGGGTTGCGATGTCGGCCAGGGGGCGGACGGCCAGGCGCTGGTCGACGACCTGCATACGCTGACGGGCGCCGACATCGCGGCCTCGACCGACCGCACCGGCCTGGCAACCCTGGGCGGCGACTGGACGCTGGAACGGACGGCGGGCATATCCTCGGCGCAGGTGGCCAGCCCGTTCACGGCGCAGGCACAGGCCGATTACGCACACGTGCTGGACACGCTTCCCGTCGCGAATGTCACGCTGGCCAAGCAGGCCAGCGCCATGCTGGGCAGCACGTTTACCGACACCATCACTTTTTCCAATACGGGCAATGCCACCGGCTATTCGCCCTATGTCCAGATTTTCGCGCCAACCAACAGCAAGCAATACACGCCGCTGCAATCGTTGCAGGTGCAGGGCGCGCCGGCAGCGCTGACGACCGTTCAGTCCGTTGCCCTGACGCTGGGCACCGACTCCCATGTCGGCGCCACGAATCCCCTGACCGGTCAATGGGTCGATGCACCCTCGGGTCTGGCGGTGGGCGACACGATGTACGTCGCCGCCCTACCGTTCGGCAGCTACACGGTGGGGCAGCCGGCCGTGACCGTGCTGGCGACATTCGGCACCGAGAGCAGCGACGGGACGACGACCGTCAGCCAGTTGAGCAGCGCGCCGGGCGGCGCACCGGTGGACATCTATGCGTCCGGCGGCTACGCGCTGGGCAGTTCGCCCACCGGCAACGGCGCCATCGCGGGCGCCCCCAACCAGGCATCGGGCAGCACGTCGGTGGACCTGCTGGATGTGACGTCGCAGATCATCACGCCGGTCGGCGAAGGCGAGGACCCGACCGGCTCGGCCTGGCCCGATACCTATCGGGTGACCGTCACCCCGGCACCGGCGGCGACATCCGCCAATCCGATCGTCCAGGCGACCGTTACCATCCAGTTGCCGGATACCGTTATCTATAAAGGCGCCAGCTCCCTGTCCTTTACCGACGGCACCGGCACGCCCGATGCGACGGCGCTGTCCGGCCAGCCCGGCGGCAAGGTGACGCTGAACCTGTCGAACGTGTCGTATACCGGCACGCCGATCGCGGTCGATATCCCGGTCTACGTTCCGCGGAACGATGCGACCGGCAACCCGATCCTGTCGGCCGACGTCGGTGGTGTCGTCAATCCGGTGACGATCGACGCGCCCATAACGGGCTATACCGCCGGCACCTGGACCGCCCCCGCCGGGTCGGTCGACCATGGGCAGACCGAAAATTTCAGCGGTACCATCGCATCGACCGGCAACATATTTGCGGCCAAGGCGTTTGCCATTCAGGACAGCGCGAGCAGCACCAGCGACGGCACGGCGGGCTTCATGCCCGGCGACACGATCACGCATACGATCTCGGTCGAAAATTCGAACTATTACGAATCGAACATCCAGCAGATCACCGGCACGCTCAGCGACGGGCAGTTGATCGACGGAAACACGCACCCGCAATTTACCTATACGGGCACGGACAATCAGTCGCACACTGTCGATCTGGGCGCCAATCCCGACGGATCGACGGGCACAAATCCCTATTTCCACTACACGTACGATGCCACGACCGGCACCACGTCCATGACGTTCGACGTGGGCGCCGCGATGGCGGCGGGCGGCCCCCTGCCCCCCATGCAGGCCGGAACCCGAGGCACCCTCACCTACGACACCGTGGCCCAGCAGAATTTCGCGAAGACCGGCCAGCCGGTGACCGAGGGCGACATCCTGGCATCCAATGTCAGCGCGACGGCCCAGCTTCTCGATCTGTCCGGGAATGCCCTGGGCCAAACCGCCACCGATGATTCGCACACCTCCCTGGCGGTGCCGCAGGGCACGCCCGGCCTGACGATCGTGGCGATCAATGGCGATACGAATGCCGCCGGCGACCCGATCCGTGCCGGCGATACCGTGACCTACGAGGCCACGTACAACCTCAAGGCGGGAACGTTCCAGGGGCTGGGCCTGTCGTCCTACCTGCCGCTGCCGCTGTTCGACGTGGCCCAGCCCACGGCCTCGGGCAGCCCTTCATCCTTCAGCCTCCAGACGGGCGGCACGGCCTCCACCCTGGCTGCCGGGCAATATAGCCTGGAATCCGCGCCGGGCAGCGTCGGCATCCAGTCGATGTCGGTGGATTCCACTGCAAACGGCGTGACGTTCAAGATGGATAACGGGACCACCTATATCGCCAACGGCGGTACGGTGAAGATCCTGTTCGCCGTCAAGGCGACGGACACGCCCTTCGCCAACGGCCTGACCATGACCAGTCAGGAACAGTCGAATTTCACGAACGGCGAAAGCCAAACGACCGCGAACTCGCTGATCGTCCAGTCGACCGTCGGCTCGCCGCAGGCGGAATTGAAGACCGGCATCGTGTCGGTGGTGAACAATGCCAACGGCAACACCACGGATAGCAATGTCGCCTATACGGTGCAGGATGGCAGCCTGCCCACCAGTTCCAGCACCGGCGGCCTGGTGCAGTCGGACGACCAGAACGTGTCGAACGTGCAGGGGAACGAAACCGCGCGCGTGTCCACCACCATAGCCAATACTGGTGATGGCGGGATGTACAATCTGACCGTGAAGGGCACCCTCCCGACCGGGGTAAGCGCGGCCTCGATCAGCAGCATCACGATTACACCATCGGACAGTCGGTCGCCCGTAACGATCACGAACGCGAGCCTGATCGCGGATTATTTCGGCTCCGGCCTGAACCTGGCCACCCAGACGAGTCTAGGGGCGGCGGAAACCGGCAAGACCGGCGAGGTACTGGCTGGCGCGACCGTCAGCGGCAGCACCGTCACCGGTATCGACAGTCTGGCCATTACCTATGACCTGGCCCTGCCGGCATCGACCAACCCGGGATCGACGCTGACAGCCGGGGCGCAGGTGCTGTCCTACAGCAACACCAACAATACCGATGCGTCGAATTTCATCACCTCCAGCGGCAGCACGGCCACGCAGTTGGGCGGCTCTGCGACTGGCGGCGATATCAATGACAGTGCGACCATCGCCACGCAGAATCCCGGCATTTCGCAGGTAATCAGCAAGTCGCGCATCAACGATTCCAGCGGCTCGTCCCAGACCGACTATCATGGCACGGACGAAGCCAGCGCCACGGCGAATGTCGAAGGCACCAGCGGAGCCAACAACACGGTGGTGCCGGGCGAACAGCGCGACACCACCATCAGCGTGACCGTACCGCAGGGCACGATCAGCAATGCGGGCCAGCCCGTTACGGTCACGGTCGACCTGCCGAAGGGAGTGACCTACGCCAACGGGACGGCCACCATGGTCAGCGCCGGCGGAACCGGGGCCGTGTTGCAGCCCGTCGGCACGCCGACATCGGATGGAAATGGCGGCACCATCCTGACCTTCGACCTCGGCAGCAGCGTGACGAACAGCGCGGCCGGCCCCGCGACGATACAGTTGAAATACACGGCCAATTACACGCCGGACCTGGCCGATGGCACGACCGTCAATCTGTCGGCAACGCTCCATTACACGCAGGATGGCAGTACATCGACCACGCTGAGTGCCGCGAATCTGCCCGTGATCGACCACGTCCCCAGTCTGAGCGAGTCGATCACGGAAACAGGGGCGATCTATAGCGGCGCGCCCGTTACCTTCACGGCCACGATTACAAATAATGGCAAGGTGCCCGCCTATAATGTGACGGTCGCACCGACGACCGCGAACATGACCGTTACCGGATATAAGTACAACGGCACCACATATGCCACGATCGCGGCCATGCAGAGTGCGATCGATGCCGCTATCAGCAGTACGGGACTGGCAGCCAATGGCTCCCTCTCCTACGACATCATCGGAACGGTCAATCCCAACCTTGCGGCCGGAACGAGTGTCTCGGCAAGCGACTCCGGCACATTCAAATCCGTCCCCAGCAATAATCCGATCGATCCAAGCACCGTCTATTCGGGGAATTTCACCGGCACCAATACCTTGCCGGTCGTCGCCGGGATCAAGGCCACGATGCAGATCGTGGGCGAACAGGCGGGCACGGATGCAAGCCATCCCAGCGACGGCAATCCGCGAACCTCCGTCAACGTGGTGCCCGGCGACCAGGTCACGCTACGCGGCATCGCCCAGTTGCCCGAAGGGTCGAACGGCACCGTCAAGCTGACATTCAGCGTGCCGTACAATCTGGACGTTGTCGATTATGCCAACAGCGTCAAGATCATGCTGGCCAGCCCCGATCAGCAACTATCGGTCGAAAACCTGGTCGCATCCCCGCCGGGCGGCTTGCAGCAATTAACGACCAGCAGCGGCGGCATCCCGTCCGGCTTTGCAAGCGTCACGCTCGCCCAGGCCCTGCAAGCGGGCAATTATACCTACACGCCCGGCACGAGCGCCTCCCCAGGCACGCTGACGCTGACCCTGGGCACCGTGTCGGACAATCCCACGACCACGCAGTCCGCCAGCAACGGCACCAACACCTATGTCATCGTCGATATCCCGGCCTATGTCGCCAATACGGCGGCGAACACGGACAACATACCGTTTTCTGAACATCTGACCGTGGCGGCGAACGGCAGCGCGTCCGCCGCCACCAGCGCCAACGTCACCGAAACGGTACAGGAACCGAAGATCGCCCTGACGAAGGATATCCAGTCCATCGCCTACAACGCCGACGGCTCGGCGACGGTGACCTACACGGACACGTTGAAAAATATCGGGGATGCCACGGCCTATAACGTATCGCTGAACGACCTGCTGGCCGGCGGCGGTAACGAAACCTATACGGGCACGGTGACGAACGTTGACGGCACGGGGGCCACGGTCAAGACGGCACCGGCCGAAGGCAGCGGTGCCCTGACCGGCACGTTCACCCTCGCGCACGGCGCGACGGAAACCATTACCTATACGGTCAGGCTGGCCAACCAGAAACTCGGCGCGCCCGAAAGCACCGCGACGGTGACATGGCAGTCGCTGGACATATCGGGCAGCACGGGCGGCGTGGATCAAAGCCGCGACGGCAGCGGCAGCACGGCGAACGGCACCCTCAACAATTACGTCGCGTCGGTCACCACCGGCCTGGCCGCCATTTCAGGGAATGTGTGGCAGACGCTGGGCAATGATCCAGCCCATTTCAGCAGCCCTGATACGGAACTTTCGGGCGTCGCGATCGCACTGACCGCCAGCACCAAGGATAGCGCCAGCCCCTATACCCAGACCGTACAGACCGGCACCGACGGCAGTTACACCGCCCTGATGCCGATCTATCAGACCAACGGCACGCTTAATCCTCCCGCCAGCCTGGCCACGATCGCGGCGCCAACCATTACGGCCAGCACGCCGGCCCAGACCGGCGGCCAGACCGTGACCAGCGATACGCTGGAATATAACGACGGCAACACAGGCGCGGCGGCCCGCGCGACCATCACCGTAACGGCTGACAGCGGCGACACGACCCACCTCACCGCCACCAACGTCAACATGTCCTTCGCCGCGTCCGATACGCCGCCGGTCTTGACGGCGGGCGCTGGCACGAGCTGGGCCTCGCCCACCCCCATTTCAGGCAACAATACCGGCGCGCCGGTCCTGGTGGGCGGGGCGGTTACGGTGGCCGATACGCAACTCGATACGCTGGGCAATTATGGCGGCACGGTCCTGACGATCCAAAGCAGCAACGGCTCGGGTGCGTTTTCCTTGCAGAACGGATCGTCCGTGACGCTCGGCAGCGGTACCCAGCTTATGCGCGGCGGTACGCTCATCGGCAGCTATACGAATTCGGGCACATTGACGCTGACATTCAACGGCAATGCCACGGCCGCGGATGTCCAGGCCGTGCTGCAAAACCTGCAATATAGTTCCAGCCTTGCCCTGCCCGGCAACGCGGGCACGTCCAAACTGGCCATCACCGCCACGCTGAATGACGGCAACGCCAACCTGCCGGGCTACGATACCGGCCCGCAGGGCACCGGAACGGATATCGCCCACACGCAAAGCAATACCCTGACCGCCTATATCGACATCCCGCCCGGATCGGGCTTTACCAGCACGTTCATCGAACCGAACGACAGCTCGACCGCCAATTCATCGATCGGCGGCGATAGCGGGGCATCGGCCGGCAAGGTGACGGTGGACAGCGCGCTGACACTCGGCGGCTCAGGCACCATCAGCCAGGCGACGATCACGATCAATCCGACGGATTTCAAGACAGGTGAGGATCAGCTGACCGGTCCCGCCAACGGCACGGCGGGCGACATCGCCTCGTCTTACGATGCGACGACGGGTGTACTGACCCTGACCAGCGCCAGCGGCGCCTCGATGTCGACATGGCAGACGGCTCTGCGAAATGTCAGCTATTACAACACGTCCAACGAACCGACGATCGGTACGCGCGGCATCACCATCGCACTGACCGAAAACGGCAATGCCACCCCCGTGACCACGACGGGCAGCGTGACCGTGGTGGCATCGGACGACTCGCCAGTTCTGGATACGACCGTTCCCGTTTCGCTGGCCTCGGGCAGCGAAACGGAGGCCATGAACACACCATCCGGCCAGCCCTCCGCCACGGCCGGCACGCTGGTCAGCGACCTGGTCGGGTTCAAGAACGGCTCGTCCGGACCAGGCAACGTGATCGACCCCGATGGCAAGAACCAGACCGGCGGCACCGCCGGCGCGTCGCTGCCCGGCATCGCCATTATCGGTGCGCTGACGAATGCGGGGCAGCCCGACGGCACCAGCACCGCGCCGGTCGGCATCTGGTGGTACACCACCGATGGCGGTACGACGTGGACGCAATTCCCCACATCGCCCAGCGCCTCCAATGCGCTGCACCTGGTGGCCGACAGCCAGACCCGCGTCTATTTCCAGCCGACGGAAGCCAACTGGAACGGCACGATCAACAATGCGCTGACCTTCCGCGCCTGGGATCAGTCGGATGGCACGGCCAATGGCACGGTTTCGGCCCTGCCCTCGGGCCTTGGCACCGGCAATGCGACGAATGCCGGCATCAGCCCGGCCGGCGCCGCCTATTCCAGTGCCGTCGATACCTTGAATCTGACAGTCGCCGCCGTAAATGACGCACCAACCAATAACGGCATGGCGTCGGTGTCCATGCCGACGGTACCGGTGAACAGCACGGGTCCGGGCCAGACGGTCGGCGCGCTGTTCGGCAACGCGTTCTCCGACACGGCGGACCAGCAGCATTCGTCGAACAACCTCACCGGGTCGGTGGCGAACACCCTGGCGGGCGTGGCCATCACCAACGACGCCGCAACCGCGTCGCAGGGCGCGTGGCAATATTCGACCGACGGCGGCGCGACCTGGACGGCCGTGCCGACGACCGTCTCGGCCACCAGCGCCCTGGTGCTGCCGACATCGGCGACCCTGCGCTTCGTATCGGCACCGGGTTATTTCGGACCGGTCGGCAGCCTGACGGCGCATGCGATCGACAGCAGCGGTTCGTCGGACAACGCCCTCCCCTTCAGGGATCAGAACGGCAATCCGGTCTTCGGGTCCGATGTGGCGGCCGGCAGGGCATATACCAATGCCGATGTCAGCACCGCCGGCGGGGCATCCCCGGTCAGCGCCGACACCACGGCCCTGACCATTGCCGTCAGCGACGCGCCGACCAGCGGCACGCCGCAGATGGCCGCCGAGACGGAAGATACGTCCACGCCCCCCAGCGACACGGTCGGCAGCCTGTTTACCCCCGTCCTGTCGGACCCGACGCGGCCAGGGGCCGCGGTCGCGGGCGTGGCCATTACCGCCAACACGGCGAACGCGGCGACGCAGGGCGTGTGGCAATACTCCACCGACGGCGGCTCGACCTGGGCGCCGGTGCCGACGACCGGTCTGTCGGACGCCAGCGCGCTGGTGCTGCCGCAAGGCGCCAAGCTGGAATTCCTGCCGGTGGCCAATTTCAATGGCCAGCCGGGCGGCCTGACAACCAGGGTGATCGACAATACCGGTGCCGCCGACGGCGTGACGCCGCTCTACGAAAACGCGGGCACACCGGTCTATGGCGCCGATCTGGCCACGGCCACGGCGGCGCAAACGGTGGATCTCACCGCCGCCAGCCAGGGGTCATCGTCGGTCGGCTCCAACAGCGTGAATCTGACCATTCCGGTCACCCCGGTCAACGACGCGCCCATCGCCAGCCCGGCCCCCGCCTTTCTGCCGTCCGTCGAGGACCAGCCCGCGGAACCGGCGCAGAGCGTCGGCAGTCTGTTCGGCAGCCATTTCTCCGACACGGCCGACCAGCAGAAATCGGCCGGCAATGCCACGGGCTCGACCGCCAACACCCTGGCCGGCATCGCCATCACCGCAGACGCCGCCGATCCGGCGACACAAGGCGCATGGCAATATTCGGTCGACGGCGGAACGCACTGGGTGGCCGTGCCGGCGGACGTGTCGTCCACCCATGCGCTGGTACTGTCGTCCGGCGCGCTGCTGCGCTTCGAACCGGTGGCGAATTATAACGGCGTCCCCGGCGGCCTGACCGCGAAACTGATCGAGAATAGCGGCCAGAATGGCGGGGCGGACGGTGCGCCGCCACTCTATACCGACCCCACCACCAGCCAGCCGGTCTATGGCTACGACCTGGGCCGCGCCCCCGCCAGCCCGACGACCGCTACGCCGGCGATCGCGCAGGCGGGCGTGGATGTATCGTCGGCAGGCGGGACCACGTCGCTCAGCCTGGCATCGGTGCCGCTGGGCACGATCGTCACGCCGACGAACGACGCGCCGGTGATGACGGGCGCGCCGCAGGCGTTGAGCGAAGTCGAGGACCCGACCCAGCCGCCGCCGAACAATACGGTGTCCTCCCTGTTCCAGCCCGTGTTCTCGGATGCGGCGGATGCCTCCAACCTGTCCACGGCCAATTCCCTGGCGGGCATCGCGCTGACCGGCGACGCGGCCGATGCGGCGACGCAGGGCGTGTGGCAATATTCGGTCAATGGCTCTCCCTGGACGACGATACCGGCGGGCAGCCTTTCGGATACCAGCGCCCTGGTGCTGCCGGGCACGGCGCGCCTGCAATTCGTGCCGGTGGCCAACTATAACGGCCAGCCGGGCGGCCTGACGGCGCATGTCATCGACGATAGTACCGCCGCGCAAGGGGCTCTGCCCGCCTTTGCCGACAGCAATGGCAATGCGGTCTATGGAGCCGACGTGGCCGGTGCCACCAGCGCCTATGTGGGCGTGGATGTCAGCGCGGCGGTCAATGGCGGCGACGGCACGGCCCCGGACGATCGCACATCGGTCAGCGCGGGCAGCCAGGTGCTGAACGTCACCGTCGTAGCCGTCAACGACGCGCCGACCGTCAGCGGCACGACCATCATCATGCCGACCGAAACGAATTCCACCCCGGCAGGGGCCGACGTCCGGTCGCTGTTCACGCCCATCTTCTCCGACGCGGCGGATGCGCAGCATTCGCCATCCGATCCTACGGGGTCGACGGCGAACACGCTGGCGGGCGTGGTCGTGACCGGCGATGCGGCGACTGCCTCACAGGGGGTGTGGCAATATTCGACGGATGGCGGCAGAAGCTGGACGGCCGTGCCGGCGGATGTATCGCCGAACAACGCGCTGATCCTGTCGGCGGGCGCACAACTGCAATTCGTGGCAAGCGGCACGTTCACCGGCACGCCGGGCGCACTGACGGCGCATGTGATCGACAGCAGCGATGCCGCCAGCGGCGCGCCGCCATTGTCGGGCAGCGGCGGCAGCGCGCTCCATGGCTCCACGCTGGCGGCCTATCCCACCGGGGGCGACGTGTCGCCGACCAATCCGGCCTTCGCGCTATCCGGCGTGGATGTTAGCGCCGCCACCGGCGCCTCGACGCCGCTGGCACCGATCGATACCAATGCTATCAGCGCGCAGGGCGTGCAGTTGATCGTACCGGTCCACGACGCCCCGGTCATGACGGCCCCCCCGGCAGCCCTGACCGAACCCGAGGATTCGACCCACGGAAATGCGGCAACGACCACGGTTGAGGCGGTGCTGAACCAGCCGGGCGTGTTCGGCATTCCAGCGGGCGGCACCAACGGCGCAGCAGGAATCGCCATTACCGGCGATGCCGCGGATGCCGCAACGCAGGGCACATGGTACTATTCCACCGATAGCGGCCAGACCTGGACCGCCATAACCGCCACGGCCTCCCCCGGCGGCGTATCGGGCGGCAACGCGCTGGTGCTGTCGGGTGGCGCGGAACTGCAATTCGTGCCGGTGGCCAACTATAACGGCCAGCCCGGCGGCCTGACGATGCAGGTCATCGACAGCAGCAATGCGGCACAGGGCGCGGCACCGCTCTATACCGATCCCACCACCGGCAACCCGGTCTATGGCGCCGACCTCGCCAACGCCACGAACCCGATC
>NZ_JABEQD010000018.1 GCF_014174395.1 Gluconacetobacter aggeris
AAACTCGAAAGCTATAAAAACGCATAAATCAAAGAAATATGCCCCACAGCGTCCAAGCAGGCTCAATCAAACCCAGGCTAAACCCAGATAAAACCAACCCCTAACAACCCACTCTCACAGGCCGTCAGAACGCCGCCAACATATCCCTTCCATTCCATTATTCTATTGTCAAAGAACAACTTCTAATCCCATCCGCCCCAGAAGGGCCAAAGAAACTAGCAGGTCCAAACCACCAGGTCAAGAACCTCAGCCCCGGCGGTGAACAGCGATCTACACCCCACCCCTAATACCGTCAACAGCGAAAAATGCGCCCCGTCGTTTTTTTCTGACCCGCCGATCAGAAAATGGCGGTTTCAGGCCGTTCTGCCCCGATCGATCAGCATGTTGGTCACGGCCGCCTTGAATGGCGCGAGAGAATCGGCCGCCCGCAGACCGGCGCGACGCAGGTAACGGAAGGGTGATTCGTCACGCGTATAGAGGGTGGCGATGCCATTGGTGGCGGCGAACAGTGGCGCCGTGGCCAGGCGATGACGGGTAGAGAACCGCCGCAGCACCGCAGCCGCCCCAGGATCGCCATCGCGCACCATCCCGGCCGTGATTTCCTGGGCCAGGATATCCTGGCCCTTGAGGCCCAGATTGAAGCCGTGCGCGGTGATGGGATGCATGCCCACCGCCGCATCGCCGATCAACGCGAAGCGCCGCGCCGTGAAGCGATGCGCATAGACCGCCCGCAGCGGATAGACATGGCGCGTGCTGACCAGCCGCATGGCGCCCAGCCGATTGCCGACCCTGGCCATGATCTCCTCGTTGAAGCGGTCGCGTTCCATCGTCCGTAGCGCCTCGATCTGGTCCGGCGGCAGGGTCAGGACCAGGGAGGACGCGCCGCCATTGACGGGCAGCAGCGCGACCGTCTGCCCGTCATCGAACCATTGGGTCGCCACATGATGATGGGGCGATTCATGCGCCATGCGGCAGACCAGCATGGATCGATGGAAATCATGGATGATCGCGCCGATGCCCTGCAGGCGCCGGATGTCGGAAAACCGGCCATCGGCCGCGATCGCCAGGCGCGACGTCACGTCGCCCCCCTCGGCCAGCACGGTCACGCCGTCACCATCGTCCCGCACACGCCGCGTCGCGACGCCCGCGCGCACCACGATACCGGGGCGCGTCACGGCCTCTTCATACAAGGCCTGACGGATCATGTGATTGGAGACCAGATACCCCAGGGCTTCGACACCCTGGCCGTTCGTATCGAAGGTCAGCGGATGGTTGTGCCGTCCGGTTTCCACCCTTGCCTCGCGCAAGGGGGAAATGCCCACCGGGGGGATGCGCGCCCATGCTCCGGCATTCCGCAGCAGCGTGACCGAATGATGGGTCAGGGCGATCTCCCGCCCGTCGAACGCGGGTTCGGCCAGCGCGGCCTGCGGCGCGCGCTCCAGCACGGTGACGGACAGGCCGGCGCTTTCCAGCGACAGGGCCGTGGCCAGGCCGGCGGGACCACCGCCGATGATCGTGACGTCGCTGCGCATCTCGCTCTTCCGTATTCTACTCTTTGTCCGCCCCGAACGTGACCGGCGCGCCGTGCCATTCCGCCACGTACCCAACCACCGGCCGGCGCGGCGGCACGGCCCGGTTCGGGTCCGGCGTGCCGACGAACAGGAAGCCCGCCAGCCGGTGCGGCGCATCGAACCCCAGCGCCGAAGCCAGCGCGGGATCAACCGCCATGTCGCCCGTCACCCACACCCCGCCGAAGCCGGTGGCATGCAGGGCATTGAGGATGTTCATCGCCGCCGCCGCGACCGCCATTTCCTGCTCGATCAGCGGGATCTTGTCCTCGGGGCGCAGATGCATGCCCAGTGCGATGGTCAGCGGCATGGTGGAGAAGCGGGTGCGGCGCTTCTCGATTTTCGCGGCCGGCACGTCCGGATCGCGCGCCAGCATGCCGGCCACAACCAGTTCGGCCAGCTTGGGCCGGGCCTCGCCACGGATCAGCACATAGCGCCACGGCCTCAGGCGGCCATGGTCCGGCGCGCGCATCGCGGTGGAAAGGATATCCTCCAGCACCGATCCTTCGGGCGCGGGTTCGGACAGGGCGTCGGTCGATGAGCGGGACAGCAGGCTGTCGAGCACGGCCATAGGGGCCTCCTTGATCTTGGGCCCCGGCAGCGGTCGCGCGGCCCTGGCCGGCACCATGCAGCAGAAGAAAGGTGAAGCCAATATCCGCCGCCTGCGACCCAGAGGCACGAACAGGGCTGGCAACACTGCGCGCGCCCCATACAGGAGAGTGGCCTAACGCGGCCCACTCCTGTAGGAGAACGGGCATGGATACTGCCCGCACAGCCACGATTCATCGCGTCACCAGCGAGACCGACATCACGCTCCGGCTGAACCTGGACGGCACCGGCCAGTCCCGGATCGCGACCGGAATCGGCTTCTTCGATCATATGCTGACGGCGCTGGCCCGCCATGGCCTGTTCGATCTGGAAATCGAGGCCAAGGGCGACCTGCATATCGACTTCCATCACACCACCGAGGATACCGGCATCGCGCTGGGCCAGGCCTTTGTCCGCGCGATCGGCGACAAGCGCGGCATCCGCCGCTTCGGCCATGCGCTGGTGCCGCTGGACGAGGCGCTGAGCGAAGTGGTGGTGGATATCTCCGGCCGCCCCTTCCTGGCCTGGTCGGTGGATTTCACGCGCGACAAGATCGGCGAGATGGATACCGAGCTGTTCGAAGAGTTCTTCCGCGCCTTCGCCATGAGCGCGCTGCTGACGCTGCATGTCACGCAGAAGGCCGGGCGGAACTGCCACCATATTGCCGAAGCCTCGTTCAAGGCGGCGGCCCGGGCCCTGCGCATGGCGGCCGAGCCCGACCCGCGCGCGGCCGGGAGCATTCCCTCGACCAAAGGCGTGCTGTGACGAGCTATTCCACATGGTTCCGGACTGACGACCGGCTTCCGCCCATCCTGGTGGCCGAGCGCCTGTCCTGGCGGGTGCTGCTGCTGGGCTGGCTGGGGCTGGTGATTCAGGGAAGCTGGATCGCCGGGCTGCTGGCCGGCACCACCAGCCTGCTGCTGCTGGACGCGGTGCGGGCGGCGCATCTGCCGCTGCTGCCGTTCTGGGCCGGGCTGCATCTGCTGCTGGGCCTGTGCGCCGCCGATATCAGAGAGTGGGAATTGCGGCTGAACGGCCTGGCCGCCGGTCCGGTGATCGTGGCGCAGGGGCGCGAGGCCGCGCTGCTGCGCCTGCTGGAGCGCAACCCCACGCTCGCGCGCACCCGTGGCAACCCGGCGGAGGTATGAATATGACATCCGCGACGCAATCCATCGTCGTCATCGATTATAATGGCGGCAACCTGGCCTCGGCCGCGCGGGCATTGGCGCGGGCGGCGGCGGATAGCGCCATCGACGCCGAGGTGACGATTTCGGCCGATCCACAGACGGTACGCGGGGCGGACCGGATCGTACTGCCCGGACAGGGCGCCTTCGCCGACTGTGCCGCCGGGCTGGATGCCGTGCCGGGGCTGCGCGCGGCCATTATCGACGCGACGGATGCGGGGACGCCGTTCCTGGGTATCTGCGTTGGCATGCAATTGATGGCCGAACGCGGGTTGGAACATGCCATCACCCCCGGTTTCGGCTGGATCGCGGGCGAGATCGCGCCGATGGACGCGCCGGGCCTGCGCCTGCCGCAGATGGGGTGGAACCGGCTGGATTTCACACCGGGCGCGCATCCGCTGACCGACGGGCTGGACGAAGACGCCCACGGCTATTTCGTCCATTCCTATGCGCTGCGCCACGGCACAGCGGGCGAACGGGTGGCGACCACCGACTATGGCGGGGCGGTGCCGGCGATCGTGGCCCGCGGCAACCGGGCCGGCACGCAGTTCCATGTCGAGAAGAGCCAGACGGTCGGCCTGCGAATCCTGTCGAATTTCCTGCGCTGGACCCCGGCCCGCGAAGGAGACCGCGCATGAGCGGCATCGGCAGCACCACCCGGGACCAGCCGCGTGCCGAGCGTGTCCAGTCGCTGACGGAAGACGATCTTCAGGCGCTATGCGAGGCGACCGACGCCGCGATCCTGGATGGCGGCGGGTTCGGCTGGCTGAACGTGCCTGGCCGCCAGGCGATGGAACGCTATTTCCGCGGCCTGCTGATGGTGCCGGAGCGCATGCTGTTCGTCGCGCGGCTGGACGGCATCATCGTCGGCGCCGCCCAACTGGTCCGCCCGCCGCGCAACAACGAAGCGCAGGCGATGAGCGCCACGCTGATGCATCTCTATGTCGCGCCTTACGCCAGGGGGCGCGGCCTGGGCCGGCTGCTGCTGCTGGAGGCCGAACAATGCGCGCGGGCCATGGGCTACCAGATCCTGAACCTGGATGTGCGCGAGACCCAGGAGGCCGCGATCCGGCTGTTCCGCACGTTCGGCTTCTATCAATGGGGCACCCATCCCAGCTATGCCCGCGCCGACGGGCGGACGATGCGTGGCCTGTTCTTCACCAAGCGCCTGCAGGAGAATGAGCGGGTCGTGCCCGCCCACCCCCAAGCGTCTTCCGTTCCCATTCCCGCCACAGGACCTGCCAGCGTGACCGGCCACAGCCTGACCCTCTACCCCGCCATCGACCTCAAGGACGGCGCCTGCGTGCGCCTGCGCCGGGGCGAGATGGATGATGCCACGGTCTATTCCGACGATCCCGGCGCGCAGGCCCGGGCCTGGATCGCGGCGGGCTGCGGCTGGCTGCATGTGGTCGACCTGAACGGCGCCTTTGCCGGCAAGTCGGCCAACAGCGCGGCGATCGAAGCCATCATCGCCAACGCCACCGTGCCGGTGCAGTTGGGCGGCGGCTTGCGCGACCTGGGCAGCATCGAACGCTGGCTGGTCGCCGGGATCACCCGCGTGATCCTGGGCAGTGTCGCGGTGAAGAATCCCGAACTGGTCCGTGCCGCCTGCCGCGCCTTCCCCGGCCGGATCGTCGCCGGTATCGACGCGCGCTCGGGACAGGTGGCGACCGAAGGCTGGGCCGAGACCTCGGACATGAAAGCCATCGATCTGGGCCGCCGGATGGAGGATGTGGGCGTCGCCGCGATCATCTTCACCGAGATCAGCCGCGACGGCATGCTGACGGGCATCGACATTCCCCAGACCGCCGAACTGGCGAACAGCCTGTCGATCCCGGTCATCGCCAGCGGCGGCGTCGGCAATATCGAGCATCTGCGCACGCTTCGGGCCGCCACGGTCACCGCGCCGGGGATCGAGGGCGTGATCGTCGGCCGTGCGCTGTATGACGGCCGGGTGGACCCGGCCGACGCACTGCGGATTCTGTCCTGATGCTGAAGCTGCGGGTCATCCCCTGCCTGGACGTGAAGAACGGACGGGTGGTGAAGGGGGTCAACTTCGTCTCGCTGCGCGACGCCGGCGACCCGGTGGAGCAGGCGGCGGTCTATGACGCCGCCGGCGCCGACGAACTGACCTTCCTGGACATCACCGCCAGCCACGAGAACCGCGACACGATCCTGGACGTGGTCAACCGCACCGCCGAGAAGATCTTCCTGCCCCTGACCGTGGGCGGCGGCGTGCGCACGACCGACGACATGCGCCGCCTGCTGCTGGCCGGGGCCGACAAATGCGCGATGAACTCCGCCGCCGTCAGCCGTCCCGAACTGGTCAACGAGGCCGCGCGGAAATTCGGCAGCCAGTGCGTGGTGGTAGGCGTCGATGCCCGGTCGGACGGGCATGGGTCATGGGAAGTGTACACCCATGGCGGCCGAACCCCCACCGGCCGCAACGCCATCGACTGGTGCCGGGAAGTGACCGAACGCGGCGCCGGCGAGATCCTGCTGACCAGCATGGACCGCGACGGTACCCGCAGCGGCTTCGACCTGGACCTGCTGCGCGCGGCCTGCGGCGCGGTGCGGGTGCCGGTCGTGGCCTCGGGCGGCGTCGGCACGCTGGAGCATTTCGTCGAGGGCGCGCGTGCCGGGGCCACCGGCCTGCTGGCCGCCAGCGTGTTCCATTTCGGCCAGTTCACCATCCCGCAGGTCAAGCAGGCCCTGGCGGAAGCCGGCCTGCCGGTCCGCCGCACGCCGGCTGCCAGATCCTGAACGGCGCGAATACCCAAGCGAGGGCCTGATGCCAAAAATCCCGAAGACCACGCGCAAGAACGACGACGCCAAGGCCGCCGGCAAGAAGGGCGTCACCAAGAAGACGGCCCGGAAAAAGGCCGCCCCCGCTGCCGCCATCGTGAAGGCGGCCCCTGCCCTGCCCGCCGAACCGACGGCGACGGCGGAAATCCTGGACCGGCTGTTCAATGTCGTCGTCTCGCGCAAGGGCACCGACCCGGCAGTCAGCCATTCCGCACGGCTGCTGTCGCGCGGCCGGCGCAAGATCGCGCAGAAATTCGGCGAGGAAGCGGTCGAGTGCCTGATCGAGGCCGTGGCCGGCAATACCGAGGAACTGGTCGGCGAAAGTGCCGACGTGCTGTACCACCTGATCGTCATGTGGGTTGATGCCGGCATCCATCCGTCGGATGTATGGGCCGAACTGACGCGCCGCGAGGGCACCAGCGGCATTGCCGAAAAGGCCGCCCGCCCCCGCGACCCGTTGGCGGTCTGAAACAAGGAGGCATGTCCATGGCCATTTCCGGACGGGGTCCGTACGACCCGCAGAACGTCTTCGCCAAGATCCTGCGCGGGGAAATCCCCTGCCGCAAGGTCTATGAAAACGAATACGCGCTGGCGTTCCACGACATCGCGCCGCAGGCACCGGTCCATGTATTGGTGATCCCCAAAGGGCCGTACGTCTCCTTCGCCGATTTCAGCCAGACGGCCGACGAGGCCGAAATCGCGGGCTTTACCCGCGCGGTCGGCCATGTGGCGGCGTCGCTGGGGCTGGAAGACCACGGATACCGCCTGCTGGCGAATATGGGCGCGGCGGCCGGGCAGGAAGTGCCGCATTTCCATGTGCATCTGTTCGGGGGTGCCGCCCTGGGGCCCATGCTGCATCGGTCCTGAGCGGGCGCTTCCTGTCGGGGCTCTGCCCCGACGCCCCGGCAGGAGGCTTGCCTCCTGCACCTCGATTCAGGACAGGGTTGGTGCCCGTCGGGATAGCGGATAAAGTATGTCAAAATATTGCCGCAAACGGGAGCGAACGGGAATGATCGTGTGGAACCGCGCGCCGGTGCGTGCCCTTGCCGTCCTGACCATGCTGGCCTGCCTGCCATCCTGCGAAACGACGGCCCAGAGGATCGCGCAGAAGGAAGACCATCTCGCCGCGGCCGGCTTTGCCCTGAGACCCGCCACGTCACAGCAGCAGCAGGCGATGCTGAACCGCCTCCCGCCCCATCATTTCGTCCGCAGGACGCATGGGAACAGCGTCTTCTACGTCTATGCCGACCCGACCGTCTGTGATTGCCTGTATGTCGGCGACCAGGCCGCCTACGATAATTACCAGAGCTACCGCCAGCAGAAGATGCTGGCCGACGAGCAGCAGATGACGGCCGGGGAATACCGGGACGCCACATGGAACTGGAACGCCTGGGGCCCGATGACCGGCCCCGGCTGGGGCGGATGGAACCCGTCCTGGAACCCCGCCTGGGGCAACTGGGACCCGGGCATGGGACAGTATAACGCCGGCTGGTGAGTCGGGTTATTCAGCGACGCATGGACACCCCTTAGCTGCGCTGGACCCGGGCGGAAACATAGGGTTCCGGTTTGTAGGCCAGATCGGCGACCCAGGGCCATGTCGGCCTGCGACGGCGATTGGCAATATGGACGATATCCTGGTCAATGGCTCCCGGCGAAAGAGCCATGAGCGCCGGATTGGCCAGGGGTTTCATCGTCGGGTTCAGATACCCGCATTTCAGAACGACGATTTTGAAGTTCGTCGGTTCCAGCCCGATATCCCTGAACGCTTCGGCGGCGTGGTAGAGTCGTCGCCGAGCGGACAAGGTGGCGGTGATGCCGTTGAATTCGACGACGGCTTCACCATCTTCCGGATGCGTTACATGCGTCAGATGCCTGACGATCGCCCTGACATGCACAGGCTGGCACATAAGAGGGTCCAGCGTGGCGCCGATGGAAAGCGGCAAGACGGCACCCACGCCCGCCCTGTAGCAGGCATCTGTCGCGGCACGGTCTGTCATTCCACCGAGCAGGACGTCTTTTGCACCCGCCTTGAGCAGGGCCTGCAGAAAAAAGGTCTGGTCGGAGTTTCCGCCCCCACCTGGATTGTCTCCGGAATCCGAAATAACGACCGGATGGGTCTTTGAAGCCATGGCGCGGGCAAGGCATTCATCAATCGTCCCGGTCGGCGCGCCAAAATGGAATTCATGCCTTGAATTCCAGTAACGTTGCGCAAGTTCGGTGGCGATGCGTTTCTGTTCTTCGAGATTTGTACCCGTCACCACGACCGACGCCGCGGAGCGGGGTTCATCCGCCCAGACATATCCAACAAGTTGGGAAACATCGAGGATTCCCGGCAGACGGTTGTACTCGCTCAGGTCCGACCACAGGCGCCTTCCGGGCTCCCATTCCGTACTGCTTTGCTCGCCCGGCAGCAGCACAGGAATGCTTGCCCATACGATGCCAGGGCGAATGCCGTATCGCAGGCAATGGGTCAACATGTCGGTGGCACGCATGACGTTTTCGACGCGATCGACATGAGGCGCTGTGCGATAAGCCGTGAAGGCATCGAGCGTATCGACAATCCGCTGGCTGAGATTGCCATGAAGATCGTAATAAGCGGAGAGCAGGCAGTCCGGCCCCACGACTGAACGGGTCGCCGCGTACCAGTCGCCTTCCGCATCATCCATGCCATCAACGCTCAGGGCACCGTGCATGGCCAGGTAAACGCCATCAAGCGGCAGGAGCTTATGAAGCCGTTCGAGATATTCGGCTTTCAGGGTCTCGTAAGTCGCCCTGTCCACCGGACCGCCTGGCGGGGCGGAGGCTTCCAGTGTGGGCAGGAAATCGACATCATAACGATGCAATGGCTGCGACAGGGGCGCCCCGAAGATGTCGTCTCCCTTGAGAACGGTGAAGTCCGGCATCCGGGACCGAATGCGACTGTACGTGCTGCATTCCGAGGCGATTCCGCCAACGGCGATGCGGGGAACGCCTTTAAAGGCCGGTATCAGTCCCGCCGCACGGCTCTGATTACGACCTGCGAGAAGCCCCGCCGGCAGCATCTTCAAAATCAGTCTACGACGCACGTCGCCAACCCTCTTTGTATCTTGCCAGATTCGACGCGGCAGAGCTGATCGCACCCCACCCATCGGGCACCGAGAGTCATACTGTGAAGGAGGCCGATATTGTTTTGCTATGAAAATTAACTACGCATCGGCACGCCGCCCCCGACGAACAGGGGTGAAGGGGACGACCGTCCCCTTCCGGGTGCAGGGCAGAGCCCTGCGACCTCACCCGTCCAGCGACTGCAATTCGAACAGGCGGCGATACAATCCGCCCTCGTGCGTCACCAGTTCCGCGTGCGATCCGTCTTCCAGCAGCTCACCGTGGGCGAAGACCAGGATACGGTCCAGCCCGACGACGGTGGACAGGCGGTGGGCGATGACCAGCACGGTGCGGCCGAGCATCAGCCGTTCCATGGCTTCCTGAACCAGGATTTCCGATTCCGAGTCCAGGCTGGATGTAGCCTCGTCGAAGATCAGGATCGGGGCATTGGCCAGGAAGGCGCGGGCGATGGCCACGCGCTGGCGCTCGCCGCCCGACAGTTTGACGCCGCGTTCGCCGACCATGGTGGCGTAGCCCTTGGGCAGGCGGTTGATGAAGCCGGCCGCATTGGCCTGCCGTGCCGCTTCCTCGATCTCGGCCATCGACGCGCCGGGCCGGCCATAGGCGATGTTCTCGGCCAGCGAGCGATGGAACAGCACCGGTTCCTGCTGCACGATCGCGATCTGCGACCGCAGGCTGGATTGCGTCACCGTGGCGATGTCGATGCCGTCGATCAGGATCCGGCCCGACGTGACATCGTACAGCCGCTGCAACAGCTTGATCAGCGTGGTCTTGCCCGACCCTGACGGCCCCACCAGCGCGACGCGACTGCCGGCGGGAATGTCGATCGACAGATCCTGGAACAGCGGCCGGGTCTGCGCCCGATAGCCGAAGCCCACATGATCGAAGCGGATGGCACCATGCGTCACGCGCAGCGTGCCGGCCCCCGGCCGATCCGCGACGCCCAGCGGCAGGCGATAGATGGCGACCAGTTCCTCCATCTCGTTCACCGAACGCTGCACCATCGAGATCTGCTGCCCGATATCGCGCAGATAGCCCTGCACCAGGAACACCATGGTCAGCACATACGCCACGTCGCCGGGCCCGGCGCGACCGCGCCACCACAGGGCCAGCACCGCGCCGATCAGCAGCACCCGCATCAGCAGGGCCGCCACATTCTGCAGGTTTCCCGAATTGGTGCCACGTATCCATGACCGCTCGGTCCGAATCTGCCACCGCGCCAGGATGCGCGACAGATGCGCGTCCTCGCGCTCTTCGGCGCCGAACGCCTTGACGACGGAATTGCAGGTGACGGCATCGGCCAGCGCAGCACCCATGCGGGTATCCCACTTATTGGCCAGCCGGGCCGAAGGCGCGACATAGCGCAGGGTCAGCCAGGTGGACATCGCCACCAGCACGACCGAACTCACCCCCAGCAGCAGGCCCATCGACGGCCAATGCGCCGCCAGCACCACCGTGGTTGCCGCCAGCACCAGCACGCTGGGCAGCAGCATCAGCATCAGCGTGTCGGCCAGCGTGTCGGTGGCCCACATGCCGCGCGTCAGCCGGCGCACGGTCGAGCCCGCGAACGTGTTGCCGTGCCAGTCGGTCGAAAAACGCTGCACGCGGGCAAAGGCGCTCTCGGCAATGCCGCGCATGGTACGCGCGGTCAGGTGCGTGATGCCCAGATAGGACATGCGGCGCCCGGCCACGCCCAGCAGGCCCAGCAGCACCAGCCCACCGACCATCCACAGCGCGCCCCGCCGGGCGGCCTCCATCGCCGGAGTGGCGATCGCGCCCCCCGCTGCCCCGCCGGCGGCGCGCGAGACGTCATCCACCATCCAGCCGGCCAGCAGCGGCGTGACCACGTCGGCCACCGTCGCCACCGAGACGCCTGCCAGCGTCCAGGCCAGCGCGCCGGGATGGCGCAGCCAGCGGCGGATCACAAAACCCAGAACTTCGGCGAATTCATTGCGCGCGGGGCGCTCCTGGCCCGACGCGGCTTGTTGGTCTGTCATGATGCTCCGGCCGGTCATGCCGGCCATCCTTGTGCGTCAGCCCCAACCGCGGCGACGGCGCAGGCCGTCGCGTGCCGCGCGGCGCGCGCCCGCGCCGCACGATGGGCATTCCGATCTTGTCCCGGTTTTCGGGCAAATTATCGCCGTGCCGCCCCCGGAACGCAAGACGGCACGGCATTCAGGCATGCCCGACGATTTACAGATCACGCCATCCGGCCGAAAACGGGTCGTCCCCTCTCCACCCTTTCCCGCAGAGACGGCATGACCCGCACACCGACCGCCCGCCCGCCCGGCGCCCGCCGCCGCATGACGCTGAAGGAAGTCGAACGCTTCATCACCCTGCTGGCCGACGCGCACCCCAATGCGGAAAGCGAGCTGGATTTCGTCGACGATTACACGCTGCTGGTCGCGGTCGCCCTGTCCGCGCAGGCCACCGACGTCTCGGTCAACCGCGTGACCAAGGGCCTGTTCCGCGACGCCCCCACCCCCGCCGCGATGGTGGCGCTGGGCGAAGAGGCGGTTGGCGATCATATCCGCACCATCGGCCTGTGGCGCACCAAGGCACGCAATGTCGTCGCCCTGTCGCAGGCCCTGCTGGACCAGCATGGCGGTCGGGTGCCCCACGACCGCGCGGCGCTGGAAGCCCTGCCCGGCGTGGGCCGCAAGACCGCGAACGTGGTGATGAACGTGGCCTTCGGCGACAGCACCATGGCCGTCGATACCCATATCTTCCGCATCGGCAACCGCACCGGCCTGGCCCCCGGCAAGACCCCCCGCGCGGTGGAGGACCAGCTGGTCGCCCGCATCCCGGCCCCGATGCTGCGCCCGGCGCATCACTGGCTGATCCTGCACGGACGCTATGTCTGCAAGGCCCGCCGCCCGGAATGCTGGCGGTGCCCGGCGATCGAGCCTTGCCAGTATACGGGGAAGGTGCTGGCACCGACTTGAGGCTGTTCTTTTTTGAAAAAAAGAACCAAAAAAACTTCTGATCTGTTCAGGGACTTTGTGCTGGGGACACGCGAGACCCTGAACGAGTAAAAGTCTTTTTGCTTCTTTTTCTTCAGAAAAAGAAGGCCTACTCCCGCTGCGCCAACGGCAGAACGGGCATCCCATGCTGCCCCGGCGCCAGCACCCAAGGGCGCGCCCCACGCCAGTCACGGTCCGAGACCACAAGCGGACCACCGGAGCGCAGGAAGACGGCCTGCGCGCCGCTTTTCCATGTCGTCAGCGTGTCGAGCATGCGTACGCCCGGACAACCCGCATCATCGGGCACCAGCGTGATCAGCAGAACCATTCCCGCGCAACCGGCCGCTGGCGCATCCCGCAGGCACACGCCATCGCGGCAGGTCATGATGCCGCCGGGCGCAATCGGCAGCGCCAGGGCCTGCCGCCAATCGTCCTCGACCAGCCGTTCGCCGCCCGGACGCGGGCCGACGCGCAGCACCGCACCATCACGCACCGCCACCGTGCGCCCGTCGGGAGAAAGCAGCAGATCCGGCCGCACGACCAGGAAGGGCACGGCCAAAGCCAGCACCATCGGCCCCACGCCCCACCAGCGCCACCGCCCGGCCCACAGGCAGAGCCAGCACAGGCCCAGCAGCCATATCGCCAGTCCCCAGCCCGGCATGGCGGGCACCGCCAGCCGCGCCGCCGGCCAGCCGGAGACCATGCGCGCCAGATCGAGAATCAGCCCGATGCCCCAGCCCATCGGCACCAGCGCCATGGCCTCCGCCCCCCATGGCATCAGCAGCAGGGACAGCAGGCCCAGCGGCAGGACCCACATCGCCATCAGCGGCACCGCCAGCAGATTGGCCAGCACGAACCAGGGCTGAAGCGTGCCGAAATGCGCCATCACCACCGGCACCGTCGCCCCGCCGGCCAGCAGGCTGGCCTGCGCCAGATGCGCGATGTGGCGCAGGGCCCGCCGCCACCAGCCAGGCTGCTCGATCAGGCGGGCGAAGAGCGGACGCGTGACCTCGGCCCCCGCCGCCAGCGCCATGACGGCGGCCAGCGACATCTGCAACGGGGCCTCCAGCAGGTCGGCCGGCCCGGTCAGCAGCAGCAGGATCGCCCCCACCGCCAACCCGCGCAGCGACAGCGCCCGCCGGCCGGTGACCATCGCCACCACCACCAGCGCCGCCATGGTCAGGCTGCGCAACGCCGGCAGATGCGCGCCCGTCAGCCCCACATACAGGATGCCGGCCGCCAGCCCGGCAATGGCGGCGATCGACCGGCACGGCCAGTACAGCGTCACCCATTCCGAACAGGCCAGCAGCAGCCGCACCACCGCCACCGACACGCCCATGACGATGCCCAGATGCAGCCCCGCCACCGCCAGCAGATGGGCCAGCCCCGCGTCGGCGAACGCGTCGCGATCCGCCTGCTTCATCCCGACGGCGGAACCGGTCAGCACCGCCGTCGCCACCCCGCCCGCGGCACCCGGCAGCACATGCAGGATATGCGCCGATACACGCTCGCGCAGTCCCTCCAGCGACGACGCCCCCGGCACGGGCCCCAGCGCCTGCGCCCGGCCCAGGGCCATGCCACCGCCGGCCGTTCCGTCAAAATAGGCACGACGCTGCCGGTCGGGACCGCCGGGCAGGGACGGAGGCGCCGGTGGCCGCAACAGGGCACGCACCCGCACGACCATGCCCGGAACAGGCACCAGCGGATCGTCGGCGCGCAGGCGCACGCGCAGGATGCGGCGCAGGGGCGGCATGCCGGAATCCAGCGGGTCGTCCAGTACCGCGTCGGCCAGGTCCAGCCGCCGGACGGAGGGACCATCGGCCGGCAGCAGGGCCACGGCCACGATGCGCCCGGTGACGATGGTCGCGCGCGCCGGCAGGTCGGGCAAAGGCGGCTGACGATGCGTGGCCCAGAACGCGGCCAGAAACCCCAAGGCCAGCGTCGCGGCACCTCCGCCGAACACACGAGGCGCCAGCGCGTAAGGCCGCCATGCGATCCAGCCAAGCCCCAGAACGGCAATGCCGGCCCCGGCGAGACCCCCCGGCGTTCCGGGTTCGTGCCGCAGTCGGAAATACCACGCGATGCCCAGCCCCAGCCCGACCGGCAGCCACAGCGCCAGACGCCGTTGTTCCGCCATCAACAGGCCGGCCAGCGCGTCCCGTTCTTTTTTGAAAAAAAGAACCAAAAAACTTCTAGCCTTTTAAGGGGAAGACCGCCGGACAAGGCGGAATGCCGACAACGGATTAAAAGTCTTTTTGCTTCTTTTCCTTCAGAAAAAGAAGAGACAAACGCCCAGGCCCCGCAACGCTCCCATACCGGCGCCCCCTGTCGGCAAACAGCGTCTCATGGTAAGGAGCCGGCTCATGACCGTTCGTACGCGCTTCGCACCGAGCCCGACCGGGTTGCTGCATATCGGCAACGCCCGCGCCGCCCTGTTCAACTTCCTCTATGCCCGCCACCATGGGGGAAAATTCCTGCTTCGTATCGAGGATACGGACCGCGAGCGGTCGACCCAGCATGCGGTCGACGTGCTGTTCGACGGGCTGGCCTGGATGGGCATCACCCCGGACGAGGAACCGGTGTTCCAATCCACGCGCCAGGCCCGGCATGCCGAAATCGCGCATCATCTGCTGGCGCAGAACCTGGCCTATCGCTGCTACTGCACGCAGGAAGAACTGCAGCAGATGCGCGAGCAGGCGATGGCCGAGGGCAAGCCGCCCCGCTACAACGGCTACTGGCGCGATCGCGATCCCTCCGAAGCCCCGCCCGGCGCGCCCTTTACCGTGCGCATCCGCGCCCCGCGCGAGGGCGAGACGGTGATCCAGGACCTGGTGCAGGGCGATGTCCGCGTCGCCAATGCCGAAATGGACGACATGATCATCCTGCGCGCCGACGGCACGCCGGTCTATCAGCTCGCGGTGGTGGTGGACGACCATGACATGGACATCACCCATGTCATCAGGGGCGACGACCACCTGACCAACACGTTCCGCCAGGCGATGATCTATCGCGCCATGGGCTGGGACCTGCCGAAATTCGCGCACCTGCCGCTGATCCACGGGCCGGACGGCGCCAAGCTGTCCAAGCGCCACGGCGCGCAGTCGGTCGTGGAATTCCGCGACATGGGCTACCTGCCCGAGGCCCTGAACAACTATCTGCTGCGTCTCGGCTGGGGCCATGGCGACGCCGAGATCCTGTCGCGCGACGAGCAGATCCAGCTGTTCGACCTGGACGGCGTCGGCCGGTCGCCCTCGCGCATGGATTACGCCAAGCTGTCGCACCTGAACGGCGTCTGGCTGCGCCAGGCCGACGATGCGCGCCTGACCGACGACGTGCTGGAACGCCTGGCCGGGCGCGAGGGCGTGACCGTGGACGACACGCTGCGCGCACGCGTGCTCACGCTGATGCCCGGCCTGAAGGAGCGCGCGAAGACGCTGGTCGAACTGGCCGACAGCGCCGCCTTCCTGGGCCGGCACGTGCCGCTGGCCTTCGACGCCAAGGCCGAGAAGCTGCTGACCGACGAGGCCCGCGCCATGCTGGGCATGCTGGCGCGCGACCTTGCGGTGCTGGCGGATTTCGATGCGCCCTCGATCGACGCCGCCCTGCGTCACTTCGCCGAGAACCACGGCCACAAGCTGGGCCAGGTGGCCCAGCCCCTGCGCGCCGCGATGACCGGCGGCGCGACCTCGCCCGGCATCGACGCCACGCTGGCCGCCCTGGGAAGGGACGAGGTGATGGCGCGGCTGGGAGCCGTCGCCCGATGAACGACAGCCCGCGCGCGGCGCCGCCCCGGTTCTTCCCGCAGCACGGGCGGCACCTGCTGGGTCTCCAGGGCATGCATCCGACCCGGATCGTGCCCTTCCTGGACCTGGCCGAGAGCTATGCGCTGATGAACCGCTCGCGCCAGACGCCGCGCGACCGGCTGCGCGGGCGTACGGTCATCAATCTGTTCTTCGAGGACAGCACCCGCACCCGCACCTCGTTCGAGCTGGCCGCCAAGCGGCTGGGGGCGGACGTGGTGAACATGACGGTGGCCACCTCGTCGGTGAACAAGGGCGAGACGCTGCTGGACACCGCCGCGACGCTGAACGCGATGCGCACCGACCTGCTGGTGGTGCGCCATTCGCAATCCGGTGCGCCGGCGCTGCTGGCCCGCAAGGTCGAGGCCAGCGTGGTCAATGCCGGCGACGGCACCCACGAACACCCGACCCAGGCGCTGCTGGACGCGCTGACCATCCGCCGGCATTTCGGCACGCTGCACGGGCTGACGGTGGCGATCTGCGGCGATGTCAGCCACAGCCGGGTGGCGCGGTCGAACATCCACCTGCTGACGGCCATGGGCGCACGCGTGCGGGTGGTCGGGCCGCCGACGCTGATCCCAGGCGCCATCGGCGCGCTCGGCGTGGATGTCCATTACACGATGGAAGACGGGCTGCGCGACGCCGACGTGGTGATGATGCTGCGCATGCAGCGCGAGCGGATGAATGGCGGCCAGGTGCCCAGCCCGCGCGAATATTTCCGTTTCTACGGGTTGGACCTCAAGCGGCTGGCCCTGGCCCGGCCCGAGGCGCTGGTGATGCATCCCGGCCCGATGAATCGCGGCGTCGAGATCGAAAGCCGCGTCGCCGATTCAGACCAGAGCGTGATCCGCGAACAGGTCGAAATGGGCGTGGCCGTGCGCATGGCCGTCCTCGACCTGCTGTCGCGCGCCGGAGACCAGACGTGACCGCCTCTTCCCTCTCTGCCCCGCCGATCCTGTTCGAGAATGTCCGCCTGATCGATCCCGCGCGGGGGCTGGACCGGCCCGGACGCCTGCTGGTCCAGGGCGGCGTGATCGCCGGCACCGACCTGCCGGGCGCCGAGGGCGTGCCCGAGGGCGCCCGACTGGTCGACGGCGCCGGCGCGATACTGTGCCCCGGCCTGGTGGACATGCGGGTGGCGATCGGCGAGCCCGGATTCGAATATCGCGAAACGGTGGCCTCGGCCGCGCGGGCGGCGGCGGCGGGCGGCGTCACCACCATGGCGGTACTGCCCAACAGCCAGCCGACGATCGACGACCCGGCGCTGGTGCGGCACCTGCGCGCGCGCGGCGAGGAAACGGGCATGGTCTCGATCCTGCCCTATGGCGCGCTGACGCGCGGGTGCGCGGGCACCGAGATGGCCGAGATCGGCCTGCTGGACGAGGCCGGGGCGGTCGCCTTCACCGACGGCACGCGCGCACTGGCCGATGCGCGGATGATGCGGCTGGCCCTGACCTATGCCAGGGGCTTCGACGCGCTGGTGGTCCAGCACCCCGAAGACCCGTCGCTGGCGCGCGGCGGCTGCGCGACGGATGGCGAACTGGCGACGCGCCTGGGCCTGCCGGGCATTCCCACGGCCGCCGAGGCGATCATGATCGCCCGCGACCTGCGCCTGGCCGAACTGACGCGCGGCCGGCTGCATTTCGCCCATGTCTCGACGGCGGAAGGGCTGGAGCTGATCCGGGCCGCCAAGGCGCGCGGCCTGCGCGTGACCTGCGACACCGCGCCGCCCTATTTCGACCTGAACGAAACCGCGATCGGCGATTTCCGCACCTATGCCAAGCTGTCGCCGCCGCTGCGGGGCGAGTCCGACCGGCTGGCCGTCTGCGCGGCGCTGGCGGATGGCACGATCGACGCCATCGCCTCGGACCATGCGCCCTGCGACGCCGACGACAAGCGCCAGCCCTTCGCCGTGGCCTCGGCCGGCGGCACCGGGCTGGCCACCCTGCTGGCCGTCACGCTGGCGCGCGTGCATGGCGGCGCCCTGCCCCTGATCGATGCGCTGGGCCTGCTGACCCACCGGCCCGCCGCCCTGCTGGGCAGCGGCGCCGGCACGCTGGCCGATGGGGCCGAGGCCGATCTCTGCCTGTTCGACCTGGACCGCGCCTGGAAGATCAAGGCCGACGCCCTGCCGGGCCGGGCCCGCAACACGCCCTTCGACGGGCGGGCGGTGGAAGGCCGGGTGCTGGGCACATGGAAGGCCGGGCGCCAGGTCTACGGGCAGGACGCGGCATGATGACCGAGACGCTCCCCGGCTACGTCCTGCAATTGCTGGGGGCCATCGCCGTGCTGGCCTACGGCATCGGCAGCATCCCCTTCGGCCTGCTGCTGACGCAGCTTGGCGGCGCGGGCGATATCCGCGCCATCGGATCGGGCAATATCGGCGCGACCAACGTGCTGCGCACCGGCCGGCGCGGCCTGGCGGCGGCGACGCTGCTGCTGGATGGCGGCAAGGGCGCGTTCGCGGTGCTGTGCGGCTTCATCCTGTCGCCGTTCCATACCGCGCCGGCGATGGCGGTCGCGGCCCTGTTCGCCGTCATCGGCCATTGCTTTCCCATCTGGCTGAAATTCAAGGGCGGCAAGGGCGTGGCCACCGGGCTGGGGGCGGCGCTGGCGCTGTCGCCGCTGACCGGCCTTGCCTGCTGCGCCCTGTGGCTGGGGGTGGCAAAGCTGACGAAGATCTCGTCGGCCGGCGCGCTGGCCGCGTTCGTGGCCATGCCCGTATTGCTGACCCTGTTGAGCGGCGACGGCCTGCGCAGCCCGATTCCGCTGGCGGGGCTGCTGATCGCGCTGCTGGTGATCGCCCGGCATCACGGCAATATAAGTCGCCTGCTCAACGGAACCGAACCGCGAATCGGGCGGAAGACTCCGTGACGCCGGCCGGGCCGCTGGCCGCGCGCCTCCGCCTGGCGCGCAGCGAAGGCGTCGGCCCGGTCGGCTATCGCAAGCTGCTGCTCGATTATGGCGACGCTGAAAGCGCGCTGTCCGCCCTGCCCGCACGAGCGCGCGCCGCCGGCAGGGGGCGCACGCTGCGCATCCCGCCCGAGGACGAGATCGCGGCCGAAATCGCGGGCACGGCAGCGCTGGGCGGCCGCATCCTGATGCTGGGCGACCCCGACTATCCGCCTCTTCTGGCCGCCATCCATGATGCACCGCCGGCACTCTCGATCCTGGGCGACCCGGCCCGGCTGAACGGGTGCTGTATCGCGATCGTCGGCGCACGCAATGCCTCGTCCAACGGTGCGCGCATGGCCGAAAGCCTGGCCGCCACCCTGGCGGCGCACGGCATTACCGTGGTCTCGGGCATGGCGCGGGGCATCGACGCCGCCGCCCATGCCGGCGCGCTGCGCGCCGGCACGACCATCGCCGCCGTCGCGGGCGGCCTGGACCGCCCCTATCCGACAGAACACGCACAATTGCAGGACAGGATTGCGCAATACGGGGCGGTGGTCACCGAAACCCCGCTGGGCGTCGCGCCGCAGAGCCGGCATTTCCCCCGCCGCAACCGCCTGATCGCCGGCCTGTCGCTGGGCTGCGTGGTCGTCGAAGCCGCGCTGCGCTCGGGCAGCCTGATCACCGCCGATCTGGCGGCGGGCTATGGCCGCACGGTCTTCGCCGTGCCCGGATCGCCGCTCGACCCGCGCAGCCGGGGCGCAAATTCCCTGCTGCGGCGCGGCGCGATCCTGACCGAAAGCGAGAACGACATCCTGGCCGAACTGCCCGACGCGGCGGCCGGGGACCTCTTTTCCACCAGCACCGGCAAGCGGCCCGGCAGCCTGGCGCAAAGCACCGCCCCCTGGCCCGAACCGCCGGTCCAGGCCGGTCCCGTACCCCCTTCCGGCCCCGGCGGGACTGTGTCCGATATCCGTCAGGCGATCCTGACTCTGCTGTCATTCACGCCAACGCCGGTTGACGATCTTGTACGGCGCTGCCAGTTCTCGACATCGGCGATCCTGACCGTACTGTCGGAACTGGAACTGGCAGGCGACATTGAAACCCTTCCTGGCGGGAGTGTCGTCCTTCCATCCCAATCCGACGAAGGCTGACGGACGCCGGAACGAGACGCGTGATCCGGAGACAGAATGACTGACGTGGTCGTGGTCGAATCGCCCGCCAAGGCGAAGACGATCAACAAGTATCTGGGAGACGGCTTTACCGTTCTGGCGTCGTTCGGCCATGTCCGCGACCTGCCGCCCAAGGATGGCAGTGTCCGCCCGGACGAGAATTTCGCCATGGACTGGGAAGCCGATGAGCGCGGCAACCGGCAGATCGCCGCCATCGCCAAGGCGCTGCGCGGCGCCAAGAACCTGTACCTGGCCACTGACCCGGATCGCGAGGGCGAGGCGATTTCCTGGCATGTCCGCGCCATGCTGGAGGAGCGGAAGCTGCTGAAGGGCGTGGACGTCCAGCGCGTCACCTTCAACGAGATCACCAAATCCGCCATCCGCACCGCGATGGCCCACCCCCGCGACCTCGACCAGCCGCTGATCGAGGCCTATCTGGCCCGCCGCGCGCTGGATTACCTGGTGGGCTTCACCCTGTCGCCGGTCCTGTGGCGCAAGCTGCCGGGGTCGCGCAGCGCCGGGCGCGTGCAGTCGGTCGCCCTGCGCCTGATCTGCGAGCGCGAAGCCGAGATCGAGAGCTTCAGGAGCCGCGAATACTGGACGGTCGCCGCCCAGTTCACCACGCCCGAAGGCGCGCCCTTCACCGCGCGCCTGACGCATCTGGGCGGCCACAAGCTGGACCAGTTCGACCTGCATGACGAGGCCGGGGCCATGGCGGCCAAGGCAACGGTCGAGGGCGGCAAGTTCGCGGTCCGCTCGGTCGAGCGGCGCAAGGTCCGCCGCAACCCGCCGCCGCCCTTCACCACCTCCACCATGCAGCAGGAGGCCTCGCGCAAGCTGGGCATGGGCGCCCAGGCGGCGATGCGCGTGGCCCAGCAACTGTATGAAGGCATCGATCTGGGCGGCGAGACGGTCGGTCTGATCACCTATATGCGAACCGACGGCGTGCAGATGGCCGGCGAGGCCATCACCGCCATTCGCGACCATATCGGCAGCAGCTTCGGCGCCCCCTATGTACCGGAAAAGGCGCGGATCTATTCCACCCGCGCCAAGAACGCGCAGGAAGCGCACGAGGCGATCCGCCCCACCGATGTCGCCCGCACCCCCGCCGAGGTCGCCCGTTATCTGAGCGACGAGCAGCGGCGGCTGTACGAACTGGTCTGGAAGCGCTCGGTCGCCAGCCAGATGCAGTCGGCGGAGCTGGACCAGGTGATCGTCGAGATCGCGGATGCCGCCGGCGCCGCGACCCTGCGCGCCAACGGCTCGATCATCGCCTTCGACGGCTTCCTGAAACTCTATAGCGAAGGCCGCGACGACGCCGCGACGAAGGACGAGCAGGACGACGAAAGCCGCATGCTGCCGCCGATGCGCGAGCGCGACCCGCTGAAGACCGGCGCCGTCGAGGCCGACCAGCATTTCACGCAGCCGCCGCCGCGCTATTCGGAAGCGTCTCTGGTCAAGAAGATGGAAGAGATCGGCATCGGCCGACCCTCCACCTATGCCTCGATCCTGTCGGTGCTGCGCGACCGCAATTACGTGCGGCTCGATGCGCGGCGCTTCGTGCCCGAAGATCGCGGCCGGCTGGTGACGGCGTTCCTGACCTCGTTCTTCGAACGCTATGTCGACACCGGCTTCACGGCCGGGCTGGAGGAGCAGCTCGACGACATCTCGGGCGGCCGTGCCGACTGGCGCGACGTGATGTCGGCCTTCTGGCGCGATTTCTCCCACGCGGTCGACCAGACGAAGGAGCTGAAGATCTCCGACGTCATCACCGCGCTGGACGCCGACCTCGCGCCCCATTTCTTCCCGCCCCGCCCCGACGGCACCGACCCGCGCGTCTGCACCGCCTGCGGCACCGGCCGGCTGGGGCTGAAACTGGGGCGCTACGGGGCCTTCATCGGCTGCTCGAACTATCCGACCTGCCAGTTCACCCGCCGCCTGGTGGTGGATTCGAAGGAGGAAGGCGAGGCCGACACGCTGAAGGACGGGATGCGGGTGCTGGGCCAGGCCCCGAGCGGCGAGGACGTGACCGTCAAACGCGGCCCGTGGGGGCTGTACGTCCAGCAGGGCGAACCCAACCCCGAGGACAAGAAGGCCAAGCCGAAGCGCGCCACCATTCCGCGCGGCATCGAAGGCGACAAGATCACGCTGGAACAGGCGCTGGGCCTGCTCTCGCTGCCGCGCATCGTCGGCACCCACCCCGAGACCGGCGAGCCGATCGAGGCCGGGCTGGGCCGCTTCGGCCCCTATGTGAAGATGGGCGCCATCTACGGGTCGCTGGACAAGGATGACGACATCCTGACCGTCGGCCTCAACCGCGCGGTCGACGTGCTGGCGCGCAAGCTGGCCTCGGTCCGCACCATTGCGCCGCATCCCAGGGATGGCGAGCCGGTGATGGTGCGCAAGGGCCGGTTCGGGCCGTACATCCAGCACGGCCAGATGGTGGTCAACGTTCCGCGTGGCGAAGCGATGGAAGACGTGACGCTGGAGCAGGCGGTGGCGCTGCTGGCCGAAAAGGGCAAGCCGCTGAAGCCCAAGGGCAAGGCCGCCGCCAAGAAGACCACCGCCAAGGCCACCACCCGCAAGACGGCGGCAAAAACCGCGAAGACGGAGGCCCCCGCCGACGGGGCGGATGCCCCGGCCCCCAGGACCACCCGTGCCAAAAAGGCGGCCCCGGCCAAAGCCGCCGCCGAAGGCACGGCGAAGCGAAGCCGGCGCACGGCCGCCAAGGCCGGGTGACGATGGAGGGGAGGAAGCCTTCCGACCCTCAGCCGCCGCCCGATACGCTGCCCGATCCCTCCAGCCCGCCCCGGGCCGGTGGGCTTCCGGATCGCGAAACCCTGCGCCGGTTCGTGACCGAGGCCACCGGCCGCGTCGGGAAGCGCGAGATCGCGCGCGCCTTCGGCCTGGGCCCGGAACACAAGGCGGCGCTGCGCGACATGCTGCGCGAACTGGCGCTGGACGGCGCGCTGGTCCCGGCCGGCGCGCGCCGCTTCCGCGCCTCCGCCGCCATGCCCGAGGCAACGGTGGTGCAGGTCACCGGCACCGACCCGGACGGCGATCCGATCGCCCGCCCCGTGATGTGGGAGGGCGACGGGCCGGCGCCGGTCATCTTCATGCACCCCGAGCAGAAGGGCCGCCCTGCCCTGGCACCGGGCGAGCGGGTGGTGGCGCGCCTCAAGCGCGTCGGCCCGGGCCGTTACGAGGGCCGCACCCTGCGCCGGCTGACCGACGCGCCGGGCCGCGTCGTCGGCCTGTTCCGCGCCACCCCGGCCGATCCGGCCGCCGCGCCGCGCCGGGTGCAGGAAGCCGGGCGCATCGTCCCCGCCGACCGCCGGTCCAAGGCGGAATGGATCGTCCCGGCGGGCGAGACGCTGGGCGCCGAGCCTGACGAGATCGTGGTCGCCGAACCCCTGCCGATGGCGGGACATGGGCTGAAACCGGCGCGGATCGTCGAGCGGCTGGGCCCGATGGGCGACGCCCGCTCCGTCAGCCTGCTGGCGATCCACACCCACGCCATCCCCCACCAGTTCCCGGCCGATGCGCTGGCCGAGGCCGAGCGCGCGCGCGGCGTCTCGGCCGAGGGGCGCGAGGATCTGCGCGACGTGCCGCTGATCACGATCGACGGCGCCGACGCCCGCGATTTCGACGATGCCGTGTATGCCGAACCCTGGTCCGGGCCGGAGGGCAGCGGCTTCCGCCTGATCGTCGCCATCGCCGACGTGGCGCATTACGTGCGCCCCGGCTCGACGCTGGACAGCGAGGCAAGGCGGCGCGGCAACTCGGTCTATTTCCCCGACCGGGTAGTGCCGATGCTGCCCGAGGCGCTGTCGAACGGCTGGTGCTCGCTGCGCCCCGGCGAGGATCGGGGCTGCCTGTTCGTGGAAATCCATATCGATGCGGAGGGCCGGAAACTGCGCCACCGTTTCGGCCGGGGCATCATGCGCAGCGCCGCGCGCCTGACCTATGACGAGGTCCAGGCGATCGCGGAGGGCGAGCAGGACAGCCCCCTGCCCGAGGGCATGATGACCACGCTGTTCGATGCCTGGCGTGCCCTGTCGACGGCGCGGGCACAACGTGGCACGCTGGAACTCGACGTGCCGGAACGGGTGGTGCGACTCGACGAGACCGGGCGGATCACCGCCATCGAGCCCCGCATCCGCCATGACAGCCATCGCCTGATCGAGGATTTCATGGTGCTGGCCAACGTCGCCGCCGCCGAGGAACTGGAACGAAGCCGCCGGCCGTGCCTGTACCGCATCCACGCCCCGCCCTCGCCGGAACGGGCCGAGGCGATGCGTGACAATCTGTCCGCCATGGGCTTCACCGTGCCGCCGGTCGGCACGCTGCATGCGCGCGACTTGGCCGGGGTGCTGGCCCGCGCCGCCGAGGGCGACGCGCCCACGCTGGTCAGCGAGACCATCCTGCGCGCGCAGAGCCAGGCCGAATACAGTCCCGACAATATCGGCCATTTCGGCCTGGCGCTGTCGTCCTATGCGCATTTCACCAGCCCCATCCGGCGCTATGCCGACCTGATGGTCCATCGGGCGCTGATCGGCATGGGCACGCACCCGCCCGATGCCATGCCCGCCGCCGACGCGGCCAGGCTGGAGGAAATCGGCCAGCAGGTCAGCACCGCCGAACGGCGCGCCATCCTGGCCGAGCGCGAGACGACCGAGCGCTACGTCGCCGCCTGGCTGGCCGATCAGGTTGGTACGGACTTTACCGGCCATGTGTCGGGCGTGACCCGGTTCGGCGTGTTCGTGACATTGACGCGGACCGGGGGCAGCGGTCTGGTGCCGGTATCGACCCTGCCCGACGATGTCTGGACCCATGACGACAAGACCCACACCCTGCGCGGCCGCGACAGCGGCCTGGTCCTGCGCCTGGGCCAGCCGGTCACCGTGCGCCTGGCCGAGGCGACGCCGGTGACCGGCGGCCTGCTCTTTACCCTGACGGACCTGCCGCCCGTGCCCGCGCGCCGCGCCCGCGGCCAGCGCCCGCGCTGATGCGCCCCCGGGCCGCCTCGTCGGGGTGGATCGGCCGGCGGCGGCCCCTGCGGCTGCCGGCGCGGTCGGTCGCGATCATGCTGGTCGTCATCTATCTGATGACGCCAAGGCTGGCGGCCGCCGATGCGGCCCGCCCGGCGCTGGACACCAGCATGACGCAGGCCGTCCTCAACGCGGCCCTGACCTTCCTGCTGCCCCGCACGCTGGAGAGCCATACCTCGCGCGATTTCTGCCTGTGGGGCCTGAACGGGCTGAGCGCGATCGACCCCGCCCTGACCGTGACGGACCGGGACGGCACCGTGCAGCTGGCCTTCGGGCAGGACGTCTTGCTGCGCGTGCCCGACCCCGCCGAAACCGACCAGGCAGCCTGGACCGACGTGACGGTGCAGTTGATGCAGGCGGCATGGGGCCGGTCCTCCGCCGTGCGCGACGCGGGCGGCGGCGGATTGCTGCAGGGGTTCTTCGACGAACTGTTCAACCATATGGACCCGTATTCGCGCTACGTCGCGCCCGCACCGGCGACGACCGACCGCGACATCCGCACCGGTGGCGAGGCCGGAACGGGCCTGACCCTGGGGCGCGACGCGCGTTCGATCCTGATCACGGCGGTCAATGCCAACGGGCCGGCCTGGCCGGCGGGCCTGGTGGTCGGGCAGCGGCTCTACGCGGTCGACGGCCGGTCCACCCGCGACCAGACGCCCCAGACGGTGACGCAATGGCTGCTGGGCGATCCCGGCAGCAGGGTGACGCTGCTGGTGGGGGACGAGCGCGCACGCCGCACGATCACGCTGCACCGGGCCTCGGTCCCGCCCGAGACGGTCTTCGCCTATGCCGACGGGCATGTGGTGGTCATCCGCATCACCGCCTTTTCCGCCGATACCGCGCAGGAAATGAGCCAGTACCTGGACCAGGCGGGCGACGATCCGCATCTGCGCGGGCTGGTGATGGACCTGCGCGGCAACCGTGGCGGCGTGCTGCAACAGGCGGTCACGGCCAGCGCCCTGGTGCTGGATCGCGGCGTGGCGGTGGTCACCCATGGGCGCGACGCCCAGGCCAACCATGTCTGGGCCGTGCAGGGCGGCGACATGACCGGCGGCGTGCCGATCGTCGTGCTGGTCGACGGGCGCACCGCCAGCGCCGCCGAGATCCTGGCCGCCGCCCTGGCCGACCACAGGCGCGCCGTCGTGATCGGCAGCGCCACGCTGGGCAAGGGGCTGGTGCAGACGATCGGCCAGATGCCCGACGGCGGCGAACTGTTCGTGACCTGGAGCCGCGTCCTGGCGCCGCTGGGCTGGCCGCTGCAAGGGCTGGGCGTGATGCCGCAGGTCTGCACCAGCCGGGGCGAGGCCGACCTGGAACGGCAGCTCCAGGACCTCGCGGCCGGCCAGGTGGACATGCGCGACGCCGTGCTGGCGACGCGCGCCGTCCGCTTCCCCGTCGCCGTGTCGCGCATCCTGGACCTGCGTAAGGCCTGCCCCGCCGCGATCGGCACCGATTCCGACCTGGACGCCGCCCGGTCGCTGCTCGACAATCCGGCTGAATATCGCGCCGCCCTGTCCGCCATCCCCGAGGAGGGCACCTATGCACCCCAAGCGGAATAAGGCGCTGCCCGCCGGCCGGGTCCGGAAGCCCGGATCGTGACCGAAGCCCGCCTGCGCGCCGGCCTGTGGGTTTCCGCCGTGGTCCGGCACGCGAACCAGAGCGGCCATCCGGCGATGGTCCTGCGGCGCGGCGACGCGGACGCGGGCGGCATCCTCGCCGTCCTTCTGGGGCGGGATGGCCGCCTGTCGGTCCTGGCACAGACCCGCACGGCGGATGGCAGCCCGGCCTGGCTTCGCGGCACCGGCCCCGACCCGGTCGACCAGGCTGCCGCCGACGCCTATATCGCCCGGCAGGTAGGGCGTGACCCCGATCTGTGGGTGCTGGAATTCGATGCCCCGGACCTCACCCCACCGTTCGAGGCAACCCTGCTCTGACCCCCGTGGCGGGAACCTTGTGAGTGTGTCATACGCTCCACACCGTCCCCCTCGCGACCGTCCGGCGCCGGTCTGGCCGCCGTACATGCCACCCTATTATGGATTGCCATCGGCGCGTCTTTCGGCAAAGAAGACAGAAATATAATGGACGACGCGCATTCATTCGACCGGGCCGCACAGTCAGCACACCCGGCTCAAGGGAGAAATCAGACCATGACAGTGCGGCACGGATTGCTTGGAGGAACGATTCTGGCGGCGGCGTTCGCCCTCGGTTCCATGCTCTCCGTCGCCCCGGCCTTCGCCCAACCCGTCCAGGGCCTGTATGTGGCCGGCGAGGGCGGGGCGACCTTCAATCAGGACCAGCGCGTGCGCTCCTCGCCCAATTTTCCCGACGGGCGCGACAAGTACCATACCGGGGCGGTCGGAATCGGCAGCGTCGGCTGGGGCCTGGGCAACGGCTTCCGCGTGGAGGTCGAGGGCAATTACCGCAATAACGGTCTGAAGAATTTCAATTCCGCTGCCCTGCCTTCCAGCCATGCGGGCGGACGGCAGCAGACCTACGGGGTCATGGCCAACGCGCTGTTCGACATGGATATCGGCAAGAGCTGGCTCTACCCCTATTTCGGCGCGGGCGTGGGTTATGCCTGGCAGTCGATGAACGCCTCCGTCATGGGGCCGGGCTTCAACCAGCAGATCGGCGGCACGTTCGGCAATTTCGCCTATCAGGGCATCTTCGGCCTCGCCTTCCCGGTGCCATGGGTCGTCGGCCTGTCGGCAACGGCGGAATACCGGTTCTGGACCATGCTCGGCCCGCAATCCCATGGCGCGACGTCCATCGGCACCATCGGCGGCTACAACGCCAGCCGTCCCTATGGCGCCGCGACGGGCAACCGCGACACCATGACCGACTTCAACCATTCGCTGATGCTCGGCCTGCGCTACGAGTTCAACCCGGCCCCGCCCCCGGCCCCGCCGTCGGTGGAGCCTGCGGCCCCGGCCCCCGCGCAGACCCGGACCTACCTGGTGTTCTTCGACTGGGATAAATCCGGCCTGTCGGACCGCGCGCGCGCCATCGTGGCAACAGCCGCCCAGGCCTCGACCCACACCCAGACCACACGGATCGAGGTCAACGGCTATACCGACAATTCCGCCGCCCATCCCGGCCCGCGCGGCGCGCGCTACAACATGGCGCTGTCACTCCGCCGCGCCCAGGCCGTGCAGGCCGAACTGATCCGCGACGGCGTACCCGGCACCGCGATCGACATCCACGGCTTCGGCGAAGACCACCCGCTGGTCCCCACAGGCCCCAATACCCGCGAGCCCCAGAACCGCCGCGTCGAGATCATCCTGAAATAAGGTCAAACTCGGGCTCTGCCCGAACCCGCAAGGGGCCAGTCGGCCTCTTGACCCCAATTCGTTTTGAGCCACGCCGTTTTGGCCCCCGAACGCGCGCCCGGATCGCCACCAGCACGCGTTTACGGGGCCAAACTTAGGTTAGACCGGTGAAAAGCGAGGTGGACAGATAGCGTTCGGCGAAGGACGGGGCGATGACGACGATCGTCTTGCCCGCATGCTCCGGCTGCTCCGCCAGCTTCAGCGCCGCATGCAGCGCCGCCCCCGACGAGATCCCGATCGGCACGCCATCCAGCCGCGCACACCGCCTTGCGGCCGCGATCGCCTCGCGCTCCGACACCGTCAGCACGCCGTCCAGCGCCGGCAGGTCCAGCGTGCGGGGACAGAAGCCGGGGCCGATCCCCTGGATACCGTGCGGACCGGCCTCGTCCCCGTTCAGGATCGCGCTTTCCACCGGTTCCACGCCATAGACCGCCAGCCCCGGCTTGCGCGGCTTCAGCGCATGGGCAATGCCGCTGGCCGTGCCGCCGGTGCCCACGCCGGCCACCACGATATCGACCGCACCTTCCGTGTCGGTCCAGATCTCCTCGGCAGTGGTCAGGGCATGAATGGTCGGGTTGTCGGCATTTTCGAACTGGCGCGGCATCCACGCATGCGGCGTCTTCTTCACGATGTCCTCGGCCCGGGCGATGGCACCGGCCATGCCCAGCCGGGACGGAGTCAATTGCAGTTCCGCATCCAGCAGGCGCAGCATCTTGCGCCGCTCCATCGACGCGCCCTCCGGCATGGTCACGATCAGCCGATAGCCGCGCGCGACGGCGACGAACGCCAGCGAAATGCCGGTATTGCCCGATGTCGGCTCCACCAGCACGGTACGCCCCGGCGTGATGTCGCCCCGCTGCTCGGCGGCCAGCACCATGGCGGCGCCGATCCGGTCCTTGACCGACCCCAGAGGATTGAAAAACTCCAGCTTCATCAGGATCCGGCTGGCCACCTCGTCCTCGCGCATCAGGCGCGGCAGGGCAACCAGCGGGGTGCCGCCGACCGTATCCACGATCGAGTCGTACACCCGCCCACGCGGCCCGGCCAGGCCCAGATGGCCGTCCGCCGCCACTGAATGATCCATGGGTCGCTCCTTCCTTCAACGCGCCGACGCAGATTTAATCGTAATAGCTGACATAATCCATCATCACACCAAACAGAAGCGTGGATCATCGCCGCCGATCCTGCTAGCCTCACGCCCGGCGCGTGTCCGGTCGTCGGACACACCATGGATTGCAGGAGAAATCGGGAATGCTGCTTCGGCGTGACAGGGCCATGATCGCGGTGCTCATCATGCTCGACGTCGCGTTCCATGCCGGACGCACCGGAACCGTCAGCGCCGCCGACATCGCCGAGCGCGCCGGGCTGGCCCGACGGGGCATCGAGCCGCTGCTCCAGACATTGTCGCGTTCCAGCCTGCTGGAAAGCGTGCGCGGGCCGCGCGGCGGCTACCGGCTGGGCCGCCCGCGGCGCGACATCACCGTGGCCGACATCGTCGAGGTCGCGACGGCCGACGATTCGTCGTCCGATGACGGGCCGATGGGCCAGCTTTTCACCCGCGTCATCGATCCGTGCTGGCAGAAGCTGGACGAGACCGTGTCGGCCCAGTGCCGCAAGCTGACCCTGGACGATCTGGTCCACCGGGCGGAATCCAGCGGCATGCGCCGTCCACTGGCCGAGCCGATCAGCTTTTCGATCTGATTTTTCCCCGCGCGTGCGGGGATGGGCGGGGGAATGCCTCCCGCCGCCTCCCATCACGGATGAGTGGTCTTGGCGCGACGCCTGGTCGCCGCCCTACTCGTGCTCTTGGCCGGCGCGGGCGCCGGGGTCGGGGCCATCACCATGGGGGTCGGCACCACCACGCCGGTCGCATCGACCGTCGCCGTGACATCCAGCGTATCGCGCGGCTGACCGGGGCCGCGGATCAGCGTCACGCTGAAATGGTCCTGCCCGGCATAGGCGGTGTTGGGCGTGTACATCACGTACGTGTGATTGTTGTAATTATACAGGAACGCCTTGCCATGCTCCGGCGCCGGCGCAACGCCGAACGAGGCATAGGACCGTTCCCCGTCCTGCTGGACCAGAACGCCGCAATTGCCGTCATCGCTGCGCACGGACATCGTCGCCGTCTTCCGGGCCGGCCCGGCCGACTTGACGGGGCTGACCTGGCAGACCGCCGAACGCTTCATATAGCCGAACGGGTCGGGCGGACCCGCGACCTGGAGTCCAGGCTTGTTTTGACATCCGGCCAGCACGGCAGACGCCGCCACCAGAATTGCAGAAGACAATCGCACGCGCACTCGTCAACTCCGCTCGCTCAAGAACCGGCCCGCACCAGGCTGCCGCGAATCGTCCGGCAACGCTCTAGAACAGTACCGGGATGCACATAAAGACCCAATCCGATCCTCAAGGATCGGCAATCACGGATGGCAGGGGGCGGCAGAACGCGCCATGATGCGAGGACCAGCCGTGACCCCAAAATTTGATTGCCAACACTCTGGTCAGGGTTATGCTGCCATTATAGAACGCTAGCAAGTCCAGTTCACATGCCGGTTCATGTCATCGACCACGACCCGGCACAGCTTTCCGGTCGGTCGGGAGAAACCTTATCATGACGTTTCCCATTTGGCGCGCCGCCGTGGCCGGCCTGGCCCTTGCCGGGCTTGTGAACGGACAGGCCGCATTCGCAGCCGGCGCCTGCACCTCCTCCCCCGCGCATGAGGCCTTCGACGTGCAGGGTCTCAAGAGCGAGCTGATGGTGACGGCCCTGTCGTGCAACATGCAGGACCGCTACAACGCCTTCGTCGAACGCTTCCGCCCCAGGCTGCTGGACGAGGAAGGGACGCTGAACGCCTATTTCCGCACCACCTACGGCCGGGGCGCCCAGCGCGAGCATGACGACTACATCACCCAGCTCGCCAACGTGCAGTCCGAGCGCGGGCTGAAGGCCGGCACCGCCTTCTGCAACCAGCGCGCGGCGATGTTCGACGAGGTCGCGGTGCTGGAAAGCGCGCAGGACCTGTCGCGCTACGCCCAGGCCAAGGACATCATCCAGCCCGCATCGTACGAAACCTGCGCCGCGCCCGAGCGCGTGCTGCACTCGGAAGTCCGCAGCCGTTCGCGCGCCCGGGCCGCCCACACCACCCGGAGCTGACACGCGCGCCTGCTTGACAGGGAACCGGGCTGCGGAACAAAGAACAGTCCATGAACGACGATCTCTTTTCCGCGCCGCGCCCGAAGCGGGAGTCGCGCCCCCGCGCGACCGGGGCCACCGCACCGGCTCCGGCCAGCGCGGCCGAGACGTACGATGCCAGCGCCATCGAGGTGCTGGAGGGGCTGGAGCCCGTCCGGCGGCGCCCTGGCATGTATATCGGCGGCACGGATGAAGGCGCGTACCATCACCTGGCCGCCGAGATCCTGGACAATGCGATGGACGAGGCGGTGGCCGGCCACGCCACCACCATCGACGTCACGCTGGATGAAGGCGACTGGCTGACCATCCGCGACAATGGCCGGGGCATTCCGGTCGATCCGCACCCCAAATTCAAGGATCGCTCGGCGCTGGAGGTCATCCTGACCACGCTGCACGCGGGCGGGAAATTCTCGGGCAAGGCCTACGCCACCTCGGGCGGCCTGCACGGCGTGGGCTCGTCGGTGGTCAATGCGCTGGCGGCGCGGATGGAGGTCGAGGTCGCACGCGACCGCACCGTGTGGCGCCAGGCCTATGAACGCGGCCATCCGGTCACGACGCTGGAAAAGGTGGGGCCGACCCAGAACCGGCGCGGCACGCAGATCCGCTTCACCCCGGACCCGCAGATCTTCGGGCGCCTCCATTTCTCCCCTGCCCGGCTGTATAAACTATGCCGGTCCAAGGCCTATCTGTATCGCGGCGTGACCATCCGCTGGGCCTGCGACCCGACGCTGATCCGTGACGAGGCCATTCCAGCCGAGGCGGTGCTGCATTTCCCCGGCGGCGTCGCCGACAGCCTGCGCGACGAGCTGGGCACGGCCGCGCTGCTGGCCGAGATGTGGTCCGGCGACGCCGACCTTCCGGTCGGCCCCGATGGCGCCGAGACCGGCCGCATGGAATGGGCGGTGGCATTCCTGGAATCCGGGTCGTCCAGCCTGGCCTCCTACTGCAACACCATCCCCACCCCGCAGGGTGGCACGCACGAGGCCGGATTCCGCGCGGCATTGCTGAAAGGCTTCCGCGCCTGGGGCGAGCAGCGGTCGAACCGCCGCGCCTCCGCGATCGCGGCCGACGATATTCTCGGGATCATCGCCGCCAAACTGTCGGTCTTCATCCGCGATCCGCAATTCCAGGGCCAGACCAAGGAAAAGCTGACCTCGTCCGAAGCCAGCCGCCTGGTCGAGACCGCGCTGCGCGACCGGTTCGAGCAATGGCTGGCCGGCCATCCGGCGCAGGCCGACAACCTCCTGGCCTTCATCATCGAGCGCGCCGAGGAACGGCTGCGCCGCAAGGATCTGAAGGACACGCCGCGCAAGAGCGCCACACGGCGCCTGCGCCTGCCGGGCAAGCTGACCGACTGCACGCGCGAGAACGCGGCCGAGACCGAGATCTTCCTGGTCGAGGGCGATTCCGCCGGCGGTTCCGCCAAACAGGCCCGCAACCGCGAGACGCAGGCCGTGCTGCCGCTGCGCGGCAAGATCCTGAACGTCGCCAGCGCCTCGACCGAGAAGCTGCGCGCCAACCAGGAACTGCGCGACCTGGTCGAGGCCCTGGGCTGCGGCATCGGCGAACGGTTCGATGCCACGCGCCTGCGCTACGGGCGCGTCATCATCATGACCGACGCCGACGTGGACGGGGCGCATATCGCGTCGCTGCTGATGACCTTCTTCTACCGCGAGCTGCCCGAACTGATCCGCCGGGGCCATGTCTACCTGGCGCAGCCGCCGCTCTACCGCCTGACCCAGGGCGGCCGGACGGTCTATGCGATGGACGATGCCGACCGTGAGCGGAAGCTGAAATCGGATTTCAAGCCCAACGCCAAAATCGAGATCTCACGCTTCAAGGGCCTGGGCGAAATGCCGCCGGGCGACCTGAAACAGACGACGATGGACCCGAAAAAGCGCACGCTGCTGCAGGTCGTCACCCGGCCCGAAGACCGCGCGCTGACCAGCGACCGCGTCGAGCAGTTGATGGGCCGGAAGGCGGAATCGCGCTTCCAGTTCATCCAGGAACATGCCCGCCTGGTCGAGGAACTGGACGTCTGATCGCCCATGTTCCCTGACCATCCCCACACGCCTCCGGACGAACGATGACCACGGCCGCGCGTTCCGCGGCCGGAGACGAACAGACGCAGGGTCCGCTGGCCGGCATCCTGCTGGTCGTGGGGGGCATGGTCTCGTTCCAGGTCGGCGGTTCGTTCGCCAAGCTGCTGTTTCCCGTCTTCGGGCCACTGGGCACGGTCAGCCTGCGCCTGTGGATCGCCGCCATCGTGCTGGGCATCCTGACGCGCCCCTGGCGCGCGGCACCGAACCGGGCGACCCTGAAGCTGGTCCTGTGGTACGGCGCCTCGATCGGCGTGATGAACATGGCGTTCTACCTGTCGCTCGACCGGCTGCCGCTGGGCGTGGCGGTGGCGGTCGAGTTCCTGGGGCCGCTGATCCTGTCCCTGTCGGGCGCGCGGCGCGCGCGCGAATTGCTGCTGTTTCCCGTCATCGTCGGGGGGCTGTACCTGCTGCTGCAACCCGGCGCGGCGCTGGCCGGCCGGCCGCTCGACCTGCTGGGCGTGGCCTATGGGCTGATGGCCGCGGCGGCCTGGGCTGCCTATATCGTGACTGGCGGCCGGGTCAGCCGGCGCATCGACGCCGCGCGTGCCACGGCCCTCGGCCAGGCCGTGGGCGCCGTGCTGGTGACGCCGCTGATGGCGGCGACCCTGCCCGTCGCCGCCAGGCATCCGCATGCCGCCCTGCTGGCCTGCTTCGTCGCCATCCTCTCGTCCGCGCTGCCCTACACGCTGGAAATGCTGGCCATGAAGCGGCTGCATCCCCGCCAGTTCGGCATCCTGACCAGCCTCGACCCGGCGGTGGCCGCCATCATCGGGCTGGCATTGCTGGGCGAACATCTGGCCCCCGCGCAATGGGCGGGAATCCTGTGCATCGTGCTGAGTTCGATCGCCGGCGTCCTGCTCCAGCGCCCCGGCCAGGAAACCGCGCCGGTACTGCCCGAGATGTAGCGGGCCCCTCCGGCGCCCTGCTCTCCCCACCGCCCGAGGATCGCGATAGATTCGCAACGATCGGACAGCGAGGAGAGAGACATGACCGACCGGATGGTCTTCTACAGCCAGATGGACAATCCCGAACCCTGGCGGGCCGCGCTGCATGCGGCCCTGCCGGATTTGGGGTTCGCACTGGCCGACTCGGTCACCGACACCGCCGGGATACGCTATGCGCTGGTCTGGAACCCGCCGCAGGGGTTCTTCGCCCGTTTTCCCGACCTGCGCATGATCGTCAGCCTGGGTGCCGGCGTCGATGCGCTGGTGGCGCGCGACGACCTGCCGCCCGGCGTGGCGATCACGCGGCTGCAGGACCCGATGATGTCGCGGATGATGGCCAGCTACGTCCTGTTCGCGACCCTGCGCCTGGCCCGCGACATTCCGGCCTTCGCGGCCGCGCAGCGCGAGGGACGGTGGCACTTCATCGAACCCCGCCCCCTCTCGCACACGCGTGTCGGCATCATGGGATTGGGCGAACTGGGCCTGTTCGCGGCACGGGAATGCGCGCGGCTGGGCTTTACGGTCAGCGGCTGGTCGCGCAGCCCGAAAGCCGAGCCCGGCATCACCTGCCATGCGGGAATGGACAGCCTCCCCGCCTTCCTCGGCGAATGCGATATCCTGGTCTGCATGCTGCCCAAGACGCCGCAGACCATCGGCCTGCTGAATGCCGAACGGCTGGCGATGCTGCCGCGGGGCGCGGGCTTCATCAATGTCGCGCGCGGCGCCATCGTCGATGAAGAGGCGCTGGTCGCCGCCCTGCGCTCCGGCCGGATCGGACAGGCCACGCTGGACGTCTTCAGCCAGGAGCCGCTGCCGCAAGACCATCCGCTGTGGCACCTGGACAATGTGCTGATCACGCCGCACGTCGCCTCGGTCGCCCTGCCGGACTCGGCGGCACCCCAGATAGCCGAGAATATCCGCCGCCTGCGCACCGGCCTGCCCGCGCGCGATACGGTGGACGTCGCGCGCGGTTACTGACAGGGCCGGAATGACGCAATCGGGCGGCTACAATACGCATGAATCCGCGCTTGGTGCGGGCGGCCTGTGGCTTCCACGGCACAGGTCGATCCGGCTTCCGAACAAAAAGCCCGCAGTTTTTCCAGAAAAATTCGTCCACGAATTTCTTCTGACAATTTAATTGAATTTCCTGATTCTTAATACTCGTCCTCCCCTACGGTCTTCGCAATCGCGCAGCGTTCATGTTGCATAACGGCAACATGATGCAAGAAATCCGTAACAGACGGCACACGAGCGGTCGACACGACCGTTATGATCATGTGTAGTTTTTGTTAACGCGCTGTAACAGGCCAATGACACATGCCCAGGGAGCTCCACGGCACATCGCATTCACCGGACATCCGGAACGAGATGGGACGCGGTCGCCCGTTAAATCCTGTCGGAATCGCTCGGATTCCGCCGGATTTTCCGGTCGGAACGCCTGGCATCGCATACAGCGCACCATTCTGATCAAGACACTGGCTTACCAATCTTCACGTTAATATCTTTGGAGCAATCATGGGCGATCGCCAGATCAAGCAGACGACCGCACGAACTCTTCGCCGAAAGAACGTTCTTCTTCTCGCCTTCACGGCCATGAGCGGGGTGATGTATTCCTCCGCTTACGCCCAGAGCGCGCAGACGGCGACACAGACCCCGCGCAAGCCCCATGTCCGGACGACCAAGGCCGCCAAGGCCATGAAGTCGACCCTGGCAACGCCGGCCGTGGCCGCACCGGTCGTGGCCCCGGCCACCCGCAACGCTTCGGTCCTCTCGGCCGCGGCCGAAGCCCCCGCACCGGAGACCGCCTCGAAGGCCGAGACGATCATGGTGACGGGTTCGCTGTTCCGCGATCCGAACACGACCAGCGCATCACCGATCACGCGCATCACGGCGAAAGACCTGCAGCAGCGTGGTATCAAGACAGTAACCGACGCCCTGCAGCTTCTATCGTCGAATGGCGGCGGTAACCTGACCAATGCATGGTCGGCCGGTGGCGGCTTCGCGGCTGGCGCCTCGGCACCGTCGCTGCGCGGGCTCAGCACCGATTCGACCCTGGTTCTGATGGACGGGCAACGCCTGTCCTACTACCCGCTGGCCGACGACGGGGAGCGCAACTTCGTCGACACCAACTGGATGCCGCAATCCATCATGCAGTCGGTCGACGTGCTGCAGGATGGCGGGTCGGCCACCTACGGCGCCGACGCGGTCGCGGGCGTGGTCAACATGATCACGCGCAAGGAAATCCAGGGCTTCGAAGGCAATGCCGAAGGCGGCCTGACCCAGCGCGGCGATGCCGGCCACCAGCGGCTCTACGCCACCTATGGCCATGGCGACCTTGCGCGCGATGGCTACAATTTTTACGTCAACTCGGAATACCAGCAGGACGATCCGCTCTATTATCGTCAGCTGGGCTATCCTTACAATAACGGCGACCTGACCGGCATCGGCGGCACAAACGGCAACGACAATATCGTTTCCAACGGCACGATCGCCAACTTTGCGGCGACGCCGGGTGCAATCGTCCATCCGGTCGACGGATCCGGTAAGGCAACCGGCCCGTGGCAGCTTCTGAACCCGTCAGGCTGCAACAGCCTGGGAGGCATCGTTGCAACCGGAACGGTCACCGGCACGCCGGGCATCAGCCAGGCCTGCACGATGAACACGCAGAAATATGAACAGGTTGCCCCTGATCTGCGTCGTATCAGTGCCAGCGCGCATTTCACCGCGAACGTGACTGACCGCTCGCAACTGGTCGCGATGTTCAACTGGTCGCAGGCCCGTTCAACCGTTACCGGCACGCCATACGGCACCTACGGCAGTTCGTCCTATTCCCAGGCCCGGCTGGCCACGGCGCAGAATACCTATCTGCCCATATACCTGCCTGACGGGTCGCTGAACCCGAACAACCCGTTCGCGGCTCAAGGTGAGCACGCACAGGTGTCCGCTCGCTTCGGCGACCTGATCCCCACCACCACCGAAACCAGCTCGAACTTCCGCGGATCGGTTCGCTATTCCGGCTGGGCGCCGTCCAACTGGGGTTCGGACTGGAATTACGATGCCAATTTCGTCGGCATGAACACGCTGCTGAACCAGACAATCACCGGCGTTCCAACGATCAATGGCATCAACAATGCGATTCTCAACGGCACCTACAATTTCGTCGATCCGTCGCAGAACTCCCGCTCCGTCCTGAATTCGATCGCGCCGCGGAACGTGATCAATGCCCGCACGCAGGAATATTCAGGCGAACTGTCGGCCAGCAAGGGCCTTTTCCACCTGCCGGGTGGCATGGCCAAGCTGGCGATCGGCGGCAATGTCCGATGGGAAGCACTGAACGCCCCGAACGCCAATCCGCTGGATCCGAACGATCCCGGCGCGCAATATACCAGCTATATCAATCCGGTGAATGCACGCGGCAGCCGCTGGGTCGAATCCGGCTTCTTCGAAGCTGATCTTCCGTTCGTAAAGATGCTGGATGCCACGGTGTCCGGCCGTTACGACAATTATTCCGAAGGCTTCAGCCACTTCTCGCCGAAGGTCGGAGTGAATTTCAAACCGATCGACAAGCTGACATTGCGAGGCACCTTCTCGAAGGGCTTCCGCGTTCCCAGCTTCGCTGAAACCGGCGGATCGAACGTCGGGTACATCAATTATACCCCGACCAATGCCGCCTTCATCAGTCAGCATCTGAACGCTGACGGCTCGCCGGACAATTACGCCCAGACCTACCGGATTGGCCAGAACAGCGCGGGCAACCCGGATCTGCGGCCCGAAACCTCGACCAACTTCTCTGGTGGCCCGGTCTACCGTCCGACCCGATGGCTGACGCTGAGCGCCGATTACTATTATATCCGCAAGAATCACTATATCGCGCCGAACCCGATCGCGCTTTCGAGCGTGGCGGACGATTGGCTGACCTCCGGAAATGCAAACCTGCCTTCGTCCGTAACGGTTACGCCGGATGTCGCCGATCCGCAGCACCCCGAGGGTCAGCGTCGTCCCGGCATCGTCAACCTGGGCTATGTCAACACCAACAAGCTGGTGACCGACGGTTTCGACCTGTCGATGGAAATCAACACCCAGTTGCCGGGCTTCCTGCATGAAGTGCATTGGTACAGCAAGGGCAGCGCCACGTTCGTCGACAAGATGAACCTGACGAATCCTGATGGATCGGTGTACCGCTTCGCCGGAACGCTCGGACCTTACGGTGCGGTTTCGGCTTCCGGCACGCCGAAATGGCGCGCCAACTGGTCGAACACCTTCACCTGGAAGAAACTGGCCGTCACGCCGACCGTCTATTATACCAGTGGCTACAAGACGACGGCCGAAGATCAGAGCGGCTCTGGAACCGCCAACAACTGCGCCGACGCTCAGGCCGGCAATAACTTTGTTCCGTCTCAGTGCAGGGTCAAAGGCTGGTGGGATGTCGACCTGACGCTCAACTACCAGTTCAGCCCGCGCTGGTCCGCCTATGCCAACGTCTACAATCTACTGGGCTTCCGGGCACCGTACGATTTCGGCACCTATGGCGGCTATCTCTACAACTCTTCATGGTCGCAGCAGGGCGTCGTCATGCGCTCGTTCCAGTTCGGCGTGAACGTCAAACTCTGACGAAACCCAGCGCAATAAGGGAGGGGGTGGTCCAAGGACCACCCCTTTTTTTTACATACCGACTTGCGCCCGAGGACGACCCTTGTCCGGTTCGCTTCCTGACCCGATGATCCGTTAACCATCCCGCGGTCATGACCTGCCTCTATCCGGCTTATTTTCCTGGCAGATCGGGCAAATAAACAATGACGGCCGGCCGACCCTCTTCCATGGTCTGCCGCCCCCACGCTTCAGCATGTATTTCGGACCAGCCTTCGCCGCTCGGTACTCCGCGCCAAATGTCTTCAGCCGGAAAAAGAGCACCACAGTGCGCACGAATCACGCCTCAGACTGTTGAGGGCGATCGATCTGTGCCGTTTACGGCACGTGCTCTCTTGCACGCGTAAAGACTGGGAAACAGTATGATATCTATAAATTTCATTAAAAAGATTTCTTATATTTTAATAACTTTCCATTTCCAATATCTATCCCCTTTTTTCAATACCTTCCTCCGCGACGGCACATATGTATCCGTTGCCTCCATGCAACATAATGACAAAAATCTGCAATAATTCACACACGAATGGTCGACACTCCCACTCCGATCATGTGTAGTTTCGTTAACGCGCCGTAACAGGCAATGGACACATGTTCGGAGAGTTCCACGATCTCACACTCATCGAAAATCCGGAACGGGATGAGACGCGGCCAATCGTTGCAGCATCGGAATCAGGATGATTCAGAGGTGTTCTCCGATGGGACGACCCGGCATGACCTTTGGCGCCGAATGCTGATCAAGACACTCGTTTACCAATCTTCACATCAATATTCTGGAGAAATTCATGGGTGATCGCCAGATAAAGCCGACAACCGCACGAACTCTGCGCCGAAAGAATATCGTTCTGTTCGCCTTCACGGCCATGAGCGGGATGATGTACTCTTCCGCTTTCGCGCAGAGCGCGGAGACGGCGACGCAGACACAATCCCCGCGCAAGCCCCATGTCAGGACGATCAAGGCTGCCAAGACCGTGAAAACGGCCCCGGCCGCGGCGGGGCCGGTCGCGATGGCACCGGTCGCGGCCACGCTCCCTCCGAGGGCCCCGAACAATGCGACAGCCATAGCGAACGCGGCGACAATGGCCAGCAGTCCGGCTCCGGAGCAGGAGGCCGAAAGTGTCACGGTGACCGGCACGCTGTTCCACGATCCGAACGCGACCAGTTCCTCCGAAATCACGCATATCACGCGCAAGGACATGCAGCAGCGCGGCCTGAAAACCGCCAATGACATCCTGCAACAATTGTCGGCGAACGGTGCGGGCAATCTTACCAGCCAGTGGGCGGCGGGTGGCGGCTTTGCCCCCGGTGGATCGGCGCCATCGCTCCGTGGCCTCAGCACCGACTCGACCCTCGTCCTCATCGACGGGCAGAGAAACTCCTACTATCCCCTCGCTGACGACGGCGAGCGGGATTTCGTCGATACGACATGGATTCCGCAATCCATCATGGAGGGTGTCGACGTTCTGCAGGACGGCGGGTCCGCGACCTATGGCGCCGATGCTGTGGCCGGCGTCGTGAACTTCACGACCCGCAAGAACATCCAGGGATTCGAGGCCAATGCCGAAGGCGGCCTGTCGCAACGTGGGGATACGGGCCATCAGCGGCTATACGCAACATATGGCCACGGTGACCTGAATCGCGACGGATATAATTTCTACATCAATTCGGAATACCAACAGGACGACGCTTTATACTATCGCCAGCTTCAATCCCCCTATAACAACGGCGACCTCACCAGCCTCGGTGGATCGAACGGAAACACGAACACCCTGCTTCCCGGTACGAACCAGTTCAATACCAATTACACCGGCTCCACCTCCGCCGCGATTGTCCGGCCCTTCGTCAATGGGGCAGGCGTCGGCGGATACAGCCTGCTCAACCCGCAAGCCGGATGCGGCGGCCTGACGCCGGTTTCGGGGTACAATTTCACGGGAAATGACACGTCGCTGACATCGGCGTGCTCGCAAAATTCCAAGCAATATGCAATGGTGCAGCCGGACCAGCGCCGGGTCAGCGCGACCGCGCACTTCACGGCGAATGTGACGGATAATTCGCAACTGGTCGCGATGTTCAACTGGTCGCAAGCCCGGACCATAACGACGTCGGCGCCTTCCCCATACGGGACGGCGACGCAGGCGGAACTGGTGTCGAGCAGCCCGGTCGTCCTGCCATGGCAGCTTTCCAACGGCCAACTGAATCCGAACGATCCGTATGCGGCCCAGCATCAGGACGCCCAGATCGCAGGATTGTTCAATCAGGTCCCGGTCACGACCGATACGTCGAACAATTTTCGCGGATCGGTACGCTATACCGGCTGGGCGCGTTCGAACTGGGGATCGGACTGGAACTACGATGCTGACTTTGTCGGCATGAATACGCTGCTGAACCAGGTTCAGACAGGCCAGCCTTATCTCAGTCACCTTGAAAACGCCATTGCCGACGGGTCCTATAACTTCGTCAACCCGTCCCAGAATTCCAGAAGCGCCACGAACTACGTCTTGCCGGTCAACACCATCAATGCTCGCTCGCAGGAGTATTCCGGCCAGGCAACCTTGAGCAAAGGCCTGTTCAAATTGCCCGGCGGAATGGTGAAAGTCGCGATCGGCGGAAATATCCGTTACGAAGCCGTAAACGATCCGAATGCCAATCCGCTCGATGTGAACAACCCCGCCAATCAGTGGGCCATCTATAATCCGGTGGCCCAGGTCGGGCATCGCTGGGTCGAATCCGGATTCTACGAAGTCAATATTCCGATCGTCAAAATGCTGAATATCGACACATCCGGTCGGTATGACAATTATAACGAGCAATCGGAAAATTTCAGCCACTTCTCGCCGAAAGTCGGCTTTCAGTTCAAGCCCATCAAGCAGATCACACTGCGGGGAACCTTCAACCGCGGCTTCCGTGTGCCCAGCTTTGCCGAAACGGGCGGACAGACCGAAGGCTTCGTGCCGGTACAGTGGGACCAGACAAACCCCGCCATCACCGCCTGGCAGAACAGCCACGGCAATGATGGATATGTTCAGTCGGGGAATTACATCGGGCAGTTGAACGTTGGCAATCCGCAGCTGAAGCCGGAAACCTCGACCAGCTATACCATCGGTCCGGTCTTCAATCCGACGAACTGGCTGACCATTTCGGCCGAATACTACTACATCAAGAAAAACCATTTCATTACGAGTGGTATCCTGAACCCGAACGCCTACCTCAATCAGTGGGTTGAGAACGGTGGTTCGAACGTGGGGCTGCCTGCCGGAATTACGGTCGTTCCGGGCCCGAAAGACGGCAATTACCCGAACGCGCTGGTGGCCCCCGCTTATGTCGCGGGCGAATACATCAACGCCAAAAGCATGATGACGGATGGTGTCGACCTGTCGATCAGCGCGCATGCCCATCTTCCGGGTGCGCTGCATGACGTCACATGGTACAGCAATGGCCAAGCGACCTACGTCAGGCGCTTCAACCAGGTCAACCCTGATGGATCGATTTACCAGTTCGCCGGGACGCTCGGTCCGTATTCCGCCGTTTCCGCTTCGGGTACGCCGCGCTGGCGCGCGAACTGGTCGAACACGTTCGCCTGGAAAAAACTGGCCGTTACCCCCACCGTCTATTACACGAGCGGTTACAAGACAGTGGCGGATGATTCCGGCGCGACGGCGCCTGCCGCCGATGGACGTTACAGCCATAGCTGCGCGAATTCGGTCGGGATGTTGCAGTTTAACGGCCCGGCCTATCCGACCCAGTGCCGCGTCAAGAGTTTCTGGGATGTTGATCTGACCGTCAATTATCAGTTCAACAAGAAATGGTCGATATACGCCAACGTCTATAACCTTCTCGGTTTCCGCGCGCCGTATGATTACGCGACGTATGGCGGATACCTCTACAATTCTTCATGGTCGCAGAAGGGTGTGATCATGCGCTCCTTCCAGTTCGGCGTGAACGTCACGCTCTGACGAAACCCGATACGGGAAGAAAAGGGGGTGGTCTTCGGACCGCCCTTTTTTTGTCGGCGGAATGACGGCCGCTTCGCGGCGGTCTTCTACGCTGCCCGCCCGATTTGCGTTGTGCACCCAACAGGGGAACAATGGCGGGTAGATGATCAGGCTTGCTGGTCCACTACACCGGAGTTTCCGTATGAATTTCAAACCCGCCATCGCCACGCTTTTATTGGCGAGCACGGCCCTGCTGTCAGGACCTGCCCTGGCCGAATCTCCCTTCGATTTCGCCCACGCACCCGGCCAGTTGCCGAAAGATGTGGTGCCCGCCGCCTATCGGATCGACATCGTCACCGACCTGAAGCGCCTGACCCTGACCGGGCATGAAGACATCGACGTCAACGTCACGGCCCCCACCGCCAGCATCACGCTGAACCAGGCGGGCCTGACGCTGACAGCGGCCACGCTCGACGGCACGGCGGCCAAGATCACGCAGGACGACAAGGCCCAGACGGCGACGCTGACCCTGCCGCAGCCCATGGCCACCGGGGCGCACAAGCTGGCGATCACCTATCGCGGCCCCATTCCGGCCACGCCGAACGGCATCTATTACGATGATTACCGCACCTCCAACGGCAAGCAGCACCGCATGCTGGTAACGCAGTTCGAGGTCGCGGACGCCCGCCGCATGTTCCCCGGCTGGGACGAACCCGCCTTCAAGGCGACGTTCCAGTTGACGGCGACCCTGCCGGCCAGCTTCACCGCCGTCAGCAACATGCCGATCGAATCGTCCACGCCGGCCGGCGCGAACGCCAAGCGGGTGGTCTTCGGCACCTCGCCGCGCATGTCCACATACCTGCTGGCCCTGGTGGCCGGTGACATGAAGGCCGTCAGCGGCAAGGGCGGCGACACGCCGATCAATGTCTATGCCCCGACCGGCGAGCAGGAAAAGGGCCGCTACGCGCTGACCGCCGCATCGCAGATCCTGCCCTATTACAACGCGTATTTCGGCGTCGCCTATCCGCTGCCCAAGATGGACCTGATCGCCATTCCCGGAAATTACGAGGCCGGGGCGATGGAAAACTGGGGCGCCATCACCTTCATCGACGACGACCTGCTGTTCGACCCCAAGACCAGCGCGCCGACGACCCAGGAAGCCGTCTATATCGTCGTGGCGCATGAAATGGCCCACCAATGGTCGGGCGACCTGGTGACGATGGGCTGGTGGGACAATATCTGGCTCAATGAAGGGTTCGCCACCTGGATGGAGACCAAGGCCACCGACCATTTCAACCCGACCTGGCAGATGTGGCCGCGCCAGCATTACGAACGCGAACAGGCGATGGCGCAGGATGCCCATCCGACCACGCACCCCATCCAGCAGGTGATCCACGACGTCAGCGAGGCCGATACCGCCTTCGACCGGATCAGCTACCAGAAGGGCGAGCAGGTCATCCGGATGGTCGAGGACTGGCTGGGTCCCGATATCTTCCGTGACGGGATGCGCGCCTATATGAAGGCCCACGCCTACGGCAACACCACCAGCGCCGATCTGTGGGTCGCGCTGTCGCAGGTGTCGCACCAGGATGTGGCGACCGTCGCCCGCAGCTTCACCGAGCAGCCGGGCATCCCGCTGGTCACCGTCGGCCGACGCTGCGAAGCCGGCAAGACGACCCTGACGCTGACCGAAGGCCGCTTCGCCATCGGTGACGCCCATCCGCTGCCCGCACGCTGGAACATCCCCGTCACCATCGGCGGCCCCGGCGTCACCGCGCAGCGCGTCATCCTGACGCCCGACCAGCCGGCGCACCTGACCTTCACGGGCTGCGACCAGGCGCTGAAGGCCAATCCGGGCGAAAACGGCTATTATCGTACGGCCTACGATGCGTCGTCGCTCACCGCCCTCGGAAAAGCATTCGGCCAGTTGAGCGCCGTCGACCGCGCCAACCTGCTGGGCGACCAGTATGCGCTGTTCCAGGCCGGCCTGGCACCGCTTTCGACCTGGCTGGACCTGGTTGCCACCCTGCCGGCCACGCACGAGGACAATATCGCCGTCTGGCAGGACACGATCGGGCGCCTGAAGGATCTGGACGCGATGGAGCGCGGCAGCCCGTCCCGCCTCGCCTTCCATGCCTTTGCCCGCGCCCTGCTGGGGCCGCAACTGGCACGCCTGGGCTGGACGCCGCGCGCGGATGAATCCTTCCTCGACACGCTGCTGCGTCCGCAGGTGATCACGGCCCTGGGGCAGTTCGACGACCCGGCGGTCATCAGCGGCGCGCAGGCGCGCTTTGCCGCCTATGTGAAGAACCCCGGCAGCCTGCCGGCCAGCCTGGTCGATCCGGTCACTTCGGTCGCCGGCCAGCATGCCGATGCCGCGACCTACGCGACGCTGGTGAAGATGCTGCACGCGGCAACCAGCACCGAAGACAAGCTGCGCTTCTTCAGCGCGCTGGCGGCGGCGCATGATCCCGCCTTGATCCGCCAGACCGTGCAGATCGCCTATAGCGGCGTCATCCCCAACGGCCGCGTCGCCCGCTCGCTCGCCCGGGTGGCCGCCACCAGCGACAATCCCGATCTGGTCTGGTCGCTGGTGCAGGACCCGCAGACGCAGAAGCAGATCCGCGCACGTCTGGCTCCCTGGTCGCAATCCGCGCTGCTGCCGGCCATCGCGTCGCACTCGGTCAACCCGGACGTGGCGAAGGCACTGGCCGCCGACCCGTCGGCTACAGCCTCGATCGGCGCCAAGATCGAGGCCCGTAAGGCCACGGATCTGATCGCCGCCAATGCCGCCATCGCGGCGCGGGCCCAGGCCGACCTCACCCCCTGGCTGGCCGCCCTGTCACACTGACCACCATCGAAGCGCCGGAACACACAACGGATCGTTTCAGGCCGGCGGGGCCTGAAACGATCTTCTCCGGCGATACGATTTCCGGGCACGATCAACCGTAGCCCTCTCTGCCGCCGGCAGCCCTGTTCGCCCGCATGGATTCGCGAACATTGCCCCGGCGCCTCTTCTGAATCCTCCTTCAAGGCCCGTTGGGCAATAGGCTCTGAGGCGCGAGAGCGGCCTTATGGGCCGGCACGGCCGAGCACGGAAATCATGCGGCGAATCGCCGCCAGCGATATTTGCCAACAGCCCCGGCAAACCCGCCTGCGGCCGGAAAACATGGGAACGGCCCCGTGATTCGCCTCCCCACATCCATCCTCGCCCAAGACCCGGCCTTCATCCACCCTCCACCATCATTGGGAAAATGCAGGTGCCATTGCTTCAACCCGACGCCAGCAGCCTGGACGATGTGAGAGCGGAATAAAAAGAAAAGAATAGCGCAAATATATTCGCAAAAAGATCTCCGGAATGTCCATTCTGGAAATTTTATCGAATGCCATCTCGCCTCCGTTCTATTGTTCAATCAAAACAATCCCTTCGGGCAGAAGCATTTATGTTGCACCAATGCAACATAACGAACGAAATTCGTTACGAACAGAATGGAACGGTCGACAGGGTCGTCGTCTTTATGCGTATTTTGTTACCGCTATGTAATAGGAAGTTAAGCATGGTTTCTTGGCATCATGAGGATGGTGATCGTAACGCGCGGCACTTCTATGCCGGGTGGATCAACATGCGCTTTTGTCAGGACCTTACCATATGCACACGCGGGGGCTTGGCGCAGCCGGCCCGATGTCCGCGCCGTCCCTGACGGCCGCAGAACGTTACAAAAACCACATGACAAATATGGTTCGGATGCCCATGCGGTCATGGGTATTTTGTAATTCTTCAGCAAGCAAGATCATTCAAAAATCAGAATGATAAGCCAGGGACACAGTATGCCGGACCTGGAATACCTCCGGTGCTCTTCTTATTTCATGTCAATAAAATTCGTTCCGGAATCAATCAAATCGGAACAGCTTTCCCCTCAAGCATAAGAACGATCCAGGAGAAATTCATGGGCGATCGCCGAGCCAAACAGACGACATCCAGAACTTTTCGACATAGAAACATCCTTCTTCTGGCCTTCACGGCCATGAGCGGAATGGTGTGTTCCCCTGTCTTCGCCCAAGGCACGATGACGGCGACGCAGACGCCCCGCAAGCATATCAAGCCGACCAAGGCGACTAAGAAGACGGTCGCACCGACCACGGCAACGGCCCCGGTGACCACCAGGCCGGCCGTCATGGCGCCGAACGCCGCGATCGTGGCGCAGACCTCGACTGCCCCCGTCGTGCCGACCTCGGCGGAAGCCGAAAATGTCGTCGTGACGGGTTCGCTGATTCGCGACCCGAATTTCCGCAGCGCCTCCCCCATGACGCATCTGACGTCCAGGGACCTGCGGCAGCGCGGAATCACGACGGCTTCCCAGGCGTTGCAGCAGTTGGCTTCCAACGGTTCGGGCAACCTGCCGGCCAACTTCTCGGCCAACGGTGCCTTCGCGGCCGGCGCCACCGCACCGTCCTTGCGCGGCCTGACGACGGACTCGACCCTCGTCCTCATGGACGGGCAGCGCCTGTCCTACTATCCGCTTTCCGATGACGGCGAACGCAACTTCGTCGACAGCAACTGGATTCCGATGTCGATCATGGAGACGATCGACGTGCAGAAGGACAGCGCCTCCGCCACCTACGGCGCCGACGCGGTCGCGGGCGTGATCAACTTCATCACCCGCAAGCAGATCAAGGGATTCGAAGCCAACGCCGAAGGCGGGCTGAGCGGTCAGGGCGATTCCGGCCATCAGCGCCTCTACGCCACCTACGGCCATGGCGACCTGGATCGCGACGGCTACAATTTCTACGTCAATGCCGAGTACCAGAACGATGACATGCTGTACAATTCGCAGCGTGGCTATCCCTACAACACGGGCGACCTGACGGGTATCGGCGGCTACAACGCCAATCCAAACGCCGTCCAGGCCGACGGCTCGGTCACGGGCATCGGCGCGACCACGACCGCGCTCGTCCGGCCGGTCTCGGTCGGTTCCAGCGGTGCGCTGACGCCGCTTGGCGGCCTTCAGCCTCTTGGCGGCTGCGGCGACCTGACCGCGCACAACGTGCCTGTGGGCGCGTTCCCCGGCAGCACCGGTAAATTCGCGAACAGCATCTGCGAGCAGAACACCGTCGGCAATTACAAGGTGATCACCCCGGCAGACCGCCGCGTCAGCACGACGGCGCATTTCACCGTCCGCCCGTGGCAGCGGGCCGAGCTGACGGGCATGTTCACCTATTCGCAGAATCTGAACTACAATACCGCCACCCCGATCAGCATCCGCTCGCAAAGCCGCTCCGGCGATATCAGCTTCGCCAATATCACGCTGCCGGCGCTGCTGGCCAACGGGCAGTTGAACCCCAACAACCCGTATGCCGCGCAGGGGCAGGCCGCCCAGATCTATTATCTGTTCGGCGACATGCGCCCCACGTCTACCCAGTTCAACCAGGCCTATCGCGGCTCGGTCCATCTTTCGGGCTGGGAACCGTCGAACTGGGGCTCGGACTGGAAATATAACGCGTCGTTCGTCGGCATGACCGACGACCTGGCCTATGTCCGGACCGGCTACCCGATCTTCAACCGCGTCCAGCAGGCAATCAACGACGGCAGCTACAATTTCATCAATCCGTCGATGAACTCGGCCGCCATCCGCAACTGGATCGCGCCGCGCTCGACGCAGCACTCGGATTCCTCGGAATATTCGGGCGAACTGACTTTGCAGAAAGGCCTGTTCAAACTGCCGGGCGGCATGGTCAATCTCGTCGTCGGCGGCAATATCCGCTATGAATCGCTGAACAATCCCAGCGCCAACCCCGACGATCCGTTGAATCCCAGCGCCCAGTATATGGGCATCAACGGCTTCTACGCGAAGGGCAGCCGGTGGGTGGAATCCGGTTTCTTCGAGACCTATATTCCGTTCGTCAAATATTTCAGCGCCGACGTGTCCGGTCGCTATGACAATTACTCAGTCGGCTACAACCGCTTCTCGCCCAAGGTCGAAGCCCTGATCAAGCCGATCAAGGAATTCACGCTGCGCGGCACCTTCTCGAAGGGCTTCCGCGTGCCGAGCTTCGCCGAAACCAACAGCCAGACGGTCGGCTACGTCACGGACAATCCGTCCAGCCACTCCTATACGTCCGCCTTCCTCGCCCAGCATCAGAATGCCGCTGGTACGGGGCCCGACGCCTATGCGCAATCGTACAGCCTGGCGCTGAACACGGTCGGCAACCCCAATGTGAAGCCTGAACTGTCGACCAGCTTCACCGGCGGTGCCGTCATCCAGCCGACACGCTGGATGAACCTGAGCGTCGATTACTATTACATCAAGAAGGACAACTATATTACGACGGCCAACCAGGCGACGGCGCTGGAAGCCTATTACACCGGTTCGCCCATGCCTTCCGGCATTTCGGTCATCCCGGACGTCGCCGATCCGGATCATCCCAACGCGCAACCCCGCGCTGGTATCGTCAATCTCGGCTATATCAACGGCGCCTCGCTCACGACCGATGGCCTCGACCTCGCGCTTGATGCCAATATCCCCCTGCCTGGCAAGCTGTCGAAGATCAAGTGGTACAGCAAGGGCGAAGCCACCTATATCTTCCGCTACAACATCACCTATCCGGGCGTAGGCACCGAGCGTTTCGCGGGAACCCTGGGACCGGCCAACACAACTTCGGCGTCCGGAACGCCCCGCTGGCGCGCCAATTGGGCCAATACCTTCACTTATGACAAGCTGTCGCTGACCACGACCGTTTATTATACCAGCGGCTACAAGCTGACCGCGGAAGACTATAATGGTCCCGGCACCCGCAACGACTGCTCGACAGCCGCCACCGGCTTCGCTGGCGAAACAACGCTGGATGGCAACCCCATCCGCTGCAACGCCCCCAGTTTCTGGGATGTGGACCTGACGCTGGCCTACCGCATCAGCAATCGCTTCTCGGTCTATGCCAACATGTACAATGTCGGCAACTGGAAACCGGCCCTCGATCTCGGTACCTATGGCGGCTATCTGTACAACCCGTCCTGGGCGGCAGCCGGCATGCTTGGCCGCGCCTTCCGCTTCGGCGTCAACGTGACGCTCTGACACTCTGCACGATTGGGGTGGTCTTTCCGGACCACCCTTTTTTTGACCAGAACATGCAGCCTCGCAGCATGTCTGCGTCTCCGGCTTCTTCCCGCCCTCTTTTTCGAAATCGTGGGAAAGCCTGGTCGGATCCTCTTCCGCCTGACCTGCCATGGAGACTTCCTTCTATCTTGAAGGAGAGGCTGGCTTATTGAGAGGACAGATTGATGAAGCTCAGCCGCTTCAACAAGAAACCGATCCGCCAATTCCGGGCGGTTCAATCCCACACGGACAAGTAGGCCACCCCGTCAAAATAGGCCGGACATCAATCCGCGCCGAACACATCGCGCGTGAAGATCTTGTCCTCGACATCGATGAGTTCCTGGGTGCGCCGGTTCGCCACGATCACATCACAAACCGCCTTGAACTCCGCCAGATTTCTTACAACGCGCGAGCTGAAGAATCTGTCCTCGTGCAGGGCAGGCTCGTAAACGACGACTTCGATTCCCTTGGCCTTGACGCGCTTCATGATTCCCTGAATCGCGCTCTGGCGGAAATTATCCGACCCGGCCTTCATCACCAGTCGATAGATACCGACCACCTTAGGCTTCAGCGCGATGATCCGTTCCGCCAGGAAATCCTTGCGGGTACGGTTTGCGTCGACCACCGCCGAGATCAGATTCTGCGGCACCTGGTCGTAATTGGCCAGAAGCTGTTTCGTATCCTTGGGCAGGCAGTAACCGCCATAACCCAGGGAGGGATTGTTGTAATGCTGCCCGATGCGCGGATCGAGGCACACACCATCAATGATCTGACGTGAATCCAGGGCACGCGAAAGCGCGTAGCTGTCGAGTTCGTTGAAGAAGGCAACACGCAGCGCGAGATAGGTATTGGCGAACAGCTTGATGGCTTCGGCTTCGGATGGATCGGTAAGAAGGACGGAGATGTCCTTTTTTACTGCCCCTTCGATCAGCAGATCCGCAAAGCGACGCGCGCGCGCACTGCGCTCACCCACGATGATTCGCGAGGGATACAAATTGTCATAAAGCGCACGACCTTCCCGCAGGAACTCGGGCGAGAAGATCACCTGGTTGGTATGCATCCGTGATCGGACGGCCTCGATGAAGCCCACAGGTATGGTCGATTTGATGACGATGGTTGCCGATCTGTTCAGCGCGATGACCTGAGAAATCACCGCCTCCACCGACGAGGTGTCGAAATGGCTGGTTTCCGTATCGTAGTTCGTCGGGGTGGCGACAATAACGAAATCAGCATTCCGGTAAGCTTCAGCGGGATCAGTCGTCGCCTTCAGCGAAAGCCGCGCGTTGGCGAGGAAATCTTCCATCTCGCTGTCGATGATGGGCGACCGGCGTGCATTCACCTTCTCGACACGTACGGAACTGATGTCGACCGCTGTCACGTCATTGTGCTGCGCCAGCAGAACGGCGTTCGACAAACCGACATATCCAAGCCCCGCAACCGCGATCTTCATATAGTCCTCGCTTCACATCAATCCATGGAGTCCACGGGGCGAATTGACCTTGCCCCCGACCTGCTCTGAAGCTTTCATCCAACTGAAGGTAGACCTCAGGGAAAGTTAAGCCCTTGGTTGTAGGGTGTGCAATGGGGCCAGGATCGGAGTGACCCTGCTGACCCTGCTCCCAACATGCCCTCAGTTTTGAGTCAGATTCGGGTAGCATCTGATTTTATTATGTTTTATTTTCAGCCCATCATCTGCCCAAAGAAAAACCCCACGAA
>NZ_JABEQD010000019.1 GCF_014174395.1 Gluconacetobacter aggeris
CGGCGAAGCGTCGCCGCCAGGTCGTGACCGTCACGCGGGTGACGCCGAGCCGCTTTGCGATCGCCAGGTTGCTGATGCCTTGGGCCGCCAACAACACGATCTCGGCCCGCATGGCATCAGCGCGGGACACCTTGCGTCGCCGCAGCCGCGACGCAAGCTCGGCCGCCTCAGCTTCCGACACATCGATTGCAACCGCCCTTGGTGTCGCCACGTCCCCGCCTCCTGCGCCATGAGGAACCCAGTGAATCACAGTCACATCCAAGTGACTAGTTATTTCTCGGCCAGGACACTAGAAGTTATTATACATATCAATGCCTTCCTGCACACTCGCGCAGATGGTCATCTTGCCATCCCGCAAAACCATGCTGTGGTCGCAGGTTTCCTTTATAAAATCCATGCTATGGGAAACAATCACGAGCGAGCGATCCGAGCGCTTTTCAAAAAGTTCATGCCGGCACCGTTGCGCAAAACGAGCGTCCCCGACCATAACGACTTCGTCAATGAGATAGCATTCGAACTCGATCGCGATGGACAGGGCGAATGCAAGACGAGCGCGCATGCCTGACGAGTAGTTCTTGACCGGCTCTCGGAGTTGGTGACCCAGTTCCGCGAAATCGTCTACGAAGCGGCGCATCTCCTCATAATTGCGACTGTAGATGCGCGCGATGAAGCGCAAGTTATCCAATCCGCTAAGACTGCCCTGGAACGCCCCAGAAAATCCAATGGGCCAGGAGATGGACATGTCCCGTTCGACCTGCCCCGATGTGGGTAGGTCGACACCACCAATGATGCGAAGCAGCGTCGATTTGCCCGCGCCATTATGCCCGAGTACACCCCATTTCTCGCCGCGCTGAACTTCACAGTTTACACCGTTCAGGACACGCCGTACGCCCGAGGGTGTATGGAACTCCTTGACGATATCAGCACACTTTATCATGCCTTTTTAATTCTATCCCGTGATTTCTAGATGTTTTCTAACGTCGGCTGTTAGAATAATACCGACGAGCAGTAATAGACCGGTCATCCACGTATCATAGAAAAGATCGTAACGAACGCTGGCCTCTAGACCGAATTGCCCCCCCCGCATCATCTCCATGTTGTTGGCCATAGGGGAAAGCATCAGTATCCATTGATATCGGAGAGGAAGCCAAGTCACCATGATGAATGCGCCCGAAAACGGGAGCGACAGATAGGAAATGACGGATACAAATTTTTCGACAAGATCGGACATCTCGCTGAGGGAGGCTGCTAGCAAAGCGGTAGCAAAGGAGAAAAAACACTGATAGATCAATGCCAATACAATAAGACTCCAGTCCTGTGGCGGCTGCATGTAACCGAGAATAATAGCGCCGAACATCACAAGTAGGCCCGCCATGACTGTTCCTATGATTTCAAGGAATGAACGAGCGGTGATGATGTCAAAAGGTGTTACTTGCCGGTGAAAGAGTAGGCTGCCGTTGGCTTCATACGCCTTGATGGCCCGTGCCATACAATGGCGCCACATGGTCAGGGGAACATATCCCGTTACGACCATCGCCGTCATGGCCAGGCCATGTTCCCGAGCAGGTCGGATGGCTGTCCATACGATCGCGACACCTGCGCAGAAAAGGATAGGCTCACCGATTACCCAAAGAAAACCTAAATTGTCGCGCCCATAGCGGGTGTGAAGTTCCCGAAGGATAAGTGCGTGGATGACCTTGTACTGAAGAAAAAAATTGGAAAAGAGCGTATCATGTCGCTTTATTTGTCGCGTCATGTGATTCGGTGCTCCCTTGCTCCTGCGATGAGAAGCCGCCCCATGACATAAACACCATAGAAACAGAGGATAGAAATCGCCATCATCTTGATCGTAACCGGATAGGCGGGATAATCGGGCCTGTTGGGTTGCGTCACCTCCTCAAGGAATACCATCTGATGATCCGCCCGGGCTTTGGCGCTCTGTAGCGCTGCAACTTCGGAGGCTAAAACTTGCTGGAGAATCTGTCGCTGGATGGTCAGACTATCGAACTCGGTCAGTTGCGGTACCAGCGAACGTGTATCACCGGTCAGGCGAGCGGAGGCGGCGACCAACTCCTTACGCAGATTCTCGATCTGCTTCTGATACACCGCGATAGACGGACTGTCCGGCGAAGTCTCGAGAGTCTGGTCCAAGCGCATCTGCGTGGCGGTGAGCAGCGATTGCAGCGCGTATTGCGTGGAAACAAGCGGTAAACTCTGTCTTTCCGGGTCGATCATCGCACTTGTATTGCGAAACGAGGCGAGGCGAGTTTGCAGGTCGCGGATCTGGCTCAGAGTTTCGTTCACTTCCTTCTGAGCTGCGTCAACCAAGTTTGCACGCTGTCGACGGTTGATGTCGTTTATAAGTTGTTCTGCGGCGACGATGAGTGACTTTGCGATTCGTTGTGAATCGCCCGCGTCGAAGGTCCGGACCGTGAGAACAGACAAAGATGTGTCTGAGTCGATCTGCGCCTTAACGTGATTCTTGTAATATTTATAGAAACTTTCCAAATTCTTTCGTGAATACCAGTTGGGGAAACGGGACAGGAAATCTGCGCCCGGCCTCGAGAAGACTTGGGCAAGATTGTCATTGTGGAGCAGGAGCAGCATCGCATCGCGCGAGACCAAGTAATCTTGCACAGCGAAGGTATCGTCGCTAGCGACGGATTCGCCTGCGCCGCCTGCACCGCCCTGCATCATCATCGTCAAGGGCATACTGCCCGCACTATGCTCGCCGCGCACCATGAAATGGGCTTCGGAAATATATTGCGGGGTGGCGATAAGGGTCAGATAGACAAGCAGTAAAATATTGGGCACGATAACTGTGAAGAAAAGCCCTAATCCGATCTTGTTTCTTACAAAAGCCACGCTGACCGCAAACGGCGTGGTTGCGTTGGCCGACTGGGGTCTGCGTGCCAACACTAATGAAGGGTGTTCCTGAAACTCATCTGACATCGAAAGACTTTCCTGCTCCAACCTCAATCGAAAAACTGCACGTATCCCGTTTGGTTGCGGGCATCTTGGCTTATGCGTTAACGTGCCACCATATAGCCCGCCGTAATGCCCGGTTGGACGATTGTGCTGATAAGGGCGAATAGCTTGTAGAAATTATTCGCCTTGGCGTTGGAGTAGTACAGCATGTCCTTGTCTCTCATGGCGAAATGCTGCCCCAGGAAATAGTTGCCGGGATTCATCATGTCGATCTGATACACGATCGGCGTGACCGGCTTGCCTTCGGCCACGGGTAGGCCCAGCCGCCGAACAACGTTGTTATCTTCGTAGCGCAAAAGAAAAATGCCATTGGGATCGGATTGTTGGTCCAGCGGGCCTCCCGTCCTGGCGATGGCTTCGGACAAGGAGAGTTCCGGTACCGTAAACGGAACCTCCGACACCTTGCCAGTGGCACCGAAGACGGTGAAGGTTCTGGGTTTGTAAATGACTTCGATCCGGTCGCCGGGATGAACGGCAATATTCTGCGACGGGTCGTTTTCCGGAACGCTCATCGCCACGCGCGCCACATGGTTGCCGCGCGTCAGTTGAATGACTGAATCCTCCGGCGGATGGGGGCTACCCTGTGCCAGGGCGATGACATCCATAAGGCGCTCGCGCGTGGGGGTGAGGAGTACGCGCCCAGGACGTGTGACGTTACCATAGACGATCGCGGAGTTGGTTACGCTCTGGACGACACGCACGATGACCTGCGGCGCCTGCGATTTCCGTGCCAGGGCCTGGCGTACCATCGCGGCGGCCTGATCCACCGTTCGCCCGGCTACATGAAGCGTGCCTGCGTAGGGGACGACGACCGTCCCGTCAGCACTGACGTTCAGCGGCGGCAGATTGCTGAGCATGGCCTTGGCGCCCTGAGGGTCCTGCCCGGCGCCGCCGGACGACAGAATGCTGCCCGTGCTCTGGGTGGTTGCAGAGCCGCCCGCCATGGCGGCGGCCATCGACGTGCCGCTGGCGTTGCCGCCTCCGCCGCCGAACACGCCGTTGCCGATCTCGTAAATCGAAACCTGGATCGTATCGCCTGGACCGATCATGTCGTTGGTCGTCGGCCGGTCGGTCACCTTGTCGAGAGTGGAGAGCGGGGTTGGCGAATCACCGGCAAGAATTGTCAGGAGGTCGGAGCTGATCTGTACGAGGCCGAACCCCAGCGTGTTTTTCTTCGGGTCTTTTTGTGCGCTAATAAACTGTGATTCCGTGGGGCCGCTGCTGGGCAGGGAACTACAGCCTGACAAGAAGAGCAGGCCGCTCACCAGCACGCCGGACATCTGCGCTGCCATACGGTATTTGGCGGTGCCAGTGCGTAAGCGAGAGTGTTGGGGAATCATATGAACCACGCGACATACCACCAAGAAAAATCCGTCTCTGGTCAGATTGCCAACGCTCTATGTCAAAGGTTGGACAGATTGACAAGAAAACGCCCGGCCACCCATCGCTGCTGCCGCAGGCCAGTCGGGGGCTAGGGCAGGGCCCCGATCCCGCGCTCTCAATCCCGGAAATCCACAGCGACCGGGACGTGATCGGACGTGGTGGGCCAGTCGCGTGCGTCACGCAGTACTGTCATGCCGGCCAGATGATCCGTCAGATCGGCTGTGATCCAGACATGGTCCAGGCGGCGTCCACGGTTGGAGGCCTTCCAGTCGCGGTTGCGGTAGGACCACCATGTGTACAGCTTTTCATCCGCCGGCACGAAATGCCGCATGGCGTCGACGAAGCCGTTTTCCTGCCAGGCCAGTAGCCGTGTGGTTTCGGGTGGTGTGTGGCTGACGACGGTCAGCAATTGTTTGTGGCTCCAGACATCCTGTTCCAGCGGCGCGATGTTCAGGTCGCCGACCAGGATGGTGCGGCGGTTGGTGCGGCCGGCGAACCAGGCGGTGGCTTCGTCCACGAATGCCAGTTTGTGCGCGAATTTGGGATTGGCCTCGGGGTCGGGAATGTCGCCGCCGGCGGGGATGTAGAAATTATGCAGTTCGACCGCTTCGCCGTCGAGGTAGAACGACGCCGCGATGTGGCGGCAATCGCCGCGCCCGCACCAGTCCGGCGTGTCATCGAGCGAGGTCAGCGCCACGCGCGACAAGATCGCGACGCCGTTATAGGCTTTCATGCCGCGATAGAGCGTGTGGGTGTACCCCAGTTCGCGGATCGCATCGGCAGGGAACAGGTCGTCCGGGACCTTGGTTTCCTGCAGGCAGATGATGTCCGGTCGAAGATCCTCGCCCAATCGGGCAAGCAGGGGCAGCCGAAGGCGGAGCGAATTGATATTCCACGTCACGATGCGCATATCAGTGGCATTGCCCATCATGCGCCGGCTGGCAAGAGCGATTCCCGCCATCACGAACAAAACGGGATCGAATCGCGGGTGATCGGGTAGATGTTGCAGGCGCCGTGTGGTGGGCGGAAGCGATCCTCGGTTTTTTCGGCGGATTGCCTGGAGTTCATCGAACATCAAGGTCGTGTTGGGATAATTTTTATCATTATCAGTGGGTTATTTTTCTGTGCTGTTTTTTTATGCAATCCAAGCCGGGGTCAGGAAAACTGCCCGCCCCACGATTCTGCCCGTGCCTGCTCCACAGACTTATCCACATGATCGGTGGATGAATGAGGGGGCGGCCTGATGGACGGCGACGTGACCGCCACCCCGCGCCTCCGGGGTGTCGAGGCGATTCAGCAGGCCCTTCAGACCATGCCGCTCTCGTCCGGCGTCTATCGCATGATCGGCGAGAAGGGGGAGGTGCTGTACGTCGGCAAGGCGCGGATTCTGAAGCGGCGGGTGACGTCCTACACCCAACTGGGCAAATTGCCCGAGCGGCTGCGGCGCATGGTGTCCGAGACGGTGGCGATGGAGATCGTCACCACGCATACCGAGGCCGAGGCGCTGCTGCTGGAAGCCAACTATATCAAGCGCATGAAGCCGCGCTTCAATATCCTGCTGCGCGACGACAAGAGCTATCCGTGGATCATGATGAGCGACGGAGACGCATTCCCGCAGATCGCGAAGCATCGCGGCAAGCTGGTCAAGGGGGCGTCCTACTGGGGGCCGTTCGCCTCGGCCTGGGCGGTCAATCAGACGCTCAACCTGCTTCAGCGGGTGTTTCTGCTGCGGTCGTGCTCGGATGCGGTGTTCAACGCGCGGACCCGGCCATGCCTGCTCTTTCAGATCAAGCGCTGTTCGGCGCCGTGCGTCGGACGCATCGACCAGGCGGACTATGCCCATCTGGTGGAGCAGGCGCGGGCCTTTCTGTCCGGCCAGCGCAACGGCCTGCGCGATGAACTGGTGCGCGAGATGGAGGAGGCGGCGGCCAGCCTGGCGTTCGAGCGGGCTGCGACCATCCGCGACCGTATCCGGGGCTTTGCGGCGATGCAGGATTCGTCGGTGATCAACCCTGCGTCGCTGGAGGATGCGGACATCGTGGCCATCGCCCAGGTGGCGGGTCAGTCCTGCATCCAGGTCTTCTTCATCCGTGGCGGCCGCAACAACGGCAATCGCGCCTTCTATCCCCTCCATGCGCGCGACGAGGCGCCGGGCGAGGTGCTGGGCGCGTTCCTGTCGCAATTCTATGATGACAAGCCGCCGCCGGCGCAGATCCTGCTGAATTGTGAGATCGCGGAACATGACCTGATGGCCGACGCGCTGGGCATCAAGCGCGGCCGGAAGGTCGAGATCCTGGTGCCGCAGCGAGGCGAGAAGCGCGCGGTCGTGGAGCACGCAGAGACGAACGCCCGCGAGGCGATGGAACGCAAGATGGCCGAAAGCACGGCCCAGGCGAAGCTGCTGGACGGGGTGGCCGAACTCTTCGGGCTGGATGCCGCGCCGCGACGGATCGAGATCTACGATAACAGCCATATCATGGGTGCCAACGCCTATGGCGTGATGGTGGTGGCGGGGCCGGAAGGGTTCGACCGGCGGAGCTATCGCAAATTCGCGATTCGCGGGCCGATCACGCCGGGGGACGATTTTGCGATGATGCGCGAGGTGCTGGAACGGCGCTTCAGCCGGGCCCTGCGTGAGCGCGAGGCGGAGGGTGGCTCGGCCGACTGGCCGGATATCGTCCTGATCGATGGCGGGGCAGGCCAGTATTCGGCGGTGCGGGCGATCCTGGACGAGCTTGGCGTGTCGGATGTAACGCTGGTAGCGATCGCCAAGGGGCCCGACCGGGATGCGGGGCGGGAATGGTTTCATGTGGCGGACCGCCCGGCCTTCCAGCTGCCGCCGCGCGACCCGGTGCTGTACTATCTGCAGCGGCTGCGTGACGAATCGCACCGTTTCGCCATTTCCACCCATCGCGCAGGGCGATCGAAGGCGCTGGTGAAGTCGGAACTGGACGAAATCCCCGGCGTCGGCGCGGCGCGCAAGCGTGCGCTGCTCAACCAGTTCGGCTCGGCGCGGGGCGTGCGCCAGGCGGGATTGGCCGAGTTGGAGGCGACGCCGGGGATCAACCGCGAGACCGCGCGCGTCGTCTACGGGCATTTCCATCCTGGTTGGAGCGGCGCATAGCATAGCCCCGGGGTGATGGACGGCGAGATGTGAGCGATTTCTTCATCAGACCGGCGTGAAGTACCGTTCCTGTTCGCCGTGTCTTGCTGTACGCTACCTCCCGATGTTGACCGACCTGCCCAATATCCTGACCCTGTCGCGGATTGGGGCGATTCCCGTCCTGGTCGCCCTTGTGGCGATGGGCAGCGCGATGACCGATTTCGCGGCGTGCCTGCTGTTTATCGCGGCTGCGATCACCGACTATCTGGACGGACGGCTTGCGCGCGCGCGCAAGCAATATTCGGAGCTCGGGCGGATGCTCGACCCTATCGCCGACAAGCTGCTGGTCGGTGCGTCGCTGATGATGCTGGCTGGCACCGGCCATCTGCCGTTCGGCGGGCTGTATCCCGCCATCATTATCCTGGCACGGGAAATCCTGATCAGCGGGATGCGCGAATTCCTGGCCTCGACACGAGTCAGCCTGCCGGTGACGCGGCTGGCGAAGTGGAAAACCGGCATCCAGATGACGGCGATCGGCTTCCTGCTGGCGGGAGACGGGACAGGGCGGCTGCTGCATATGCCATGGCTGCCGGTCGGCCTGATCGGGTCGATCCTGCTGTGGATTGCGGCGGTGCTGACGGTCGTGACCGGGTGGGGATATCTGGTGACCGCCATGCGGCATATCAGCCGGCATGATGGTGCGTCGAAAATCGCGTCTTGATTGTATCATCATATTTCATGCCACTTGTGGTTGTGGAGACGAATGGGCAGACTTCCAGTCGCTGGCGGAACAGGGCGCGGCGGAGGGGAATGATGATGCGCAGGGCGGCGGTGCTTTCACTGCTGGTATTGCAGACGGGCTGTGCCGGTTTCGGCAAGCTGATGGCCGATGACGCAACGTTTCCGGGGGCCAATCCCAACCTGCCGGCGGGGGATGCGGAGAATCTGCGCCGCGCCCGGGGAGAAGAGGTGGCGGAGCGGCCGATCCTGCCCCAGGGCGGCAATATGTGGCCCGGCCCGCCCGCGCCGTTGCCAACCCTGGGCGATGCGACGCGCGAACATCATGGAGCGGATGACGGGCTGCCCGCCGATGCGGCGACCGGCCCGAACCTGCCTGAAGGCGGTACGCTGAGTGCGGGCGAGCAGGCTGAGATCCACGGTGGCGTGCAGGATTTCTCGGGGCGGGGGGCAAGCCCTTCGGCGGGGCACGAGGATGCCGCGCCGGCCCGGCCTGGCCAGACGGCCTCGACCATCGTCATTCCCAATGGCGACGGCACCAGTACCGTCATCACTCCGGATGGGACCGTGAAGACGGTGCGGGACACGCCGGGCGTTTCCCGATAGGAGATGGGGGCGACTGGACCGCAAGGCAGGGGCGATGACAGGAGGGGCAGCGCGCATGGTGGAGATCCTGTATTTCGCCTGGCTTCGGGATCGGCTGGGCCGGTCGGGGGAGAGTCTTTTGTTGTCCGGCGACGAGGTATCTTCGGTCCGTGCCATCATGGACGGGCTGCGCCGGCGCGGAGCGGCCTATGAAGAGATATTCGGCGAAGGGGCCGGGCCGGTCCGCTGTGCCGTCAATCAGGAATTCGCAGCTCTCGATTCGCCCGTGCGCGCAGGGGATGAACTGGCCTTCTTCCCGCCCGTGACGGGGGGATAGCCGATGCAGGTCGACATCCGGATCCAGGAAGAGGCGTTCTCGGTGGATGCCGAGATCGCGCGGCTGGCCGGAGCGGGACTCGATGTTGGCGGAATCGGCCTCTTCATGGGGGTGGTGCGGGGCGATATGGGGCTGGCGGCGCTGGCTCTGGAACATTATCCGGGCATGACCGAATCGATGATCGGGCGAATCGTGGCGCAGGCCGGCACCCGATTCGGCCTGCTGGCCTGCACGGTTATCCATCGCGTCGGGCGGCTGCCCGTCGGGGCGCCGATCGTGCTGGTATTGTGCGCGGCAGCGCATCGCGGGGCCGCGCTGGACGCGACGGGATTCGTGATCGACTGGCTGAAGACGCAGGCTCCCTTTTGGAAACGCGAGGAATATCCGAACGGGGAGGCGAGATGGGTCGCGGCGCGGGAAAGCGACGAGGCCGCCGCCGCCCGATGGGACGCGGGCGGGCCGGCGGAAGCGTGATGGTGTCGACCGCCAGCTACCGTGGGGTGCCGATACCGGAAGGCGAAGAAAAAAAACTTTTTGCTTGACGCGGAAAGTCCTCGCCTCGACCCGAAACGGGCCCTTGCCGTCCCATCATCTTCATATATCTAGTGCGTTCTTGGTTGCCCTGACGCGATATGTAGCGTCATAATGCTGCCCTGGACACTAGGCATAGACGCCGTGTCCCGGCGATTTTCACGGAGATGATGGATGAGCCTGGATGACGTATCCGGAACTGTGTCTGATCGTCCGGCCGAGGAACGTGGCCTGTTTCAGGACCACGAAACCGGCCAGACGCCCGACATGTTCGATGATGTCGTCCAGTTGCCCGGTCATCACCCGGTGCGGGTCAATCGATCGCGCGATGCGCTGCTGACGCCGTTCGGCAAGGCGACGCTGGATAATCGCTACCTGCTGGACGGCGAGAGCTACCAGGACCTGTTCGGGCGGGTGGCATCCTATTACGGCGCCGATCCGGGGCATGCGCAGCGGCTGTACGACTATATCTCGCGCCATTGGTTCATGCCGGCCACCCCGGTGCTGTCCAATGGCGGGACGACGCGCGGCCTGCCGATCTCCTGCTTCCTGAACGAGGCGAATGACAGCCTGCGCGGCATCGTCGATCTGTGGAACGAGAATGTCTGGCTGGCCAGCAAGGGCGGCGGCATCGGCTCCTACTGGGGCAATCTGCGCTCGATCGGCGAGAATGTCGGCCGCAACGGCAAGACCTCAGGGGTGATCCCCTTCATCCGCGTGATGGACAGCCTGACGCTGGCGATCAGCCAGGGGTCGCTCCGCCGGGGTTCCGCCGCCGTCTACCTGCCGGTCTGGCATCCCGAGATCGAGGAATTCATCGAAATCCGCCGGCCGACCGGTGGCGACCCGAATCGCAAGGCGCTGAACCTGCATCACGGGGTGCTGGTCTCGGACGCCTTCATGCGCGCCGTGGCCGAGGACGCGGAATGGGCGCTGCTGTCGCCCAAGGATGGCGCGCATATTCGCCATGTGTCCGCGCGGTCGCTGTGGATTCGTATCCTGACGGCGCGGATGGAGCAGGGCGAGCCCTACATCATCTATTCCGACCATGTGAACAATGCGCGGCCCGAGCATCACAAGCTGGCGGGGCTGGAGGTCAAGACCTCGAACCTGTGCGCCGAGATCACGCTGCCGACCGGCATCGACCATCACGGCCAGGAACGGACGGCCGTGTGCTGCCTGTCCTCCCTGAACCTGGAAACCTGGGACGAGTGGAAGGACGACCCGCAATTCATCGAGGACGTGATGCTGTTCCTCGACAATGTATTGCAGGATTTCATCGACCGGGCGCCCGACGACATGGCGCGCGCGAAATACGCGGCCTCGCGCGAGCGGTCGGTCGGGCTGGGGGTGATGGGTTTCCATTCCTTCCTGCAGGCCAACAACGTGCCGTTCGAAAGCGTGATCGCGAAGGTCTGGAACAAGCGGATTTTCAAGCATATTCGCGAGAAGGCCGACGCGGCGTCGCGCAAGCTGGCGGAACTGCGCGGCCCGTGCCCGGACGCGGCGGAATATGGCGTGATGGAGCGCTTTTCGAACAAGCTGGCGATCGCGCCGACGGCATCGATTTCCATCATCGCGGGCAATTCCAGCCCCGGGATCGAGCCGATCGCCGCGAACGTCTTCCTGCAGAAGACGCTGTCCGGCTCGTTCACCGTGCGCAACCGGCACCTGACCAAGCTGCTGATCGACAAGGGGCAGAATACGGACGAGGTCTGGTCGTCGATCACCCTGAGCCAGGGGAGTGTCCAGCATCTGGATTTCCTGACCCAGCAGGAGAAGGACGTCTTCAAGACCGCCTTCGAACTGGATCAGCGCTGGGTGGTGGAGCATGCGGCCGACCGCGCCGGCTTTATCTGCCAGGCGCAGTCCATCAACCTGTTCCTGCCGGCGAACGTGCATAAGCGCGACCTGCACCAGATCCATTATCTGGCGTGGAAGCGGGGCGTGAAGTCGCTGTACTATTGCCGTTCGCTGTCGATCCAGCGGGCGGACACCGTCAGCAACGTCCTGGACAAGAGCGACGTCCTGGTGCCCGAGCCGGCACCGGCCGCGTCGGCCACGCCGACGTCATCCACCAATTACGACGAGTGCCTGGCCTGCCAGTAACCCGATAAGGCGGCGCGAGCCGCCTATCGCCTACGACCGGTTGCCGCATTGCTGTCGCGGAGAAGACGACATGACCGAACCCCTCAACGCGCCCCAGCCGGAGGGCGAGACCCATTTTGATCTGCTGACGGCCAATCCGGTCTACAAGCCGTTCCGCTACCCGTGGGCGTATGACGCGTGGCTGACGCAGCAGCGCGTGCACTGGCTGCCGGAAGAAGTGCCGCTGGCCGACGACGTGAAGGACTGGCACCGCACCCTGACCGAGAGCGAGCGGCATCTGGTCACCCAGATCTTCCGCTTCTTCACGCAGTCGGACGTGGAGGTGAACAATTGCTACATGAAGCATTACAGCCGGGTATTCAAACCGACTGAGGTGCTGATGATGCTGTCTGCCTTCTCGAATATCGAGACGATTCATATCGCGGCTTATAGTCATCTGCTCGATACGATCGGCATGCCCGAATCCGAGTATTCCGCTTTCCTTAAATATAAGGAAATGAAGGATAAATATGACTATATGCAGGGCTTCTCGGTCGACAGCAAATATGAGATCGCCCGGACGCTCGCGGCTTTCGGCGCCTTTACCGAGGGGCTTCAGCTCTTCGCGTCGTTCGCCATCCTGCTGAATTTCCCGCGCTTCAACAAGCTGAAGGGAATGGGGCAGATCGTCTCGTGGTCGGTGCGTGACGAGACCCTGCACTGCCTGTCCATGGCCCGGCTGTTCCGCACCTTCATCCATGAAAATCCGGAAATCTGGACCGAGAAGCTGCGCGAGGACATTCGCCAGGTCTGCCGCGACATTGTCGACCATGAGGATGCGTTCATCGATCTGTGCTTCGAGATGGGCCCGGTCGAGGGCCTGGATGCCGATCTGGTCAAGACCTATATTCGCTTCGTTGCCGATCGCCGCCTGAGCCTGCTGGGGCTGGATGGGATGTACAATATTCCCGCCAATCCGCTGCCATGGCTGGATGACATGCTGAACGCCGTCGAGCATACGAATTTCTTCGAAAACCGGGCGACGGAATACAGCCGCGCCTCGACCTCCGGCACTTGGGAAGAGGCGTTCGAGGAGAGCATCTTCCAGTCCGACGGCTAGCAGGACCGGACGCGGGGAGGGGCTTCCCCGCGTCCGAATGTCAGTCCTGTTCTGCGTCGACCACGGCGCGGGTGGGGGCCTTGAAGCACCAGTGCCGGCGCGGCGCGTCATCCAGGGCCGGCCCGAGGCGGATCGAGAGATAAATCCTGTCGGGATGTCCAGAATCGCACCGCTCCCCATAGCCGATCCAGCCATTCGCATGATCGGCGCCGACTTTCGGCACGCCCAGCACCGCGAAAACAGCGTCATAAAACGGTTCGGCCATGGCCAGGTTCGACACTGTGATCGAAACATGATCGAGCATGATGACCTGCATAAGGGTGAGGCGGGCTACCGGGAGCTTTGTGCTGGGACATTACAATGCCCCTGAATAATGTCCCTGAACGGATAAAGGTCTTTTTGCTTCTTTTCCCTCAGAAAAAGAAGACGCCAGTCACGACGGGATGCCATCCAGCGGTGCCCCGTCGCGCAGGATGGCCTCCGCTTCCGGCGTGAAATGGCCGTCTGCCCGATGCAGCGTCATGCCGGGCAGGAGGGCAGCGTCGCCCCGGCCGCCGACCCGTCCCTGGACCAGCACGATTCGGGCCGGACGCCCGGCCTTGGGCCAGAAGGGGATCAGCCGGATCGACCCGATCCCGTGTGCGCGCATGGCCGCGATTGCGGTGTCGAGCGAGGCGGCGGGCAAAGCGAGGGTCAGCGTGCCGTGATGGCGCACCTGTCGCCCCAGGCTGCGGACCCAGACATTCAGCATGTCGCCCGTCCCGACACGTCGCGCGATGTCGCGGCGCGGATCGGGTGACGCGCTGGCGTCAGCGCGATGCCAGGGTGGGTTGGCGAAGGCGTGGTCGAACCCGCCACCCGGCGCAGGGCATTCGGGCAGGGGCAGGTCGGGCAATGTCGCGCAGAGCGCGCGCAACCGATCGAAACCGTTCTCGTTAAAATTGGCCTGGGCCAGCATGGCGGTGCGGGTATCGCGCTCCACGCCCACGCCGGTCATGTCGGCTACGCGCCACGCCAGGCACATCAGCCCGGCACCCGCGCCGCATCCGCCTTCCAGGATGCGCTGACCGGGGCGGGCAGGGATGGAGGCCGCCATCAGGACGGGCTCCAGTCCGGTTCGGTAGCCATGGCGAAACTGCCGGTAGCGGAGCCGGCCATCCAGCAGCGTTCCATGGCTCAGGGCTTCGATGGGTGCGTCGTCCGCAGGACATGCTAGATCCAGCGTCGGTTCATGTATGATGTCCTTCGGCTTGACCGTCATTCTCACGCCGCTCATATGTTCTACAGACCAATCCAACGGAGCCGGGGAGTTTAACCTTTTGGGCGTTACAGTCACCCTGCCGGAATCCGAGAAAACGGCAACCGCGAAGCATTCCGGCCCCGGCGCTTCGGCGCAGGAGGGGGCCGAAGCTGCCCTGCGCGCGTTGTCGAGCTATCTGGCCGACGACATGGCTGCGTGCAATCGCGCGATCATCGAGCGGATGGATAGCCCGGTTGCCCTGATTCCCCAGTTGGCGGCCCATCTGGTGGCGGCCGGCGGCAAACGGCTGCGCCCGCTGCTGACGCTGGCGTCGGCGCGCCTGTGCGACTATCCGGCCGGCCCCGAGCATCAACGCCATGTCGCGCTGGCGGCGTGTGTGGAATTCATCCACACCGCGACGCTGCTGCATGACGACGTGGTGGATGAGAGCCAACTCCGCCGCGGGTTGGCCAGCGCCAACGCCGTGTTCGGCAACAAGGCGTCGGTGCTGGTGGGTGATTTCCTGTTCGCCCGGTCGTTCCAACTGATGACGGATGACGGCTCTCTGAAGGTGATGGCCATCCTGTCCTCGGCATCGGCCACGATCGCCGAGGGCGAGGTTCTGCAGATGTCGACGCAGAACGACCTGTCCACCTCGGTCGACCAGTATCTGACGGTCATTCACGGCAAGACGGCCGCCCTGTTCGCCGCCGCGTGTCGCGTGGGTGCGGTGGTGGCCAAACGGCCGGAAGCCGAGGAACTGGCGCTGGAAGCCTTCGGCACCAATCTGGGCATGGCGTTCCAGTTGGTCGATGACGCGCTGGATTACGCGGCGGATCAGGCCGTGCTGGGCAAGACAGTGGGCGACGATTTCCGCGAGGGCAAGATCACGCTCCCGGTGCTGGCAGCCTATGCCGCCGGCAGCGAGGAGGATCGCCAGTTCTGGCGGCGGGTCATCGAGGAGAGCGAACAGGCGCCCGAGGATCTCGACCGCGCCCTGGCCCTGATCGCCCAGACCGACGCCATCGGCGTCACACTGGATCGTGCTGCCGCCTATGCCCGTGCGGCGCGTGAGGCGCTGGATATCTTCCCCGATACCCGTCTGCGGCGCCTGTTGCAGGATACGGCGTCCTACACCGTCAGCCGCGCCCGCTAAGGGCCTGACTGGAACGGCGCGCTGGCGGTGGTCCGGCGCGCGTTCCCCGGGCTCAGGAGGACGGCCATAGAGGGCGGGCAGCTCAGCTATCTCGCCTCATCGGATTGCACGCGATCATGGCGTCCAGGCAGGCGCGATCGGTCAGATCGCGGCCTGTTCCTGGGCGAACAGGGCTGGCGACCCATAACCCAGCGCGGCCATGGCGGTCGTCATGCGCGCGGGTTCCGCCGGCATGGCGGTGAAGAAGGCTAGGTCGGGGCGAGACGTGCCCTCGGGCCGACGCGGGAGCGCCCCCAGCACCGTTGCGGTCCGGCGCGCCACCGCATCCGCCGGGTCCAGCCAGATCATCCCCGGGGGGGAGGCCGCGCGGAAGGCGTCCATCAGGAACGTGTAATGGGTGCAGCCGATGCCGACCACGTCGATCCGGTCGCCGCCGGGCTGCCCGAACAGGGCCGCCAGTTCCTGCTGGACGATGTCGGCCGGGATCGGATGGCCGCGAAATGCGCGTTCCGCCAGATCGGCGAGTCCCCGGGCACCATATGCCAGCAGGGTGCAATCGGGGGCATAACGCTGTTGCAGGTCGCGCAGATAGGGCCGCCTGACGGTCGCCCGTGTGGCCAGCAGCCCGATTGTGCGGCTCTGGCTCAGCGCGGCGGCCCATTTGATGGGGGGGACGCAGCCGACAAACGGAATGTCATAGCGTTCGCGCAGCGCGCCCAGTGCCAGCGTGCTGGCGGTATTGCAGGCGATGACGATCAGATCGGGCGAAAGGCGGGCAATGGCCTCTCCCATCAGGGTGACCACGCGATCGATCAGGGCGGCATCGTCCTGCTCGCCGTACGGATAGATCGCCGTGTCGGCCAGGTAATCGACCGGCATGCCGGGGAGCCGGGCGCGAAGCGCCCGAACGATCCCGAAGCCGCCGATCCCCGAATCGAACGCGAGAATCCGCTGCATCATGGCAATGGGATCAGCCCTGACCCTGTGCGCTCTTGAAGGCCAGGGCCTCTTCCAGGCTGGAGACGCCGCCATGCCGGCCGGACCAGCCGCACGGGTCCTCGAGGAAGCGCCGAACCTCGGACGCGTCCTTCTCCGAGAAATAAGGCTGCCCGGCGCAGGCTTCCAGCACATCCCACCAGGTGCACAGCGCGTGCAGCGAGATGTTCATGTCCGCCAGTGTCCGCAGCGATCCGGGGAAGACGCCATAGAAGAAGACGACGAACGTATGGTCGACAATCGCTCCCGCGTCGCGCAGGGCGCGCGCGAACCGGATCTTGGACGAGCCATCGGTCGTCAGGTCCTCGACCAGCAGGGTCCGCATGCCTTCGGGCACATCGCCCTCGATCTGGGCGTTGCGGCCGAAACCCTTGGGCTTCTTGCGAACATAGGCCATGGGGGCCATCATCCGGTCGGCGATCCAGGCGGCGAAGGGGATGCCCGCGGTCTCGCCGCCCACGACGGCGTCGATGCTTTCATAGCCGATATGCCGGCCGATCTTCTCCACGCCCAACTCGACGATCTTGGCCCGGGCACGCGGGAAGAAGATGATGCGGCGGCAGTCGATATAGACAGGCGATTTCCAGCCCGATGTCAGCGTATAGGGGTCTTCGGGACGGAAATTGACCGCCTTGATTTCCAGCAGCAGCTTGGCGGTGGTCAGCGCGGCGTCGCGGTCCCAGGCAGAGGAGCCTGACGGGACGCCCGTGCCGTACCCTGTCGAATCGTTCATCTGGTGTGTCTTTCCGGTCCGATATCGTAGGAAAACGAGGTGGAAGAGCCTTAGCGGGATCGATCGGGAAAATCTATCGCGCGGTAGCCATCATTCCATTCGAATCCCACCTGTAACGCACCAGGCGAGGGGCTGGATCGCGTGCGGCCGAAGGGCGGTTTCTCTTGCCGGAGGCGGATATACTCGCTAATATAATTGTAATTGCAAATCGTTCGCAATAAGGATTTAAAACCGTGGCGCCAGAAAACGGCCGGATCACACGAAACTGCGAACGGGCGGTGGTTACCGCGTACCGGGAATTGCGGGAAGTCGGGACGGGCGATGTTTCGGCGTTCCACGCCTGCACCACCCTGTATCGCATCCATCATCCCGAAGCGTCGTTGAACGAAGCCCGGCGCCTGGTTTCCGAATGGATCGACCATCATGTGGTGCGCGCGGACAATGGGCCGACGGCAGGGTGCGACTGTCCCTGAAGCGGTTCCCACGCTGAGAGCGGACAATGAAAAAGCCCGGCGGCCCATTGGCCGCCGGGCTTTTTCATGAGACGGACGGGCGTGTCTGCCCGGTCCTGACAAGCTTGCCCGAGGTTTCCGATCTGTCCGAGTGCAATCCGGGACAGATCGGCTTCAAGCCTCAGCCGCGCTTGGCGAGCGGCACGAAGTCGCGCTCCGGCGAGCCGGTGTAGAGCTGGCGCGGGCGGCTGATGCGCTGGCCGGGCTCCTCGATCATTTCCTTCCACTGGCTGATCCAGCCGGTGGTGCGGGCGAGGGCGAACAGCACGGTGAACATGCTGGTCGGGATGCCCATCGCCTTCAGGATGATGCCCGAATAGAAATCGACGTTCGGATACAGGCTGCGCTTGACGAAATATTCGTCGTGGATCGCGATCTTCTCCAGTTCCACCGCCAGGTCCAGCAGCGGATCGTCCTTGATCCCCAGCTCGCCCAGAACCTCGTGGCAGGTCGCCTGCATGATCTTCGCCCGCGGGTCGAAGTTCTTGTAGACGCGATGGCCGAAGCCCATCAGCCGCACGCCGCTGTTCTTGTCCTTCACCTGGGCGATGAACTCGGGGATGTTTTCCTTGCTGCCGATCTTGGCCAGCATCTTCAGCACGGCTTCGTTCGCACCACCATGGGCGGGTCCCCACAGGGCGGCGATGCCTGCGGCGACGCAGGCGAACGGATTGGCGCCCGTCGAGCCGGCCATGCGCACCGTCGAGGTCGATGCGTTCTGCTCGTGGTCCGCATGCAGGATCAGGATGCGATCCATCGCCCGCGCTAGGATCGGATTGATCTTGTACGGCTCCGACGGATGCGCGAACATCATCGACAGGAAGTTTTCCGCGTAGGTCAGGTCGTTGCGCGGATAAATGAAGGCCTCGCCCTGCGTGTATTTATATGCCCAGGCCGCGATCGTCGGCAGCTTGGCGATCAGGCGCATCGCCGAAAGGTTGCGGCTGGCCGCGTTCGAGATGTCGTTGGCGTCGCTATAGAAGGCCGACAGAGCGCCGACCGTGCCACACAGGATCGCCATCGGATGCGCGTCACGACGGAACCCGTTGAAGAAATTGCGGATCTGTTCGTGCAGCAGCGTGTGCGACTTCAGGGTCTCGACGAAACCGTCATGCTCCGTGCCGGTCGGCAGTTCGCCGTTCAGCAGCAGGTAGGCGACCTCGGTGAACGTGGCCTGCTCGGCCAGTTGCGCGATCGGATAGCCACGGTGCAGCAGGACGCCCTTGTCGCCGTCGATGAAGGTGATCTTGCTGGTGCAGGACGCCGTCTCGCCATAGCCGGGATCGAACGTGAAGACGCCCAGACCGGCGGTGATCTTGCGGATGTCCAGCACGTCGGGGCCCAGCGTTCCGGAATGGACCGGCAGACTGGCTGTTTTACCTTCTAGCGAGACGGTGGCCACTTTTCCTGACTCGGTCATCAAACTCTCCTCTTGGTCGTTCGCCGCCGTGCGAGCGGCCATTCTCATCCCCAACCTGCGGACACCTGTCCTCTGCGTGACAGTTTGCGACGTATTGGTCCGGCGCCATGTCCCGATGCAGGCATGCGCCGAGATAAGGACGAAACGGCTAGCGTGGCAACTCTGCGTGCGAGGGGGCGCTTACCCCCTCAATTGCATAGCGCACGGGTCAGAACGGCCTGTTTGCGGGCCAGGGCATGCCAGGGGCCATGCACCGTGAAACAGGCCAGAGAGGCGACAGGAAAGCCCCGGATCAGGATGCTCTTGTCCGGGTCGTCGATGGCATGCCCGGCCAGGTCCATCACCAGTTGGTACAGATCCGGATTGTGACCTATCACAATGATATTGTTGAAGTTTTCAGGCGTCTCCTGAAGGACTTCCAGAATGCTCTCGCTGCCGCATTCATACAGCCTTCCGTCCTGGCGCACCTGCGGTACGGCGGTGGTGGAAAACGGCCCGAATGCGGCATAGGTTTCGCCCGAACGCATCGCCGGGCTGATCAGGACCAGCTCCGGGATGAAGCCGATCTCGCGCAGTTGTGTTCCGCGTTCGTGCGCCTGGCGGCGCCCGACGGGGGTCAGGGGGCGCCCGAGGTCGCTGGAGGGGCTGGGATCGCCATACGGTCCGGGAAAGGCTTCCGCATGGCGCATCAGCACCAACGTCCGTGGGACGGCGGCCGCGGCCGCGGGATCTGACGCCGCAGCCATCAGACGGCGCCGGGCGCGGCGGATTTGCGCGCGATGGCTTCGTGGTGGCGGATGACCTCCTTGATGATGAAGGCCAGGAACTTCTCGGCGAAGTCCGGGTCCAGCCGCGCCGCTTCGGCCAGTTCGCGCAGCCGCGCGACCTGCTGGGCCTCGCGGGTCGGGTCGGCGGGGGGCATGTTGTGCCGCGCCTTCAGTTCGCCCACGGCCTGGGTGTGGCGGAAACGTTCGGCCAGCATGTAGATCAGCGCGGCATCGATATTGTCGATGCTCTGGCGGAGCCCCAGCAGCATCTCCTGGGCGCCCGGCGCCTTGATCGTCTGGTCGATGGCCACGGTATCGTTCACGTCAACATGCTCCTCTCTGTCGATCGGGACATTATACCGTGTTTCAGTCCTCGGCGGGCAGATCGATCCATGCCAGATGGCCGCCTTTTCCGGCACCGGTGTCGGTAAAGACCGATCGCCCCCCGGCGCGGCCGGCCCGCACCCAGGGCCGGCCGTCGGTCGAACGGCGATCATGCCCGCAATAGACGGTATAGCCGGGCGGAATATGATCGACCCAGTTCAGCCTGCGTTCCGGATAGCCGTCCTTGCGCGTGCGGCCCGTGGTTTCGCCGAACAGCGCGCGCGACAGCAGGGGCGTGACCTCCCCCAGGCCCGGCGGCGGAGATTCGTCGAGCATCCGCGAATGGAAGCCGCCATGCACGAAGATCCGCCGTCCCAGCACGATCCACGGGGGCGCGTGCGCGATATCCTGCACCGCCCGGTGACAGACATCGTCGTTCTCGGGCGCCTGGAACTGACGGACGGTCTCGTTCAGCGCGGCGTCGAATCGCAGCTTGTAGCCGGCCAGCGCGCGCGCCAGCTTGCGATCGTGATTGCCCAGGATGAACAGCCCGCGACCGTCATCCAGCAGCCGCTGCATCAACCGGAAAGTACCGACGCTGTCGGGACCGTGATCGACAAGGTCGCCGAGCTGGATGACGAATCGCTCGGTCGCCACCGCGTGTTCGAAGGCCCGCAGATCGCCATGCACGTCGCCGACCACCCGAATCGGGCGTCCGGCGATCAGGGCTTCCAGCGCGGCCAGGTCGCGCCACAGCTCCGCGCCCTCGGCCGGCAGCGCGTCCGGCGCGGGAAGGTGAGGCGGTTTCCAGACTGTGTCGTCGGCGGACTGGGTGTGATTCGGCGTCATGGGGCTTCGGTCACGGTGAGGGGGCAGCAGGCCTTTCGTTGGATATGGGGGGGCGGACCGGGTTTCGCCATGTCTCCGCCCTCGGCGCTTCGAAAATGCATGGCCAGCGCATGGCTGCTAGTCGTTTTTTATTCGGATGGTGTCAGCCAGCCGGGATGCCGGCGGGCGACGTGGATGATGAGACGATCCAGGCCGCAGCGTATCAGTGCCACGTCCTCGGCCAGCAGGATCAACCCCAGCGGCAGCATCCATACGCCCAGGATCGGCAAAAAGGACAGCAATCCCCCCACGATCAGCAGGAAGCCGGACAGAATCCGCGCCGGCCGGCGGGACGGCACGCGCAGCCAGTCGATCGCGCCGCGCAGGCGCTGCGGCACGCGGCCCAGTGCCATCCTCACCAGGCGGTCATGCTCGTTTCTCGGATCGCTCACGTCGGGCATGCGTGCGGATAACACTCTTTTGTTGTGACGGGTCTGCCAGGAAAGAGAACAGATGGCACAGCGGGCCGGGTGCGGGATACAGACGATGTCCTGTCCGGATAACGAAACGCGCGCGCTGGTCTGTCGCGATTTGAGACAACGAGAAAACAAGGGGAAAGGTTCCATGGCCGATCAAAGTCGAATCCGGAACGCCGCATTCCGGGCCAAAGTGACCACTGCCGACGAGGCGGCGACACATATCCGCCCCGGTGAACTGGTCGGCATGAGCGGATTTACCGGTTCGGGCTATCCGAAGGCCGTGCCCGAGGCACTGGCGGCACAGATCGGGGCCGCGCATGCCCGTGGCGACGAATTCCGGATCGGCCTGCTGACCGGCGCGTCGACCGGCCCGCAGCTTGACGGCGCGCTGGCCAAAGTGAACGGCGTGTCGTTCCGCGGGCCTTTCAATACCGACGCCGAGATGCGCAACCGGATCAATTCCGACGAGACGGCCTATTTCGACACCCATCTCGGCGCGCTGGCCCCGCAGGTCGCCCAGGGCTATTTCGGGCACATGAATACGGCCGTGATCGAGGCCACCGCCATCACCGAGGACGGGACGATCGTCCCGTCCTCGTCGGTCGGCAATTCCAAGACCTGGATCGAGCAGGCCGACAAGGTCATCATCGAGGTCAATAGCTGGCAGCCCGCCGAACTCGAAGGCGTGCATGACATCTGGTACGGGAACGCGACGGGCGCGCCGCCGCGCGATTCGATCCCGCTGAACTCCCCTGGCGGCCGTATCGGACGCACCGGCCTCGCCGTCGATCCCGCGAAGGTCGTGAGTGTGGTTCTGAGCCATGACGCGGACCGGAATGCCCCCTTTGCCCATCCGGACGCGACGGCCAAGTCGATCGCGGGTTATCTGCTCGATTTCTTCTCGCACGAGGTCAAGGTCGGGCGTCTGCCGCCCTCGTTGCTGCCGCTGCAATCGGGCGTGGGCAACGTGACGAATGCCGTGCTCAGCGGGTTGAATGAAGGGCCGTTCGAGAACCTGACCGGCTTCAGCGAAGTCATCCAGGACGGCATGCTGGCCATGCTGGAAAACGGGCGCATGAAGGTCGCCTCGGCCACCGCCTTCTCGCTCAGCCCCGAGGCGGCGGAAGACATCAACAACCGCATGTCGTTCTTCCGCGACAAGCTCATCCTGCGCCAGCAGGACCTCAGCAACAATCCGGATGTCATCCGCCGCCTGGGCATCATCGCCATGAACGGGATGATCGAGGCCGACATTTACGGCAACGTCAATTCGACCCGCGTCATGGGCTCGCGCATGATGAACGGCATCGGCGGATCGGGCGATTTTGCCCGCAATGCCTATCTGTCGATCTTCCTATCGCCTTCCACCGCGAAGGGCGGAAAGATTTCCGCCATCGTGCCGATGGCGGCGCATGTCGATCACATCATGCAGGACACGCAGATCTTCGTGACGGAGCAGGGCATCGCCGATCTGCGCGGCCTGTCGCCGGTCAAGCGCGCGGAAGCGATCATCCGCAATTGCAGCCATCCGGATTATCGTGCCGGACTGGAAGATTACCTGGCCCGGGCGAAGAAGGAGTCCTACGGCAAGCATACGCCGCATCTGCTGCCCGAGGCCCTGTCCTGGCACCAGCGTTACATCGAAACCGGCAACATGATGCCGAAGTGACGAAAACCGGGATGCCTGGCCGGGTTACCGGCCAGGCATCCCGGAATGTATCTTTACGAGACTTGGGACTGCGCCGCCGCCGTAATCGCCGCGGCGCGTTCCAGATCGACCGACAGCACCCGGCTGACCCCGCGTTCCTGCATCGTCACGCCGTAGAGGCGGTCCATGTGCGCCATCGTCAGTTGATGATGGGTCACGACCAGGAAGCGCGTGCCGGCTTCCGCCACCATGTCGGCCAGCAGGGCGCAGAAGCGCCCGACATTGGCGTCGTCCAGCGGCGCATCGACTTCGTCCAGCACGCAGATCGGCGCGGGATTGCAGCGGAACACCGCGAAGATCAGCGACAGCGCCGTCAGCGCCTGCTCGCCGCCCGATAGCAGCGACAGCGTGGCCAGCTTCTTGCCCGGCGGCTGGGCATAGATCTCCAGCCCGGCCTGCAACGGGTCGTCATTGCCCACCATGCCCAGATGCGCCCGGCCGCCATTGAACATGCGGGCGAACAGCGACTGGAAATGCCTGTCGACCTCGGTGAACACCGCCAGCAGGCGCTCGCGCCCCTCGCGGTTCAGCGCGCCGATCGAGCCGCGCAGTCGCGCGATGGCCGAATCCAGCTCTTCCTTTTCCCGCTGGATGGTCGTGATCCGCGTCTCTGCCTCGTCGGCTTCCAGTTCGGCCCGCAGGTTGACCGGCCCCATCTCCTCGCGTTCGCGGATCAGGCGGGCGATCTTGCGGCGCAGGCTGGTCTCCGCCGCTTCGGTCAGGTCGGGCGGGACGATGCCCGGCGGTTCCGGTGTTTCGGCCAGCAACTGGGCCAGGATGGCTTCGGCCTGCTCGTGCCGGCCCTCGGCGCGCAGGACGGCTTCGCGCCCCGCCGCCAGGGCGGCCTCGGCATCGCGCCGGGCTGTCTGGGCGCGCACCAGCGCGTCTTCGGCTTCGGCCAGCTTGCGGGCCGCCTCGGCATGGCCGGCTTCGGCCTGGTCCATCGCCTCACGGGCGGTTTCGCGGCTGCGAATCACCTCGTCGGGCATCGATGTCAGCCGGGCATGCTCCGACTTTGCTGCATCCAGGCGTGCCGTAGCACCCTGCAATTCGGTGGTGGCGGCGGCCTGGCGGCCGGTCCAGTCGGCCAGGGTGGCCACGACGCCGGTGAGGCGGGCCTGGATGGTCTGCTCCTCGCCGGCCAGGGCCGCGCGGCGCTGGCGGGCTTCGTCCTCGGCCTGGCGGGCGAGCGCCAGAGCCTCGCGCGCCTCGTGGACCAGTGCCGCGATCGCCTCCTGGTCCGGCAGGGCCTGGTGCTCCGCCTTCACGCGGGCCAGCAGGTCCGCGGCGTCGTCCCGCTCCTGACGCAGGGCCTCCAGGCGCGGCGCCTGGGCGTCCAGTACGCTGCGGGTCTCGATCAGCGTGGCCTGCTGGGCCGCATGGGCGGCCTGGGCCTGCTCCAGCGCCCGTTCCGCGTCCTGCTGAGCCTGCCGCGCCGTCTCCTGGACCGTCGCGGCATTGCGGGCGCGGGCTTCGGCGGTTGCCAGGGCGGAATCGGTGTCGGCGCCCGGGGGCAGGGCCGCGAGGGTCGCCTCGGCTTCCTGCCGGCCTGTTTCGGCCTGTTCGGCCTCGCGGGCGATGCGCTGCAACTCCGGGATGATCGTCGCCAGGCGGGATTCGGCCTCGCTATGGCGGGCGGTGGTGGCCTCATCCTCGCGCCTTGCGGCTTCCAGCGCGGTTTCGGCGCGCTTGCGGGCCTCCCGGGCAGCGGTTTCGGCCGTCTGCGCCGTCTGTTCCTGCTGGCGGGCGGCTTCATGGCGCTGGGCCAGTTGGGTAGCGTCCGGCAGGTCCGCTGCCGCCTGCCGGGCTGCGCTCAGCGCGGCTTCGGTTTCCGCCAGCGTCTGTGTTGCCTGATCATGCTGGGGCTGGACAGTCTCCAGCCGCGCGCGGGCGGTGGCGTCCAGCCGGCTGATCTCGGCTTCGTCGGTGCGGGCCTGACGCAGCGTGGCCTCGATCGCCGCGCGGGCGGCGCGGGCGGTTCCGACGGATTCAGTCGCCATGGCCCGTGCCTGCTCGGCGGCCGCCAGGACGGCTTCGGCGATCGGCAGGTCGGCCAGACGGGCCCGGCGTGCGGCCTCGGTCTCGCGCAGGTGGTTGCGCTGCTGTAGCAGCAGCGCCGCCCGGCTGGGCTGGCCGGCCGCCACGCGATATCCATCCCAGCGCCACAGGGCGCCATCTCGCCCCACCAGGCTCTGGCCAGGTACAAGTGCCGCCTGCAAGGCCGCGCCGTCGGCACCGTCATCCAGCAGGCCGATCGCCGCCAGGGCACGGGCCAGGGCGGCCGGGGCGCTGACCAGCGTGGCCAGGGCGACGGTACCCGTGCCAGGCAGCGGGGCCGCGTCGAGGGATGGCAGGGCGTGCCACAGGCGCGGCGCGCCCTGTGCGACGGACGCATCCAGCCCGTCGGTCAGGGCGGCAGCCAGGGCGGCCTCCAGCCCGTCCGGCACCGTGATGTCGTCGACGACCGGGCGGAAATCCGTCTCCTCCTGTCCGGTCTTCAGCGCCTGGGTCAGGCCCTCCGCCTGTGCGGCCAGGCGGGAGAGATCGGCCTTGAGGTCGCTTAGCCGCTGTGTCGCCGCGTCGCGGTCGGTGGCGGCGGTAGCCAGGGCAGCCTCCGCGCCTTCCAATGCATTACCGGCCTCGGCCAACTGGCGTTCGGCGTCCTCGCGGGCCGTGCGGGCGGCGGCCAGCCGTTCCGGGGCAATGGCAGTGGCCTGGGCACGGGCCAGATCCTCGGCCAAGGCACGCAGTCGTGCGACGGCGCGCTGGTGGGCCGTGTCCGCCGATTGCAGGGCGGCATTGGTCGTGGTGCGCCGATTCGTGCCTTCCTGCAGGCGCGCATAGGCGTCGATTCGCGCGGCGGAGGCGGCCTGACGGTCCAGTTCCGCCTGTTCCAGCGCGGCGCGGGCGGCATCGAGGGTGGATTGTGCGCCGGCCAGGCCGGCCCGCAGCGCGTCGCGGCGTTCGGCGGCGACCAGTTGGGCGTGCGCCTCGTCATGCCGGCGCTGCAAGCCCTGCTGTTCGGCGCGCAACCCGGCGGCACGCTCGGTGGCCTGCGCCAGGACCCGGCGCGCTTCGTCATGGCGACGCCTTGCCTCGTCCGCCTGGCCGCGCGCCAGGCTGGCCGCCAGCGTGGCGTCGGACTGTTCCTGCGCCGCCCGTTCCAGCGCGGCGCGGGACTCAGCAAGGCGCGTGGTCGCGGCCGCCAGTCCGGCGGCCTGGGCCTCCAGAGCCTCAGAGGCGGGCAGGGTGGTCCGCAGGCCCTCCAGTTCGGCGGCCAGGGCGGCATGCTGGGCTTCGAGGCGCGCGTGCCGGGCCTGGGCATCCGTCAGGGCGGCCGCAACCTGGGTGGCGCGGGCCTGCGCGGCTGTGGCCTCGGTGCTGGCCTGTTCCAGCGCCTGCTCACGGATCTGCACCATGCCGGCGGCGTCGGTCTGGGCCTGGGCGGCCCGGGCCATGTCGTCCGGCAGCGCGGACAGACGCGTGGACAGGCCGGCCTGTTCGGCTTGCAGGCGGGCGACGTTCTCGCCTGCATCGGTCTCGCGGGCCAGGGCTGCCTGATGGTCGCTTTCGGCCTGGCGCAGCCGTTCGGTCGCGGCCTGCGCGGCCTCGGTCGCGCGCTGTTCCTCGCGCGCCATGCCTTCGGCCAAGATCTTCTGGCGTTCCAGCAGCGTGCGGCTTTCATCGGTGCGCGCGCGCAGCGCGGGCAGGTCGCGATTGGCCTCGAATTCCGCGATCACGCTGGTCTCGGCCGCCTCTTCGGCCTGGGTCAGGGCCTGCCTTGCCTGGCGCGCCGTCTGGCCGGCCCGCTCTACCGCCAGCCGTGCCCTTGCGTGCAGCAGGGCCAGGAGGGTGGTCTCGGACTCGCGCAGGGCCGTGGAAATCTCGCGATAGCGCCTGGCCTGCTGCGACTGGTCGCGCAGATTGCCCAGATGGCCCTCCAACTGGATACGCAGATCGTCGGCACGCGCCAGATTGGCCTCGGTGGCGCGCAGCTTCAGTTCGGCCTCATGCCGTCTGGCATGCAGGCCGGTGATGCCGGCGGCTTCCTCCAGGATGCTGCGTCGTTCCTCGGGGCGGGCATTGACCAGCGCCGAGACGCGCCCCTGGCTGACCATGGCCGACGAGCGCGCGCCCGAGGCGAGGTCGGCGAACAGGGTCTGCACGTCACGGGCGCGGATCTGCTTGCCGTTGACGCGGTAATCGCTGCCGGCGCCGCGTTCGGCGCGCCTTGTGATCTGCAATTCGTCCTGATCTTGCAGCGGAGGGGCGGCGATGCCCTCCGTGCCTTCCAGCGTCAGCGTCACCTCGGCCAGGTTGCGCGCCGGGCGGGCGGTGGTCCCCGCGAAGATCAGATCGTCCATCTCGCCGCCGCGCAGGGAGCGGGCGGAGCTTTCGCCCATCGCCCAGCGCAGGGCCTCGACCACATTGGACTTGCCGCAGCCATTCGGCCCGACGATCCCGGTCAGGCCGGGCAGGATATCGACCGAAACCGGGTCGGCGAAGCTCTTGAATCCGCCGATACGCAGACGGACAAAACGGGCAGCCATAGGAGCAGGGACCGAATCAGCTCAGCGAGGCCACTTTCTTGGCGAAATCCTCGTAATTCATCTCCTGACCCACCTGCTCCTTGTCGTTGAAGCGGAAGGTCGGCGTGCCTTCGATCTTGTACTGGGCCTGGGCGCGGTTTTCCTCGTCCATGATGGCCTGGCGCAGCGTGTCGTCGGCCAGCGTACGCTGGAACAGGTCGGCGGGCATGCCGGCCAGCGCCGCCATCTTCTGCAATTCGTCCTGCGGGTTGACCTCGCGGTTGAAGGCCCAGCGATCCTGGCTGGCCAGCAGCGACAGCACGAAGGGCTCGTAGCGCTCCGGCGGCAGGGTGCGGGCGATCATCGCCGCCGCCAGCGCGATCTGGTCCAGAGGAAAATCGCGGAAGATGTAATAGACCTTGCCGGTGTCGATCAGCTTGCTGCGGATCTCGGGGAAGACCTCGGCCGCGAATCGCGCGCAATGGGTGCAGGTCAGCGAGAACCATTCCTCGACATGGACCTTGGCCGCCGGATTGCCGGCCGCGCGCGGCGCCATACGCGGGTCGGCGGCGGCCCGCGCGGCGCGGACGGACAGGGCCTGTCCGAACAGGAGGGCGGGGGTCGCGGTCGCGATCAGGGTGCGGCGGGTAACGGGCATGACTGAACGGTCTCCGACAGGCTGCAGACGAATGGTAAAGCGGGGACAGAGCCCGCAAAGCGGGCAGGCGTCAAGATGTCCGCGGCGGGGCGGGTGAAGGCGCGGGTACCGGCCGGGTCGACCACCAGGCCGACAGGGCCGAGCCCGAGATATTGTGCCAGATCGAGAACAACGCCCCCGGCAGGGCCGCCAGCGGCCCGAAATAAAGCCGCCCCAGCGTGGCGGCGAGTCCGGAATTCTGCATTCCGACCTCGATCGCCAGTGTCCGGCAGGCGCTTTCTTCCAGCCCCAGCAGCCTGCCGCCCCAATAGCCCCCTACCAGGCCGATCCCGTTATGCAGGACCACGCCCAGCAGGACCAGCGGGCCCGCCGCCGCCAGCGACGGCCGGACCGAGGCGACGATGGAACCGATGATCGTCATGATGGCGATCATGGCCACCAGCGGCAGGACCGGTTCCACCCGGCGCACCAGGCGCGGCGCCAGCATGTTGACGGCCAGCCCCGCGGCGACCGGCAGGGCGACCAGCATGACGATGCTGCGCAGCAGGGCCAGCACGTCGACCTGCACGTCCGCCGCCACATAGAGCCGCGTCAGCAGCGGCGTGGCGACGATGCCCACCAATGTGGAGAGCGTGCTGATGCTGACCGACAGCGCCACGTCGCCCCGCGCCAGATAGATCATGACGTTCGACGCCGTGCCGCTGGACACGCTGCCGACCAGGATCATGCCCACCTGCAGCGCCGGCGGCATGCCCAGCAGCCGCCCGATCAGCCACGCCGCCAGCGGCATGATCGCGTAATGCAGCACGATGCCCGCCACGACCGGGGCCGGCCGGCGGGCGATGCGGCGGAAATCCCCCACCGTCAGCGTCACGCCCATGGTGAACATCACCAGCGCCAGCAGCGGAGTGGTCGCCGGCGCCAGGACCAGGAAGGCGCCCGGCCGGCCGATGGCGGCGGCCGAGACCAGGATGGCCCATAGCGGGAAGAGGCGGGTCAGGATGGACAAGACAAATCAGGCGGCGGGCGAGGGGGCCGGCGGGGGCGGCCTGACGCGCACCTTGCGGATATGCAGGGCATCGGCGTCCAGCACGCGGAAGACCAGGCCGCTTTCATGGGTCAGGACCTCGCCCCGCGCGGGCACATGCCCCGCCAGGCGGAAGACCAGGCCCCCCACGGTCTCGATCTCGGCTTCGCGCTCGGCCTCGGTCAGCAACGGACCCAGCCGGGCTTCGAATTCCTCGACCGGCAGGCGGGCATCGACATCGAACGTGCCGTCCGGCCGTTCCTGGATCAGGACCGCCGTCGGTTCGTCATGTTCGTCGGAAATGTCGCCGACGATGGTTTCCACCAGATCCTCGATCGTCACCAGCCCGTCGACGCCGCCATATTCGTCGATGACCAGCGCCAGATGCAGGTGGCGCTGGCGCATCTGCAGCAGCAGGTCCAGCACCGGCATCTGCGGCGCCACCATCAGGGGCTGGCGCAGCAGCGATTCGACGTTGAAGGCCTCGCTGGTGCCGGCATAGGCGATCAGGTCCTTCACGTGGATCATGCCCACGATATCGTCCAACTGCTCGCGATAGACCGGCATGCGCGAATGATTCTCGCGCCGCATCAGGGCCAGGGCTTCCTCATGGCTCAGCGACACGGACATGGCGACGATATCGGCGCGCGGGATCATCACGTCGTCGGCGGTGATGCCGCGCAGCCGCAGGACGTTCGCGATCAGCGCGCGTTCCTGTCGGTCCAGTTCCGAATTGGCGTCCGTACCGTCGCCCTCGGCCTCGTTGGCCTCCTGCACCAGGGCGGCGATGGAATGGCGCAATCCCTGTTCGCCGCGCCGGCGGCCGAACAAAGAGAGCAGGCCCCGGCCGCGCGGGCGCGGCGCATGGGCGTCGTCAACCCGTCCCGGCGCGCTCTCGGGCGGCGCGGAATCGGGCAGGGGGCGGTTCACTGCGCGTCCTCCATGCGTCCCGACGGCGAGCCGGGGCGGAATTTCCATGGATTGGGGACGGACAGGCGCCCCAGGATGCGGGCTTCCTCCATTTCCATCCGCCGTGCCTCGCCGGCCTGGTGATGGTCATAGCCGCGCAGATGCAGGATGCCATGGACGATCAGGTGCATCAGGTGATGCCGGACCGGCCGCCCCGCCGCCTGCGCCTCGCGCCGGACGGTCTCCAGCGCGATCATGATATCGCCGCCCGGCATGCCGTCGGGATAATCGAAGGTCAGGACATTCGTGGGCTTGTTGCGGTCGCGGTGGCGCGCATTCAGCCGGCGGATCGTGCGGTCATTGTCCAGCGCGATCGTGACCGGCGCGGGGTCCTCGTCGGCCCAGGCGGCACGCGCGGTGCGGCGCACCAGGGCCGCGAGGCCCGGAACGGCGCCGTGCCAGCGCGCGTCGGCGACGATCACGTCGCACTCCGGGTCGTCCTGCGTCATGGTGGAGTGAGGGCCGGCGGCCATTCCGGCCGCCGGCGGTCTTATAACGTCCCCGTCCGTTTCGGCGGGGCGTTTGCTACTTCGCGGTTCCATTGTTCTCCCGGCGCGCCCTGCTGCGGGACATGTCCCGTTCGGCCGCCGCTCGCTGATCATAGGCGTCCACGATGCGCGCGACCAGCGGGTGTCGCACGACGTCGTGGGATTCGAAGCGCATGATACCGATTCCCGGCAATCCTTCCAGCGTATCCACCGCGTCGCGCAGGCCGGACGTGACGCCATTGGGCAGGTCGACCTGGCTCAGATCGCCCGTCACCACCATGCGGGTGCCGCTGCCCATGCGGGTCAGGAACATCTTCATCTGCGCGGCCGTCGTGTTCTGCGCCTCGTCGAGAATGACGAAGCTGTGGGCCAGCGTGCGGCCGCGCATGAAGGCCAGGGGGGCGACCTCGATCTCGCCCGTGCCCATGCGTCGCACCACCTGGTCGCCGGGCATCATGTCGTGTAGCGCGTCGTAGAGCGGGCGCAGATACGGGTCGATCTTCTCCTTCAGGTCGCCGGGCAGGAAGCCCAGCCGCTCGCCCGCCTCGACGGCGGGGCGCGACAGCACGATCCGGTCGACCTGGCCGGCCTGGAGCATCGCCACGGCCTGGGCGACCGCCAGATAGGTCTTGCCGGTGCCGGCCGGCCCGATGCCGAAGACCATTTCGGTCTGCGCCAGCATCTCCATATAGCTCGCCTGTCCGGTCGAACGGGGGGCAATGGCACCGCGCTTGGTGCGGATGGCGGGCAATTCCGCCAGCGGCACGCGCGGAGTATCGGAGATGGGCGCTGCGGCGTGGGTCATCCTGGTCCGTCCTTCGGATGCCGGGCGGGGCATGGTGTGGTGGGCGGCGGCCATGCGGATCGCCGCGTCGATATCGGCGCTGTCCAGCTCGCCACCGCCGCCCTGCAGGCGCTGATAAAGGCTGGCCAGCGCCGCCTGGGCGATTTCCACGCGGTCGTGGTTGCCGTTGAGGGCGACGCGGTTGCCGCGGCAGGACAGGCGGATGCCGAATCCACGTTCGAGATGAAGCAGGTGACGGTCGTGATCACCGACGAGCTGTGCCAGCAGGGCATTGTCGTCGAATTGCAGCGTGACCGTCCGCATCGCGGCGATGTCGGACGGGGCTTGATGATCGCGCGTCCGGGCGGGGCGCCGGCCGGGCAGGATCGCTGATACCGTCTGTTCTCTCAAGCGAAGGCTCTCTCCTGTATGAGGGTTCCACTCAGTGAGTTGGTGTAACGCTCCCGGATCTCGACCTGTGCGATCTGCCCGATCAACGTGTCGGGCCCATCGACATGCACGGGTTGCAGATAGGGTGACCGGCCGGACAACTGCCCCGGCTTGCGCCCGTGCCCGGTAAACAGCACGGGTACCACGCGCCCCACCGTCGCGGCATTGAACGCATCCTGCTGCGTGCGCAGCAGCGCCTGCAATGCCTGGAGCCGTGCGTCCTTCACGTCCTCGGGCACCTGCATCGGCGCGCCGGCGGCCGGGGTGCCCGGACGGGGGGAATATTTGAACGAGAACGCCTGCGCGAACCCGACATCGCGGATCAGCTGCATCGTCGCCTCGAAATCCGCATCGCTTTCACCGGGATGGCCGACGATGAAATCCGATGACAGCGCGATGTCCGGCCGCGCGTCGCGCAGGCGCAGGACAAGGTCGCGATATTCGGCGGCGGTGTGCCCCCGGTTCATCGCCGCCAGGACCCGATCCGAGCCCGACTGCACCGGCAGGTGCAGGAAGGGCATCAGCGCCGGCAGGTCGCGATGCCCGGCGATCAGCGCGTCCTCCATGTCGCGGGGATGCGACGTGGTATAGCGGATGCGTGCCAGCCCCGGGATCGCCGCCAGGGATTCGGCCAGCCGGGCCAGCCCCCAGACGCGGCCGTCCGGCCCTTCGCCGTGATAGGCGTTCACGTTCTGGCCCAGCAGCGTGATTTCGCGCGCGCCCGATTCGACCAGGCGGCGGGCCTCGCGCAGCACCGAATCGACCGGGCGGCTGGATTCGGCGCCCCGCGTGTAGGGTACCACGCAGAACGAGCAGAATTTGTCGCAGCCTTCCTGAATGGTCAGGAAGGCCGTGATCCCGCCGGGCGTCTGCGGGGCCTGGGCGTCGGGCAGGAAATCGAATTTCTGCTCGGCGGGGAAATCCGTGTCGATGACGGCGCCGCCCGCCCGTGCCGCCCGGGCGACCATCTCCGGCAGCCGGTGATAGGTCTGCGGGCCGAGCACGATATCCACGTAAGGCGCACGGGCCAGGATCTCCGCCCCCTCGGCCTGGGCCACGCATCCGGCGACGGCCAGGATGGTGCGCTGCCCTTCGGCGGCACGGGCATCCTTCACCAGGCGCAGGCGGCCGAGTTCCGAGAAGACCTTTTCCGCCGCACGGTCGCGGATGTGGCAGGTGTTCAGGATCACCATGTCGGCTGCGTCGGGGGTTTCGACCGATTTATAGCCCAGGGGGCGCAGCACGTCGGTCATGCGGGCGCTGTCATAGACATTCATCTGGCAGCCCCATGTGATGACATGGAGGCCCTTTACCTCCCGGCCGGACTCCATGGGGGGGCAGACGGAATGCTGGGTCACGATTGAAACTTCCTGGGCGCGCCGCCGGACCATCCCGCGCGGTCGCGGGAACACATCATATGCGCGGGGCGCCCGGTCAAGGGCACGAGTCGAAGCGCTCGGGGCGTGACAGCGTCATCGTGCGGCAAACCTCCCTCATGCAGGGCGGGACGCGGCGGGCGTCGTTACCTGCCTAATCAGGTAAAAATACGGACCCTTTTGTCAAGGCAAGTTTCCGAGTCCCCGGTAAAAACCCTTTCAGGCGTGGTGAGATTGTTTTTTGTCGTCTCATCAAACGATTGCCTTATAAACGGGTTGGATGTGCGCGTGCGGGCGAGCGGACATGTGAACGATGGACCGGCCGGACCGGTGAGCGGGATGAAGCACAGGAACGGGACAGGGATACATTGACAGCGGTGCGGCGACGTCGCGTGTTTTCGGGGCGAAGAGCGGACAGGAGAGATCGGCCGGACCGTCCTGGTTGGGCCGCATGGAATGGAGACCCCGCGCGCCGGAGCGGTCTTGCCGTTCTCGGGGGCGTTCTTGCGGTCGCGCTGTGCTGGCCGGCCGATACGGTTCTCGGCGCCGATCCCCAGACCTACACCACCACCATCACGCCGACGGGCCAGGCCGAACTGGATGCCGCGATCAGTGCGTCATCCAGCCTGCTGTCCCTACAGAAGACCCATGCCGTCAGTCCATTCGCCCTGGCCGGCCGGATTCGCAACGATTACGACCGGCTGCGGACCGCGCTCGAAAGCTATGGCTATTATGCCCCGACGATCCGCATCACGGTGCGGCTACGGGGCGCGAAGAATGCGCTAGCCGCCTCGATGGACGGGACCGATCCCCGGCTGCCGGAGTGGCTGCTGGCAATTCCCAAGGGACAGGCCGTGCAGGTAACGATCACGCCGACCCGGGGCGAGATCTTCCGGCTTGGCCGCGTGACATTGGTGCGCGCATCGGGCGACGGAACCGGGCCGGTGGTCCTGAATGCGCTCGAAAGCAAGGCCCTGGGGGTTAAGGTTGGCCAGCCGGCCGTCGCGTCCGACGTACTGTCGGCGGGGGCGAACCTGCAGAGCGAATTGAAGGAAGAAGGGCACGCGCTGGCACAGGTCGGTACGCCGAAAGCCTGGCTGCGGCCGGCGACCCATACGCTCGACGTCGAATATACGGTGCGCAGCGGCCCGGTGGTGACCATCGGTGCGATCAGCCTGTCCGGCATGACGCGCACCCACCCCGCCTATATCGCCCGGCGGATGACCATCCACCCCAATGATCTGTATCAGCCGTCGCGGATCGAATCCGCCCGGCAGGATCTGGCCGGGCTGGGCGTGTTTTCCGATGTGCAGGTCAATGATGCGCCGCCCCTTACGGCGGGCAGGCAGATGCCGCTGTCGATGGCATTCAAGGAAGGCAAGGTCCGGATGGTGGCCGTGCAGGGCGGGTATTCGACCGACCTGGGCGGGCGGGCCGGTGTCAGCTGGACCCATCGCAACATCTTCGGCAATGCGGAACGCCTGCGCCTGACGGCCCTGGTGACCGGGCTTGGCGGGTCGGCCCAGCAGGGGCTGGGCTATGATGTGTATGCCGACCTGATGAAGCCGGATTTCGGGTCCCGCGACCAGAATCTCAGTGTGCGGGTCGAAGGCATCCGCCAGCTTCTCTATTCCTACCGGCAGACGGCGCTGCTGGTGCGGGCAGGCGTGGTGCGCAAGCTGGGACAGCGCTGGACCGCCTCGTTCGAAGGGCAGGCCGAACAGGAACATATCGACCAGATGGGGATGGCGAAGGATTATACCATCGTCTCGCTGCCCCTGGGGGCGACCTATGACAGCACCGGCCTGGACAACCCGATCGACCCGGCCACCCATGGCGTCCGCGTGGCAGCCAGCGTGACGCCATCGGCATCGCTGATCAACGGCATGTCGTTCTTCACCATCATGCAGGCGAACGCCTCGACTTATTTCGACCTGACGCATCTCGGCATTTCGCGGCCCGGCCGCAGCGTCATCGCGGTGCGGGGCATCGTGGGCAGCGTGCAGGGGGCCTCGACCTTCGATATCCCGCCCGACCAGCGCCTGTATGCCGGCGGCAGCGCGACCGTGCGCGGCTTCCGCTACCAGGGGGTGGGGCCGCAATTCGACGGCAGCAAATACGCCATCGGCGGGACTTCGATGGATGCGGGATCGGTCGAATTCCGCCAGAGGCTGTTCCGCAGCTTCGGCGGGGCGCTGTTTGCCGATGCCGGCCAGGTGGGCACCGGCAGTCGGCCGTTCCAGGGCACGCTCCGGGTCGGGGCAGGCGCCGGGGTACGGTATTATACGCCGATCGGCCCGGTGCGCGTGGATATCGCCGTGCCGCTCAACCGGCCGAAACGCGGCGATACGTGGGAACTCTATCTCGGTCTGGGGGAAACCTTCTGATGGCGCCGGACACTCCGCCCCCATCCGCCGGGCGCCCACGGCGCTGGCCTCGGATTGTCGCCTGGACCGTGGGCCTGCTGGCCGGCGTGCCGCTGGCGGTGGTCGTGCTGGGCGTGGTGGCGATCCTGATCGTGGCCAATACGGGCTGGGGTCGCCATTCGATTGCACGCCAGACAGCCGAGCTGACAGGCGGCGCGGTCACACTGGACGGGATTTCGGGCCGTTTCCCCGACGCATTGCGCATCGCCCATATTCGCCTCAATGACCGCCAGGGGATGTGGCTGTCGATCGACGGGCTGGAACTGGACTGGCGGCCGACCCATCTGCTGGCCCGCCAGGCGCGCATCGACCGGCTGTCGATCACCCGCCTCGCCATTCCGCGCCTGCAGGCGGAAAGCGGTGCGAAACCCTCCACCAGCAACAGGAACGGCGGCAGTTTCGACCTGGGGATCGACCTTCGTGCCGTCCATATAGGGTGGATCGAAGTCGGTGCGGGAATTGCGGGCACCGAGGCCGCGTTCTCGCTCGACGGCAGCGCGCGGCTTGCTCATCTCGCACCGGTGCTGGACGGGCTCAGCGTGGCGACATTGCCCACGGCTGCGATCGACCTGAACCTGAAGCGCCTGGATCGCGTCGGGGCGCTGAACCTGCGGACGCAGATCGTGCCGGGACGCCTGGGGCTGCACCTGATAGCCGACGAAGGGCCGGGCGGCTTTGCCAGTACATCCGGGCTTGAACCGCTGGACCCGTTGCATCTGGCGCTGGACCTGGATGGCCCCCGGAATGCGAACCATCTGGCCTTCACATTGAATTCGGGAGACATATCTTCCAAAATCAGCGGAATAGTTGATTTTATCAATGTAAAATCTCAATTGTCCATCATGGCCCGCGCGCCCCATATGGCAGTGCGTGACGGGATCGGCTGGCAGAATCTCATCCTGGATGCGCATCTGTCGGGCGATGTGCATCATCCGGTCGGAGAGGGGCACCTGACGCTGGACCAGCCGATGGGGGCGGGCGTGGCCGCCGGCCGGATCGCGGTCGATTTCGAGGGGCACGAGGCTACGGGCGGCCAGCCGTCGGGCGCCCGCCTGCATGCCGCCATCGATGCGCTGTCGATCCCCGGCAGCCATCCCGGCCTGTTCGCCGCCGCGCCACTGACGCTGGATCTGTTCCTGCATCCTGATGATGCGGGCTGGCCCCTGGATGTCCGGCTGGACCATACGCTTCTGCACCTCGCAGGGCAGGCGATGACCGCCACGCCGGCGCATGGAACATTCGACCTCGATGTGCCGGCGCTCGCGCCGCTGGCAGAGGCGGGCGGGACCGCCCTGACGGGCCGGCTGGCCCTGCACGGGGCCTTCGCGATGCCGGCGCGGCCCGGTGACGCGACGACGCTGGCGCTGGATGGCCCGCTGTCGATTACCGGCGGCCAGCGCCAGGCCGTGTCCCTGATCGGTCCGGACGGCAAGCTGGCGCTGCGGATGGCCATGCAGCAGGCAGTGGGCGATCATCCCGCTCTCCTGCGCATCGACCGGCTGGCGCTGGATGGGCAGGCCATGCATCTGGCGGTATCGGGCACTCGGACGAGCGCCCCCGCTGCCGATCCCGTGACGGGGGGAAAGGCGGGCCCGGCAGTGAATGCGACCGCGCATCTGGCGTTCGACGACCTGCAGCGGACCTCGCCGGCCGTACGCGGGCAGGCGGGGCTGATGCTGGCGGTTGACGGGCCACTGACCGATTTCTCCGCCACCGCGCATCTCGACGGGCAATTGGGTACCAAGGAGATGCCGGTCGGCCCGGTCATGCTGGATGCCGTCTTCCATCACCTGCCCAGCCATCCTCAGGGCACACTCATGGCCAGGGGAACGGTGGACGAGGCGCCCCTGTCGATCGCCGCCGATCTGGAGCAGGACCCGCAGGGGCGGCGGACCATCGATCTGGCGCATCTGGACTGGAAAAGCCTGTCGGGCAGCGGGCATCTGGTGCTGAACCCGCATCGGGTCACCCCGCTGGGCACGCTGGATGTGCAGATGGAGCGGCTGGGTGATCTGTCGCGCCTTGTGGGGCAGCCGATATCCGGTTCGCTGAAGGCGTCGATCCGCACCGCCAATCCCACCTCCGACCCTGCCGCCGATGCGGGGCAGGCGGCCCAGCCGCCAATCGTGACGGTGGCTGTCGACGGCAATCTGGCCAGTGCGCGGGCGCGGCTGCGCAGCCTGTCCCTGGCCGGCACCGTCACCGATCCGCTGGGAACCACGCGGACCGACATGACATTGCGCCTGGATGGCGTGTCGGCGCCCGGCGTGGCAGGCGATATCCGCGTGACGGCGCGTGGGCCGCGCGACGCGATGGCGATTGGCGCCAATGCGGCATTCCAGGCGCTGGCCGGGGCTCCGGCGGCGCTGGCCACCACGCTGGTCGTCGATACGCCGGCGCAGTCGGTGGCGATCCGGTCTCTGGAGGCCAATGCGCGGGGCGAGACGATCCGCCTGGCGGAGCCGGCCCGTATCGGCTTCGGCAAGACGCTCGGCGTCGATCATCTGCGCCTGACGCTGGCACCCCCCGGCGTGGCGCCAGCCAGGATCGACGTGGCCGGCACGGTCAAGCCCGCGCTGGGCCTGACAGCGACGGTTGACAACCTGACGCCCGCCATTGCCCGCCCCTTCATGCCGTCGCTGCGGGCCGACGGGACGATCAGTGCCCGGGCCAGCCTGCGCGGCACGACGGCCAATCCCCAGGGCACGGTGACCGTGACGGCCAGGGGACTGGCCTATCACAGCGATTTCAGCGGTGCGCTGCCGCCGCTGGACATGGATGCGACCGCCCAATTGTCGGGCACCCAGGCGCGTGTCGATGCAACGGCCCATGCGGGATCGCTGCTCGACCTTGTGGTGCGGGGCACGGTGCCGACCGGTTCGGCCGGTTCCATGGGGTTGCAGGCTGACGGCCATGTCGATCTCTCGGCGGCCAATGCCTATCTCGGTGCCCAGGGGCGGCAGGTCGAGGGGCTGGCCCGCCTGTCGCTGGCGCTCCGTGGCGCATTATCGGCGCCGAAAGCCTCGGGAACCATAACCCTGACCGGGGGGCAGGTGCATGATTATGCGCAGGGGATCCAGCTTTCGAACATGCGTGGCACGATCATCGCGCAGGATGATCGGCTGACGGTCGACAATCTGTCGGCCACGGCCGGGCCGGGCAGTATTGCCGTCAGCGGTATGCTGGGGGCCTTTCAGCCGGGCCTGCCCATCGATCTGCGGATCACGGCCAGGAACGCCCGTCCCCTGGCCAGCGACCTGGTGACGGCGCAGATCAATGCCGACATGACCGTGCGAGGCGCGCTTGCGTCGCGTATCGACGTGGCGGGGCAGGTGGTCATTCCGCATGCCGAGATCAATATTCCCAGCTCGCTGCCGCCGTCGATCGCAACCCTGGATGTGATCCGTCCGGGCGACAAGCCCCCGGCAGCCGACGCTGACGGGGCGGGCAAATTCGTGGTCGGGCTGGATGTCACCGCGTCTTCGCCGGGCCAGATGTTTGTCCGCGGACACGGGCTAGACGCGGAAATGCGCGGCCGCCTGCATGTCGGGGGAACGGCCGAGGCCCCTGCCATCGCCGGTGGGTTCGCGATGCGGCGGGGCAATTTCAACATGGCCGGCATTTCGTTGGAATTCACGAAGGGTCAGGTAGCCTTCAACGGGTCGGGCGTGACCCAGGCAATCGACCCGACGCTGGATTTCGAGGCCGAGCGCGCGACCAGTGCCGGCACCGCGCGGCTGCTGGTGGGCGGTTATGCCAGCGCGCCCAAGATCACCTTCTCGTCCACGCCGCCGCTGTCGCAGGACCAGATCATGGCGATGCTGCTGTTCGGCACCGACGCCCAATCGCTGTCGACCACCCAGATGGCCGAAATTGCGGCAGCGGTGGCGACCCTGACCGGCGGCTCGGCCTTCGACCCGCTGGGCAAGGTGCGCAGCACGCTGGGGCTGGACCGGCTGCAACTGACAGGCGGCTCGGGGGTGGGGAAAGGAAATGGTACCAGCGTCGAGGCTGGCAAATACGTGATGCGCGGCGTGTATGTCGGCGCAAAGCAGGCCACCAGCGGATCAGGCACGCAGGCGCAGGTCCAGGTCGACCTGACGCGCCGGCTGAAACTGAACACCACCGTCGGGACGGGCGGCAACGTCACCGGCTTCACCACGCCCGAGAACGACCCGGGCAGCAGCATCGGCCTCTCCTACCAGTTCAACTACTAGAAGATCGGCGATGTCTTGATGGAAGCGGGTTTCTCCCCTTAAACCCGTAAAAGAGTGACGGGCCTTCGCGCGCCGCCGCGCGCATGACAGCAGGATGGCAGGAATGATCGATCCATTTTCATGGCTTGCCGGGTGGATTCAGGAAAACTGGCTGATCCCGATCCTCTACCGCTTCGGGTGGATGGAGTGGGAAGACACATCCTTCCTGTGGGCGATGTTCGCGATTTATGGCGTGTTGCAGGTCGTATTGAACCTCGCGATCTGCATGCCGCTGGAGCGGTTCTGGCCCCTGCGCCGGTGGGAAAACCGCGATAATGTGAGTATGGACATTGTCTATACCCTGATCGCGCGCATCGGCCTGTTTCCCCTCGTGACGTTCTTCGGTTTCTACGAAATCCAGACCTGGCTGAACGGCGTGCTGACCGACCATGGCTATATTCCGCCGACGCTGGAGAGCGTGTTTCCCACCCTGATGGATTGGCCGGTCGCCACATTCTTCCTGTATGCCGTGATCCTGGATTTCGCCGAATATGTCCGGCATCGCCTGTCGCACCTGTTCGGCTGGTGGTATGGGCTGCATGCCCTGCACCATGCACAGACGCAGATGACGTTCTGGTCAGATGACCGTAACCACCTGCTGGACGATGTCACATCCTATGTCTGGGCCATCGTCGTCGGGTTGCTGATTGGCGTGCCGCCGCTGCAATTCCCGCTGCTGATCCTGTTCCTGCGGCTGGTCGAAAGCCTGTCGCATGCCAATACGCGGGTCGGGTTCGGCTGGTTGGGCGAGCGTATTCTGGTCTCGCCGCATTTCCACCGCGTGCATCACGGCCTGCGCGCGGCCGGGCGGCGCTCGTGCAATTACGGCGCGGTCTTTCCCTGGTGGGACATGATACTGGGGACGGCGAATTTCTCGCACAATGTCGTGGAGACCGGGGACCCGAAGGCCGAGCCGGCGCTGGTCAGCGGCGGATGGCTGGCACAGCAGGCAGCGGGGCTGCGTCTGTCATGGCGCCTGGCGACCCGTCGCTGGCGGCGGGCCGAAACCCGGTCGCCGGCGGCCACGGGGCCAGGCGGAGCATGAACATCTGATCTCTCCGGCCCCGGATGCTTGCGAGGCAGGGCCGGGCGGAATCAGGCGGCTTTCATCGCCGCCGTCAGGGCTTCCAGCACTGCGGCCGGCTCCTTGCCTTCCAGCACCGCGACTTCAGCCACGAAGCGTTCCTGCGCGGCTTCGAACAGCTTGCGCTCGCTGAAGCTGCCGTCCAGGCTGTCGACATTGCGGCGCAGGTCGCGCAGCACTTCGGCGATCTGGACCAGATCGCCGGAATTGATCTTTTCCTGATAGGCGACGGCACGGCGGGCCCACATGCCACGGCTGACATGCGGCTTGCCCTTGATGATGGCCATGGCCTTGTCCACGATCTCGCGCGAGACGATCTTGCGCAGGCCGGCCTTGCGCGCCTTGGCCAGCGGGATGCGCAGCGTCATCTGGTTGCCGGGGAACGAGATCTGGATCATTTCCAGCTTGGTGCCCGCGATCTCATCGATCCCGATGCGATCCACCCGTCCGACACCATGGGCGGCGTAGACGATGGCGTCGCCCTCGCGAAAGGGATCTTCGTCCTTGACCTTGGTCTTGGCCTGCGCGGCAGTTGTGGCAGCGGCAGTGCGCGCCATTGCGTCGGTCACACCGCCCTTGGGGGTCGTTCTGAACATGCTCATTTGTGTAGTTATATCACATTTTTCCTATTCTGTCTCGATCGTCGGATCGTGTCCGCCCCGTGAAACGCTCAGGACTGCACGCCGCGCACCGCCGCGATCGGGCCGCCGACCGGGATACGGACGGGCTGCAGCAGGTCGATCTCGATCGTCCGAGCCATGGTCAGCATCGGCATGGCATGGGGGGAATTATCGAACGGGTTCTGCAGGTCGCTGCCGATCTTGTCCAGGGCGACGAACAGCAGCCCGACCAGAGATGACCCGAGCGGGGTGATCCACCCCAGCGTCTGGACCATCGACAGCGGCAGGACGACGCAGAACATATTGGCCACGAGCCTGGGAATCAGCGAGAACTGGATGGCCAGCGGCGTATTGCGAATACGCTCCAGCCCGCCTTGGGCATTGGCCAGGTCAGACAGGATGCGGTCGATCTGGCCGTGGACGGCCCCGTCGATCCGCTGCCGCGCCACTTCCTCGTTCACCGCCAGTCCGATCTGATACAGGATGGCGTTGGGCTGATTGTTCCAGCCGGCGATCGCGCTCTGCATCTCGGGCGGCAGCAGCCGGGCGATATCGGCCGAACCGTCCAGCCGCCCCAAAGCGGCGCGCAGCGCGTAAGGATAGGCTGCCATGGCATAGGCCAGGTCCGGCCGCCCCCCCAGCAGCGACCCGGCCTGCCGCCCGAACGAACGGCAATTGTTCGTGATCGCGCCCCACAGCGTCCGCGCTTCCCACCACCGCCCGTAAGCGGCGTTGTTGCGCACCCCCAGAAACAGCGCGACGGCCGAGCCCAGCAGGGACACCGGCAGGGTCGGCTGCTCCATCCAGTCCTGATGGAAGACCTGGAACATGACGACGACAAAGACGTCCCACGCTCCCAGGAGCGCCAATGTCAGCAGGCTTTCGCGCATCAGGATGAATAATCCGATCCGCCGGTCGACGATCATCTATGCTTTCTCCATCTGGACTGGATGCGGTCGCGGGCCTGCGACGCCGGGCAGCCGACGGCCATACTGACAACGCTCCGGGGAAAGACAACAGGCTGAACGGAAAGACGGATTTTGTGACAGTCGCGACATTCTCTGTTGCAAATCCGTCGGGCGGCATTGACCCTTCCCGAGATGCCTCCCTTTATGATGCCGTTAATTTCGATCCACGACTCTGGAGAGGCACGATCATGGACGTAAGGGCGGCAGTCGCGTTCGAGGCTGGCAAGCCACTCGAGATCGAGACGGTACAGCTTGAAGGCCCGAAGGCGGGCGAGGTGCTGGTCGAGATCAAGGCCACCGGATTGTGCCATACCGACAAATACACGCTTTCCGGCGCCGATCCCGAGGGACTGTTTCCGGCCATCCTGGGGCATGAAGGCGCCGGCGTGGTCGTCGAGGTGGGGCCAGACGTGAAGCATCTGAAGCCCGGCGACCATGTGATCCCGCTCTACACGCCCGAATGCCGGGAATGTAAATCCTGCCTGTCGCGCAAGACCAACCTCTGCACTGCCATCCGCGCGACGCAGGGCAAGGGATTGATGCCGGACGGGACCAGCCGCTTCTCCTACAAGGGGCGGCCGATCCATCATTACATGGGCTGCTCCACCTTCGCGAACTACACGGTGCTGCCCGAGATCGCGCTGGCGAAGATCCGCCCCGACGCCCCGTTCGACAAGGTCTGCTATATCGGCTGCGGCGTCACCACAGGCATCGGCGCGGTGCTGTTCACCGCCAAGGTCGAGACCGGATCGACGGTGGTGGTGTTCGGCCTGGGCGGGATCGGGCTGAACGTCATCCAGGGGGCACGGATGGTGGGCGCCGACATGATCGTCGGGGTGGACATCAACCCAGGCCGCGAGGAAATGGCGCGCAGGTTCGGCATGACCCATTTCGTCAACCCGAAGGATCTGGGCCCCGATGGCGACGTGGTCGGCCACCTGGTCGAACTGACCGGGGGCGGCGCCGATTATTCCTTCGAATGCGTGGGCAATCCGACGCTGATGCGCCAGGCGCTGGAATGTTCGCATCGCGGTTGGGGTGTTTCGACCATCATCGGTGTGGCCAGCGCGGGGCAGGAGATCAGCACCCGCCCGTTCCAGCTCGTCACCGGCCGCCGCTGGATCGGCTCGGCCTTCGGCGGAGCGCGCGGGCGGACCGACGTGCCGAAGATCGTCGACTGGTACATGGACGGCAAGATCGACATCGATAGCCTGATCACCCACACGCTGCCGCTGGAGAAGATCAACGAGGGATTCGACATGATGACGCGAGGTGAAAGCATCCGCACGGTCGTCGAGTTCTGAGCGTGGCGATCACCACCCGCGCCACCCATGCCTGTTGCGGCGGCACGCTGGGTTTCTACAGCCATCCGTCCGACAGCCTGGGGTTGGAAGCGCGCTTCGCGGTCTTCATGCCCGATGGCGCCTCGGCCGGTGCGCCGGTGCCGGTCATCCACCTGCTGGCCGGCCTGACCTGCACCGAGGAAACCTTCCTGATCAAGGCCAATGCGCTGCGCTTTGCGGCTGAATACCGGATTGCGCTGGTCGCAACGGACACCTCGCCCCGGGGGGCGGGCGTGGCCGGTGAGGATGACAGCTACGATTTCGGCAGCGGCGCCGGGTTCTATCTGGACGCAACCCAGGCACCATGGTCCACCCATTACCGGATGGGCACCTATATCGCCGAGGAACTGCCCGCCCTGACCGAGGCCCATTTTCCCGTGGATGGCGCACGGCGTGGCATCATGGGGCACTCGATGGGCGGCCACGGCGCGCTGGTGCATGCGCTGCGCGCACCCGATCGCTGGAAATCGGTCTCGGCCTTCGCGCCGATCGTCCATCCGGCGGCGGTGCCGTGGGGAGAGAAGGCCTTTACCGGCTATCTGGGGCCGGATCGCGCCACATGGGCGGCCCATGATGCCACCCTGCTGCTGCGCGCGGGCCACACCCACCCGACGACCATCCTCGTGGACCAGGGCGACGCGGACCAGTTCCTCGATGCGCAGTTACAGCCCTGGCATCTGGAAGAGGCCGCCAGGGCGGCCGGCCAGAAGCTGATCCTGCGCCGTCACCCCGGCTATGATCATTCCTACTGGTTCATCCAGTCCTTCATCCAGGATCATCTGACCCACCACGCGGCCATCCTGTGTCGATAAAGCAAAAGAATAGAATGACGATGGCCTATCGTGTGGCAAGCCACGCGCGCCTTGCGCTCGGGGGCCTTGTATTGGCGGCCGGAATGGCCGCCTGTGCGCCGACCACCGTTTCGCCGCCGCCCATGCAGGTTGCAGGCAGCGTGACCAGCCCGCCCGCGCATGGCGATTTCGGCCATTATACGCTGGCGCTCACCTGGCAACCCGGTTTCTGCGCGAGCGGGCCGGGCTGCCAGCCCGACCAGCCTAAAGCGCCGCTGATCGGCCTGCATGGGCTGTGGGCATCACGGCCCCAGCCGCTCATTGCCGAAGGTGTGCCGCCGCAGCGCTGGTGGGCTGCCGGGTGCGACATCTATCCCGGGCAGGAGCCTGCCGCCCCCCTGGCCGTGAGCACCGAGACGAAGCTGGCTCTGGACCAGAGCGTGGTGCATCTGACGCACAGCCTGCCCGACCATGAATATCACAAGCATGTCCAATGTTTCGGCATCCCGGCCGAGACGTTCTTCCATACCGCGCTGGAAATGCGCACCGTGGTCGCGCAGTCCGATTTCGGTACCGTCCTACAGGCATGGCAGGGGCAGGTCGTCACCAGAGACGCGGTGATGAAGGCGTTCCACGTCGCGTTCCATACCGAAACGGATCGTGCGCTTCAGCTTCGCTGCGAGCACGACCATGCGGGCCACGACGTGCTGACCCAGCTATGGTTCACCCTGAGGCGCGAGCGGGTGGCGGACTTCCCACGAGCCAGCGCCTTCATGCGCGCGCCAGAGGCGCAGGATAATTGCCCAGCGCGCTTCCTCGTTCCGACGTGGTGAGGATTATTCGCCGATCAGGTGCAGGATAAGCTGCCGGCGGTGGGGCTGGCGGCGGTGCTCGAACAGATAGAGCCCCTGCCACATACCCAGCACCGGTTGCCCGTCGGCGACCGGGATCGAAAGCTGGGTCTGGGTCAGCATGCTCCGCAGATGGGCGGGCATGTCGTCGGGCCCTTCATCGTCATGGACGTAACGGCCCGGCGCCTCGGGGACCAGTGCCTCGAAGAAGCGTTTGATGTCCTCACGCACCGTCGGGTCGGCGTTCTCCTGCACCGTCAGCGATGCCGAGGTATGTCGGCACCAGATCGTCAGCAGCCCGGTGTCGATCCCGGTATCCGCGACCCATTGCCGGACAGCATCGGTAAATATCACCAGCCCCTTGCCATGGGTCGGGATGTCGAGACGATGCAGGGCCTGGCGCATGGTGCCGCCTTTCCTATTTCAGAAAGCCGACGAGGCGTTCGGCCTCGCTGACGATCGGTTCGGCGATCTCCGCCGCCCGCCCGGCGCCGTCACGCAGCACCGCGCGCAGATGGTCCGGCGCTTTCAGCAGGCGCCTGGTCTCGTCGGCGATCGGGACCACCGTCTGCACCAGCACCTCGGTCAGCGCCGCCTTGAACGGTCCGAACCCTTCGCCGCCATGGCGTGCCAGCACCTCGCCGGCCGTAATGCCGGCCAGTACCGCATAGATATCGACCAGATTGCGCGCCTCGGGTCGGTCCAGCAGGCCGGCCGGTTCGGTGGGCAGGGGCTCGGGGTCGGTCTTGGCGCGGCGGATCTTGAGCGCGATCGTGTCGGCGTCGTCGGTCATCTCGATCCGGCTCTGGGCCGAGGGATCGGATTTGGACATCTTCTTCGTGCCGTCGCGCAGGCTCATGATGCGCGCGGCGGCGGGCGGGATCAGCGCCTCGATCGCCGGGAAGAATTCGACGCCGTAATCATGGTTGAATTTCTGGGCGATGTCGTTGGCCAGCTCCAGATGCTGGCGCTGGTCGTCACCGACCGGAACCCGCGTTGCCTTGTATGTCAGGATGTCGGCGGCCATCAGGTTGGGATAGACGTACAGCCCCGCCGAATGGTTCTCCCGGTCCTTGCCCGCCTTGTCCTTGAACTGCGTCATGCGGTTCAGCCAACCCAGGCGGGACACGCAGTTGAAGATCCAGCCCATCCGCGCATGGGCGCTGACGGCGGACTGGTTGAACAGGATATGGGCCTTCGGGTCGATGCCGGCAGCCAGCAGGACGGCGGTCTGGGCCAGAGTCTGCTGGCGCAGGACTTCCGGCTCCTGCCACACCGTGATGGCATGCAGGTCCACGAGGCAGAAAATGCACTCGTGATCGGCCTGCAACGCGACCCAGTTGCGGATCGCGCCCAGATAATTGCCCAACTGCGGAATACCGGTCGGCTGAATGCCGGAGAATATGCGTTGCATGAGGGTTCTTTTCAGGCGTCGGACCCGATCCGGTCAAGCCGGTCGTCGATCACGACATCCGGGTTTCAGGGCAGGGGATGCAGGCGGTCCAGCGCCTGCCGTTCGTCCGCCACGCGGGAAGGACCGAGAGACGCGGCCCGCTGTGCCGCGACATCGCCCGCGGCGAAGGATGGCGGATCGGCCCGGCCGCCACTGGCGGACAGATAGGTCAGGATTGCCGCGATCTCGATATCCGAAAGGCGGCGAAACGACGGCATGGAAAAATTATACCGGCCGCCATTGGCGACCAGCGGGCCATTCAGTCCGCCCAGCAGCACATCGACCAGATAATGCCGCCCTTCCGGGGTACGGGCGATCTGGTCGATGCGACCGGTCAGCGGCGGGATTTCCCCCAGCATGCCTTCGCCGCCGTGATGGCAGATCCCGCAATTGGTCCGGTAGCGCGCCTGGCCGAGATTGCGATGCGGCGAACAGCCCCCCACCGCCAGCAGGCCCAGAAGGCCCGCGACGAAGGGGGCGAAATACCGCGCGCGCCATATCATGCGATTTTGCGCACCAGCGCGGCTCCCACGCTTACTGCTTCGAGACGCCCAGAAGCTGGATCTTGAAGATCAGCGGGCTGTCGGCGGGGATGATGCCCATCGACCGATGGCCGTAGCCCAGCGCGGGCGGCACATACAGCATCCAGGTATCGCCGACATGCATCTTGGGCAGGGCCTCCATCCAGCCCTGGATGACGCCATCCAGCGGCATCTGCATGTAGGAGCCTTTGCCGTGCTGGTCGGAACTGTCGAAGATGCCGCCCTCGGGCAGGCGGCCTTCGTAGATCACCATCATCACGTCGCCGGGGGCGGGGCTCTGTCCGTCCTTGGGGCCGCTCTCCAGCACCTTGTAGGCCAGCCCGTCGGGCAGGCTCTGCACGCCGGGCTCGGCCCGGATCTTGGCCATGAACTGCTCGGGCGTCATGTCCGGCTTGGATTCCTCGGGGCGTGCGCCGCACGCCGCCAGCGACAGGGCGGTCGCGGAAGCCAGGAGGAGGGAAGTGACGCGGGACAGACGTTTCATGACACCTCGGTTTGGCGGAAATGGAAGGGCGGGAAGGAGGCGTCGCGCTTACAGCGCGCCGCCCCGGCGTCCGATCTGCGCCCCCAGGCGCAGGCGCAGCGCGTTCAGCTTGATGAAGCCCTGGGCATCGGCCTGGTTGTACGCGCCCTCGTCATCCTCGAAGGTGACGACGCGGGTATCGTACAGGCTGTTGGGGCTTTCGCGACCCACACAGATCACATTGCCCTTGTAGAGCTTCAGCCGCACGCGGCCGGTTACCGAATGCTGGCTCTCGTCGATCAGGGCCTGGAGCATCCGGCGCTCGGGCGAGAACCAGAAGCCGTTATAGATGATCTCGGCATAACGCGGCATCAGGCTGTCCTTCAGGTGCCCGGCCTCGCGGTCCAGCGTGATGGATTCCATGCTGCGATGCGCCGCCAGCAGGATGGTGCCGCCCGGCGTCTCGTAGATGCCGCGCGACTTCATGCCGACGAAGCGGTTCTCCACCAGGTCCAGGCGGCCGATACCGTTCGCCTTGCCCAGCTCGTTCAGCCGCGTCAGCAGCGTGGCCGGCGACAGGGTCACGCCGTTCAGCGCCACCGGATCGCCAGAGACGAAATCGATCGCGATCTCGGTCGCCACATCCGGGGCGGCCTCAGGCGAGATGGTGCGCTGGAACACGATCTCGTCCGGCGCTTCGGCCGGGTCTTCCAGCAGCTTGCCTTCCGACGAGGAGTGCAGGAGGTTGGCATCGACCGAGAAAGGGGCCTCGCCGCGCTTGTCCTTGGCGATGGGGATCTGATGTTCCTCGGCGAAGGCCAGCAGGCGGGTGCGCGAGGTCAGGTCCCATTCGCGCCAGGGCGCGATCACCGTCACGTCGGGCTTCAGCGCGTAATAGGCCAGCTCGAAGCGCACCTGGTCGTTGCCCTTGCCGGTCGCGCCATGGGCGACGGCGTCGGCGCCGACCGCCTCGGCGATCTCGATCTGGCGCTGGGCGATCAGCGGGCGGGCGATCGAGGTGCCCAGCAGATACTGGCCCTCGTACAGCGTGTTGGCGCGGAACATCGGAAAGACGAAATCCTTCACGAAGGTCTCGCGCAGATCCTCGACGAAGATCTCCTTCACGCCGAACATCTCGGCCTTCTTGCGCGCCGGCTCCAGCTCTTCGCCCTGGCCCAGGTCGGCGGTGAAGGTCACGACCTCGCAGCCATAGGTGGTCTGCAGCCAGCGCAGAATGACGGACGTATCGAGACCGCCGGAATAGGCGAGCACGACCTTCTTGACGTCCTTTGCGGCCATGGAACGGGATCTCCTGTCGTCGAATCTGAAAGGGTGAAAGAGTGCCGGCGGCGGGGCGCCTGATCCCCGCCTCCTAGCATCGGATGGAAGATGGTGCCAGCGGGGGCCGCCTGAAATGCAGGGGCACGCCCGGCTGGATATCAGGCCGGCAGGCTGCGCCGTTCGCGCTGGCTTTCGGTACGCAACTGCCCGCATGCGGCCAGGATGTCGCGCCCGCGTGGCATGCGGATGGGCGAGGCGAAGCCGGCATCCATCACGATCTGAGCGAATTTGGCCAGTTGCTCGCGCGTCGACGGCCGGTAGTCGCTGCCGGGCCAGGGGTTGAACGGGATGAGGTTGACCTTGGCCGGAATGCCGGCGATCAGCCGCACCAGTTCGCGGGCGTCGGCTTCGCTGTCATTCACGCCGCGTAGCATGATGTATTCAAACGTGATGCGCCGGGCGTTGCTGGCCGCGGGGTAGCGGCGGCAGGCGGCGATCAGTTCCTCGATCGGATATTTGCGGTTCAGCGGCACGATCTCGTCGCGCAGGTCGTTGCGCACGGCATGCAGCGAGATCGCGAGGTTGATCCCCAGTTCCGACCCGCACTGGTCCATCATCGGCACCACGCCCGAGGTGGAGAGCGTGATACGGCGGCGCGACAGGCCGATGCCCTCGCCATCCATGATGATCTTCATCGCCTTGGCGACATTTTCGTAATTATACAGCGGCTCGCCCATGCCCATCAGCACGATGGTCGACAGCAGGCGCGGGGTCTCGCCCCTGGGGCTGGGCCATTCGCCATAGCTGTCGCGCGCCGCCATGAACTGGCCGACGATCTCGGCCGCGCCCAGGTTGCGCACCAGCTTCTGCGTACCGGTATGGCAGAAGGTGCAGGACAGCGTGCAGCCGACCTGCGACGAGATGCAGACCGCGCCGCGATCCTCACGCCGGTCGGGGATATAGACGGTCTCGGCCTCCTGCCCGTCGCGGAAACGGAACAGGAACTTGCGGGTCTCGTCGTTCGAAGTCTGGACCGTGGTGGCTTCCGGCCGGCCGATGACGAAGCGTTCGGCCAGCTTCGCCTGCAACGGCTTGGCGATCGAACTCATGCGCGAGAAATCGGTCACGCCCTGATGATAGAGCCAGTGCCAGAGCTGCTTGGTACGGAACGGCTTCTCGCCGATTTCCACCAGCGCCTCGGTCAGTTCCTCGCGCGACAGGCCGACCAGGTCACGCCGCCCGTCCGGCAGCATGCCGGTCGGCGGGGCGAACAGGGCCGATTTCGCCAGGATGCGCTGGCGCTCGACCTCGGTGAGCGAGGCGGCCAGGCCGGTCTCTGCGGGGATCTGGGGCGCGTGAGCGGAAACGGCGGTCATGAACGGCTACTCATCGGGCAGGCACCACGTATTATCGCGGCGCGAATGGGCTGAATCCGCGCTGCCTACCACATCCAGACGGAAAAAGGGGAATTACTCTGCATCCCGCCGCGCGGCGATCAGGAATTCGCGGTTGCCCTCGGGGCCGGTGATCGGGCTGGGCTCGACCCCGAGTACGGTCCAGCCGGGCAGGGCGGACCACCATTCCCGGATCATGGCGCAGACCGACTCATGCACCGCCGGGTCGCGCACCACGCCTTTGGCGCCCACGGCCTCGCGCCCGGCCTCGAACTGCGGCTTGATCAGGGCAACGGCCCAGGCACCCGGCCGGCACAATGCCAACCCGGCGGGCAGGACGGTGCGCAGGCCGATGAAGCTGGCGTCACAGACCAGTACATCGATCGGATCGGGGATGGTCGTGGCATCGAGCGTGCGGGCGTTGCATTTCTCCAGCACCACCACGCGCGGGTCGCTGCGCAGCTTCCACGCCAGTTGCCCATGCCCGACATCGACGGCGAACACCCGTGTGGCACCGTGCGTCAGCAACACGTCGGTAAAGCCGCCGGTCGAAGCCCCGACATCCAGCGCCACGGCGCCTGCCGGGTCCAGGCCGAAATGCTCCAGCGCGTGGGCCAGCTTGACGCCGCCGCGCGAGACCCAGGGATGATCCTGCCCCTTCAGCAGCAGCGGGGCGTCCTCGGGCAATTGCTCGCCGGCCTTGGCCACGCGCCGATCGCCCGAATAGACCACCCCGGCCAGGATCAGCGCCTGGGCGCGGGCACGGCTTTCCACCATGCCCCGGTCGACCAGCATCTGGTCCGCGCGCTGCTTGGCCATGACCTGTCGCCGGATCAGGCCGTCTGCTGTGACGACGCCACACCCAGAGCGTGCATGGCGGTGGCTGCGATGGCGGTGGCGTCGAGCCCGGCCTCGCGATACTGGGCGTCCTGGGTGTTGTGGTCGATGAAGCGATCCGGCAGCGTCATCGGG
>NZ_JABEQD010000020.1 GCF_014174395.1 Gluconacetobacter aggeris
CGTCGACACGATTGAAAAGGGCGCGCCGGGCTTCAAGAATTATTCTGCTCTTTATGAACAGATGTCTCGGCCGATCGACGCCATGCGGTTCCTGCAATCGCGCAATCTGACCGACACGCAGGGCAACGTGCGCCTGGGCCAACTCGACACGCTGCTGAAGGCGATCCGGCGCGAGAAGGGGAAGCCTGGCTACCGCGAGGCCGACAGCGTGACTGATGAACAGTTGAAGGCGCTGGAGACCCTGCGCGACGACATGCGCTTGGCATCACGCATCGATCTGGGGAAGGCCCGCGGGTCGGACACCAGCGTCAACATGTTCACGAACAGCAAGCTTCTCGACATGGCCCAAGGGGCGGCCGCAAAAGTGGCCGGGTCTGCCGGCGTTGGCCTCGGCGGCCTTCTGACGGGTGGCTTTGACGGAGGCCTGCTGGCAGGAGGTGCAGCGAAAATGTTCTCTGAAGCGGCCTCAAAGCGAGCGATAGCCCGTGCGGCAGCCACGCGAGACAAGACATTGGATTATCTGGATAACCGCCTTCTCAATCCCTACGGGCGAGGAAACTGACGCCGTGCAAGGTGCGCTCGATCTGCCGGGCGCGCCGCCGGGCGAGAAGGTGGGGGATGAAGGCGCATATCGAGAAGATCGTGAGAAGTGCCAGGAATTCGGGCGGGTCAAAGTGCGGTCTGTCCCCAAAGTCAGTGTAGGACGCCCATTCAAACATCGTGCATGCCAGCGGCACCATCGTCGCGGGCCAGATCGAACCACGCACCCACCAGATTACCCACGCAACAAAGAGGATACCACCGAACCATGTCATATGAGCAGGATAATGCAGTTCGTGACGCCAGCACCATGGAAGAATTGTGTGCGGCCATGTCGGGCCAGCCCGGAAGCCCCAATTATAGCGTCGGCAAGCACATTGCGGAGATTGCCGCTGTCGGTGGCCATAACGAGGTCGAGTTCATGAATCTGCTGAGAGAAAAAGCCCGCGACGGTTTGGCGACCATGCTTGGACAAGGGCTTCCGCTTGAGCAGATCAGCGCCGCCATCGTCAATGAAGTCGCCCTCGCCGTCACCGGCCGCGCAATGCTCCGCGCGCGAGGGACCGGACAAGCTGGGTCCGCGTGATCTGTGCCCCACTGCTCCACTCTGTATCAGAGGTAGCGCGGTTTCTAAGAGGGATAGCAAGAGGGGTAAGCATTAAGCCGCTTTCGATAAGCGGCTGATTTTATTGTCTGATATTCGGTCGGCTGGCGGAGAGAGTGGGATTCGAACCCACGGTACGCTATTAACGTACACACGCTTTCCAAGCGTGCGCCTTAAGCCGCTCGGCCATCTCTCCGGCGCACTGGCGGGGCTGCCGGTGTGGCAGGCCCGTCGGTATGGGGCGGGAACATAGCAACAATTCCGGCCGGCGCAAGGGGGAAAGGTGCGCCGGATTTGGGGCCGGCGCGGGTTGGGGTGGTGAGGGTCAGTGGTCCATCTTCAGGGCGGCCAGGAAGGCGCTCTGGGGGATTTCGACCTTGCCGAACTGGCGCATGCGCTTCTTGCCTTCCTTCTGCTTTTCCAGCAGCTTGCGCTTGCGCGAGATGTCGCCGCCATAGCATTTGGCCGTCACGTCCTTGGACATCGCGCCGATCGTCTCGCGCGCGATCACGCGGCTGCCGATCGCGGCCTGGATCGCGATCTTGAAGAGCTGGCGGGGGATCAGTTCCTTCAGCTTCGCGCAGATCGACCGCCCGCGGCTTTCGGCCGCCGAGCGGTGGGCGACGAAGGATAGCGCGTCCACCGGCTCCAGGTTGACCAGGATCGAGATCCGCACCAGGTCGCTCTCTTCATAGCCGTCCATCTGGTAATCGAAGCTGGCATAGCCGCGCGACACCGATTTCAGCCGGTCGTAGAAATCGAACACCACCTCGTTCAGCGGCAGGCGGTAGACCGCCATCGCCCGGTTGCCGACATAGGTGAGGTCCTTCTGCACGCCGCGCCGCTCGCTGCACAATGTCAGCACCGCGCCCAGATACTCGTCGGGCACCATGATGGTGGCGACGATCCAGGGCTCTTCCATCCGTTCGATCACCGAGCCGTCGGGCATGTCGGCGGGGTTGTGCAGTTCCTCCATCTCGCCGTTCGTGCGGTAGAGGCGGTAGACCACCGAGGGCGCGGTCGCGATCAGGTCCAGGTTGAATTCGCGGCTCAGGCGCTCCTGGATGATTTCCAGGTGCAGCAGGCCGAGGAAGCCGCAGCGGAAGCCGAAGCCCAGCGCGGCCGAGGTCTCGGCCTCGTAATGGAACGAGGCGTCGTTCAGCCGCAGCTTGGACAGGCTGTCGCGCAGTTTCTCGAAATCGTCGGCATCGACGGGATACAGGCCGCACCACACCACCGGGATCGACGGTTTGAAGCCCGCCAGCGCGGTTTCGGCCGGGCGGCGGTCGTCGGTCAGCGTGTCGCCGACATTGCAGTCGGCCACCGTCTTGATCGCGGCGTTGATGTAGCCCATCTCGCCCGGGCCCAGATCCTCGACCGGGACCATGCGCGGGGCGAAGACGCCGACCTGGTCGACATTGTAGACCGCGTTGTTGGACATCATGCGGATGCGCATGCCGCGCTTCAGCCGGCCTTCCTTGACGCGGACCAGGATGATCACGCCCAGATAGGGGTCGTACCAGCTATCGACCAGCAGCGCCTGCAGCGGCTTGGTGTCGTCGCCGGTCGGCGGGGGCAGGCGCGTGACCAGGGCTTCCAGCACGCCCTCGATGTTCAGGCCGGTCTTGGCGGAGATCTGGACCGCGTCGTCGGCCGGGATGCCGATCACTTCCTCGATCTGCGCGCGGACGCGCTCGGGCTCGGCGGCGGGGAGGTCCACCTTGTTCAGGACCGGCACGATCTCGTGATGGGCGTCGATGGCCTGATAGACGTTGGCGAGCGTCTGCGCCTCCACGCCCTGCGAGGCGTCGACCACCAGCAGCGAGCCTTCGCAGGCTGCCAGCGAGCGGCTGACCTCGTAGGCGAAATCGACATGGCCCGGTGTGTCCATGAGGTTCAGGACGTAGGTCTTGCCGTCCTTGGCCGGGTAGGTCAGGCGCACCGTCTGCGCCTTGATGGTGATGCCGCGCTCGCGCTCCAGCTCCATATTGTCCAGGACCTGGTTGGTCATTTCGCGCGCCGTCAGCGCGCCGCAGGCCTGAATCAGCCGGTCGGCCAGCGTCGACTTGCCGTGGTCGATATGCGCGATGATCGAGAAATTGCGGATCAGCGAGAGCGGTGTGTCGGTCATGGGCGCAGACATAGGCCAAAACCCCGCGAAAGTCAGCGGGTCGCGCGTAAATTCTCCCGTGGGCCCGGCGCCCGGTGTCCTCGTTCAGGGTCCTGTCAGCTTGATGTGTTAGAGCGCGCTTTCGACAGGGGTGGCATCGGGCCATCCGGAGTGCGGGGATGGATGGATGCCAGGGGGCTTGTCGCGGCGGCACGATGCCGAAAAGCCGGGCCTGGGTGCCATTCTGGCCGTGATCGTGGGGGTGGGTCTGGCCGGGGGGGCGACCGCCGGTCGCGCGCGTGCGGCGGACCTGTCCTTTCGCGATGCCGTCACGGCCGCGTGGGCGGTCGATCCGGTGCGGACGGAGCTGACGACCAACGGCCAGTCGGCCGATGCGCGGGCCGATGCCGCGAAATCCTGGTTTCCCGGCGGCCCCGTGGTGTCGGCCCAGTATTTCGACGACCATTTCATCGGCACCAATATCGGTTACACGACCTATGAGGGCACGGTGTCGGTGCCGCTGTGGCTGCCCGGGCAGGGGACGGCGACGCAGCGTGTGGCGCAGGCCGAATCCGCCACCATCCAGGAAAAGCTGAATGTCGAGCACATGGCGGTGGCCGTGCGCGTGCTGGAGGCGACCGGAGCGCGGGTGATCGCCCAGCGGCGGCAGACGGTGGCGCTGTCGCTGGTGCAGGCGATGCAGCGGGTTGCCGCCGCCGTGGGGCGGGCCGAACATCAGGGCGAGGCGGCCGCTGCCGACCGGCAGGCGGCGGATGCCGAGCTGGCGGCCGCGCGGAACGAGGCCGGGCTGGCGCGCGAGCAGGTCGCGACCACCGGCGCGGCGCTGGAGACGCTGCTGGGGCGGCCGGGGCTGCCGGACATCCTGTCCTATGACGATCGCCTGCTGGCGCGGACGCGCCTGGATATGCCCCAGGCGGTCGAGGATAACGACCCGCGCGTGCGGGCCGCCACCCGCGATGTGGCGGCAGCGCGCGAGGGGGTGCGGCTGGCCCGGGCGTCCTTCATGCCCAATCCGGAAATCGGGGTCGGCGCGATCCATGAAGGGTCGTATGGCAGCCCATGGGACAATCGGGTGGGGGTCCAGATCTCGGTCCCGCTGCCCAGCGAGGCGCGGAACGTGCCGATGATGGCCGAGGCCCGCAACCGGCTGGCCGCGGCCGGCAGCCAGGAAGTGCAGGCGCGGCGCATGGTGCGGGTGGAGCTGGCGCAGGTGCGGGCCCGGCTGGATGCGGCGCGGACGACGCTGGAGGGCGCGCGGGCCTCGGCCACCGCGCTGAACCGGCGGGCCGACGAGATGGAACATTCCTGGCAGGTGGGGGAAACGACGCTGATCGAGGCATTGCGGGCGCGGCTGGCCGCCTATAACGCCATTCTGGCGCTGAATTCCGCCGAAATCGGTTGGCATGCGGCCATTCTGCGCGCTGCCATCGCCACCGGTATGACGCCATGAGGCGCCTGCGTGCGGCAATCGGGCTGGCGGCTGCCCTGGCCGGCCTGATCCGGGTGCCCGCCGTCCGGGCCGAGGCGCCGGCGGGGCTGGAGCCGGTGACGATCGGGGCCGAGGCGCGGCAGGCCGAGGGGGTGGTCGACGGTGTGGCCCGGCCGGGCAGCCTGTCGCGGATGCTGCCGGTGCTGGCCAGCGTGATGCCGGACGAGACGCGGATCGTGCGGGTGCGGCCGGTCGGTGCGGGCAAGGTGCTGCGGGTGCATGTCATGGCCGGGCAGCATGTGACGCGCAAGAGTGTGCTGATCGATTATCTGGACCATTCGCTGCATGTCGCGCGGCTGCAATCGGTGCAGATGCAGGCCGCCCTGGCCAGCGCCCTGGCGGCGGAGGCTGAGGCCGAGGCGGCGTGGAAGCGCGCGCGGGACCTGGCCGGCACCACCGTCTCGCAGGGGGAAGTGCGGCGCCGGCTGGCCGTGCTGCAGGAGGCGCGCAGCACCGTGGCCGCGCGGCAGGCCGATGTCGGGACCATGACGCATCGCTTCGAGGAGGAGTTCAACTCGATCAGCGAGCGCATCGGCACCGGCGGGGACGAGACATCGTCGCTGCTGGCCCCGATTGATGGCATGGTCCAGGAGATGGGTGTGTCGTCCGATGGGGATATCGAGGCCGGGCAGGTTGCCGCGACCCTGATCGACCTGTCGTCGGTCTGGATCGTGTCCGACATTGCGCCGCAGGATGCCGCCCGGCTGGTGGTGGGCGGGCGGCAGACCGCGCTGCTGAACGGGCGGCGGATCGAAAGCCGCATCAGCAGCATCAGCGGCGTGGCCGCGCCCGCCACCGGGCTGGTGCGCGTCATCAGCAGCGTGCCCAATCCGGACGGTGCGCTGCGCCCTGGCATGATGCTGGATGTGGCGCTGGAAACCGCCGAGACAAAGAGCGGCATCGTGGTTCCGTCCGAGGCGGTGCAGCAGATTGCCGGCCGCGATGTGGTGTTCGTGCGGAACGGGGCCGACAGCTACCGGCCGGTGCCGGTGACGGTCGGGATCGATAATGGAGACAGCGCGGTCATCGTCTCGGGCCTGTCGGCGGGGCAGGCGGTGGCCGTCCATGGCAGCTTTGCCCTGAAATCCATGATCCTGCTGGCCGGGATGGGCGGGGACGACTGACCATGCGTGCCCTTCTGATCCTGCTCCAGGCGAACCGCTTCGTCGTCCTGGGGGCGGCACTCGCGATCATGCTGGTTGGGATGGCGGCGGTGATCGGTCTGCCGGTGGAAGCCGTGCCCGACATTTCGCCCCGGCAGGTGCTGGTTTCGGTCGTCGCCCCTGGCCTCGCCACCGAGGAGGTCGAGCGGCTGATCACCTTTCCCGTCGAGGCCAGCATGGCCGGGATTCCGGGGATGAACGATCTGCGCTCGGTCTCGCGGTCCGGCGTGTCGGTTGTTTATGTGCAGTTCGACGACGATACCGACATCGACCTGGACCGCACCCGCGTCAATGAGCGCATCCAGCAGGCGCGCGGGCTGATCGCGGTGCCGGGCCTGTCGATCAATATGGGCCCGCTGGCCACCGGCATGGGCGAGATCATGCAGATCCAGATCCATGGCGCGGGTCGCTCGCTGATGGAGCTGAACCGGCTGATGAGCTGGAGCGTGGTGCCGCAACTGAAGCTGGTGCCGGGCGTGGTGGACGTGAACGTCAATGGCGGGGCCGAGGAGACGTTTCAGGTGGCGCTGGACCAGGCGCGGCTGAATGCGTACGGCGTTTCGGTGGGGGACGTGTATCGCGCCGTGGACGGCAACAATGCGGCCTCGGGCGGCGGCTGGATCGAGCATCATGCCGAGCAGCAGATCGTGGTGGGGCGCGGGCTGATCCGCACCCTGGACGATTTCGGCGCGCTGCCGGTGCGCAGCAATGAAGACGGCACCGCGATCCGCCTGCGCGATGTGGGGGCGGTGTCGATGGGTCCGCGCACCCGGCTGGGTGCGGTGACGCGCGACGGGCAGGGCGAGATCGTGATCGGCGTGGTGATGATGCGCCAGGGGGCGAGTTCGGACGCCACGCTGGCCGCCATTCGCGCGGCGCTGCCGGGTATCGGGCGCGGGCTGCCTTCGGGCGTAACGCTGGAGCCGTATTACAGCCGGTCGGACCTGACCAACCGTACCATCGCCACCGTGCGCGACAATCTGCTGATGGGTGCGGTGCTGGTGGTGGGCGTGCTGGTGGTGGTGATCGGCGACTGGCGGGCGTCGCTGGTGATTGCCTCGGTCATTCCCTTTGCGCTGGTCTGCGCCATGACGGGGATGCGGCAGTTCGGCATTTCGGCCAACCTGCTCAGTCTGGGGGCGATCGATTTCGGGATGATCGTCGACAGTTCGCTGGTGGTGGTCGAGCATCTGCTGGCCATGCGCGAGACCGATCGGGCGACCGACCTGCGGACGCAGGTGGTGTCGGCGACGACCCAGGTGCTGCGGCCGGTCACCTTCGCCATTCTGGTGATCGTGATGGTGTATCTGCCGATCCTGACCTTGCAGGGGATCGAGGGGAAGATGTTCCGCCCGATGGCGCAGACCGTCATCATGGCGCTGCTGGCCTCGCTGGCCTATTGCGTGTTCTGCGTGCCGGTGATCGCGGCGCTGGCGATGCGGGGCAGCCGGGGGCATGGCGACACATGGCTGGTGGCGATGCTGCGCCGCCGCTACGGGCCGGCGGTGCGGTGGGGGGAGAGCCATCCCGGCATGCTGTTCGGCGGCACGATCGCGGTGTTCCTGGTCTCGGTCATGCTGGCCATGCGGCTGGGGGGGGAGTTCATCCCGCAACTGGGCGAGGGGGCGCTGGTGGTGACCACGACGCGCCTGCCCAGTGCCTCGCTGCCGACGGTGCTGGAGTCGGTGCGCAAGGAAGAGCAGATCCTGAAAGGCTTTCCCGACATCGCCACCGTGGTCAGCAATACCGGGACCTCGGCGATTCCGACCGATCCGATGGGCGTGAACGAGACCGACACGTTCGTCTTTCTGAAGGACCCGTCGGCCTGGCGGACCGCGCGCACGCAGGAAGGGCTGGTCGGCGCCTATGACCGTGCCCTGCGCGACCGGCTGCCGGAGGCGCAGTTCTCGTGGAGCCAGCCGGTCGAGATGCGGATGGACGATCTGCTTTCGGGCGTGCGGACGCAGATCGCGGTGTCGATCTACGGCCCCGACCTGGCGACGCTGTCGCGGCTGGGCGACCAGGTGGCGGCGGCGCTGAGCAGCGTGAAGGGGGCGGCCGATGTGGCGCCGCAGGGCGATGGCACGCTGCCCTTCATCCATGTCGATGTCGATCGCGCGCGCGCGGCGCGGCTGAATGTGGCGATGGCCGATATCCTCGACACGGTCGAGGCGGTGGGGGGGCATATCGGCCGGCCCGTGATCATGGATGATGCGGTGGTGAACACGCAGATCCGTTTTGCCGCCGCTCAGGTGGCCTCGGTCGGGCAGATCGCGGGCCTGCGCGTGCGCCGGGCCGATGGGGCCGGGTCGGTGCTGCTGTCGCAGGTGGCGCGCGTGTCGGTGGTGGACGGGCCGCCGCGCATCAGCCGCGACCGCATCCAGCGCCGGCTGATCGTGCAGGCCAATGTGCGCGGGCGGGATTTGAGTTCCTACGTCGCGGCGGCGCAGGCGGCGGTGGCGGCGCGGGTGCATCTGCCGCCCGGCTATCGGATGAATTGGGAAGGGCAGTTCCGCAACCTGCAATCGGCCATGGCGCGGCTGGAGATCGTGGTGCCGATCGCGCTGGCGCTGATCTTCGTGCTGCTGGTGCTGGCGCTGGGGTCGGTCGCGCCGGCGGCGCTGGTGTTCGTCAACCTGCCGATGGCGGCGACGGGGGGGATTCTGGCGCTGGCGGCGCGGGGGCTGCCGTTCAGCATTTCGGCCGGGATCGGCTTCATCGCGCTGTTCGGTGTCGCGATCCTGAACGGTGTGGTGCTGGTCAGCTATATCCAGCATCTGCGCGGCACGGGGCTGGAGGTGGCGCGCGCGGCGTTCGAGGCGGCGGAACAGCGTTTCCGGCCCGTGATGGCGACCGCCCTGGTCGCCAGCCTGGGCTTCTTCCCCATGGCGTTTTCGACCAGCGCCGGGGCGGAGGTGGAGCGGCCGCTGGCGACGGTGGTGATCGGCGGGCTGGTGTCGTCTACCGTGCTGACGCTGCTGGTGCTGCCCTCGCTTTATGCGCGGGTGATGCGGGAGCGGAAAAAGAGGTAGGCTGCCCGACCTTAGTGCCAGAAAGGGAAACCGTGCGGATCCTGGTCGTCGAGGATGAAAGGCCGTTGGGGTCGGCGGTGCAGGAGCGGCTGCGCCGCGCCGGGCATGCCGCCGACTGGTTTACCACGCTGGCCGATGCGCGCGCGGCCCTGGCGGCCATTGCCTATGATTTCCTGCTGCTGGATCTGGGATTGCCGGATGGCAGCGGGCGCGACCTGCTGCGGGAGATCCGCCGGGGCGGGTCGGCGATGGCGGTGATGATCGCCACCGCGCAGGACCAGATCAGCGACCGTATTGCCGGCCTGTCGGACGGCGCGGACGATTACATCGTCAAACCCTATGATTTCGATGAATTGCTGGCCCGGATCGACGCGGTCTCGCGCCGCTATGGGGCGCTTGCCAGCAACCGGCTGGTGCTGGGCGGGGTGGAGATCGACCTGGGGCGGCGCAGCCTGTCCCGTGATGGGCAGGATGTGGACCTGACGGCGCGCGAATGGGCGGTGATCGAATTGCTGGCGCGGCGGGCGGGGGCGCTGTGCTCGCGCGAGCAGATCGAGGATGCGCTCTATGGGCTGGGAGAGGAGATCGAGAGCAATGCGATCGAGGTCTTTATCAGCCGTGTGCGCAAGAAGGTGGGGGCCGGGCTGATCCTGACCGTGCGCGGGCGGGGCTACCGGCTGGCGCGGGAGGGCGGGGCATGAGGCGCGATGGCGGAGGATGGAGCCTGGCCACGCGCATCATGGCCGGGGTGCTGGTGGTGGTATTGGGTTGTCTGGCGCTGTTGAGCGTGCTGGTGGCGGGTTTTACGCGCTACGAGGTGACGGAGCGGCTGGATAATTCGTTGCAGGAAGTGGCCGAGCGGCTGGAATTCGTGATTGCCGCCCATGCCGTGCGCCCCGCCGGGGGCATGGTCGCGCTGCTGCCGGAGGTTGGGCCGCGCACGCTGGCCTATCAGATCGCGACCCCGGACGGGCAATTGCTGCTGCGGTCGCAGAATGCGCCGACCGAGGCTTTTGTGCCGGTGTTGCGCGGGGGATTTTATGACCGGCCGCGTTTTCGCGTCTATGTCGTCAAGGCCTCGGATGGCGGGCATTATATTCTGGTGGGCGAGCCGACCTTCCATCGGCGGGAGGCGGTGCGGCGGGCGACGCTGATTTCGATCCTGCCGATGATCCTGTTCCTGCCGGCCGTGTGGCTGCTGGTGCGCTGGGTGGTGCGGCGGGCGCTGCAGCCGCTGACATCGTTGCAGGCGGAGATCCGTGCCCGTGGCGGCGGCAATCTGGCCCCCATCCCGGCGCTGGATTTGCCGGAGGAACTGTCGGCGATCCATATGGCGGTCAACATGCTGCTGGACCGGCTGAAGAAGGCGCTCTCGACCGAGCGGGCCTTTGCGGCCAATGCGGCGCATGAACTGCGCAACCCGATCGGTGCGCTGCTGGCGCAGGCGCAGATGCTGCGCGAGCAATTGCATGAGCCCGAGGCGCCGGGGCGGGTGGCCGCCATGATCGGGCAGATCCGCCGGCTGGGCCGGATGACGGAGAAGCTGCTGCAATTGTCGCGCGCGTCGTCGGGTGCCGCGATGGGAGATGACCGGTTCGACCTGATTGCGGTGTTGCAGATCCTGGCGGAGGAATTTGCCGACATGCCGCCCGCCTTTCCTGTCGTGACGGTGGATTGCGACGGGATGGAGGCGCTGTTCGCGCGTGGGGATATCGACGCGGCGGGCATCCTGTTCCGCAACCTGATCGAGAACGCGGCCCATCACGGCACGCAGGATGCCGTGATCGCCGTCACGCTCTCGCGGGGCGGGGTGGTGGATATCGTCAATGATTGTGCGCCGCTGCCGGCCGCGATCCTGCCGGGTTTGACCGAGCCCTTCGTGCGCGGGGGGAGTGCCGCCGACGGAAGCGGGCTGGGGCTGGCCATCGCCGCCAGCATTGCCGGACAGATGGAGGCGCGGCTGGAGATCGCATCCCCGGTGCCGGGGCGCGAGAGGGGATTCCGCGCGCGCGTGGTGCTGATGGAAGCCGTGCCGGTGACCGAGGGAATCTCCACGCTGGCGTCGCTCCCCTGAAAGCCTGACCGTAAATGCGCGCTGGCGGCGCGTCCTGTGCGCGTTTCCTGCGCTTCGGTGCTCACTTCCATCAAGGCCGCTCCGCTCCGATGCTCGGAAACCCACGCCGGGCGCGGCCTTCTGGGCCGCTCTCGCTCACCAGCGCACATTTCCGGTCAGGCTCTAATTTGTTATGGATATTTTTGTGATGATGGACATCAATTCATTTTGACTGTTTATATTCAATTTAGAAAATATGGTCTTTATCGACGTTCTCGCGCTTTCGTACGATATGTTGAGAATATTGGCACTGTCTTTAAGGGATGTCGTCTGACCAAGTATCTGAGCCAGACTGGCCTCTGCGGGAGAAAGCCCCATGGCACGTAAAATGTCCCGTACATGACCGTGAGAACCGTTGAAACCGTAAAAGAAGACGGTTTTACATTTATCATTCATTCCCAGGGAATCGACCATCACATCGGGCAGTGTGATCAATCTTGCAAGCATCTTCCCCTCGTTGGGACTGCTGAAAAAGGCGACGCCCGTATCAGAGGAAAGGGTAATGATTTTCTCCCATTCCCGATGATTCGACTTTATGTTGAAATGGATGGAGCCTTCTCTGATAAAGAAGAAGCTGTCCTTCAAGTTTTCAAGGAATTTGTTTATAAATATAACCCTATTTTTTGAATCGAGAATGCATATTCCGATATTTATTTTGTTGTAAACCATTTCCATTGTTGAGTTGATGGACGTCAAAGATCTGAATTTATCGGATAAGGTAAGACAATTCTTGACGTGATTTGAAATAAACGAAATATCGATGCCGTCGTCGTTCTTTCTTTTGTAATGAAGGCCGATCTGGCCGGCTATGGCGTATTCGTTTCCATCGAGAGAAATATAGCACCGTTCTGTGCTGCTACATCCATATCTGTTCAAAAAATCAACATAATACTCAGAATTCTTAATTTCGTAATCAGATAATATATCTGTATCCCTTATAATGATATTTCTTCTATTTTGTGGGGAATTCAATCTGTTTTTTGGGTATACGTATTGATAATACTCAACATATTCCTTATCGGAGATTTTATTTTTGACGGACGATAAAATCTGATCTTGATTATTGACTATTGCCATTGGAACGACAGCAATACTTTCATAATTAAGAAGGCGCGAAAGTTCCGAAAGAGCGTTCGTCCATTGCTGCGGAAAGGAAGCAGATTCATATAATTGCGAAAGAACTCTATTCAATTCTTTAGGGTTCATGCTTGCTTCTGTTGCATTTATGAAATAAAGACATCGTTATTATTTTATTAAGAATGAGTCAAGTCCCAAATGGGGTTTATGGTCGGGGGTCGGCTTCGCCATTCTCGTTGGCAGGAAGTTTGTACAGGTAATCGTCCCAGAATTGCGGCCCGTTCCATCCCAGGCCTGACATTCCTGGCCGTCTCCGGCCTGGCGGCGCCGTTGCGGATGGTGCGCCGCCCGTAGTCCCGGCTCATGGAGCGCGCCGGGCCACCGGGATCGGACTGGGCGGACGATTCAAAGGTGCCGTGAACGCGAAGAAGGAAATGACCGATGTGTGGAATATGCGGCGTTGTGGGATCACGCCAGGTGCAGTCCGTTATTCTGGAGGGCCTGCGGCGGCTGGAATACCGGGGGTATGATTCCGCCGGCATCGCCACGGTGGTCGATGGCGGCATCGGGCGGCGCCGGGCCGCGGGCAAGCTGGATAATCTGGCGGCGCTGCTGGAGCGGGAGCCTCTGCCCGGCCGAACCGGCATCGGCCATACGCGCTGGGCGACCCATGGCGCCCCATCCGTCTGTAATGCGCACCCGCATGCGACGCCGCGCGTCGCCATCGTGCATAATGGCATTATCGAAAATTTCGAAACCCTTCGGCATGAATTGGAGAGTGCCGGCCAGGTTTTCGAAACGGAAACGGACAGCGAGACCATTGCCCTGCTGGTGGATTATCACCTGCGGCGGGGTCTTGCGCCGAGGGACGCCGCCCTCCAGGCACTGAAGCGCCTGGAGGGTGCGTTTGCCGTCGCCTTGATTTTCGCGGACCATGAAGGGCTGATGATCGGCGCATGCCACAACGCACCGCTGGCCGTTGGTTTCGGTGAGGGTGACATGTTCCTCGGTTCCGACGCGCTGGCATTGGCTCCGCTGACCCGCCGTATCGTCTACATGCGCAATGGCGATTGCGTGGTGATGACCGCGCGGGGTGCGGAGTTCATGACGTTCGACGGCACGCCGGTAGAGCGTATCGCGCAGATTACGGCCCTGACGGTCGATTCCGTCGGCAAGGATGGCTACCGCCACTACATGGAAAAAGAACTCCACGAGCATCCGCAGGTGATCGGGCAGACGTTGCAGCGGATGGTGGACCCATCGACGCGCAGGATCGTGCTGCCGGATCTGCCTTTCGACCTCGCGCGCGTGCCGCGTGCCATTATAACGGCGTGCGGCTCCGCATTCTATGCCGGCATGGTTGGCCGGTACTGGCTGGAAGACATTGCGCGCCTGCCTGTCGATATCGATGTCGCCAGCGAGATGCGTTATAGAAATCCGCCCCTTGTGTCCGGCTCGCTCGGTCTTCTGATCTCGCAATCGGGTGAGACGGCCGATACTCTGGCGGCCCTGCGCGGCTTGCGCGAACGGGCCGTTCACATTCTGTCGGTCCTGAATGTGGAACACAGCACCATGGCGCGTGAGAGTGACCTCGTGCTGGGTACCGTTGCGGGGCCCGAGATTTCCGTGGCGTCAACCAAGGCCTTTACCGCGCAACTGACGGTCCTGGCCTGCCTGACCGTCGCGACCGCTCGGGCGCGCGGAACATTGAAGGCTTCGGACGAAGAAGAACTGGTCGCAGCCCTGCTGGACCTCCCCAGTCGCGTCGCAGACGTGTTCGGCCAAGGCGATGCCATTCGCCAGATGGCACGGGTCGTCGCCGAGGCGCGGGACGTTCTGTACCTCGGCCGTGGCAGCATGGTCCCCGTGGCGATGGAGGGGGCGCTCAAGCTGAAGGAGATTTCCTATATTCATGCCGAGGCTTATGCCGCGGGTGAAATGAAGCACGGCCCGATCTCCCTGATCGACGGCAATGTGCCAATCGTCGCCGCCGTGCCTTCCGGCCCGCTTTTCGACAAGACATCGTCCAATCTACAGGAGGCCAAGGCACGCGGTGGGCGCCTTCTGGTCTTCACGGACACGGAAGGGGCGGGCCGTATGTCCGCGATGGCCGAACGGGTCGTCGTCCTGCCGCGGGTGCATGGCTTCGTGGCTCCGATCCTGCACGCCATTCCGATGCAGATGCTGGCGTATGAAGTGGCTGTGCTCAAGGGGACGGATGTCGACCAGCCCCGCAACCTGGCAAAGTCCGTGACCGTGGAGTGAACGGGATGCGCGTGCCTCGTATGTCGTTTTGATCTTTTTATGAAAAATATGTCAAGACCCAATTGGGAATTGACGGTTCGGGGCGGTCATAGGACGATATTTGGGGCTTGCTGTCGGTCAGTCTCTGTAGACTATCGAAGTCGTGAATGTCCGGGTGAGCGCTTATGAAAGCGGAGTGTAAAATATAGTACCGTAGCGCTCATTATTTCGTGTCATTTTGTGCATCGCGATCGGTCATGTCACTATTTACTTCTGAATGGACTTGTTTCATGGTTCGTATGTCTGTATTTTAAAAAAATATCGGCATATCCGCGACCGTTTCTCGCGTATTGGATGTTCATTCTGATTCTGTAATAAGTGGATAGATCTCTACGTCATGGCTTGCGGATTATCTTATAACGGGCGGTGGAAGGGGAATCGGAACAGGATTTTCTTCTTTGTTTTTATCTATTCCTTTTTCCGGGGCAGCCTGTCCGCGTTTGCCGCGCAGGCAGGGCTCTACGACACCCTGGTGATCAAGGCCCGCAATGGCGATTATCAACCGATATTGAACTGGCTGCGCGATGCGCAGGAGCAGCGCCCGCTCAGCGAACGTGAAATTGCCGACTGGATCGAGATCAGCGCCTGGGCCGGGCATGACGGCGACATCGTCGCGCTGTGGCGCCGGGCAGAGGGGCCGTCATTGCCCGATCATACGAAGCTGGTCGTTGCCAGGGCCTATCGCAACCTGAAGCAATGGCAGCAAGCCCTGGCGCTCTTTCGTCAGGCGGGGGCCGACCATTCTTCCGACGAGGGGGTGCGCAGCCAGTATCTCATGACCCTGGCGGATGCCCGTTCCTTCAAGGAGGCTCTGGCCCAAGGCGCGGATTTCGCACGGCGGTCCGGTTCCGCCCGTGCGTATCTGACCCTGTCCTATATTCAGGATGCCGCCGGCCAGCGGGAGGATGCCTGGCAGTCCGCGACCAGGGCCTACAGCCTGGACCCGCGCAGCAGGGAAGTGGGCTTTGCCTACCTTGATGCCAATGCCGAGAACAGGATCGTCGCGGGCGAGCTGGTCGTCGCCGCGCATTTGCCGCTGGGCAGCGCGCGGCAGCGGCAGATCGAACTGGCCCAGGGGGCGGAATATGTGCGGATCGGCCTGATTCCTCCTCCGACGGAAAAGAACCGGTTCGTATTGGCCGATCGTACATTGGCCTATTATCAGGATCTTCTGCGACGCTACGGAAAAGATCCGGCTGCGAAAGCGGATCTGCGCGTCGCGAGGGTCGACCGCCTGGGTGCCCTGCTGGCGCGCTATCGGATGCGCGAACTGACGGACGAATATGAGGCGCTCCAGGTGGTGGGACCTCTGCCCGCCTATGCGCGGAACTGGGCGGCCACGGCCTATCTCTATCTGCGCCAGCCGGTAAAGGCTGCCGCGATCTGGAAGCAGATCATCGACCTGTCCGACCGCGAGGCCGTGAATCTCTATTTCACGGCCCTGGTCGAATCCCGCCAATTGCGCGAGGCGAAGGCGCTCGTCGCAGTGCTTGAGAAATCCGTACCATACCAGACGGCTATCTACGGGTTGCCGACGCGGCAGGACAATGATCAATGGCTGGACGTGCAGCAGATGCGCGTCACCCTTCAGCAGAACGAGAATCGGCTGTCGCGTGCGCAGAGCCTCGCCGAGCATCTGGCAGGCACGGCATCGACCAACCAGGAACTCGCGGTGGATCTGGCGGATGTCTATACCGAGCGCGGCTGGCCCAGAAAGGCCGAGGATATTCTCAAGCGTGCGGAATATCTCGATCCCAGCAATATCGGCCTGGAGTCCCAGCAGGGGGTCGATGCCCTGGACCTTCAGGACTGGCGAAATGCCACGCTTCTGACCCGCGATGTCGTCGGACGGGAGCCGGAGAACGAGACCGTGCGGCGTCTGGCCAGGGCGCTGAGCGTCCATGAGATGATGGAACTGGATATCGAGGGGGACAAGGGCATCAGTTCCAACAGTCCGGTGACCGGTGCCCATGATTTCGATCTGCGGACGCTGCTGTACAGCATGCCTCTTCACTATAACTGGCGCGTCTTCGCCGGTGTCGGTTACAATAACAGTCATTTCGAGGAGGGGACCGGCACCGACCGCGTCCAGATCCTGGGTGTCGAATACAGAAACCGTAACAACTGGATCTCGCTGGAAGGCGATCATCATGCTTACGGCCATGGCAACGCATTCGGCGGCGTGCTGTCGGGCTGGCATGATTTCGACGACCATTGGCGCCTGGGCGGCAGCCTGGAACGGCTGGGCGCGCATGTTCCCCTGAGGGCACTACGCAACAACGTTACGGGCAGCACGGGCGCGCTCTATGTGCTGTGGCGCGAGAACGAGAAGCGCCAGGTGCGGCTTGATTTCGCCGACAGCCGCTTTTCCGACGGCAACAACCGACAGGAATATAATCTTCTGGCCCAGCAGAGGATTTTCAGTTCGGCACGCTGGCTCCTGGACTTCACGCCCAGCATTAGCTCCAGCCACAATACGGCGCGCAACACGTTCTATTATAATCCTCATCAGGATCTGGCGATCCTGCCGGCCATCACGGCGGAGGAAATCCTCTATCGCCGCTACGAGATGCAGTGGAGCCAGACCTTCGAAATTGGAGAAGGTGTCTATGTGGAACGGGGCTATCCCACCAAGGCCATCACCAGTTTCAGTTATGGCCAGAATTTCCAGTTTGACGACACGCTGGCATTCGGTGCGACCGTGATCTGGGACAAGCGCCCCTATGACGGGGAAAGGCAAAGGAATCTGGCGATCTCGTTCAATCTTAATTACAGGTTCTGACGTCATGGGTTCCTGTCTGGTCTCTCGGGCCGTCCTGTTGCTTGCCGTTCTGGCATTCGGAGCCGGCCCCGCGCGTGCGGCACCGGATTTCCTCGCGCCGGCCGGGCGGCCGGGGCCGATCACGGACAAGCCTTGGCCCAAGGGCAAATATCTGGTGCTTGCCTATCATGATATCGAGGATGGAGGCGCGGATCAGCGCTTTCTGGCAGTCCGGACCAGCGCCCTGGTCGAGCAGTTCGCGTGGCTGAAGGACAACGGATACAATATCATCGGCATCGACGATCTTATTGCCGTGCAGCAGGGCAGGAAGGAACTGCCGGAGAAGGCCGTCGTCCTGACATTCGACGATGGATATGCCGGATTTTATAAGAGGGTGTTCCCCCTGCTGAAGGCGTATCACTGGCCGGCGCTGCTTGCGCCCGTCGGTGAATGGATGGATACGCCGGCCGGCAAGAAGGTGGATTTCGGCGGCCTGCTCTCGCCGCGCGAGCAGTTCCTGAACTGGCAGGAAATACGCGAGATGTCGCAATCCGGCCTGGTCGAGATCGGCGCGCATACCTATGCCGAGCATAAGGGCATGTTGGCCAACCCGCAGGGCAATACCGAACCCTTCAACGTCAACAGAACCTATGATGCCAGGACCGGGCGGTACGAGACCGCCGGCGCGTTCGAGGCGCGCGTCGACAAGGATGTCGGCCTGATCACGCAGCGCATCATCCAGGCGACGGGAAAGAAGCCGCGCGTGTGGGTATGGCCGTACGGCGCGGCCAGCGGCGTCACGCTCGCGGTGGCCAGGCGGCATGGCTATCAGATGGCGATGACGCTCGATGACGGGCTGGCCGACATCAACCGCAACGACAATATTCCGCGCTTTCTGATCGCCGGCAATCCGTCCTTGCGGGAGTTCGCACAGAGCGTATCGGGGGTTCAGGAGAAGCCGTTCGTTCGCATGGTGCAGGTGGACCTGGATTATGTCTACGATTCCGATCCGAAGCAGATGTCGCGCAATGTCGATCTGCTGATCCAGCGCGTGGCCGACCTGCATGCCAATTATGTCTTCCTGCAGGCTTTTGCCGACCCCGCGGGGGATGGGAACATCAAGTCCGTCTATTTTCCCAATCGCTGGCTGCCCGTCCGGGCGGACCTGTTCAACAGGGTCGCCTGGCAGTTGCAGACCCGGGGCGGTGCACGGGTCTATGCCTGGATGCCGGTCCTGGCATTCGACGCGCCGGACCTGCCCCACGTCCTGGCCTGGAATCCGCATACGGGACAGGGGGAGATCAACCCCCAGCAATATCGGCGCCTGTCCTTTTTCAATGAGGACGTAAGAAAAAGGATCATCGGTCTGTATGAAGACCTCGCAGGCCACGCGGTCTTCAGCGGCATCCTGTTTCATGATGACGCCCTGCTGTCGGATTTCGAAGATGCGTCGCCCGATGCCCTGAAAGCCTATGAGAGCCAGGGACTGCCCCCGTCCATCGGCGAGATTCGCGGGAACCCGGCTTATATGCGGCTCTGGACGCGGTTCAAGAGCCAGGCTCTGACGGGTTTTACCATGACGCTGCTGCAGCATGTCCGTGCAATCCGCGGACCGCAGGTGGAATCCGCGCGCAATATCTATGCCGAACCGGTTCTGCAGCCCGACAGCGAGGAATGGTACGCGCAGAATCTGAAGGATTTCCTGGGTACGTATGACTGGACGGTGCCCATGGCCATGCCCCTGATGGAAGACGTGCCGGCCGGGAAGGACCTGTCATGGCTGACCGGGCTTGTCGAGACCATACGATCCAATAAGGACGGTCTGGCACACGCCATTATCGAGTTGCAGACCGAGGATTGGAGAAGGCACCCGGCGAAGCCGGTCGCGGACGGGACGCTGGTCGAATGGATGAAGAGGCTGCAAGGTCTGGGTGCCGGAAATTACGGATATTATCCGGATGATTTCATAGAAGGTCGTCCGTCCCTGGAGGCCGTGAGGCCGGTCTTTTCCAATCGCTGGTATCCGCTCCGATGATCGATCGTCTCATTGCCGTCATCGTGCTCTGCATCGTCCTGAGCCTGCCGTTAGGGGCCGTTTGGGTTCTGTCGGGAGAGGTGGCGCTTAAATTCCTCTTCTATTGGCCGCTGTTCATGTCCGGAATCTGGATCACCGGCGGGGTGTTCTTCTGGTTCACCAAGGAACGGCACTGGAACAGGGGCGCGGAACGCCGGCCGCCGGACCTGAAAGGCAATCCATTAATTTCGATACTCATCCCCTGCTACAACGAAGGGCCGAACGTTCGCGAGACGATCGAGGCGGCGATCCATCAGAGATACCAATATATCGAAGTCATCGCGATCAATGATGGGTCGAAGGATGAGACCGGCGAGATCCTGCAACAGATCGCTCATGATTATCCAAAGCTTCGGGTCATCCAACTGGCCGAAAACCAGGGGAAGGCAGTTGCCCTGCGCATGGGGGCGGCGGTGGCGCGCAGCGACTTTCTGGTCTGCATCGATGGCGACGCATTGCTGGACAAGGATGCGGCCGCCTATCTGGTCGCACCATTATTGGACCTGCCGCGCGTCGGCGCCGTCACGGGCAATCCGCGCATCCGCACGCGCTCGACATTGATCGGGCGGCTCCAGGTCGGGGAATTCTCGTCCATTATCGGCCTGATCAAGCGCGCGCAGCGTGTCTACGGTCATGTGTTCACGGTATCGGGGGTCGTTGCCGCCTTCCGCCGCACCGCGCTGGCCGATGTCGGATACTGGAGCCCCGACATGATCACCGAGGACATCGATATCAGCTGGAAGCTGCAGTTGTATCACTGGGGCGTTTTCTATGAACCGCGCGCGCTGTGCTGGATCCTGATGCCGGAGACATTGCGGGGCTTGTGGAAGCAGCGCCTGCGCTGGGCCCAGGGCGGCGCGGAAGTGTTCCTGAAAAACATGTTCACGATCTGGCGCTGGCGCAACCGGCGCATGTGGATGTTGCTGGTCGAGTTCTTCCTTTCGACGATCTGGGCGTTCCTGTTCGCGTTCAGCGTCGTGCTGTATTTCTATGGCCTGTTTTTTCCGCTCCCGAAAAGCATCTATATCGACACGCTGTTCCCGCCGGCCTTTACCGGCCTGCTTCTGAGTGTCGCCTGCCTTGTACAATTTTCGGTCAGCCTTCTGATCGAACGCTCTTATGAGAAGAATATCGCCTCCTCGCTTTTCTGGGTCGTCTGGTATCCGATGGTCTATTGGATGCTCAGCCTGTTCACGACCCTGGTGAGCTTTCCGAAGACCATGCTGAAAAGCCAGGGACGGCGCGCGCGCTGGGACAGTCCGGATCGGGGGATCGCGCAGATATCCCCGGACCGGACGGAGGCACGATGATGACCGTTTCGAACGGGAATATGGAAGAAAATTCCATCATGAACGACAAAGTCATCAAAACGCAGAGAACGAGATTTTATATTGTCGTCGATATAGTGATAACCATTTTCGCATGGGGCGGGTTTGTCTTTCTTCTTGCTTCCGGATTTTTTCTGAATTTCTTCAATGTTGACCATGCGCCGGTCAAGGCCAGCGTTTCCGAGACCATCGGTAGCCTGCTGTTTTATGGTGCCGTCATGATCGTTCTGGCGGCGATCCTGATCGGCTGGGCGCTGTACAATAAGAAACGGTTCAGCGTGGAACGGCGCAAAAGGCGCGAGGACATCGGGCATCAGGCCGTGGCGGACAGTTTCGATATCGACCAAAGCGTATTGGGGGCCTTGCAGGCTAATAAAATCAGCAGGGTCCATCATGATCATGGCGCGAAGATCACACGGGTGGATAACCTGCATCAATCGGCTATGGTGCCCCCTGCGCCCACTACAGAAACGCCATCATGATACGGTGCAGGTGATCGGCGGGGGAGGCCTCGAACGGGCCGCCGCCTGCCGCCGCACCGATCAGGGCCAGCAGGGGGGCGGAGCCGATGCCCGCCCGCGCGTCGACCGCCACTGCGCACAGGGCGCCTTCCGGCCGCAGGACCAGCACCCGGTCATGCCGGCGGACCGGGGTGCCGGGCGAGACCATCAGGATTGTGCCGGCGCGGAATACGGGCTCGAACAACGCGGTATCCAGCGTGACGGCGTAGAGGTCGGCCTCGGCGGGGCCGGGCATGTCCCACTGGTCCCAATGGCGGCCGCTGGGCAGGCCCGCGCCGTCGAACATGCCCGGCTGGCCGAGATGCGAGAAGGGGGAGAGGCGCAGGCGCGATCGGCTGGCGCGGGGTGTGGGGGCAAGCGGGTGCTGGCCGCCTGCCAGACGGGCGAAAGCCTCCAGGCTCAGGCCGGTGATATCCAGCACGCGCGCCAGGCTTTCGGTGCCGGGCCAGCGGGGGCGGCCGGCGGGGGTGGTGCGTTTCGACGGGTTGAAGCTGGTGGGGTCCAGCCCCGCCGCCCGGGCCAGCCCCGACGGGGTGAGGCCATGTTCGGCAGCCAGCGTATCCAGCGCGCGCCACAGATCGTCATGCCGCATCATGGGGGGGACAGGATTTCCGATTCATGCCGGGCCGCGCCCTGTGGGGTCGGGTGGTAGCGGCCGTCGGCGTCCTGGGTCGCCAGGCCCATGCGCGCCAGCCGTTCCAGGCAGGGCTGGTCTTTCAGCCCCGCCGGGCGCCCCGCCGCGCCGCTGAGCATCAGCCGGTGCAGCGCCGACCGGCAGCAGGTTTCCAGATAGGGTTCGGTCCACATGCGGTGGAGGATCGGCGTTTCGGGCCCGGCTTGCAACCTTGGCGATGCTTCCCCGCGCCGGGGGCGATCCGGCGCCTCGTTACCGTTTCTCATCAAGGCTGATCGCGGGCCGATGATTTGCGGTTGGAGTAGGCCGGATCTTGGCTCATGGTTGTACGGCTGGCACGGCGCCTATTTCTTCGGAATGCAAGAGGATCGACATGCTTCTGATCGACGACCCCGCCATTGTGGCTGAAGTGACCGCGATGGCCGACCGGTATGAGGCGGCGCTGATGGCGAACGAGCTGGAGACGCTGGATGCGCTGTTCCGCGATGCGCCGGAGACGATCCGTTATGGTGTGGGTGAGATGCTGTATGGCTTTGCCGAGATCGCGGCCTTTCGCAAGGGGCGGGCTGGCGGGTCGCCGCAGCGGCGGGTGCTGCGGCGGGTAATCACGACCTTCGGGAGCGATCTGGCCACCGTCAATCTGGAATTCCAGCGCGAGGGGGTCACGCGCATCGGGCGGCAGAGCCAGACCTGGGTGCGCACGGATGAAGGCTGGAAGATTACCTGCGCGCATGTCTCGCTGATGGCCGACATATCCTGAGAACCTGCCTGGACATGCGCGCTGGTGGCGATCCGGCGCGCGTTTCCTTCGGGCCGCCCTTGCGCGCCAGCCCACAGTTCCAGACAGGTTCTGCGTGGTGGCGGAGGGTTGTTCTTTTTTGAAAAAAAGAACCAAAAAACTTCTGATCTATTCAGGAGCTTTTTGCCTGCTCGTTGCGAGGCGCCTGAACGGCTCAAAAGTCTTTTTGCTTCTTTTTCTTCAGAAAAAGAAGGGTCTTTACCCTATCGGGGGCGATACCACCCGGTGGCGTACCACTTCGCCTACCAGGATCAGCGCGGGGCTGCCTATGCCGCTGGTGCGGGCGAGGTCGGGCAGGGTGTCCAGTGTGCCGGTCAGTACGCGCTGGTCGGGCTGGGTGCCGCGTTCGATGATGGCGGCGGGCCAGTCGGGGGGGAGGCCGTGGCGGACGAGCATCGCGCACAGGTCGGGCAGGGCGTGGACGCCCATATAGATGGCGATCGTCTGGCCGGCGCCGGCCATGCGCTCCCACGGCAGGTCCAGCGTGCCGTCCTTGCGGGCGTGGCCGGTGACGAAGAGGCAGGATTGCGCGCAGTCGCGGTGGGTCAGCGGAATGCCGGCATAGGCGGCGCACCCGCTGGCGGCCGTGATGCCGGGTACGACCTGGAAGGGGATGCCGGCTTCGACCAGGGCCTCGATTTCCTCGCCGCCCCGGCCGAAGATGAACGGGTCGCCGCCTTTCAGGCGCAATACGCGCTCGCCCGCGCGGGCGCGGCGGATCAGTTCGGCGTTGATGTCGGGTTGCGGCATGGTGTGGCGGTCGCGCTGCTTGCCGACGAAGATTCGTGTGGCGTCGCGGCGTACGCGGTCCAGCAGGGTGGGCGGCAGAAGCTGGTCGTAGAGGACGGAGTCGGCGTTCTGCATCAGGTGCAGCGCGCGCAGGGTCAGCAGGTCGGGGTCGCCGGGGCCGGCGCCGACCAGCCAGACCTCGCCCGTGGTGCGTGTGCCGTCCAGGAGCTGGTCCAGCACCTGTCGGGCGGTTGCGGTATCGCCGCGCTGGGCGGCGGCTCCGCCTGGGCCGTCCAGAAAATCTTCCCACACGCGGCGGCGGCGGTCGATGTCGGGGCAGTGTGCGACGACATGGGGGCGGGCGTCGCGCAGGAAGCGGGCGAGGCTGTCGAGGCCGGCCGGCATTGCGGCCTCGATGCGTTCGCGCAGGCGGCGGGCCAGGACCGGGGCGGCGCCGCCGGTGGAAATCGCGATCCGCACCGGGCCGCGATGGATCTGTGCGGGGGTGATGAAGCTGGAGGGTTCGGGATCGTCCACCGCGCAGACCGGGATGTTCAGCGCGTCGGCCCGCGCGGCGACGGTGCGGTTGACGGCGCGGTCGTCGGTTGCGGCGTAGACCAGGCGGCAGCCGGGCAGCATTGCATTCAGTTGGTCGGGACGGGCTTCGGCCGCGATGTGGTGGATCTGCCCGGCGTCGCGCAGGGCCGTCAGCGCGTCGTCCAGCGTGGGGGCCAGCACCTCGACCCGTGCCGCGTGGGCCAGCAGCAGGCGGATCTTGTTCAGGGCGATGCCGCCGCCGCCCACGACCAGCACGCGCGCGCCGCGCAGGCGCAGGGCGATAGGGAACCAGCCGGGTTCGTCCGATGCGGTCATGGCGTGTGTCCTGTGGTCTGGTTTCCTGGGGGCCGGCAGGGGCGGGCGTGGGCCAGGACGAAGGCGGCGATGGCGTCGGTGTCGTTCAGGTCCAGCCGGGAGATGCCGGGTGGCAGGTCCAGCGTGGGGGCGTCGGTGGCGACGGCTGCGATCTGGGGCGTGGCGGGCCAGAGCGGGTCCTTGCCCAGGGTGGGGCGGTAGATTTCGATCGCGACCGGCAGGGCCGTGCGGAAGCCTTCGACCAGGATCAGGTCCGCCGGGGCCATGCGGGCGATCAGGTCGGGCAGGGTGGGGTGGGCTGGGCCATCCTGTTCGTGCAGCAGGGCCCAGCGCGTGTCGGAGGCCACCAGCACCTCGCGCGCGCCGGCTTCGCGGTGGCGGTGGGAATCCTTGCCCGGACGGTCCATATCGAACCCATGGTGGGCGTGCTTGATGGTGGAGACGCGCAGGCCCCGTGCGGCCAGCGTTTCCAGCAGCCGGACCATCAATGTGGTCTTGCCCGCGCCGCTGCGCCCGGTAATGCCCATGATCGCGGCGTGCCCCATCGTTCCGTCCTGTTGCGTTCCGCGTGTTCGTAGGAGGTACAGGTGCCTTCAATCCCCGATGATGGCAAGGTCGGGACCGGAGGGGCCGGCGGCAAGGGAGCGTGGGATGGGGTGTGCTGGTGTGGTTCTGGCGGGCGGGGCGGCCACCCGCATGGGTGGGGGCGACAAACCGCTCCTGACCGCCGGGCGGTTGACCCTGCTGGCGCGGCTGCTGGCGCGTCTGGCGGGGGAGGATATGAAGCTGGCCATCAATGCACGGGGGGACGAAGGGCGCTTCGCGGCCTATGGGCTGCCGGTGCTGCCTGACGGGATCGAGGGCGCCGGGCCGCTGGCCGGGGTGCTGGCGGCCATGGACTGGGCGGCCGGGCTGGAGTGCGCCTGGGTGCTGACGGTGCCGGGGGATACGCCCTTCGTGCCGCGCGGGCTGGCGGCCGCGCTGGCGCCCGGGCCGTCGGTGGCGGTGTCGGGCGGGCGGCGGCACCATCTGGTGGCGCTGTGGCCGGTGGCGGCGCGGGGGGCGTTGCGTGCGCGGCTGGAGGCGATCGGGCCCGGTGCGCCGCGTGCCGCCTTTGGCGTGCGGGCCTTTGCCGAGACGGCGGGGATGCGGGAGGTGGTGTTCCCGGATCGGCCGTTCGATCCGTTCCTGAACGTCAATACGCCGGAGGACCTGGTGGTGGCGCGTCGGATCGCGGAGGCGGAGGACGGGCGGTGAAAGAGCCAAAAAACTTTGATTCGTTCAGGATTCTTGCTGGGGAAGAGGAAGAGAAGGCGATGGCTCTGAACGGATCAAAAGTCGTTTTGCTTCTTTTTCGGAAGTCGGGATGATTACTGCGCGCCCGTTACCCGCCACACGGTATTGCCGACATCGTCGGCGACCAGCAGGGCGCCGGATTTGTCCAGCGCCAGCCCGACGGGGCGGCCGTGGACATGGTCTTCGTCGGCGGTGAGGAAGCCGGTCAGCACGTCGCGGGGCGGGCCGGAGGGGCGGCCGTCGGCGAAGGGGACGTAGAGGACGCGGTAGCCGCTCTTGGGCTTGCGGTTCCATGAGCCGTGCTGGGCGACGAACAGGCCGCTGCGCCACGCGTCGGGCAGGCTGCTGTCCTGCGAGAAGGCGATGCCCAGCGAGGCCGTGTGCGGGCCCAGCGCGTAATCGGGGGCGATGGCGCTGGCCACCAGGTCCGGCCGCTGGGGCTGGACGCGGACATCGACATGCTGGCCGTAATAGCTGTAGGGCCAGCCGTAGAACGCGCCCTCCTTTACCGATGTGATGTAGTCCGGCACGAGGTCGCTGCCGATTTCGTCCCGTTCGTTCACCGCCGTCCACAGGGTGCCGGTCCGGGGCTCCCACGCCAGCCCGTTGGGGTTGCGCAGGCCGGTGGCGAAGGGGGTGAGCGTGCCGGTGGCAATGTCGAACCTGTCGATCCGCGCGCGGCCTTCCTCGGCTTCCATGCCGTTATCGGCGACATTGCTGTTGGAGCCGATGGTGACGTACAGCGTGCGCCCGTCCGGGGTGGCCAGGATGTTCTTGGTCCAGTGGTGGTTGTATCCGGCCGGCAGGTCCGCGGCTTTCTCGCCCGGGGCGTCGATATGGGTTTCGCCCTCGCGATAGGGGAAGCGGACCAGGGCGTTGGCATTGGCCACGTAGAGCGTATCGCCGACCAGTGCCATGCCGAAGGGCGAATAGAGATGGTCGAGGAAGACGCTGCGCTGGTCGGCGAGCCCGTCGCCATTGGTATCGCGCAGCAGGATGATGCGGTTGGGGCTCGGGGCGCCCGCGCCGACGCGGCCCATGATCAGGCCGGCGATGCGGTTCTTCAGGGTCTTGATATCGGTGCCGGGCGAATTGGATTCCGCCACCAGGATGTCGCCGTTGGGCAGCCTGTACAGCCAGCGCGGATGGTCCAGCCCTGTTGCGAACGCATGCACCGCCAGCCCCGGTGCCGGGACGGGGGCCTGCGTGCCCTGCCAGCCGATGGGGGTGGCGATGTTGACCGTGGGCATGAAGGTCGGGTTGGGCGGCAGCAGGATCGGATTGGGGCCGGTTCCGGCCGCGACCGACTGCCGGGCTTCTTCCGGGGAGAGGATGGCGCGGCAGCCGACGGCCGCCAGCAGCGCCAGGACGCCTGTGCCTGCCAGAAGAAGCCGGAAACGGGGACGTGTCATGATGGCCTCGTACTCTGTGGCTCCGCGCACGCATCCGGAGCCGGTGACGCTGGGAAGGGGCTGATCATCATGTCATTTCGCGTGGGAGTGCAACCACCCTCTCTCCTTTCCATGGAGGAGAAGCCCATGGCAGGTATCGTTCTGACAATAAGGCTCGTCGCTGGTCCTGGCGCGTGCTCATCCGTTGCTGGACGCCCCTGGCTTCCTGCGGCACCTCTTGCCGCGGTCCCGTCACTTTTTTGGCAGGGGGCGTCTCGAACGAGACATTTGGGGCATGATGAATTTTTCCTAAAAGCGGACAGTCATGTCGACATGTTTGTCGTAAGCGGCAAATCACGGGATATGGGTGGCGCCATGTCGAAGCAGCTCACCCTCGCCGGGGACCATTCGGCATCCCGAATCGTTGTTTCCTTTATCGTAGTGTTTCAAAATGTCGGAGAATCCATGAGATTTCATAAATCAATCCGAAGCTGACGAAGGTCATGTGAAATCGGCGATTGGTGGAAACGATTGCGATGCCGCAAAAGACAAGATAGACCGGCACCCGGAACCAGTATTCGGCCGAAAACATGGCGTAATGCGCCGAACCCTTGATGAGCGTGTCGATCAGGTCGAAGATGACAGTCAACGCGAAGAACGAGAAAAACCACTTTCTCCTTGAAATGAAGAAATCCTCGTATCCCGTATAGTCGCTGATTGAATCCGGAAACAGGAACGCGCTCAGAAAAAACAGGATAATCGCGTAAATGATCAGGAACAGATAGGTCTCGAACGTCCAGGCCGGTAGCGCGACCAGCCAGAACTCCCACCACCAGAAATGCACGAGCATGAGCAGCAATGTCAACACCCAGCCGATATGAACCGGATAGATCCGCGTCTGTCCGGGATGTTGAATGATGCGCACCAGACCATTGAGCAGGCGCGTGACGCTCAAACCCACCACCATGCCCATGATGATGCGCACATGCTGAAAAATTTCGGGAGAAGGCAAGGGCGGACTGGTCATGGGTGCGTTCTTTCCGAGCAGGCGTTGATGTTTTTCACTCTTCGTAGTGGGAGGAATTGACGACCTTCGATCCGTCCACCCCAAACCGGGCAAGGCTATCGCCCATCATGGCCTGCCGATGTCCTGCAAACAGGTCGCGTGGCGTCGAATTGTGAGCGTCATCGGTCGTGCGGCTGGAAATATCTAAGACGCTGTTTGCAAAGTCACTCTGCCGGACATCGCCCCGGACGGCCCGGACATCTTCGAAGGTCGGTGTCTGCGCGATCGCATCTGGCAGGTGATCGGCCGCATTCGGCACGGGGCGGATCGTACGCCCGCGATCTGTTGCCGGCAAATTGACCGAGGTCGACAACGGCAGGGCTGTCGCGGTGAGTGGCGTGACACGACCAGCAGGCCCAAAGGGGCACGGGGGAGAGGCAGGGAGAGCGAGCACATCCACTCCTTTTCCATAGCGGAATGGTATGTCTTTTTACGAAATTCGTCCATCCATGGAAAGTCGGGCGTGCGGGGGGATTCGCCTTGCGGGGAATCGCTCTTTGGAGCGACGGGATGCTTGCTGTAGAGTTGGGGTCGAATCACATCCGGTGAATTGAGCATTAGAATGCGCGTGCGGCAGACGCCCCCAGGCCGGGGCACAGGCGGGGTGGCATCGCCCGGTGGGGGCGGAGGTCCGGCGAAGCCTGCCGGGTCGCGGGGGGCGGACGACCCCGAACTGCCCAGCCCGGTGGTCGGGCCGAGCCGGCCGCCTCTGTTTCGCGTGCTGGGACCGGGGTTGATCACCGGCGCGTCGGACGACGATCCGAGCGGGATCGCGACCTATTCGCAGGCCGGGGCGCAGTTTGCCTATGGGCTGTCATGGACGCTGCTGTTCACCTATCCGCTGATGGTGGCGGTGCAGATGATCAGCGCGCGGATCGGGCGGACGACGGGGCATGGGCTGGCGGGCGTGATCCGCCTGCATTGTCCGGCCTGGCTGCTGAGCGGAGTCGTGCTGCTGCTGCTGGTGGCGAACATCATCAATCTGGGCGCCGACCTGGGCGCGATGGCCGATGCGCTGGGGCTGCTGCTGCCGGCGCCACATGCGCTGTATGTGCTGCTGTTCTCGGCGATTTCGATCTCGATGCAGCTCTTCCTGCAATATACGCGCTATGTGGCGGCGCTGAAATGGCTGACGCTGGCGCTGTTTGCCTATTTCGCCGCTCTGGCCTGCGTGGCGGTGGATTGGCGGGGGCTGGCCTGGCATCTGGTCTGGCCCGGCCATGCGCTGACATCGGGCTATCTGACGACGCTGGTGGCGATCCTGGGGACCACGATCAGCCCTTATCTGTTCTTCTGGCAGGCGTCGGAGGAGGTCGAGGACCTGCATGTCTATCCCCAGCGCGTCGACCTGGTCGATGCGCCGTCGCAGGGCAGGCGGGCGCTGCGGCGCATCGAGATCGATACGCTGGTGGGCATGGGATTCTCCAACCTGGTCGCGCTGGCCATTCTGGTGACGACGGCGGCGACGCTGAATGTCCATGGCGTGACCGACATCCAGACCTCGGCGCAGGCCGCCGAGGCGCTGCGGCCGATCGCGGGGGAATTCGCGTCGCTGGTCTTCACGGTGGGCATCGTGGGCACCGGGATGCTGGCGGTGCCGGTGCTGGCGGGGTCGGCCGCCTATGCCGTGGGGGAGGCGCGGCAATGGCCGACGGGGCTGGAGCGCCGCCCCAAGGAGGCGCAGGCCTTCTACGCCACGCTGGTGATCGCCACGCTGATCGGCATGATCATCAATTTCGCGCCTGTCGATCCGATCCGCGCACTGTTCTGGAGTGCGGTGCTGAACGGGGTGACGGCGGTGCCGGTCATGGTCGTGATGATGGTGGTGGCGGCGCGGCGGGATGTGATGGGGCGGTTTGCCATTCGCGGCCCGCTGCGATGGCTGGGCTGGATCGCGACCCTGCTGATGGGCGGGGTGGTGCTGGCGATGTTCGGCGCTTTGTTGTGAGGGGGTGAGCGGTAAAAGACGGAAACCCACGGTTTCCGTCTTTGGGTGCTGCCGTCTGGTGGGGTGGGCCGTATGGTCCGGGATGTAACGTTCGCTCCCCCAGGAAACGGCCCCGAGGCCGGGAAGAGGTCACGATGACGAAGCTGCTGGTTCTCTATTATTCCACCTATGGACATGTCGAGACGATGGCCGGGGCCGTCGCCGAGGGAGCCCGCGCGGCGGGCGTCGAGGTCGATATCAAGCGCGTGCCGGAGACGGTGCCCGAGGAGATCGCGAAGGCGCATCATTTCAAGCTCGACCAGGCGGCGCCGGTCGCGACCCCGGCCGATCTGGCGGAGTATGACGCCATCATCATCGGTGCGCCGACGCGCTTCGGGCGGCTGCCGGCGCAGATGGCGGCCTTCTGGGACCAGACGGGCGGGCTGTGGCTGAAGGGTGCGCTGGTCGGCAAGGTGGGCGCGGCCTTCACCTCCACCGCCAGCCAGCATGGCGGGCAGGAAACGACGCTGTATTCGCTGCTGTCCAACCTGATCCATCACGGCATGGTCATCAGCGGCCTGCCCTACAGCTTCCAGGGCCAGTTGAAGCTGGATGAGGTGACGGGCGGCGCGCCCTATGGCGCCACCACGATCGCTGCCGGTGACGGGTCGCGCGCCGTGAGCGCCAACGAGCTGGATGGTGCGCGCTTCCTCGGCCAGCACGTCGCCGGCCTGGCCAGGAAACTCACCTGAGCCTGCCCGAAAATGCGCGTCGGATCGCCGGCAGGGCGAGTTGGCAAACAGCCTCAAATCATGCCCATGGCGGGGTCCGTCCGTCCGGGGTGGCCGGTTTCGACCCGGCCGGCGAACTGGTAGGCCAGTTGGGGCTCGGCCGGGGTGGTGAGCGTGATGTCGTACCACATCGCGCCCGGTGCCAGGTCGAATGCTGCCGTGGCAGTTTGGCCCGGGGTTACGCGCAGTGTCTGCCGTGCGCCCCGGTGGCCGGCCAGGGTGCAGGCCAGGGTGATGGTCCGGTGGTCGGTATTGGTCACGCGCAGGATCAGGTCCCGGCCCTTTCCGTGCAGGTATCCGCATTCCGCCTGCAGGCACAATCCGCCCTGCCGGCCCCTGAAGCGGCGGTAGAAACCGTTGGGTGCGTGGACCGACACGTCATATAGCCTGCCCGCGAACGACGTCAGGTCGAAGGCCACGTCGAGCGTGTCGCCGGCTGCCACGGCGTAGGTGCCGGCCTGCATGGCCCCCCTTTTCCTGGTGCCGTCCAGGCCGACGCCGTGGCGGTAGATATTGAAGGGCAGGCCCGCCGCGCGGGCGCCGTGCAATTTCTGGCCGGCGTGCAGGCGCAGCGCGAGCTGCTCGCCATCCGGCGTCAGGCCGCCATCGCAATAGGGTTCGTAGGGCAGGGCGCAGGAGGGGCGGGTGCCGGGTTCCTGCCGCACCATGGTGCGCAGGCCTGTCGGATCGGTGCGGAGCACGGCCAGTTCTCTTGCGCGCAGTGCGTGAAAGCCGCCGGGCAGGGGCTGGTCGCGGGCTTGCTCGATGGTCTGGAGATGCGCGTCGCGGTCCAGATAGGGCAGGGCGGGCACCGTGCCGTCAAAGGGGCGGAAGCAGGAGGTGAGGTCGCCGCTGATCGCCCGGCGCCAGGGCGAGATGTTGGTTTCGGTGACCGTCTTGCCGAATTTCCGCTGGATGAAGGTTTCCAGGAATTGCAGGGTCGATGTGTGCTCGAAGAGCTGCGAGTTGACCCAGCCGCCGCGGCTCCAGGGCGAGGCCACGATCATGGGCACGCGGAAACCCAGCCCGATGGGCCCGGTGCGTGCCAGGCGAGGGGGGACGCCCCGGTCCTCCTCGTCGCGGGCGGAGGTATATTCCAGACCGTCGGGGCCGATCGCGGCCGATGAGCGGCCGGTCTCCGGACGGTACGGGTCCGGCGCCGCGTAGGAACAGCCATGGTCGAAATAGCCGTCATTCTCATCGTAGGTGATGAGGAAGATGGTCTTTTTCCAGATTTCCGGGTTTTCGGTCAGGATATCCATGATTTCCGACACGTACCAGGCGCCGTACCATGGCGAGGTGGGGTGGTCGGAAAAATGCTCGGGCGCGGCCAGCCATGAGACGGTGGGCAGCGCGCCCGTGCGCGCATCCTGCCGGAACTGGTACAGGATATCGCCCCTGGGGGCGTCCATGTGCCGCTTTCCGTCCTCGTCGGGGAAGGACAGGGTTTCGAGGGTCCTGTAATCCGGGTCGCCGCTGTTGATGACGAACGCCTTTTCGAACAGGGCGCGTTCTTCCGGCCGGAGTTTTTCCACCGTGCGGCCGGCCGAGGCGCGGCGGTGGGTCAGGACCGCCAGCAGGGCCCGGGCTTCGGCCAGTTGTTCGTCGCGCGTTTCGGAGACGAGCATTTCCTGCGTCATCAGCCGGTCGATATGGTCGGTGCAGTCACCGATGCGTGCTTCAAGCCAGTCGCTGAATCCGGGATTGGCCGAGACGCAATATTGATCGAAACATTCCAGGACGTTGCAGCCGAAATTGGACAGCCACGCCCGTTCCGGGCCGGTCATGCCACCGGTCTGGGAGAGTTCGTTCTGGTAGAATTTCCAGGAAATGCCGGCTCTCTCCAGCCGTTCGGGGAAGGTGGTCCAGTTCATGCCGCCCTCCAGGATTTCGCCGTTGCGCATGTAGACCCTGGAATCGGGCGCCTGCAGGTCGCGGACGGTGCCGGTCCAGAACAGCAGGCGGTTGGGGGTCGTGCCGGTCATCGCGCCGCAATAATGCTGGTCGCAGACGGTGAAGGCATCGGCCAGCGCGTAGTAGAACGGCAGGTCCTCGCGCGTGTAATAGCCCATCGTCAGCGGATAACGCGCATAGCCCGCGTGCTGCGAGGCCTTGGCGTCGATCCAGCGATCGTGGCCGCCATCGTTCCATGCATCGACCTGGCTGTCGCGGGAATGGGGGATGGAGCCCATCCAGGTGATGCGCGTGTCGCGGATGTTCAGCCGCCAGGGCAGGTACGTATGGCCCGAGGCCCCGGACTGGGCGAAGACCGGATTGCCGTTGGCAAGGCGCAGCGCCCTGGGATCGTTGAAGCCGCGCACGCCCTGCAGCGTGCCGAACACATGGTCGAACGAGCGGTTTTCCTGCATCAGGATCACGACATGCTCGGCATCCTGCCAGGTCGAGCCCGGATCGGGCGCGATGGCGAAGGCGCGCCGGATCGCGTCGGGCAGCGTCGCGGTGGCGCCCGCCGCACCGGACAGGAGAGCGTATTTGAGGAAGTCGCGGCGTGTCGTCATGATCGGCTCAACCCATGCGTGTCCCTGGTGGCGGAATCCCTGTCGGTGGGATGCCACATACGGCATGGGGCCGCATTTCCATTGTGACAATTCGATGAAACCGGGCCGGGGGCGGCGGGTTCCCCGGTGCGCCGTCACCGGCCCGACATTGCCAACTTGTCAGGAAAAATGATCTGGAAGCGCATTGGAAATGCCGGCCCGGTGATCTATGGCGCTTCAGGCGCCATGACCGATATCCGGGGACCATGACCAGGACCATTCGTTTTCTTCTGCTGCTGCCCTGCCTGTCCGGTCTGCAAGGATGCTACGAAATCGGGCCCACCCGGCTGGACCGGGACCAGAGCGATTATTCGCGCGCGCTGACCAGCTCGGGCAAGCAGCAGACGCTGCTGAACGTCGTGCGCCTGCGCTATGCCGACACGCCGGGCTTTCTGGACACCACCCAGATGATCTCGGGCTATCAGTTGCAGCGCAATCTCTCTGTCGGGATCGGGACCTATTCGCTGGCCAGCCGGCCCTATGGCGGCGCGGGCATGCAGGTGCAGGAAAGCCCGACCTTTACCTTCCAGCCCGTGACCGGCGATGCATACGCGCAGAGCATCCTGCGCCCGCTGCCGCCGGGCAACCTGCTGCCGCTGGCCATGGGCGGGCTGCCGATCGACGTGCTGTTCCGGCTGGCGGTGCAGTCGGTCAACCTGATCAGCAATGCGGGCTCGCTGGGTGGGGATGTGGGGCGCGGGTCGCCGGTGTTCTTCGACCTGATCTACGATCTGCGCCTGCTGCAACTGGCGGGGCTGCTGGGCATCCAATTGGAGCGCAGCCCCACCGCCACGGCCACCGACAAGGACGGGGCGGCCGACCGCGTGTTCCTGTCGATCGCCTCGACCGACGATCCGGACCTGGCGCGGGTGGTGCATGACACGCGCCGCCTGCTGGGCATGGCGCAGGATGACGAGCGGGTGGAGGTCGTCTATGGCGGCGGGCGGCCGCGCCGGGGGCAGATCCGGCTGCTGACGCGCACGGTGCTGGGGGTGCTGGGGCAGATCGCCTACCAGATCGACGTGCCGGAGGAGGATATTACCTCGGGCCGCACGCGCCCCACCATCCGGCTGGTCGGGCGGGAAACCCGGCCGATCGTCGTCATTCACGTGACGAAGGAACGCCCGGAGGCGGTCTTCTCCTGGACCAACTACAATCACAAATTCTACTGGATCGCGGACGACGATTTCGACAGCAAGCTGGCCTTCACCATGCTGCAGATCCTGCTGGAGCTGTCCAAGACCAGCAAGGGGCCGAATACCATCGTCACCATTCCCGCCAACGGCTAGAGCCGGCCTGGAAATGCGCGCTGGTGGCGATCCGACGCGCGCTTCCTGTGCTCCGATGCTCACGGCCATGAAGGCCGCTCCGCTTCGGTGCTCGGAACCGCACGACGGGCGTGCCGCTTTGCGGCACTCTCGCTCACCAGCGCGCATTTCCAGGCCGGCTCTGCGGGTGGTGCAGTCTGGAGTGCGCTGGCGGCGATCCGACGCGCGTTTCCTGTGCTCCGATGCTCACGGCCATGAAGGCCGCTCCGCTTCGGTGCTCGGAACCGCACGACGGGCGTGCCGCTTTGCGGCACTCTCGCTCACCAGCGAGCATGTCCAGGCCGGCTCTGCGGGTGGTGCAGTCTGGAGTGCGCTGGTGGCGATCCGACGCGCGCTTCCTGTGCTCCGATGCTCACGGCCCATAAGGCCGCTCCGCTTCGGTGCTCGGAACCGCACGACGGGCGCGCCGCTTTGCGGCACTCTCGCTCACCAGCCCGCATTTCCAGGCCGGCTCTGCGGGTGGGTTCGACCCGGGGGACGCGTTTCCAGATGGGATCTGCGGGCGTTCGATAAGGTCGGATTTGATCATGCGGTATTTGTGCTTGAGAAATTGAGTGCATTGATCTGGATCAAATAAATAATCAATATTATATTACTTTGTGCTCCTTGCATAGCTTTGCAAAAATTAAGCAAGATTTTGAATGATTTCTTTGCGGGGGCTGCGTGCGTCCGTTGGATGTGCGGGCATCGCTTGTGGAATGAATCGCGCCTCCCTCTTTTGAATGAGGAATCATTCCCGTTTGCTAATGATGGGACGTGAACTGTTGAATGACAGGTTCAAGACGAAGGAACGCGAATTTCTTCTGCGCATGATCGACGATCTGCCGGTGGCGGTCATGACCGTGGAGCCGGAGACGATGCTGATCGACTATGTCAACAACACGTCCCGGGCGCTGATCCGCAGCCTCGAACATCTTCTGCCGATCCGCGCCGATGCATTGATCGGCACCTCCATCGACGTCTTTCACCGCTGTCCGGCCTATCAGCGCCATATCCTGTCGGACCCGAGCAACCTGCCGCACAGTGCCCGCATCGGGCTGGGGGAGGAGGTGCTGGACCTCAAGGTCTCCGCCATTACCGATGCGGACGGCCGGTATCTCGGGCCCATGCTGACCTGGGCGCTGGTGACGAAGGAAGTCGAGGCGGAAAAGCGCATCGGCTATCTGGCGCATCATGATGCGCTGACCGGGTTGCCCAACAGGCTGATATTCCGCAGGACGCTGGAGGAACGGCTGGCGGTGCCCGATACGGGCTTCGGGCTGCTCTATATCGATCTCGATGGTTTCAAGCAGGTCAACGATGCGCGTGGGCACCAGGTGGGCGACGCGCTGCTGCGGCAGGTTGCCGACCGGCTGAGGGCGCTGTGCGGCGACCCGGCGATGATGCTGACGCGGCTGGGGGGTGACGAGTTCGCGATCCTGCTGCCCCATGACCACCAGCAGCCGGCCGGACTGCACGCGGAGCGGGTCGTGGCGGCGCTGGGCCGGCCCTTCGACCTCGAACAGGGGCAGACGATCCAGATCGGGGCGTCGGTCGGCATTGCGCTGGCGCCGGAGCATGGCGAGGCGCCCGAGAGCCTGCTGGCGCGTGCCGACATGGCGCTGTATGCGGCCAAGGAGGATGGAAAAGGGGTCGCCCGGCTCTTCTCGCGCGATCTGGAACTGCGCGTGCAGGAACGGACGCGCCTGGAGAAGAGCCTGTATGCCGCCCTGCAGGACCGGCAGGGCCTGTTCGTCTTCTATCAGCCGATCATCGACCTGTATTCGGGGGGCGTCATGGCGCGCGAGGCGCTGGCCCGCTGGCATCATCCGCAGCGGGGCTGGATCTCGCCCGCCGAATTCGTGCCGGTGGCCGAGCAATGCGGGCTGATCGACCGGTTGGGGGAATTCGTCCTGGACCGGGCCTGCCGGAGTGCCGCGCAATGGGATGACGGGGCGCATGTTGCCGTCAACATCTCGGCGATTCAACTGGGGAAGGGCACGCTGGTGCCGGCCGTCTCCGCAGCACTTGCGGCATCCGGCCTGCCGGCGGAGCGGCTGGAAATCGAGGTGACGGAAACCGCGCTGCTGGGTGACGAGCAGGGCGGTATCCAGGACCTGCTGACCCTGCGCCAGATGGGCGTGCGTATCGCGCTGGACGATTTCGGCACCGGCTATTCGTCGCTGGCCCATCTGCGGGCCTTTCCGTTCGACAAGATCAAGATCGACGGTTCGTTCGTCCGCGATGCCCTGACGCGGCCGGAATGCGCCGCCGTGGTCCGGGCCATTGCCGATCTGGGCCAGCGCCTGGGGGTGCGGACCGTCGCGGAAGGGGTCGAGACCGAAGAGCAGCTTGCCCTTGTCCGCAGGGAAGGATGTGCCGAGGTGCAGGGCTATCTGCATGGCCGGCCCATGCCGGCGGCGGAAGATGCCGAGCTGGTGGCACGTCTGGATGAGGGGCTGGGCGCCTGCTGAGCCTGTCTGGATATGTGCGCTGGCGGTGCGTCCTGTGCGCGTTTCCTGTGCTTCGGTATGGGCAATAGAGTGTAAATTCATATCATAACATTTCCGGGTGGTATTGAAAACCTCCGCCCGGGCGGATGGTGGATATCGGATTTTTGCAATTGTGACTGATTCGCATTTGCCTTACTTAAGGCGCCACATGACCGTGGTTGCGAGAGCGAGAGAATGCCGAGTCCACTGATCCGTCGCCGTGTTCACCCTGCGCCGCTGATGGCGGGCTTTGCGCTGCTCTGTTCGGGGCTGCATGTCGGTTCGGCGGAAGGAGCCACCGATGGCGAGGCGGCGGCGGGGCCGAAGCATCATCGCCATGCCGGCCGCAGGATGCATGCCCGTGCCCATCCGGCCGGGGACGCGCCGGTGGCGGGGCATCGGGCGACCGAACATGCCGCCGGGGCGCGGCCTGATGAGGTTCCGGTGCGGCCGCTGAATGGCCAGAAGCTGGAGCAGGCGGGGCGAAATGCTGCCGAGGAAGAGCATGTGACCGTCGTGGGCAGTCGCATGAACATCCTGCATGAGGATATCGGCCTCAGCCGCATGCCGCAGGATGTGATGCATACGGCCCAGACCGTCAATGTCGTGCCCAAGCTGCTGATGGAACAGCAGAACGTGAAGTCGCTGGAAGAGGCGTTGCGCAATGTGCCCGGCGTCACGGCTTCGGTCGGCGAGGGCCAGGGCGGGATGAGCGGCGACCAGTTCCTGATCCGCGGCTTTCAGGCGCAGAACGATATCTATGAGGACGGGCTGCGCGATTTCGGCGTCTATAGCCGCGACAGTTTCGATTATGACCATGTGTCGGTCATCAAGGGTCCGTCCTCCGAAGTGTTCGGCAATGGCACGACGGGTGGGGCCATCAACATGGTCACCAAGATGCCGCATCTGGGGAACAGCTATGGCGGCCAGTTCTCGGGCGGGTCGGCCGATTATTATCGCGGCACGCTGGACGTGAACCAGCAGATCGGCGAATCCACCGCCGTGCGCATTGCCGCCATGGGCAATGAGAACGACGAGGTTGGCAGGAACAGCGTTTATTCGCATCGTTGGGGGATTGCGCCGTCCATTGCGTTCGGCCTGGGCAGGGCGACGACGCTGACGATCGAATATTTCCACCAGACCGACAACCGCATTCCCGATTACGGCGTGCCGCTGCTGAAGAAGCCGGGCACCTCCGTCTCGCGCCCGGCGACGTCGTTCGGGCTGAATCGGAACAATTGGTATGGCACGCAGTACGATCAGGACGCCACCAATGTCGACATGCTGACGGCGCATCTGAAACTTGAGCTGAACAGCCATATCTCGTTTTATGACGATCTGCGCGGCGGAATGTACGACCGCTATTATTCGGCATCGCAGGAAGGATGCGATGCGACCTGCAACGCGGCATATTTCACCGATCCGGCGGCGGCGATGGTGGCCCGTCGCGGGCATGTGGGCGGGCCCGAGCCCTATCAGCAGAATGACTGGTCGGTGCAGAATGTCTTCTCCACGATCGCGACATTCAATACCGGCGCGCTGAAGCACCAGATCATCGCCGGATGGGACGTGGCGCACGTCTATGACCGGCGTACCAATTATGCCTATAACTATAACGGGCAGAACGGCACGCGGGCCGATAAGACCAGCCTGGTCAACCCGACGAACGACGTGCCCGGGCTGCTGCTCGGCGGGCTTGGCCAATATGGCTACGGTCTGGTGAATATCAGCGGTGTCGGCAAGGCCCTGCACAAGACCGGTGACGGGACCGACGTGGGGGCCTTCTTCTCGGACCAGATCTGGCTCACGCCGAAATTCTCGGTGCGCGCGGGATTCCGCTGGGATCATTGGGACAGTCATTATTCGGCGAATGAAGGGCCTGCCGGCGCGGGCCAATCCTTCGGGCAGAAACAGGATACGTACAATCCCACCGTCAACCTGATGTACACGCCCGACGACAATACGATGCTCTATTTCAACTGGGCGCAGTCGACGACGCCGCTCGGGCTCTATGTGACCAACAGTGTCGAGCCGCTGAAGGCCTCGACCGAGGGGTTCAAGCCCGAGACCAGCAGCCTTTACGAAATCGGCGCGAAATATAATGCGTTTCACGGTCGGATGGGCTTTACCGTGTCGGCGTTCAGGCTGGAGAAGGGCAATTCGCTGCTGACGGACCCGTCGACCGGCGATGTGACCTCGTCGAGCGACCGGCAGCGGAACCAGGGGTTCGAGCTGAGCGCGTCGGGTGAGATCCTGAAGAACTGGAACGTGATCGCGACCTATGCCTATTACGACGCGCGGACCATTGCGTCGCTGACGGCGGCGGATGTCGGCAAGCGCATTCAATATGCGCCGAAGAATTCGGCGACTTTCTGGACCACCTATACCGCCATGGCGAACACGCCCTGGAACGTCACCTTCGGTGGCGGCCTGACCTGGCGCCAGGGTGTGTGGCTGGATGCTGCCAATACCGCGCGGGCGCCCTCGACGGTGGAATGGGATGCCATGATTTCGCACAGCTTCCTCAAGCACTGGAAGGTGCAGATGAACGGCTATAATCTGGCCAATCGCCTGAACTATTCCAATCTGTTCAGTGATCGCGTGACCCCTTCGACGGGGCGGGCGTTTCTGTTCAATCTTTCGGCGACTTATTAGAGGATAGGAAAGGCCTTCTTTTTCTGAAGAAAAAGAAGCAAAAAGACTTTTGTTGGTTCAGGAGCCTCGGAACGGGCAAGCAAAAGGCTCCTGAACGGAACAGAAGTTTTTTGGTTCTTTTTTTCAAAAAAGAACGGAAACGCGCCCCCTCATGACGCATCCAGCGTCATCAGCGACGCATTGCCGCCGGCGGCGGTGGTGTTGGTGCTGACCAGCCGTTCTTCCAGCAGCCATTCGGGCAGCGGGCCCTGTGCCGTCAGGGTGTGGACCGTCACCACCGGGCCGTGGCGGCCGGCCTTGTCGTCCAGGGCCCGCACGGCTGCCGCCAGGCCGGGGGCGTCGGGTTCGGCCAGGATGGTGGCCGGCACCGGATCTGCCAGTCCGATCAGGGAGGCCGCGTCGGGCACCGTGCGGATATGCGTGCGCAGGGTGGGGGGCAGGCTGGCGGCCCAGGCGGCGGCGTCGCCGGCCAGCAGCACCACGCTGTTGCCGGTGGCCAGGGCCATGCCGGTGGCGCGGCGGGCGGCGGCTTCGGAACTGGCGAGGCACAGCACGCTGCCGCGCGGTTCGAGCGACCAGAGATTGGTCTCGCCCACCGGGCCGGGCATCGGCACGCGCAGCCCGTGCAGGGGATGGCCGGTCACGCCGTCCGGGTGGCCGGTGGCTGCCGAGAATTCCTGCCAGTCGCGTGCGGCCTGGGGCAGGGTGCCGGGCCGGGCGTCGGCCGGATCGGATGGTGCCGGCGCCGGGGGCGTGAAGGCGGGGCAGGCGGCCAGCAGGCGGCGCAGGATCAGCGGGCCGCCGGCCTTGGGGCCGGTGCCCGACAGGCCGCGCCCGCCGAAGGGTTGGACGCCGACGACGGCGCCGATCGTGTTGCGGTTGACGTAGAGATTGCCCGCCGCGATGCGGCTGGTGACATGATCGACGGTTTCGGCGATGCGGGTGTGCAGGCCGAAGGTGAGGCCGTAGCCGGTGGCGTTGATCGCGTCGATCAGCCGGTCGAGATGGTCGCGCCGCCAGCGCAGGACGTGCAGGACGGGGCCGAAGACTTCGCGCCCGATGGCGGCGATGTCGTCGATTTCGATCAGGGTCGGCGGCAGGAAATGGCCGCCCGGCACCGCATGCGGCGTGGCGGGGGACCAGACGCGGCAGCCGGCGGCGCGCATGCGGGCGATGTGCGCGCTGATGCCGGCGCGGGCGTCCTCCGTGATGACGGGGCCGATATCGGTGGCCAGCAGTGCCGGGTCGCCCACGCGCAGTTCCTGCATCGCGCCGCGCAGCATCGCCAGCATGGATTCGGCGCAATCGTCCTGTACGCACAGGATGCGCAGGGCCGAGCAGCGCTGGCCCGCGCTGTCGAAGGCCGAGGCGATGACGTCGGTGACCACCTGTTCGGCCAGGGCCGAGGAATCGACGATCATCGCGTTCTGGCCGCCGGTTTCCGCGATCAGCGGCACGGGCTGGCCGTTGGTGCCCACGCGGCCGGTCAGTTGGCGGGCGATGAGGCGCGCGACTTCGGTGGAACCGGTGAACATGACCGCGCCGATCCGTCCGTCCGCGACCAGCGCCGCGCCGACATCGCCGCCGCCGGGCAGCAATTGCAGCGCGCCGGCCGGGATGCCGGCCTGGTGCAGCAGGGCGACCGCGCGGGCGGCGACCAGCGGCGTTTCCTCGGCCGGCTTGGCCAGCACCACGTTGCCGGCGGCCAGCGCGGCCGAGACCTGGCCGAGGAAGATGGCCAGCGGGAAGTTCCAGGGGCTGATGCAGACGACCGGGCCTAGCGGCATGTGGGTTTCGTTGTTGAATTCCCGCCGGATCGTGGTGGCGTAGTAGCGCAGGAAATCGACGGCCTCGCGGATTTCGCCCACCGCGTTGGGGTAGGATTTTCCGGCCTCGCGCACCACCAGGCCGATCAGTTCCGCGTGGTGGGTTTCCAGCAGGTCGGCGGCGGCCTCCAGGCAGGCGGCGCGCGTGGCGGGGGGACGGGCGGACCAATCCGTCATGGCGGCCAGGGCCAGTTCGACGGCGTGGGGCGCCTGGGTGGGGTCGGTGAAATGGGCCATGCCCGGCATGTCGTCCGGGCGGGCCGGGTTGGGCACCTTGCGGGCCGGGGTGGTGGGGGCGGCGCCGTCGGCCAGGATCGGGGCGGCCACCCATTGGCGCGGGCCGGATTCCATGGCGCTGGCCAGTGCGGTCAGGGATGGTTCGTCGGCCAGGTCCAGCCCGGTGGAATTGCGGCGGCTGGTGCCGAACAGGTCGGAGGGCAGGGCGATGGCCGGGTGCGGCGCCCCCACGGGCAGGCTGCCCTGCGCGGCCAGGTCGCGTGCCGTCTGCACCGGGTCGGCCACCAGCGTGTCGAGCGGGATGGCGCTGTCGCCGATCTGGTTGACGAAGGAGGAATTGGCGCCGTTTTCCAGCAGGCGACGCACCAGATAGGCGAGCAGCGTCTCGTGCGAGCCGACCGGGGCATAGACGCGGCAGGGGCGGTCGAGGTTCGCAGAGCCGACGACGTGGTCATACAGCCCTTCGCCCATGCCGTGCAGGCACTGGAATTCATATTTTCCGTGGTGGAAATGCGGGCCGGCCAGGGCGTGGATGGTGGCGACCGTGCGGGCATTGTGGGTGGCGAATTGCGGGAACACCGCATCCGGCGCGCCCAGCAGCAGGCGGGCGCAGGCGACATAGCTGATATCGGTGTGGCATTTGCGGGTGTAGACGGGGAAATCAGCCTGGCCGTCGAGCTGTGCCTTCTTGATCTCGCTGTCCCAATAGGCGCCCTTGACCAGCCGGACCATGATGCGGCGCCCGGTGTCGCGGGCCAGGGCGATGATCCAGTCCAGCACGGCAGGGGCGCGCTTGCCGTAGGCCTGCACCACGAAGCCGATACCGTTCCAGCCGGCCAGGTCGGGGTGGCGGCACATGCCTTCCAGCAGGTCGAGCGACAGGTCCAGCCGTTCGCTTTCCTCGGCGTCGATATTCAGGCCGATATCGTAGCTGCGCGCCAGTCGTGCCAGGCGGACCAGCACCGGCAGCAGTTCGGCCATCACGCGGTCGCGCTGGGCGCGGGCGTAGCGCGGGTGGATGGCCGAGAGTTTGATCGACAGGCCATTGCGGTCGTAGATGTCGCGGCCCTGGCCCTGCGCCGCGCGGCCGATGGCGTGGATCGCGGTTTCGTAGTCGCGGCAGTAGCGGGCGGCGTCGGCCTCGGTCAGTGCGGCTTCGCCCAGCATGTCGAAGGAATAGCGGAAGCCGCGGTCGTAGCGGGCCTGGCTGGTGCGCAGGGCGCTCTCGATCGTCTCGCCGCAGACGAACTGCTCGCCCATCATGCGCATCGCGACGTCGACCGCGCGGCGGATCAGCGGTTCGCCGCCGCGCGCGACCAGGCGCGTCAGCGCGCCGGCTAGCCCGTGCTGGCGCTCGGGCGTGACCAGGCGGCCGGTCACCACCAGCCCCCAGGCGGCGGCGTTGACGAACAGCGAGCGGCCCAGACCGACATGCGCCATCCAGTCGCCGGTGCCGATCCGGTCGCGGATCAGCGCGTCGCGGGTGGCGGTGTCGGGGATGCGCAGCAGGGCCTCGGCCAGGCACATCAGGGCCACGCCTTCACGCGAGGACAGCGAGAATTCCTGTACCAGCGCCTCCACCCCGCCGGGGCGGCGGCCGTCGCGCAGCGCGCGGGCCAGGCGGTGGGCGGTGGCGCCTGCCTGGGCCGCCAGTTCGGGCGACAGGGTCGCGTCGTCGATCAGGGCGGCGACACACGCGGCCTCGGGCCGGCGCAGGCCTGCCGCGATGCGTGCGCGGGCCGCGTCGCGGGGCGGCAGGGCGTCTCGCAGCGCGGCGGTTGGCGGGAGGGGAGCGGACGGAGGAACGGGCTGGGATGTCATGGGGCGGCTTGCCGACGGAGGGGAAGATTGGGTGGATGTTCCCGTATCATATCGTATATGATCTGCAAGATGATATATGATCTGCCGGGTCGCGAAACGGGGAGGACAGGTATGCTGCCGGAGAGTATCTTTACGAGCGCGCAGCAGGAAACGCGCGGCCTGGCGTCGGAGCGTGTGGGCAACGCGTTGCGCGAGGCGATCCTGGATGGGGTGCTGGTCGACGGGCAGTCGCTGCCGCAGTCGGAGCTGGCCAGCGGGTTTGGGGTCAGCACCATTCCGGTGCGCGAGGCGTTGAAGCAGCTTGAGGTCGAGGGGCTGGTGCTGTTTCAGCAGAATCGCGGCGCCACGGTGATTGGCCTGTCGGAAGAGGATATCATCGATTTTTCCGAGATTCGGGCGGCGCTGGAAGAGATGGCGGCGGTGCAGGCGGTGCGGCGCATGACCCGTGTGGACCTGGCGCGGATCGAGGATGCGTATGAGGCCTTCGTGGCCGGCACCAGCGAGCAGCCGGAGGGGATGGTGCGATCAGGCGCGCTGAACTGGGCGTTTCATGGAGCGATCTATCAGGCGGCGGGGCGGCCCAGGCTGCTGGACATGATCGAGGGCGTGCATCGCCGTGTCGACCGCTATATCCGGGCGCATCTGGAAATTGCCGGCCGGAAGACGGTGACGGATGCTGAGCATCTGGCGCTGCTGGAAGCCTGCCGGCGTCGGGATGAGGCAGCGATCGGGCCGTTGACCCGCCAGCATATCCTGGATGCCGCCACCGTTTCGATCGACGTGCTGCGCCGCAACCGCGCGGGTGCCTGACGGCCCGCGCGGGATCGTTTCTGTCAGTATCCGACGTTGATGGCGATATTGCCGAATGCACCCTTGTTGCCGAAGCCGTTCAGGGCCCGGCTGGGGGGCAGGCCGTGCAGGCGCCAGCCGACATTGAAGGTCATGCTGGCATAGCGCCCCACCCCGCTATGCAGGTCGAGGCCGATGCTGGACAGGTCGCTCTCGTTGATGGATTGCGCGATAGGGTGAACCTGCGACACGTGGCCGTAATCGTAGAACACGCCCACCTGCTGGGTGTCATAAAGCGGGGCGTTCGGGGCGATGATATGCGTCAGGCTGAAGGCCGGGGCGCGGACCTCGTTGGTGACGCTGACCCCTTCGGTGCCGAGCGCGGTATCTGTGGCATAGCCGCGCGCCATGTAGAGGCCGCCGAGACCGAGCTGGTTGCTGTACATCAGATTGGCGCTGGCGACCTGGCCGGTGGCCTGCAGGATCCATGTTGCGCCGCCCGGCAGCCAGGTGGTGCGGGTCAGGGTCATGGTGTCGTAGACGTAGCGGTTGGAGGCGCCGGGCACGAGTGCGCGGGCATTGCTTTTCCGGTCGGCGCCGGTCAGGCCGCCGGGGCTGAAAACGAGCTGGTTCTGGAACGTGGTCTGGCCGTACGGATCACTCATCGTCGCGTTATAGACGATGGGGAACTGATTGACTTCGGCCTCGCTGGCGAAGATTTGGGTGCCGCCGAATTCGAGCGTGTTGTTGGTGGTCTTGAAATCATAGCCGATTTGGATGTTCTGGGCCAGGCGCGTATGGGGCCACACGGCAAGGGCCGGCAGGTCATGGATGTAGCGCAGGCTGGCCTGACCGCTATGTCCGGCCTCGTTGAACGAGATGCCGTTGCTTCTGTAATCCGGATGTTCCCAGGCGTAGGAGCCGAAGACCTGGAGCCGGTCATGCCAGGGCAGTGGCGTGCTCCAGCTGATGGCATGGCCGCTGTAGAGATCGCTGACGCTGTGGGTGAACTGGTAGGACAGGATCTGCCCCAGCCCCGCGACATTGCCCCATGTGCCGCCGACGGCCCATTCCGACCGGCCCATCATCGGCACGCCCGCATTGTCGTAGGAGGCATAGACATGCAGGGGCAGGCGGTCGCTGGTCTGCAGGGTGACATCCGTCGTGCCTCGCGCCGTGCCTGGGGAGAAGAGGCTGTCGACGGTTCGGAAGGGATTGTCGTTCAGTTGGTCCAGGGCGGCCTGCACCTCGGCGAGGTTGAGGGGCCTGCCGGGAACGAGCCCGCTGTTCTGGCGCAGCAGGGCGCTGGAGAACCAGTGGTTGCCTGTGACTTTGATCGCCCCGAGCCGGTATTCGGTCACGACGATCTGTACTGTGCCGGAGCTGATATTCTGCGGTGGTACAATGACGTAGACGAACGGGTGGCCGTTTTTCTTGTAGAAGGCGTTCGTCTCCTGCGCGATGGCGTCCAGGTCCGATATCTTCAGGGGTTTTCCGAGATAGGCGGCGAGTTTGCGCGTGAAATCCTCTCTCCCCAGCAAGGGCAGCCCTGTATGGACGATGCCGGTTGTGCCAGCGGGCGGACCGGAGCGGTTCAGGGCCCTGATATCGGGCAGGAAGACCAGTCCTTTCAATACGGGAATGACGACCGCGCCCGACGGGGGTAACGGCGGGGCCTGGGTACCGGACGGTGCCGGAACGATTGGCGTGGGCGCAAGGGGAAGCTGCTTGGGGGCCAGCCGGTTGTAAGCCTGGGCTTGGGCCAGCGCGGGCGCAAGAAGGACTGAGACGGCAAGCGCGCAGCCGGAGAAAATGGACGGGCGCATCAGTTGGCGTCTCCGAGCGTGTTGGAATAAGGCAGGGGGCGGATGATCAACTGGCCGCCCGCAGGCGCTCCGGCCCCGAGCATGGCGTCGGGATTGCCCGACAGGATTGTCAGTCGCCGCGGACTGATACTGGTGTCGCTCGTATTTGCATCACCCGTGGTCGTATGGCCCGTATCCGATCCCGTGCCGGATGAGGTGGTCGACGTCGAAGCAGAAGTCGCAGTTGAAACTGAAACCGGTGTCGGGGCGGCGGGAGCCGACGGCATGGGCAGCGGGGAGCCGCTACCGGTAAGAACGACGACAGGCCAGAAGATTGGCTTGGAGTTCGCGACCGGATTCGAGATGGTCAGCGTCCCGTTCTGGTAGGCAATCATGTAGTTGGCCAGGCCGTTGCCCTGGGCGGCGGAGGCGGTGATGCCGTAGCGGCCGACGGTGCTGGCGCCGGTGGCGGTGGTGGCGAGGGTGACGCCGGAGACGGTGTCGCCGTTGACCAGGCCGCTGGTGCTGAACTTGGCGGTGCCGAGGACGGGTGTCTGTCCGTAGGTGCTGGTCTGGTTGAGCGCGGTGACGGTCAGGGCGGCGGGGTCGATGGTCAGCGTGCCGGGCTGGTAGGTGACGGCATAGTTGGCCAGTCCGCTGCCCTGGGCGGCGGAGGCGGTGATGCCGTAGTTGCCGACGGTGCTGGCACCGGTGGCGGTGGTGGCGAGGATGACGCCGGAGACGGTGTCGCCGTTGACCAGGCCGCTGGTGCTGAACTTGGCGGTGCCGAGGACGGGTGTCTGTCCGTAGGTGCTGGTCTGGTTGAGCGCGGTGACGGTCAGGGCGGCGGGGTCGATGGTCAGGGTGCCGGGCTGGTAGGTGACGGCATAGTTGGTCAGTCCGCTGCCCTGGGCGGCGGAGGCGGTGATGCCGTAGCGGCCGACGGTGCTGGCACCGGTGGCGGTGGTGGCGAGGGTGACGCCGGAGACGGTGTCGTCGTTGACCAG
>NZ_JABEQD010000021.1 GCF_014174395.1 Gluconacetobacter aggeris
AATCAAACCCAGGCTAAACCCAGATAAAACCAACCCCTAACAACCCATTCTCACAGGCCGTCAGAACGCCGCCAACATATCCCTTCCATTCCATTATTCTATTGTCAAAGACCGGTTCGAAGCGGCAGTGCCGTTCGGTGAGGCGGGTTTTACGGAGATCGGGGGGGGATGTCAACGCGCTTCAAAACAGCCCCAAAACACCCTGTTTTTCGCGGAAAACCGGCCCACCCAACCGGGAGCCCACACCCTTCTGTGGACAAAGCGTGGATAAGAAAATGAACTTTTTTCTGCTTTTCCATGTCAGAGCCGCGAAAAGCCCTGAACGGGGCGGCACATTGGATTGCGCCGCCCCGCCAACCGGTCAGTCTTCGGCTATCGACCGGCCGTTGATGGTCAGCCCCTTGTCATCGGCCGACACCTGGACGCGCTCGCCATCATGGATGGTGCCATCCAGCAGCAGCCCCGCCAGGGGGTTCTGCAACGTGCGCTGGATCACCCGCTTCAGCGGACGCGCGCCGTAGACCGGATCGTAGCCTTCCTCGGCCAGCCACAGATGCCCGGGCTCGTCCAGATCCAGCTCGATATGCCGGTCGTCCAGCAGCTTGCGCAGGCGTCCGATCTGGATATCGACGATCCGCGTCATGTCCGCCCGCTGGAGACGGGAGAACAGGATGATCTCGTCCAACCGGTTGAGGAATTCCGGCCGGAAGTGATTGCGCACCACCTTCATGACCTCGGCCTGCACCATATCGGTGGATTCATTGTCCGGCAGATGGGCCAGGACATCGGACCCCAGATTGCTGGTCAGGACGATGATGGTGTTGCGGAAATCGACCGTCCGCCCCTGCCCGTCCGTCAGCCGCCCGTCATCGAGCACCTGGAGCAGGACGTTGAAGACATCCTCGTGCGCCTTCTCCACCTCGTCGAACAGGATCACCTGATAGGGCCGGCGCCGCACGGCCTCGGTCAGCACGCCGCCTTCCTCGTAACCGACATAGCCCGGAGGCGCGCCGATCAGGCGGGAGACCGCATGCTTCTCCATGAACTCGCTCATGTCGATGCGCAGCAGGGCCTTCTCGTCATCGAACAGGAAGCGGGCCAGCGCCTTGCACAGCTCGGTCTTGCCCACACCGGTCGGGCCGAGGAACAGGAACGAGCCGATCGGCCGGTTGGGGTCCTGCAAGCCGGCACGCGCGCGCCGCACCGCATTGGCCACCGCCTTCAGCGCCGGCTCCTGGCCCACCACGCTGCGACGCAGTTCGTCCTCCATCCGCAGCAGCTTGGCCCGCTCGCCTTCCAGCATGCGGTCCACCGGCACGCCGGTCCAGCGCGACACGACGGAGGCGATGCCCTGTTCGGTCACGGCCTCACTGACCAGCCCGGCACCGGCAGCGGCACTCTCATTCGCCTCCTGCGCGCTGGCGATCTGCCCCTCCAGATTGGGGATAACGCCGTACATCAGCTCCGACGCCCGGCCCAGATCGCCGCGCCGCTGGGCGACCTCGACATCCGACCGCGCCTGGTCGAGCTGTTCCTTCAGCTTCTGGATCGCATTCACGCGGTCCTTCTCGGCATGCCAGGCCGCCGACATGGCGTTCGATTTTTCCTCGATCTCCGCCAGTTCGGCTTCCAGCTTCACCAGCCGCTCGCGGCTGGCGGCATCCTCTTCCTTGCGGATCGCCTCGCGCTCGATCTTCAACTGAATCAGCCGGCGGTCGAGTTCGTCCAGCTCCTCCGGCTTGCTGTCGATCTGCATACGCAGGCGGCTGGCCGCCTCATCCACCAGATCGATCGCCTTGTCGGGCAGGAAACGGTCGGTGATATAGCGGTTGGACAGCGTCGCCGCCGCCACCAGCGCGTTGTCGGTGATCCGCACGCCGTGGTGCAGCTCATACTTCTCCTTGATGCCGCGCAGGATCGAGATCGTATCGGGCACCGAGGGCTCGCCGACATAGACCGGCTGGAAACGCCGGGCCAGGGCTGCATCCTTCTCTATATACTTGCGGTACTCATCCAGCGTGGTCGCGCCGATGCAATGCAGCGTGCCGCGTGCCAGTTCCGGCTTGATCAGGTTGGACGCATCCATCGCGCCATCCGTCCGGCCGGCCCCCACCAGCGTGTGCATCTCGTCGATGAACAGGATCACCTGCCCCTCGGCGCTCTCGATCTCCTTGAGCACGGCCTTCAGCCGTTCCTCGAACTCGCCCCGGAACTTGGCACCAGCCACCAGCGCGCCGAGATCGAGCGACAGCAGCCGCTTGTTCTTCAGCGCCTCCGGCACGTCGCCATTGACGATGCGCAGGGCCAGCCCTTCGACGATCGCGGTCTTGCCCACCCCGGGCTCACCGATCAGGACCGGGTTGTTCTTGCTGCGCCGGGCCAGCACCTGGATCGCGCGGCGGATTTCCTCGTCGCGCCCGATCACCGGGTCCAGCTTGCCCTGCTGGGCGATCTCGGTCACGTCGCGGGCATATTTCTTCAGCGCGTCGAAACTGGCTTCGGCGTTCTCGCTGGTCACGGTACGGCCCTTGCGGATGGTGGCGACCGCCTTGTCCAGCGCCTGCGGCGTCGCACCGCCCTCACGCAGCGCGCGGCCGGCCGGCGTGTCCGAGGCGGCAATGGCCACCAGCAGGCGGTCCTGCGCCACATATTCGTCACCCGCCTTCTGCGCCGCGCTCTGCGCCGCATCCAGCAGCCGGACCAGATCGGGCGTGGCCTGGGGCTGACCGGCCCCACCACCCTGCACGCGGGGCAGCTTGGCCAGCGCGGCCTCCACCGCCGCCTGGATGGCCGGCGCCTGCCCACCGGCAGCGCGGATCAGCGCGGACGCCGCGCCTTCCGGGTCGTCCAGCAGCGCCTTCAGCAGATGTTCGGGCGTCAGTTGCTGATTGTACTCACGCACCGCGATCGTCTGCGCGGCCTGGAGGAACCCGCGCGACCGTTCGGTAAATTTCTCGATATTCATAATCCCATGTCCCTTTCACTCAGGCGACCTGAAGCTGAGGGTGCCATCCCTTCATAAGGCAACGGCACACCACACTGAGGTCGAGATGGGGATAATGAGACGTTGTTACAAGGGCCTGGAGACGCGCTGGCACATGACAGCCCCGCCCCTCGCGCGGCCGGTTTCATGACACCGATCATTGAAACCGGGGCGAGACCTCCTTAACTGCCGCAACGGCGCAGGCCTCGTCCAGATCGCCGCCGGGCGCACCGGACGGCTGCTGACGGTGATGGAAGCCTGGGAACCGAACACGGTCACCTTCTACGCCATCCACTCCGTCAGCACCGCCCACTCGCAGAAGATCGCGCTGTTCATCGGCGACCTGCTGGCGCCGGGCGGCATCATGGCCGATCAGACAGCGCCGTAGGTCACATCCAGCGTGCCGACCCCGACGCAGCTTGCATGCAGCATGTCACCCGGCTGCACCGCACCGACGCCCGCCGGCGTGCCGGTCATGATCAGATCGCCCGGCGCCAGTTCGACGAAGCCACTAAGCTGCGAGACGATATCGGCGACCGGCCAGATCATGTCCGACACATCACCCTGCTGACGGACCACCCCGTTCACCGACAGGGTGATGGGCCCGCGCTCCGGATGGCCGATCACAGCCACGGGCGCCACCGGCCCGATCGGGCAGGATTGATCGAACCCCTTGGCCAGCGCCCACGGCCGACCGGCCTTCTTGGCCTCGGCCTGCAGGTCGCGGCGCGTCATGTCCAGGCCCAGCGCATAGCCATAGACATGCGACAGCGCCTGATCCACCGGGATATCCCGCCCGCCGGTGCCGATCGCCACCACCAGCTCGACTTCATAATGCAGATTGGCGGTCCTGACCGGAAAGGGCAGCACCCCGCCACCAGGAACAACGGCATCGCCCGGCTTGGCGAAGAAGAAAGGCGGCGCCCGATCCGGATCGCTCCCCATTTCGCGCGCATGTTCGGCATAGTTCTGGCCGACGCACCAGATCCGGCGCACCGGGAAACGGGCATCGGTCCCCGTGACGGACAGGCTGGGCTGAGGCGGCTGAGCGATGACGTAATCGGTCATGGGGATGTCCTTATTGACTGAGCCGGGCAAGCTTATTCCCACTCTCCGCCGGCATGAAAGAGCCCTTACGCGGTAACATGCTTGCGCATCCGGACCAGCGGAACAGCAACCTCGTTCACGATCGCTTCGACCGTTTCAACGGGCCGATAACCGCTCGCCACATAAAGCGGCTGGCCGCTCAGCGTCGACATCAGTTCCACCGCCGAAAACCCAGCGGCACGGGCTGCCTGCTCGCACCCCGACAGGATCACACGGCCGATACCCTGCCGCGCGCAACGCGGGTGCGTATACATCGCACGGATCTTCGCGGCGTCACGGGCAGGGTCGAGAAGCTGCGGGTCGCGCAAGCTGGTGCTGTGATCGCCGCCATAAAGCGTCGCACGCCGGCTCCAGCCGCCGCATCCCACGATCTCGCCGTCCTTTTCGGCCACCAGATAGGTGCCGTCGACGACCAACTGCGTGTCCAGCCCCATGATCGCCCGGCTGGCCGCGATCTGTTCGGGGGTGAGGAATCCCGCCTGCAAGGTTTCGATCGACAGGGCGATCAGCGACCCCAATGCCGGAAGATCGGCCATGGTCGCCCATCGTGTGCTGACGGCGTGCATCACACAGTCCTTTCGATGGATTCCGGCAGGGTTTCTGTTCTTTTTTGCAAAAAAGAACCAAAAAACTCCTGATTCGTTCAGGAGCCTCATGCTGGGGACACATGATGTCCCTGAACAGATCAAAAATCTTTTTGCTTCTTTTTCGGAAGACAAAAGAAGATTACGGCCGGGCAGGTGCAATCACCCGCCCGGCCTGTCTCATGATCAGTTACGGGTCTTGTCGACCAGCGCGTTCTTGCCGATCCACGGCATCATCGCGCGCAGCTTCTCGCCGACCTGCTCGATCTGGTGGGCGTTGTTGCGGGCGCGGATCGCCTTGAAGCCGACATTGCCGGACTGGTTTTCCAGGATGAAGTTGCGCACGAACGTGCCATCCTGGATATCGGTCAGGACGCGCTTCATCTCGGCCTTGGTCTCGGAGGTCACGATGCGCGGGCCGGTGACGTATTCGCCATACTCCGCCGTGTTCGAGATCGAGTAGTTCATGTTCGCGATGCCGCCTTCATAGATCAGGTCGACGATCAGCTTGGTCTCGTGCAGGCACTCGAAATACGCCATCTCGGGAGCGTAGCCGGCCTCGACCAGCGTTTCGAAGCCGGCGCGGATCAGCTCGACCAGGCCGCCGCACAGCACGGCCTGCTCGCCGAACAGGTCGGTCTCGACCTCTTCCTTGAAGCTCGTCTCGATGATGCCGGCCCGGCCGCCGCCATTGGCCGAGGCATAGGACAGCGCGATTTCCAGCGCATTGCCCGACGCGTTCTGCGCCACGGCGACCAGCGAGGGCACGCCGCCGCCACGCTGATATTCCGAACGCACCGTGTGGCCGGGGCCCTTGGGCGCGATCAGGAACACGTCCAGGTCCGGACGGGCCTCGATGATGCGGAAATGGATCGACAGGCCGTGCGCGAACGCCAGCGCCGCACCCTGCTTCAGGTTGGCTTCCAGATGCTCCTTGTACAGCGCACCCTGGCCCTCGTCCGGCGTCAGCACCATCACGACGTCGGCCCAGGCGGCGGCGGCGGAGGGGTCCATGACCTTGAAGCCCGCGCCCTCGGCCTTGGCCACGGCGGACGAACCCGGACGCAGGCCGATCACCATCTCGGTGACGCCGCTATCCTTCAGGTTGTTGGCATGGGCGTGGCCCTGGCTGCCATAGCCGATGATCGCGACCTTCTTGGACTTGATCAGGTTCACGTCGGCGTCGCGATCATAATACACGCGCATGATAAGACCTCCTGTTGAAACAAAGAAAGAATGAAAGACCTGCGGTCAGATCGTCCGGGGCCCCCGGATGATCGCGGCCACGCCCGTGCGGGAGACTTCGGCCAGGCCGAGCGGACGCATCAGGTCGATGAACGAATCGAGCTTATCGGTCGCACCGGTCAGCTCGAAGACGAAGGATGTGGCGGTGGTATCCACCGCGCGCGCGCGGAAGGCCTCGGCAATGCGCAGGGCCTCGGTCCGGGCCTCGCCGCTCGAGACGACCTTCACCAGCGCCATTTCACGCGCGACATGCGGCCCCACCTGCGTCAGGTTGGCCACGCGATAGACCGGCACCAGCCGCCCCACCTGGGCCTTGATCTGCTCGATCACCTGCGGAGTGCCGGAGGTCACGATATTGATGCGCGACTGGTGGCGCGACTGCTCGACCGGCGCCACGGTCAGGCTTTCGATATTGTAGCCGCGGCCCGAAAACAGCCCGATCACGCGGGCCAGCACGCCGCTTTCGTTTTCCACCAGAATGGAGATGACCGCGGAGACAATCGTCTCGTCCTGCATGGTCATGATGAGAATTCCTGAACAGGGCCCGGCACGGGGCGAACCCCGCTGCCGGTATATATCAAGGGAGACGGCCGGAAGGGCCGGGGGCGAAAGGGCGTCGGATCAGACCAGCATGCGGCCCTCGGCGCTGACCTTCACCTCACCTTCCTGCTCGGGGCCCAGAAGCATCTGGTTATGGGCCGCGCCGGACGGGATCATCGGATAGCAGTTCTCGTCCTGCGCCACGCAGATATCGGCCACCACCGCGCCGGGCTCGGCCAGCATGGCGCGGATCACGTCGTCCAGCTCGCCCACGCAGGTCGCGCGCATGCCCTTGGCATGGAAGCTCTCGGCCAGGCGGATGAAATCCGGCAGGGCGGCGCTGTAGCTTTCGGAATAGCGCGAGCCATGCAGCAGTTCCTGCCACTGGCGGACCATGCCCATATACTGGTTGTTCAGGATGAACAGCTTCACCGGCAGGCGGTACTGGGCGATGGTGCCCAGTTCCTGGATGTTCATCAGCGTCGAGGCCTCGCCCGCGATGTCGATCACCAGCGCGTCGGGATGCGCGACCTGCGCCCCCACCGCCGCCGGCAGGCCGTAGCCCATGGTGCCCAGCCCGCCGGAGGTCAGCCAGCGGTTCGGCCGGTCGAACTGGAAATGCTGCGCGGCCCACATCTGATGCTGGCCCACTTCGGTCGACACGAATGTGTCGCGCCCCGTTTCCATCGCCAGCTCATACAACCGGCGGACGGCATATTGCGGCCGGATGATCGCCGAAGGCGTCCTGTCCTGCTCGAAATGCAGGCTGCGGATACCGCGCCAGGCATCGATCTGCTGCCACCACTGACCCAGCGCCGCCGGATCGGGCGCGCCGTCCTGGCGGTCCCATTCCTCCAGCATCATCTCGATCACGCGGCCGGCATCGCCGACGATCGGCACGTCGACCTGCACGATCTTGTTGATCTGCGAGGGCTCGATATCGGCATGGATCTTGAACGAATCCGGCGAGAACGCATCCAGCCGCCCGGTCACCCGGTCGTCGAACCGCGCACCCAGCGCAACCAGCACGTCGCAGCCATGGGTGGCCAGATTGGCCTCGTAGGTTCCATGCATGCCCAGCATGCCCAGGAACTGCCGGTCGGTGGTCGGATAGGCGCCCAGCCCCATCAGGGTCGAGGTGCAGGGGAAACCGGTCTTGCGCACCAGCCGGCCCAGCGCCTCGCTGGCCTGCGGGCCCGCATTGATGATGCCGCCACCGGTATAGAACAGCGGCCGGCGGGCACGCTTCATGGCCGCGACGGCGCGCACCACCGCCTCGCGCTCCGGCTCGGTGCGCGGACGGTAGGACGGATGCGGCGCGCGCGATGCCGGGGCATAGGGCGCGGAACCCACCGTGATGTTCTTGGGCAGGTCCACCACCACCGGGCCGGGACGGCCGCTGCGGGCGATGTGGAAGGCCTCATGCGCCACCCGGGCCAGATCGGCCGGGTTCTTCACCAGGTAATTATGCTTGGTGGCCTGACGGGTGATGCCCGTGGTGTCGGCCTCCTGGAACGCATCGGTGCCGATCAGCGGCACGCCGACCTGCCCGGTGAAGCACACCACCGGGATGGAATCCATCAGCGCGTCCACCAGGCCGGTCACGGCATTGGTCGCCCCCGGGCCGCTGGTGACCAGCACCACGCCGACCTTGCCGGTCGAGCGCGCATAGGCCTCGGCCGCATGGACCGCCGCCTGCTCGTGCCGCACCAGGATGTGACGCACCGCGTTCTGCTTGAACAGCGCGTCATAGATCGGCAGCACCGCGCCACCCGGATAGCCGAAGATGACATCGACCTCCTGCTCGACGAGAACGCGAAGCAAAACCTCGGCACCGGAGAGGACGATATCCGCTCCGTGGCCACGCGTGTTCGGCTTCAGGTCGTTCCGGTTGGGTGTCGCGTTCATGTCCCTGCTCCTCCGTCCGGCGTGTTTGACGCGGGGCCACAAGGCCCCCTCCGGACGGAATGTGGGCTGGGTTTAGGGAAACTGACGGCCCGCGTCAATCCGGTTTAGAATAAAAGAAATGACGTTGCCGTAATTTCTTTCCATTTGTTGCGCATCATTGCCAATCCGCGTGTCGATCACCCGCGTATCGGCCGCATCCGCCAGGCTGTGATGGGCAAACCAGGTCGTCTGCCGCCGCGTGTAGCGCCCGGTCGCCAGCACCGCGCGGCCCGCGGCCTCCTCCAATGTCAGCTCCCCGCGCAGATGGGCCGCCAGTTCCGGCACGCCATGCGCGCGCATCGCCGGCAGGGCCGGGGACAGGTCCTGCGCCAGCAGCGCCCGCACTTCCTCCAGCGCCCCGGCCCCCAGCATCGCAGCGAAGCGCCGCGCGATGGCGGCCCGCAACGCATCACGCGGCGGCTCCAGCCGCACCGCCACCCGGTGACAGGCCAGAGGCGGCAGCGTCGCGGCCCGGCGCCAATGGGCCATGCCGTGCCCGGTGCCCGACCAGACCTCCCACGCGCGGGCCACGCGCTGGCTGTCGGAGGGGCGCAGCGCGGCCGCACTTTCGGGATCGACCGCCGCCAGCCGGGCATGCAGCGCCGCCGATCCCTCTTCCTCGACCAGCCGGCGCGCCTCGGCCCGGGCTTCGGCACCGGGGTCGGGAATGTCGGTCAATCCATCGGTCAGCGCGCGCATATACATGCCGGTGCCACCACACAGCACCGGCAACCGCCCTTCAGCCCATGCCGCCTCGATTTCCGCTATCGCGCGGGCGCGCCACCAGGCGACGCTGCCGGTCTCGTGCGCGGGCAGCACACCATACAGACGGTGCGGCACGGCCGCTTCTTCCTCCGGCGTCGGCCGGGCCGTCAGCACCCGCAGGTCGCGATAGACCTGCATCGAGTCCGTATTGATGATCACGCTGTCCGTCACGCGCGCCACCGCCAGCGCCAGCGCCGATTTGCCCGAGCAGGTCGGCCCCGCGATCACCACCACCGGCCGTTGCGACAGATCCACCGCTTGCGTCATGCCGCCTTCCCTGTCACACGCCTGTTCGTCATGTCGCTGTCCCATACCATCACGCTCGTCGCCCGCCGCGACGCCACGACCCTGACCGACGCCGATGCCCGCGCCGCGCGGGACATGGTGAAGGGCGGCGTCCCCGTCATCCTCTCGCCCGGCGAGGCCGTGGATATTCCCAGCCCCGCGCCCCATCCGGGCATGCCGACGCTGGACACGATGCGCGCCGTCTTCGGCCCGCGCCAGATCGACGTCCTTCTGACGCGTTCGCGCGGACGACGCAAAGGGCTTCTGGTCGCCGACATGGACAGCACCATCGTCGCCAACGAGACGCTGGACGACCTGGCCGCCCATGCCGGCATCGGCGAGCGCATCGCCGAGATCACCCGCCGCTCGATGAACGGCGAGATCGACTTCGCCGCCGCCCTGCGCGAGCGCGTCTCCCTGCTGGCCGGCCTGCCCGCCACCCTGCTGGAAACCGCGTGGAAGGATGTCCGCCTCAACGAAGGCGCGCGCGAACTGGTGGCCACCATGCGCGCCCGCAACGCCCGCACCGCCCTGGTGTCCGGCGGCTTCACCTTCTTCACCGGCCGCGTCGCGGCCCTGTGCGGCTTCACCGAACATCATGCGAACGTGCTGGAAATCCAGAAGGGCATCCTGACCGGCACGGTCGGCGAGCCGATCCTGGGCCCCGACACCAAGCTGGCCCATCTGCGCCGCCTGGCCGAAGACGGGCGCCTGAAACCCGCCGCCACCATGGCCGTGGGCGACGGCGCCAACGACCTGGCCATGCTGAAGGACGCCGGCCTCGGCATCGCCTTCCACGCCAAGCCGATCGTCCGCGCGGCCATCGGCAACCGGGTGGACCATGCCAGCCTGCGTGCGCTGCTGTTCGCGCAGGGTTACCCGGCGGCGTCGTTCGTGACGGGCGAGTAAGAGCCTTCATTTTGTCTTCTGAAAAGAAGCAGAAAGACTTTCAATCGTTCGGGAGCACCCTCAGCTCATCGAATAGACGCTTGGCGCGCGCCATCCTACTGTGGCGGATATCCGCATATTGCAGCGGCATTTATGCCTGGTCGCCATGATGGGGATTGGAGAGGCCCGTGCCCTCCCTGGCCGCCTTTACCTTGATCTCCCGATAAAGGAAACTTCCAACAACCGTTATCGCCGTTGAACTCCCAACGGCGATGGCCGCATTATCATGCCCGGATATTGCAAGAAGATATGTGCAATACATAGCAATAGAGAAAGCTGAAAGCGCAAATATGCGCTGCACCAGTGCATCGCAAAACTGGAACACTTGCGCTCTCAAGCGCATCTTTCTTTCAGCTTCAGAGTTTTTCTCCGCCATCGACATAATTCTGTCCGGGAGGTCTTCTCTGACCTCCTTAATACCCAGACATTTCTTCGGATGCCGGAATAGGCCCGGTGACGGTCTTTTGCGCAGCCATCATGATCGCGCCCGCCCCGGAAGGAAGGGGGCCATAGATCGGCGTCTGCGGTATATGAGCCGGATTAGTGATTGATGAGGGGATGGGAGACACGTCCGATTTCGGCATCAATCTGATTCATTGAATGGCGCATTGATTCCCCCGTCGCCTTCCACGCCGATGATGCGATATCGTCAGCTGTTGAGATAGGGTAATCTCTTGCGGGGACGCCCAGATCAAGCAATTCATTGAATGCATTCAGGATTGAGCGCGCCGAAACTGATTTTAGCATTGCTTCCTCCGTCACCAATGGTTGCTATCCACGTCAAATTGGACATGGCACAGTTTTCCGTCAAGTGAACTCTGCCGTCTCAATTCGGGTGCCCCAAGCGCACCTTCCTATCCGCTTCCATTCTTTCGTATCATCTGGCTCCTACTGCCGCCCTTTCGCCATCCGCGCCGACGCATCCTGCGCCTCGATGAACACATGCGTCACCTCGGGCACCGCCGCGCGGATCTGTTCCTCGATATGAGAGACTGACCGTTCCACCTGCCCGGCGCTCAACCCGTTGTCGAAATCCAGGCTCAACGCCACCAGCACATCCGACGGGCCGAAATGCATCGAGCGCATTTCGTTCAGCCCCAGCACACCCGGTTCACGCAGGGCCAGGGCCCGGACCTTGGCCTGGGATTCCACCGCCATGCCCTCCCCGGTCAGCAGCGACTGGGTTTCCCGCGCCAGGAAGGCGGCGGTCACGGTCAGGATCATACCGATCAGGATCGAGGCCACGCCGTCGAGCATCGGCAGATCCAGCGTTTCCGCCAGGATATTGCCCAGCAGCGCGACCAGCAGGCCGCACAGCGCCGCCGTATCCTCGAACAGCACGGTAAAGACGGTCGGGTCCTTGCTGTGGCGCACCGCCTCGATCCAGCCGCGCCGGCCCTTGCCGTTGCGCCGGAATTCCCGCAGTGCCGCCAGCCACACCGAACCCTCGAACAGGATGGCCAGCGCCAGCACCACATAATTGACAACGACATGATCCATCGGCTGGGGATGACGAATGCGGCTGACACCCTCGATCACCGAGACGCCGGCCCCGAGGCCGAAGATCAGCAGCGCCACCACGAAGGTCCAGAAATACAGCTCCAGCCCGTAGCCGAACGGATGCAGCGGCGTGGCCGGGCGCGCGGCGCGGCGCAGGCCCACCAGCAGCAGCATCTGGTTGCCGGTGTCGATCAACGAATGGATCGCCTCGCTCAGCATCGCGGCGCTGCCGGTCGTGAAGGCGGCGACGAACTTGACGACCGCGACCAGCAGGTTACCCCCCAGGGCCGCGTAGATCACGAAACGGGACGAAGAGGCGGCCATGGTCACTCCGGACAGCGAAGGCCCAGCATAGACCGGATGCCGGCCGCATCGAAGATGCCGACACCGAAAACCACCCTCGGGAGCGGGCGGCAGTTGCGGGCGGGTCGGCCCGCACCTTATAAAAGGCGGCTCGAGACCATGGATCGGCCGGCCGGCCGCGTCCGCTTTCGCACGGAGTGTCAGGTGCGCACCACTGTCGTCCAGATGGCCCCCGGCGCGTCCCTGCCGGACAATATCGCCCAGGCCAGCGACCTGATCGCGGCCGCCGTCGCCGCCGACCGGCCCGAGCTGGTGGTGCTGCCGGAAATCTGGAGCTGCCTGGGCGGCGCGGCCGAAACCAAGTTCGCCAATGCCGAGGAACTGCCCGCCCCCGGCACCACGGCCGGCACCGGCCCGCTCTATCGTTTCCTCTCCGAGACCGCGCGCACGCACGGCATCACCCTGCATGGCGGCTCGATCGGCCAGCGATATGGCGGCAAGCTGCTGAATACCAGCCTCGTCTTCGGCCCCGACGGGGTGGAACGGGCACGCTACAGCAAGATCCACCTGTTCGACATCACCACCCCCGGCGGCGAAGGCTATCGCGAAAGCGACACCTACGCCCCGGGCGAGGACGTCGTGACCGTCCCGGTGGGCGCGTTCACCGCCGGGCTGGCCATCTGCTACGACCTGCGCTTCGCTGAACTGTTCCTGGCCCTGCGCAAGCGCGGCGCGAACGTGATCGTGCTGCCGGCGGCCTTCACCGCCGAGACCGGCGAGGCCCACTGGGCCACGCTGCTGCGCGCCCGGGCGATCGAAACCCAGTGCTGGGTCGTGGCCTGCGGCACCACCGGCACCCATATCGATGCGGGGGGACATGCCCGGCGGACCTACGGCCATTCCATGATCATCGACCCGTGGGGCACGATCGTCACCCAGGCGTCGAACGGCATCGGCTGGGCCACGGCCACCCTGACCCTCCACCAGGTCGAGCGTGTCCGTGCCGGCATGCCCGTGCTGGCCCATCGCCGCCTGGGAGCCTGACCGGACATGCGCGCTGGCGGCAATCCGACGCGCGTTTCCTGCGCTTCGCTCCGATGCCCGGAAACCCACGCCGGGCGCGGTCCTTGCGGGCCGCTCTCGCTCGCCTGCCCACATTTCCGGTCAGGCTCTGACTACGTGACAACGCTCCACCCGGCCGCGACCGTGCGATGACCGAAGTCCATCCCCCCGTCTGGCCCCGCAGTGGCGCGCCGCGCCGCCTGTGCTTCATCTCGGCCCCGAACGACGCCGCCCGCCGGACGCAGGACGAGCTGGTCGCCCGTTACGGCCAATATGCCCCGCCGGACGCCGATGCCGTCATCTGCCTGGGCGGCGACGGCTTCATGCTGGAGACGCTGCACAGCATGCTGGGCGAGCCGACGCCGGTCTACGGGATCAATTGCGGATCGGTCGGGTTCCTGATGAATCCGTCCCTGCCCGACGACCTGCCGGCCCATCTGGCACACACCCAGGCCGCGACGCTGCACCCGCTGCGCATGTGCTCGGTCGACCGCGCGGGTGTCGAGACCAGGGCCCTGGCCCTGAACGACGTGTTCCTGTTCCGCCAGACCCGACAGGCCGCGAAGATCGAGATCGAGGTCGATGGCCGGGTTCGTATGCCGGAACTGATCTGCGACGGCGTGCTGGTCGCCACCCCCGCCGGGTCGACCGCCTACAACCTGTCCGCCCACGGGCCGATCGTCCCGCTCTCGGCCAATCTCCTGCCCCTGACCCCGATCAGCGCCTTTCGTCCCCGGCGCTGGCGCGGCGCGCTGCTGCCCTCCACCGCGCGGGTGACGCTGACGATCCTGGAAAGCGAGAAACGCCCCGTCGCGGCCGTCGCCGATTTCACGGAAGTCCGCGACGTGGTGCGGGTCGAGATCGCCGAGGACCGCACCCTCCACGCCACCCTTCTGTTCGACGCGGACCAGAGCCTGTCCGAACGGATTCTGGCGGAACAGTTCACGGTCTGAGAAACTGTCTCGAATAGCCCCGCTGACCCACGCCGAAAGCGATATCCCATCCGCCCTCATCGCCTGGCCCCTTGCCCGCGGCCTGCCATTGCCCGTCACGGCGCTGGCCCGCACATTGCTGGAACGGCGCCGGTCTGACGTGGAAAAAGTCCCTTCTCTTGTTTTACGAAAAAAGAAGCAAAAAGACCTCTGATCCGTTCAGATCCAGCACGTGACACAGAAAAAATCCTGAGCAGATCAAAAGTTTTTTGGTTCTTTTTTCAAAAAAGAACAGAAGCCAGCACGTCTCCACCTACCCCGCCCATCCTACCGTTACAGGCATGCACAGCAACGGCTTCACATGACACTCGCCGTCCGGCGTCCATGGGCCAGCGTGGCGGGCTCCGCCGCCGGCTATGCGATGGACGGGTTCGCTTTCCTGATCCTGAGCTTCATCATGCCGGCCTTGATGCAGGGGGCTGGTCAGTGCCACGCTCTTCGGCACCGTGGCCGGCGGGCAGGTCGGTCGCCATCGCCGCCTTGGCCCTGGTCAGGAATGGGCCGCCAGCCCACCGGCCGACAGTACGCAATTGACCCCGGCACGCTGCCCTACCATATCGGTCCTAAAACAATATGGACAATCGCGCCATTGTTCGCATCCTGATACGAATCCGGCACATGTTCTGAAGCCGGATGCCCCGTACCCGGGCCGGGCGGCGCCCGGACAACGGAAAGGACAAGACGTGGCGCCAGGCAGCATCGACTCCACACCGGCGGCATCGCTGCGCATTCGCCATATCACCATGATCTCGCTCGGCGGCGTCATGGGGGCGGGTTTCTTCATCGGCTCCTCGGGCGCCATCGCCATGGCGGGGCCGGCGGTACTGCTGTCCTATGCCTTCGCCGGCATCCTGATCTTCTTCGTCAACCTGATCCTGTGCGACCTGCTGGGCCGCACACCGCATCGCGGGTCCTTCGTCAGCCAGGTCGGCCATATCCTCGGCCCGCGCTACGGCTTCGTCATGGGCTGGACCTACCTGCTGGTCTGGATCACCACGCTGGCGGCGGAAATCATGGCCGCCGCCTCGCTCCTCGCCCCGCTGGTGCCGCTAGCGTACTGGCTGCTGGAACTGCTGGTGCTGGGCAGCATGACCGCGCTCAACCTCGCCTCGGTGCGCGGATATGGCGAGACCGAATATTGCCTGTCCTTCACCAAGGTCGCCGCCGTGGTGATCTTCATCCTCATCGGGGTGATCGCGCTGGCCACGGGCCATCATGTGCCCCACGCCGCGTTCCTCGGCGGCAGCCTGTTTCCACATGGCGGCGTGGCCATTCTCAGCGCCGTACCTATCGTCCTCTTCTCGATGGCCGGCACCGAGATCGGCACTATCGCGGCGCTGGATTCCGACCAGCCGAAGAAGAACATCGCCCGCCTCGCCCGCACCATCGCCATCCGCCTGCTGGGCTTCTACCTGTCCTCGATCGCCGTCATCCTCTGCCTGCTGCCATGGCAGAGCATTACCCCCGGCCATTCGCCCTTTCTCCAGGTGCTGGACGCGCTGCGCATCCCCTTCGCCGATACGCTGATGACCATCGTCATTCTCGCGGCCGTTCTCTCCACGCTGAATTCCGGCCTCTACGCGTCGTCCCGGATTCTGCGCGATGTCGCCGTCGCCGGAAACGCGCCCGCCACGCTCAGGGCCACCGCCCCGGCCAGCGGCATTCCGCACCGGGCCATTCTGTGCGTGGCCGCCGCCAGCGCCGCCGTCGCGGCCTCGGCCATCCTTTCACCCACCCTGGTCTTCGCGTTCCTGATCAGCGTCGTCGGCGTCTTCATCATCGCGGGCAACATGATGATCGTCCTCGCCCGGCTGTATCTGGTGCGAGACGGGCGCCGGGCCGCGCTCCTGACCCTGGCGGGCCTTGCCGCCGTCCTCGTCGCCATGGCGGTCGATCCGCATGCCCGCCACGAGCTTGCCCTCGGCGTGGTGGCGATCGGCGGCATCGTGGGGCTGGAACGGATCGTGTCCGGCCTGCGCCGGCGGGCGGGAGAAGGTCGGGCTCCGCCCGAACCCGCAAGGGGCCAGTCGGCCCCTTGACCCCAATTCGTTAAGAAAACAAATGGTTTCCAAAGGCACCGCCTTTGGCGGGGTGCGGGGCAGAGCCCCGCGAAAGAGCCCTCACTTGCCGTCAGGCAGGGCGTAAACCACCAGCGCATCGCTCACCGGCGCCATCATGAAATGATGGCCGCCCGCCATGATGGCGACATACTGCCTGCCCTTGTACTCATACGTCATGGGCGTCGCCTGGCCACCACCCGGCAGCACGTCGTTCCACAGTTCCTTGCCGCTTTTGGCATCGAACGCATGCAGCATGTTGTCGGTCGTAGCGGCAACGAACACCACGCCACCGGCCGTAATCACCGGCCCGCCATTGTTCGGCGTGCCGATGGTCAGCGGCAGATAGGTCGGCACACCCCACGGGCCGTTGGCCCGGGCGCTGCCCAGCGGATGCTGCCACAGCACCTTGCGCGTGTGCATGTCGATCGCCGTGATCATGCCATAGGGCGGCTTGTTGCACATCATGTGCGTGTACTGGTTCCAGAACGGCGAAACCACGATGCCGTAGGGCGTGTCGGCCATGGCGCCATTGCCTTCGGCCCCGCCACCGCCGGGTTTGAAGTTGGGATCGTCGATCGGCATCAGGCCCAGCGCATCGGCCTTCTTGCGCGTGACGAGCTGATCATACATCGGCGTCACGTTCCAGTTGGCGATCAGCACACCCGTCTTCGGATCGTACGCCATGCTGCCCCAGTCGCTGCCGCCGTTATAGCCGGGATATTCGATCCACGGCTTCTCGACGCTGGGGGCCGTGAACTCACCCTCATATTTGGCGCGACGGAATTTCAGGCGGCAGAAGAGCTGGTCGATGGGCGACATGCCCCACATGTCGCTCTCCTTCAGGTCCGGCAGGCCCAGGCGCGGCATGCCGACCGACCAGGGCTGCGTGGGCGAACGCGGATCACCCTGCACATCAGTCGCGAGCGGCGCCGGGCGATCCTCGACCGGCAGGATCGGCTTGCCGTCGCGGCGATCGAGCACGAAGGTCTGCCCGCGCTTGGTCGGCACCACCAGCGCCGGCACCGGGCCGTCCTGGCCGGGGAAGTCGATCATGGTCGGCTGCGAGCCGATATCGTAATCCCAGACATCCTTATGCACGGTCTGGAACACCCAGCGCGGCGAACCGGTCTTCACATCCAGCGCCACGATCGCGGAGGAAACCTTGTTCTCCTCCGGCGAGCGCATGGCGGAATAATAATCGGCGGCCGAATTGCCGGTCGGGACATAGACAAGGCCCAGCGCATTGTCGCCCGTCATGGTCGCCCACGAATTGGGCGTGCCGCGGCTGTAATGCTGGCCTTCCGCGGGCTCGCCATGCTGGTCCGGGCGATTGACGTCCCACGCCCACAGGAATTTCCCCGTTTCGGCGTCATAGCCACGAATCACGCCCGAGGGCGCCCAGCGGCGCTGGCCATCCAGCACTTCGTGATTCACCACAATCGCGCCGTTCACGATCGGGGGCGGCGCCGTCATGGACACGAAGCCCGGAACGGATTCCCCCATGCCCTTCATCAGGTTGACCTGGCCGTGATAGCCGAAGCCTTCGCACAATTTGCCGGTATCGGCATCGACCTCGATCAGCCGCATGTCCAGCGTGCCTTCGAGGATTCGATTATGGCAGGGCTCCCCCTCCGGCACGGTCGAGGACGTGTAATACACCACCGCCTTGCAGGCGGCCGTATAGGGAATGCTGGCATATTTCACGCCGGCCTCGTGCCGCCAGACCTCCTTGCCGGTCGCCGGGTCCAGCTTCACGATGTCGTTCATGGCCGAACACATATACAGCCCGTCGCCCACCTTGATGGGGGTGGTCTCGGCGGCCCATTTGTTCACCTGGCCCGGCGCCGGCTTGCTACCGGTATGGTAGACGAATGCGCGCGTGAGCTGCCCGACATTCCGGGGCGTGATCTGCTCCAGCGGGGAAAAGCGCGTAGCGTCGGTATCCCGCCCATAGGCAGGCCAGTCATCATGCGCCGGATGGCTGCCGATCTGCTCGACGGCAGGTGTGGCCTCACCGGGCCCGGCCGGCGGTCCATCGGGAATATTCGCGGCATTGACCCCGGGCGCCTGCGGCGCGAAAGGCGACGGGCCTGCAAATTTGTCACTGGGTTTCTTCCCGGGCGCATCCGCATCTCCCGGCCCGGGCGGGGCCTCCTTGTAGGCACTCTGGGCCCGAGCCGGCGCGATGCCTGCCGTCGCGGACAGAAGCACGAGGCCGCACAATGCCGTGGCGGCAGAAAGATCCGTCCTGGGCATCACGCAATTCCCTTCTGTGCCAAAGATGTTTTCTGAAGGCGGCGCAGAACGGGAATAGTCAGCACCACAAGAACGGCAATCAGCGTCGGTCCCAGCAGGCGCGGCAGAAGCCCCCAGCCGTCAAACCCGACCTCCCACAAGGCCCACGGCCAGGTCAGCAGCCATGCCAGCAGATACAGAAAGGCCCCGGCAACCGAGCCCATCAGCATGAGAATACCGCCGGCGATAATGGCAGCGCCCGCCACGACATAGTAAAGCGACCCACCGAGCAGGGCCAGCTCAGCACCCATGATCAACAGGGGAAGCCCAAGAAGAATGAGCAGTACCGCAACCGCGCACGTCGCCCATTCCGAGGCCCTTCGAGGTCTGTATAAACCCGCCATCCATCAATGCTCCGAACAAAACATCATTCCAACGTTTTGTGGACCATCGGGTTCATCCGAAAAAGGACTGATTACAAAAAGACAGTTCAATATAAAGTGCGCGCCCTGTCGGACAATGCGCACCATCGGCGAGATGCGCCTCCGCAAAAGCTTGAGGGAGGCGCAGCGCGCATGGCTGAAAAATCCCTTTCCATCTCTCGGTTTCTGTATTTTTTGGGATGATATGCGGCTGCATCGCCATTCCTGAATGGAGACGACAAGCTTCAGTCTTTCCGGGAGGATTTTTAGAAATATTGACTGGAAATCGCCACGATTCCCATGCACACCCGTCCGGAAGCGAGACAGGACACCCCAGGAAAACGATGGCACGGCCCTGATGGCCAAACAGAGAGCACCGATGACGGCGCCGATAATGATGGCCGGATGATGCGTCTTGATCCCAAACGAATGGTTTCCAAAGGCGCCGCCTTTGGCGGGGTGCGGGGCAGAGCCCCGCTTTCAGCGAACCAGGGCTCGCTGAAAAGGCTCCAGCCTCACTTGTTGCCAGGCAGGGCGTAAACCACCAGCGCATCACTGACCGGGGTCCTCATGAAATGATGCCCGCCCGCCATGATGGCGACATACTGCCTGCCCTTGTACTCATACGTCATGGGCGTGGCCTGTCCACCGCCCGGCAGCACGTCGTTCCACAGTTCCTTGCCGCTTTTGGCATCGAACGCATGCAGCATGTTGTCGGTGGTGGCACCGACAAACACCACGCCGCCGGCCGTCACCACCGGCCCGCCATTATTGGGCGTGCCGATCGTCAGCGGCAGATAGGTGGGAATGCGCCACGGGCCGTTGGCCCGGGCACTGCCCAGCGGATGCTGCCACAGCACCTTGCGCGTGTGCATGTCGATCGCCGTGATCATGCCATAGGGCGGCTTGCTGCACAGCAAGCGCGTGTACCGGTTCCAGAACGGCGAAGCCATGATGCCATAGGGCGTGTCGGCCAGGGCACCTTTGCCTTCGGTCCCGCCACCGGCCCTGAAGCTGGGATCGTCGGCCGGCATCAGGCCATCGGCTTTCCTGCGGGTCAGGATCTGATAGACCGGGGTCACGTTCCAGTTGGCGATCAGCACGCCCCTCCTGGCATCGTAGGCCATGCTGCCCCAATCGCTGCCACCGTTATAACCGGGGAATTCGATCCACGGCCTGTCGACGCTTGGGGCCGTGAACTCGCCCTCATATTTGGCACGGCGGAATTGCAGGCGGCAGAAGAGCTGGTCGATGGGGGACATGCCCCACATGTCGCTCTCCTTCAGGTCCGGCAGGCCCAGGCGCGGCATGCCGACCGACCAGGGCTGCGTGGGCGAACGCGGATCGCCCTCCACGTCGGTCTCCACCGGAACCGGACGTTCCTCCACCGGCAGGATCGGCTTGCCGTCGAGACGATCGAGCACGAAGGTCTGGCCGCGCTTGGTCGGCACCACCAGGGCCGGCACCGGGCCGTCCCGGCCGGGGAAGTCGATCATGATCGGCTGCGAGCCGACATCGTAATCCCAGACATCCTTATGCACGGTCTGGAACACCCAGCGCGGCGAACCGGTCTTCACATCCAGCGCCACGATCGCGGACGAAACCCTGTTCTCCTCCGGCGAGCGCATGGCAGAGTAATAATTGACGGCCGCATTGCCCATGGGGACGTAGACAAGCCCCAGCCCATCGTCGCCCGTCATGGGAGCCCAGGAATTAGGCGTGCCGCGGCTGTAATGCTGGCCTTCCGCGGGTTCACCATGATCGCCCGGACGGTTGACGTCCCAGGCCCACAGAAACCACCCCGTTTCGGCATCATAGCCACGGATCACGCCCGAGGGCGCCCAGCGGCGCTGGCCGTTCAGCACCTGATGATTCACCACGATCGCGCCGTTCACGATCGGGGGCGGCGCCGTCATGGACACGAAGCCCGGAGCCACCTCCCCCATGCCCTTCATCAGGCTGACCTGTCCGTGATCGCCGAAGCCTTCGCACAACTTGCCGGTATCGGCATCGACCTCGATCAGACGCATGTCCAGCGTGCCTTCGAGGATTCGGTTATGGCACAACTGCCCCGTCGGCACAGTCGACGCGGTATAATACACAACCCCCTTGCAGGCCGCCGCATAGGGAATACTGGCATATTTCACGCCGGCATTATGCCGCCAGACCTCCTTTCCGGTTTCCGGGTCCAGCTTTACAATGTCATTCATGGCCGTACACATATACAGCCCGTCGCCCACCTTGATGGGGGTGGTCTCGGCGGCCCATTTGTTCACCTGACCCGGCGCCGGCTTGCTGCCGGTATGATAGATGAATGCGCGTGCGAGCTGCCCGACATTCCGGGGCGTGATCTGCTCCAGCGGGGAAAAGCGCGTGGCGCCGGTGTCCCGCCCGTAGGCAGGCCAGTCATCATGCGCCGGATGGCTGCCGATCTGCCCGACGGCAGGCGTCGCCTCACCGGCCCCCCCCCGCGGCTCACCGGGAATATTCGCGGCATTGACCCCGGGCGCCTGCGGCACAAAGGACGACGGAGCCGCTAATCCCTTACCTTCTTTTTGTTCGGATGCATCCGCCTCACTCAAGCGGGGCGGGGCCTCCCTGTACGCGCTTTGGGCCCGAGCCGGTACCATGCCTGCCGCTGCGGAAAGAAGCATGAATCCGTACAATGCCGTGGCAGCAGCGGGACTGAGCGTCGCCATCACGCGATGTCCTTCTCTGCCATGGCTATTTTCTGAAGGTGGCGCAGAACCGGAATGGTCAGCACCACAAGAACGGCAATCAGCGTCGGTCCCAGCAGGCGCGGCAGAAGCGCCCAGCCATCAAACCCGACCTCCCACAAGGCCCAGGGCCAGGTCAGCAGCCACGCCAGCAGATACAGCAGGGCCCCGGCAACCGAGCCTCTCAGCATGAGGATGCCACCTGCAACAATGGCTATTCCTGCCAGGATATAGTAAAGCGACCCACCAAGCAGGGCCAGCTCGGTCCCCATGATCACCAGGGGAAGTCCAAGAACAATGAGCAGTACCGCAACCGCGCACGTTGCCCATTCCGAGGCCCTTCGGGGCCTGAATAAACCTGCCATCCGATCATGCTCCAGAGGAAACACCACCCCCAACATTATGTGGTGCATCAGGTTCTCTGGAGAGCGACTCATCGTAATGAGTTCTTCAAGACTCAGCACGCTCTAACACGCTCATTTGTCTCGATATTTGAGACAATCCTTAAAAATTCCCAATGATCGGCAGGCGTTCACGATCACGGAAAATCCCGTTTGTTTCCTCCATTCCCATATTTTTGAAAAACGAAAAAATAACGAAAACTTTCGACCTCGTCGGATCAAACCAGACGCCGGACCGGGCGTTCGATTATGCTCCCGGCCGCGCGGAAAGCATGGCGTCTTCCTTCAGCGCCAACTGCGTCAATCGCTTTTCATTCTTCCTCAGGAAGAGTCCCGAGAAGAACAGGCCGATGATCGTCGCGATTCCGATCGCCATGCCCGTCGGACCGGACAGTTGCGAGATCTTGCGCCCGAGAAGATAGGTACCCAGGGCATAACCGCCCGCCCAGCACGTACCGCCCAGGGTATTGAAGAGCATGAAGCGCCGCCAGCGCATGTTGCATGCCCCGGCCAGCAGCGCCACGCACACACGCAGCAGCGAGACGAAGCGCCCCAGGAAGACGATGGCACTGCCATGATGGCTGAACAGGTACCGCCCGAGAACCAGCCGTTCGGACGTCAGGCCGATGCGCGCACCATGTTTCTCGAGCAGCGGAAGGCCGAAATGCCGTCCGATCATGTAGCCGAAATTGTCACCGATGACGGCGCCGGCAATGGCGGCCAGCGCGACGCCCTGAATGGCCAGATGATGCGTCTTGAGGCAATAGAGCGATGCCGTGATGATGCAGGTTTCAGCAGGGATGGGAATGCCCATGCTCTCCAGCAGGACGGCCAGGGTCACGATACCGTAGCCGTAATGGTGCAGCAGGCTGTCCAGGTGCTGAAGCAGGGGAGGCTTTCCTTGCGCTGATCGACCAGCCCGTTTGATGGGGGCAAAATGCCCCCGGGGGAAGAGAAATGAGCGCATGACAGCCCTTCCCCAACGGTCGGCGCGCAGCCGATGGCCTTCGCGATCAGCCGCCGTCGTCGTTCACATCAGTCGGCGGAGCCAAAAATATCCTGCAGCGCGCGTTTCATGACGCTGGCATCAAGCGTTTTGCCCAGCCACAATTCCACGCCGATCACCCCCTGGTTGACGAGCATGCCAAGACCGTCGAGTGGCGTGCAGCCACGCGCCTTCGCCTCGCGCAGCAGGTGCGTCCTGGGCGGATTCGGGATCACGTCGGCGACGATGTGTCCTTTCTTCAGGCTGTCCAGCGCAATCGGCGGCAGCGCATCCTTGTCGCCCAACCCGATGGAGGTGGCATTGATCAGGATATCGACATCCTCGGGGATGCGTACCGCGCCGTCCCACGGCATGGCGGCCGCGTCGCTTCCGGTATTGTCGCGCACCAGCGCCGCGATGATTTCGGCTTTCGCCGGGTCGCGATTGACGACCGTGATATGCGCGGTGCCGGCAAGGCCCAGTTCCACGGCAATCGCCCGGGCAGCACCCCCAGCACCCAGCAGCAGGACCGTCTTGCCGCGCGGATCGGTCACCTCCTTGAGCGAGGCCAGGAAGCCCTTGCCGTCCGTATTGTCACCGGTCAGCCGGCCGTCGCGGATGGTCACGCAATTGACCGCGCCGATAATCTTCGCGGCCTCGGACAGCGCATCCAGATACTGGATGACCGCAACCTTATGCGGCAGCGAGCAATTGAACCCGACCCATTCCATCGCCTTCGCGCCCCGAACGGCATCGGCGAGATTGTCGGGCTTCACATCGCAATTGATGTAGCGGGCATCGATGCCATGATGGCGATAGGCGGCCTCGATCATGGCAACCGTCGGGTTGTCGGCGCAAGGCGTGGAGAAAGATCCGGTCAGGATGCTCAGGAAGCTCTTGTCACTCATTCGACGCTCCGGAAACAGGCGTTGCGGTCATGCTGCATAGCTATGCCTCAGCGACCTCGGGATGTCCAAGATTGAGAAATGACACAGAGTTAAAACCATGGCCCCATAGAGCCTCTTCGATCGACACCACCGGGCGGAAGCTCTCGAAGTTCCGTCTGCGCCAGCAGATGGAATGTTGCTATAGGTCGTCGAACGCTGTTTCCCCTGGCTCGGCCGCTTCCGTCGCCTTGCCTTCACACCATCACATGCTCCCTCACCCGCATTACGGCACACACATCGTGATCTTGAAAGCTGCTCCTAATAGCTGATCAGTCGCATGAAGCCGTAATCCATGTGGATCTGCTGATGGCAGTGAAACAGAGACAGGCCAGGATTGTCTGCGTGCAGGTCAACGTCCAGTGAACCATAGAGGGGCAACACGACCGTGTCCTTGATCACACCGCTGACGGGACGGCCTGAAATGGCGGTGATTTCGAAACTGTGCCGATGCAGATGGACAGGATGATCCTCGCGGCTGGCATTGAAGAAGCGGAACCGATAGCGGCGTCCTCTGACCAGGCGCATGATCGGGGCGTCTTCGAAGACCTGGCTGTTGATGCGCCATTCATCCATGCCTTCCTTTTTCAGGAAACGCTTCGAAATGATCATGGGAATGACTTCGTCGATTTCGGGTTGCGTCCCCACGCCAGGTTCGGCGAACAGACGGTAATCCCAGTCATGGCGTGTCGGAGGAATCCAGCGGGCCGGCCCGGTACGCCCTGCATATTCGATGGCCAGAGCCAGTCCTGATGCCCGTTCGGTATCATTGGTAGCCCCGAGCATCCACACGCCGGGATTGTTCATTTCGACAATCGCATCAACGCGTTCAGCGACGCCGAGACGGATCACATCGACGCTGGCCTGCGTGGGAACGGGATTACCATCCAGGGCGATGATGCGGAACCGGTGACCCGGAAAGGCAATGGCCGTATTTTGCGTCGCGCTGGCATTGACGAAGCGGAACCTGATCCGCTCGCCCATACGGACACGCAGGGGTTCGGCCGCGCTGAAGAGGCGGCCGTTGAAAGTGGCGTATCGATAGCAGACCATCTGGTCCGAAACCGGTGCCCCCATATCGCACAAGGCCCCGTTCCAGTGATGGACGGCCAGAAAGACCTCACGATCATAGGATGCAGGGAAGCGTCCATCGTCGATATCAATGAACCCGAACTGCCCGGAATATCCCCCGGCATTCAGATCCTGTCCGGCCATGACATGTGTATGGTACCAGCGGGTGCCCGAAGGACCCGGCATGAAGTCATAGACCCCAGTCTGACCCGGCGGGATCATGGGGGACCCCTCTTCCATCGCACCGTCAACGGGGCCGGGAATGTGCAGGCCGTGCCAATGTACCAGTTCAGCCTTCGCGCTGGTATTGGTGACATGGACCACCGCCGGTCGTGTCGGACTGAATTTCAGGAGTGGTCCGGGAACAGTGCCATTATACGTTGTGGTCGGTATGATAATACCCCTGCCCAGTTCCACATTGCTCTGTTCGATTATCAGGCGGATCGGATCATCCGGATAAAGCAGGCTTGGTCTGGACGCAGCATGTAAGCGGGCTGGCAAGGCCGCGGCCGTCAGGGCTGCTGCCAGGGCCTGGCGCCGGGTAAGGAGCAGGGGCCTCATGGCATCGTGCCTTTGGCTTCCTCGATTTCGTTGATGGCACGCCAGGCCATGTCGATGGCCAGGGCGGTGGAATCCGTGCCGCCGGAATCCGTATTGGCGATGGTGATCCGCCCAAACTTGCGGCGTGCACGCAAGTGCGGCGGCTCGCTACCGTTTCTCAGGAAGTCATCAAAAAGTGACGAGTACCAGTAGGAATATCCATGTCCCCAGCGATTGACGGTAATGCCGAGAATGTCATGTGCCGCATCGAATCCGTAGGGACCAAGGGCTGCATTGAATTGCATGCGCAATTCGCGCTCATAGGTCTCAAAACTGGTTTCATACATGTCGATGCGACCCGCACGGAACTGATCCTTGATCGGGAGTCCCGGTGCGCCGTAACCGCGAAGCAAGGAGACGTGGGCTGGCTGGTCGGGCGACGCTGAATGCTGATACCCACCGACGGAAACCGGTGGTTCCAGAATGATCGAGGCGTAATACGACCCCGGTGCATTCATCAGGCAGGCCCCGGCCTTCTGAAAGGCTTTCCAGTTTCGCAACCAGACATTGACCCAGAGATTGGGCGTGTGGACGTTGTAGTGCAATGCATCGCGCTGTTCCGGCGGCATGTCGGGACAGAGATATGGGATAACATGAAACCAGCAGGCGAGGACACAGGATCGCGCCCTGACCGAGAACAAGTCACCATCACGAATATAGCTAACAGTAACGCCGTCTTCCTGATTTCTGACATTGATGGCTGTCGAATTCAGGCGTATGCGGACGTTGTTCCGTTCATGGTCCAGTAAGTCATAATTCACCCTGCGCACCAATGCATCTGATAGCCCGTCGCATTCCAGCGCACCGGGGATCAGATCCCGTACGATCATGCGCGGGATCGTTGCGTTCCCTTCCGGGAAATGGTACTCGGCGCCGCCATGTCCATGCGGTCGGGCTTCCGGCAGCCCAAGACCATCAAAACCGGGAAAGCTAAAACGTTGATGAGCGGCCAGTGCAGTGGTCGCATCCAGTCCACGGCCACTGCCAAAACTGCGGTCGCGCAGATAGGTGCAGACCATTGGGTCACATCCGACGACATCCAGAAGATAGTCACGATAGCTCATCAGAGCCAGTTTTTTCAGTTTTTCGTCCGGAGACAGGCCCGGCAGATAGTCTGTCCTGTCGTGATAAAGACGAAACAGGTCACGTTTCGCGCGTTCCGGCAACGGGGCATCGCGCATGAACCGCTCCCAGCGCGCCGCGGAGTCCGGGGGGGTTGTCGGGTCATACAGAAAGGTGAAATCGGTCCAGGGGGCAGGATCTTTCAACAGGACATCCTGGCCGAATGTCTGGCGGTCGAAAAAAACCGCCTGCCCCATGCCCATCTGTTCGTAAAAGCGACGACTGACTGTGGTTTTGGCCAGTTTTTCGACATCTATGCCGCATACATCGAAAATCAGGTTCTGGGCTTCTGTCTGTGGTGAATAAAGATTGAAAGTCCCACCATTGGCGATACGGGTATCGCCATTGTGTGTGAACTCGTTCCGTTTGGCATGACCGCCGAAATCGTCATGATTGTCCAGGACGAGGATCCTGGCGTCCTTTCCATATTTCCGTCGATAAAACCAGGCTGCGGAAAGACCACTGATCCCGCCGCCGACGACAATCAGGTCATAGGTCTGGTCCACCTGCTGGGCCTGCGGCAGATTGTCCGTCAGATGCCCGTTGCGCAGGGCATGTCCCGGGCAATAGGCCCGGGTATAACCGCTGCCCCGCATCCCGGTCAGGGACGGGGGATAGTGGGAATCACGTTCGGTGCGTCCGTCGGAATAATCCGCACGAGGAATGTCGCAGGCCATGCCCAGAGCCCGGTCCATGGCGGCGGAGCGTGCCCCGCGCTTTGTATCGATGGTCACTAACAATCAACCCTTACAGGGAGTAATCCAGAGACAGATAGTAATATCCACCGTTGAAGCCAAGCTGCTGAGCGCTGGAATCATAGGGCACGACACCGACATAGCTGGTGTTGAGCGGAATACGTGATGGATATTCGTTGAACAGGTTGTTGGCCCCCAATGCCACATGCAGGCGTTCTGTGGCCTGATACCCGACAAGGACGTTGGTCTGGAATTTGGGCTTGCTGTACATCTGGTAGAAGATCTGGTTCGACCAGGCATTCGGCCCCGTCACATACTGCAACTGGTTGATCGTGTGTCCCCAGCGCATTTCATGGATCGACACATCCCATTTTCCCTTATGCCATGATCCGCCGAAGATCAGCTTGTTCCGTGGGAATGCAGTCGTCAGGTACCCGATACCTTGTGCACTGAGCAAGGGGTTGCCGTTCGAGTCCAGATAGTCGCGCAGAACCTTGGTCTCGTTCAGATTGAGAGAAACATCCCAGTTCACGCGACCATAACGCCCGAAATCGGTCCTATATCCGGCGGTGACGTTGACACCCCGTGTCCGTGTATCCGCCCCGTTCGAAAAATACTGAACCGACACACTGTCTGGCGTGACAGTCGAATCCACCTGATAGCCACCGGCTTCCAGTGCATCAATCGCACGCTGGCCGTTATAGACGCCACCCTCGACAATGCGGTGCCGGACAGTGATCTGGTACGCGTCAACGGTGATATTCAGATTACGTAAAGGGTTCAACAGAAAACCTGCGCTGAAGTTCATCGAGCGTTCAGGACGCAGTGGCTTCGATCCCAATGCACGGGCCGTTGCGGAGTTAACAGCAACCACACCATTGGCACCGGTCGGCGTGGTGCTGAGACTGGTATAATATTGTTCCGCCAAGGTCGGCGCGCGGAAGCCATTGCTGATACCGCCACGCAGCGCGAGATATTTATTGACATCATAGCGCATCGAGACCTTTCCGGTCTCGGTATCACCGGAGTCGGTATAATGCTCGAAGCGGCCGGCAAAATCGACCTGCCAGTTCTTCAGCAGGCGGGTCGAAAGGCCAACGTAGCCTGCAGTCACATCGCGGCTGGCCCGGGTATAGCTAAGTTGGTTCAGGCCGCTTTGTCCCTGAGGTCCTGAACCGTAATAAGATGCAGGGTCTCCTGGATTGACGTTATAGGCGTCGTTCCTGTACTGCGCGCCAATCGAGAAATTGAGAGGACCAGCAAGTAGCGGAACGTCGAATGCCTTACGGATGCCAAAATCAGTCGTCCATTGGCGGTTCGAGAAGGACATAACGTGGAAATGTGTCGGTGTATGGCCGGTATCGGCATACAGCATCGTGTTGACAGAGTCATTCAGGTCAAAATGGGAATGATCTTCACCGTAACTGGTGCTGAGATCCCAGTTCCAGCCGTCGAACAGTTCTCCCCTAAATCCGACAGCGACGTTGAAATCATCTTCATCGAGTGAACTGACGGGGCTGAAGCCGAACGGATAGATTTCAGGCAGGATCGCAGGCGTGCGATAATTCTGGTAAGACCATGAAGCCCGGTGAGCGTAGCTGGAAAACGAATAGAATTCGACCTTGTTGGTAATATGATAACCCATATTGTACCCTAGGGACACCTTTGTTTCCTGCGGGTTTCCGAAATACTGGTTGACCTTCTTGTCGACGCGCGTGTCGATGTCGCCGCGATTGGTATGGTCCTGATGCTTGAATTCACCATCCAGGTGAAAATAGCCCCGATCTGTCAGGCTTGTGCCCCAACTAACGGTATTATCCGTCGTGAAGCCGTCCCCGGCATAATATCCACCATTGACGGAATGCAGATCCAGGCCGCTGGGTTTGTTCTTGAGGATGATGTTGACCACGCCGGCGATGGCATCCGAACCATAAAGGGCCGCGGCACCGTCCTGAAGTACCTCGATATGATCGATCGACGACATCGGAAACATGCCCAGATCGACCGGTGTGGTGCCGTTTTCCGGGCTGCCGGTATCGTCCGTCATGATGGACGTCGAGTGCCGACGCTTGCCATTGACCAGGATCAGCGTCTGGTCGGATGTCAATCCGCGCAGACTGATCGTGGACGTCATGTTGGCATTACCTGACGTCACGCCGGGACGGGTGATGGATGGATCAAGCTGGACCAGGGCGTCACGCAGATCGGGCTGACCCGTCGCTTTCAACTGTTGTGCGCTGACAACCGTGATGGGGCTGATACTTTTTCTGACCGTCTGATGCGGATCGCGCGTGCCGGTGACGATGACCTGCTCGTCGGCAGGACCATCAGCAGCTGCAAGGGCAGGTATGGAAAGCACGCACGTTCCAGCCGCCAGGGAGGCGGCAGAGGCGAGAAGAAATCCACGCATCTTCGGCATTGTCTCGTTTCGCGATGGTTACGGGGCAGACTTGGGAGGGCCTTATCGTATCGACGTCGGAATTGATGTGATAACGTTCTCACATTGTCAACTGCCATGAATCGAATCCGATGTCGAATCGTTCTCCTGGCATGTCACTGGCGGGCTGAGGCATTCGTCATGCACCTGTTTTGCGCTATGCTCTGTTCCCGGGGAGTAATCAGGCCGCAAACCTGTCCAACCGACAGGAAGGCGGCTCAGGAGGGGACAAATTGGTGCCGGCGAACAAGGCAAGACACGCGACGATCGTGGATGTGGCGAAGGCTGCGAATGTCAGCGTGGCAACAGCCGGCAGGGCGCTGGGCCAGTACGGATATGTGCGACCGGAGACCAGGAAAGCTGTGCAGGAAGCCGCATCAGCTCTGCATTACAAGAAAAATATGGCCGCACAATCTCTTATTTCTGGAAGCGCAAAAACATTTGGAATGATCGTATCAGATATAAGCTCTGAATTTTATTCAAATATAATAAAATCGACGGTAAACTACTGCAGAGAGCGTGGTTATTGTATTCTGATCTACGATACGCATGAATCTGCAAAGATCGAGCGTGAGGCATTGGCCATCTTCCAGAAACACAGGGTCGATGGCATCATCGTCTCACCGGCAGATTCACGGAATGTCGACCATCTACGGGAATTCATCGACGATGGTGGGCGCATTGTACAGATCGATCGCTGTATCCCGGAGCTGAATACAGATACGGTCATGCTGGACAACAGGGAGGCAGCCTTTCAGGGTGTAAGCCGATTGATTGCCGCAGGACATCGAAAAATTGCATATATTGGAGAGTTACATGAAATAAGACCAGACCTATTGCAGTCTATCGTCAATAAATATGGTCGCCCATCCCGCGCGCGAAGAGCATTTGCCCCAAGTTACCAACGATTCATGGGGTATCTGGATGCGCATGCCGTGGCCGGACTTCCGGCCTGTCTGGATATGATTGGCCGGACTGGACACTATAGCAGCGAGAGCGCGCAACGGGCCGCCGGGCGTGTCCTGATGCATGAGCCCACTGCGATGCTGGCCGCTGATGGTATGATGGCCATTGGTGCATTTCGGGCGTTGAAAACGTCTGGAATGCGCATTCCAGAAGATGTTTCATTCGTCAGTTTCGATGACCTGGATTGGTATCAGCTTGTTGATCCACCCGTGACAGCAATTGCCCAGCCATGTGCGCAGATTGGCGAAGAAGCGGCCCGAATTCTGATCCAGAGGACTGAGGAAAAAATCGGCCCTGTGCATTATGAGCATGTACGCCTGCCTGGCCATATCCTCATGAGGGGCTCGGTCCGTGCTCTCTGAAAATCCGTCAACTCCCGATTGGAAAAAAATTCCTGTCCGTCTCAAGATATCCCGTATATTTCTTTCAATTTCATAGATCCTGCCATCATCGTTTTCTTAAAATTCCCCATACAGTTCTTCTCCTGAGGACAGCCACCGACATGTTTCGGATCGCACGACGCTGAAAGCTGCCGTCGAAGCCGTTCGTGCGGGCGAACGGGGCAGTGGCTTTCCCATCGTCGCACGTGCAGTCAGGGTCCTGGCGCGAAGAACGACGTGAAATTTGTGACTGGCTCCAAACACTGCATCAGGGATGATGGCAAAGCAGGTTAACGAATTTGATATTTTATCGATGATGTTTCGCATTCATCTCAGGAGCAATCCAGTGGATTGAACAAAATCAATTCAACCATGAACAACACGGCGGAACGCGAACGTTCACAACCTGACATCGAGAGGCGACGTCTCTTCGTCAGACCATCAACCATTTCAAGATTGAAGAAGACCGGGCTCTTCCAGTCTGATCCACGGCAGAAAACCAGGCAGTGTTCCAGGCCCGAGCATGTCGATCGACCCACAATACGGGCCGCACCCCATCGCGCGCCGCGCCTGTGACCCCGATATCGGTTCTGTTGGTGCGAGCTGCGGGACTCGAACCCGCACGCCCTTGCGGGCGCAAGATTTTAAGTCTCGTGCGTCTACCATTCCGCCAAGCTCGCCCGGCCCGCCATCTAGCATACTCGCGCGGCGGGTGAAATCCGGCGGCGGCGGTTTTCGGCAGGTTATGCGGCGCGCAGCAATGCCGGCCCGTGACGGCGCAGCCAGACTTCGGCCATGTGGCGGTGCGGCGTCAGGCTGGCCACCAGCACCCAGAAATCGGGGCCATGATTCATGTGCCGCAGATGGGCCAGTTCATGGGCGACCACGTAATGCTGCACGTCGACGGGCGCCATCACCAGCCGCCAGTTCAGCATCACCGTGCCATCCGCGCTGCAACTGCCCCAGCGGCTGCTGGTATCCTTGATCACCAGCCGGCGGGGCCGCAGGCCGGAGGCCCCCGCGATCTGCGCCAGCCGCGCGCCGAGCCGATGCCCGGCTTCCTGCCGCAGGAACGTCGTCAGGCGGCGGCGCAGGAACGGCGCCTCGCCGCTCACCTTCACCACATCGTCCTCGATCCACACGCCCCGCCGCCCATCGGGGCAATGGACGATTCCATGCGGGCACCCATCCAGCACCACCTGCCCCCCGTCATGCCACGGCGCCGCCGCCGGCAGATGGTCCAGCCGCGACAGCGCCCAGACGGCATGGCTGCGCAGCAGCGCCAGCCCCGCCTCGCGCTCCGCCCGCGGCGGCAGGGTAATCACGATTTCGGCCTCACGCGCGTCGATCCGCAGCGACAGCCGCCGCGCCCGGCTCGACCGACGCCAGCGGACCGGCACGTCGCGCCCGGCCAACCGGACGGTCTCGGCCTCCGCCGGCATCGGACCGGAGAGGCCGGCGCTCATTCCCCGGAGGGCGTCCGTGGCCGGCGCGGACGCGGCATCACACCGGGCCAGTCGACGATATGATGCTCCAGCGGACCGGCACGACGCTCGCTGATCGCCCGCCCCCGTACCGAAATCCCGGCCTCATGCACGGTATCGGGCGAGCCGGACACCAGCGGATGCCACCATGGCAGCTTCCGCCCCTCGGCCAGCAGCCGATAGGCGCAGGAAGGCGGCAGCCAGTCGATCTCCGCCAGGGCTTCGGGCGTCAGTTGCACGCAGTCGGGCACCTTGCGCCGGCGGCACGCATAGTCCGAGCAGCGGCAGCTTTCCAGGTCCAGCAGCCGGCAGGCAACCTCGGTAAACAGGATCTGCTCGGTCACGTCCTCGCGCAGCTTGTGCAGGCAGCAGCGTCCGCAGCCGTCGCACAGCGATTCCCATTCCTCGGTCGTCATTTCGTCCAGGCGGCGGACCTGCCAGAACGGCTTTGTATCGGTCATGGCGACCGTCTTACTGAATCCGGCCGGCCGAGAGAAGAAAAACGCCGCCTACCCGTCCAGAACGCCCATCATCACGGCACCCGCCACCGCCAGCACCGCCGCGCCCAGCGCCGCCGGCCCCAGCAGCGGCAGCCACAGGCCGCGCAGCCGGATCACCCGCCCGGCCCCCAGGCCCGCCGCCGTCCGCGCCAGTCCGGGCGGCAGGCGGTCGAGCGCGCGCAGCAACGGCAGCAGCACCAGCGGCACCAGGCAGACAGCCTGCGTCACGACCGGCTCCGCACCGCCATCCCGCCAGGGCCCGGATAGCGCAACGGCCCCCATCCATCCGGGAATCGCCAGCGCCAGGGCACAGACCTGGGCGGCCGACAGCACGCGCCGCCCCCGCGGCCCCGCCCGCAGCAGCAGGCCGAGCCCGCACGCGGCCAGGGCCGCCGTCCCTTCCACCAGCAGGCCGACGACCAGTGCCGGCGACGAGAAAGCCGGCAGCCCGGTCATGGCACGGCCAGCCAGTCCGCGAAGCGCCGGGACAGGTCAGGCAGATGCTCCTGCCAGAAGGCGGCATCCATCGGCAGCGGCTGCACCGACTGCGCGTCCGGACGCGCATGGTAGAGCGACGCGAACCGCGCCACCTGCTCGGGCTGGGCCATGAAATGCAGCAGGCTGCGTGCCCGGTCGCGCGTCGCGTGATCCAGATCGGGCGCAACACCCCAGGACAGGCCGTCATCCAGGCTCTGTTCCCACTGCAGCCCGACATCGCGCTGGCCGGACCCGGCCGCCGCCACCTCGCCCCCCACCGCACTGGTCATCAGCACGCTGCCATTGCCGATGATGCGTGCGGATTCCGCCGGGCTGGTCCACCACTCGATATAGGGACGCAACTGGCTGAGCTTGCGGAACGCGCGCGCCACCCCGTCGGGCGTCGCCAGCACGGCATAGACATCGGCCGGTGCAACGCCATCGGCCATCAAGGCGATCTCAAGCGTCGAGCGCGGGTCCTTGCGCAGGCCGCGCTTGCCGGGATAGCGGACGACATTCCAGAAATCGCTCCAGTGCGGGGCCACCGGAATGCGGCCGCGATCCCACGCCAGGGCGATCCCCTCGCGCAGGGCCGGCACGCCACACGCATCCGCGCTGCCCGGCGCGCCGCCCAGCCGCAGCAGGACTCCCTGCATGCAGGCGGCGCGGGCGGTGCTGTCTTCCATCAGCGCCACCGTCCAGGCACGGCCGCCAGAGCCCTGGCGGGCGGCAGGCTGCGGATCGCCATCCCATACATAGCGCAGGATGCCGACCTTCATCTGGGCCGCGAAGGGGCGAAAGAACGCCTTGTCCTGGGCCGCGCCCAGGGCTCCGCCCAGGCTGTTCACCACCAGCGCATGCGCGCGCCAGCCCGTCCGGGCATTCCCGCCGGTCGGCACGATCGCCAGCAGCAGCAGCCCGATCAGAAGACGACGGAGCGATCGGAAAGTGCGGAGCGGGCCGGACAGGGGAATGGACTTTCGCAGGGGGCGGGGCAGGAAGGCCGGCACGCTAGCCCATTTCCCCCCGGAACGGAAAGGCCACGGCATGCGCCGGCGGCCAGGCCAGCCGGGCGGTCCGTCCGGGCACGAGTCCCGTCAGGTTCTGCGCCGGCGGCCGGCGGACCAGGACCTCCTGCCCATCCTCCAGGCGGAAGCGCAGCCGAATATGGTCGCCCATATGGTGCAGCCCCGCCAGCACCGCCGGCAGCGTGTCCTCGTCCTCATCGTCGGCGGCGGCCCGCCCGGTCGGAAACAGGGTGGCGATCCGGTCGGGCCGGACGCACAGCGTGCACAGCATGTCCGCGTCCACCCCCTGCCCGGCCATGGCCTCGACCCGCGCGCCGCTGGCCAGATGGACCGATGCCAGATCGTCCTCCACCCATGCGACGCGACCGGTCAGCGCGTTGGCGTCGCCGAAACGCGTGGCGACCCGGTCGCAGGCCGGCCGGTCGAACAATTCGGCCGCACTGCCGACCTGCAACAGCGCCCGACCGGACAGCACGCCGATCGCATCCCCCAGCAGCAGCGCATCATCCCGATCCCCGGTCGCCAGCAGCAGCGTCAGGCCCTGCGCCCGGGCCACGCGGGCCAGCAGGCGGCGCATCGCCAGCCGGTCCTCGCGCTCCAGCCCCGCGAACGGGTCGTCCAGCAGCAGGACCGACGGCGCGAACACCAGCAGCCGGCCCAGGCGGGCGCGCCACTCATCCTGTGGGGCAAGGGCGTGCGGGCGGCGGGCGGCCTGTCCATCCAGCCCCAGCAGGGCCAGCACCGTGTCCATCCGCGCCGCGACCGCCGGCCGTGCCAGGCCGCGCGCCTCCAGCGGAAAGGCCAGGTTCCGCCGCACCGTCAGGTGCGCGAACAGCGGATCGCGCGCGCTGAACAGCCCGAGGCCCCGGCTCCCCGCCGGTCGCGCGGCCACGTCCCGGCCATCGAGCAGGATCTGGCCGGCCACGCACGGCAGATGGCCGGCCAGCGTGTCCAGCAGGCGGGAGAGGTCCGCCGCACGGTCCCCAAGCAATGCCAGGCACCCGCCGGGTGCGATCGAAAAGGACAGCGTGGGCGTGGACGGTTCCACCGGCGCACACACAAATCCGCGAACGTCAAGACGTGGAGAGAGGGGAGCCATGCGAGAAACGAAACCTGACAGGACTGATCGAAAGTCGGCCAGTGTAGACAACCCGCATCAAAGATACGACCTTCCTGGGGCGTCAGCCCGTAAAATCGGCCCAATACCGCCGCTGACGGGTCGTTGCCAAGGCGCGCGAACTGGCCGATTATCCGCGCAAGACCTGAGCCGCCGGGACCCCAGGCACCCAGGGCGGCCATCGCCAGCCATGCCGCGATCAGCTATCTGGCCGGGCGGGCATTCCGGCGGAACGCCCGCCAACGCAGTAGAGGGACGAAGCAAGGACCATGAAGATAGCCGAACTTGGCAAGGCCACTGTCCAGGCGGAACTGACCGTACGCCGCGAGATGGCCATTCGCATAGGCAGGCAGGTGGCATTCCTGGTCGTCGCCGCCGTGTTCGGCCTGCTGGCTGTCCTGTCGGGACACGCGCTGCTGTGGGCCTTCGCCTATCAGACGCTGGGGTTCAGCGTCCTCGGCGCGGCCATCCTGGTCTTCGCTGTAGACGCCGTCATGGCGCTGCTCTTCCTGCTGCTCGGCCGCCGCTCGATCATGACGGCGACCGAAATCCGCGCCCGCTTCGCGCGCGAACATGCGCTGAACGAACTGCGGCAGGCCCTGGCCCTGACCGCCGTCACCTCGGCGATCGCGGGCCCGGTCGGCCGCCAGGCCCTGCGCGGACTCATGCACCTCGTCCGTTCGCTCTTCGGCCGCAAGGGCGGCATCTGACCTCCTGTTGACACCCGCCTGGCAGGAGAGACGCCAAACCCGGTTGGGGACCATGCTGAAATTGCATTGGCCCCCGCCCCCCATTTCTGGAAACCTGCTCCCTGGTCACAATTTCATGAGCATACGCCCCACATGCGTGTTCATGACAGCAGGGAAACCGGGTAGCTGCAGGGATGGCGGACTCCGAGCGTAGTGCGCGGGCACGATCCTTTGGACGTCGTCTGACCCATAAGGACGCCCCCCGACAGGGATGGCCCGGCCGTGGCCGGGCCGCGCATGCGGCGATCCGGACATGAGCATCCGGCTGGTTCCGCCCCACACGGCGCTGCATGTCCCCCGTTCGCTGGTCCGGTTCGGCGGCTTCGCCTTCCCCGACTGGCAGACGCTCTCGCCCACCATCGCCTACAGCATCCGCGCGCTGCTGGCCGTCGGGCTGGCGCTGTTCCTGGCCTTCTTCTTCCAGCTCCAGACGCCGATGTCCTCGGTCACCACGGTCCTGATCGTGGCCAACCCCGTCGTCGGCGCGATGGTCTCCAAGAGCTTCTGGCGCATTTTCGGCACCGTGATCGGCGCGACGGCGGCGGTCCTGCTGATGGCGGCCTTCCCGCAATCTCCGATGCTCTATTTCATGGGCATGTCGCTCATCATCGGCGTCGCCTGCTGCGTGTCGACGCTGCTGCGGTTCTACAAGGCCTATGCCGCCGTGCTGGCGGGCTACACCATCGTGCTGGTTTCGATCTCCACCTTCGCGGACCCCGACCGCATCTTCATGGCCGCCATGTCGCGCCTGTCGGCGGTCACGGTCGGCATCGTCAGCACGGCGGTGGTGTTTCTGGTCACCTCGGTCAGCCGGCCGGAAAAGGTCCTGCGCCAGGTCGACCAGACGCTGCGCAATATCGCCGGCCAGTTCTCGCACCCGGCGGACCTCGAGGACGTGGTTCCCGGCCAGACACCCATGCCGGACGACGGCGGCCAGCCGCTCTCGTTCCGCGCCATGACGCTGACCAGCTACGATGCGCGCGCGCGCCTGCTGTCCCAGGCCAATGCACTGGTCGAGGCGATCGAATATGCCGCCGCCGACAATTTCGCGATCGGCCGCCGGGTCGATGGCCTGCGCGCGGGCGTGGCCAGGCTGCTGGGCCTGCTCAGCACCGACCACCCGATCTGGCGCGACGAACCGCCCCCAAACCCGCAATCGGCCGCCGCCCGCGACCTGGTGCATGAGGTCATGGCCAGCTTCGCCGTCACACCATCGGAAAACCTGCACCTGGACGATCCGGGCCATATGCGCGCCCGCCTCGCCACCGCCATCGACACGCTGGACCAACTGTCCGAACAGACGAAAGACCTGCCCACGATCGCATTCATCGACAACGAGCGCGATATCCTGGTGCAGTTGCGGAGCGCGCTGGACGATTTCGTGGGGCCGCAGGTCCATCTGCGCCCGATCAGGCTGCAGCTGTTCTTCGACTGGCCGGCGGCGCTGCGCAACGGCACGCGCGGCGCGTTCGTGACCTTGCTGGGCTGCCTGATATGGTACGTCTTCCGCTGGTCGAACGGCGCGGCCATGCTTGCCTACCTGATCCCGGCCTCCTGCCTGCTGGCCACCAGCCCGGTGGCATCCCGCGCCAGCGTCATGTTCGCCAGCGGCACCCTCGCCGCCCTCCCCGCCGCCTTCATCTGCCAGACCTTTCTCCTGCCCCGCATCGACGGTTATCCGCTGCTGTGGCTGTCCCTGTCGGTCTGCCTGCTGCCGGGCATCTGGCTGCAGTTCCATCCCCGCCACGCCATGCGCGGCTTCGGCTATGCGGTGTTCTTCAATGCCATGGTGCAGATCCGTAATCCGATCTCCTTCGATGACCTGTCGCTGATGAATGTCTGGCTGTCCTACCTGATCGCCCTGATCGGGCTGGCATTGGTATTCCGGGTCATCCTGCCGTCCGACCACCGGCTGGATACCGGCCGGCTGGTCATGTCGATCAACCGCGCCACCCAGCAGTTGGCCCGCCTGCCGCTGGACCGCCATGTAAGCTGGCCGGTGTGGGAAAACCTGCAGATGCAGAAGATCCTGCGCATGATTCAGCGCTTCTCGCTGGTCGCCCCCCCCAGGCGCGTCTACGAAACCACCGACGCGGCGTTCATCTCCGTCTCGGTAGGGCGCCTGATCACCCGGCTGCGGCATCTGGTACAGAATCCGGCGGTCCATGAGCAGGACCGGGCGCGCGCACTGGCGGCACTGAGCGCATTCCAGCATCTGTGCACGCACCCCGCCCACACCGCACTGCTCCTGCGCACGGCGGCGCAGGACGTGATGGCCGACGTCGAAGACCGCCCCGCCGCATCCCACGTTCCCACCCGGCGCATTGCAGCGTGTCTGGAACAGGCGTCGCTCCTGGTAGACTCGGCGCCCGGATTCTTTCACAAACATGGTCCCCTGCAATTGCCCGGCGACATGCCGGGCGCCAATAACAGGCTGAATATGGCCATCCCCCCCGAGACGCGTTCGTTCGGAATGAGAGTCGCGTGATGCTGACCGAGTTCAATTTCTTCGGCGTCTTCATGGCACCGATCGTCGTCTACGCGATCGCCGCCCTGCCGGTGACCATGCTGATCCGCTTCCTGCTGTGGTGGACCGGCATCATGAAATGGTTCTGGCATCTCGCGCTGTTCGAGGTCGCCCTCTACACTTGTGTTCTGTGCCTGATGATCCTGTTCGTCTGAGAAACGACCGAACACCTGCCCCCTGCAAGGTCCGAGATAGACAATGCCTCTTTTGCGTACCCTGATCCGTGTGGTCCTGACCCTGAGCGTCGTTGTGCTGGCGATCGTTCTGGGGGTGACCCTTTGGGACACGTATATGATTGCCCCATGGACG
>NZ_JABEQD010000022.1 GCF_014174395.1 Gluconacetobacter aggeris
TTATTTCCACACGTCAGCGTCAAAGGACGAGCAGCAAAAAATACCACGCGCCCTCTTCAACTCGTTGCTGAACAATGCCTGCTATGCTGCGTAAACCACCAAAGTCCAGCTTAGAGCGGAATTCGATCTGAATGAATCTTCAGGGGTACCCAAGCGGGCGTATTTGTGATTCATCATGATGGCCGGATGGGAGGCCGGCGGTCATGTCGAAAGCTCTGTCGGTGGATCTTCGTAGCCGTGTTCTGGCTGCGGTTTCGGGAGGTGCGAGCCACCGGATTGCTGCGGCGCGATTTGGCGTGAGCGCTGCGAGCGTGAGCCGATGGCGTGCGCTGGAGCGGGAGAAGGGCAAGATCGCGCCCGGCCCCCTGGGCGGAGATCGACGGTCGGGTCGTATCGAGAAACACCATGAGCTGATCCGTCGCCTGTTGGCGGAAAAACCCGATATCAGCACGATCGAACTGCAAGCGGCCTTGCGTGGCCTGGGTCATGATTTTGGCTACGGCTCCCTGTGGCGTTGCTTCAAACGTCATGGGCTGACGCGTAAAAAAAGACCGGCCACGCCAGCGAGCATGACCGCCCGGATGTCCTGATCCGGCGGCAGGAATGGTGCGATGGACAACGCGACCTGGATCCCGACCGACTGGTGTTCATCGACGAAACCTGGGCCAAGACGAACATGATGCGGACGCATGGCCGCTGCCTGCGCGGTCAGCGGCTACAGATGGGTTTTCCGCATGGACACCGCTGCACGACAACCTTCGTTGCCGGACTGACGACAAGGGGAATGGTGGCCCCGTTCGTCATCAGCGGTCCCATCAATCGACTGTCATTCGAAACCTATGTTGAGCGTGTCCTTCTGCCGGAACTCCGTCCCGGCGATATCGTGATCATGGACAACCTTTCCAGCCACAAAGGCCCTCGCACGCGGGAGTTGATCGAAAGCGTCGGCGCCGAACTACGTTTCCTTCCGCCATACAGTCCTGATTTCAATCCTATCGAAATGGCTTTTTCGAAGCTCAAGGCCCTGCTCCGCAAGGCAGCCGAACGCACACGCACCGGATTATGGGACGTCATCGGTCTCATCTCACAAAACTTCATGCCCGCCGAATGCGCAAACTACTTCAGGGCCGCAGGATATGATCCAAACAGATCGGATTAGACTCTAATCGTTATGAAATCCCTGCCTATATTGACGCCGTTGATGCACGCCTGACCGAAGGCATGACCGAGGCGCAACGCACTGATCTGGAATATCAGTTTCGTGTCGTTTACACATTGGACGCCGTTAGCAAATCAAGAGCGAATTTCCAGTTCGTGCTACCCGAATCAGCGGAAGGGAAAGAGATCCGCAATGTTCTTGTTCAGCACAAACTAGCTGATCACCTGTACCCGCATAAACCCGGTGATATTATTTCAATTATTCAACAGAAAACTGGCAAAACATTTACTCAAAGAAACCACACACAAGCATGGCGTATGTTTGAGGTTCGTCCCCGTGCAGGCGCAACCCGACCGGAGATCACCAAAAGAGATTGGTGCGTGTATCATGACGCTCACAAGGACTATACGTATTCAGATCAATGGGTCGATTTTCTTTCTACAAAAGTAAATAACGAAGAGGAATTTACAGCCTTAAAGGCTTTCAAGATTTAAGAGGCCATTTTAGAATTCAAGTATGATCAATTCTGCGCAACATAAGAATTTTCATGGCGTTATGGATAATTGCCCTCCGCTACATTGATCCGTTATTCATATTCTTTCGCAATCTGACAGTTAATCTGCATCTTCGGCGAGAGCGGCACAACGCTCGCGGACAAGTGCTAACACCTGGTTCCGAACGGTGGCAGCAGGCGTAAATTCCAATGCAAAGTCCGGTAGCCTGACGATCTCTACCACATTTTTCAGACGGTCTATGAGCTCGGCGATAGCCCTGTCTGCATCGCCTTGGGGTAAGCCAATCGTGCGCGCCAGCGCCATGAAATCTCGGCGCGTCAATCGATCATCCTTGCCGTTGAGCTTGAGCGCCATTCGATCGCCACCTAGGCCCGGAAAGACCCGCGTCGTGACCGCATCATAGAGCGGTGCGAACCGAACTGACGTGAAGGCCTTTGCCTCTGGCCCGGCGCTCTTGAGGAGCGCGAGATTTTTGAGGTGCATATCACCATCAGCGATCAGCCAAGCGAACACCGCACGGCGAAACAGGATATCTAGGTCAGCGGCGGGATTCGTTGAAAGCGGCCGCAACCCGCGCGCCATGCGCTCGATCGTGCCGTCATATTTCGCCGATGCCGGGAGGTCGAGGATGGAACAGAAATCCTCCAGCGCAAACCGGCGTGGATCTTCTGTGCCCTGACGAATATCGAAACGCTCGACAATGAGTGCGGGCGACATCCCATCTGGCATCGAAGTCAGCGCAATATCAGGCGTTGCAAAGCCGACAGCACGACCCAGTTCCAGACAGAGCCATTCGACGATCGGTAACATCTCGAAGCCCGCCGTCCCGGCAGGCTTCAGGATATGGGTAAACGGCAAATCAATGGCCGGACGGAGAATGCCATCGGGCGCGAGGTGCATCGGCGCCTTGATCTGGACGCCTGATAGGCGCGGCGTCTCGGCGTGAGCGAATATCCGTGCGAGATTCTGCTCGAAACTTTCCTCAATCGCACCGCGCGCAGGCCCTTCGTAGCGTCCAGTAAAGCAGCCCGCCTCGACAAAGTTGTCCAATCTCGTTGTCAGAATATCTGCCGGAAGCGTTGCCAGTTCATCACGACTCTCGACCACGGTCACATTGGACATATAGCGTCGCCCGCGCTTGAGTGCCTCACGGTCGTCGCGCTCATGAAGGACCTGAGCCAACCAACCTTCGGGCAGCAGTGATTCGATGAAGGCCGGTAGTTTGCCCGGCGTGGTCTCGCGAACCAGTGCCGGGCCTGAACGCTTCGCGGGCTTCCAGCGCCATTCAAAACCGTCATGAATCAGGTGCCCAAGCGGGTCGCCATGCCAGGCGATCAGCAGATCGAGCGCCGCTTTATTGGCGGACACCTTGGCCTTTCCCGGTTGCGCCAGAAGAAAGCGTTCCGCACCTTCGCCCTCACGATACCAGCCATTCTCGCGCGCCAGTGCCCAGACTGCATCGGCGGCCTCCTTGGGCGTACTATGCTCTTCGATGAGCCTTACGGCCATCTGCACGCGCATCTCCACCGTAATCGCACTGGCATGCTCGCTGCGCAGGCGAAAGGCTTCGAGGAAACGCTGCCTTGGCGAAGAGACGTCGATCCGCAACTCGCCCAGATCATCACCGACCACTGCGGCGGCCGTCGAGGGATGCGGCGGCGCCTCGTTCTGGACGATCTCCAGGCTGCGCAACCGGGTCCGCTGGTTGCGACGTCCGCTGATGAACAGCCGCCCGTCTGGCGTCGGCGCAAGGAGGGCAGCACTCGCCGATGAGAGAAACGCGTTGGGGTAGAGATAGTGCGCGATACGGACCGCATGGCTGAGTACAGCAGCTTCGGCGTCGATATCCTGTTCGACGTAGATGCCTCGCACGAGCTGGACAAGTTCCCCCGCCTGCGCGCGTTTGTGCGCACGCTTTGCATCAATCGTCTCGCCAACCAGATGGATCACCATAGGATTATCCCGTATTTCGGATGCGGGATAATTCCATCACCTACGCTCAGATGCAAGGATTATCTCGCATCTGAGATACGCGATAATCCTCAAGAAATATAGTGTGAGGTGCAGCGCCCGATGCCTCTGACAAGAGTAACCCTTGGACCATCATGCCAAAAACAGACATGCAGTTCGCCCTATAATTGTGCTGCGTTTCTCATGGCATGCCTGCTATATCGCCGTTGGCGTGCTGTGCGTGATCGTGACATTGCCGATCCTAGGATCACGTCTTGCCGACAGAAGCGATATGAGCCAAATTTGAGCCAATCAGGAGGATGAACTCCAGTGAAATTGAGTGAAGTCAGGTGAAGGTTATTGGCAGATAATCAACGATTTACATGATAATCCGGCAGAAGTCCCAGCCTATGGTCCGCCCTCGCGCTGCAGCTCGCCAATGATGCCCGACAGCAGCGCGCTGGCAGCCTTCTTGGCGGCGACCTCCGTGCAGCCGAGGGAATCCTGGAGGACGGCGGCAAGAAAGGCTTTGCTCATGGGTTCGCTCGGTATGTTGCAACGGCGTCCGGAGGCGACCCGGTGCCGTCGGAGAGGATCAAGTCAAAGGAAATAAAAACAGGCTTTTCGACCGGTTGCGCCGGTGGAGATGTGTAGCGAGCGTGGCGCCGGTGGGCAATCGGTGGGCAACGTCGCGTTGTCCATGGAGTGTCCACCGGCAGAGCGCGGTCCGAAGGACGATGCACATATCCACGGGCAGTGGCGCGCGGGCAAGCCCTGGCGCGGATGTTAATTCCAGCAATTAATCCTAATAAACATTAATTTCGCCCGGCGGAGTTCATCCGGATGTGATGAAGTCTGGAGGGCATCAACGGTGCCGGACGATGCACCTACAAGAGATGGCCGTCATATCGCTTTCGCGAGAGGATGATTGCACGCCTATTCCCTTCCGTCAGCGGGAAAGGCTTCAGCGATGCCTTTCACAGCAGCCAGAACGATTGGATAGAGATCGGCCGGGATCTTTCTCATCAGGGCCAAGATGCGGAGTTCTGCCGCGTTCTGCGCATAAGCCAGATGCTCGGGTTCGTGCCCTGTCATGAGCCACTCGGACGATGTTCCCAGTATCTCGGCCAGAGCATCAATCTTTGCCTGCTTCGGGCAAGCCCGGCCTATTTCATATTGAGTGACGGCACCTCTCGTCAGACCGATTGCCCGGCTGACCTCGGCAACAGTGAGGCCGAGGATGTCCCTTCTCTCGCGGATTCTCGCGCCGATCTCCTCAGCTTTGTCGCTGCGCGGGCGTCGGCTGTGCAGGTGCGTCTGGTTCATAACGCATCCTCCCTCGCCCAAGCTGGGTCGTAAAGGTCGGGGCGCCTCCCCTACTCAATCCCTGACATCGGGATCAGATCCGGAACGCCAGATTCTTCCGGAACCTGCGTAGAATCGCGTCGCCGCCAGCAACCCGGTGACATCGCAATGGGCGTCAAGATGCTCGGCCAATGCGTTGAGAACCGCCTCCACCGGCGCACATAGGCCTGCGCCGAGAGGGCGACGCCGAGGGGCCGGGAAGAACAAAAGCCTTGTTCGCCTCTGTAGGCCGGGGACCTGCGGGGGCGGGGTCAGGTGACGAGGTTGACGGGATTGCCCTGCGCGAACGCCCTGATGTTGGCGGCGGTGGTCTGGACGATGCGCTGGAAGGCTTCGGCCGTGTTGTAGGCATTGTGGGGCGTGACGATCACGTTCGGCAGGCTGGCCAGCACGCGGGCGGCCAGGACGTCGCGCAGCGTGGCCGGGTCGGCGGAGGCGTCGGGGGCAAACAACGTCGCGGGGCGGCGAAGCAGGGATTCGTCGGGAAGCACGTCGAGACCTGCGGCCGCCAGGTGACCCGTTTCCAGCGCACGTAGCAGGGCGGCATTGTCCACCACCTGTCCCCTGGCCGTGTTGATGAGCACAGCCCCGCGCTTCATGCCGGCAAACTGGCGTTCGCCGATCATGCCGTCGGTCTCGGGGGTGGCGGGGACGTGCAGGCTGACGATGTCGGCCTGGGCGAGCAGGTCGTCGAGGGGCGCGTAGCGGACGTTCGGCGCATCGCGCAGCGCAGGGGCAGGAAAGGCGTCGTAGGCGATAACCGGCATGCCGAATCCCTGGGCCATCTCGATGGCCCGGCGGCCGATATGGCCGGTGCCGACGGCGCCGAAGATCTTGCCGCGCAGTTCGAACCCCCGGGGTGGGCTATAGGCGAAATCGCCGCGCCGCGTGGCCTCGGCGCACGGGACCGTCCAGCGCGAAAGGGCCAGCAGCAGGCCGAACACATGCTCCGCCACCGTGCTGTCGCCGTAGACGGGCACGTTGGAGACCTGGATGCCGCGGGCGCGGCAGTAAGCGAGATCGACCGAATCGAAACCGGTGGCGCGGATGGCGATGAAGCGCAACCGGGGCAGGCGCGCGAGGATGGCGGCGCTGAAATCGCTGCCGGCGAAACCGCTGACGATGTCGGCATCGGCGTAGGCGTCCACGATCTCCGCCGTGATCGGCTCCGCCACGCGGACGATCGTGAACGCGGGATCGAGCGCCGAGACGGCTTTGGCGGTCTCAGCCTCGTCGGCCGAAAATAGGACGATCTTCATCGTCTGAGCTCTCCTGGATGGGGTAGATTGCGCACGTCCGTAACCATTAAGTCGCCCATCCTCACGTTACTGGAACATATTGGGATGGATTAAACTCCATCCGACGATGACAGCGGCGCTGTCGCAGACCAGGTTCATGATTGTCGTCTGAACAATGATTTTGGATTTTCGCCCGGATGCGAGAAGGTAAGCTGCAACTCCCGAGACGGCTATTGCGGGAAACGCCCATACTGCTACCGACATTACTGCGTTTCCAACCTCAATCATTTTCCGGCTCGTGATTGGTCGTCGGGTTGTCAGTCATGTCCCGCACCTTGCACATCACCCATTGCCTGCCGCATCGCGCGACCGGTCGCCTTCCAAGCGGCCGTCGAGATATCTTCTTCCATGCCGACTGAGTAATCTCGTGCCGGTGCCGACAGGTTGAACAGATCCACGAAGCTTCGAAGAAACGACCTGGCGGGAGATAATAGACGGGTCCCGGTCGTCTGCTTGTCAGCCATCTACTTCACTCCCTGGTCTTTTTGGCTATCCGGCTTCGGTCGGGGGTTGGCATTGCTAATAATTCATGATCGCCTGGTTTGGCACTAATACTGTGCCCCTCGTTTAGCGAAGTATAAGAAAAACAGGAGAAGAAACCATAAGGTAATTCCGGCGCATTGGGTGAATGTTTTACCCGTAATCGCAAGGAGGAATAACGTGGGTCCGGAGATAGCTATGCAAAGCATCGCAGAGCCCCGAAGAGCCTGGTGCAGTTTACCAGTCATGATTCACTCCTTAAACGGACAGGCGGCCGGTCGGCGGCAGCGCTCGCTCGACGGCGATCGGGGGCACCGCGTGGTTACACGCAGTCAGCGGACCGGTTTCGGTCTCGTAGGTCAGTCCGTCACATCGCCACCAGGTGCCGCAGTCGTCCGCTTCGGCGCGCAGCGTTCCGCCGCAATTCGGATCGGGGCAACGCCGGGAAATCAGGCGCCCACGCACGTCGCGTGGCCATCCGGTCGTATCGTTGTCAGGCATCAGGTGCTCTCCTACGTCGACGCGCCATGGTGTGATGACGTCGCTGCATGCAGTGTTGGGATGTTCGACACGTCGACGGTGCGCGCTGCCTGCCACTCGTCATAGACAGCCTGCATCCGGATCCAAAGACCGGGTCCGTTCCCAAAGAGCTTGCCCAAGCGGACCCCGACCTCCGGGCTGACCGGCTTCCGTTCGGCCAGGATATCATAAAGATGCTGCCGAGAAATTCCGAGCAGCCGTGCAATCTCGGTCTTGCTCCGCTCCGTGGCGGGGATGACCTCTTCGCGGAGCAATTCGCCTGGATGGGTCGGGCAACGACTAACGACGCGAGCCATGGTTACCTCCTAATGGTACTGTTCAAAATCAGGAACATAGGCATCGCCGCCTCTGAACTCGAAGGTAATACACCAGGGCCCGTTCACATGAACTGTATAGCGGGTCGGTGTATACCCCCTGAGAGCATGAAAATCGAACCCAGGGAGGTCCATGTCCTCTGCACTTGTTGACGCGTCGAGCGCATCCAGTCGACGCAGGATTCGACTATGAAACCGGGTATCGATCTTCGACTTCCCCGTCTCCCACAACGCCTTGAGCTGCTTGTTTGCGAAGGTCTTGATCATCTTCGCCCCATGTAAGCTATCGGCTTACTTTTGTCAACTGATAGCTTACACATAGACTCGCGGTAATGCCTCCCGGCCGGACCTCAGCGTCTGGTTGTAAGCCACCGGGCCTGACTGCTTGCGTCCGGTGCGTCGTTCAGAGCCTGAGAATGGAGCGCCTCGCTCGCCGTCCTTATCCATCCTGACCAATTGTCGCCGATCAGAAGCAGATCCCGAGAGTACAGGCTCCAGAGGGCGGGGGGGCCAAGACTATGCTGAGAGCCATAAGCAGGGTGAGCACCATGACCAAACTACCGAAGCCTATCACCAGTGTTTTCATACAATATTGCCCCTCAAGAAACTGATATTGGCCTTTTCGCCCTGCTATTAAAGTATATAGAGTGGGTCGGACAAGGGCAGCGATCCGGCACTGTGTAGCCGGATCGCGACATCCTCGCGCACTGAAAGCAACCCAGGCAGAGCGGTCGTTTGGTTGTCAGGCATGGTTTCGTCTTTCTTTTAGAAAGTGCAGCAGTTCGGACAAAAGAATGGTCAATCCAAATGTCGCGAATGCCGTGCACAACCCCATATTCAATGCCGATATATTTTCTCCGAAAAAGCGGGCTGCTATCAGCCCGCTTGCCGCAACGAGAAGCCCGATGCCGCTTGCAGTGCGCATAACTCGAACGAGTTTCCGATTGCGAGGGTCTCTCACAAAACTGGCCAGAGACATTTTCGTCGGCTTATTGGTCGTCTTGTTGTCAGCTATGATCTGCTCCTTCCTCGGATTCATTTGGCGCTACTGGCACCACCATTTTCGAAACGATCAGTTTTTTTAGGAGATAGTTTTTCAACTCTGGCAATCGGAGATGAACGCGCAGGTCCTGGTCGTCATCCGCAGTAATGATCTCCCAAACGGTATAGCCTCTTTTCGGCCTCTTAAGGCGAGATTCCGTTAGAACAGCCGTTTCCACCAAATAATCGGCCGCATTTTCCGTTCGTGGTGGCACGAGAGGATCGCCGGAGATATGTACAAGAGATCCAGCCGGAATGTTGAATATATAACGAAATGGCAAGATTTGCCCTCCTTACTTTGATCCTTGTTCCGCCTTCAACGCCTTCATGGCGTCCCGCGATGGCCGAGACATCCACCCCCGGTCGTTTGGGTCGTCTTATTGTGAGTCATACGGGCGTCGAAGTTAGCAATCTCGCCTGTCCAGGCACCTTTCTCAGCAACGGGTGCACGACATTTAGTATCAGACATTCAAGCGCTGCGTTGATGATTTATGGTGCTTCTAAAGAAATTTCACTCCTCTTCTCCTAAATTCTCCACGCATTGTTTTTTCGGTAGATAGCGCAATGGAAAATAGTAGAGGAATAATCGAGGAAATTCGTAAGAACCTTACTACATCGTTGTGTGTACCTCCTCCCCGCAAAACCATTCCACACAGTTTAGTTTGGCCGTTATACCCAGAAAAAACGGGAGAACCGCTATATCCATTAAGAGGATATGGTGATGGACAAGGAGATACCACTTTGATCTCGGTTAAGGCCCCATTATCTTTCGGGTGTGCACGCTTGCATATCAACCCCTTCGGGGCCAAAATAATAGATTCATTATCATGATCGATCGTATTTACCGCCTCCGGATAGCCTATTACAAAGAAATTGAAACTGTTTTGTATATTTTTTTCTTCTTCAACCTGACTGTTTGTATAGCCTATATTCTTGGGGTTTATCTTGTATACGTCTTTTTCTCCATCAAATGCGTTTGGCTCCGTCTCAAATATTGCGACATCGGATACGTCCGCATCATCAAATATTTCAATAAGATCCTTTGGATTTGGAATGGGATGATATGCGATGATAGAAACCCAGTCGTCTCCAGTTAGGAGTCTTGAATGAGTTCTGTTCCTCCGTTTTAATATCTTTATTTTGTCCAATGAATTTGAATCGATAATATTGCTGAATCTATTGGTCAATACGTGCAATGCCGTAATGACAAAATATCGCTTTCTTAGGCCATATACCCATTTTATTACGAAACACGTTCCTCCCCTCCATGTTTCGATCAGCTCCCCGCTGCCATCATTATATATCATCGGACGACAGCAATGTTCTGCTCTCTTAAACTGCACTCTTTCGAATTTGGCATCGCTCAAATGTTTATGTGTCATAAGGTATTTATCCACAAATGTGCTTTCAATTGGTCGTATCGTTGTCAGCCATGTGTGACTCCATAGATGGCCTGTTCACGGTAGCTGGTGGCTGACAGGACGCAATAGCTCCCAGTTATCGCGGTATGGTTCCAGCCAGCCCGGACCAAACCGATCGGAGAGACCGAGATTGCTGTAATCCGGGAGAAAGCGGCGAAATGATCCGTCCTTACGGATCTGCCCGTTTCGGCCTGGCGAGCTTAGCCAGGTCGCATGCGATGTCCTGACCGCCTCGGCCACCGTCCGGCTAGGAACAATAAACGCATCTGGGACTTTCGTTTGGTCGTTCGGAAAGGACACGAAAACGTAGAAGAGGCTGTCCCCAACCACGGTTTCATGCTTCTGCTTCATATGCCAGCCATTGTCGCTACCGATTTCCCGGCGGGATTTGACTTGAATGGCGCACGCTCGTTGTCCAGTGGTGTCGGTGACAATAATATCCGCAAGGGGTACGCCTACGGGTGCAAGGGCTGCAATAAAGCCCCGGCGAAGCAACTGTGACATCGTATAGTGCTCACCGGCTGGACCTAATAGTGATGATACCGACAAGGGGCCTCCTTAAACGGACAGGCGGCCGGTCGGCGGCAGCGCTCGCTCGGCGGCGATCGGGGGCACCGCGTGGTTACATGCAGTCAGCGGACCGGTTTCGGTCTCGTAGGTCAGCCCGTCACATCGCCACCAGGTGCCGCAGTCGTCCGCTTCGGCGCGCAGCGTTCCGCCGCAATTCGGATCGGGGCAACGCCGGGAAATCAGGCGCCCACGCAAGTCGCGTGGCCATCCGGTCGTCTGTTTGTCAGTCATTCGCGCTCCTTGGGACGCTGGGTGTGGCCGGCCGGGCGGTGATCCGCACGGTAGTGGTGCCGTCGGCAGCATTCGTGACTGCCAGGGCCAGATGACCGGCCACGCCGTCGGTCGGCATTGGCTGGCTCTCAACGTCCCCACGGCCGGACGCTGCGTAGACCGTTTTCATCGCGTCTTGGTCGCCCGCCTCAGCGCGCGCAATCACCTCGCGCGACAGCCCGAGGGCTTCCGCGAAGGCGGATTTGGCGTCGACCGAAGAACGGCCATCGGTGGTCTGGTTGTCAGCCACGTCATGCGTCCCTTTTGATCATTCGCTTTGCAAGGCGGCCCGCATGCCCAACCCCCGCGACCATGAGCATTGCCCCGCCGAAGCCCACAAAATTCAAGCCGGACCAGGCCGGGAGAAATATCAGACCACCACCGACGGCTAGGGTACCGAGAATGGTAATAGCTAGTTCACTTCCGAGCTTCTGGGGTGGGGTCGTTTTTTTGTCGGCCATGAGTTGCTCCTAATCTGGATAGTCTGCGTTTGTCTCGTCAGACAGGCGGTCGAGTTCGTCGGCTACTCGTCCTTCCGTATAGTCGTGCCAGATTGCGTTAACCGCAGCATTAGCCGCATGGTTCAAAGTCAAGTTCTGAGGGGCGCTTCCCCGCTGTGATGCTTTGCAGACGGAGAATGTTTTAACAATCATTGCGCCGAGCAGAGTCTTTTTTTCGTCATCTGGCAGTTTTTGAATCGAGTTATGCAGGTTTAGGGCCGATTGTTGAAATGTGATAACGCTTATTATGACATCCCCGTTTGAATCCTCGTCTTTTGTTGCCGCGACCCCTGATCGTAAGTTGTGCTTCATCGAAGCCTGGACTTTGAGCACGTCCGGACAGGGCGACTGGGGTGTGAGCGACGCGGCGCACGAGACCGAGATGTTAATGCCGGCGATAAGGACAAATGCGATGGAAATCCTGAAAATATTGAACAATTCCGAAAGCGGATAGCCTTGTGGAAGTTCTTTATTTGCGACGCCCCTTCGATTCATTCGGCTTCTATCAGAGGAACAGAAATCGCTAGGCTTACCGGTCGTCTGGTTGTCAGTCATGGACTTCATCCCTTTATGTTAAATTTCACTTGCAGATGTCCATTTTCCCCATATTTAGTGTGAACTACAATCCCACCATCTCCTACTCTTCCGTATGACTCAAAATCCGCTCCCCCTCCACGAAGGGGGCTATCAACTGTACATGTTCCTCTACGTGAGGCGCAGTATGCGAAATCATTATGAAATCCAACTTGAAGTTCGATCATATCGTCTATCATGGGCCATGATGCACTATCTCCGGTGACTAGAATCCATTTCGTCGTTCGGTTGTCAGGCATAACGGTTCTCCGCAGTGGATAGGATTTCTGACGCAGCGCCGCTTTCAGTCCAATGAGGCGCAGAGCCGTTCACCATACTAACGCGACATATCGTCAGTGCATCTGAGAAGCCCAGCTATCAATGAAACTGCCAAAGACGGTAGAATCCCCAGATTCCGCCGGCGACAAAGGCGATCTGAGCTCCAATGCCGAGGAAGTTGATCGCCGTATTGAGGTAAGGCAACCCCTTTTCCTCGACCGGAGAAAATGCTCCTCTTGGGAGAGCTACGCCCCTGCCGAGATCCACCAAGATTCCGTTGGCTCGACGTCCTTCCGTCTCGGCATAATGCAACGCTAACTTCCCTCGTAGCGAAGTCACAAGACCACAGCAAATCAACCCAAAAAAGAAGACAGCGATCGGCCCAACAATATTAGACAACGCGGGCGAGACACCGCTTCCTTCCTTACCGGCGAGGGCGTCCGCGATGCCCAGGCAGGCCAGGATACCCCCGGAATTGGCAAGCGTCACATATCGGATATAAGTATCTTCGAGCGACATAGCGCGCGATTGCAGAGTTCGCGCGTCGGAAAGCGCCTGAGCGACGGCCCTGACGCGCGGGTCATTCGGATCAAGCTTAACGTATACCTCGGCGCCGGTCGTTTGGTTGTCAGGCATGGTTTCGTCTTTCTTTTAGAAAGTGCAGCAGTTCGGACAAAAGAATGGTCAATCCAAATGTCGCGAATGCCGTGCACAACCCCATATTCAATGCCGATATATTTTCTCCGAAAAAGCGGGCTGCTATCAGCCCGCTTGCCGCAACGAGAAGCCCGATGCCGCTTGCAGTGCGCATAACTCGAACGAGTTTCCGATTGCGAGGGTCTCTCACAAAACTGGCCAGAGACATTTTCGTCGGCTTATTGGTCGTATTGTTGTCAGTCAACGATTTTTCAGTCCCAAGCAAGTTTTGCTATGAGTAGTTCATCAACATTTTCTGCTCGTACCTCGTAAAGCGTTGTTGCGTTGGTCTGTCTCAATACAAGACTTGTTTCCCAACCAGATGGGCAATGAATATCCAAGTGGGCTTTTAATAAGATCCAAGGTTTTGTAGTCCCGTCATGATTGATGGTGAATTTTGTGGTCTGCTTTTCAGTCATGTTTCTTCCTTTTGGCTCCCCATCCACGCTGCCGCGAAGATAAGAAGAACTATTTAGTATATATTTATCTCGAATCAAAATAGAAATAAGATTAGTGACAACGTTGATATTGATCGCAGTGAATTTTGTACTTGAACCTAGCGACACAACTCCAACAACAATCCGGGCGACACCGCCTCCGGAGGTTGGATGTAGCGATATCACAGGCGATCCACTAAAGCCCCCCAGCTCTCCATCTTTCCAATTCAAACCGCCTACATCAAATTGATCGTTTTTCAGAGTTCCCGGCAATATTTTACCATAGGTTCCTCGGGCTTCTACTTTCGCCATTCTTGTATCATAATCGAAAGTTTTCGAACATCCGGGGTAACCCACGATTCTAAGGTTCTCATCCTGAGCACCGACGAATTCCAATATTGAATCGACATTGTCTTGGCATTGAAGCGTTAGAGCTCTATTTCGTAAATGTTCCAATCTTTCTGGAGACGTATCAGATACGATTAATACACAAATATCCTCGTGAAAACCACGGCTGTACGTTGTTACGGCCGTTAAAATCCCTGAGAAACGGATGATTTCTCTACAATGCTCTGATTCTTTCCAAGGAATTAACAGCCTACCCTTTGAAGTGCCGTCATCATTCAGGACACAATGCCGGGCTGTTACAAGGAATACGTGTTCGTAAGGAGGGAATATAACAAAAAAGCCAGTACCTGAGAAAAAAGGATATTCTGGAGCATGATCGCTAATCATTATTATCGGGACAACGGACTCAAACGGTATCCATTTTCTCGTATTGTTTGTCATTTTCTATCCTAGGGCCCTATGCTTGTCAGTGGTCATGGGCTCCGTCCTCGCGAGCAGACGGATGATAGGCGCCGTGTCTTGCGCGATGTTCTCTGCCTCAGCCAGAGCGCAATCAAGCGCCACTGCCCCGAGAGAGACAGTAAGCCAGTCGAAAACGGAGGCTTCACGATCACTCACACCGGTCGTTTGACTGTCAGCCATTTCTATCCTTTTGTATCGCTAAAGACTGAACCTCGCTCGAACAGGCCCTCAGGTTTAAGCGACGTGGGATTTGTGGAATGCTTACTCATGCCATTTTTCCAACATACTTAGCCATTTATCAAATTGTGGGCATTGTTGTCGGATTGTCGGAAGACCTATGGCATCTGCAATCACCGGGCCATGTTCCGTCTTGTTGTAAGTTCCGTCTGGGAACGCCCGATGTATTCTCTTTGATGGTGCAGTTTCTCGGCTATTGTTGATTTCTTCGGGTGTCACGAACTGGGCACGGATACGGTGTAGTAGCGTGCGAACCCCGTCGTCCCACCCGTCAAGAACATATTGGAATTGTTCAACATCAGAAAATAACAAACCTTCGAATTCGTACATCTGTATATAGGGGCGAATGAGCCGTGGATCTGCACCTGTGGTGTGTTCCATAACCCACTCAAGAATGTCGTGCTCAAGTTGCGACCTAGTGCGACCCTTCGCATCTTGAAAACCGTAATAATCGACCAGTGTCGTCAATCGATGACCGTTGTGGCATTGGTGCGAGATGAAACGACCCAGTCGTTCAACTGTCACACGACCGCCACGATGCCGCCCTGATGGGGATTGTATAATAACGGGGTACGCATTTATATTGTAATCGAGCAAATGTGGCGTGATGCAATATTTGACAAACTCGACTTCTGTGGGGCCCTCGCAAACAATACATACCTGAATCATATGGCTACACCTACCGGATTTTTAAGCCAGATATCCGATAGGAGGTAATCATCATCTAGCCATTCCTGATACTCATGCCTAGGCAAGTTCCGCAAAGTCGTGGCACCGAGGCTTTCTTCGGCGACGATGATATTTTCCAATTCGAAGCGGTCAACCATATAGGGAGACTGCGTGGCAATGAATACCTGACGGGTTTTTGCTACCCGCTTGAGCATTTCCGATACCAACGTGATTGCATGTGGGTGTAAACCCAACTCTGGCTCATCAAAAAAAAGCATGTCGGGTAGACGATCATCAGGGAGGCTAAGTAGAGTTAAAAGACAAAATAAGCGCAAGGATCCATCAGATGTAAGGTGAGAGCCAAAAATCTTGTCGCTATATTTTCCTTTCCAGCGCAATATAACTTTTCCGCCAATTGGTTCAAGTATGAAGTCATCAAGTGTTGGAAATACTCGTTGAATTTGTTTTACAAGTTGACGGTAGCGTTGAAGGTCATTCTCACGCAGATCAAGCAGCACCGCTGCAAGGTTCCCACCGTCAGACCGCAAACGAACTGAGTCTGATATATCCCAGCGCTGATGTAATGAAGCATTATTTGAGGTGTCGTGGAACTGGTATGTCGAGCATTGCCGTAGCAAATTATAGATCGTCTTTGCGGTTTTATTGTTTTGTGCTGGTAAAACTGATTCCTTTCCAATTCCGGGGAGATTCGTCCAAGCAGCTTGTCCCGCTTTGCGGGCATCTGAATACCGATAGGCTTCGTGGGTCAACATCAGCGTATCTCCCGCCGACAAGTGGGCCATATTGAAGCGATAGTCGTTGAAGCCCTTATTGGTAGAGATACGTAAGTCGACCTTGATCTCCGGCGTATTGCGAGCCCCCATAAAGAACTGATCGTCACCCCCACCTTTTCGTAAAACAAACTCTTGGAGATTCTGTGATCGCATCATCCATCCGAGCATCTCGAAGAACCGAATGAAGCTTGATTTACCGACGCCGTTCGCGCCGATCAACACGGTGAGTTGCGGGAGCTGCAAGTTCTTAATGCACTTCAAGCTGCGAAAGCCGGAAATAGAAACCTCCGCTATATGTCCCTGTAGCCGCTGCGTGCGTGGTTGGGTAATCATGATACAATTCCGTTCCTATTCCCGTTATACAAAATATTCGTCTGCGTCGCAGTCATTGCCGCTATCCTTCCTCATGCTCTTGGCCCGCCGATAGATGGCTTGCCGGGTCACTCCATAATCGGCGGCGACTTCTGCTGATTTTTCACCAGCCTGTATTCGTGTCATAGCTTCGGCGACCTGGGAATCCGAGAGAACCGCTTTCCGTCCGCCTGTCTTGCCTCTCGCCCGCGCTGCCGCCAGTCCGTTGACGGTCCGTTCCACGATCAATTCGCGTTCCCATTGTGCCATCGCGGCGATGATAGCGAAAATCAGGCGTCCCGTGGCCGTCCGGGTATCAAGGTCCATAGAAAGAACCTTCAGATCAGCGCCCTTGTCGTGCAGCGCTTTGACCGTCTGCACCACCTCGATTAGGTCTCTGCCGAGACGGTCTATCGCGGTGACGACGAGAACGTCACCATCGCGCAATTCCTTCCAACAGTTTTTCCAGCCAGGACGTGCCATGTTCTTGCCGCTGGCCTTGTCCTGGAATATCGCCGCCGGCTCGACACCAAAATGGAGCAATCGGTCAATTTGACTTTCGTTGTTCTGGTCATTGGTGCTGACGCGGGCGTATCCGATTAGCGTGCGGTGCTCAGGCTCCTGTGGACGGTCTGACAAGTTAAAAACCTTGTTCAATGAGGCACATTTTTATATTGCGGGACCCTATTTGTTGTCAACATAGTTGACAGGACGATCGGTGTGACCTATGATGACAATATATGCTATAGAGATGGTCATACACGCATACTGCTTCCGATCTGGCGAAATCGACTTCGGCCCGACGTTTCCCGATGGGCCTCTTCCACTTGTTAACGCCCGCAGCACCAAGAAGATTCGGGAGATCGTGGAGGTCAACACTCGCCGCGCCTACGATGGCGAGACGCTGTTGGTGCCCGGCATCCCCGAAGCTGACAGGGAAGATGCTGCGCGCGCGGCGTGGCGCTACTTCCGCGATCTGATCGGAATGCGGCTGGAAGGCCGTAGTGGCTGGCCGACCGGCATCTGACATCCAAACCCCCCGGAGGCTCCTGTGAGCAAATTGTTGATAAAGGCTAACAAGAAGATGCAGGCAGAATGTGACGCCTTCAATGCCAGCCACAAACCCGGTGACGTCATTATGTGCTGGCCAGGAGTGAGAGAGGGATTGCCGGTCGAGCGAACTGTTCGGGAGCCAGGTGCGGTAATCCTCTCGGGACACACTGCAGTAGTCTACGTTACTGGTGGAGGCGGATGTATTGCCCTTTCACACGTTGAGTAGCTGCAAACGTAACCCCCCGAAAAACGGAGTTTCTCGAACGTCGATGGCGCATCAACCAGGTCGAGCATGAGCTATTGGACGGTATTTCAGTTCAATGGATGAAACACAGGAGTCGGCTCCACGCTGTGTCGCCGAAAATTTGATCAAATCCTCGATTACAGGGCTGTACTCGAAATCTCGCGGCTTGCCAGAAATTGCTGGCAGAGAGAGCCGCCTTAACAGCATATCCTCGCGGAGACATTGAGCCCCGGCACTGTAGTCGACGTGGAAATAGATTTCGCTGACGTAGGGTGGGTTTGTTACGAAAAGCTCGACCGTATCAAACACAATGCCCTCTTCCGTCTTGAGTGGGCGGTGCAGACGCGAATAGCTGCCGCTACGTCCCGAGAAATGCGAGGTCTGGTCTGAGGTGTAATAAAAAATGGTCTCTCCCGTCATCACCTCAAAAGCATCGATCCTACGCGGAAGGTGGGATCCCAGGCCGATAATGACGTCTGCCGCTGTATAGGTACAGCCGGATTTATAGCACCAATGACTATTAGCCATAAGTTGAGTTGGTACAAGTATTAAAATTCCCGCTATCAATTTCGGAACGTGTAGACGTCGCATATGTTTTCCTCTCAAACATGCGTGAGGGCAGAAGAAATGCGGGAATTCAGGCATCCGCATACAAGAATATACTGCCATTACAATGGAGGTTGTGCGGTCCATCAGCGTCCTCGTCTGTCGGAACAGAATCTTTCCGCCGTCCGGCCGCCGATGTGTGATCACGCTTTCTATTTCGTAATTTGACCCGTGGCCTTTTCAACGTCGTACCAGTGCCCGTAAGTTTCGGAATACGATACGCCCGCTCCGGTAACTTCGGATGTGCCGTAGGTATTCCCAATTTCTCTGTAAGCAACCGTCATGTCACCCGCACGGATTCCATCATTATATTCATCTATATAGGTACCAATTAATTCACTCGACCCAGATATGGGAATATTGCGATCACCAGCCTCCAAGCTGATCTTGATATTATTTGCTGTTGCGGCACCTTCGCCGTAGAGTTCGGTGCGTATAAAATTATCGCGGCTCGATTCGTCCACAGGCGGGTCGTAAAGTGCATGCCCCATCTCATGCGCGATTTGGCTAGCCGCCGCGTGTGGATCATTGATCCATCGGTTACTGATATTTATGGAGTGATCAGTTCGATTTGTGAAACTTTGTAACTGATCCGTCCACGTAAATTTCCACCCTTCCGAGATTAATTTGTTGTATTCCGAATCGCCGGTTGGGGTTGTCCTGATAAGCTGGATCGCGGGAGAACTGTCGGCAACCGAGGCAACTGTTGACGTGGAAGAGTATCCCCCGGTGCCGTCTGATCCGTCCCCATTTTGACCGCGAGGCACGGTGCCAGGCGCAGCCTCAGGGGGGGGCTGCTGGTTTGTCCGCGGAGCAGTGACAGTGATGTTCTCGCCTTCGCTTCCCCCACCACCATCTCCTGATCCTGTGCTGACCATGAGCTTGTTCGAAAGAAGAGCCGGGGCGAGGTTGACATGTGACGACTGTGCTGGTGTTTCAGCGACATCATCAGGCCGCTGATTATCCCGGTGTTTTGCACGCCCTTCCTCGAAGCTCGCTGCGTCGACGATCGTGCCCTTTGGGCCGTATCCGCGAAAAATGAGGAATTCCGCAGAATTGGCAGGATGCCCGATCGACATGATCGTGGCGTCCTGCGTGCCCTCCACCTCGGCGCGGTCGGTATGTGTGCCAAGATCGCTGCCGCTATGCTCGGCCTTGCCTGTGGTATAGTGCCGGTCAGAGATATTGCGCCCGGAATGATCTTGCGAACGGACCGCTACACCCAGCATCGCGTGCTCCTACATTATGTATCATTACATAACAAAACGTATCATCGCACTTCTAATCGCGACAAGTTGGAGAGGGTGCCGGTAGCTATCTCTTTTGCGTGATGGCTGGGTAGCCACATTCGAGGTACCCTTGGCCTGCGACTGAAGGCCGCGTCTACTTCGCGATGGTTGCCGCAGCGTCCGAACTGGCGCGCAGGTGTCTCCCTCACGCCCGGAGCGCGCCATGGCTTATCATGATCGCCGTAAAACCCGGTCCTTCAGGGCGGGGATATAAGGCGCATTTGTCTTGTACGCACCGAGCAACACGTCTATGTTTTGCGGATGATTCAGCGCAAGGCCAATACCTACCGGCTGTTTCCGACCTCTGAGCAGCAGGAAACCCTTGCCCGGATCGCTGGAAGCTGCCGGTTGGTCTATAATCTGGCGCTCGAACAGCGGCGAGACTGGTGGCGGCGATATAGGGCCGTAACTGGCAAGTCCATTTCCTATAACACGCAGAGCGCGGAGCTAACCGTCGTATCTGGAATGCAATCCCCCGGCCCCAGGGACTTTATCTCCGGTCTGTCTCACTGTCACTGAGATAAGAAAAACTAGCATTCGCGTGGCTACTATACGGAGAGATGTCCTGATCAACGCTATTAATACTTATTGCAGAGAATAAAATATGCCGGTAGGATGCAGTATTACGTTTCAATCGGATTTAGCCTTCGTTGAGTGGTTCCTCCGCGAATTTAGGGACACGGTTTCAGTGACCCATTTGCTTGGGAGTCGGCTGACGATGACATTGCTTCCAGATGGTTCGATAGCATTGTGCTCAAATGGAGCGCTGATCAAGGAGTTCAGCGATGCTATGCACGAAGGGGGGCTGGACCAGTTAGGTTACTGGAGTCCAAACGCGTCACGGGAGAGCGTGGATGATTATATAGAGGCAATCGCGCCGACCCGGCGTGTTTTTTTTTGGCGACATATCAAACGATATAGTCTCTCCAGTTTCAAGGTCACTGGCTATGTCGTTACGATGGATGGAAATGTCATCAATCAATTCTCTTTAGAGGAGGGAGTGTAAGCGCAGATTTGTGAGCGATCGACAAGACGCAGATTTATGGTTGCGTGAGGATATCGAGGTCGCGATCGCGGTGCGATATCAGGGCTCTCCCGGTTTTGTGGTTGGATATCTGTAACGGTTGGGATAGTTATCGGCTTTGCTCAAATCGCGGCATATCGCCTTGGCGTGTCAAGATAACCCCCGTAGACATGAGGTTGAAATAAAAAAATGATATCGAGGACTTATTTGAGTTACTCAGAACTCAATACATGTTACGGCGAATTATTGAGACTTAGGGCAGAATTATGTAAGAATAGGATGTGTTTCAAAATAGATTTTGTACCGCCGTTCGGTATCAACGTAACTTTCTCACCAGAGTGCTCGGATGAAATCCGTACAATGGTGGCATTGTCGATATAAGTATTTTCGCCGGAATGGCGATCGGAGGTGGAGGCTGTATGACTGCTGGGCCATCGCCGAGAGCACGAGGTGCCTGCACTCACCGTATTGCGACTGGCACCTAAACCCCGGGAGCGTGCCATGGCTGACACGCTCCCGTTAACCAGCTCTGGACCGCTTGTTTATCTGCGACATATCATGCGAGGGTTGGCTATTCCCCCTCTCGTCCATCCGCGCGGCACATTGACGCCCCGCTTCCGTGAGGGCCAGATTTCGGCCGAACCCGGTAATCAAACCACGTTGGCGTAACGCTTCCTCTGTTCGCCCGGTACCCCCGGGCATTGGGCGGCCCTCGCAATGTGCCCATGGCGGCAAGCCCTTATAAAGGTCACGCAGGACGCGGGCCATCGCCGATGACGGCGATAGGCGGGGCTCCGTGGGACGGACGCCCCTGGTAATCCCGTCTATCGATTTACACATTGCTTACCCACCTCATGCTTGCTGTGGCGCTTTTGCGCCATCAATGGTTAATAAAAAATAAATGTCCAAAATGTAAATGAGTGCAGTCAAGGTGATTTCGTTAATAAATAAGTAGCGTTCTTTTCGGGCAATTTCGCCCGTAAAAGAGGCTAATTATGTCAGAGGCACTTCGTCCATTCCTGGATGCAGTTGAAATAAACTATGGGCCAAAAATAGAAATCGGTCGATTCTTCCTGCAGCTTTCAGAGTCTGCTCGCCGTCTAGGCATATCGTGGCGGCTGGGACGCGACTTGACCCGGCTGGTTGAGGTCAATCGAAAAAATCTCGATACGTGGGAGCCACTTTCACCAATCTACGATCCGGCCATCTCGGATATAAATCCGGGTAACATCATTTACGTGGAGGGACAGGCGGATGGAGAACCGGTCGTAACATTGATTTTACGCCGCTATGATTGGCCAACAAGCACGCTGCGTGAAGAATGGGAGTCCGGTCGCTTCGCCTATCGCGACCCGGCCACGCAAATGAGCCCAAATGAAAGGTGGACAGCCGCTGCGCCAATTGCAGCCGACATAGCAGGACGGGTCGTGTTCGCCGGCGGACTGTGGTGCCATCCTCATTATCGCCGCAAGCGGCTTCCGGGTCTGACCATCGGCATGATGAGAAGTATTTCGCTTGCGACGTGGGGACCGGATTTTACCATCGGCATGGTGGAGCGCGGTGCGTTGACCCGCGTGCTCTTACCCCTCTATGGCCATCCGGTCGTCCAGCCTGGGATGCGTATCGTCAGTCCCTGGCGTACTTTCGACTGCAACCTGATCTGGGAAACCCCGGAAGATCTGGCCCGCTACGTTCGGAGTAACTTACAGACTCCTCACGAGCCTGAGCAGGGGCATGGAACTGACGAACGTGTCCGACATACTGGTTCTCCAGGGTAAAAGCAGCCTCTCGTAGCGAGACCAGAATCTGGAACCATCGGGGTGTGTGACCAGTGCCTCGATGAGTTCCAGACGTGGAGCCTGATCATGAGCCACGTTAAAATAGCTCCGCGTCGTAGGCAGCAGGTATCTGCCGTCGGGAAGGTCGCGTACGTCACGGCCAAGCAAGCTGTCGTAAGGCAGCTTGCCATATTTTCCATATGTCTGTGGCCATGCCTCGATCAGGCAACGATCCTGGCCAGGCATCCACGCTACTCCGCCGCCCCCAAACAGAGGATCTGCGGCGATCTGAGCGACATTATGGGCTCTGGCGTATCGCCGGGCCTTCTTCCACGTTTCGAACGCCATTCTCATGCTTGCCCTCTTCGGATCCCGCAGGCGGTCCAGCGACAGGCTTATGATAGCTGGAGAGTCCGAAGGCCCGTCTTCGTCGGGGGTGGCTTCCTGGAGGGTGCGCAAACGGGCAACAGCGTCATTGAGGTTATGAAGAACTTCCAGCGGCATGAAGGTCGTACCGGCACGTTCGAGGACGATGCGCTCTGGTGAATGATAGAGGAGAAGCTCCAGAACACGCTGCAGGCAAGGTCTTGGAAACAAGGCCTGCTGAAAGCGAACGCGTGTATAACGCGCAAATATCCCGATGGCAGCGAACCCGAGGTTCCGTATAGAGTAGGAAATCGGATCGAAGTCGTCGCCAAGATAGCCTATATATCTTAAGAATTCATTACTATTTTTTTTCAGATTCTGCCGTTTGGGCCAATTAACGCTTCCATGATTTCCCACTTCACGCACTATGTTTTATTGTCGCAGGGTATGCGTGCCCCTTCAGGAAAGCGAGTCAGAACGTGGGGTGGGTCGCGCAGCGTCCTGGCTGGCCGGATGCGCCCGAGAAGGCGCAGCACGCCCTTCACAATGCGGAGCCGGCGTTCACAGCCCTGCAAAGAACCGCAATGGCCGACTCTGTGCGGCAGCAAACCAGACCGGCTGGATCCGACGGTCAGGCAGTAGGCCATTCTCCGCGAAAGCGGTAAATGGCACGGCGCCAATGGGGTGATGCCGTATTCCTGATGTTCGCCACACCCCGATCGACCTTATGGTCCTTCAACGCGAAGGCCGGGGAAGGCATGCCGCCAGCGGGCCATCACCAGTTCCCGGCCGTCCATCTGATGAATCGCTTGTGTTCTCTTTTTGTTCCTGCTTATGATCCGCCCGATCCTGAGGGAGCGGGAGCGAGCGGCGATGAACCAGCACACAGAGACGATGGAATTGCTGCGCGAGCAGATCGCGCGGATCGAACGCCGATCGAGGGTATCCGACCCAGCACGCCATCTCCGCACCGGCCTGGCCGACGTCGATCGGCACCTCGGAGGCGGCCTGCCATCTGGCGTCGTGCATGAATTCTACGGCGCCGGCAGCGACCTGCGTGTGGCGGCCAAGCCATCACGCTTCATCGCCTCGATCCTGGCGGATACCGAGGGACAAATCGTCTGGATCTCCGGACGCTACCTGGATCTGCATCTGGCCGGCATCCGGGCGGCCGGACTGGACGTTGGCAAGGTGATCTGCATCGAGACCAGGCCCGAAAACGTGCCCGGTCTGTGTGAGGACATTCTGCGCGAGCGGACGGTGGAGGCCGTGGTGGCGGATCTGGACGTGCCGCTCTCGCTGACGGCGTCGCGGCGGCTCCAGCTCGCATCGGAGGCGGGCGGAACGACAGGCTTTCTGCTGCACCGAGAGTCCGCGCCGCCCGATACTGGCCGGCTGCCGCCAAGCGTCTGCCAGACCCGTTGGCGGGTTCGTGGAGAGCCCTGCGTTCTGCCGTTTTCTGCTCCGACCTCGCTTCCTGCCCTTGGTCCCGAGCGCTGGACGATCGAGCTGCAGCGTCAGCGCGGCGGCCGTCCCGCGTTCTGGTCCTGTGAGATTCCTCATCATGCCACGCCGCATCATCTCCCTCTGGCTCCCGTTCTGGCACACGGACCTATGGCGCCGGCGCAATCCGGACGAGCCGGCCGGATCAGGACTGGCGCTGCATACGCATGATGGACGCCGGCATGTCGTGGCTGCGGCGGACCGCATTGCACGGGCGGCCGGGATCGTGCCCGGGATGGCGTTGACGCACGCGCGGGCGCTGGTTCCGGACCTGTCTACGCCCCTGCTCGATGCTGACGCCGATTCGGCTGCTCTCGAGCGCCTTGCCGAATGGTGTTTGTGGCTGTCGCCTCTGGTCGCGATCGATCCGCCCGATGGGATCTGGATCGACAGCACGGGATGCGATCACCTGCAGGGCGGCGAAGCCCCGATGCTCGATACGCTGGCCGGTCGTCTGGTGTCCCTGGGGCTGACCTGCCGCCTGTCTCTCGCCGATACGCCGGGCGCAGCGCATGCGCTTGCCCGCTATGGGCGGAATGACCGCATCATCCTGCCGGCCGGCGGCCAGGGTGCCGCATTGGCCGCGTTGCCGGTCGGAGGCCTGCGCCTGACCGGCCAGACGGAAGAAGGCCTGCAACGGCTCGGCCTGCGCACGATCGGCGCTCTCCAGGCCGCCCCGAGAGCGCCCCTGTCGCGACGTTTTGGTGCCGACCTGATGCGGCGTCTGGACCAGGCGATGGGCACCGTCTTCGAACCGATCCAGCCGCTGCGCCCGAGGGATGCGATTGCGCCGCGGCGCAGTTTCGTCGAGCCGATCGGGACGCCCGAGGCGATCGCCACGGTGATCGAGGTCCTGGTCGACGATGTCTCGCACGAGCTGGTGCGGAGAGGCGTGGGTGCCCGCCTGATTGATCTGGTATGCGAACGGGTGGACGCCTCGGTGCAGGTCTGCCGTGTTGGCCTGGCCGCGCCGGCTTACGAGCGCGCGCATATCGCCCGGCTGCTGAAGGAGCGAATCGAGACGATCGAGCCGGGATTCGGCATTGAGGCGATGCAGCTCGTCGTCATCCGGAGCGAGCCGATCCCGGTCGACGGTCGTATGCGAGGGCTGTTGGCTGCGGACCACGGGGCGGAGGATCTTGGCTGCCTGATCGATCGACTGCGGAATCGCGAGGGTATAGAGCAGATCTATCGCCTCGCTGAGGCCGGCTCACACCTCCCCGAGCGCACGCAGGTTCGGGTGGCGCTGCCCGACACGCGCGGGCGGAAAGCGAACCCGATTGCATGGCAATGGAGCGCCCAGCGCCCTGCCCGGCTGTTCTCTCCACCCGAACCAATCCAGGTGCTGAGCACGCTGCCGGCCGACCCGCCACGCCTCTTCGTGTGGCGCGGCGAGCGCCATCGGGTGCGGGCCGCGGATGGCCCGGAACGGATCCATGGAGAATGGTGGCACGACGCCGACGAATATGGCGCCGTCCGCGATTATTGGGTCGTCGAGGACGATGAGGGATGCCGTTTCTGGCTGTTCCGCCATGGGGACGGGGCCCATGAATGGTCGGGCGACCTCACCTGGTTCGTCCATGGGGTGCTCTGATGGCGGAGGAGCTGAAGCCGGCAGATCCGGCCGAGATCGCGGACGCGCTCAGCCACGCGCTACGCTATGACGGCCGCCGGCGCGTGCATGACGCCGACGAGCTGATGGCCCGCATCGTCGCGGAGCGCCTGGTCGAACATCTTCGCCGCTGCGGCTTCCGTCTGGTGCGGTGCGGCACCGGCGCCGCCCTGCCCGATACCAGCCAGCATCGCCATCCGAACGCACACCCCCAGCCCGGCGATGGCTGACAGCGCTGCCCCTTATGTCGAACTGCAGGTGGCGACCAATTTCTCCTTCTTACGGGGCGGGAGCCACCCGGACGAGTTATTCGGCCGTGCGGCCGCGCTCGGCTACGACACTCTGGGCGTGACCGACCATAATTCGGTTGCCGGGATCATCCGCGCGCATGTGGCAGCCGAGGAACATGGCGTGCGCCTGGTCCCGGGCGTACGGCTCGACCTGACCGAGGGAACCGCACTCCTCGCCTATCCGACCGACCGGGCCGCCTGGGGCCGCCTGTGTCGTCTGCTGACGCTTGGTCACAAGCGGGGCGAGCGGCAGGTGTTCACGCTGGCTTGGGAGGACCTGGAGGCGGGCGGCGCCGGGCTCGTCGTCGTCCTGCTTCCCGATATGCCGGATTCCGAACTGACCCGCGCCTTGAGCCGTCTCGGGGGCCTGGAGCGGAAAGGCGGGATCGACAGCGCCTATCTTGGGCTGACCCTGCGTCGGCGCCCCGGGGATCTGGCGCGCCTTCAGGCACTGGCGGATCTCGCCGGCGGAGCGGGCGTGCCGACCGTCATGGTCGGCGACGTGCTCTACCACGACGCACAGCGCCATATCCTGCAGGATGTGCTGACGGCAATCCGGGTGGGAACGCCGCTCGATCAGCTCGGGGCAGACCGTGAGCCCTTCCGAGATCGGCATCTGAAATCGCCGGACGAAATGGTGGCCCTTTACCGGGGATTTGAGCCAGCGCTCGCGGCCACGCGCACGATCGCCACGCGGTGCTGCTTCAGCGTGGCGGATCTGAAATATCAGTATCCGGCTGAGAGCGACGTCGCCGGCGAAGCCCCGCAGGCGACACTCACGCGCCTGGTCCGCGAAGCCTTGCCGCGCCGCTATCCTGTCGGCACGCCGAAGAACGTGCTGTCCCAACTCAAGCACGAGCTGGATCTGATCGGACGGCTGGAATACGCGCCCTATTTCCTGACCGTGAACGCGATCGTCCAGTACGCGCGCTCGCTCGGTATCGTCTGCCAGGGGCGCGGGTCGGCCGCCAATTCCGCGGTCTGCTATGTGCTGGCCATCACCGCGATCGATCCCGTCCGCAGCGGCCTGCTGTTCGAGCGGTTCGTGTCGGCCGAGCGAAACGAGCCGCCCGACATCGACGTGGATTTCGAAAGTGACCGACGGGAGGAGGTGATCCAGTGGATCTATCGGCGTTACGGGCGGAGCCACGCCGCTCTGTGCGCGACGGTGATGCGTTACCAGCCACGCGGCGCGCTGCGCGAGGTCGGCAAGGTGCTCGGACTTGCGGAAGATCTGACCGCGCAGATGGCCAAGCATCTCGGCTCCGCGCTGGACGATCCGGACCTGCTGCAGGCCCGGGCACAGGAAATCAATCTCGACCTGAGCGATCGCCGACTTGCGCTGACGCTGCACCTGGCCCGCCAGTTGATCGGCTTTCCCCGGCAGCTCGGTACGCATCCGGGCGGCTTCGTGTTGACCCGCGATCGGCTCGACGAGTTGGTGCCGGTGCAGCCGGCCGCCATGGAGGACCGGCAGATCATCACCTGGGACAAGGATGATATCGACGTCCTGCGCTTCATGAAGGTGGATGTGCTGGGCCTTGGCATGCTGGGGTGCCTGCGCCGGAGTTTCGAGCTGCTCGACGACCGCTTCGGGATCAGGATGGATATCGCCAGCATTCCGCCCGAGGACGCCAGGACCTATACGATGATCTCCCGGGCGGACACGCTCGGCACATTCCAGATCGAGAGCCGGGCGCAGATGTCGATGCTGCCGCGCCTGAAGCCGAAGACCTTCTACGACCTGGTCGTGCAGGTGGCGATCGTCCGCCCGGGCCCGATCCAGGGCGATATGGTGCATCCCTATCTCCGCCGGCGCGAAGGACTGGAGGATCCCGATTGCCCTTCCCCGGCCCTGGAAGCCATTCTCGGGAAGACGCTCGGCGTGCCCCTGTTCCAGGAACAGGCAATGCAGGTTGCGATCCACTGCGCCGGCTTCACGCCCGGGGAGGCGGATCAGCTTCGTCGCTCGATGGCGACCTTCAAATTCACGGGCGGTGTTTCGGTGTTTCGGGACAAGCTTGTGCAGGGGATGGTCGATCGGGGTTACGACCAAGCCTTCGCCGAGAGGACCTTCAGCCAGCTCGAAGGGTTTGGCAGCTACGGCTTCCCGGAGAGCCACGCGGCCAGCTTCGCACTGGTGGCCTATGCCTCGGCCTGGTTGAAATGCCACCACCCCGATGTGTTCTGCGCCGCGCTTCTCAACAGCCAGCCGATGGGCTTCTACGCGCCGGCGCAGATTGTCCGGGATGCCCGCGAGCATGGCGTGGAGATCCGGGCGATCGACGTCAACCGGTCACGCTGGGATTGCACCCTCGAAGGCAGGCCGGGCAGCCCGCGACAATCGGTCCGGCTCGGCTTTCGCCTGGTGAAGGGACTTTCCAACGACCATGCGGCGCAACTTGTTGCCAACCGGACCTCGCCCTACGAGAGCGTGGATGACCTCTGGCGGCGGGCCGACATCTCGGTCTCGGCGATCGAGCGCCTTGCCGAGGCGGACGCGCTGCATAGCCTGGGGCTGAATCGACGCGCGGCACTCTGGGAGATCAAGGGGCTGGCCGATAGTCCGTTGCCGCTGTTCGCGGCCGCCGACGCACTGCGCAACCGGCCGGAGCCGGAAATTGCGGAGCCGATGTTCGTTCTGCCGGATCTCTCCGAGGGCGGGGAGGTTGTCGAGGATTACCATACCACTGGGTTGAGCCTCCGCCGGCATCCGGTGGCCTTTCTGCGCCAGGAACTGGCCAACCGCGGACTGACGTCATGTGGCGCCCTGGGCGCGCTGCGCGACGGGCGCCGCGTGTCGGTTGCCGGCATCGTGCTGATGCGGCAGCGCCCGGGCACGGCGAAGGGCGTCCTGTTCATGACGATCGAGGACGAGACCGGCACGGCGAACCTGGTTGTCTGGAAGGACCGGATGGAGGCGCAGCGGAGGATTGTTGTCGGCGCCGCGATGGTCGCCGTGCACGGTTTGCTTCAGCGAGAGGGCGATGTCATCCATGTCGTCGCCGTGCGGTTCGAGGACCTCACGGCCGACCTCGGCAAGATCGGCCGGGAAGACGGCCCTGCTTCGGCCAGAATCCTCCAACGGGCTCGGGACTTCCGGTAGCAGGATATCCAGCAATCGATCGCGTAGCGACCGAAAGGCCAATCACTCGTCCCGGGCCGGAACATGCCCGGCCTCGTCAAGAAACTCGGGTTCGCCGTAATCTCCGGCTTCGACATCCACCGAGATGCGCACGAGCTGCGCGCCCGCGAAGCCGGTGTCGCCGGCGCGAATCCTTTCGATCTTGCGTAATCCATCACCGATAACTTTGCATTCGATGGCTGGAGCCGCTTCCAGGCGGTCAGGACCACGCTTCTGGCTCTTCCATCGATACGGCTGGAAAAGAATCTTTGTCTCGACCGAGGCTGTCACGGGGGCGGTTCCTTTGTTCCTGGTATGTTCTTATCACCACCAGATCCCTCACCGCAACGTTGTCAGCGAACGAGGCGCAGGCATATGCTGCCAAACGCGGCCGTCCAACAGCCGGCCGGCACACTTCTTTCCGACGCGGATGCCGCTCGCGTCGTGCTCCCCCCATTGCTTGAAGAAGAATGCGGTTCCGGCCTCCTGAAACTCGTCGCGAAGGGTCCTGGCCGACGCGAGATCCATCGGGCGCGCGTGCGGCCCCGATTCACCGCCTACGATCGCCCAGTGAATCCCCCGGAGCCCCTCGAGATGGCCGAGCCGACCGAACTTCCGCAACGTGGCGTCCTGGTCGACCCATCGTGCCCAGCGGAAGGTCAGCGGGCCGAGCAACGGTTCAATGCTGAGGAAACGCAGCGCAGCCGGGATTGCAGTTAGATGGGGGACATTCCGATCCGCCTCCGCCTGGTTGCAGACCGTCGCTCCCAACCACACGTTCGGCCATGGCGCTTCCAGCCAGGATGGCGGGAGCATTCCTGAGATGTTTTGCGGCCGCTTCGTCAGGAGCAGCCAGTCCAACCACGGCGTCGCATCGATGAGATTCCAGAGATCGATCCGCCAGTCAGCCGGCAGCTGGTTGTCAAACACGTCCGCAAGGCTCGCGCAGAACACGCGCGCGCGCTTCCCCGAGCCCTGCGCCTCCCGGTTCCAGCGCAAAGGCAGGTTCCAGTTCTTCTCAGAGGTGCGGCGGCGTTTGCCTGCCCATAGATCTGGGTGCCCAGCACGTTTCGCCCACCCTTCAGCATAGCAGTAATCGCAAGCTGGGCTAATCTTCGTGCAGCCTACCCACGGATTGAAAGTGTGATCTGTCCATTCGATCCCCGAATTCGTTCCCATTGAAATCTCTCGATCAAAAGAAGCATGTCGTATTTTCGCCGTCTCTATTCTGGCAGGGCGGCAGAGATCGGAGAGAGCAGATCACCTCTGTAACTCCCCGAACCCCGGCTACCGGCGGCAGCCTCGCCAGTCACCGACTGTGCAACGCCGCCTTATTCGCGGCTTCCGACTGGCGTGCACTGGCATCATTGAGGTCCTCCGCCGTTGCGTCAGCCTTCACAACCACCTTTTCCGTGGGCACTTGCGCGAGCCCGGTCGTTGCTTCCTGCGATACGTTGCCCAAACTGATCGATCCGGCCTCGGCGGCTTTTCTCGGCGCCACGGGTTTCTCGTGAATGACCTCGGCGCCCGTTGAGGGATCGGTCGTGACAGTAGCGCCCGCCCCTTCACGATCCGTCGTCGGGCCCGTATCCGACGAAGAGGGTGAAGCTGGTGATGCTGCAACCTCGGCAATAGTACTCGGGGACGAAGCCGCCTGCATTACGATCGGCGCACTGTACGCTTCACGGTTCACGATACGATGGACCGCAATAGACGTGTTCGTCGGATCCTTGTCGTAGATATCGACAAGTTTGTCGTTGCTCGCGAAGCAGAAGAGGACGGTGTGAACCTGCGGTCGCGTGCCCGCTTTGCCGATCGCCCAGCCGATCTGAGCGACGCCCAATGTGGCGACACTGGTCAACACCTCTGCGGCCTTCACCGCGGCGCGGCCACCCGACGTCAACCCGGTCGTATAGAGCCGGTAAATGTCGCAGTTGCGCCCATCCTTCTGAATAGAGCCGTCGGGTTTGCCGACGGCGCTGACGACGGTGAAGCGGTCCGTGTTCGCGCTGAACTGGCTAAGCAAAACAGGCTCAGGTGCTGGTGTGGAGCCGCCGCAACCGCTCAGGAGGAAAACCGAGCCGGCAAGAAGGAGGAGCGGATTACTCTGAAGACGCATACGAAGATTCCTTTGGATAGCCGCACGGATAGCCATGGGCCGCGATGCTGGCAGGTGAGCCTTCTGTCCTGAAGGCCGCAGAGTGAAGACATGGAGAGATTAAACGGCACCGTTTATCCATGTCAATAAACGGTGCCGTTTATGGAAGATTGACGGAACGGGCGCTGGGGCATAGCGTCCGCACATGGGACGCCCACCACTCAACTTTCGCTCCACAAATGTCCGACTTCCGAACGTTCTTCGGGAAAGGATTGAAGCGTTGGTGGGCCCAAGACGTATGGCTGAGTTCATCCGCCGCGCAATTGAAAGCGAACTTGAGCGCCAAGAGGCGCAACTCGCCGAAGATGAACAAAAGAAGAAGGCCGCCAGTCAGGGGTAACCGCATTCATTAATACCCTACGGTGATAGAAATATTACCGAACGCTCCCTTGTTTCCGTAGCCTTCATTGCGTTTGACGGTGGGCAACGAGCGTAGCCGCCATCCGATATTGAATGACAGGTTGACGTAACTGGATTCCTGAAGGTGAAGATCCAATCCAACACTCGAGAGGTCCAGCGAATTGACCTGATTGGGAATCGGGCGCACCTGGGAGACGTGGCCGTAATCAAAGAAGACCCCGATCTGCTCAAGGTCCTGATCCCGGAGAAGGTGCCAAGCCGGCGAGTGGACCTCATTCGCAACGGTTACCCCCTCGGATCCGAGGATCGTGTCCGTGAAGTATCCTCTTGTCGTATAGAGCCCGCCGAGCCCGATCTGATTTGCATACATCAGATTGGTGGTTGAGATCTGCCCCGTTGCTTGTACCGTCCACGAAAGATCACACGGAAGCCAGGTCGTCCGAGCCAGCGTCATGGTATCGTAAATATAGCGGGGGCTCGCACCAGGAACGAGAAGAGAAAAACTGTGTCGGTGGTTGCCGTCCGTGAGCCCGCCAGGACTGAATGTCGCCTGGTTCCGGAGTTGGGTCTCGCCAAAGGGATCGCGTAACGTCAGTCGGTAAGCGACTGGGAACTGAACAGTCTCAGCGTTGGTGGCGTAGACTGAAATTCCCCCGAATTCGATTGAGTTATTCGTCGTTTTATAATCAAAGCCCGCCGAGATCTGCTGCCACAATGTCGCTTTTTGGCCGAATACCTCAATCGGATGTGAGTCGTGGACATAACGAAAACTCGCCTGTCCGGAGTGGCCGTTCTCGACAAATTCGGTCCCGTTCAGAGTCTCCCGGGGGCGGTTCCAGGCATAGGATCCGAAGACATGGATCTGGTCGCCCCACGGAAGTGGCGCGGAGTAATTGATCGAATGACTATTGTAAAGCTCGCTTACTGAATGGGTAAGCTGATAGGACAAAGTGTGGCCTAAACCGAAAACATTGCCCCATGTTCCACCTACCTCCCACTCCTCCCGTCCGAGGGTTGGCAATCCTCCCGTGTCGAAGGTGCCGTACAAATTCAACGGGAACCGGTCTGTTGTCTGGAGTAATACGTTAGTTTCGCCCTTTTCTGTGCTCGGGGAGAAGACGGCATTTACTGTCCGGAACGGGTTATCGTTGAGACGCTCGATTCCGTACCGAACGTCGGAGAGCGTGAGTATCTTTCCCGATCTCAGCCCGCTCATTCGGGAAATCTGCTCGCTTGAAAACCAGTGGTTCCCGTTTACGGAAACTTTATCGAGCCGGTATTCCATTATGACGAAATGAACCACACCGCTCCCAAGAAACTGGGGCGGAATGGCAACATAGACGAAGGGGCGTCCGTGCGTCCGATACAGGTCGCTCACTTTAGAGACGATGCTATTAATATCAGCAAGTGTGAGCGGCTTATTGAGATATTTTGCGATTTCGCTCTGGAAGGAAGCTGTATCGAGAAGGTCGAGGCTTGGATCGTGCCAAATACCATTGGCGCGCAGGGTTACCCCATCCTTATGCATCTTCTCCGGATTGTCCCAGAACGCTATCCCGGCCAGTCGGGAGACAACGACCTTCCTGGTGTCGGGCAGGACGTCGCTCTCCCGTGGTGGCTCTTGAATCTGATCGGGCGTCGATAGCGGCGCGGGATTTTTTGGTTTGTCGCGCTCATAGGCTTGACCAAAGGCGCGATTACTAACGAGCCCTCCAAGGCTGATAACCGCGCATGTCGCCAATAAGGCCCGATTTAGATTCGGCATAAGTTTGTTTCCTTACCGCGCGATCTGATTGCGAGCAGACACGGGTGGGGTGAGGATGTTCCCGTCATTCCGGGATGTGAGTCTGGCCGGCAGATGTGCGCGCAATGCCGTCCGGGGAAGCGCGCGCGCCGGCGCTGCAGAGCGTGCCTCTTCGGCGGGTCGACTGACCGTCGATCTGGCTTCTGGTGTCTGGACCTCGTCAGGACCCGCGCTCTCGTGTGGCCACACAACCGTCGAGCTTCCTGAAGTCTCGTGGGCGGACGAGATTCCGGAGAGGGTAGCGATCGCGCTGACGTGGTCGGCAACGAAAGCCGTATTCAACCCTTGGCTAACGATGCCAGTTAGGGAGTCGACGCCCTGAGAACGGAGATCGGCGGACAGCCCTGCCGTCGCGGACGACGGCGCCATCACAACGGACAGAGCGCCAGGGCGGTAGTTGACGTGGTAGTTGCCGAGACGATCGCCGGTCGCGGTGCTGGCGGCGATCGTATAGGTCCCAACGGTGCTCGCGGCCGTGGCGTTCGTAGTCAGGCGGACGGCGGAGACGGTGTCGCCGTTGACCAGCCCGCTGGTGCTGAAGGCCGAGCTGCCGAGGGCGGGGCTGTTGCCGTAGGTACTGGACTGGTCAAGCGCGGTGACAGTCAGCGCGGCCGGATCGATCGTCAGCGTGCCGCCCCGATAGGTGACGGCATAGTTCGACAGGCCAGTGCCGGTCGCGCCGGCAGCGGTGATGCCATAGGCGCCGACATTGCTGGCACCCGTGGCGGCCGTGGCCAGGGTGACGCCGGAGACGCTGTCGCCGTTGACCAGCCCGGTCGTGCTGAAGGCCGAGCTGCCGAGGGCGGGGTTGTTGCCGTAGGTGCTGGTCTGGTCGAGCGCGGTGACGGTCAGCGCGGCCGGGTCGATCGTCAGCGTGCCACCCCGATAGGTGACGGCATAGTTCGACAGACCGGTGCCGGTCGCGCCGGCAGCGGTGATCCCATAGTGGCCGACATTGCTGGCGCCAGTCGCCGGCGTGGCCAGGGTGACGGCGGAGACGCTGTCGCCA
>NZ_JABEQD010000023.1 GCF_014174395.1 Gluconacetobacter aggeris
AGGACTACGAAAGATACGCGACCACGCTCGCAGGCTTCCACGTCATCGCATTCGTCGGATACATGCTCAAACATGCCGCACAGATGGTCCAATGTGCATAACACCCTCTAGAATGGAGACACTGTTATGATTACTAAAGAGAAAGTTCTTTTGGCCTGGTCCAATCTGAAGGAAGCGGGCGCTTCAGGCAGTCGAATGACAGAGACTCTTCTCCTTACAGAATGGGCGATCAATCAACACCAGGACGGAATCACCTTGGTATCCCTTTATTCTGAGATGCGGAGGATATTTAGCTATCTAAGAAGTGTAACAACAACCAATGGCAGTGAAACAGAGGTAAAGGCGGCCGTTGAAGGGTTATTGACCGCCAATAGAATTCGTGGTGAGGGGGTTTTTCTTTACCCACACGAACAACAGCCGCAACAATAGTCTTGAGCCCGTCCGGGCGACCAATGTGAACCCAAGAGCAGCTACTGGCGCAGACTTTTTCGGGAGCGTTCACCTCCTCAGAGCTACAGGAGTTGCCCGCTCCTTCCCAGCTATCTTTCCTTTGCCTGCTTTCCTTACGCCGCAGCCGCGCTGTCCCCGGCCGCTGCATTATTCACCGGGTCCGCTTCATTGTCGTTCCCGGCAGGGTTGGCCGTTGCCGCAAGCTCGGCCTCCAGTTCGGCCAGCGCGTTCCGCTTCTCGCCGAGCAGCGTCTGCTCACGGAACGGCACGTCGAGCCGGGCCCGATAGGCGGGCAAACGGCCCTCGGCGTCCGCTCTACTGCGCAGCGTCTCGGCGTGAGTAGAGTCCAGACGCAACAGCGCGTGCTCGATTTTGGACACAATCCCCAGCGGCCTGGTCTCGGAATCAAACTCTACCCCCGCGATTCCGTGGCTGAAGTCGATCGCCAGCGTGGCCTCGACATTGCGCTTCTCGTCCAGACCGAACCGCTGCACCCACGCTTCGAGCACGATGTCGAAACCGCCGATGCGGCCGAGGACCCAGCGTCCCTCCTCCCCCTGCTTCTCGGCCATCCGCGCCTGCCCCAGGAGAAAGGCCCCTGCCCTCTCCCGCTCTGCCATGGCGCCACGCGGCGCCTCGAAGCGGAATGCGTCGCCACGGGTCGGCTCCCGGCGCGCAATGTCCGCCTCGATCTTCGGAAGCAGCTCGTTCGCCCTGGCGATGTCCCGCTCGCCCGCCTGGATCGCGCGTCGCACCGCGAACTGGTCGTCGTAATGCGCGGCATGGAGCCGCTCGAGCCGGGCCAGTTCGGCCTCCAGCCCCGCCTTCTGCATCAGCCGTGCATCGCCTGACGCGAGGGCCTTGGCCATGGCGAACTGGTTGCCGTCGTCATTGACGTCCTCGATGCGCCGGATCGAGCGGTCCCCCGACATGGCGAGCGAGATGAAGCGCAGCTTGCGCTCCAGCAACTGCCAGTTCGTGGCGTCCACCGATCCCTCCTGGGCGTAGGCGTAGATGTGGATGACCGGATTCTGATTGCCCTGGCGTTCGATCCGCCCCTCACGCTGGATGATATCGGAGACCAGCCAGGGCACGTCGAGGTGGTGCAGTGCGATCAGCCGCTGCTGGGCATTCACGCCCGTCCCCATGGTGGCCGTCGAGCCGATCAGGATCCGCTTGCGTCCGCTGTTGAGGTCGCCGAACAGGCGGAGCTTGGCCGCTGCCCGTTTGTGATCCTGCATGAAGGCGATCTGGTCGCGGGGGACGCCAAGCCGCACCAGTTCGTCGCGCATCCACAGATACGCCGAGAAGCCGCGCTTCCCTTCCGCGGCCGGGGTGCCGAGATCGGAGAACACCATCTGCACGGCGCCGGGCAGATCATATGGACGGCCGGTTTCCGGGTTGGTGTAGCGGTTCGCCGACGTCTCCTGCCAGATCCGGAACACGTTGCGGATCATGACGTCGAGCTTGCTGGGCGCATTCTCGTTCGCGGGGGCGCGCTCGACGAACCGCAGATCAATCGCGGCGTGCCGCGCGTCGTTGATCACCGACAGAAGGATGTCGTCGCCTTTCTGGGGACGCGCCTTCCGGTTTTCGATGACGCGGATACGCTCGGCCAGCACCCTCTGGTAGGCGCGGAAATCATCATTTGCGGGCGCAACGACGATTTCCCGGTGCCCGCCATGAATCGCCGGCAGCTTCACGTAGCGGCGCAGATCCTCCTGCTGCACGACATCGGCAAAATGCAGATACATCGCCATCAGATCGGCGACGTTCACGAACTCGGTAAAGCGCGTGACCGGCTTGTAAAGGCCGCTCGGCTGCAGTTCGAGTTCGGTGCGGGTTTCCCCGAAATTCGCCGCCCACGGATCGAACTCGTGCAGATAGCGTTCCTGCAGGCTCTCCAGCGCCATGTAGCGCTGCACGGTGTAGAGCTCGCCAAGCGTGTTGGTGATCGGGGATCCAGACGCCAGGATCAGCGGACGCTCCGGATTCCGCGCCGCCAGATAGCGCGTCTTCACGAACAGGTCCCACGCCCGCTGGCTGCCGCTCGGGTCGATGCCCTTCAGGTCGGACTGGTTGGTCGCGAAACTGAGCTTGCGAAACTGCTGCGCCTCGTCGACCAGGATCTGGTCGATCCCAATCTCGCCCAGATGCACCAAATCATCCTTGCGGGCAGCGAGGCCTTCGAGCTTTGCCTCCATACCCTCCTTCATCCGCTCGATGCGCTTGCGCGACAGACGGTCCTCGCCGTCCACCTGGTCGAGCAGTTCCTCGTATGAGGCGATCTGCGCTTCGATCATCTGTCGCTCGAACGCGGCTTCGACCGGAATGAACTTGAACGCATCGTGGGTGATGATGATCGCGTCCCAATTCCCTGTCGCGGCGCGCGCCAGGAACCGCTGGCGTTTCTCCTTCACGAAATTGGTCTCGTCGGCGACCAGAATCTTCGCGGTCGGGTAGAGCATCAGGAACTCGCGCGCCATCTGCGCCAGGCAGTGACCAGGCACGACGATCATCGCCTTCGAGATCAGACCGAGGCGGCGCTGCTCCATCACGGCCGCGCACATCGAGAACGTCTTTCCGCTCCCCACGGCGTGGGCGATGTAGGTGCCCCCCGTGGCGATAATCCGCCAGATGACCCGCTTCTGGTGCTCGCGCAGTCGGATCGTCGTGCTGGCGCCCGGCAGGCGGAGATGCGCGCCGTCGAATTTGCGGGCGACCAGGTTGTTGTAGGTGTCGTTGTAGAGCCGCACCAGGCGATCCGCACGCTCGGCGTCCTGCCACACCCAGGTTGAGAACGCGCTCTTGATCGCCGCCAGCTTTTCCTTGGCGGCCTCTGTCTCCTTGGTGTTCAGTTCACGATGTTCGCCCTGATCGTCGGTCCAGGTGTCGTAGATCTTCGGGCTGGCCTGGGTCAGCGCGTCTTCCAGCAGTTCGCCCGCGTGGCGGCGCTCCGTGCCCCAGACCGACGTCGCCTCGGCCTTGCCGGCAAACGGCAGTTTGTCGACGCTCCAGCACGCCACCTGAGCGGTGTGGTGGATCCGTGTCTCCACCCCGAGCACCTCGCGAACGAAATCCGCGACGTCGCTCACCGGAAGCCAGGGCGCGCCCAGTCGGGCGGTGATATCGGAGGGCCGCAGGTCTTCGGGCTGCACCGCCTCCAGCGCCGTCACGTTGCGGGCGTAGCGGCCATCATGGCTGGCGGCCTCGCGTGCCTGCGCCAGCTTGGTCCGCACGGGTCCACTGAGGTAGGCGTCGGCCGTGGCGTAGGAATCCCGGCCCGGCAAGGTAAAGGCGGGATCGAGAAAGATCGCCGAGCCGAGTTCCGTCACCACGTCGCTCTCGGACCGCCCGAGAAGCTCCGCGATCAGCGGAATGTCGACGCGGCCGGTATCGTGCAGGGAGACCGCCAGGGCGTCGTGAGCGGAATGGATTTCCGGCTCCACCGGCGCATGGATGACGCGATCGGTGAACAGCGGTCCGGGCCTGCCCGTCTCCGTCGCTTCGTCATATTCCTCGATCGAACTGACCAGCCACACATCCGGGTCATCGTAGAACGGCTGCAGGTTCGGGCGCCGCTGTGTCTCGGTCTCGACGCCTGTGGTCTCATTCACCCGCACCGTCGTCTTCGTCAGGTTGATCGGTCCGAACTGCCGCACGAACGCCTGATAGGCGCGCTTCAGGTCCCCCTGCCCTTTCGCGAACGGCTGGTTTTCCATCTGGGCGCGCAGCACGCGACGCGCAGCGTCACGCACTGGAATCAGCGCCTCGATGATGCGCGCGTGCTTCTGGAACAGGCCCTCCTTCTGCTCGCCTCTCCGGATCAGGACCCGGCTCGAACGTCCCGCGACAATCTGGTGCAGCACGCCGCCTTCCAGGAAGTAGCTGCCCTCTTTCAGATCGGCACCATCGGCCGCGGTGCCGATCTGGCGGCCGTCGGCCGCCGGCGCCACGATCCGACCGGTCGGCGCCGGGAAACGGACGTCCGGTGCGATGCGGCCGAGCGCGATCGGCAGCGCCTCGTCCAGGGCGATGCCGGCGATCGGCTCGCAGGTATAGTCCGGCCCGAACTGGGTCGTGGTCCAGGCATGGCGCCCGAGAACCTGCTCGCCATGATCCAGATAATAGCGGTTCACGCGCAGGGCGCCGTGGCCATGATCGGTGTCCGGAATTTCCACGGTCTCCAACCAGCGGTCATCGCCCGGCAGCTCGCCGATCCCGCGCCGACGGAAGACCAGGACGTCGACCACGACGTCGGTTCCGGCGTCGGCGCGCATCGCCGTTGCCGGTAGCCGGACCGCACCAAGCAGGTCTGCCATCCCCTGCATGTGTGTCCTTGCCGTCGTGCTGCTCTTGTCGAGCGTATGACGCGAAGTCACGAACGCCGCGATCCCGCCTGGCCGCAGGGCCTCGATCGACCGGGCGATGAAATAGTCGTGGAGGCTGAAACCCCAGAGGGCACGGTCGTCAGCGTTATGGACGGTCCGGTTGGAGAACGGCGGATTGCCGATCGCGAGGTCGTATCCGCTGTCGAGCTTCGCCTTGGTGAAATCCTCCTGGCGGATCCACTGCCGGGGATACAGGCGCCGGGCGATCCGTGCAGTCACGGCGTCCATCTCGATGCCGGTGAATGCGATGGCGCCGTCGAGCTTCGCGGGTCGCGTTGCGATGAACAGGCCGGTGCCGCAGCCAGGCTCGAGCACCGAGCCGCCCTGGAAGCCGCGCGCGAGCAGGAAGTCCCAGATCGTATGCACGATATATTCCGGGGTGTAATGGGCGTATTGCACCGCCCTCGCCAGCGCCGCGCGCTCGGTCTCGCTGGTGCAGGCGGTCAGCTCGGCGCCGATCTCTTCCCAGCCGCGGCCAACGGTGTCGCCTGCGCGGGGGAACAGATTGTTGGCCAGATCGCCGGCGCCGAAGCCGACGAAGCGACTGAGGGTCTCCTGCTCGATCGCGGTCGCGTTGCGCTCCTCTCGCTCAAGCTCTCCCAGCAGCCGGATGGCGGCTACGTTATCCCGCGCGCGGGCCTGCCAGCCTGCGGCCAGGCCACGGAGACCCGTCAGGCGGAAATCGCGCTGCGGCACGACGGCCGGTGGTTCGGCGAGAGCCTTGGCGAGCGCGGTAGGCTGAGCCTCCGCGTCTTCGCCGTCCAGGTCGCCCCAATAGAGGCAGGTATCTTTCCCGCTGAGGGGCGTGCTGTCGAAGAGGCTGAACTGGGTTCCGAAAACGGCCATGGAAGGGCTCCGGGCATGCGCGATCGCCCGGCGCAGCAAGCTGGCCGGGGGCGCGAAAGGACGAACGGCCACCAGAAGGTGGCCGCTATGACGGGTCAGGTTGGTGGGGGCAGGTGCGGGGAGGCGCTAATGCTCCAGCCCCTCGCTGGCATCGATAATTTCGAGCGCGGTCGCGCCGGCGTCACGTGCTGCGTCGGCCGAGCGGGCGAGTGCGTCCAGGATATCCGGCAGCGGTTGCGCCGTCGGATCGCTTGGCTCGATGAAGGCCGTCGTCGCCCGTTTGAGCGCGCGCAGGGCCCGCTCCTTCGGGGTCTCCTCGGGCGTCAGTTCGCCTTTTGCGATCCGGTCATGGACGTGGCGGTGGAGGGCCTCCTGGCCGCGGCGGACGCGATACTGCGGGGGCAGATGGTTAAATCGGCGCCAGAAGGCCGCCCGGTCGCTGACGCCCGCCAGTGTCTCGAGTTCGCTGAGTGCGTCGAATTGGCGACCGGCCACAGGTCGCGCGGGTCCGTCCGGATCTGGAAGGCCATGGGCGAAGATGTGAAGCGTCATTGTCTGGGTCCTTTTCTCTCTTGACCCATTCGCGCGACCACATAGAGGAGAGCGGATCATACGGCGGCGCTTGGCGCCGGGACCGCAGGCACGCGCAGGCGGCGCAGCCGGCGAGCATGACGAGGACCCACCCGGTTGATCCGCTGTCCTCTATGTGGCGCGTCCTCCTCCCTTCTGTTTTCGCCTCTTCTGCCTTTTCTCCTCTGCTTCCCTCTTCCGTGTGTCTTGGACTTGCCAGACAGATGGAAGACCCTTTTTGCGCTAGGCAGGAAAGGGGACGTCCGCCGGGGATTGGTTTTTTTGAAGGGTGGCGCGCAAAAAAACAGGGAGAGGTTGCCGCATACACGTTGACACTCCGGGTAGAGGTGTATTTACGTATCGGAGCAGGTCATTTTTACACATGTAAAAATGACCCGAGAGTTTCACAGGCGGCACGTGTGTCGACGGCCATCATGACCTTTTACATGTGTAAAAATGGCCGCCCGTGCGCACAGAATTGTGGAGTTAACGATGGCTTCAGAAGCAAAGACCATTCTTATCGCGAGCGTGAAGGGGGGGACGTCAAAATCTACCCTTTCGCGCTGCATCTCGGTATGCGCCGCGCGGGAAGGACTCGATGTGGCGGGGATCGATTTCGATCCGCAACAAACCTTCTCAAAGTGGTCAAGCGCACGTCACGAGACGAAGAAAGTGATACCCAGCGTTTCGGATTTCCCTGTCATCGCAATGTCTTTGAACAAGTGGAGGGGAGCAGAGGACGTTGTTGACGAACATGAAATCGTTATTATAGACACACCTCCAGCGCTGGAAAACAACGCGGACGCGTTCCTGGGTCTCGCAGAGATGGCTGATATAGTCCTCGTACCCACAGGATCGACTCACGACGACATATCGAGCAATACGCCCTACCTGCTCTCGTTAAAGAAAGCAGGAATAAGGTCATTTGTGGTGTTCTCGAGGGTTAACCGCCAGACGAAGAGCTTCAGGCAAGCCAGGCAGCAGATCGCAAAGTTCGCTCGAGTGTTGCCTGTTGAAATACCCGTGGCTGAAGACATGCATGTTCATAACGACGGCGGGTTGACGGCCGTCGATATTAAGGACGCTCGAGGATCCAAGGACGTCGAACTTCTGTGGGATTTGATTAAGCATGAGGTGGACCTGTGACCGTGAAGATCTCCAGAAATGCGGCTCGCAAACTCAGAGGAAATGAGGAGCCGCTCACCGCTGAAAAGGCGTCAGAAATTATGGCGTCCGACATGCGCAGTGTCGCACAAAACGAATTGATCGAGATCGACGAAGAACTTCTGATGACACTTCGGGAGGTCTTTGGTGACACCGGATTGATCGAAGACGAAGCGAAGCTTCGCGAGCTGATAAAACAACGTAAGATAATCTATAGAAATTTCATAAAGTCTGGGCACGCGTCTCTTGCTATGGGAAACGCGCTGTTGAGCCTCGACGCGTCCCTTAACGAAGAGCAAAGAGACCGTCTCAAAGGCAGTTCTGAGAAAATCCTTCCATTTGGCGACACCGTTGCATCCATGCTTCGTAGCGTGGCTCGTTTCGTTCAGGCAGGAAAAGTGCCGGAGGAGCAACTGCCGGCGAGTTATTCGGCAGCCTACGTCCTGACAAGTATGACGGATACTGAACTCGAAGCTGCGAAGTCGAACGGCTTAATTCGACCCGAGGTAGGTAGGCCTAGACTATTAAAGTTTAGAAAGGAATTTCGGGAGCAGGCGAAGGCTGATGATACAGGGAAGGGAGGCGTAATCGATATTGAAAAACTTGTTTCTCAGCGGACCCGCTTGAATTCCCGGAGACGGAAGATCTCGGCGGAATATTTCGCGTTAAGTCGGGATGTGCGGGAGATATCTCAGGTACTCGCGAAGCTTCAGAAGCGGCCAGGTTAAGGGTTCGACGGGCAGGAGCATAGCGCTTTGAGTCACGCTCGCTGCGGCCAACAACCACCACTCCTACCCCCGTGGGGAAGGTTGGGCATGCGAACGGATTGCGCTGTGTTCCGTCTGTGAGACCGTCGAGGGGTCATGTTACGGTGAGGGGGACGGCGGGTTCGTCAGCTCACAGGATGACGTCGTTGCTTGAGCATTTTTAGCCGGCCGGACTTCGGAAGCTCCTCAGGTCGCGTAGCTGGGGCGGGTTAGGGCAGGGGAGCAAGACCAAAAGCCCAAGTGCGACGTCGAAGAATCAAGAGGGTATCGCTAGCACGCACTGCTCCTGACGCCGCCGGGTTCCCCTCAGGCGGCGACAACGGGAGCCGCCGTGGGCTTTTGGGGCGTGTTGCAAGCGCACTTCGCCAGCTTAATCGGTGTGTGGCATTTTGGGGCGCTCTAACAGCACAGGCGCTGGTTCGATGGTATCGCTGTGACGTCGCTGCCATCCAGGTTTGTCGCCGATGTTGTCAGAGCGTGGACTTTTGGGGCGCACCGCGGTTTGATGCCGACATCGGACCGATCCTGATATCTTCAGACCGAAGTGCCTTGAGTTTCGAGGCATTCTCGATCCGTGGACTTTGAGGGCGGATGGGCGACCGGCAGGTCTTACTTTGGCTTCGTTGGTAATATGATGCCAGCTTAACAATGTGGGCTTTTAGGGCGCGGGTTGCTCGGGTGACAGAGCGGCGCACCGGAAACGGCGTCCGAGCCTGAGTTTCGTATCGGAATGCTGTAGCCACGTTCCCGTGTGGGGTTTTAGGGCGCGGCGAGGAGGATATTCGCGCTCTAATGAGAATTCATTTGTATCGGGGCGATGAGCTGCCGATCCTGGATCGGTGGGCTACTCAGAGATTAACAGGCCTGCCTTCCTGGCAAGCCTCTTCGGGACCGCAGGATGTGATTGCCGCAGTATCAACCCGTGCTCATTGGCCGTGACATCGGCTTCTGGATAAACCGCGAGCGCGATCTTCAAGCTGTCCAAAAAGTTTTCGCGGAATTTCCGCAGTCGTGCATAACTGCGTCCAAACTGCGCATACAAGGCAGGCCATGAGATCTGGCAATCGCTTGGCAGCGCATGGAGCCTATAAGCGAGCCAGCAATAGATATCGAGTGCCTGACTATTGTTCGAGATGGCGCGGATCGCGGACTCTTGCAGTGGTACGGGATGATGCTTCAATTGCTCAAAAAAACCTTCAGACAGCTTCACAGTCTCAAGTAGAGCACCTGTATCGTCATTAGTGAAAAGAGCAGTGTCGACGATATTTTGATTGACGATCCCGGTTTGTTTACCTTTGGCGACTTGGAATGTCATCCGGCATCTTGAAAGCCTAAGAGCTTGATCTCTGACTTCCTTCATACTCTTGCCGCCGATGGAGACTCCCAGCTTTCCGAGCCATACTCTTAAACTCCGACCGAGTTCGATCTCGCGGCTGTTTGTCTTTATCGCCTCGGTTTGCAGATAGAGGAGAATGAGTCTGGCGCGCGAACCGTAGGGAACGCCGACCCGGACTACGCCTTTGCTCGTGTGTAAAGAACCGGGCTCAACAAGCAACTTTGTGTGGTCGGTCTCAATTACCCAAACGTGGTCGTCGGGCTGTTTTCGGTGTGGGAGTGCGGCCTGGCACCAGCCGCTGAAGAGGAATCCAACACCACCTGTTTCGTCGCTCATGAAGTCAAAAGCGACGTCGACCTCCTTGCGGTCTTCGACGAAAGAGAGCGCCCCTTGCCGTCCATGCTGCTCAATCAGGTTGTGGACACGTCCCATGTCTCATCCTTTAGAGGGTAACGCACGATTATGTCGCCGTGGACTTTTGGGGCGAAGAGCTATTTGTAGATTATTTGAATCTATATATTAGTTTGTGCCCTAAAAGTCCACGGGACAAAGCTAGTTAAGTCACTGACTTTTAGAAATTTCCGGATAATCGGCCGCCCTAAAAGTCCTCACGTCACGCCCTGAAAGTCCACATCAACATGGTGGGCAGTGCTGCGTTTTCCGCCCCAAAAGCCCACAGCCTTCCGATTCGCATCCATCACGCTGAACAGTGAAGGTGCGGCGTGGACTCTTGGGGCGGATGGGCAATCGCACGGATCCTCCGTGCGCCGGCGGCGATTTGTGCTCCTTGTCGGGCCGAGGCTTGAGGTACGGTAGCGTGCGAATTGCCGATTACCGGTATAGGTGCCATCCCGTATCCTCGATACTGGCGAGGATTAGCGGGCGGAGGCAGGTCGAGGCGGGCGACAGGGACGTTGGCCCCATCAGACCAGCTCCTTCAACGGATGCTCGGCGAAAGCATCGCCATGCTCAAGATAATGGTCGAGCGGCGCATAGGATTTGTGGCGGCCCAGGCGCTTGAGCTGGGACGGATGCACCTGGTGCTGCATACCGGTGGTGAGAGCACCCCGCTTGAGGCTGTGGCCGCCGAATTCGGCCGGATCGAAGCCGGCCTTGGCCGCGTAGTGCTGCACCACGCGGGCGACCGAGCGGTCGGACAGCGCCGCGGTGCCGATCACTGGTTCACCGCGTGTCAGGGCGAAGCGCCGCTTGGGGGGGACGAACACCCGGCGAAAGACGGGCCCCTCGCTAATCCCGGCGCGCTCGACCCAGGCGAGATAGGCCCTGACCGGGCATAGGGCGCGGCCGGTAGAGGGCAGGGCGATGTCGACGCCGGCGCCTTGGCGGTCGCCCTTGGACAGCGGGAGGCGAATAGTGAGGCCGCGCGCCTCGAGCGTCACGTGCTCGATGCGGATCGCCGCCAGCTCGCTGCGGCGCATGGCGCCGATGAAGCCGATCACCAGCAGGGCGCGATCGCGCACGCCGGCAAGGGTGGCGAGATCGATCTCCGCCAGCAGCGCCTGCAGCACGTCGAGGGCAGCGGCGCGCTTCGGTTTAGGGCCATGGCCACGGGCGGCGGCGTCGCGGCGGATCCCGGCCTGGGTGGCGGCGACGGCGCTGTCCTGGGTCGGCACCGGGCAGTCAGCGAGGCGGTGCAGATAGGTGAGGGCGGCCCGGCGCAGGTCGAGGGTGGTCGGCGACAGGCCGCGACCGCGCTCGGCGGCGAGGAAGGCGGCGATGTCCGGGCCCCGTGCCGGCAGGCAGGGCAGGGCGTGGCGCGCGCTCCAGGCGCACCAGGCGCGGATGCTGGCGCGATAGGCGCGCAAGGTGTTGGGGGCCGCGGCCCGCTGGGCATAGGCGCGGGCGGCGGCGCGGGCGGTCTCCAGCCGGTCATCGGCGTCCGGTACCGCCTGGCTGACCGTGGCCTCGAACCAGCGGCGCACCGCGGCGGCCGGCTGGCCGAGGGGAGGGGGCGCCGGCACTGCCGCCTCGGGGGCGCGCTGCCCCTGGTCGAGCCAGGCGACGAACACCGGCTCCGGGCCGAGTTCCAGGCCGATTTGCAGCGCGGGGTCGTCGGCGGCGCGGCCGAGGCGCGCGGCGGCGGCGGCACGGGCCTCGAGATAGAGGGTCAGCCCGTCGGCCAGCGGCCGGTTCGGCCGCAATTCCGGGCCGTCCGGTTCCTGCGGTGCCAGGTGCAGCGGAATCCCGGCCGGGAAGCGGGCGGTGGAGAGGATGCGGCGCAGGCTGTCCTGGTCGCGGCCGGCACCGGCCAGCCGCTCGCGGCTCAGCCGATCGACATGGCGCGGCAATTCCTCGAACACCCAGTCGGGATTGGTCAGGCAGCGGACATCGGACAGCATCAGGTATCATCCCGCGGGGTAAAGGGCAGGGCGGCCCAGCCGTCATCCCGCACGTCCGCGTCGCGCGGCCCCGAGCGTTGGACCGCCTGAAACACCTCGAGCAGCTGGGCATCGGTGAGCTGGATGGTGTCGGTCCAGTCGGCACGATAGTCGCTGCAATCGTGCGCAATGAGTTCGGGCCACTGCGCCTTGGGCTCGTGCCAGCGTTGCTCGCTGTTGTGCTTCAGCGCGTTGCTCAGGGTCGCAACCTGCCGCAGTGTCGGGTCGGGCGGAGCCGACAGTGCGCCGGCATGTCGGGCAAGCTCCTTGAAGCCGCGGGGAGCCTCCTCCTGTTTTGTTGCCTTGGTCTGACCGGACCCGGTTCTGGCGTCGGGGTGGGCGGCATGCCACCAGGCGCTCACCGAGCGCTCCCAATGATGGTAGGCGGCGACGGCAAACGCCTTGCGCAGTTCGTTCAGTGAGGCGGCGGCGGCGGCGCGTTCGGCGTCAAGGCCCCAGACTGGGCTGTCGTTCTCCTCCGGTTCCCCTGCGGCGTTCAGCACCCAGCGGGGCGTGGCAGCCCGGGGCAGGGCCTCGATTTGCCCCAGTTTGCTGGCGACCTCGGCGCGGATGCCGGCAAGGCCGTGGGTGGCACCGATGCAGAGGAGGTTGAGGCCGCGAAGATAGGCGTCGCGATCACCCGGCAAGACGCGTCTCGCGGCCTCGGCGGCCAGCGCGCGGGCCACCCGCTCCTTGAAGGGCAGCGTGGGACCACCGCGCCGTCCTGGCAGCTTGGCTGACGGCTTGGCGGTCTCGGCCATAGTGGCTGCTCCTGGTGGTGGGTGGCATGGTGATGATCCTGGCTGGCCCATCTGTCCACGGCCGCACATCGCATCAATCGGGACATTTTTTGTCGAATTCCCCCAAAAATGCGAATAGAAATCACGATAAATCAATGGGATATATCTCCCCTAGTCGATGAGAAATTCCCTATTTGAGAGGAAATATGCCCTTATTGAGGGGACAAATCTATCCTGCCGTTTCTATGGCAACGCCGAGACAGATTAGGTCCGCTTCTGCCCGCTACTAGCAGCATACGTGCCGATGAACAGCTTTCCGCACAGGTGACATAAGCAGCACGGTCTATCTTGACCGAGTTGGGGCCGGGAGACGTCGGTTCGCTTTCAGCCATCTCCCGCGATAGACATTGCAGCCCTCATCCTTATGGTTGAAGCTTGTGCTTGGCCAAGGTGGAGAAGTTGGCCTAAGTATCTCAGAATCATATGTGTGGATCGCAGAAAAAAGGCTGAGCGGCACAGATGCTCACGGGGGAATTAGTGGCCACCGATATTCTGATACGTTTCCTTGGTGCCGGTCTCATCAACGTAGGTGGTGACGACGCCAAGCTTGACCGGCTGAGAGAAACAGCGGCCGACCTCGCGGCCACCCTCGAGAAAACGCCGTCCAAGGCCGCTGCGTTCGCACTCATCGCCTTCGACCCGGAGGCTCCCGTAGATGACCCGGTCATCAAGGAGACAGCCGAAGCACTCCAGAAGCGCTGGGCCACCTACGTCAACACCTTCTCGGGAACGCCCGTCGCCGTGATCCGGGCGATACTGCTCGACGCTCTTGTCCACGCAGCGGAAGATGACGACAAGGTCGGCGTCGCTTTCGTGACCTCCGCCCGCAATGCCTTACCCTTCATGGAGGCCGGCAACGAGCGCGCGATTTGGACCGATGTGGTGGCGGACATCGAGCGACGCGTAGACGCGCGAGCCGAAGCAGAATGGGCGGCGCCGTCTTCGATCACCGTGCCAGCCATGTCCTTTGACGCTCCTAAAGCCGTCTCCACGGGGGTGACGTTTGGAAGCGTCGATAAGGCGGCGCTCACGGTGCAGGTTCTGGCGGCTGCCGGTCCTCAAACTGCCACCGGACAAGCGACCGGGGGCAACCAATACTGGCCCAATCAACATCCGCAGCAGTGGGCCCAGCAGTTCAGCACCCGCTTGGCCGCCGCCATTGCCGACGCGGTGGATGCGCTCGGCAAGGAGGCGAATGTCGAACCGATCGACCTGTCCGGCCCCTTGAAGGGCATTGCTCAAGCCGTGACGACGCATGTGGAAGCCACATTGCAAGCGGTGACCGGAGCCTCGGCTGGCCTTCAGCGACGCACGAACCTGATCTGGTGGAAGGAGACCCTTTACTCACCAAGCGCTCGCGTAAGCTATCGCGGGATGCCGACGTCGACCGCGGCGGCATTGATGGCGTTCGACCTGCATCAGCAGGTGCCGACCTTCTCGCCGGCCAGCGTCGCCGCCTTCCTTCATGAGGCGGTCCTGAGCCTACCTTCCCTCGATCCCGCCGAAGGGCGACCAATCCGCAGCCTTTTGGAAGAGGCCATGGCCTCTCCTGAACTCACGCCGTTGCGGGAAGCCGCAGCGCAGCTCGTTCAGGACCTGGCAGGCCGTGGGCCGGTATTGGCACTCCTCGGACACCGCTCCGGCCGCTCGACCCTCGACGATGACGGCTTTCGTGCGCATGTCGGCGTTCCGGCAGCGACGCCGCTGACCGTGCCTGGATGGGCGACGTGGCTCTTCAGAGAGTTGCAGGCCGCTCGTGCAGCACAAGGGGGGGGCGGAGGCCAAGAAGCGAGGACGTAAATCCTGATGACCGCGTGCTCGCGACCTACGTGCTTCGCGCCCGAAAGCACCTGCGACCTGGGCTTCTTGGATCGCGCCAAATGCCCAGGGTGGAAGCGCCGGGACGAGGCAGCGGCAGCGCAGGGTGAAACGGAGACCGACGAACTTTTGCTCCCCTGGTCGGGAAGCGCCATCGGTCTCGTTGACCTCGGCTTCGTCGCCGGGCGAACAAAGCCGTTGGTCGTCGGTATCGTAGGGCCGCAGAATGCGGGGAAGACCACCTTGCTGGCTGCCTGGTACCTGCTCATCGGCCGCGGTCTGACCGGTTCCGATCAGCGTCGTTTTGCGGGCTCCTACTCGCTCGCCGGGTGGGAAGCCGTGGCAAGCGCGTTGCGATGGACACCCGGGCATCAGCCCAGCTTTCCGCCGCACACGACCAGTCGCAGCGGCCGAGCGCCCGGCCTCCTCCACCTCGCGTTCAGGACCGCGAATGGCGAGGTTCGCGGGTACACGCTCACCGACGCTCCCGGCGAGTGGTTCCAGAAATGGGCAGTCAACCGCGAGGCTGTCGAAGGCGAAGGCGCTCGCTGGGTCGCGGAGCACGCTGACCTCTTCTTGCTCATCGCGGATCGCGAAGCGCTTTCTGGCCCAAACATGGGTTCGGCCCGCGGCTCGATTCAAATTTTGGCGCACCGCTTGGCTGCCGAACGCGCAGGGCGTCCGGTGGCGCTCGTCTGGACCAAGTCGGACGTCGCAGTGGCGACCGAGATGGAGAAGGCGGTCCGCGATGCCGTGCTCGGCCCTATGCCAGACGCTCACGAGTTCTCGGTGAGCATCGCGGCCAGCGCGGACGACGCCTCCGACACGGGTCAAGGTCTTCTCGAGCTCCTGGACTGGACGCTCGAGATTCGGCGCGAGCGCGTGTCCCTGCCGCCTGTCGAGGCCTCAAGTTCTGACCCGCTCTTCATGTTCGGCGCGAGGTGATCATGAGCGCCAGCGACAGATCTATCCTGCTCATCGGCGAGTCAGGCGTCGGCAAGACGCACTACGGCGCACAGCTCCTGAAGCGGCTGATGAAAGGTGACGGCCAGCTGCGGATGGACGGTGCGGCCACCAACCTGGAGCCGTTCGAGGCCGCAATGGAGAGCCTGAACGAAGGCATGGCGGCCGGTCACACGCCCACGACCACCTATGTCGACAGCATCTGGCCGATCGCGGACGTCAGCGGTCGCAAGGCGGAGCTTGTCTGGCCAGACTACGGCGGCGAGCAGATCAAGACTATATCGTCGACGCGCCGCATCCCTGCGGCTTGGCGCGCCCGCGTCATCGACGCACCTGCCTGGCTTCTGTTGGTCCGCCTGCAGCAAACGCGTGTGAGCGAGGACATCTTCTCGCGTCCGCTGAGCACGCTGAAAGGCGCCGGCGTTGAAAATCGCGAGGTTCAGGTCTCGGACCAGGCTCGGCTGATCGAGTTGCTCCAGATGCTCCTCTACATCCGGGGCGCGATCAGCATGAAGCCGTTGGAGAGCCCCCGCCTATGCGTTATCCTGAGTTGCTGGGACGAGTTAGGCACCGATGAGCAGCCCGCCGTGGTCCTGGACCAGCGGCTCCCCATGTTTTCGAGCTTCGTGCACAGCATATGGATCGAACCGAGCGTGCTCGGCCTATCCGCGCTGGAGCGGCCACTCAGTCCCCGTGATCCGGATATGGAGTACGCGGCGCGCGGTCCCGAGCAATTCGGCTATGTCGTTCTTCCGGACGGCCAGCGCTCCACGGACCTTACGTTGCCGATCCAGCGCCTCTTAGCCGACACCCTCTGAGACCGAGGGCCGGCGTCTATGAGAGTCGAGCAGGCGATATACGGTGAGGTGCGCGGCGGGCATGCTATGCGGCTGGCCAGCGACCGCAGCCGCGTTCCCGCCGAGCTGGCGTCGCGCCTCGACCTGCCCGACACAGCGCCTCCCGGGGTGGAGTGGTCACCCTTCGTCAGCGGCTTCCCACACGGCGACCGCTACGTCCTTGCCCGCACCTTCGCCGACCCGACGGCATCCCGGGCCGGGATGGTCCTCTCCCATGCTGTCATCGCTCCCCTCGAAGAAGTGACAACGATGGCTGACCTGCGGCCGCTTATCGCGCTGCTGATCGCGGCGCCCGAGCCGCCCGATGCGATTCAAGAGTGCGACGTGCCCACGTCCACGCTGGCGGCGCCCACGGCCGCGGACTTGGTACCGGCAGCCGAGGCCCTGACTACCAGGGGAACCGGGCCTGTGGTGCGGGTCGGCGTTCAAGGGTTTGAAGACTTAGCCGTCGCCTTGTGGTTCCACCTCTGGCCCGAACTCCGCGCCCGGTTCGCGTTTCGGCTGAGCTTCGGTCCGCATGATGTGGTCGATGTGCCCCAGCCGTCGCTCATCTGCACACCCACCGCATTGGCGGCCCGCTGGACGGGTCATCGTATCATCGGGACCTCTGGTTCGGCCCCTGTCTCACGCGCGGCTGCGATCTTGAGCGGAGGCGCGGAGGCCGAACCTAGCCTCGCTTTCGCCCAGGAGATCGGGGCGCGACTGGACCGCTTCGCGGACTTGCCCCTGCTCGAGCGCGCCTTTGAGCTCGGCTCCTCCTCGAGCCCGAGCTTTGACGACTGCGTAGCCGTCCTTCGGCTCGTCGAGCGCCTCTCGCCCGATCCCACCATGGGTACGGCAGGCAAGGCAAAGCTGATCGAGAGGCTCGCCTCGAGACTGCACGGTGCCGCGGTGGGGGGCATTCTCCTGCTCAGAAACCTGAGCACAACGGGACTCCCGGCCGCGAGCACGCTATGGACAGGCCTCGAATCTTGGGCGGTCGCAAACAAGTTCCCACAAGCTGATGATCCGGCCATGTTGTCCGCGATCGACGACGCCCTTTCGGCCACGACCGCGGTCGAACCGTGGCGCAGGGCGGTCCTCGCGGGAGTCGTTGCCGTAGCGCGCTCGACTTCGTGTGGGTTTTCGGCGGCGTTTTGGCGTTGGGCTGAGACTCGACCTGCTACGCTGAAAGCGCTGGCCGACCACCTCCCGCAGGATGGAGGTTTAGAAGCTCGGCTGTCTGACGCCGTACCTCGTAAGATCAGTCACGACGCCGGCAAAGCGGTTACGGGCATCGCACTCATGAAGGGATGGCTTCGCCTACACGGGGCTGCTGCCGGTGCGAGCCTCTCGCCAAGCGAGGCAGTCCGCCAACAGCTCTCTGTCGATGCCGATCCGGGCAACCTCGACGGGCTCAGAGCCGCGTTGCGGACCGCTACGCCGGCGCAGTCGCTCGCGATAGCGCTCGACACGGCTGAGCCGCGCATCCTGCACATCGCGGCCGAGGAGGTCGCGCGAAAGCCCCAGCTCTTGAAGGATGTCGATTTCAGCACCCTGCCGGCGCAGCAGCTTTGGGCTCAGGCCCTTGCCGCCAACGCCGAAGCGTGGCGGGGGCCAACCGACCCGCAGCGCTCCTTTATTTCGGTCGTCGAAAAGCACCTCGACGGGGGCACCGTTGATCAAGAGCTGATCACGGTACTCGCCAAGAGCCCCTTGGCCGACCTGAGCGGCTATGCCCGTCGCGCCGAGGTCTGGCCGCGGCTCGCGGATCCCACCCGGACCAACCTCCTGAAAGCCACAGCCAGCGGCTGGCTCGATCGTGCCTCGACGGGTGACGTCGTCCGCGCACCGGACCCGCAGCTTGAAGCTGCAATCCTCACAGGTGATCGCCTAGACAGCATACTGCGGACGCTGGCGCCGACCGGCGTCAGCACCGTCGCCAGGATCGTCTCCGCCCTGCCAGGGGTTGACGAGCACCGCTTCCTCCGCTGGCTGGGGAGTTGGGCGGTGGCGCGACGATCACTGCGGTCGGATGATGCGGAGATGCTCGGTCGCCTGGTCCTTGACCGCCGCTGGCGCAGCGCCGTCGATGAGCTAGTCCGCCTCGCGCGCATGGGGCGCGACGACGTTAAGCCGGCGCTCAGGGTGTGCCATGATATGATAGGTATCTTCACGCGGTGGACGCTCGGGCTATCGGTAGTCTCCTACGAGGAAAAGTGGACAGTCCTGGAGGACCTTGCCGCCGACCTCTACCCAAATGGGCCCGATTACAACGAAATCTGGGGTCGAGCCGGTGGACGAGACGCAGACCTGCAGAGCTTCGGTAGCGGGCGGTCCCGATGGCGGGATGCGATCGGGCAAATGAGGCGGGGCAGAGGACCTCGACCTGCTCAACTGCTCGATGAGATGAAGCGGGATTTTCCCCACAGTGATCAAGTTCGCTATCTCGCCAGCGATCCCGATCTCGGAAAAGGTTACCGGTAATATGCTGCGAGTGCGACTATGAACGACGATAATCGACCTAAGCCAATCGAAAAGGCCGGCTTCTCGGATGGGCACGCCTTGTTGGTGGCCGTCGCGGCCTACCCCAAGGTATCGCCATTGCCCCCTGCGGTGATCAATGACGCTCGCGAGGTGACCGCCGTCCTGACCTCTCCTGCGTATTGCGGCTACGACCCAAAGAACGTGACGACGCTACTGGACAGCGAAGCCACGCTTGAAGCGATCCGTCGCGAACTCAGCGCGCTCGCCAGCCGCGCCAAGCCTGACGATACGGTCATGATCTTCTTCTCTGGGCACGGCGCGCGCCTTGGCGATCCGAACGGTCCTGAGAGCGCGCTGATGCCAGTCGATTGCGATCCGGGCGATGTATCGGCAACCGTTCTGTTGGAGACCGAGTTATCTTCCCTGCTGGCCGACATCAAGGCTCAACGCCTCGTCGTCTTTATCGACGCTTGTCATTCCGGTGGAGCCGGTAGCTTCAAGGCAGTCGGGAACATCGCTGGTCTTGGCTTCAGCGAAAAGTCGTTGGACCGATTGGCGCAAGGGACCGGTCGCGTCCTGATCGCATCGTCGCGAGCTTCCGAAACCTCGCTCGTGCTCCTAGGCGCGAGCAACAGCCTTTTCACCGAGCACCTCGTGGGCGCTTTGCGAGGCGCGGCACGCACCCATGGCGACGGCTTGATCCGCATCTTCGAGATTTTCAACTACGTTGCCGAGAAGGTCCGTGGCGCAGCACCGGGACGGCAGCACCCGATCTTCAAGGCAAGCGATCTGGAAGACAACTTTCCCGTCGCGCTCGATCGAGGAGGCGCCAAGGGCATAGCCGCCCATCAGAACCCCGCCGTATCTGGCGGCATCTGGCGGGAGCTTGAGAACATACTCGCCGACCTGTACCCGGCAGGCCCTCTGGATCAAGAAATCTGGGCGCGTGCGGGCGGTGATGTTTCCCGTCTTCGCCTGACCGGCACGGGACGTGCCAGCTGGTTCGCAGCGATTCAAACCCTTCAACGGGGTGGTGGTGGTGCCCATATTAGTCAGAGTGCTCTAGTTCAAGCAGCCCTTCAGGATTTCCCTCACCACCTCGCACTGACACAAATGTCGCAGCGAAGCTAACCTTCTGCAGGTAAGCAGAACATCGGCAGGCGGACAAATGTCCGCTCGCAGGTTGCGCCAGGAATGGATGAACGTCGACACCTTAGTTGCCAAAACGACCACAGATACTTTCCTGCCGTAGCAATGTCTGCTCTAGAGTGCGTGACCCAAGATAAAGAGCGGCGGGGTTGGGGGCGCATGTCGGTCCCAAGCATCGTGCATGTGATGGCAGCTTCTTGCTTACCGCGTCCGTCAGCGTAAATTCCGCTTCCTTCCCCCGAAATGGCCGTTCGCCGCGTTATCGCAAATGCGGTGAGCCGGCATGCCCTGTGGATAAACGATTCGCTATCGGACGGTGCGCGCGATATGGTGCCTTGACGCCGAGAGGGGGCAAGGCCGCCGGGCTTGGACCTCGCCTGTTTTCTGAATCGCGTCTGGTTGTTCTTCCTCGCGGGAGCCGCCAATGCAACAGTCCGCCAAGTCCAGGCGATCCGTTCTCGATGTAAGCAGCGCCGCGTGGGAGCTGGCCACCAAACGAAGCGAAGTTCTGCGTCCGCTGGTCGAGGCCGATCGCACCAGTAGGCTGGAGATTGCGCTTGCGGCACAGCGCCTGGGACTCAGCATCCAGCATACCTATCGTCTGATCAAGAAGCTCAAGGAAGAGCCGACGGCCTCGGCTCTGGTGCATCGGTCGCGCGGCCCGCGGCCTGGCAGCAAGCGCCTGCCGGATGCCGTGGAACGGCTGATCACGGTGGCGGTGGAGAAGAGCTACCAGCAGCGGGAAAAGCCAACGCTGAAGCGGGTCTACCGCGAGCTTTGCCAGGAGTGTCGGGCGGTAGGTCGCAGGCCGCCGTCGATGAAGGCGTTCCGGGCCCGGGTAGCGGTGGCCGACCTGAAAAAACTGGTGCGTCGCCGAGAAGGGCCTGTGGCGGCGGACGCGCGATTTCATCAGATCAGAGGCAGCCTGGAGGCGGCACAGCCGCTGCAAATAGTCCAGATCGACCATACCAAGGTCGATCTGATGCTGGTCGATGACCTCACGCGCAGCAGCATCGGCCGTCCGTGGCTGACCCTGGTCCTGGATGTCCATACCAGGATGGTGCTCGGCTTCCTGCTGTCGCTGGAGGCACCGAGTGCAGCGTCAGTGGCGCTGGCCGTGACGCAGGCGGTGCTGCCCAAGGACGGATGGCGCGCCGAACGGCTGATCGAGCAGAGCTGGCCGACCGCGGGGATTCCGACCGCGATTCATGTCGACAACGGTGCCGAATTCCACAGTCGTGCTTTCGAGCGCGGCTGTGCCCAGCACGGGATCGAGGTCCTCTACCGTCCGCCGGCAACCCCGCGCTATGGGGGGCACATCGAGCGGTTGATGGGCACGCTGATGGGGCGGATCCAGGCCCTGCCGGGCACCACCTTTTCGAACGTGGTGGCCAAGGGGGATTATCCCGCGGAGGCGCGGGCCTGCCTGTCCTTTCGCGAATTCGAACGGATCCTGGCGCTGGAGGTGCTGGGCCCCTATCACAACGAGATCCACCGTAGCCTTGGCTGTCCGCCGGCGGCGCGCTGGGCCAAGGCGACCCAAGGGGGCTCCCTGCGGCATCCGGTCGACGACCAGGGCTTCCTGCTCGATTTTCTGCCCTTCCAGGAGCGGGTGGTGCGCCGGGACGGCGTGCGGTTGTTCAACATCCAGTATCAGGACGGCGCACTGGCGCATCTGCTGGGACAGCCCGCAACGAAAATGCGGGTGAAATATGACCCGCGCAACCTGGCGGCGGTGTTCGTGGAGCTGCCGGACGGCGATCATGTGCGCGTGCCCTATGCCGATCTGCGCCGGGCCCCGATCACCCTGTGGGAACATCGGGAGGCGGTGCGGGCGCTGCGGGACGAGGGCCGCCGCTCGGTTGATGAGCACGCAATCTTTGGCGCGATTGCAGCCCAGCGGGCCATTCTCGACGAGGCGAGGGGGGTGAGCCGCCAGGCGAGGCGTAACGCGGTCCGTCGCGAGATGGCGCATACGACGACCGTGCGGGGTGAGGCTGCCCCCGAGGCGGGGCACCTGCCGGCCGCAGACGACGACGCGCGGATTCCGCTGCCGCCACCCGGCATGACCAGCGGCGTGGAGATCTGGTGACCATGCGAGATGCCGAGTGGTCGCACCTCCCGGAAGACGTGAGACCGTTGGCCGCCCTGGATGCCGAGCAGCGGATCGCGCACATCCGCGCCAAGCGCTGGGTCGATTATCCCCATGCCGCGCGGGTGCTGGGCCGACTGGAAGAAATCTATGCCCAGCCGCGCTCGGAGCGAATGGAAAATCTGTTGCTGATCGGCCAGAGCGGCATGGGCAAGACGACGCTGATCCGCAAATTCGAACGTCAGTCGTCGGTGGTGATCAAGGGGGTCGGCACTTTCCGCCTGCAGCCGGTGGTGGTCATGCTGATGCCGCATGATCCGACCGGTCCCCGCTTCTTCTCGCAGTTGCTCAAGGCGGTCGGGGTGCCGCCGATCGACACGTTCGAAGTCGGTGCCCCGCGGGAATCCACGGTGCTTCGGGTGCTGGCGGAACTGCAGACCAAGGTCATTGTCATCGACGAGCTGAATTCGGTCCTGGCCGCGTCGCCGCGGCAGCAACGCAGATTTCTGCAGTTGCTGCGGTGGCTGTCGAATGAACTGCGGGTGGCGCTGGTTGGTGTCGGCGTGCCGGAGACCCGGCACGCCCTGCTGTCCGACGACCAGCTGCGCAGCCGGTTCATGAACCTCGACCTGCCGGAATGGGAGGAGGGGGCGGAGTTGACCCGGTTTGTCACCCGCCTGATCTGGAGCCTGCCGTTGCGGGGCCCGTCGCCGATCGACTCCCCCCGGGTGATGCAGCTGCTGGTCGGTCGTACCGGCGGAATCACGCTGGGGATCTGCAAGGCGATCGAGCGGGCGGCGATCGCGGCGATCCGTTCCGGTGCCGAGCGGGTGGACTATGGCGCCCTGCAGAGCCAGGAGGTGTGGGATGGGCTTGAGCCGCCGCCGGCGACCGTCAGACGCCGGCAGCGGAGCGGGCGCGGGTAATGGCGCTCCGCGGGTTGCCGATCGTACCCGCGCCGTTCCGCGGCGAGGTGCTGTCGTCCTGGCTCGCCAGGCTGGCGGCACGCTACGACCTGCGCGCCAGCCATCTCCTCAGCCATGTCGGCTGCGATATGCCTGATGCCCGGGCGCTGGATTGGTGCGCGGCGCCGAGGGTGGACCGGGCGCTCGCCCGCGTCACCGGCGTCAGCGTGCAACGGCTTGCCGGGATGCGCTGCGGCGGGGCGGAGGCTTGGCTATGGGATCGGCCAGCGCCGGCATGGTGCCGGACGTGTCTACAGGCGGATCTGCTGGCGGGCGGAGAGACCTGGGAACGCCGGGCGTGGCGGAGTGGAGCGACGGCGCTCTGTGACCGCCACGGCCAACTGCTGGAAGAGGCCTGCCCCTGCTGCGGCAAGCGCGGAACGGGCTGTCTGTTTCAGAGCCAGGAAGGGAGGGTGCGCGCCCACTGTGCGACGCGGGATAAGCCGGTAAGCCTGTGGCGGCAGCGGCCGCCGCCGGGGTTGCCCTGGGGGCTGTGCCTTGATCCGCTGATGGCCCGCGCCATTGCTGGGCTGCAACGTGACCTGGGCCGGAGCCTGGGCGGCCGGCCATTGCAGGCTCGATGGCGCGGCGTGACGTGGGCGGCCGAGCTGCCGGCGCTGGTGGGGGATATTCTGCTGATGGTCGTGTTGACCCTTGGTCTGCGACTGCAGGCTGCGCCGCCGTTGTGGTGGCTGCAGCAGCGTGCGGACTGGCGCAGCGACTTCTCCTTCACGCCAGCGATGGTGCCGCTTGAACTGGCCGGAGGTGTTCTCGCGCTGGCGGCCATCATGCTGGGCGATCCGGACCGGTTTGCGGTCACCGACGGCCGCGTTGCCTGGTCTCCGTCGGGGATCGCGCAGGAACGCCAACCATGCAGCGTTGAGCGCTTTCTGGCCTGGCTGGATCCGGGGGTGGCCGGCTGGGGCCGGCGGCGGCTCGCCGGCGTTGGGGCCAGTAACCGAATTAAGGGCTCTTTTTCGCCTTAACCAGGGGAATCTTTCTCCTGATTAAGGGGAATTTCCTGCAGCCTGGGGCCGCGGCGGACCGGGCGTTCTCGCCATTAAGGAGATTTCGACAATTTTCGCCGGCAGTATGGCCGGCTTACGTATGTCCGACAAGAGACATTATCGGACATACAGTGCGCGGGAAAAGAGGGGAGGGGGCGGAGACGGAACGGCGGAATCCTCGGCCGCATATCTCCATTGACCGGCAGACCAGGTGTTAAGAACGAATCAATGCTGATCAATGGCGAATTGCCATACTGATTTCCCTGTCCTACCCTCAGTCGGCCGGCAGGCGCGCCGGGATGAGGAGCAGGATGACGGCTGAAATCTCCCCCCGATACGCTGGCGAAGCCCGGGTTTGTGCCGATTGCGTCGGTGACCCGTGGCTGCAAAAAGACATGTTCACCAGCGGCCGCGACCGGCGCTGCGCCTTCTGTGACCGCCCGGGGATCACCTGGGATGTGGCGGAGCTGGCGAGGCGGACCGATCGGGTCTATCGCCGGGTGGTGGGCAGGTATCACGATGCCGAGCATTGGCGCAGGCGCCGCGAGGCCCAGCATCCGCGGGAAATCGTTGAGACGCTGCTGCAATGCGACACGGAGCTTGCGGACGCCGTGCTCTCGGAGATGGGGGGCGGCGACGGCGCAAATGAACCGGACGAACAGTACCTGATCACTATTCCCGCCGCCTCCTCTCATAGTGAGGACTGGCAAGGCTTCTGCCAAAGCCTGGAGAGCACCTCGCGCTTCTTCAATGACCAGGCGGCCCGCCTGCTGGAGGATCTGCTGGGCAGCCCGCCGGCAGAGGCGGTGGTGACCGTCGGCCCGGGGACGGAGCAGCCGCGGTTGTTCCGGGCCCGGCTGGCCGTCGACCCGGTCGAGGTGGCCAAAATGCTGGCGGATCCGGCGGCCCAGTTCGCGGCGCCGCCGCCGGCGCTTCGGCGGGCGGGGCGGATGAATGCCGCTGGGATTCCAGTGCTCTATCTCGCCTGCGAGGAGGAGACCGCGCTGGCCGAACTGCGGCCGGCGCTGGGTGCCGAGGTGGTGATCGCCCCGCTGGCGCCGCAGCGGCCGTTGCGGCTGCTCGACCTGTCCCGGCTGGGCGACAGCAAGGTCGCCTATTTCCACCCGGAACTGGCGCTGTTGGAGGGACGGCGGCGGTTCCTCGCGGAATTCGGCTGGCAGATCTCGCGTCCGGTGCCGCCGCACCAGGAGAGCATCGGCTATCTGCCCACCCAATGTGTCGCCGATTATCTGGCGAACAAGGCGAGCCCGCGCTACGACGGGGTGCTCTATCCTTCTGCCCTGCGCCAGCGCGGCCGCAACATCGTGCTGTTCGCCCATGCCTTGTCGGTCGGTGCGGATGATCCGCGATTTCCCCTGGCGACCAAAGCGGTGCGGCTGGCCGGCTATCATCCCGAAGATCCCCCGGAATATGTGCTGTGCACCGGCGGGGCGGAGCAACCGGGTTCATCGCCGAGCGCGGCGACGCTGCTGGTGCTGACCGAGGATCTGGTCGTGCATAGCGTGTCTGCACTGGCCTATACGTCAGCGCCGACGCATGTCAGCAAATTCGACAATCCTGCCGCCGAAGTCGGCGATGCGGCGACGGCAGACCTCGGGCTGGGATTGTAAGGGGCCGTGTTGGACGACCAGCCGACAAGCCGGGGGCGGACGGTGGACTGCCGGCCAGCCAACCACGGCAGTGACCGCGGCGCGGCAACCCGCGCCACCTATGCCACCAGCTGGTCGGCCTTTGTCGCCTGGTGCGCGGCGCGCGCGGTGGCGCCGCTGCCGGTCGATCCGGCAGCGGCGGCGGCGTGGCTGCAGGCGCGTGCCCGCGCCGGCCGCAGCCAGGCCAGCCTGCGGGTAGATTGCGCCGCCCTGGCCGGGCAGCAGCGCGGCGCCGGTTTCCTGTGGGGGCGCGACGAGCGGATCGCCCGCGCCATCGCCCGCGGCCGGGTCAAGGCGCGGCCGGCCGATCCGGCCGCCGCCCTGCGGCGGGCGGCGGCCGGCTGCGACCACAGTCTGCGCGGCAGCCGGGATCGCGCGCTGCTGCTGCTGGCGGCGGAGCGCTTCACCGGCGCGGCGCTGGCGGCGCTCGATGTCGAGCATCTCGAACCGCTGGCCGGCGGCGGCCTGCGGGTGACCAGCTCCGCCCCCTTTACCACTATGCGGGCGGTCCGTGACCTGGCGCGTCGGCCGGGCGAGCCCGGCTGCGCGGTCGAGGCGGTCGAGCTGTGGCGCCGGCGCGGACAACGCCGGTTCGGTGCCCTGTTCACCAGCATCTCCCGTGCCGAGCGCCCGGGCGATCGGCTGTCGGCCGACATGGTGCGGCTGCTGCTGCGCCGCGCCAAAGCGGGTGCCGGGTGAGCGAGACCGAAATCCTGGCCCTGGCCACGCCGGACTGGATCGCCACCCGGCTGACCGTCAGCGGCCCGGGCGAGGAGGTGGCCCGCTTTCGCGCCGCCGCCCGCGGCCCCGGCCTGATCCCGTGGCTGATCGACTGGGATTATGAGGAAACCCGGCTGCTGGCCCCGATGGTGCAGGAGGGGCCGGCGGCGCGTACCCTGGCCCGGCTGCTGCGCCAGGCCGGCGAAGCCCGGGCCCTGCATGCCCGGGCGCAGACCGGCTGCCCGTTCGACCTGCATCGGCTGGTACCGGTGCCGGAGCGGATCCTGCAGCTGGGCGAGGATGCGCCGACCGCCCGCCGCTGGTTGTGGGAGCACTGGGGCACCACCTGGCCATTGCGTCAGGTGACCCTGACCGAGCGCGCCGATCGCCGGCGGCGCCACAGTGCGCGGCTGGAGATCGCCTTCGTCTCCGCCGACTGGACGCCGTGGCGGGCGTTGCAGCGGATCCGCGCCGACTGGCCGGCGCTGGAATTGGCGATGCAGCCGGCCCGCGATGGCGCCTGAGTCGGACGCGGAATGGGAGCGGTCGGCCCGCGCGCCCGGGATGCCCGAGCTGCATCTGGCCGGTTATGACGGGCCGCTCGATCTGCTGCTCGACCTGGCCGAACGGCAGCGCATCGATCTCGGGGGGATGTCGATGGCTGACCTCGCCGCCCAGTTCGTCGCCGGGCTGGCGGCCGCCCACCACACGGTGCCGCTGGAGCGGCGGGCCGACTGGCTGACCTGGGCGGTGCGGCTGGTGCTGCTGCGTTCGCGCCTGATGTTCGGGGCGGTCCAGGAACGAGAAGAGGCCGAACAGGAGGCCCGGCGCACCGCTGGCCAGCTTGAGGAGCTGCTGCGAATGCGGGCGGCCGCCGACTGGCTGGCACGGCGGCCGCAACTGGGCCGCGATGTCTTTGCCGGCACCACGGCGGGGGCGTCGCCGGTCGCGGGTGGCCGGCCGGCGGGCGGCTATTTCGAACTGATGGCGGCCTGCCTGACCGTGCTGGAACACGACCTTCCCGAGACCGCGCCGGCGGCGCTGCAGATCCGCTCGCTGGGTCTATGGACCATCAGCGAGGCGCTGGCGCGGATCCGCGTGGTACTGACGACCGGCGCCGTGTGCCAGGGCTGGGCCCAGTTCCTGCCAGCGCTGCCCGACGGCCCCGATCTGACGCTGCGCCGGCGGGCGGCGCTGGCCGGCACCTTCGTCGCTGCACTGGAGCTGGCGCGGATCGGGGAACTGGATCTTGACCAGGTGGTGGGTGCCGACGCGCCGTCTCGTTCGCGACCGTCCGTAGCACGGTGAGCGTCACCGGCCGCCTGCGCTCGTGATGCTCGGAATCTTAGTGAAGGCCGAATTGGGTCGTGAACCTATAAACTAGGCTCGGCTATTGGCCGTCCCGACCGATCAACTCCAGAATAGCGTCGAACGATGGCGCGATCGTTCGGACGCTCTCGAGCAGGTTGATGTTTGTCATATCGAAGGCGACGATTGGATAGGGTTCGCTTTCGCGCAGGTCGAAAGCCACGGCTTCGCCGCCACCGTTGCCGCCAATCACGAACAGGTTCGCAAAGAACTCTCGGAAGGTGCCACGCCGTTCAATCTGAACGACTTCCTCAGCGGCGTACAGGCAGATCCAAAGTGGCTGAACCGCCAATGGTCCCTCGCCGCCGTTGCTGAAGCACAGCAGCGAATAGTAGCTTTCAGGGAGATCAACTGGGGCAGCGGATCTAAGCAGGTTCACCGCTTCTGACGAAGCCCCCTCGGTTCTATGCCATTCTCGATCTTCCAGCACATGCCATCCTTTGACCTTCACTACATGATGACGGCTTCTATCGCGGATCAGAAGCTGATTCAGCATCGGTATGAGCCGATATAATCTGACCGCCTTCAAATGGCGCGTGATCGAGCGGCTGCTGCCCAACAAGCCCAGAGGCGTTCCGCGTGTCGATGAGCAGATGGTCCCGAAGAACGCCCTGGCGCTGCTCAATCAGTTCGTCGAGCGCGGCATCGTGGTCGAGGTCACCCATCGCAGCGCGCGCCGGCTGTTCGGGCTGAAGGGCCTGGCGCCGCTGGCCGACGAGGTGGCCCTGCCGCGTCGGGCGCGGCGCAGCGGTGGCCGGGTCGGTGCGCCGGAGGTCGAGGAGCCGTTGGTCGACAAAGCGCCGGCTGCCTTCTCGCCGTTGGCGCGCTGGCAGCCGGATTATGCGGATCTCGAGGCAGCGATGGCGGCGGCGGACCAGGCGGTGCGCAACGCGGGCTGCCGTCTCGGAGCCCTCGGCCTCGGCGGGCCGGGAGGGCGCGGCGGGTCAGCGCGTGAGCACCAGCAGGGAGAGGGCACCGAGGACGGTAAGTGACGCCGCGCCGACCAGCAGCGGGGCATAACGATACCAGATCTGCCGAGCGGCGAAGCGAAGCGGATGCGCGATTGCACGTTGCAGCTCGCGACGGAGAGCACGCTCGCGCAGCTGTATGGTTTGCTGGTCGAGACGCAGGACGGCGAGTTCGCGCTGCTGCTCGTCGAACGCCGCCTCGAGCGGGGTTACCGACAGATTGTCCGGCATGTGCTCCCAAGGTTTCAGTTGGCCGGCGCGCATCTCCATGGCAGTGCCCGCGGCTTTGGTGTCGTCCGTATAGGCGAACGCGATGCCGAACTGCTCGTAGAACCGGTTGCGCCGGATCGTGTTCTCTCCACGCGCCTGGTGCGCAAGCAGGGTGATCGGGTTCACCTCGGCGTCCGGCCATCGCCGGGCCCAGGTCACGACTTGATTCATCAGGAACGAGCCGATCCGGTTGCCCTCCAGTCCCTCCAGGTCGAGAAAGACTGTCCCGCGATACGGGTCATGCGACGTCAGGCTGGTCCGGCCGCCGCCGTCCCATTGCCGTGCGTAGCAGGCCAGGAACCGGTGGGTCGGGTACGGGGGCTGGGATGGCGCGTCGGCCAGTCGCCGATAGCGGATCGTCAGTTGCGCGGAGACGATCGCGCCGGCGTCGTCACGGGCGATGTGCTCGTCCTGAGTGATCAGGATCCGGGCGAGCGGCGGCGCGTCAGGCGCCAGACGCGGCCGAACCGCCAGCAGCAGGGGCGGCGGGAGCAATACCGGGCTGCCTTCGGCCGCTTGCATCGGTCAGACCAGCGTCTTGAGAAGCGGGCTGGCCTTGAAACGGACGGTCCTGCCGGCCCTGCCGGCGACGGGTGCGCCGGTCGCCGGATTGATCCGCGGCTGCGCCTTGATGGCGCGCACGGTGAAGGTCCCGAAGGAGGGCAAGGTGAAGCCGCCCTCTCACGGCGGCAACAGGGGTTCGAATCCCCTATGGGACGCCAAGCTTTTCAAGAGCTTGCAGCAGGTTTATCTAAAAATCGTTGATTTTTGAGCCAATCCCGAGCCAAACTGGGAGAGGACCAATCGACGATGAGCAAAGCCCCAAAAGAGACCAACAAGGATCCGGTTACCGGAAAGCCCCTGCCCAAAGGCGTCTGGTATCGTGGACCGGGCCAGTATCAGGCCCGCAAGATGGTCGATGGCAAGCGGCATCGCGAGACCTTCGCGACCGCCAGCCTTGCACGGCGCTGGCTCATGGACGTCCGGGCCAAAGCGCATGTCGGGCAGCTTGAGCCACCCGCGAGCCAGAGAAATCAGATCACCTTCAGGGAACTGTTCGAACGTTATGGACGCGAGCGCATGGCTGACCGTGACGCTGACCGTCGCGGCCACCTCCCCTCACTTCTTGCCTCGCGGATTGCCGACCTTAAGATCGGAAAATGGACCAACGGCGATGTCCGTGTCTTTCGCGACACGATGCTGACCGATGGACTAGCCAAAGGAACCGTCGTCAAGCGACTGAACCTGATCGCAGCGATTGTCGAATACGCCAACTCGGAGTGGGACACGGACATCGTCAATCATGCCTCGGCGAAGCGAACCAAGCGACCAGAGGGGGCTGATCGGAAGCGGAACCGTCGACTACACGATGGCGAGGAAGAGCTGCTTCTGCAGGCTGCTGCCGATCCCAATGGAGTTTTCCGCCACCACTCGGACGTCGTCTGGCTCATCAGGTGGTCGATCGAACAGGGATGCCGCCTCAGCGAATCCATCAGCCTGAGATGGAATGACATCAACTTCGCCCGGCAGACGATCTCCCTGGCCCGTGTAAAAAACGACCGACACCGCGACGAACTGGGGCCCGAGATCCGCCCCATGACAAAAGGTGCTCAGCGCGTCCTGACGGCAAAGCTCGATGCCATGGAAACAAAACCCGACGGAGACCAACATATTTTCTCGGTTGGAGAACGCAAAGTGTTTTCGGTGCTCTTCGGACGCATGACCCGGCAGGCCGGAGTCACGGACATGACGTTCCATGATCTGAGACATGAGGCGACCTCGCGTCTGGCGCGCTATCTCAATCCGATCGAACTGACACGCGTCACCGGCCATCGTGACCTCAAATCGCTCAGTCGATACTACCAGCCCGTGCCCGCCGACATCGCGAACAAGACAAAATAATCCGCCCCCCCCCTTGTCAGAGGCATCCAGTTACTATGTTAAACGTCCGAACCTCGCACCATCGGCATCCGCTTCCGCCCTCATCCGAGACATTAGGACCGTAAAGTGCTTTTCCGAAAAGCAGACATCATCAATAGCTAAAATTTCTAGGAAAAGTGCCTACCCTCTATCGCAGATAGCCGACGACAAACTGAATCAGTGTTCCGCCTGGTATGCTGCATATCGGAAACGATAATTTTCGGTTCCTTCGAACAAGCTGGAGGGATCGAAGAACCGTCAATTGATGTGCGTGGCCTGTGATTTCTGGCTTTTGGCGATTTGATTGACGGTTTTTGCGATGGCATCCGGTCTACGTTTTGAGCAGATTGGGGGCTGTTACCCGCTTGATAGCTACGCAGTGGTGCTGATCCGCTCCAAGAAGAGGAAGCGGCGCATATTATAGACGATATTGGCCAGCCCGATCTTCATGGTGGCCTGGGTCATACCGACAGTTCGGATGAACAATCCCGTCTACGATTTCTGGTCGGCAAAGACATGCTCGACAGGGGATCGGATCACAGACTTTCCGACATTCGATCTCTGGATATACCGAGGCATAGGTTTGAGATGAGGCTTTTTCCTGTGAACCTGGAGGGTTCGAAAAACCCTCCATCTTGTTTAAAATGCGCGAGCAGATAGAAATTCAGGACCAGTCGGCTTACCGGCGTCGACCTGCTTGATTCATTAGTTCAGCGTATGCGCCAAACAACCAACCTTTCCAGCAATCGATCTGAGTGACCTTGGGTTATTTTTATTATCGGTATCCTCGTTTATCTACCAAATTGAGTGCGCCAGTAAAGGCAAAATTATTTGAGAATTTCGTTAAATTCCAGAACGTTTCCGTCTGGATCACGAATAAAACAGACGACGCGTCTGTCGTGTCCCATATGCACTGGGCCTTCTGTGATCGTAATCCGTTCCTGTTCCAGCCAGACCACAAAGCCCACCATACTTTCGATAATAAATGCCGCATGTGTGTAGCCTGGATATTTAACAGGAACATCCATCAGAACATTACCAGCCGGGTCTGATACACCATTAAAAATAAGATGAAGGCGAAGTCCTGATGGGTGATGTAGACCACAGGCTTTCACCGCTGGAGCGTATTCTTCTGGATCACGGATGAAGCCAAATTTGACATAAAACCGTTCGGAAACGGCGAGATCCGTCACACGAATGCCTACATGATCTAGACTCAGATGAGAGAAGTTCATTGCGCCTCTCCTGTTTTCAAATCCGCTACAATATTCGCGAATGGAACAAACCTCTCCAGGCTTTCCGTGCGCTGCAACCATCTACTAATGGCCTTGTATTCTGATAGATCAACATTTCCTTCCGGAGCTCTCGCGACATAACTGTAAAGCGCGTGTCAGGCGAAGTGAGCAAGTGACCCCCTGTCGCAATGAGGAACTGACCCCTCTTCGTTTTTGAAAGGGACACCGATGACGGAAGAAGAGAGCATGATTTCCGCATTGTCTGGAACGATGCGGGGAACGGGGATGCTGCAACCCGAGGAAGTTGTCGCGATGATGCGGCTGCACGGGCTTGGCTGGGGAGCCAAGCGGTTGGCGCGGGAGTTTGGCTGTTCGCGGAACACGGCGCGACGCTATGTCCGTGCTGGCGGGGCGATCGCGTATCGGCAGCCTGAGCGGCGGTCGGCGTTCGACGGTCTGGACGACTGGCTTCGGGAGGGGTTTTTCCGGCACGACGGCAATGCCGACGTGATCCGCCAGGAACTGGCGAGCGAGCACGGGATCGTCATTGGGCTTCGCTCGGTCGAGTTGAAGGTCCGGCCGTGGCGGCGGGAGCTATTGGCCCGGAAGCGGGCGACGGTTCGCTTCGAGACGCCGCCTGGGCGGCAGTTGCAGATCGATTTCGGCGAGACGCGAGTGTGGATCGGCGATGAGCGGCTGCGGGTGTATCTGTTTGTGGCGACGCTCGGCTATTCGCGCCGCCTGCATATCCGCGCGTCGCTGAGGCAGGGACAGGCGGACTGGTTCGCGGGCATGGAGGGCGCATTCCTGCGGTTCGGCGGTGTCCCTGCGGAGATCCTGCTCGATAATGCGAAAGCCCTGGTCGAGCATCACGACGCGACGACGCGGGAGGTCCGTTTCAACGGGCGGCTGCATGCCTTTGCGCGGTATTGGGGCTTTGCGCCGCGTGCCTGCGCGCCGTATCGCGCGCGGACCAAGGGCAAGGACGAGCGCGGGGTCGGCTATGTCAAGAAGAACGCGGTCGCGGGACGGCGCTTCGCGAACTGGGCGACGTTCGAGGCGCATCTTGACCAATGGACGCGCGAGATCGCCGACCGGCGCGTGCATGGCACGACGGGCGTTGCACCGTCGGAGCGTTTCGCCGGCGAGGCCGAGGCCCTGCGCCCGCTCGGTGGACGCGCGCCGTTCGGCCAGTTGCGCGATCTGGTGCGCAAGGTTCAGGCCGATTGCGCGATCGACCTGGACACCAACAGCTACTCCGTGCCGTGGCGGCTGATCGGCGAGAGCGTGCAGGTCGTGGTGCTGGGCGGGCGCGTCGTCGTGCGTCATGCCGGGCAGGTCGTGGCGGATCATCCGCTTTGCGCGGGACGCCGGCAGCGGATCGTCGATCGGTCCCATCTCGCCGGCCTGGTCGGCGGACCGGCCGAGGCGCGCCCGCCGCGTGCAGGATTACCGTCCCCATTGCCCGACCTGCTCCGGCCGCTGGCCGAATATGAGGCTGTCGCGGGAGGGACCTGGTGATGGCGGGCATGGATCATGAGGCCCTGGTCGGGATGCTGGACCGGCTCAAGCTGACGGCGATCCGCGACCAGCTGGACACGCTGCTCGACGAGGCGGCGCGCTCGGACATGACGTTACGCGAGGCGCTGGCATTCCTGGTCGGGCGCGAGATCGCGCGACGTGACGAGCGCCGCATCGCCATGGCGAGCAAGATGGCGCAGTTCCCGTTCGTGCGGGAACTCGACGGCTTCGAGTTCGACGCCCAGCCGTCCCTCGATCCCCGGCAGATCCGTGACCTGGCCGAGTGCCGCTGGGTCGCGCACGGCGATACGATCTTGCTGCTGGGGCCGCCGGGAACGGGGAAAACGCATCTGGCCGTGGCGCTCGGGCGCGAGGCGATCCGGCGAAACTACAGCGTGCAGTTCGTCACCGCCGCGACATTGGTCGCCATGCTGGCCAAGGCGCGCGCGGATGGCGCGCTGGACAAGCAACTGGCGCTCCTGTCGCGACCGAAGCTGCTGATCATCGACGAACTGGGCTATCTGCCATTCGAGGCCAACGCCGCTCATCTGTTTTTCCAGCTCGTCTCAAGGCGCTACGAGCGCGGCTCGATCCTGCTGACCTCCAATCGCTCGGTCGGAGAATGGGGCGAGGTCTTCGGCGACCCGGTGGTGGCCACCGCCATCCTGGACCGCCTGCTG
>NZ_JABEQD010000024.1 GCF_014174395.1 Gluconacetobacter aggeris
ATGCGGTCAATCTCTACACCGCCATGGGCGCGGGCTGGCAGGGCGTGGCCGTCACCGCCACCGCACTGCCCGTCTCGCTGGAAAAGCAGAACGTCCTCGCCCGCGCCTTCAGGGAGTAGGCGCGGGGAGGGCGTTGCGGCATGCTCAGAAGTTGGCGCTGACCGTGCCGAAGAACTGCCGGGGCGCACCGATCAGCATCGATTGATAGTCGCCGGCGATGGGGTTGCCCTGCACGCCGACGGTGGAGATGTAGGTCGTGTTGGTCAGGTTGTAGATATTGAAATCGACGGTGATGTCGTGCAGCGGGCCGTGATCGCCGGCGCGCACGCGTACGCCCAGGTTGGTCTGCCAGTAGCCGGGGACATGGGTGTCGTTCATGTAGCTGAGATAGCGGCGTGACATGTAGTTGGCGTCGATATGTGCCATCACCGGGCCGTAGGAGTAGCTGAGGCTGGATTTGTACATCAGGTCCGGATAGTTCGGGATGTTCTTGCCGGACAGGTTGTAGGTCACGCCGCCGGTCGTCAGGTTGCTGTCGAATCGCTGCCGGCTGTAGCTGATGCTGTTATACAGCGACATTCCATCGATCGGGTTCAGCGTCAGGCTGCCATCCACGCCCCAGATATGCACGCCGCCGACATTCTGCATCGTCGACTGGTTCTGGATGATCGATGCGCCGGAGGTGATCGTCTGCAGGCGGTTTGAAAAATCCGTGTGATACAGGCTGATCAGCCCGACCGCGCGGTGCATCGTCAGGCGATAGCCCAGCTCGTACACCCAGTCCTCTTCCGGCTTCAGGGTCTTCTTCGCGTTCTGGAACGAAGCCATGGTGGTGACCGACCAGGGCGAGCCGAGCGAATAGCCGGCCTGCGGGTAGGCGCGCATGTTCTTCGAGACGTCGAAATAGAGTTCGTTATGCGGCAGGAAGCGCCAGTTGGCGCTGACCTGCGGCAGGAAGGCGTTCGATGCGGTGAGGCTGCCGGCAGGCAGGTTGGCGACGCCGGTATATTTCTGGTTGTTCTCCGTGACGCCGCTGCGCGCCGTGACCAGCAGAGAGCGGAATCCGGCATGCACCGTCAGGTTGGGCAGGATCTTGTAAGTGTCCTGGAGGTAATACTGGAACGTGTTGGTATTGAAGACATTGCCCCATGCCTGGGCGAAGGGCTGCGGCAGGGCGCCGAACGGGTCGATCGGGCTGCCCTGGCCCAGGATCGGCTCCTGATAGTAATATTGTCCCATCGTGTAATGATCGTTTTCATACCACAGGCCGGTGTTGAACGTGTTCTTCCGCCAGCGCCAGGTGTAGCCCGATGTCAGCCCGTAGCGCTGGAAGCCCGAACGGCGGACCTGTTCGGCCAGCGGCGCGCCGTTGGGCGACGTGATGTGCGGGTTGGTCCAGTGCGTGTCCAGCGAATCGCCATGGCCGTAGATCGTGGTCTTCCAGTCCATGGCGCTGTTCAGCTTCGTGTCCAGCGTCAACCCGCCGAAATAATCCTGGCTCAGTGCCGGGTCGTCGTAATAGGCGACGTCCTTGGGGCTGCGGGTCAATTGCTCGCCATGGGAATAGATGCCCTGGGCCGCGCGATAGGCCGTGGTATAGTCGGGATAATAATAATCGACCCGCGTGCCGAGCTTGCGGATGGTTTCCAGCGATTCGACGGCGTAGGAGGCCTCCGCCATGTCCGACCAGTCGAAGAAGCCCGTCAGCCTGGTCGACTCGCCGATGGGCTGGACGAACTTGGCATTGACCTGCTGCTGGAACTGCCCGGCATGGCCCTTCCATTTATCGTCCGAAGTGCGGGCGTAGGAGACGTAGAATTTGGTGCCTGACGGGTTGAGCTGCCCGCTGTCGATGCGCCCGAAGGTGCGGAAGGTGGCGTTGCTGCCGAAGGTCTGCGCCACCTTGCCGCCGAAATGGTCGGACGGATCGATCGAATAGAACTGGACGGTGCCGCCCAGATTGCTGCTGGACGCCACGTCCAGCGAGCCCGCGCCCTGCGAGACGCTCAGGCGCTTGATGTTCTCGGGGCTGATCGCGTTGTTCACGTTCAGGCCGTTATAGGCGCGATAGGTCTGCGCGCCCAGCGGCATGCCGTCCAGCGTGAAGCCGAGCTGATCCTGCGAGAAGCCGTGCATGTAGATGCTCTGGCTCCAGGTATCGATGCCCAGCGGATCGGCCGAGGTGAAGGCGACGCCGGGCATCTGGTTCATGATCTTGTAGGGGCTGGTGCCCGGCACCGAGCGGGAGATCTGGCTGGTACTGATCGTCTGGACCTGGCGGGTCGAACCCGATCCGACCACCGACACCTGTTCGGCATCGGCCGCCGCCGGGCGGGAGGGAGCAGCCCGGGCGGGCCGGGCGGCGGGGTGGCCGGTCGTGGTTCCCGTCGTGTCAGGGGTCGGCTGACCGAATGCGTACCCGGTTGCGCCGGCCAGGATGGTCGTGACCATCAGCGACGTGGCAAGGGTTCGGGTCATGGTCTCCATGATGGTATCCATCCTGTCTGCGTATGGGGGTTTTTTGACGGGAGCCGCGGTCCGCCGCGTCGTTGCGATAGTGGTATGGAACGGGTCTGCAATGTCAATAAATAATGTAGACGTTGTTTATCGATTCAGGACAGGATTCATCCTGTTTTCGTTCCGGATGGGTTTTCTGTGGTACCGAAAGCACGAATCGCAGTCCGATGCGTGGACCGTCCGTCCTGTCTTATCTCATGTCTTTACGTCATTATCAGGATATATGGAGAGGAAGCGGTCGGAGTCGTGGGGCGGAAGCCAAATGGTGAGCGGACGGTGGGGCGGCTGTCCGGGGCAGCCGGAATATGGTGGATTTCGGACCGCCAATATCCTTGCGTAGCAGGAATGGTATGTATACATTCTGTCTGGACGGATGAACGCCCGGCTGGGCATGCGGAAGGCAGGATGATGGTCGAAGCGCGGAGAATTGGCATCGTGGGCGCCGGGCTGGGGGGCACCGCGGCCGCCGGGTTGTTGCAGCGCGCCGGGTTCGAGGTGACGCTGTACGATCAGGCGCCGGCCTTCTCGCGGCTGGGGGCGGGCATCCAGTACGGGCCCAACGTCATGAAGATCATGCGCCGGCTGGGGATCGAGCAGGCGATCGAGGACGCGTCCAGCCATCCGGAATACTGGTTCAGCCGCAAATGGGATGACGGGGCCTATCTGTCGCGCATTCCGCTGAATGCCGAGCATGCGCGCTATGGCGCCACCTACATCACCATCCATCGCGGCGACGTACACAGCATCATGATCGGTGCGGTGCCGCCGGACCTGGTCCGGTTCGGCAAGAAGCTGGTCGATTTCCAGGAACGGGCGAACGACGTCCTGCTCTCCTTCGAGGACGGGACCACCGATGTGGTCGACGTGCTGGTCGGCGCGGACGGCATCAATTCGCGCGTGCGCGAGAAGCTGCTGGGTCCGGAGGCGCCGCTGTTCACCGGCTGGGTCGCGCATCGCGGCGTCCTGCCGATGGCGCGCCTGTCGGGGCTGGAGGTCGAGCCCTGCGTGAAATGGTGGTCGGCCGACCGGCACATGATGGCCTATGCGCTGGATGGCACGCGCGAGGAATTCTATTTCGTCACCGGCGAGCCGGCGGAAAGCTGGCCGGCCGGCGTGCCGTGGGTGCCCAGCACGCGTGAGGCGATGCGCGAATCCTTCAAGGGCTATCACGAGCTGGTCCAAGCCTATATCGACGTGGCCGACACGATTACGAAATGGCCGCTCTATACGCGCAACCCGCTGCCGCTGTGGCATGCCGGGCGGGTGGTGCTGCTGGGCGATGCCTGCCATCCGATGAAGCCGCACATGGCGCAGGGTGCCGCCATGGCGATCGAGGATGCGGCGATGCTGACCCGCTGCATGACGGAACTGGGCACGCGGGACCTGTCGCGGACGTTCGAGGCCTATCGTGCGCATCGCATCGAGCGGGCTTCGCGCGTGCAGCAGGTCTCCAATGCCAATACCTGGCTGCGGAATCAGGAAGATCCTTATTGGGTGTATGGATACGACATCTATGACGTCGACCTGACGGCCTGACGCGGGGAGGGGGGCGATGCCGCCGGCGGTGGTCCTGACGGTCAATGGCACGGGCCATGTGCTGGACGTGCCGCCGGACACGACGCTGCTGCATGTGCTGCGCAACGACCTGGGCCTGAACGGGCCGAAATATGGCTGCGGCCTGGGCGAATGCGGCGCCTGTTCGGTGCTTGTCGGCGGGCGGGTCGCGCGGTCGTGCGGGCTGGCGGTCGGGGACGTAGCCGGCTGGCCGGTGACGACGCTGGAAGGGCTGGCGCGCGACGGTGTGCCGGACCCGGTGCAACGCGCCTTCGTGGCCGAGCAGGCGGCGCAGTGCGGCTATTGCCTGAACGGGATGGTCATGACTGTGCGGGCGTTGCTGAATGTCGATCCGGCGCCTGACGATGCGACGCTGCTGGCGGCGTTGCGCGGCGTGCTGTGCCGTTGCGGCACGCATGTCGAGATCCTGCGTGCCGCCCGGCTGGCCTGCGGGCTGGCGGGCGGCGCGGCGACGGGCGGGGAGGCCGCCTGATGGGGGGCGTGACGGAGCCGGCCGGGTCGCTGACCGTCATCCGTGCCGCGCGGCCGCCCGGCGGGCTGGTGGCGCGTGGGGCTTCGGACGACGTGCCGGCGGATGAGGTCTTTCTGGTCGTGCAGGCCAGTGGCGCGGTCAACGGCTATTGCGGGCACGTCGATCTGGGCACCGGCATCCGCACCGCACTGGCCCAGATCGTGGCCGAGGAACTCGATGTGGCGCCGGATGCGGTGACCATGGTGCTGGGCCATACGGAGGTCGCGCCGAACCAGGGCGCCACCATTGCCAGCGAGACGATCCAGGTGACGGCCGTGCCGCTGCGCCGCGCCGCCGCCCATGCGCGGCGGGTGCTGGTGCAACTGGCCGCCGAACGCATGGGCGTGCCGGCCGAAGGGCTGGCGGTGCGTGACGGCGTGCTGTCGGCCGATCCGTCAGGCGGCCATCCCTGGCCGGAAAACATGCTGCTGACCTATGGCATGTTGCTGGACGGGCGGACGTTGCGCGTACGGCTGGACGAGGCGGTGCCGGTCAAGGACCCCGCCGCCTATCGCGTGGTCGGGCGGCCGATGCCGCGCGTGGATATTCCCGACAAGGTCACGGGTCGCGCGGTCTATGTGCATGACGTGCGGGTGCCGGGCATGCTGCATGGGCGGGTGATCCGCCCGCCCTATGGCGGGTTCGACCACGGACCGTTCGTCGGATGCAGCCTGATCGGCGTGGACCGGGACTCGGTGGCCGGACTGCCCGGCCTGGTCGATGTCGTGGTGCAGGGCGATTTCGTCGGCGTGGTGGCCGAGCGCGAGGAGCAGGCCGAGGAGGCCGCGCGCCGGCTGCGCGTGTCGTGGCGCAAGGTCGACCTGCCGGATCTGTCGGATCTGGAGGCGGCCCTGCTGGCCAACCCGTCCACCCCGCGCCGGCTGCTGGACCGGGGCGACGTGGATGCGGGGGCGGAGAACGCGGCGATCCGCATGGACCGGACCTATCTGTGGCCGTACCAGATGCATGCCTCGATCGGTCCGTCCTGTGCCGTGGCGGAGTGGCGGGGTGGACGCCTGACGGTATGGTCCGGCACCCAGAACCCGCACATGCTGCGCGCCGACATCGCCTTGTTGACCGGGCTGGAGGAAGGCGCCATTGCCATCGTCCGCCATGAGGCCGCCGGCTGCTACGGACGAAACTGCGCCGACGATGTGTGCGGCGACGCCGCCCTGCTGTCGCGCGCCGTGGGCCGGCCGGTGCGGGTGCAACTGACGCGCGGGCAGGAACATGTGTGGGAGCCGAAGGGGGCGGCGCAGCTCATGCAGGTGCGGGGCGGGCTGCGGGAAGATGGCGCGCCGGCGGCCTATGATTTCTCGACGCGCTATCCCTCCAACGTCTCGCCGCTGCTGGCGCTGGTGCTGACCGGGGTGGTGCCGGCCGCCACGCCCCCGGTCGTGCAGATGGGCGACCGGACCTCGGTGCCGCCCTACGGTTACGACAATGCACGCGTGACGGTGCATGACATGCCGCCGATCGCGCGGGCATCGTGGTTCCGGGGCGTGTCGGCCATGCCCAACAGCTTCGCGCATGAATGCTATATCGACGAACTGGCCGAGGCGGCCGGGGTCGATCCGGTGGCGTATCGGCTGCGCTACCTGCCCGACGAACGGGCGGCCGAGCTGCTGCGTGCGACGGCGCGGCGGGCGACATGGATGCCGCGCAGCGGGCCGCGCCGGGTCGATCCGGCGCAGCGTGTGCTGCGGGGGCGGGGCGTGGCTTATGCCCAGTATGTCCACGGTGTCTTTCCCGGCGTGCCCGCGGCCTGGGCGGCGTGGGTGGCGGATGTCGCGGTCGATCGCCTGACCGGGCACGTCGCGGTCACGCGGGTCGTCGTCGGGCAGGATTCGGGGATGATGGTCAACCCGGCAGGGGTGCGGCACCAGATCCATGGCAATGTCATCCAGTCCGTCAGCCGTGCCCTGCGCGAGGAAGTGGCGTTCGACCCCGCCGGCGTCGCCAGCCGCGAATGGGGCACCTATCCGCTGCTGACTTTCCCCGAGATACCGGACATCGACGTGCTGCTGATGGACCGGCAGGACCAGCCGCCTCTGGGGGTGGGAGAGTCGGCCTCGGTGCCCAGCGCGGCGGCGATCGCCAACGCGCTGCATGACGCGACCGGCGTGCGGTTTCGCGAGGTGCCGTTCACGCCGGAGCGCGTCCGTGCCGCACTGGATGCGGCGCTGGGGGCGTTTCGGGAAATAGACGATGGACCACAGCCTCTGCCGCAACTGATGCCGGCGGGGCCGGCGCCGAAGCCCGCGCAGGCGCGGCTGCGTGGCTGGGTGGGGCTGGCGGCGGTGGGGACGCTGCTGTCGGGCATCGGCGGGCTGGCGGTGACGGCATCGCCATGGCGGCCGGGCATCGCGCCGGTGGCGCGGCCGGACCCGGCGCGCTGGTCGGCGGCGACGATCGCGCGCGGGCGGGACGTAGCGGCAGCGGGCGATTGCGCGGTGTGCCATACCGCGCCGGGCGGCATGGCCTATGCCGGCGGGCTGGAACTGGAGACGCCGTTCGGCATCGTGCGCTCTACCAATCTGACGCCGGATGAGGAAACCGGGATCGGGCGCTGGTCCTATCCGGCGTTCGCGCGGGCGATGCGCGAGGGGATCAGCCGCGACGGGCATCACCTTTATCCCGCCTTTCCCTACACCGCCTTCGCGAAGGTGAGCGATGCCGACATGGAGGCGTTGTACGCCTACCTGATGGCGCGCGAGCCCGTGCGCAACGCGGTGCCGGAGACGAAGCTGGCCTTTCCGTTCTCGCTGCGTCCGCTGATGGCGGGGTGGAACGTGCTGTTTCATGACACGCGGCCTTTCGCGCCCGATCCGGCGCGCCCGGCGGAATGGAACCGGGGCGCCTATCTGGCCGAGGGGCTGGGCCATTGCAGCGCCTGCCATACGCCGCGCAATGCGCTGGGGGCCGAGAAATGGCGTGGCGCGTGGCTGGGCGGCGGCATGGCGGAAGGGTGGGAGGCCCCGCCGCTGGGCAATCTGTCGCGCGCGCCGGTACCGTGGACGGCGGATGATCTGTTTGCTTATCTGCGCACCGGTTTTTCCGAACGGCACGGGCCGGCGGCCGGGCCGATGGCGCCGGTGGTGACGCATATGGCGACCTTGCCCGAGGCCGATGTGCGGGCGATCGCGGCCTATGTGGCCAGCTTCGACACCCGCGCGGCATCGCCCGACCGGGCGCGGGCGGTGGAGCAGGCCGCCGCGATCCGGGCGCGCGATGCCGCCTGGGCGGGCGAGGGCGCGCGGGTCTATGGCGGCAGTTGCGCCGCCTGCCATGAGGGGCAGGCCCCGCACATGTTCGGCGCCCGCCCCTCGCTGGCGCTGAACAGCAATGTCTTCGCCGATCGGCCGGACAATCTGGCGCAGGTGATCCTGCATGGCATTTCCCGCCCCGCCACGCCGGGCGTGGGGGCGATGCCGGGCTTCGCCGCCAGCCTGTCCGACGCGCAGGTCGCCGCCCTGATGCGCCATATCCGCGTCACCTACGCGCCTGGACGCCCCCCGTGGGAGGGGGTGGAGGACGTGATCGCCCGCATACGCGCCGCCGGCACAGGAGAGCCCGGCACAGGAGAGCATCGATGAACGCGAACTGGCTACCGCGCTGGCGGCTGGCGACCGGCGCCGAGGTCGCGCCAGACGAGCGCCTGCCCCTGGGCATGACACTGGCGATGGGCGTGCAGCATGTGCTGGCCATGGCGGGGTCGACCATCATCGGGCCGATCCTGATGGGGTTCGATCCCAATATCGCCGTGCTGTGTTCCGGGCTGGGCACGCTGCTGTTCTTCCTGGTCACGGGCGGGCGGCTGCCCAGCTATCTGGGCACCAGCTTCTCGTTCATTGCCGTGGTGGTGGGGCTGACCGGCTATTCCGGCCATGGGCCGAACCCCGACGTGCCGCTGGCCGTGGGCGGCATCGTGGCGGCGGGGGCGCTGTATGCGCTGATCGGCGGCATCGTCTGCCTGACCGGCACCGGGTGGATCGAACGGCTGATGCCGCCGGTGGTGACCGGTGCGGTGGGGGCGGCGATCGGGCTGAACCTGGCGCCGGTGGCGGCGCGGGGGCTGGCCGGATCGACATCGGCGACGCTGACGGGGATCTTCACCTTTCTGGCGGTGGCGATGATCGCCGTGCATGCGCCGCCCGCGATGCGCCGGCTCTCCGTGCTGTGCGGGCTGGTGGTGTCCTGCACCGTCTATGCGCTGGTGGCCAACGGGCTGGGGCTGGCGCCGCCGATCGATTTCGCCGCCATGCGCGCCGCCCCCTGGTTCGGCTGGCCGGCGCTGGTCGGCCCGCGCTTCTCGCCGCACGCCATGCTGCTGATCGCCCCCGTGGCGCTGGTGCTGGTGGCGGAGAATCTGGGGCACATCAAGGCGGTGGGCGCGATGACGGGGCGCGATTACGGCCCGCTGACCGGCCGGGCGTTCATCGGCGACGGGCTGGCGACGATGCTGGCCGGCTTCTGCGGCGGTACCGGGGTGACGACCTATGTCGAGAATATCGGCGTGATGGCGATTTCGCGCGTCTATTCCACGCTGGTGTTCGCAGCCGCTGCGCTGTTTGCCATCGCGCTGGGCTTCTCGCCCTTCTTCGGCGCGCTGCTGCATGCGATCCCCGAGCCGGTGATGGGCGGGCTGGCGCTGGGCGTGCTGGGGCTGATCGTCTCCACCATGGTGCGGATCTGGATCGACCATGCCGTCGATTTCGCCGATCCGCGCACGCTTTTTACCGTCGGCGCCACGCTGATCGCGGGGGCCGGCAACCTGACGCTGACGATCGGCGGCGCCACGCTGGGCGGCATCGCGGCGGCGACCCTGACCGCGATCGGCGTCAACCTGGTGCTGGGCCGGGGCCGCGCACCGTCTTCCACTTCATCCGGGGAACAGACACCATGCCCGTAAGCGATTGCGAACTTGTCGATGCATGGCGGCAGGTTCTGGACCTGTCCGGCATCGCGGCCGGCCGGACCGTGACCGTCCTGACTTCCAGCGACACCAATGCGCAGACAATGCGCACCGCCATCCTCGCGGCGCAGGCGCGCGGCGCGATCGTCAACCGGCTCGACCTGCTGCCGGTCAATGGCGGGGTGTCGCTGTCGCGCGATCCGCTGGCCTATGTCGGCACCACGCCGCTGACCGGCAACCACGCGGCGCTGGCGCTGCTGAAGGCCAGCGACCTGGTGCTGGACCTGATGACGCTGCTGTTCTCGGCCGAGCAGCACGAGATCCTGGCGGCCGGCGGGCGCATCCTGCTGGCGGTGGAGCCGCCCGAGATCCTGCTGCGCATGGTGCCGACGGCCGGGGATCGCGACCGCGTGCTGGCGGCGTCGAAGGTGCTGCGGGCGGCGCGCGAGATGCATGTGACATCGGCGGCGGGAACGGACGTGCGCTTCACGCTCGGCGATTATCCGATCCTGGAGGAATATGGCTTCTGCGACCGGCCGGGGCGGTGGGACCACTGGCCCAGCGGCTTTCTGGCCACCTGGTCGAACGAGGGCACGGCCAGCGGCACCATCGTGCTGGACCGGGGCGACATCCTGTTGCCGCAGAAGGAGTACGTGCGCGACCCCGTGACCTTCACGGTCGAGAAGGGCTACGTGACCGACATACAGGGCGGGCTCGAGGCCGATCTTCTGAAAGGCTACATGGAATCCTTCAACGATCCCGAAGTCTATGCCGTGTCGCATGTCGGCTGGGGGTTGCAGGAGCGCGCGCACTGGTCGGTGCTGGGCCTGTATGACCGCGAGGCGACGATCGGCATGGATTCGCGTGCCTGCGCCGGAAACTTCCTGTGGTCCACGGGGCCGAACAACGAGGCCGGGGGCACGCGCGACACCGCCTGCCATATCGACATCCCGATGCGCAACTGCACGGTCAGCCTCGATGGGCGGGCGGTAGTCCGTGATGGAAAACTGGTGAAGGAGACAGGGGAATGACGGGTCAGGAAACGGACGGCGCGCTGTATGCCCGGCAGGGATTCGGCCGCGAACTGGGGATCGTGGGGCAGGTGGGGCTGCTGATCGTCGATTTCGTCAACGGGTTCGCCGATCCGGCGGCGTTTGGCGGCGGCAATATCCCGCAGGCCATCGCACGCACCCGTCCGCTGCTGGACACCGCGCGGCGGCTGGGCTGGCCGGTGGCGCATACCCGCATCGTCTTCGCCGATGACGGGGCGGATGCCAACGTGTTCTCGGCCAAGGTGCCCAGCATGCTGGGCCTGACCGAGGATAATCCGGCCAGCGCCATCGTGCCGGAACTGGCGCCGGTGGCGGGGGAATATGTGGTGCGCAAGACCGTGCCCTCGGCGTTCTCCGGCACGCCGCTGGCGGCGTGGTATGCCCATCGGGGCGTGCAGACGCTGGTGGTCGCGGGTTGCGTCACCAGCGGCTGCGTGCGGGCCAGCGTGATCGACGCCATGTCGCTGGGCTTCCGCCCCATCGTCGTGTCCGACTGCGTGGGCGACCGCGCCATCGGCCCGCACGAGGCCAATCTGTTCGACATGGCCCAGAAATGCGGCGACGTGATGGACTACGACACGCTGCTGTCGCGCCTGTCCAATCGCTGATTTCCCTTCCACGCAGGATTTGTTCATGAAATCGCTTTACAGGATCGGGCAGATCGTCCCGAGTTCCAACATCACCATGGAAACCGAAATCCCCGCCCTGCTGGCGGCCCGGCAATTGATCCGGCCGGAGCGGTTTCTGTTCCATTCCAGCCGCATGCGCATGAAGACGGTCAGCAAGGACGAACTGTCGGCGATGGACGCGCAGTCCGACCGGTGCGCGCTGGAACTCAGCGACGCGCGGGTCGACGTGCTGGGCTATGCCTGCCTGGTGGCCACCATGTCGATGGGCGTGGGCTATCACCGCGTGTCGGAGGCGCGGCTGCATGGCCGTACGGTGGAGAACGGCGCGCCGGCCCCGGTGGTGACCAGCGCCGGTGCGCTGGTCGATGGCCTGGCTACGTTGGGCGCGCGCCGCATCGTGGTCGTCGCGCCCTACATGAAGCCGCTGACCCGGCTGGTGATCGATTACCTGGCCAGCGAGGGCTATGAGGTGATCGACCATGTGGCGCTGGAGATTCCCGATAATCTGGACGTGGCGGCGCATGATCCGCGGACTCTTCCGGGCATCGTCGCCGGCCTGAACTACAGGGATGCCGATGCCATCGTGCTCTCGGCCTGCGTGCAGATGCCCTCCTTGCCCGTGGTGCCGAAGGTGGAGGCCCTGACCGGCAAGCCCGTGCTGTCGGCGGCGATCGCCACGACCCATGCCATGCTGCGGGCGCTGGATCTGGAACGGATCGCGCCCGGTGGCGGGGCGCTGCTGTCGGGAGCCTATTGAAGCGTTTCCGTTCTTTTTTGAAAAAAAAGAACCAAAAAACTTCTGATCTGTTCAGGAATCTTGTGCGTGCGCGTTCCGAGGCTCCTGAACGGATAAAAGTCTTTTTGCTTCTTTTTCTTCAGAAAAAGAAGAATCCTGATTCCACGATAGAAGGAAAGCCGTGATGACCGACTCTCGTTTCCTCTACGGCGCGCATGTGCATGCCAATGGTATCCGCCAGCATTACCTGCGCTATGGCGGGCAGGGTGCGCCGCTGGTGCTGGTGCCGGGCATTACCAGCCCGGCCGTCACCTGGGGGTTCGTGGCCGAGCGCCTGGCGGCGACGCATGACGTGTATGTGCTGGATGTGCGCGGACGCGGCCTGTCGGAAACCGGGCCGGACCTGGACTACGATCTGGACAGCTATGCCGACGATGTGCGCGGGCTGATCGATGTGCTGGGGCTGGAAGGCTGCGTGGTGCTGGGCCATTCGATGGGGGCGCGGATCGCCATCCGGCTGGCGCGGCGCGATGCGCGGGGGATTGGCGCGCTGGTGCTGGTCGATCCGCCGGTCAGCGGGCCGGGGCGGCGGGCCTATCCGGCGAAGCTGGAATGGTATGTCGATTCGATCCGCGCCGCGCGGCGGGGCATGGATTCCGAGGCGATGCGCCGCTTCTGCCCCACCTGGACCGAGGAGCAGCTTCGCCTGCGCGCCGAATGGCTGCATACATGCGACGAACTGGCCACGCGCGTGACGTTCGAGAAATTCCATACCGAGGATATCCACCAGGATTTGCCGCACCTCACCCCGCCGGCCCTGCTGATGGTCGCGACGCGTGGCGGCGTGATCCTGCCCGAGGACGAGGAGGAAATCCGGACATTGCTGCCGACGATCCGTCTGGCCCACGTGCCCGATGCGGGACATATGATTCCGTGGGACAATCTGGACGGGTTCTGCGCGGCGGTGGATGGCTTTCTGGCCGCGTCGTAAACAAGCGTTCTGGCGGAAGGGGCGGCGATCATGGCGTGTGGCGGCTGATGGCGGGACGGAAAAAAGCGGCGGAGCAGGCGGTGGCGCCTCCCGATTATGTGCTGGGCGAGCAGATCGGCCATCTGCTGCGCAAGGCCTATCAGCGCCATACCGCGATCTTCCAGCAGACGATGGGAGAGGACGGGCTGACGGCGGTGCAGTTCGCGGTGATGGTCACGATCCACGAGGCCGGCACGGTGGCGCTGACGCGGATCAGCCAGTTGACGGCGATCGATCTTGCGACCCTGCGCGGGATCGTCGCCCGACTGGGCGAGCGCGATCTGGTGGTGGTGGAACATAACGCGTCGGATCGGCGCCAGCGTCTGGCGTCCCTGACGAAGCAGGGTGAGGAACTGGTGAAACGCGACCTGCCGGTGGCGGCGCGGATTACCGAACTGACGCTGGTGCCGCTGGATGTGTGCGAGCGGATTGCGGCCATCCAGGTGTTGAAGAAGCTGGCCGGGGAGTGAACGGCTCCCGAGCCGGGCATGTCGGATACGCCTTCCTTCATGCCGCCCTGGCCGGGTTTCCGTCATGATTCCGATGTTGCGATCAGGTATTTCCAGATGAAGGCGCCGAGCAGGGCGCCGATGAGCGGGGCTGTCCAGAACAGCCAGAGCTGCCCCGGCGCCGCCGTCTGCGCGAAGAACGCGACCGCCGTGGAGCGGGCCGGATTGACCGACGTGTTCGTGACGGGGATCGAGACGAGATGGATCAGGGTCAGTGCGAGCCCGATCGCCAGCGGGCCGAACCCCGCCGGTGCGGTGCGGGAGGTCGCGCCCAGGATCACGACCAGGAATCCCGCCGTCAGGGTCGTCTCGATCAGGAATCCGGAGAGAAGCCCGTAATGTCCGGGGGAGAGGGCGCCATAACCGTTGGAGGCGAAGCCGCCTGCCACGAAACCCGGTTTGCCGGAGGCGATGAGGTATAACAGGCTGGCCGCCAGCAGGCCGCCCAGCACCTGGGCGGCCCAGTAGGGGCCGAGCGCGTTCCACGGCAGGCGGCCGGCGGCGGCGGCGCCGAGCGAGACGGCCGGGTTGAAATGGCCGCCGGAAATGCCGCCGACGGCATAGGCCATGGTCAGGACGGTCAGGCCGAAGGCGAGGGCGACGCCCCCGAAACCGATCCCGAGTTGCGGAAAGGCCGCATCGAGGACGGCTGCGCCGCAGCCGCCGAAGACGAGCCAGAATGTACCGAAGAATTCGGCGCCGAGTTTCTTGATCATTTTTCCAGCGTCCTTCGTCTGCGGCGTGGCTTCGCCGCGCGCGACCCGGTGTCGCGGTCGAAATTATCGCTTCATCGGGCGCGGGAAGGGCGTGAATTCGTCAGGATATTAGCGTCATCCGCCGGATGGCAGGGCATCGGGGCAATGCGGTCGTCATGGACGAGGATCGTGACCCGGAGCCCGGGCGCCGTGCCGGCGCCGTTTACCAGTCCGCGCTGTGGCCGAGCTGGACCAGGATGTTCCTGCGCAGGTCCAGCAGGCGCGGATCGTCGCGGTGGCGGTGGGGGGGAAGGTCGATCGGCAGGTCGCCGATGATGCGGGCGGGGCGGGGGCTGAAGACGATGATCCGGGTGGCCAGCAGCAGGGCTTCCTCGACATCGTGGGTGACCATGATGGCGGTGAAGCCGCGATCGCGCCACAGGCGGTGCAGTTCGGTCTGCATCGTCAGCCGCGTCAGGCTGTCCAGCTTGCCCAGCGGTTCGTCCAGGATCAGCAGGCGCGGGTCGTTGACCAGGGCGCGGGCCAGGGCGGCGCGCTGGGCCATGCCGCCGGAAAGCTGGTGCGGCCAGGCGCGTTCGAAACCTTTCAGGCCCACCAGTTCGATGGCGGCCGCGACCGCTGCCGGGTCCCTGCGGCCGGCAATGTCGTGGCCCAGCGCCACGTTGCCGCGCACGGTGCGCCACGGATAGAGGGTCGGGTCCTGGAACATCACGATCCGGTCGGGGCCCGGGCCGGCGATGGGGGTGCCTTCGGCCAGGATCGCGCCGCCATGCGGGGGTTCCAGCCCTGCGATCAGGCGCAGCAGGGTGGATTTGCCGCAGCCCGAGGGGCCGAGCAGGGCGACGAATTCGCCCGGCGCGATGGTGAGGCTGATATCGTCGAGAACCGGGGTGAAGGCGCCGCCGATCATGTAGCTGTGGTCGATATGGTCGAGTTCCAGCCCCAGCGGGTGCGCGGTGCGGGTGGGGGTGGTTACCATTTCAGGCCGTCCTTCTGCCAGGAGAGGACGCGGTCGCGCACCTTGAACAGCAGCGTGACCAGTCCCGTGCACATCAGCGACATCACCAGCAGCGCCGCATACATGTTGGGATAGGCCGCCCAGCCCTGGGCCCATTGCATGTAGAAGCCGAGGCCCGATTTCACGCCCAGCATCTCGGCCACCACCAGGGTGGCGAAGGACACGCCCAGCCCCATGAACAGGCCGACGAAGATCTGCGGCATCGCGGCGGGCAGGGCGACGCGCAGCACCAGGAAGCGGTTGCGTGCCCCCATGGTGCGGGCGACATCGTAATAGGCGGGATCGACGGCGGCGACGCCCGACCAGGTGAGGATGGTGGTGGGAAAGCCCGCCGCCAGCGCCAGCAGCGCCTCGCTGGCCAGCCGGCCGGACGGGATCAGCACGAAGGCCAGCGGCAGCAACGCCACCGGCGGCAGCGGGCCGACCAGGCGGATCAGCGGCCGGACCCAGTAGCGGAACCGCAGCGAGCGCCCCAGCCCGACACCGACGGCCACGCCCAGCACCGCGCCGATACCGTACCCCACCGCCAGCAGGCCGAGCGAGTGCAGCAGGCTGTCGCCCAGGCGTTTCCAGTCGGTCAGGAACACGTCCAGCAGGTCCTGCGGCGTGCCGAAGAAGGGGCGCGGCAGCCACAGCAGCTTGGCCTGTGCGATCTCCCACGCCGCGAAGCCCAGACCCAGCGCGATGGCCCAGGGGGCACGCGCCGACAGGCGGCGCAGGGCTGCCGCGGCCGTCAGGCCCAGCCCGACGGCCAGGAACAGGGCGGCAAGCCGGCTGGTATCGGGAAAATCGTCGGCGTCGGGCCAGCGCCAGGTGACCAGCGCCGCCAGGAACCAGGCCGGCCCGGCCGCCCAGGGCAGCAGGGCGCGGCGGGGGCCGGCCTTCGTCGCCGTCTGGCCGGTCGCGCGCAGGGGCGGGGCTCGTGTGTCCGACGCACTCATGTGGCGAACAGGTCCTGCGTGACCTTGCCCGCATAGCGCGCGGAGTCGAGCGAGGGGCGGAATACGCCGATCTGTTTCAGCGCGTCGGCATAGCGCACGATTTCATCATGCAGCGACGGGCCGAGTACCTGGTGATGATGGCCCTGGAGGCGCAGCATATTCGCCAGATCCTCGGCGCTGGCGCGGGCGGCGAAGGGCTTGAAGATGCGCCCGGCTTCGTCCGGGTTGCAGGCGACCCAGGCGCCGGCGTCCAGGATCGCGCGCGTGACCGCCGCCGCCACCGCGGGGTCGTTGCGGATCAGGCTGCCGCGCAGGCCGATGACGCAGCAGGCGATCTGCGCCCAGGTGCCGTTCATGTTGCTGTCGATTTCCACCAGGTCGAACTGGCGCTTGTAGAGATAGGAGACCGGGTCGGTACCGGTGATGGCCTGCACGTCGCCCCGTTGCAGCGCCACCGCCAGCAGGTCGGCCGGGTATTGCCGCCATTGCACGTCGGATTCCGGGTCCACGCCTGCTTCCTTCAGGCGGATGGAGAAGAAATTCTTGTCCGGGCCGCCCATGTCGGTCACGCCGATGGTCTTGCCGCGCATGTCGTCCAGCTTCGCCGGGCCGCCCTTGGGGGCCAGCATGTGCATGCAGCCCGCATGCAGGCCGGCGACCAGCTTGACGTCGAACCCCTGCTGCAGCGGCTTCAGCCAGCGCAGGGCCATGCCGGGCGCGCCGTCGGCCTTGCCGGTGGCCAGCGCTTCCAGCAACTGGTCGGTGGAGCCGGCGAAATTGACGTAATCGACGTCCAGATTGTAGCGCGCGAAGAACCCTTTCTCCTTGGCGACCGGGATTGCGGCGGTGCAGGTCGAATTCTGGTTCCAGGCGATGGTCAGCTTGCGGGCGGGGCCGGGCACGGGCGGAACGTTCGCCGTGCCGGCCGCGCTGCAATGGGCGCCGCCCTGCGCGGGCGCGTCCGCCCTGGCCCCGATCGGCGCGAAGGGAAACGACGTGGCGGCCAGGCTGATGCCCAGCAGCGCGCGGCGGGTGAAGCGGGTCGTTTCGGACATTGGACTGACCTTGGGGGGACGATGGCGGCGCGGATATGTATATTAACGATTGAAAATCGTTGATGCCATTCTTGTCCCACGATTTTCAGGCGTGCAAGCGCAAAAATTGCGGGACCCCGTGGGGAAAGGGGGCGGATTCCAACTCGCTTATAGGGGGGCCGGGCGTGCCCGCGCAGGGCACACCGCATGGCATGCGTTCGCATGGACTGGCGCGGCGTGTGAAGGCGGACTGACGGTCGGGCCGGCGCGATGGGTCAGGCGTAGAGGTGGACGCTGCCCGAGCCATTCGGCCATTTTGCAACAGGCTGTTGCGGGGGCACGGTCTGGCCGAGACCAATATTCGGTTTACATCATCATCTGACCAGACCGCCACTCACACTTACACAAGTATAAATACATTACGAAAAATTCACACTCATTTTTTTCCAACCAAAATGACTTCACTCGACTTATTGACACCCTTAATTTCCGCCCAATCACGAAAAGTAGTAGCCACTTTATCGTCATTATGACGCAAAAAAATGGTCAATATTGGCTCCTTCCAGCACATACCACTGGGGCGGCATCTAAAATTAATTAGCGCGGCACCAGATACGTTACCTCTGCCGTCGACCACGACCGCTGCCTTCTCATCACAACTATGAAGTCGGCACCCCGATATTAACGTCATGCCATCGGGAACGGTGACACTTCGCTGTTTCGGCAGGGGGTCTGGGATGCTGAGACCCAGCATAACTTGCTGACTTATTAGGTGGCGTGGCAGAAAAAAATCGCCTCGCATTGTTCCAAAGAACGCCCGCAGACTTGGAGGAAGATTTGCGACATTAGGCGCCGCGAAAGTTGGCGCACCTAACAAAAACAAAAGTAAAATGAATATAAGGCAGGTGGATCGCATGAATACTATCCTAGCACGGATTTGATGGAGTCGGCATAGTGTATTGATTCATATCGTCTTGAATCAAGGATGCTTCGGACTTATCGTTGCGGACACGGTTTTGACGATTCCCGCATTACCGTTCTTGCTTCCCGCTTATCAACCAAGCAGCACGGGAATTTCTGCGTATGCGCGGCGGCGAGTGAGGATTGAAGATGTAGCGACGGCGCGGCACGCGGCTGGCCGAGACGCTGAACCATCCCGAGGACCGGCAGGAAGCGTCCGAGGCCATCCGCGCGCTGTGATCGAGAAGATCGTGCTTACTCCCGGCAAGGGCCGGGGCGAGATGCACGCCACGCTCCATGGTGAGCTTGGCACGCTGCTGGGTTCCGCCGTGTCACGCGGCCAAGGGGCCAAAAATGCGAACACTCCCGGATTACAACTCTCGGGAGTGTCGGGATCGCGTATTGCGGGGGGGGGGCAGGGGGCACCCCAGCTATCGTGTGCCTGCGCGCAGGTGGGGGCGGCTCCGGTCCCACAGGCGCATGCCGCGCAGGGCCAGGTCGGCCATGGCGGGCAGCAGGCGGGGCTGCATCAGGTCGGGGTCGAATTCCCGCATGCGCCGCGCGTTCTCGCGGTAGCAATCCTCGACGAACTGGCGGAACGAGAAACTGTCGAGGAAGACATTGGCCTGGGTGACCGCGAAATCGCGCCCGTCATTGGGCTGCTGGCCGCGCCGGACCATGGCCAGCAATCGCCCCAGCGCCCGGCCGTAATAACGGGTGGATTTCAGCGCCCGCCGCACCCGGCCCAGCCCGCGCCGCCGCTCGCGCCAGGCCATGTAATTGATGAAGAAGACGATGTGCCGCGTTTCCTCGAACATCAGCACGTCGAAGATCTCGAACAGTTTTTCCGGCAGGAATTGCGACTGGCGCGCGTTCTTGAACGCCCCGAAGCCCAGGAAGGCATCGAGGCATTCGCCGAAGCCGAAATCGATGAAGGCGGTTTCCAGATCGGCGGGAAACCGCTCCAGGGGCTGTTCCGTCGCGTCGATGCCGTAGCGGTCGATCATCGTGCGGATCAGCTTCGCGTGGCGCGCTTCCTCCAGCCCCTGGAGGGCCACGGCCTCGCGCACCACCGGGTCGGCGATCCGCGGGGCGAAGGCATCCACGATCGCGCCCGCCCGGCGTTCGGTGTGGTACACCTCCTGCCAGAACGGGATGGTGCGCAGGCGGGCCAGTTCCGTGTCCGTCAGTTCGGGCCAGGGCAGGGTCTCGGGGTCGAAGACCTGATGCGTGGCGACGAACTGGCTGCAGAACAGGTCCTTGTGGGTTTCCGACCCGGCTTCGATCCGGCTCAAGCAGGCGTCTCCAGCGCGCGGGCGCCGGAGGGGCGGCGCAGGAACAGGCGCAGGAAGCGCGCCAGGTTCGGTGCCAGCTTCGGCCGCAGCAGGCGCGGATCGTAGCCGGAGAAGCGGCGCTCGTTCTCCGAGAGGCAGAGATCGATCATGTCGCGCAGGCTGATATCGACGTTCGCCACGTCCTTGGCGCCGCTGACGGTGAAGTTATTGTCCTGTTCCTGGACGTTGCCGTCGGCGTCGATGCTGGTGGCCAGGCCGATCCGCTCGTAGACCAGGAACACCCAGACGGCGAGGACCCGCAGTTCGAACCACGGGCGCTGCCACAGGGGCATGGTGGCGCGGTGCCAGGCCAGCCAGTTGGCGAACAGCAGGATGTGGCGGCATTCCTCCTGCATCACCGGCTCGAACGTTTCGATCAGTTCGGCGGGGAAGAAGCCGGAGCGCTGGGCGAGCGCGAACAGGCCGAAGGCGAAGAAACTGTCGACGCATTCCGAGAAGCCGGTGACGAGATACGCCCATTCCGTGTCGCGCGGCTCGATATAGGGCGGCTCGGGCGCCATCTTGATGTCATAGGCCTCGACCAGCTTGGACAGGACCTCCTTGTGGCGGTTTTCCTCCCACGCGTTGCGCGACAGGGCGTCCTTCATGTCCGGGTCGTCGATCATCCGGGCGTAGGCGGCCATGCGCAGGCGGGCCTTGCCTTCGGTCTGGACCGCAATGTCCCAGATCGGCAGCGAGGTCACGCGCTTCAGCGTCTCGGGGTCGAGCTTCGGCCATTCGATGACCGAGGGCTTGTACGGGTTGAACGTGTCGCGGAACATCTCCGCCACCGCGCGCTTGTGCTCGGCCGAGCCGGGCTTCAGCGGGCCCGGGACCGGGCTGGACCAGTGGCGGGCGTTGAAATCGGCCTCGGCCACCGTTTTCGTGTCGGCGCCTTTGGGGTCGATCGCTTCGGGGAGGGAGGAATAGATATCGGAGAGAGACGTCATACTTCGCAAGCTCGCACAATGAGTACAGACGTCGGCCCGGCCTGGAGATCAGGCCGGACCGGACGTCACCTTGCGGCCCCCCCTGCGATGGGGGGGAGGAGGGGGGCCAGCGATCAGTGAATGTCGGAGATGGTGGAGATGATCCGCGTCACCAGGCCGTAGGCGATGGCCTCTTCGGCCGACATCCAGTAATTGCGGTCGGTGTCGCGGCAGACCTTTTCGTAGGTCTGGCCGGTTTCGCGCGCGAACAGGCGGTTCAGCCGCTCGCGCATCTTCACGATTTCCCGCGCTTCGATATCGATATCGGTGGCGGGGCCGCGCACGCCGCCCATCGGCTGGTGCAGCAGGAAGCGCGTGTTGGGCAGGCAGTAGCGGCGCTGCGGGTTGCCGGCGGCGAAGATCAGCGCGCCGGCCGAGGCCACCCAGCCGGTGCCGATCACGTTCACCGGGGCGACCGAATCGACGAAGCGGATCATGTCGTGAATCGTGTCGCCGCTTTCGACATGGCCGCCGGGCGAGTTGACATAGACGTCGATCGGCTTGTCGGACGCGCCGGCCAGCGCCAGCAGGCGGCCGGTGACGTCGCGCGCCAGCTTGTCGTTGATCGCGCCGAAGACCAGCACCTTGCGCTGGTCGAACAGGCGGCTTTCAAGCTCGTTGACCGGCGAGGAGAGCGTCTTGTTGTCGTCGGGTTCCTTCGGTTCGGGACCCTGGGGCTCGGGGATGTCGGGACCGTTCGGGTCTTCGTCATCCATCCGGATACGGTGGTTCGGCTGCATGCCGTTCAGCATCATGATCTCCCTGTATCCAGGACTGGTCTGCGTCATCGCTCTATCCTGCGCCCCCTTCGGCCCGGTGCCAAGACCCGTCCTGTGCCACGCCCGCTGCGAACCGGCGGCGCGGCTCTCTAGCTCAAAGGCCCGGGGCCGGGCTAGTAAGGGAGGGCAGACAGCCAGACGCTGGTCACGGAGAGAAGATGGGTATGAAAGCGCCGCTGCCAAGAGACCGTTCGGCTCTGGCCCGCCCGACGGGCCACCGGGGGGCGGCCATGGGCGCGCTGCTGGCGGGGGTGCTGTCCCTGGGCGGGTGTGCCCATCGCGATGCCATCGATACCACGGTGGACTGGTGGCATCAGTATCAGGGCGGCGTCATCGCCCAGCAGCGACCGCCTCCGCCGGGCGCGCACGACCCCTATCCCGCTGTGGGGCTGACCCCGACCACGCCTCCCGTCCTCCCATCGGCCGAGCGGCGGCAGGATGTGACCGAATCCCTGATCGAACAGCGCAACCTGGCGCACCGGATGGCGGCGGAGGTCGGGCCGCTGACGAATACGGCCCCGCCTGTGAGTGCTACGCCGGCGCGTCCTTCCACGCCGCCCGCTCCGGCGACCACCCAGACCACGCCTTCGGCGACGCTGGATGCGGCGGAGGCCCCGCCGCCCGCACCCAGTCCGGCCCCGAAAGGGTCTTCGGCCCATGGCGACGCGGGCGAGGACGGTGGCGGGCCGCTGGTGGCGATGCCCGAGGTCGGGGCGGATGTCGGCGGTGTGGGCGGCAAGGCGCCGGCGGCATCGGCGGCGCCGCCCGAGATTCCCGCCGGGCCGCCGACGGCGCCCGAGCTGCCCGGCTTCGCGGTGCCGAGCGATGCCGCCGTTGCGGTGGCCCGCCCGGATTATGTCCTGTCGGACCCGGGGGGAACGCGCATTCTCTTCCCCGTCGGCAACGACCACCCGGTGGCGGGGCAGGAAAGGGACATCGACGGCGTGGCGCGCCATACGCCCGGTGGCCCGCTGTTCGTCCATGGCTATGGCGAGGCCGCGTCGACCGATTCGACAGAGCAGGCGCGGGCGATGGCGCTGGCCCTGCTGCGTGCCCGTGCGGTGGCCGACCGTCTGGTGGCCGATGGGGTGCCGGCGAAGGCGATCCACCTGCGCGCCCATCCGTTTGGCGACGGGGTGCGCATCAGCACGGCGGAGTAGGGCGCGTGCGGCGCGGTTGCCTGTCGGGCGCGGGCGTCGCTAATATCCGCGACTGGTGGGGAAATATCCCGCCAGTCGCGACATGCCGCCGGAAGAGCGGTGCGAAACGGCCATCCTGAACCTTGTCCGGGGCGCTGGGTCCCGGGCAAACAGTCTCAACGAGCCAACCCATGACAGAAGAATTCCATCGCATCCGCCGCCTGCCGCCCTATGTGTTCGCCGAGGTGAACAAGGCCAAGGCCGCGGCCCGAGCTAGGGGCGAGGACATTATCGATCTGGGCATGGGCAATCCCGACAGCCCCACCCCGCCGCATATCGTGCAGAAGCTGGTGGAGACCGTGGCCGACCCGCGCGCGCATGGCTATTCGGTCAGCAAGGGCATTCCCGGCCTGCGCCGGGCGCTGGCGGGCTATTACGACCGCCGTTTCGGCGTGACGCTGGACCCGGAGACCGAGGTGATTGCCACCCTGGGATCGAAGGAAGGGCTGGCCAACCTGGCCGCCGCCATCACGAGCCCGGGTGACACGATTCTGGTGCCCAATCCGTCCTATCCGATCCATCAGTTCGGCTTCATCATCGCCGGGGCCTCGGTGCGTTCGATCCCGGCGACGCCGGACGAGGAGATGCTGCGCGCGCTGGATCGCGCGGTGCGCCATTCGGTGCCCAAGCCGACGGCGCTGATCGTCAATTTTCCCTCCAACCCCACGGCCTATGTCGCGGACCTGGATTTCTATCGCGAACTGGTGGCCTTCGCCCGTCGGCATGAGATCTGGATCATGTCGGACCTCGCCTATGCCGAGATCTATTTCGGCGACAGGGTGCCGCCCTCGATCCTGCAGGTGCCGGGGGCGAAGGAGATCGCGGTCGAGTTCACCTCGCTGTCCAAGACCTATTCCATGGCCGGCTGGCGCATGGGCTTCGCCGCCGGCAATCCGCGCCTGATCAATGCGCTGACGCGGATCAAATCCTATCTGGATTACGGGGCCTTCACCCCCATTCAGGTGGCGGCGGTGGCGGCCCTGAGCGGCCCGCAGGATTGCGTGGCCGAGATGCGCACGCTCTATCGCGACCGGCGCGACGTGCTGATCCGCGGCCTGCATGCGGCGGGGTGGGACGTGCCGTCGCCGGAAGGGTCGATGTTCGCCTGGGCGCCGCTGCCGGCTGCGTTCCGCGAGATGGGCAGCGTCGATTTCTCGAAGCTGCTGCTGAAGGAAGCCGGGGTGGCGGTGGCGCCGGGGCTGGGCTTTGGCGAATATGGCGAGGGCTTCGTGCGGATCGGGCTGGTCGAGAACACGCAGCGCCTGCGCCAGGCGACGCGGGCGATCCGGCAGTTCATGGGCCGTCACGGCGTCAATCTGCCCGATCCGGCCGCGTCCGGCCGCCGGGTGGGGAAGGATGCGGACCTGGCTGCCGATGCGGCGCCGGTGATCTGACTCTGCGGCCGGGGCGGTCCCGGCCGGTTTTTTTGACCCGGACGCGGCGCGGTGGGCGCCGCGTCCGGCTGATTGCTGAATTCAGGAACGACGACAGGATATCAGGTGACCGGACGGATGATGGGTACGGGTGGCACGGGCGGACAGGCGGGCGGAACGGGGACGGCGCCATTGCGGATCGGCATCGCGGGACTGGGGACGGTCGGGGCCGGGCTGGTCAAGCTGCTGCGCGGCAACGCGGCCATCGTCGGTGCCCGGGCCGGCCGGCCGCTGGTGGTGACCGCCGTGGCCGCGCGCGACCGCACCCGCGACCGGGGCATCGATCTGGGCGGCGTGACCTGGCATGACGATGCGCTGGCGCTGGCGCACGACCCGGACGTGGATGTGGTGGTCGAACTGATCGGCGGGGCGGAGGGCATTGCCCGCCGGCTGGTGACGGAGGCGCTGCGGGCCGGCCGGCCGGTCGTGACCGCCAACAAGGCGCTGATCGCGGTGCATGGTGCCGAACTGGCGGCACTGGCCGAACAGGCGGGCGTGCCCTTGATGTTCGAGGCCGCGGTGGCGGGCGGCATTCCCGCCATCAAGACGGTGCGCGAGGGGCTGGCCGCCGACCGGCTGAACCGGGTGGGCGGCATCCTGAACGGTACATGCAACTACATCATGACCGCGATGCGCGAGAGCGGCCGTGCCTTCGCCGATGTGCTGGCCGAGGCGCAGGCGCTGGGCTATGCCGAGGCCGATCCTTCGACCGACGTGGATGGGATCGACGCGGCGCACAAGCTGGCGATCCTGGCCGGGTTGGCATTCGGCCGGCCGGTGGCGTTTTCCTCGGTGCATGTCGAGGGGATTCGCGGCATCGATGCGCTGGACCTCGCCTTCGCCCAGACGCTGGGTTATCGCATCAAGCTGCTGGGTCTGGCCCGCCGGCGTGAGGATGGGATCGAGGCCCGTGTTCATCCCTGCCTGGTGCCGGAGAAGATGCCGATCGCGCAGGTGGATGGGGTGTTCAATGCCGTGCTGGTCGAGGGTGCGTTCGTCGGCCGGCTGATGCTGGAAGGGCGGGGCGCGGGCGAAGGGCCGACTGCCACCGCCGTTGCCGCCGACCTGATCGACATCGCGCGCGGCAATGCGGTGCCGGTGTGGGGCCGCAGCACGGACGGGCTGACGCAGGTGGAAGCCCTGCCGCGCACCGCCTTCCACGAGGAATATTACCTCCGCCTGCAGGTGCATGACCGGCCTGGCGTGATCGCCGACGTGACGGCCGTTCTGCGCGACCATGGCGTGTCCCTGCGCAGCATGTTGCAACATGGGCGCGCCGCCGACGATAGTGGTGGCGCGGGCGAACCGTCCGTGCCGCTGGTGCTGGTCACGCATCGGACACAGGAATCCGCCATGATGGCGGCACTGGCCCGGATCGCGGCCCTGCCGGCCGTGATCGGCGAACCGGCGATGATTCGTATTGAGGCCGGCTGACTATCCTGGCGGCCCCGTCCAACAGGCCGGCGACGAGAACCGGCCCAGACAGCTAAGGAACAGAGTGATGACGTCCACACCCACTGCCGCCTACCAGGTCACCGACCGCAACCTGGCCCTGGAACTGGTCCGCGTGACCGAGGCGGCGGCGATGGCCGCATCGCACTGGACCGGTCGCGGCCAGAAGAACGAGGCCGACGGCGCCGCCGTGGAGGCGATGCGTCTGGCCTTCGATACCGTGGCGATCGACGGCACGGTGGTGATCGGCGAGGGTGAGATGGACGAGGCGCCGATGCTGTTCATCGGCGAGAAGGTAGGGGCCGGCGGCCCGGCGATGGATATCGCCGTGGACCCGCTGGAAGGCACCAACCTGTGTGCCAAGAACATGCCCAACGCGCTGACGGTGGTGGCGCTGGCCGAGGCGGGCAATTTCCTGCATGCGCCCGATGTATACATGGACAAGATCGTGGTCGGCCCCGACCTGCCGGAAGGCGTGGTGGACCTGGATGCCAGCATTGGCGCCAATCTGCGCGAGCTGGCGCGGGCCAAGCGCAAGGATATCAGCGAGCTGACGCTGTGCGCGCTGGAGCGCGAGCGGCATGAGGAACTGATCGCCAAGACGCGTGAGGCCGGGGCGCGGGTGATGCTGCTGAGCGACGGCGACGTGGCTGCCGCCATTGCCGCCTGCCTGCCGGACGGCCAGGTGGATATCTATGCCGGTTCTGGCGGGGCGCCCGAGGGTGTGCTGGCCGCTGCTGCCGTGCGCTGCGTGCGGGGCCAGATGCAGGCCCGCCTGCTGTTTGAGGATGACGAGCAGCTTCGCCGCGCGCGGGAGATGAATCCGGGCAAGGACCCGTCGCGCAAGCTGGGTCTGTATGACATGGCGAAAGGCGATGTCCTGTTTTCGGCCTCCGGGGTCACCACCGGCCCGCTGCTGCGCGGCATCCGCCGCGATGGCCGGCGCGCCGTGACCCACTCGATCGTCATGCGCTCGAAATCCGGCACGGTGCGTTTTGTCGAGGCGCATCACGATTTCACCACCAAGACCTGGCCGGCATATTGACGGCCTATGTCGCCTTCGGTTGTGGCTGACGGGCTGCTGATGGAAGCGCCTTCCGACCCGGTTGAAGGGGCGGTGGTGCTGGGAGTGCGGTCCAGCCTGGGTGGCCGGCGCTGGCTGTGGCGGGATTCCCGTCTGGCCGATGCCGGGGGGCGGATCGGGCTGATGATCGCGCAGCAGGCGGGCGTATCCGAACTGGTCGGGCAGATGCTGGCGGCGCGCGGGCTGGATGGCGGCACGGCTGCGACCTTCCTTGATCCGACGCTGCGGGCGCTGATGCCCGATCCCTCGGCATTGCAGGACATGGATGTGGCGGCTGATCGGCTGGCCGAGGCGGTGCGCCGGGGCGAGACGGTGGCCGTGTTCGGTGATTACGACGTGGACGGCGCCTGTGCGGCCGCGTTGGTCACCGGGCTGCTGCGCCAGTTGGGCTGTCCGGTGATGACCCATGTGCCCGACCGGATGACCGAAGGCTATGGCCCCAACGCCCCGGCGCTGGACGCGCTGGTGATCCGGGGGGCAACGCTGGTGGTTTGTGTCGATTGCGGCACGGCGGCGGGCGATGTGCTGGCGACGTTGGCCGGGCGGGCCGACATTGTGGTGCTGGACCATCACAAGGCCGAGGGGCCGCCGCCTTCCGTGCTGGCCACCGTCAATCCCAACCGTCCGGACTGCCTGTCCGGCCAGCGCGGCCTGTGCGCGGCGGGGGTGGCGTTTCTGACGGCGGTGGCGACCGTGCGGGCGCTGCGTCGGGCGGGCTGGTTTGCCGGTCGGCCGGAGCCGGATCTGATGGCGTTTCTCGATATCGTGGCGCTGGCGACCGTGTGCGATGTCATGCCGCTGACCGGGCTGAATCGGGCGCTGGTGACGCAGGGGCTGAAGATGCTGGCGCGGCGGCGGCGGATCGGGCTGGAGGCGTTGCTGGAGGTTGCGGGCGCGCGCGACCCGCTCTCGGCCTTCACCTGCGGCTTCGCGCTGGGGCCGCGCATCAATGCGGGCGGGCGGATTGCCGAATCCGGGCTGGGGCTGGATCTGCTGCTGTGCGACGATGCTGCCGAGGCGCGTCGGTTGGCCGAACGGCTGGATGCGGTGAACCGGCGCCGCCAGACGGTGGAGAGCACGATCCTGGATCGCGCGATGGAAGAGGCGGCGGCCCAGCGCGAGGCCGGGCACGCGGTGCTGGTGCTGTCGGGGCGGGATTGGCATCCGGGCGTGGTGGGTATTGTCGCCGGCCGGATCAAGGAACGGTTCAATCGCCCGGTGCTGGTGGGGGCGGAACTGGAGGACGGGACGGTCAAGGGATCGGGTCGTTCGGTCGCCGATATCGATCTGGGGGCGGCGATCATCGCGGCGCGCCAGATGGGGTTGCTGACCACCGGTGGGGGCCACGCGATGGCGGCCGGGTTCTCGCTGCCTGCGGGCGGGGTGCCGGCGCTGCACGATTTCCTGAACGAGCGCCTGCGCGATGCGGGGGCCCTGCCGGATGCGGTGGATGTGCTGATCGAAGGCGTGGTGCATGTGGCCGGCGCGACGGTGGAACTGGCGGCCGATATCGGCCGCATGGCGCCGTTCGGTGCGGGTAATGACGAGCCGGTGCTGGCCATTCCGCGCGTGCGGGTGGTGCGCGCCGATCGGATCGGCCGCGAAGGCGGTACGCTGCGGGTGCTGGTGGAAGGCGAGGGTGGCGGCCCGCGGCTGAAGGCGCTGCTGTTCCGCGCCGATGACCACCCTGCCGCCACGATGCTGGAAGACCGCAATGCCCCGCCGCTGCATCTGGCGGGCTGGCTGCGTGCGGAAAACTGGAATGGCCGCACCGATGCCAGCTTCTTCATCCGCGACGCGGCGGTGGCGACCTGACGGCGATGGCGCAAAGAAAATGTCATTATCGTACGGACGGGGCTTGACCGCTCCGCGGCATCGGGATACGAACCGCGCCAAGCCAGATGTCCCATTCGTCTAGAGGCCTAGGACACCGCCCTCTCACGGCGGCAACAGGGGTTCGAATCCCCTATGGGACGCCATTTCTCAAAAAATATGCTTATTTATCAGGAAGTTATAGGCTTCCTATAAAGCATCCCCATCTTGCTGCCCATCTTATGGGCTGCCCTTTACAGAGCCGTCAGGGCACATGCAGGCACAATTATCAGCCTGCGACCTTCCCCAAGCACCGATAGACGGACGTCCGGCCGATCCCCAACTGCTTGGCGATATCGGTGGGGCTCACTCCTTCGTTCGCCAGCTTTTGGACCTCGTCGGCCTGCGACCGCGCGGTCGGCTTCCGGCCTAGATATCGCCCCTCCGCCTTGGCCTTGGCGATCCCCTCACGCTGCCGCTCCAGCATCAGGTCACGCTCGAACTCGGCCACCGCCGCGAGCATAGACAGCATCAGCTTACTGGTCGGACTGCTGGTATCCAGGGTCTGGCCTCCCATCGACAGGATGACCAGTTCGCACCCTTTGGCCTTGATTCGCTCCACGAACGCCAGCAGGTCCGCCGTCGAACGCGCCAGGCGATCGGGCTTGCACACCACCAGGGCGTCGCCGCGGCGCAGATAGTCGATGGCCGCTTCCAGTTCCGGCCTGACGGTGACGGTGCCCGATACCTGTTCCGTGAACACCCGATCGCAACCCTGCGCCTCAAGATCTCGCATCTGGGCGGCCAACCCCGCCGCCTGGTCCGTCGTGCTGGTCCGCGCATATCCGATCCGCATGGGCTATTCCTTCAGCGATCTGTTCCAAAACCTCTAAGACGTTATGAGGGGTGTGTTCCGAAATATCAAATAGTATTTTATTGGAACACAATTCTGTTCCACCCCGAACGTTCCGCTGGGGCTTGCCCTATTGGAACAGTGGGGCGCACGTAGGAACAGAGAGGCACAGCGGGGAACGACAAAGACGTTGATCTAAAATTCGCTATCAGCGATAATTCCCGCATGGAGCTGATCTATGAACCGGCCGCGCTCCGCGACCTCAAGGGCCTGCCCAAGGCCGATGCCAAGCGGATCATGGAGGCGCTTCGTCTGGTCGTCGATCGCCACCCCCAACGCCAGTCCTTCGTGACCGAGATGCAGGGGGTGCCAGGTTACTGGCGGCTGCGGAAAGGCGACTGGCGCGCCATCTATCGCCAGACCGAGACAAGCATTGAGGTCGTCCGGGTCGGCAAGAGAGGGGAGATTTACGAATGAACCATATTGCACCCATCTCCGAGACTCCGGAGACGATTACCCTCAACCGGTCGGATTGGGAGGCCATCCTTGATCGTCTGGAAGACAGGAGCGACCTGGATGCTATTCGCCGCTCCGAACAGACCAATGCGCACGCCCATGCCTATACGGACGCCGAGACGCAGCGCATGGTGCTGGAGGACGTGTCGGCGTTGACCATCTGGCGCGAACGCGCGGGCCTGACGCAAAAAGCCTTGGCGGCCGCATCTGGCGTGTCGCAGAGCTACGTCAATGAAATCGAGGCCGGGAAGAAGCCAGGCAGCACATCGGCGCTCGCGAAGATCGCGAAGGCCCTGGGCGTCAGCATCGAACGGCTATTGGACTGAGGAACCGCGGGAGTTGACCTGCTGCCAGAGATGCCACGGCATCATGCGGTCCCGGTTTGCTCGACTCCTCGTGCACGGAGCATTGCTCGGCCGGTAACAGCCAGGGCGACTTCATTGACGATAGCGGCGCTGATCTGCTCAAGCGGAAGCCCCTGTCCAAGCATCTGCGCCAAGCCGTCGCGGGCTTTTTCTCTCAGCAGGTCCATGAACTCCACCTCGTTGTGACCACCGACAGCGGCAATCTCCGCAAGATGCTTGCCGACGCTATAATTGGGGCTTCCCGGCTGGCCTGACATGGCCGCACACAATTCTTCCATGGTGCTGGCATCACGAACCGCATTATCCTGATCATATGACATGGTTCGGTGGTATCCTCTTCGTTGCTTGGTGCATCTGGTGGATGCGCGGGTCAATCTGGCCCGCGATGATGGTGCCGCTGGCATGCACGATGTTTGAATGGGCGTCCTACACTGACTTTGGGGACAGACCGCACTTTGACCCGCCCGAATTCCTGGCACTTCTCACGATCTTCTCGATATGCGCCTTCATCCCCCATCTCATCGCCCGGCGCCGCGCCCGGCAGATCGAGCGCACCTTGCACGGAGTCAGTTTCCTCGCCCGTAGGGATTGAGAAGGCGGTTATCTAGATAATCCAATGTCTTGTCTCGCGTGGCTGCCGCACGGGCTATCGCTCGCTTTGAGGCCGCTTCAGAGAACATTTTCGCTGCACCTCCTGCCAGCAGACCTCCGTCAAAGCCACCCGTCAGAAGGCCGCCGAGGCCAACGCCGGCAGACCCGGCCACTTTTGCGGCCGCCCCTTGGGCCATGTCGAGAAGCTTGCTGTTCGTAAACATGTTGACGCTGGTGTCCGATCCGCGCGGCTTCCCCAGATCGATGCGTGACGCCAGGCGCATGTCGTCGCGCAAAGTCTCCAGTGCCTTCAACTGCTCGTCGGTCACGCTGTCGGCCTCACGGTAGCCAGGCTTCCCCTTCTCGCGCCGGATCGCCTTCAAGAGCGTGTCGAGTTGGCCGAGGCGCACATTGCCCTGCGTGTCCGTCAGATTGCGCGATTGCAGGAACCGCATGGCGTCGATCGGCCGAGACATCTGTTCATAAAGAGCAGAATAATTCTTGAAGCCCGGCGCGCCCTTTTCAATCGTGTCGACG
>NZ_JABEQD010000025.1 GCF_014174395.1 Gluconacetobacter aggeris
AACACAGTCTCCCTTACGCCAATCACCTGCTCGCCCTTCTGCCGGGATGCGCAGGTTATTTGGGGAACGATCGTCCTGGCGGGGGCATGCCCCCGCCAGGACGATCCTCGGCCAAACTGGGGAAATTTCAGCCAGCCGTTTTGGGGAGATTACATCCAGCACTGACACCGGAGATCTTCAACACGGATCAGGGGTCACAATTCACGACGCCCCGCTTCACGGAAGTGCTGGAAGCACGCGAGATCCGCATCAGCATGGACGGACGCGGTCGATGGCTCGACAACGTCTTCATCGATCGGCTGTGGCGATCCCTGAAATACGAATGCGTCTACTTGCAGGCGTTCGAGACCGGTTCGGAACTGCGGGCCGGGCTCATTTCATGGATTGCACATTATAACGGGCAGCGTCCTCATTCGGCTTTGGCTGGACGCACGCCCGATGAGGCGTATCATATCACGCCGAGGCCATTGGGTCCGGGGTTAACCCCGGACCCAATGGCTAACAGCAACACCGTCAACCTGGCGGCATGACAACAACCGGTTATAGCTTATCAGGCCCGTAAAGCTGTCCGAAGGGATGGGTCCACCTCTGTCCGGCCAAATTGTACAGCAAGATGGTCTATGAAGCGACGCAGCTTTAGAGAGACATGTCTCCTTGTCGGATAGACTGCATGAATCGCTAATTCTGACGTTTTGTAGTCCTTTAATACAAGCTCAAGAGCTCCGCTTGAGATAGATCCCCCGAAAACAAAACTCGGACCGTAAGCGATACCAGCACCTGTCAATGCTGCGGACAGCAGCATCTGCATATTATTGGATGCAAGCCGTACAGGGCCATCAATGATATGCATCTGCCCATCTGGGCTGGTTAAAGTCCAATCTCCGGGGGAAACACCCCCAGTGAAAGCTAGTCTTGGTGCTTTACGCAAGTGCTCTATTGTTTTAGGCATACCATATTGATTAAGAAACGATGGTGCTGCGCAATAAACCATACGACATGGAGCAAGACGTTTCACCACAAGATCGGAATCCTGTAGTTTTCCAATACGGATTGCCAAATCGACGCCTTCAGCAACCAAATCAATATAACGATCACTTAGCAGAATTTCAATCGAGACCTCAGGATAAATTTCAAGAAAACTTGCTATTGTAGGGCCAAGATGCATGGTGCCAAATGTGTCCGGCGCGGCAATTCGCAGCAAGCCTCGCACGTTCTCTTGCGTTTCCCGCACCTGAGTATTTGCATCTTTGACTGCTTCGAGAATTTTCTTACAATGTTTATAATAGACACTTCCGGCTTCTGTTAATTTCAACGTTCGAGTGCTTCGTTGGAGTAGCCGAGCTTGCAATTCTCCTTCAATTGCCGAGACGTGCTTTCCCGCCATAGAAGGTGATAGCCCGAAACGCCGTGCGGCTCCTACAAGACTTCCTTCCTCTACGGCGGAAACGAACACGGCCATGCTGGTTAATTGATCCATTCCACCCTCAACTTGATAATTATATTATCAGACTATGACTTTATCGCAGTATTTTATCCGGAAATGATCAGATGTAAAGTTTCTGCATCGGTCACAGAAGGCCGCACAAATGAAAGGCCGGTAAATGAAAGTCTTATCAAATGGAATTTCTCTTCATGTCGATGAGCAAGGCAAAGGAGAACTCTCCTTAGTCTTTTTACATTATTGGGGTGGATCTTCTCGTACGTGGAAATTTGTTATTGCAGATCTTACATCGACTTTCCATACGGTCGCTATCGATCATCGGGGGTGGGGGGAGTCCGAAGCTCCGGACTCTGGATATTCCCTGGCTGATATGGCTGCGGATGCCGAAGGGATAATTGCAACTCTGAATTTGCGCCGTTACATTTTAGTGGGACATTCCATGGGCGGAAAGGTTGCGCAATTGATGGCATCGCGTCGACCTGCTGGTTTGGCAGGCCTGATTCTTGTCGCACCATCTCCGCCTAGCCCAATGGCTCTTTCAGTGGAGGCGCGCGAAATGATGGCGAAAGCTTACGATAGCCGCGCAACGATCGAGGGAACGATCGACCATGTGCTTACCGCCAAACCACTCTCGGACGAGATACGTGAGCAGGTGATCGAGGATAGCCTGAAAGGCGCACCGGCGGCGAAAAGTGAGTGGCCGCGCGCCGCTAGTCAGGAGGATATCACGGAGAAGGTCGGCAACATTCACTGTCCAGTCTTGGTCATCGCTGGTGAGCTTGATAAAGTAGATAAGCTTGATGTGTTGCGATCAGAAGTAATGACACGACTGCCTAAAGCTAAAATGCATGTGCTCCCAGGAACAGGACATTTGTCGATGTTGGAATCACCTCGAGAAGTCGCGACACTCATTCAAAGTTTTTGCAAACATATGTTTTGAACAAGGGGACGCCTCGACGCGGATTTCTCACGGAAGGGTTGTGCATCGGGCTAGATGATGAAAAGTCTGTTTTGTGAAAGAGAAGTTCCCATAAGAACAAGAAAGCCCGATGCGGACAGAGTGTAGAACAGGCGTGTATGAATTTCCAGCCTCCTGTGGGCGGCGTGTTGTGGCCCGGTTTGACGGGGGTCGCATAAGTTCGGACGGCGATGTCATCCTGGTAAGAGCGCCTTTCAAAACCCTTGTACTATGTGCCTGAATGAGGGATGAGGCTGTATGGCCGCACCTGGAGGGTTCGAACAGCCCTCTGGATTTGAGGCTTTCTGTGTGATTCCATTTCTCGCGCGTTGATTGGGATATGGAAGATGAAGCAGTCTGGTTTCTTTGATGTTGAAGAGCGGCTTGCCCGCTTGAGCGGGTTTGGTGATCAGCTCGAAGCCTTTTCTCGGACTGTGGATTTTGAGGTATTCTGCCCTGATCTGGAGAAGGCTCTGGCCTATTCAGACGGCAGTAAAGGCGGACGACCGCCGTTTGATCCGGTGTTGATGTTCAAGATCCTGGTGATCCAGACGCTCAACACTTTGTCTGATGAGCGGACGGAATATCTGATCAACGATCGCCTGTCGTTCATGCGGTCCGGACAGATCCTCGATGCCACACTGGTGGCTGCTCCAAAGCAGCGGAACACCAATGCAGAGAAAAACGATCTTCGGAAGGGACGGATCCCACAGGACTGGCAGGACAAGCCGTCAAAGCTGTCGCACAAGGATCGTCATGCGCGATGGACACTAAAATTCACAAAGGCAAAGCGGCAGGACGATGGAACCATCCCGTCGAGTGATCTTGACATCCCGTTCTTTGGCTACAAATCTCACGTTTCCATCGACCGGAAGTTTCGCTTCATCCGCAAATGGAAGACGACGGATGCCGCCGCCAGCGATGGCGCAAGACTACGCGAGGGCCTGCTGGATAAAACCAATACAGCCTCAAGCGTCTGGGCAGACACAGCCTATCGCTCCAAAGCCAATGAGGACTTCATGGAAAGGGAGGGCTTTGTCTCAAAGGTTCATCGCAAAAAGCCGCATCTCAAGCCTATGCCTCGCTATATCCAGAGATCCAATGCAGGCAAGTCGGTGATCCGCTCACGCGTCGAGCATGTCTTTGCCGATCAGAAATCACAGACGGGACTGTTCATACGAGCCGTTGGAATAACGCGGGCCACGATGAGGATCGGCCTGGCCAATATCGTCTACAATATGCGTCGGTTCCTCTTCCTCGAAAGATTGAACGCAAGCGCGTAGTCCTCCAGCGGGAGGCGCCCCCGATCTACTCAAAACGCAAATCAAAAACGCCCCAAAAGAACCATCAATCAGCACGCCAAAATCTGAAAAATACTAGCCAACTTAGCCAAAGAAAGGTTCCTCGATCCCTCCACATTTACGCTTCCGGAAAGCTGGCATAAGCATTCAGCATGCGAATGCTTGTTTATGCCAATTCCGGAGCGGTTCAGTCGCGTACGACGTCGTATTGTGGTTAGATCCGTTCAGCGGCTAGCTTAGCCGCTTCCAGGGCTTTGCCATCCATCCACTTGCGTCGTGCGCGCTCAGACTCCATTTGTGCGTCAGAAATTTCAGATGGGTCCCCATGATGAAAAGGGGGCTGCGGTGCATACTGAATAATCAGTTGTGCATGCTCTGCGGCGGCTTTTCCCCGCAATTCAGCTGTCAAAGTCAAACCGAAATCCAGCCCTGCCGTAACGCCGGCCCCGGTAATACGATTGCGGTCTCGAACCACGCGTTCATGGGAGGGCGTTGCCCCCATAACAGAGAGGATATCCACTACTCCCCAATGAGATGTTGCTCGATATCCTTTCAAAAGCCCCGCCGCAGCCAATACCAGAGATCCAGTACACACACTGGTCACATATTTCGACGTGGCTGCTCGATTAATTAGGAAATCCACAATTATTTGATTATTCATGCAGGCGATTGAACCCATCAGACCGCCTGGAACGAACAAAACATCCAGATCCTGAGGGCAGGTTCCTGTCGTATCAGTTGGTGTAATCTGAAGTCCCACATCTGTCTCGACCGGATTCCGATCTACCCAGACAAGATGAATGTCGCATCCAATGATTTTGAGGATTGTCTGCGGCCCGACCAGATCAAGAAGTACCATCTGTGGATAAACCAGCATGGCGACTTTGAGAGGTGGCCCGGCAAACATCGGTTTCATGTGCTGATGATGTTCGTTGGCGAGGATGGCTGCAGATGGAGTGCTCATTGCAACGTCAGGAATGAGGGATGCAAGAGTAAGGGCTGCGAGACTGCGTCGCGTCAAGTTTACTGTTTGATGGTGAGAAGACTGTTCGGACATCAGATTATTCCTTGTGCAACGCGGCGATTAGAAATCAACACGGACGGTACCGAGCGCAGATCGTGGAGCCGCAGCACGCATTGAAAATGTGCCATTTGTGTCGTAGATGCGCGCATTCGTAAGGTTGTTGAGGTTTAACTGCGCGCGAAGAGAATGCCCCTTAAGAGAAAAGGCATACCAAATTGCTGAATCCAGCCTGAAGTATCCGGGAAGATAAAAGCTGTTGGGCAAGGTAGCTTCCCGACGCGTCTCTGCTCTTATACCGATTCCTAGACCAAGTCCTCGTAGATTTGACTTATTGCTGAATTCATAAGTGGTCCAAACATTTCCTGCATGCTTCGCAACCCCAGCCAATACATCTCCAACCGGATATTTATTATCCTTAGTGACTGTTGCGAATGTGTAAGCATAGCTGACAACGGCTTTCCAGCCAGGGAGAATTTCACCTGTTATATCAGCTTCAATACCTCGGCTCCGCTGTTCCCCTGCTGTAATTGAATAGAGAGGGTGAGCGGGATCTGTAGTGGGAACATTTGTTCTCGTGATCTGATATGCCGCCAAAGTTGCCTGAAGATGATTATGAAACAATTGCTGTTTGATTCCAGCTTCTATCTGTTTGGATCGACCTGGAGAGAGCGGGGCTCCTGTGTATGTTGATGACGAGGTTGGCAGGAAGCTGGTTGTCCAATTAAAATAGAACGATGTATTGTCTGTAGGGGCGTAAAGTATACCTAGACGTGGAGAAAATTTATTTTCAGATACAGATGCGTTGATCCCGGAATTCTTATTGAGAGAAGACGTATCTGTTGCGTCATAGCGTCCTCCGCCCAGCAGATAGATATGCTTTGCGATTGTAATAAAATCCTGAAAATACACTGACGCAGCTTCTGCTTGCGTAGAAATATTCGAGCGCAATCTGAAAATGCCAGGCGTTGCAGAATATACTGGCTTCTCAAGGTTTAGTGACGCAAGCGTTGCTGATAAAGTCTTCGCACTGTAATCGGTTTGATAGAGTTCACTGCCAATGAACCAATCGTGTTGCAAAAATCCTGTGTGGATACGGCCGAAAAATTCATTCTGCAGATCGAAATCCTTGCCCATTTGAGGGCCTTCTGACACTCCACGGGCTAAAATCATGCCGTTAGAGCTCAAAGACAGCGTACTCATACGATCAGAGCCGAAGTAATAATTGTTGATAGAACTTGCAAATCCAGACCGAAAATGGAAGTTTTTGTTAAAATCGTGACGCCAGTTATAACCAAGTCGCCATGAATTTTGGTGAGATGCACCGAGACTTGTATTGTCGAAATTATACGAAAGTGGAAATGCTAGCGCTTTACGGACCAGGGGTGTTTGCGATGCTCCCCACGTGTAGTTCGACAACTGATAGGAACTGAAGAACGTAACTGTATCATAACGGCTTGGGCGCCACCGGATCGTTGGGGCAATGTATGTGTCTTCGTTATAACCGAAGTTTCGAAATGTATTATCGTGCTGATAGGCGAGGTTGATTCGCCCTACGAGGGTGCCGTCCCCCGATAGATCTCGATTGGCATCGGTTACACCTCTAAAGAGACCAAAACTTCCGCCTGAAAGTCCGGCGTGCAAGAAATTTGCACCATCGACAGGCCTTTTGGTCTTCACGTTCACAACGCCGCCTGAAGATAATGAGCCTCCGTAAAGCACGGAAGCCGGCCCTTTGAGCACCTCAATTGAATCTACGCCCTGTATGTCTTGCGTTCCTGTTTGTTCGCGAAATCCATCGCGTAACGTGGTTGAGGAGTCCGAAAATCCTCGAACTCGAAACGTTAGTGAGTTGGGAAAGGTCAGGTTACGTTCGACACCGCTGACAGTTTCAACTGCCTGATTAATGGTCAGCGCGCCGCGGTCCTGAATTAAAGCATGAGTCACGACCTGGACAGACAATGGATTTTTCTGGATCTGAACAGGAATTTTCAGTGCTGTTGTATCTGCAGGTGCGAGATATGCTGTCGCGGTCTGTCGTTTTCCATCGACGAGAATAAACTCGGGGCGGTGTTCTTCCTGGTGAAGACCTTGAGAAGATGAGGTCGGCGATTGTCGTGATTCATTTTCAGGCTTCGGCTTAGCCAGAGGACGACGCACCGATGCGGATGATGATGATGAAGCATGACTACTGTCGGTATGATCGCCAGGTGTCGTTGGTATGTGTGCTTTTGAAGACGCATGCACACTCCCGGATGTGAGGGCAAGCAGGGACGCGCCGATGCATAGAGCGCATCGGCTTCGGATATGAAGCATTGGATAATTTTCCGTAAAGGCATGATGCGATCGTCTGGGAAGCAGACGATCGGGGTGTCAGACTTATGCCGTTACGGACGTTGGGGGGCCGGTTGCTGGTGGTTGTACCCCAGCGAACTGGCCCATGGTGCGCGGAGCGATAGCCGACTGAAAGCAACAGTAACGTACGCGAAGAATAGCGAGCAGGATCGCAATGCAAAACGCGATAGTGACTGTTGGCAGGTGAAGCAGAGGACATAAAAAACAGTAACCGTCACCATGATGGTGGCGGGCAGGCACAGACGTCGCTACGTGCTGTCCGTCAGCCATCTCTGGCATGTCTGCACTACACTGCATGATTGAAGTGTCATCATGCTGCACGGGCCTTCCGAAGTGCAGCCCCGTCAGGCGCTCTAACGTTACTCGTGGCATTTCACCAGGAAGGGCGCGGCTCTGCAACGTCAGTTGTCCAAGAAATCCTATCAGCGCGCACGCGATCAGTAGCAGACGAGCAGCACGTGTCAGATCGTTCCTGAAAGGCAATCGGAAGGAAGAAAACAGCGGTCAACTCCCATTCACTGCGACGATAGTCGGATAGGTCTTTGCGGAAAGGAGGCAACCGCAGATAAATCTTTCTCGTTGCCGCCCTATTGATCGCACTTACAGACCCGATAATCTGTCTCGGATGTAGCCCGCTCAGAGCATATAACAAATATGATAGGCTGCGCAATCATCTTATTTTAAATCATGAACGGCGTCGAGCATGCTCACTGGGCATTCGTTCTGGATCAACAGACTGTCGGCGCATCGTAGGGCGGCGGCTCGGATTTTTTTTCGTCCTGGGGTGGTCCTCTCAACTGGAAACTGACGGAGGTCCTTATACGTCCCTAAATCAGATGAGACGGCTGAGGTGATGAGGCACCCCATCAGGAGCGTTCTATTCCTTGATGAAACCGCTGTTTCATTTGGACGGGACGTAAGGCGCAAAAGATGTCATTACGCCTTTTGCCTGTAAGAACAAACTGATTGGTTCACTTCGGAGAAGGCGTCATTTTTGTTGAGGTTATTGGGTTCGGGTGTATGCGATCAACAGGGTGGCTGGATACGCAAGGCGTATCTGGTGCTCGTCGCGTGCGCGTTGATCGGACTCATGGGCCAACTCACTTTGCAGAGCCGCGGGCTACCGGATGAAATGCCGCGCGCGACATTTGAGCGCTTGACGGGGTTACAGATCGGTCCGGCTGACTCTGATGTTACCGACGTTGTTATGATGGATAACGACATGCCGGACATGAAAATGGCCAGTATGTCAGACATGAGCGAGAGGTGGTCCCCATTTTTCAGACAGGGCGATAAGCTATAATCCGACCTGAGAGAGGGCGGGTTTTATGGGGAAGGTTACGCGCAAGAGGTATGGGGCGGAGTTCAAATCACGGGTTGCCCTGGAAGCGATCCGTGGGGAACTGACGCTGGCGGAATTGGCTTCGAAACGTGGTGTGCATCAGACGATGATTGCCCAGTGGAAACGGCAGGCGATTGAGGGGATGGCGGCGACCTTCTCCGGGAAGCCGGTGGCCGAGCCCCCGGTCAGCCCTGCTGATGTGGAGAAACTGCACGCGAAGATAGGCGAGCTTCTCGTGGAACGGGATTTTTTACGCGATGCCTCTGCTCGGTTGGGCGTGATCAGAGGCGGCAGATGATTGACCCGAAGCGATCGCGCCTGCCGATAATTCGGCAATGCACGCTGCTGCGACTCAACCGGTCGGGCGTTTACTATCGGCCTGTGCCACAGAGTGAGGCCAATCTGGCGCTGATGCGGCTGATCGACGCCCAGTTCCTGGAAACGCCGTATTATGGCTCGCGGCAGATGACATGGCATCTGCGCCGCCTGGGACATGAAGTGGGGCGCAAACGCGTCCGCCGGTTCATGGCGATCATGGGCCTGCGGGCGATCTACCAGAAGCCACGCACAAGTGTGCCGCATCCGGAGCATCGGAAATATCCCTATCTGCTGCGGGATCTGGTCAGTGAGCGGCCTAACCAGGTCTGGTGTTCCGATATCACATATATCCCCATGAAACGGGGATTTCTCTATCTCGTGGCGATCATGGACTGGTTCACGCGCAAGGTGCTGTCCTGGCGTCTGTCGAACATGATGGACGCGGAGTTCTGTATTGAGGCACTCCAGGATGCGCTGATGCACTACGGCACCCCGGAGATTTTCAACACGGACCAGGGCTCACAATTCACGACGCCCCGTTTTACCGGGATCCTGGAAGAACGTCAGATCCGTATCAGCATGGACGGACGTGGGCGCTGGCTGGACAACGTGTTCATCGAGCGTCTGTGGCGGTCTCTGAAATACGAATGCATCTACCTGCACGCATTTGAGACCGGATCAGAACTTCGAGAGGGACTCACGAAATGGATCACTCATTATAACGGGCAACGTCCCCATACGGCCCTGGCTGGACGAACGCCTGATGAGGCGTATCATGGCGCGCCGACACCATCTGCTCCGGGGTTAACCCCGGAGCAGATGGCCAACAGCAACGCCGTCAGAATGGCGGCATAACAAGAACCGGGTATAGCTTATTCAAACCCAAAAACTGTCCGAACGGACGTGTCCACCTCTATTCGCCGCTCGCCATGCGAACAACCAATTTGGGAAGCTAAACATCGGCCTACTGACCACCGCTGCCTCCCTCGTCTACAATCTCGGACCGATGAGAAAGCCCCCAGTCGGCCATCGACTGCATGATCGGCCGCAGCGTATCGCCTAGATTGGTTAGACGATACTCTGTCTTCGGCGGGATCACGGGATATTCCTTGCGCGATAGCAGTCCCCATTCCTGCAGTTGGCGCAGTTCTTTCGTCAGCATTCGGTCGCTGATCGGAGGGCATGCTCTTCGTATCGCAGAGAACCGTAACGGTTGGTTTCGAATAAGTGACCACACGATACGAGCTTTCCATCGCCCGCTGAGGATCTTCGACGTAAATGCCACAGGGCACGGGGTATTGAGTTGCATAGCGCTTACACTAACAAAAATAACCGCACTTGTGTAGGGTAAGTGTTCCAATGTTGATGGTCTTCGAAGTCGATCCAGACTGAATCAGGCAGAGGAGAACTCGAAGATGAAGGCCATTTGCGTCACGGAAACTCGCCAGCTTGAGGTACGCGAGGTCCCCACACCAACCTTTCTCCCAGACGGGCACATCCTGGTGGACATTGTTGCCTCCGCTATTAACCATGGGGATAAAGCCTTCCTCTCAAGACCGACGATCACCACGGGGTCAAAACCCAGTCTTTATGAAATCTGGGGTGCCTCTTCATCCGGCAAAGTGCGCGCTATTGGGAAGGATGTCCCACTGGAGTTTGCGGGCAGGAATGTGGCGCTATATCGCTCGCTGACGCCGAGCCCGCATATTGTCGGATTGTGGTCCGAGCAAGCCGTCGTGCCTTACACCAGCGCCCTTATTCTTCCAGAGTGCGTTGCAGTCGAGGATTACTCCGGTTCTCTGGTCAATGCGATGACTGCGTACGCGTTTATGGAAGAGATGTTGAGCGAAGGACACAAGGGCCTGATCGTGACGGCGGGCGCTTCAGCGACCGGCCTGGCCATAACGGCGATTGCCCGGAGAAATCATATCCCGTTGCTTGCTCTGGTGCGCTCCGAGCAGGCTGGCGAAGAACTACGTAGATTTGGTGTGGAGCATGTGCTTGTTACGAAATCGAATGATTTCGAAAGTCAATTTGCTACGATTTCAGAACAACTGAGCACAACGGCTGTCTTCGATGGAGTTGGAGGAGAACTGATCACTCGGATCGCTCCACATCTGCCGACAAGCAGTACTGTTTCGTTTTACGGCTTCCTTGGTGGCTCAATCCCGATCTCGGTTCCATCAGTACTCTTTTCAGCAAAGAAGCTTACGATGAAGGGATTCAGCAATTTCAACAGCAGGACCGTTAAGGACACCCAGAGGCTTCGTGCCGCGCTGACGTCTCTCGCAGATATCATCGTCGACCCGATGTTCAGAACACGTCCGGGAAAGAAGTTCAGCCTCGATCAAATTGCTCAAGCTATGGCGTATGAGGCTGAACCTGGAGCCAAGGCCATTCTTACATCAGCATCCTGATGCGCGTCACGCAAGTGGATCGGCTACGCTGGCGGTCGAGGTGCAGCACTCGACCCAAGGAAGGTCGAAAAACGAAACAAGTGGCTCGTTCCCGTTGTCATGGGTTTCGAGGGGGTACCTCGTAATTTGTATACACTGTGCTTAAGCGGCGGACCTAGAGGGTGTTATGCACATTGGACCATCTGTGCGGCATGTTTGAGCATGTATCCGACGAATGCGATGACGTGGAAGCCTGCGAGCGTGGTCGCGTATCTTTCGTAGTCCT
>NZ_JABEQD010000026.1 GCF_014174395.1 Gluconacetobacter aggeris
GCTCATCTCCTGCTTCCTTCGCAGAAGAGACTCGCCCGACCACTGGCGCACAGGAAACCCGGCGCTTCTTCACATTCGATTCAACGCTCAAAACCGCCAAAGTCCAGCTTAGCTATTTTGAGCGCTCATTAAAAATCTCATTTTACATGACTACCCAATACTGATGCGACAGCATCGCGCAGCCATACTGCGGCAGGATCACGATCACTCCGGGCTGACCAGATCATCGATACTGCCGGGATACGCAGGTCCAGTGGAACGGGATGGATTGCCAAACCGAAATGCGCGGCATGCTGCTGAGCGATCCGGCTGGGAAGCGTAGCCAGAACGGGTGCGGCCGCTGCGGCAGCAAGTGCCGTCAGAAAATCTGATGCAGCGAGAACCACGTTGAGTTCCTGACCAATCTGCATCAGTGCGTCTGACAGGCATCCCTGGATGTCATCTTTCAAAGTCATGAGAACATGGGGCAATGCAAGATAACGCTCAACCGTGATTGGAGCATCCGGACCGATCAGCTTCGGGTTGAAGCAGCAGACGAGAGACTGCTCATACAACGATACCCCACAATGGCGTCCCAAACTGTAATCGAAACACCCCACTGCGATATCCAGCGCGCCCGTATCCAGTAATGTATAGACCTCGCTCCGAGGAGATCCACGTGACAGCAGTCGTATTCCAGGTGCATGCCGTTGCAAATAGGCCGTCAGTTTAGGCATTAGAAAGACTTCAAGTTCGGACGAAAAGCCGAAACGAAAGATGCGCTGTTCCGTCGCAGGATCAAACTGTTCCTCAGACATCAGGATGTGCTGAGCCTGCCTTAACAACTCCGCGACATGTGATGCCATGGTTGACGCTTTGGCGGTCGGCTGCATGACAGCACCGGTTCTGACGAGCACATCATCGCCCAGTAACATTCGGAGGGTGGCGAGTGCATGGCTCATTGCGGGTTGTTGAATGCGAAGGCGTCGTGCCGCCTTTGTGACGCTGCGTTCTGAAACGAGGGCGTCGAAAGCAATCAGAAGATTGAGATCGAAAGAGCGAAGATTGAAATGATCAATGGGTTTCATATATCAAATCGATTTGTATGATGTGCGCGCGCACCCTAACGTCTGATGCGACGTAAAACAATCGCATTGAGTCAATCATGGCAGAAGCTTTTCAAGTGGGTGACGCCCGTGTCACGCGTATTCCCGAGCTTCATTGGGATAACGCGCGCCCTCACAAACTGTATCCGGATATCGACGCTGAGGCACTTGCAATATTCGGTCCGTATTTGACGCCAGGATCATTTAACCCCGTGACCGGTGGGCTCGCGCAGGGAACTCATGCGTGGCTTGTTCAGGTTGCTGGTCTCAATATCCTGGTTGATACCGCTACGGGCAACGACAAGCCGTTACCTGCCGCACCGGCACTGGATCATCTGCATACGTCGTTTCTCGAACATCTTGCAGTCGCAGGCGTACAACCGGAGCAGGTTGATACCGTTCTGCATACGCATATTCATGCCGATCATGTTGGATGGAATACGCGTTTGCACAACGGAAAATGGGTGCCGACCTTTCCGAAAGCCCGTCATGTTTTCTCAGGGATTGAGGCCCGATACGGCGCCAGCAATGACGGTATTGACCCTGCTCCAGACCTGCCTCCAGAGATCTTAGGGTGCCCGGATCATCGCCCACTCCCACGTGTCTACACAGACAGCATGCTCCCCGTTATCGAGGCAGGGCTGGGAGAGGCGATTACCATTGACGGTCAAGAGGTTCTTGCAGGTTTCTCCTTTCATCCTACTCCCGGTCATAGCATCGATCATGCCTCGATCCGGTTGCGGTCGGATGGTGAAGAGGCGTGGTTTACAGGAGATGTCATGCACCATCCTTTGCAGGTTTATCGTCCGGATCTGCGGTCCGTTTACTGCGAATTCGTTCACCCTGCCGAGCGTTCGCGGCGGTGGTTTCTTAAAGAAGCGGCAGAAAGCGGGAGTCTCTGCTTTACCAGTCATTTCGCGGAAACGGGTGCCGGATATGTAAGGCGTCGTCCAGAAGGTTTTGCATGGGAATTTGCGCAACCAAATGTAGGAGACGTCAGATGACAAATCTGCTTATGGAAAACCTGTTCATCCCGAGTGATACGGCCAATATCTCACTTCATCTGCGCCATAAACGACGTGCAGACATCCAGATATTTGGTTCACAGCGCACTATCTTGCTGATGCATGGCGCGACACTGCCGGCAGAAAGTCTTTTCGATGTGCCTGTCGGGGAGGGCGCATTCATGGATCTCCTCGCTCAGGAAGGGTTCGATGTTTATGCGCTTAACGTACGGGGTTTCGGAGGATCAACGCGTCCTGATGGAATGGGAGGTGCACCTGAAGCTGCCCTGCCTCAGGTCAGGACCGAAACAGCAGTACGCGATCTGAGTACTGCTGTTGACTATCTTCTCGCAACGCTTGCCATCCCACGTCTTTGCCTGATCGGAATGTCCTGGGGGGGCACGGTTACCGGCGCCTATACGGCTGTTCACAATGACAAGGTGGAGAAATTAACGCTGATTGCACCGCAATGGATCAATGACGGGGTTTCTCGTCTGGATCCTGGTGGTCCTGTACCTGCATATCGACGCTTTAATGTTCAGGCATTTCGCCAGCGCTGGCTTGAAGGCGCACCTGAGCAGAAACGCGAAGAGATTCTGCCGGCAGGGTGGTTTGAACAGTGGGCCGCAGTTATTCTTGCGAGCGATCCCGCAGAGCAGGGTGGAGTGATCCGGGCACCTGCGGGTGTGATTCAGGATGTCCGTGACTACTGGTCCGCAGGGAAGGCGTTTTACAGTCCCGAAAAGATCACGGTCCCGGTTCTTCTGCTTCATGCAGAGTGGGATTTAGACGTAACCACTCAGCAGATGGGGAACCTGTTTTCACGTTTTCTCAACGCATCGTATCGTCGCTGGGTAGAAATTGGGGAAGGAACGCATATGGTGGTTATGGAAAGGAACCGATGGCAGGTTCTTGAAGGAATTCTGCTCTTCCTGCGGGCTGCCCCTCATTCAAAGGGTTAAATTCTAGGAAGTGTCCTGATCTGCCGCGTGTTTGACCTCTTCTAGCGGGATAGACGCGATCCATCATTGAAGTGGACCTCATCGGGATTGCTTGCAAAACGAGCTGCTTTCTCGTCCAGGGAAAATGAGCACTCTCAGGTCGCCCTGGCAGTGGCATTTCGCCTGATAGACTGAGGCGGCTGATGGAACTCACGCAGGAAGGCGCGTCGCATCCGTTCGGGATCATGAAAGCCCGTCATGGCGGCGATGACTTCGATAGGAAGGGTAGATCTCTCCACCTGCTCGCGTGCGGCTTCGAGACGCAGTCGTTCGACTGCTTTTGCGGGGCTCATCCCCACGGCTACTCGAAAACTGCGTGAAAAATTTCGCGAACTCATTCCGACCTGACTTGCAAGAACGTCTACGGTCAAGCGTTGTTTTAGATTGGATCGGATCCATCCCAGGAGATCGGCAAAACGTTCCTGAGGGCTCGCCATCTCGAGGAGTGCCGAGAACTGGGACTGTCCTCCGGGACGGTGATAGAACACCACCATTTGCTGCGCCGTACGACGGGCAATATCGGCCCCAAGATCTTCGGTAATCAACGCCAAAGCCATGTCGATGCCAGCGCTGATGCCGGCAGACGTCCAGACCGGGCCATCATGGACATGAATGGCATCGGCCGAAACCATGACTTCTGGAAACAGTGCTTTCAGAGTTGCAGCCTGTTGCCAGTGCGTCGTTACGCGGCGTCCATCGAGCATTCCGGCCGCCGCCAGCAGAAAGGTCCCGGTACATACGCTGCATATCCGCCGCGCCGTGGTCGCCTGATATCGGATGAAGGCCTGTAATTCCGGACAATTCATGGCCTGCCTGTGGCCTTCGCCTCCGACAACGACAAGCGTATCAAACTGCCCTGCCGTCGTGAGCGGAACCGTCTCGATTGCCATCCCGGAAGACGACCGGACCAGACCACCATGGCGGGACAGGGGCGTCATCTCATATGGAGCCTCCCCAAATCCTCCGGCAATCTCGAAGGCTGCCGTCACTCCGGCAGCGTCGAGCAACTGGAAGTCTGGATAGAGAAGAATACCGATCTGTCTGGCCATGGCTTGAAATGAGGGATCGTTGTCCTTTCGTCAAATACTCTTTTGGAAAACACTGACAGGTCTCGGATCAACTTGTGATCCGTCCCCGAACCAGAGGCGGAACTCCCTATGTCCCGACCCCCATTGCCTCCCTTCAATGCTGAAACTGCTGCTCAGAAAGTCCGCCTCGCGGAAGATGCCTGGAATGGCCAGGATCCTGAAAAGGTGGCGCAGGCCTATACGACCGATAGCCAGTGGCGCAATCGCCTGGAATTCATCCACGGACGAGAGGACATCGTGGCGTTCCTGACGCGCAAATGGGAGCGCGAGCAGGAATACCGCCTTATCAAGGAACTCTGGGCTTTTCAGGATAACCGGATCGCGGTCCGCTTTGCTTATGAGTGGCAGGATCAGGCCGGACAGTGGTTCAGGTCCCATGGGAACGAGAACTGGGAGTTCGATGAAAACGGGTTGATGCGTTACCGCGCAGCGTCAATCAACGACCAACCCATTTCGGCGACCGACCGCCTGTTCCGGTGGCCTGAGGGACGGCGTCCGGACAGTCACCCCGGTCTTTCGACAATGGGATTGTAACTGTCCGGACGCGCTTCTTTAAGGCGTTGACTGGAACGCCTTGCGGCCTTCTGCGTCCAGCGCCGCGAAGTCTTCATCGGACAGTGTGATGTCGGCAGCCGCGACATTCTGTTCCAGATGGGCGACCTTGGACGTGCCGGGGATCGGAAGCATCGCCTTGCTGCGCATCAGGACCCAGGCGAGAGCAATCTGACTTGGATGCAAGCCGTATTTCTTCGCCATCGTGTCCAATATGGATCCCGGTCTGGCGAGGTTGCCGGCGGCGAGAGGGAACCACGGGATGAACCCGATGTTCTGCTGCGTGCAGTAGTCGAGTACGTCCTCACTGGTGCGATCGACGAGATTGTAGCGGTTCTGGACGGTCGCGACCTCGAAGAATTTCGATGCTGTTTTGATGTTGTCGACAGAGACCTCGCTCAGTCCTGCATGACGGATCAGTTTCTGATCAATGAAGGAACGGACTGCGTCGAATTGTTCGTCTGCCGGCACTCTGGGATCGATCCGGTGGAGTTGCCACAGATCGATCTGCTCGACGCCGAGGTTGCGCAGGCTTTTGTGCACCTGCTGCAATAGATATTCCGGCCGTCCGACCGGTTTCCAGATGTCGGGGCCGGAGCGGGTGAGGCCGCCTTTCGTCGCGATGACCAAGCCTTTGGGATAGGGATGCAGAGCGTCCCTGATCAGCCATTCGGAGACGTCCGGACCATAGGAATCCGCCGTGTCGATGAAATTGACGTCGAGTTCTGGGAGGCGCTTCAGTGTGCGGATGGCCTCGTCGTGATCGGCGGGCGGTCCCCATATACCCTGGCCAGTGATGCGCATCGCACCGAAACCAAGCCGGTTGATGCCGAGATCGCCGCCAATCCTGAATGTGCCTGATCGGGAAGCGTTAGAGAGGGGCTGGATCATGGGTTTAGGTTCCTTCATGACAATGTCGTCTCTGAGGCCAGTATCTCGGCCAGTCTGTCGAAAGCTGGCTGGTAGATCTGTGTCGGCATCCGGGCCTCCATACTGGCGGCATGTTCGGCTGGGGCCTCGAACTGCCCCTGCCATTGGATGAACGTGTGGTCGCTCTTCGTTATGGGAAGAAGGCTGATTGTAGAGCGATAGTTCCGGACCGGCAGGGTTGATTCAACGATCGAGAACGTGACCGTGTGATCCACGTCGGAGAGCGCCAGAAGCTGTTCGCGGATGAGTCCGACATCCCCCATCTCAACCAGGCGGATTGCGCCGACGCGGTCACTGGACTCATTGCGGTCGATCACGCAGCTTCTGACGCCCGGCAACCAGCGTCCAAGGGCGCCGAAATTACGGACCAGCCGCCAGACAGAGGGAAGGGATGCAGGAATGACACTGCTGGCCATAACGTGGATCATGAGGCCTCTCCCGGTTGTGAATGTCTGAGTGTCATAGCGACTGGCCTCCCGTCACCTCAACGCGTTGGCCATTCACCCAGCGCATGTCGTCAGACAGAAGGGCACGGATGGCGGCACCAATGTCATCGGGCTGTCCAACCCGCCCCAGGGGCGTGATGTCTGCAAGGCTTTTATTGATCGTGGCATCGTCACGGACCAGACCACCGCCGAAATCCGAGGCGATCGCACCAGGGGCGACGGCATTGACGGTGATGCCCCGCTCTCCCAGTTCTTTCGCCATGTAGAGTGAGATGACTTCGGTAGCGGCTTTCATGGCTGAATAAGGTCCATGATCCGTCAGGTAGAAACGGGTCGCGGCGGAGGTGATGTTGAGAATACGACCGCCGTCCCGGATCAGGGGCAGGAGGGCCACCGTCAGCAGATAGGGGCCTTTGAAATGAATGTTGTACTGGTTGTCGAGCTGTTCGGATGTCGCAGCATCGAAGCGGGTGTGAATGATATTGCCCGCATTCTGGACCACGTAATTCAGCCGCTGTTGGCCGAATTCCCGTTCGAGAAGTGCTTTGACCTGCACGGAAAAATCCGCGAACGATTCATGATCCACGATATCCAGCTTCAGCATGCGCAGTTTTGCGTTTTCGCCGACAAGAGCTGCTTCGGCAGCGTTCGCCTCGTCTTCGTTGGAGTGATAGGTCCCGATCACGTTGATGCCCGAGGCAATCAGATGCTTCGCGATACTGTATCCGATGCCGCGATTGGCACCCGTGATGAATGCGATGTCCTGTTTGCTCATAACTGGATTCCTTGGCCGAGACACGGCGGTTTGTTCCGGAATTTAATTCCGTACTGGATGGTCCATAATATGCGTGCAAAACAGGGTCAAGGAATTATGGAGTGGTCGATATAGAATTTACGGCTTAAGGCTTGGCCTGTTGCAGGCTCATCAATGTCTGGCAGACCGTTTCACGGCGTGGTGAGCAGCGCGTTGGCATCCCATAAGGTCAAAAGCGAGGTGATGGCGGCATCCAGATGTGTTGACGTCATCCCGTCCCGCGCTTCGCATGTCATGCCATGGAAAAAAGTCGCGAAAATATCGGGCAGGGCCGCTGTTGTTGCACAATCGCGCAGTTCGCCGCGGGCAAGCGCGCGTTCCACGCAGACCCGGATCCCGACCCGCGTCCGCTGGCGCTCTGCAGCGAGAAGGGCGTGAACGGCTTCGTTTTCGGGCGAACAGTTACTGGCGCCCGACACGACCAGACAGCCACAGGGATGCGTCCGGGAAGCCTGCATGCGCGCCGAACCGCGCAAAGCCCGTTCAATCGCATCCCGCGGTGTCAGGTTTTCGTCCCATAAGGGCGCCATCACCTGCCCGTAGGTCGCCAGATAGTGCTGCACCACTTCGCGAAACAGGGCTTCCTTCGAGCCGAACGCGGCATAGAAACTTGCAGGCGAAATATTGCCCATGCAGGATTTGAGCTGTGTCAGGGAGGTCGGTTCGTAGCCCTGCGCCCAGAAAAGCGTCATGGCGGCATCGAGTGCTTTGTCCCTGTCAAACTCCCGGGGACGCCCTGTTCGCGCCATGGTGCTGCTCCTTTTGAAAGACTTTCATATTAAGTGATCCAGAAGTGATTGCCAAGAATTTACGCTCTCATATATAGATCATTCGATCCATATATGAGAGCCGTATGACCTCCAAGACGATACCCCTTCGCAGAAGTCCCGATGACAGATTACCTATGGCCGGCTTACTCGCCTTGGCGATGACTGGCTTCATCTGCATCATGACTGAAACTCTTCCTGCAGGTTTGCTGCCTGAGATCGGGGCTGGGCTGCATGTTTCGCCCGCCTTGGCAGGGCAGACGGTCACGGCCTACGCTCTGGGCTCCCTGAGTGCTGCGATCCCGCTAACATTAGCCACACAGCGCTGGCGGCGCAGGCAGGTTCTGATACTGGCGATCATTGGTTTTGTAGTTTTCAACTCCGTCACAGCGCTCTCGACGGATTATGACCTGACCCTCGTGGCGCGATATGGCGCGGGTGCAGCGGCAGGGCTCGCCTGGGCCTTGCTGGCAGGCTATGCGCGCAGAATGGTGACACCCGCACAGCAAGGACGTGCTCTGGCTATCGCCATGGTTGGCACGCCGATCGCGCTTTCTGTGGGTGTTCCGGCGGGCACTTGGCTGGGCGTGGCTGTGGGATGGAGACTGGCCTTCTGGATTATGTCGGGCGCCACCGTGCTGTTAATTGTCTGGGTTCTGGCGAAGGTTCCTGATTTTCCAGGCCTTGCACATCATGAGCGCCAGCCGTTCGGTCATGTCCTGCGAACACCGGGGGTGCGATCTGTTCTGGGCGTCGTGGTAACATGGATGCTCGCGCATAACGTTCTCTACACTTATATCGTACCGTTCATTACACCGGCGGGGCTGGCAGGAGAGGCTGACCGCATCCTCCTGCTTTTTGGTCTCGCTGCCCTTGCAGGCATCTGGCTCACCAGTTGTACGGTCGATCATGCCCTGAGGCTTTCCGTTCTGGTCAGCCTGGCAATATTCGTTGTTGTTGCAGGTGTTTTTACAATTGGGTCAGCATCGCCTGCGGTGATCATGATTGGCGTTGCGATGTGGGGTCTGACTTTCGGAGGGGCCGCGACGTTGCTCCAGACGGCACTTGCTGATGCAGCCGGGGAGGGTACGGATGTAGCGTTGTCGATGAATGTGGTCGTCTGGAACAGCGCCATAGCCGGCGGTGGCTTGTTGGGCGGTGTGTTGCTGGAAACGTGGGGAGCTCTGTCATTCCCCTGGATTGTGATGGCACTCGCTGCTGTAAGCTTCCTGATCGCATGGCAAGCCCGTTCTTATGGGTTCCGACCTGGCCATCGGCTCGGGCATGGAAAAGAAAACTGAGTATTCGATGGCAAGCAGCGGATTGCGCTACCGCGGGATCACGCCCTGGCTAAAGATTGGTGCGCCGCTATACCTGCCAGGACACCCGACGCTGCTGCGACCGTTGCATTATGCATCGGGCTAGCGGCATCCCCAGCTACATAGACCCCGGACACAGAGGTTGCGCCCCAGGTATCGACCTTGATGAGCGGACCGGTAGGTCCGTTTTCCAGAATACAGCCCAGTTTCTCGGCAATCGGGCTGGCAGGTCTGGTTTTCGGTACCGTGAACACAGCTGCGACTTCAATGAGCCGTCCATCCGCCAGCTTCACGGCATCCAGACCAGGAGCATCTCCGATGAGAGAAATAATTGGAGTACGTTCGATCACGACGCCGCGCTTGCTAAGTAACATTGCCTGCCCTGGATCCGGCTCGTAAATTCCTTGAGTGAAGTAAGTTGTTGGTCCCTGACCCTGCCCCGAACATGCCCTCAGATTTAAGTTAGGGTCTGTGGGATGTTGTATGCCTTGCCTGCGTGTTGAGCGAAAGCCTCTGGCGTCATGCCATTGAGGCTGGTGTGGGGCCTGACAGCGTTGTAGTCGGCCCGCCAGGCGTCGATGATCGTCCGAGCGTCGGCCAGGTTGCGGAACAGGTGCTCGTTGAGGCATTCGTCACGGAACCGGCCGTTGAAACTCTCAACGAACCCGTTCTGCTG
>NZ_JABEQD010000027.1 GCF_014174395.1 Gluconacetobacter aggeris
TCTTTCAGGATTCCGATGATCTGGTCCTGCGTGAAACGTGATCTCTTCATTGCCTGTCTCCCGTTGGACAGACCTTACTCAAAAACGAGGGCATTTCACGGGGCAGGGTCAAAGCCACCAGCGGTGCATCCAGGATCTGGCCTGACATCGGCAGATAACCGGCGTTCCTCAAAACAGCGTCAAAGCGATTGAACAGGCCATCAATCGCACCCGCCTGTGTCAGACGCTCACAGAACAGCCAGACCGTTTTGTCAGGCGAAGTGAGCAAGTGACCCCCTGTCGCAATGAGGAACTGACCCCCTTCGTTTTTGAAAGGGGCACCGATGACGGAAGAAAAGAGCATGATTTCCGCATTGTCTGGAACGATGCGGGGAACGGGGATGCTGCAACCCGAGGAGGTTGCCGCGATGATGCGGCTGCACGGGCTTGGCTGGGGAGCCAAGCGGCTGGCGCGGGAGTTTGGCTGTTCGCGGAACACGGCGCGACGATATGTCCGTGCTGGCGGGGCGATCGCGTATCGGCAGCCTGAGCGGCGGTCGGCGTTCGATGGTCTGGACGATTGGCTTCGGGAGCGGTTCTTCCGGCACGACGGCAATGCCGACGTGATCCGCCAGGAACTGGCGAGCGAGCATGGGATCGTCATTGGGCTTCGCTCGGTCGAGTTGAAGGTCCGGCCGTGGCGGCGAGAGTTATTGGCCCGGAAGCGGGCGACGGTTCGCTTCGAGACGCCGCCTGGGCGGCAGTTGCAGATCGATTTCGGCGAGACGCGGGTGTGGATCGGCGATGAGCGGCTGCGGGTGTATCTGTTCGTGGCGACGCTCGGCTATTCGCGCCGCCTGCATATCCGCGCGTCGCTGAGGCAGGGACAGGCGGACTGGTTCGCGGGCATGGAGGGCGCATTCCTGCGGTTCGGCGGGGTTCCGGCGGAGATCCTGCTCGATAATGCGAAAGCTCTGGTCGAGCATCACGACGCGACGACGCGGGAGGTCCGTTTCAACGGTCGGCTGCATGCCTTTGCGCGGTATTGGGGCTTTGCGCCGCGTGCCTGTGCGCCGTATCGCGCCCGAACCAAGGGCAAGGACGAGCGCGGGGTCGGCTACGTCAAGAAGAACGCGGTCGCGGGACGGCGTTTCGCGAACTGGGCGATGTTCGAGGCGCATCTTGACCAATGGACGCGCGAGATTGCCGACCGGCGCGTGCATGGCACGACGGGCGTTGCACCGTCGGAGCGTTTCGCCGGCGAGGCCGAGGCCCTGCGCCCGCTCGGTGGACGCGCGCCGTTCGGCCAGTTGCGCGATCTGGTGCGCAAGGTTCAGGCCGATTGCGCGATCGACCTGGACACCAACAGCTACTCCGTGCCGTGGCGGCTGATCGGCGAGAGCGTCCAGATTGTGGTGCTGGGCGGGCGCGTCGTCGTGCGTCATGCCGGGCAGGTCGTGGCGGATCATCCGCTTTGCGCGGGACGCCGGCAGCGGATCGTCGATCGCTCCCATCTCGCCGGCGTGGTCGGCGGACCGGCCGCGAACGGCCCATCACTTGCCGGGCTACCGACCCCGTTGCCCGACCTGCTCCGGCCGCTGGCCGAATATGAGGCAGTCGCGGGAGGGGCCTGGTGATGGCGGGCGTGGACCATGAGGCATTGGTCGGGATGCTGGACCGGCTCAAGCTGACGGCGATCCGCGACCAACTGGACACGCTGCTCGACGAGGCGGCGCGCTCGGACATGACGTTACGCGAGGCACTGGCATTCCTGGTCGGGCGCGAGATCGCGCGACGCGACGAGCGCCGCATCGCCATGGCGAGCAAGATGGCGCAGTTCCCGTTCGTGCGGGAACTCGACGGCTTTGAGTTCGACGCCCAGCCGTCCCTCGATCCCCGGCAGGTCCGCGATCTGGCCGAGTGCCGCTGGGTCGCGCACGGCGATACGATCCTGCTGCTGGGGCCGCCGGGAACGGGGAAGACGCATCTGGCCGTGGCGCTCGGGCGCGAGGCGATCCGGCGAAACTACAGCGTGCAGTTCGTCACCGCCGCGACATTGGTCGCCATGCTGGCCTAGGCGCATGCGGACGGCGCGCTGGACAAGCAACTGGCGCTCCTATCGCGACCGAAGCTGCTGATCATCGACGAACTGGGCTATCTGCCGTTCGAAGCCAACGCCGCGCATCTGTTTTTCCAGCTCGTCTCCAGGCGCTACGAGCGCGGCTCGATCCTGCTGACCTCCAATCGCTCGGTCGGAGAATGGGGCGAGGTCTTCGGCGACCCGGTGGTGGCCACCGCCATCCTGGACCGCCTGCTGCACCATTCCACCGTGATCACCATCCGCGGCGACAGCTACCGTCTGCGGGAGAAACGACGCTCCGGCCTTCTGCAGAAGGCCGGAGCGTCCATCAGGGAAGCCGAGACAACAACATCATGACGGGGTCAGTTCCTCGCTTCGCCAAAGGGGTCAGTTCTTCAATTCGTTTGACACGTTTTGGCATCCGGCACCCGATCTGAAAGCCCCAGACCAAGGAAACGCATGAAGGAGAGGCGGTCGTGGATCAGATATTCCGTCCGCTCATCGGGCAGATCGTTCAACGTCTGGATCATCAGGATCTTGAACATTAGCACCGGATCAAATGGCGGTCGTCCGCCTTTACTCCCATTTGAATAGGCCAAAGCCTGCTCCAAATCAGGGCGGAACACTTCAAAATCCACAATCCGGGAAAAAGCTTCGAGCTGGAGACCAGCAAAAACCGGTAGCGTTTGGAAGGCTATGGTGATTCATTGAAGATGCGCGATCACGGAGGCCTGCTATGGATCCCAAGTCCCTGTTCAGTTTGAGCGATCACCTTGATGCCTTGAGCAAAGAGGGCGATCCGCTTGAGGTTTTGCAGGAGACACTAGATTTCGAGTATTTCCGGGCGTGGCTGGTCGAAGGGCTTGGCTATGGCGATGGGAGCAAAGGCGGCCGCCCACCATTCGATCCGGTGATGATGTTCAAGGCCCTGATCCTGCAGGCGCAGCATAATCTGTCAGACGCCCGGATGGAGTTCATGATCCGCGATCGGCTGAGTTGGCTGCGATTTCTGGGGCTGTCGCTCGGGGATCGAACGCCTGACGAGAACACGATCCGGCATTTTCGCAATCGCCTGACCGAGACGGGAACGCTGAGGCGGGTGATGAAGGCCTTTGACTGGCAACTCCAGAAGAAGGGCTACATTCCAATGTCCGGGCAGATTGTGGACGCCTCGCTGGTGCCTGCGCCAAGACAGCGGAACACCGAGGGCGAACGCGAAGCGATCAAGTCAGGGAAGAGCGCCAACGACATTTGGCCGGACGAGCCGAACAAGGCAGCACAGAGGGATACCGACGCGCGCTGGACCCTCAAGGTCGGCGGAAAAATCCGGTATCGGGCAGATGGGACGCCACTCCCCATGATCGCCCTGCCGGTCTTCGGCTACAAATCCCACATCAGCATCGACCGACGCTTCGGCTTCATCCGGGGCATGGCGGTGACTTCGGCGTCAACGCCGGACGGACGTCTTCTCCGGCAGGTCGTCAGCACGGACAATACCAGTTCAGAGGTCTGGGCAGACAGTGCCTATCGATCCAGGCGCAACGAGAAGTGGCTGTCGGACCAGATGCTCACGTCCCGTATTCATCGGCGTAAACCCATGGGCAAGCCGATGTCGAAGGCAACCGCGAGGGCCAATGCCGCCAAATCCTCGATCCATGCGCATGTTGAGCATGTCTTCGCGCATCAGAAGAACCGATTCAACCTGTTCATCCGCACCATCGACCTCGCCCGCGCTGAGGCGAAACTGACCCTTTGCAACCTGGCCTACAACTTCAATCGGCTGATCTTCCACGAGCGTCTGGAAACCGCAGGCTGACTCTGTCTGCAAGTCGGCAAAACCGGCGAAATCAACTCCGGACATCGTGGAAATCGGTCCGAACGATGCCCTTGGTGCACCCCGCAACACATCGACGTCATCAAGCCAGCCCGCTTCGCCAGAAATCACCCGGTTTTTGCGGGTCTCCAGCTGATCGCAGAGCCCACTTAATCGCGCGAGCCGCTCTTCAACATCAAAGAAACCCGGCTGCTTCATCTTCTATCCTCGGCGCATGATGAACGATGGAATCACAGCCACATAACCAGAGAGTTTTTCGATCCCTCCACTTTTGTCGTGCGGCATTTCCTGCCGTATCTGAAACGGGACAGTATCCGGCGTATTCTGAAAGATGCCGGATTGAACAGGCTTCCTCCCGCTCCAAAGGCCAGATCTATACGTGGACAGGGAAAGTTCCGGGATTGCGATCCCGGTTATGTCCATATCGACGAGAAACATCTTCCAAAATTGCAGACGGCGAATGGAGACCGGCGGAAACGTTTTCTGTATGTCGCTATCGATCGATGCTCCAGTTCAGTGCATCTGGCCGTCTATGACGCGGAAAATGCAGATAATTCAGTTGATTTCTTCAGTGTTATCAAAGAGGCTTTTCCTTTCCGGATTACCGCATATCCTGACCGGCGTGCGGAAGTTAATGAAATTGACGTGCCCCCCTTTTTGTATCCACTCAAAAGGAGAGTTCCCGTTTTTTATGGCTTGGGGTTGATGGGATGGCAAGTGTCTCGGGGGCATGCCCCCGAGACACTTGCCTGGCGACCTGATCCGGTGTCTTGCCATCCAGTTGGGAATGAGGACGCACCGTATTGTAGTCTTCCCGCCAGTCAGCCAGAACTTGTCGGGCATGGCTGAGGGACGTGAACAGCGTTTCGTTGAGGCATTCATCCCTCAATCGGCCGTTGAAACTTTCGATAAAGCCGTTCTGCTGCGGTTTCCCCGGGGCGATATAATGCCATTCGATCTTCATCTCATCGGCCCATTGCAGGATGGCATGGGATGTGAACTCCGTACCGTTGTCGCTGACAATCATGAGGGGTTTGCCATATCGTTCCACCAGGGCCGTCAATTCCCGCGCCACACGTCCCCCTGACAATGACGTGTCGGCAACCAATGCCAGGTTCTTCCGGCTGAAATCGTCGATAACAGCCAGAATGCGGAACCGGCGACCACAGATCAGGGCATCCGAGACAAAATCCAGGCTCCAGCGCTGCCCGGATTCCTGGGGGATGGTCATGGGAGCGCGCGTTCCCAGCGCCCTCTTGCGGCCACCCCGATGGCGGACTTTCAGACCTTCCTCCTGGTAAAGGCGGAACAGCTTCTTGTGATTGAGGCTGAACCCTTCCCGCGCCAGAAGATAGCCCAGGCGGCGATAGCCAAAGCGGCGTCTCTGGCACGCCAGATCCCGTAGGCGCTGGCGCAGGGCAGCATCGTCCGATCCTGTGGAAATATACCGCGCAACACGCCTGGCAAGACCAACGAGGGCACAGGCACGGCGCTCACTCAGGTCCAGAGCCTCCTGAATATGTCGAACCGCCTGCCGCTTCGCGACAGGCGTCACCACTTTTTTCCAACGATCTCCTTCAGCGCCGCGTTATCCAGCATCGCATCCGCCAGAAGACGTTTCAGGCGGCTGTTTTCATCTTCCAGCGCCTTCAGCCGTTTGGCCTCGGACACCTCAAGGCCACCATAGCGGGTCTTCCATTTGTAGAACGTCGCATCACTGATCCCATGTTGACGGCAAAGATCAGAGACCTTCAGCCCAGCCTCCTGTTCCTTCAGGACCCCTATGATCTGCTCTTCCGTAAAACGACTGCGCTTCATCCGTCCGTATCCTTCTCGATCGGACTCTACTTTTAAATGGTTACATTTCCGGGGGGCACGTCAAAATTATCTGATTCGAACAACGTGTTCTTCCGCCATACAATCCGGAATTCATGTCCATCGAAACATGTTTCTTGAAACCGAAGACTGTGCTTCACAATGCTGCGCCTGTTTGATGGTCAAGTAAGAGTATCTGGCGATGACGCATTGCATATTCTGATACGTAAAAAAGTTGCAAAAGGAACCAAAGCCTCAAAGGCCAGCTCATCACGCTTTAGCTTGCTACCCATAGTATAGGCGTAGATACTAACGACAATGATATGACTAACTAACGCGACTCTAATTGCGCCTTTTAAATGAAACAGAAATTGTGCCGGAACCGCAATGCACACAAGCGCAATCAATGTGCAACCCTGAAGAACAGAAGTGAAAGTATAAAAATTTTGATGCCAAGTCGCGCGTTGCCAAGGGCTTGGTGCCCCGGCGAAATACCAGGCAGCAAGCCAAAAATCACAAACAAAGCAACCGTAAGATGAAGTGGGGGCGAAAGGTAGAATGGGCTGGCCCCATAGATCATGAGTTGCATCCCAGATAGAATGCAATACCCAGGCTAAACCGACCGCACGATAATCACTCAATCCGCGATAAGCAAGGAATGTTACTACACCACAAAAGACCAATTCAAACAGACCCAAGCCTGCTCCAAGGTAAGCGGCCCCCGCCCCAGCCACAAAAATTGCACTAAACCTTTGACGAGATGGCTCTGAAGGAAGGGATAAAATGGCAATCGCAATTAACGCAACTAATACAGGCGAAATTGTCATCAGGACAGTGGCAGATGTCGGAGACATTGGTGGCATTGGCCGTTTACTTTCCAAAAACTAACAGTTTTAAAGAGAAGAGCTTTCAACGTAGAAGCAGGACATTAATATTGATTATGCACAGGACTCATCTTACCTATCCAAAATGGTGTACTTCTGCATATCTTCTTTAGCCGCATGAGCGGTTCCTATCATGTCAACGCCATAGGCCTGTATCCAAGTGATAGCGTCTCTAGTGACATCCGGACCAGCCTTCTCCGGAGTTCCAACATTGAATGGGGGGTGTGGATCATATTGCATGGCAAGCTCTTGAACTTTTGCAACTCTTTCACCCTGAAGCGCACTCAAAAGCGTCAATCCAAAATCGATACCTGCCGTTACACCGCCGCCAGTTAGACGATTACGGTCAACTACCACTCGTTCGTTCATAGGCTTTGCACCGAACAGAGGTAAAAGTGAAAGCGCTGCCCAGTGTGTGCCAGCTTTATAACCCTGCAAAAGTCCTGCAGCTCCAAGTACAAGAGCACCAGTGCAAACCGAGGTAACATAATTTGCTCGTGAGCCACGATCAGCAAGAAACTTCAACACATCAGAATCTCGCATCACTTCAACCTGGCCTGGACCTCCTGGTACAAAAAGCACGTCAAGGTTTTTAGGACTTTCTTCTAAAGTCGTATCAGGTTTCAAAATCAGTCCACTATCGGACAAAAGTAGATTCTTGTTTTTCCATATGAGAAAAATGTCGCTGGTAGTAGCCAATACCGACTGCGGTCCAATCAAATCGAGAGAGGTAACTCCCGGAAAAATAAGCATGCCAATTTTCGGCTTGGGACGAGCAGTAGCACGCGAAACAAAATACTTACTTCCTTGCAAAGAATTTTCCTCCGCTTTACTTTTATCAGGATTCAACACAGATGCTGCAACCACGCCAGCAGCCAAGGTGACTATTTCTCTTCTTTTCGACGCAATCACTATAGATTTCTCCTACCTATAAGGGATTATAGCTTCACCATTTTTAGAGATGGATTTTGTTGTTTTTTATTTAATATTAGAAATATTTACTCATGAAAGAGCCAAGATTTATTTTTTTAAAGTTTTCAAATGGGCTTTGTAACTACAAGCATGACGATAGCAGCAATCGCCATAATTACCACAAAAGGAATACACTGTGGTTTAGGAAAAGCTGATATTGATTTTTTCTCTTGCTGACAAAAGAGCTTCCTTGATAGCCATCCGTGAAGAGCCGACAACAACAAGACGATACAAAGTTTGACAATCAGCCAGGCCGCAGGAAACCATCCCCCCAATAACGCAATAGCCAACCCTAACGCCCAGGTTACGAACATTGATGGGCTGGTAACCCTTTGATCCCAACGACGCACGGACGTAATCAACGTTGACGAGCTGGCTTTTTGTATCTGCTGACCTTCACGTACGCTGCTTAGCATAAGAATGGAAGTAGCAAGCATTCCTCCAATCCAAACGATTGCGGCAATAACATGAAATGCCTTAAGCCAAAGATAAACCACAGCAACCTCACTGAGTGGTTTCGAGCAATAAAGCCTGGCGACGAGCCAGTGCTCGTTCATTTACAAATGTCCCAAACGGAATAAGGGCTGCTACAATCATTCGGATTACATCGTTTAGAGCCCATTTTCCATCTGAAACGGTCTGGATCAGCATCCAGAAGTAAAAAATAAAAGCCATTCCATGAATGGGGCCCACAATAGAAGTCGCCACAGATAATCCCTCAAGGTATTTCAAAGGAACAGCAATCCCTATAAGAATCATGAGAGTTGAACCTTCCAGAAGTGACGCAAAGCGCATCCTTCTCAACTGCGCGATTTCTTCAAGCATCTCGGGCGACCGCATCAATCAACCTCCTTGAGAACCTTTTCAATATTCGCAAGGCGTCTTTCTATCTCAGCGATTGATCTCTTGGTGGCCGATACCCCACTTACACCGTCTTCCTGAGTTTTGATGGAGCGCGCCGCGAGATCACGATAAGCACCTTCACTGTTGATCTGAAGCCTTACAGATCGCGCAGAAGAAAAGTATTTCATCCCAAAGATCAGCACAATTACAACCAGCACCAGGATGGTGATAAGAAGAAATGCCAAGGCATGGTCATTCATGTTTGTCCCTTTCAGAGATTTCGTATTTTGTGGAAAGAGGTAGAGAACGAGCGGCGTCAGCAACAGAGGCCGGGTTTAGCGCAATATCGAACATTACGATCTCGAAGTAATTTAACGACTTTCCATCTTGCGATAATTCCATCTTGCTCAACACAAGCCCTGCGTCCTGTAACTTTTTCAGATGTAAATGCAGCAGGGGACGGCTAATACCTAGCTTGCGTGCAAGCTGACTGACATAAGTCCGCCCTTCAGCATGCAACACTTCGAGGATTCGGAGTCGATGTGGATTCGCAAGGGCAGCCAAGGTCTCCAGCATCTGGTTCTCATTTGTCCTCATCGATTGGGTCATCATTAACATGCTTCATGTGCAACATTTTTATTTCATGTTGTGAGGCATGTCAACAAAATCTTTCAGGTGAAATGTAAGATCGAACAGAGGTTACGCCCTCTGTTCTGACAATTTTTGGGCTTGAATAAGCTGGACTTTGGCGGTTTTGAGCGTTGAATCGAATGTGAAGAAGCGCCGGGTTTCCTGTGCGCCAGTGGTCGGGCGAGTCTCTTCTGCGAAGGAAGCAGGAGATGAGC
>NZ_JABEQD010000028.1 GCF_014174395.1 Gluconacetobacter aggeris
TCGGGTTGAGCAGATTGCCCAAGATGCAGGGATAAGCCGCACCACGGTCAATCGACTGATGCGGCGGGGCGCGCTGGAGCGCGTCAAAATCGGCAATGCCACGCGCATCACAGCCGAAAGCTATCGTACCTGGATCGCGTCGCTGTCCCGCACCAGCGCCGCCTGAAACGGAAAAACGCCAGCCTGCGATTTGCAGAGCGGCGTCCCGTTGAAGGCTTATCGATTGAGGCTACCAAACACCTCGATTGATACGGTTCGTCGGGCCGCTTGTCCAGAAAAAATCGCGGTTGGCATATAGGAAAAGTGCCATGCCGAGCTTGAAAAAGCGCGGGCGCTCGAAGTGCGTCCGCAGCGGGGGAAGTGTGCCCCGCCTGATCCTCCTGTCCGATGCCTGCCGCCCCGATGGCGAGCCGCGCATCGGTGTGCTGATGCCGGGTTGCCGGCTGCCTGTCCTCTTTCTATCGATCGCGGCCGCCAGTGCTGCCATCGAAGCCGGGAGGGCTGCGCGATGAGCAAACGCACCTATCGCACCGGCACCGCGATTCCCGACGTGATCGCGGACCCGGCCACCTTGGCGCCCGACGCAGTGCGCTGCCTGTGGGTTCGCCCGATCGAGGGGCGTTACCTACCCACCGTCATCTTCAATGATGGCACGGATTGCCCGCTGGCCTGCGCCATGGACGCCTTGCAGGCCCGTCAGTTCTGCCAGCGCATCAGCGCCATTCACGATTGGCCCGTGATGGACCACCGCCCCAAGGACATCGGCCCGGAGGTGGCGGCTGAGAAGATCTGGGCCACGATGCCGCCGGAATACAAGGCCCAGATCGACGGAGAAACCCTGATCAATATGGAAGGGGCCGGATACATGATGGCCGACATGTGCCGGGAATACCGCCTGCCGTTGGGCATCGCCATTCATCGCTGCACCGAACGCATCGGCACATTTATCCACGACATGGTTTCGCAAGGGGCGATGTCCGAACAGGACGGAAAGGAAAACGCCCGGCTCGCCGCCAAAGGGGCATTCTCTCGTCTGGATGAAATCTACGCCGGCGAGGAGCACGGCCCGGACCTTGCGACTGTCGCACCTCACCGGCTGGGCGTGATGCTGGCCGACTACCATCAGAGCAAGCACAGTTCTGACGACCAGTTCCAGCATGGGCTGACTGCCACCCTGACGATCGCAATGACGGTCTGGACCGGAAAGGGCGAGAGCGAGCCTGTGGCCAAGGCCAGGGCGGACGTGACGATGGATGCTGCAATCCGGCACTGGTTCCGTTTGACCGGGAGGGCAGTCGGATGAGGCCCCTCCACAATCCCATCTACACCGGCCAGCTGCGTGGACGCGCCATCCGGTTCTTCGCTGCCCCAAACGGGGTGGTTTCCCTGCCGTGGCATTCCTGCGCCGACCTGGTGAGTGCGGCTGGGCTGCCAGCCGACGCGCAGGACATCTTCCTCCAGATGACGCGGTCGGGATCGTTCCAAGACAGCGTTCGGATGGTCAGCACCGATGCGTGGGAAGTTCTGATCGCTCCGCATTTCGTTGCCCAGGGGACGATCGGCGCTTTCAGGCAGTGCGGCTTTCTTCCGGACGATGGCGCCTTCGAGAACGAATTCTATCAGGCCGGCATTGGCGCAACGAAGGTTCTCCAGGCGGGCATGAGTCCGGAAGAACGCTTTCGCAATCTCATCCAGATGGGGCGTCACAGCCTCGGCCAGGAGGACGAGGAATGAGTGCTCCCCGTCTCGACTTCGACCACATCAACCGCACCGCCATGGGCGTCCTGCCGTCCCTGCTGGCGCGCTGGCTGCCGGACGGCCGGCGCCAGGGCCACGAGTGGGTGGCGCGCAATCCTCGCCGCGGCGACCGCTCGCCCGGCTCCTTTAAGGTGAACATGAATAAAGGCATTTGGTCCGATTTCGCGACCGGTGATCGCGGTAAAGATCCCGTGTCTTTGGCTGCCTTCCTGTTCGACCTGAAGCAGGGGGAAGCTGCCCAGCGGCTGGCCACCATGCTCGGTCTGGGAGGTGAAGCATGAACGCTGTGCCACCCAATGCGTCGGCCGCGCTGCCGGCAGGAATTCCTGCTGACCCCTTCCAGCCGCTGACCCCGGCGGAGAGGCAGAATGCAGTTTCCGCCGGCGGCAAGGATGAGGTGTGGGAGCCGCAGTCCCCGGCGCCATGCGAGCCGGAATTGCCACGCGGAGCGTCGGCTATGTGGGTCTATCGCGACGCGGAAGGCCGGCCGCTCTGCGCGCGGTTCCGCAAGGATCTCAAAGATGGAAAAAAAGATATTCGGCCGCTGACCTATGGACGTCGGGTCTGGATCGATGAGGAAGGTCGACACCAGAATATCACCGGCTGGCATTGGAAACAGGCGGCCAAGCCTCTGCCGCTCTATGGACTGGATCGGCTGGCGGCCCGACCTGACGCGCCTGTCCTGCTGGTCGAGGGCGAGAAGACGGCGGATGCTGCCCAGCGCCTGTTCCCCGACTATGTGGCGATGACGTCGCAGGGCGGTGGCAAGGCAGTCGGCAACAACGACTGGTCGCCGCTGGGCAGCCGCACGGTGACGATCTGGCCGGACAACGACGAACCGGGCATGGCATACGCGGATGCCGCCATCACAGCGATGCGCGAGGCCGGAGCGCTGATCGTGCGGCAGGTCGCCCTGCCGGCAGGTCTGCCGCACGGATGGGACGTTGCCGATGACGTGCCGCCGGAATTGATCGGTGGGGAGATCGCCGGCGTCGAATTCCTGCGGCCCTACCTCGATCAGGCCCCCCTGGCCGAGGCCAACGTGAAGATGCCCCCTGGCTACGCCATGACCGGCAAAGGGCTGCAATTCCTGCCCGAGCAGACCGGTGATGTGCCGGTGTTCCCCGTCTGGATCTCGGCTCCGTTCGATGTGGTGGCCGAGACGAACGACGGTGACGGGTTCGGCTGGGGGTTGCTGATCCGCTGGCTGGACCGTGACCGGCGCGAGCATCAGTGGGCCATCCCGAAGCGGATGGTGCATGGCGAAGGAAAGGACATCGCCGGCGAGCTTGAGGATGCCGGCCTGAATTGTTCGATCTCGGCCACGCGTTACCTGCGCCAGTTCATCGCCTCGGTTCACACGAAGACCCGGCTGCGATGCGTCGATCGGGCCGGCTGGCACCGCACTGACGATGGGCATGCCTTCATCCTGCCGGGTGGCTTCACCATCGGCGGCGGCCGGCGCTCGGTCGTGTTCCAGTCCAGCCGGGCCACTGTCGGGCGCGAGTTCACGCCTGGTGGTACGCTTGCGGACTGGCAGAAGCAGGTAGCGGCCTATGCGGTGGGCAACAGCCGGCTTGCCCTGTTTGTCTCGGCTGCTTTCGCCGGTCCGCTACTCGACATCATGGGTGAGCAGTCGGGCGGCATCCACCTGGTCGGCAAGTCTCAGTCCGGCAAGAGCACGTCCGCTTTCATCGCCGGCAGCGTGTGGGGCAAGGGCGATCGTGATGGCCAAATCCGGGCGTGGCGTGGCACCGCGAACGGGCTGGAAGGCATCGCCAGCGAGACCTCCGACACGGTCCTGATCCTGGACGAGATGGGGCAGGCCGAACCGCGCGAGGTGGGCGAGATCGCCTACATGCTGGCCAACAACACCGGCAAGCAGCGCGCCGGGCGGAATGGCGATGCCCGGGCGCGCAAGACGTGGCGGGTGCTGTTCCTCTCGACCGGCGAGGTCACGCTGGCCGCCAAGATGGGAGAGGCCGGCAAGCGCGCTATGGCGGGCCAGGAGGTTCGTCTGGTCAATATCCCGGCCGATGCCGGCGCGGGCATGGGCGCCTTCGAGCAACTGCACGGCATGCGCTCGGCCGGCGCGTTGGCGGACCATCTCCGAGTGGCGTCCCGCACCTTCTACGGCGAGGCCTCACGGCATTTCCTCGACGCTCTGGTGCGGGATCGGGCGGCCGATCCGAAAGCACTGGAAGCGGTGATCCGGGCCATTCGGTCACGGTTCGAGGAATCGTATGTGCCTGCCGGCAATGTCGATGGGCAGGTCCGCAGTGTCGCGGCCCGGTTTGCCCTGATCGCGGCGGCGGGCGAGCTTGCGACCGACTATGGCGTGCTGCCTTGGGAACGCGGAGAGGCCCTGAAGGCGGCGGGTGCATGCTTCCAGGCATGGCTGGGCGAGCGCGGCAGCGTCGGTGCCAGCGAAGACGTGAAGGCGGTCGAGCAGGTCCGCGCCTTCATCGAGCAGCACGGCGAAAGCCGGTTCACCAACCTGGAACGGCTGGCATCGTTGGCGGCGGATCTGGGCGCTATCGCTGACAGCAAAACCATCAACCGAGCCGGGTTCAAGCGGAAGGTCGAAACCCCGGACGGTGATCGCTGGGAATACCTGATCCTGCCGGTGATGTGGAAAACGGAGATCTGCAAGGGACTGGATGCCGCGAACGTCGCCAAGGTGGTGCGTGATGCGGGATATCTGGTGCCGGGGAATGACGGCAAATCAGCTCAGTCTATCCGCATTCCCGGCGAGGGGCGGCTCCGGCTCTATGTCGTGACGAGCAAAATCATGGGAGGGACCGATGCTTAAGGCGGTCTACTCCCGTGCGCTTCATTCAATTTTCCGGTGTTCCGGGTGTTCCATGTGTTCCAGCATGCTGGACTCCGCAGTATTCCGGCGTTTTTTGCACGCCCGGGCCGGAACACACCCCAAACAGGCCAGTGTTCCAGGTGTTCCAGCAGCCCATCGAGGCGATGAGGTGGAACACCCGGAACACCTCCAATTTTATTCGGTGTTCCACCCTACCAATCCTGAACGTGGCGGGAAACGGCCATTTTTTCGGCCTGGAACACCTGGAACACTTGGAACACCGCATTTTGATCATGTCGAAGCGGGAGGCGCGTCATGGTGAGCCCGAACCTCCTGCGCTGGGCAGAAGATCAGGCCCCGACGCCCTCGGAGCCGAGGCAGACCGCCCCGATCGATCTGGCGGTCGTGACCGACGAAGAGCGCGCCGCCGCGCTGGCTGGAAGCGCCAGGGGCGTGATCCGCGAGCTTGAGTGGTGCGGGGCAACGGTCCTGCTGAAGGACGGCGTGCCGGTCATCAAAGGCGGGGCGGACGTCCAGCCCGAGACAATGGCGCTGGCCCGCGAACATCGGCGCGAGATCGCCATTGTGCTGGATTGCTGGGCGCGGGAATGGCTGCCGCCCCGTGAACCGGCTGTCGGTGACGCCCCGCCGCCCATCCCCGCCGTTGCCGATGCTGGGAACCATATCGAGCGGGACCCGGCGACCGGCAAGCTGCGTCTCATCGGGGAAGCTCCTGATGGGCAGTGGCTGACGGATCGTGGATGGACGTGGTGTCGCATCCGGCACCGATGGATGGCGCCATACCCGCACGACGTTGCCGACCCGACGCCGGAATGGTTCGTCCAGCCTGCGCCCAGGCAGAGCGTGAATGGCAAGCCGGTACCCGACATGGACCCGACGGAGGTGCACTGTTCGCTGTGTGGTCTCGCCCTCTGGTGGCGCAGGCATGACGTCTCCAGCCGGGAATGGGTGTGCCGGACCTGCCACCCGCCCCCACCGGGCATCGCCATCACAGCGCCGGGAAAGGAGATCGGCACCGAGCGGTGATGCGACGGCATGCCACTGGGCGCCGAGTCGCGGCGGCTATCTGGAACGGCCAGACACGTCCAGACACAAGCAGACACACCAATAGATCGAAGTAAATATTCTTCTTTTTCTATCGGATATAATGGGGTATTGTTCTGGAATGCTTGAAATGCACAATAATTCCACTTCTTGCCGCCGCCCTTCATCTTCATCGAAAGATGCAGGGCAGACGCCGCGCTATATGGCGATCAATCCATTCTGCGCGTTTTCCGGGCTGACACGATACAAGCTGTATGAGTTGCTGGGCACGGGCGACATCCGGGCGATCAAGGTCGGGAAACGCACCCTGATCGATGTTGAGCAGGCTCTTACATGGCTCGCGTCGCGTCCCGTCGCCCAGTTCAGAAAGGCGTCGTGATGTCTGCCGTGGCAGATAGTCAGCAGACCCCGAAGAAGCGCCGAGCGCCTTCGACGGCGTTCAAGCCGGGGCAGTCCGGCAATCCCGATGGCCCGAAGAAGGGGCGGCGGCATCCGGCCTTTGCTGCTCTAGACCAGATCGGTCAGGAGAACGCGGAA
>NZ_JABEQD010000029.1:0-2500 GCF_014174395.1 Gluconacetobacter aggeris
TGGTTGCGGGGGCAGGATTTGAACCTGCGGCCTTCAGGTTATGAGCCTGACGAGCTACCGGGCTGCTCCACCCCGCGTGGGTGTAGGTGGATTGGAAGACCTGGCGGCGACCGACTTTCCCGCGTCTTAAGACGCAGTATCATAGGCGCAGGGGCATTTCACGGCCGAGTTCGGGATGGGATCGGGTGGATCTTTCCCCGCCATAGCCACCAGGTCGTCCAGTCCACCCTTGGGTTGGGGTGTATTGGGCGTGTGATGAGGTTGGTGTGATTTTTGTGAGTGTGTGGAGTGCGTGGATGATTTCTGTGCATGTGTGTTTGCCTGGCGGTGCCAGGCGGTGTGAGTGAGCCTATTGGGCGATTAGGACCAGTTAGCTGCACGCATTACTGCGCTTTCACATCTGGCCTATCGACGTGATGGTCTATCACGGCCCTCGGGGAGACCTGGTTTTGAGGTGGGTTTCTCGCTTAGATGCTTTCAGCGATTATCCCGTCCAGACTTAGCTACCCGGCTGTGCCGCTGGCGCGACAACCGGTACACCAGAGGTCTGTTCATCCCGGTCCTCTCGTACTAGGGACAAATCCTCTCAAGTCTCCAACACCCACGGCAGATAGGGACCGAACTGTCTCACGACGTTCTAAACCCAGCTCACGTACCACTTTAATCGGCGAACAGCCGAACCCTTGGGACCTGCTCCAGCCCCAGGATGTGATGAGCCGACATCGAGGTGCCAAACCTCCCCGTCGATGTGGACTCTTGGGGGAGATCAGCCTGTTATCCCTAGAGTACCTTTTATCCGTTGAGCGATGGCCCTTCCACGCGGGACCACCGGATCACTATGGCCGACTTTCGTCTCTGATCGAGCTGTCACTCTCACAGTCAGGCGGGCTTATGCCATTGCACTCAACAGTCGATGTCCGACCGACCTGAGCCCACCATCGCGCGCCTCCGTTACACTTTGGGAGGCGACCGCCCCAGTCAAACTGCCCACCATGCAGGGTCCCGGACCAGGCTTACTGGTCTCGGTTAGACATCAGAAACAGTCAGGGTGGTATTTCAAGGATGGCTCCACCGGAACTGGCGCCCCGGTTTCAAAGCCTCCCACCTATCCTACACAGAATGTCTCTGATGCCACTGCAAAGCTGCAGTAAAGGTTCATAGGGTCTTTCCGTCTGACCGCGGGTACCCCGCATCTTCACGGGGAATTCAATTTCGCTGAGCCGATGCTGGAGACAGCGGGGAAGTCGTTACGCCATTCGTGCAGGTCGGAACTTACCCGACAAGGAATTTCGCTACCTTAGGACCGTTATAGTTACGGCCGCCGTTTACCGGGGCTTCAATTCAGTGCTTGCACACCTCCTCTTAACCTTCCGGCACCGGGCAGGCGTCAGGCCGTATACGTCGTCTCTCGACTTCGCACAGCCCTGTGTTTTTACTAAACAGTCGCTACCCCCTGGTTTGTGCCACCCGCCTATGGTTGCCCAAGGACGGGTCTCGCTTATCCCGAAGTTACGCGAGTAATTTGCCTAGTTCCTTCAGCATCGTTCTCTCAAGCGCCTTGGTATTCTCTACCAGTCCACCTGTGTCGGTTTCGGGTACGGTCTATATGCCAGAGCTATTTCCTGGAATGCGCAAAAAGCCAGTCCAATCCGATAAGGACTGACAACATCTTGCATTCGTCACTTCTGGCAGGCCCAGGAATATTCACCTGGTTTCCATCGACTACGGCTTTCGCCCTCGCCTTAGGGGCCGGCTCACCCTGCGCGGATTAACCTTGCGCAGGAACCCTTGGACTTTCGGCGACAGTGTTTCTCGCACTGTTTGTCGCTACTCATGTCAGCATTCGCACTTCCGATATCTCCAGAGAGGGTCACCCCGTCTCCTTCACAGACTTACGGAACGCTCCGCTACCGCGCATTCAAAGAATGCACCCACAGCTTCGGCACGTGGCTTGAGCCCCGTTACATTTTCGGCGCAGGGTTTCTATTAGACCAGTGAGCTATTACGCTTTCTTTAAAGGATGGCTGCTTCTAAGCCAACCTCCTGGTTGTTTTGGAATCCCCACATCCTTTCCCACTTAGCCACGATTTGGGGGCCTTAGCTGGTGGTCTGGGCTGTTTCCCTCTCGACGATGGACCTTAGCACCCACCGTCTGTCTGCCAGGCTAAACTTCCGGGTATTCGGAGTTTGGTTAGGTTTGGTAAGGCTTTGGGCCCCCCTAGCCCATCCAGTGCTCTACCCCCCGGGGTCAACACCTGACGATCTACCTCAATAGATTTCGCGGAGAACCAGCTATCTCCGAGTTTGATTGGCCTTTCACCCCTAGCCACAGCTCATCCCCGACTTTTTCAACAGGCGTGGGTTCGGCCCTCCAGTGCGTGTTACCGCACCTTCAGCCTGGCCATGGCTAGATCACTCGGTTTCGGGTCTTCTGCCAGCAACTCGTCGCCCTATTCAGACTCGCTTTCGCTTCGCCTACACCTAACGGCTTAAGCTCGCT
>NZ_JABEQD010000030.1 GCF_014174395.1 Gluconacetobacter aggeris
CGCGCGTCGAGAGCATTTTCCGCAGATGCCCCGTCATCCAACCGCATTACATTGCCCCCTGGATGGCCAAAGTGCGCGCTGCGGCTGTGTCCTGGCTGACCGAAATGAGCGCGGTCGATGCCATCCAAACCGATGAAGAAATTGGCCGCGCCATGGCGGACGAAGCGCGGCGGCACAACGTCACCCTTGATGAGGCTCTTTCTCGCTTGGGCGCTAGTGTCGCCGAATTCTGCTGGGCCGATCCTACACGAACGGCGATGCCCGGTGACGATCCAGTGTCCCGCGCCAAAAAGGCGCTGAGAGCAGGCGCCGACCGTCTGGCCTATTTCGCGGCGGAAGCCCTCGTTCGCAAGGCGATGGAGGGCTTGGAATGAGCGCCCCCATTCCCCGCCTCGACTTCGACCACATCAACCGCACCGCCATGAACGTGCTGCCGTCCCTGCTGGCCCGCTGGCTGCCGGACGGCCGGCGCCAGGGCCACGAGTGGGTGGCGCGCAATCCTCGCCGTGGCGATCGCTCGCCCGGCTCCTTCAAGGTGAACATGAATAACTGCCGTTGGTCCGACTTCGCGACCGGCGATCGCGGTGGCGATCCCGTGTCCCTGGCTGCCTACCTATTCGACCTGAAGCAGGGGGAAGCCGCCCAGCGGCTGGCCGCCATGCTTGGTCTGGGAGGTGAGGCATGAACGCGGTACCGCCCAATGCGCCGGCCACCCTGCCGGCAGGAATTCCTGCTGACCCGTTCCAGCCACTGACCCCGACTGAGCTGCGGGATGCAGCGTCCGCCGGCAGCAAGGACGAGGTGTGGGAGCCGCTGTCTCCGGCGCCGAGCGAGCCGGAGTTGCCGCGCGGGGCCTCGGCCATATGGGTCTATCGCGACGAGGAAGGCCGGCCGCTCTGCGCCCGCTTCCGCATGGAGCGTGAGGACGGCGGGAAGGACATCCTGCCGTTGACCTATGGGCGGCGGCTCTGGACCGATCGAGCCGGCCAGCGCCGGGATATCACCGGCTGGCATTGGAAGCAGGCGGCCAAGCCTCTGCCGCTCTATGGCCTGGATCGGCTGGCAGCCCAGCCTGATGCGTCTGTCCTGCTGGTTGAGGGCGAGAAGACGGCAGACGCGGCGCAGAGCCTGTTCCCCGACTATGTGGTGATGACGTCGCAGGGCGGCGGCAAGGCGGTCGGTAACAATGACTGGGCGCCGTTGGCCGGGCGCGCGGTGACGATCTGGCCGGACAACGATCAGCCGGGCCTGGCCTACGCAGATGCCGCCATCACGGCGATGCGCGAGGCCCATGCCAGCGTCATCAGGCAGGTGAAATTGCCTGCCGGGCTCCCGGATGCCTGGGATCTGGCAGACGCGCTACCTGACGGCATCGCGGAATGGAGCGAAGACCCCAATCCGCTGCGGACTGCGCTGGAGCGCGCTCCGCTCGCTGCGCCGAATGTCGAATTGCCGAGCGGATATCTGATGAAGCCGGGCGGCCTCTTCTTCCGGCCGGAGCAGACGGGGGAGGACGTCAAGCCGGACATCTGGATCGCGGCGCCCTTTGACGTGGTAGCTGAGACGAACGACGGTGACGGCTTCGGCTGGGGATTGCTGATCCGTTGGCTGGATCGTGACCGGCGCGAACATCAATGGGCCATCCCGAAACGGATGGTGCATGGCGAAGGGAAGGACATTGCTGGCGAGCTTGAGGATGCCGGCCTGAATTGTTCGATCCCCGCAACCCGCCACCTGCGCCAGTTTATCGCCTCAGTCCGCACGAAGACCCGCCTACGGTGCGTCGATCGCGCGGGCTGGCACCGCACCGACGATGGGCATGCCTTCATCCTGCCGGGTGGCTTCACCATCGGCGGCGGCCGGCGCTCGGTCGTGTTCCAGTCTAGCCGGGCCACTGTCGGGCGCGAGTTCACGCCCGGCGGTACGCTTGCGGACTGGCAGAAGCAGGTAGCGGCCTATGCGGTGGGCAACAGCCGGCTGGCCCTGTTCCTGTCGGCGGCTTTTGCTGGCCCACTGCTCGACATCATGGGTGAGCAGTCGGGCGGCATCCATCTGGTCGGCAAGTCCCAGTCCGGTAAGAGCACGTCCGCCTTCATCGCCGGCAGTGTGTGGGGCAAGGGCGATCGTGACGGCCAGATCCGGGCGTGGCGCGGCACTGCCAACGGCCTGGAGGGCATCGCCAGCGAGACATCCGACACGGTCCTGATCCTTGACGAGATGGGCCAAGCCGAACCGCGCGAGGTGGGCGAGATCGCCTACATGCTGGCGAACAACACTGGCAAGCAGCGGGCCGGGCGGAATGGCGATGCCCGGGCGCGCAAGACGTGGCGGGTGCTGTTCCTCTCGACGGGCGAAGTCACGCTGGCCGCGAAGATGGGCGAGGCCGGCAAGCGCGCCATGGCCGGGCAGGAGGTGCGCCTGGTCAATATCCCGGCCGATGCCGGCGCGGGCATGGGCGCCTTCGAGCGACTGCACGGCATGCGCTCGGCCGGCGCGCTGGCGGACCATCTCCGGGTGGCTTCCCGCACCTTCTATGGCGTGGCATCGCGGCATTTCCTCGATGCGCTGGTGCGGGACCGGGCGGCCGATCCGAAAGCACTGGAGGCGGTGATCCGGGCTATCCGGTCGCGGTTCGAGGAATCTTTTGTCCCAGCCGGCAATGTCGATGGGCAGGTGCGCAGTGTCGCGGCCCGGTTCGCCCTGATCGCGGCGGCGGGCGAGCTTGCGACTGACTATGGCGTGCTGCCCTGGGAACGCGGAGAGGCCCTGAAGGCGGCGGGTGCATGCTTCCAGGCATGGCTGGGGGAACGCGGTAGCGTCGGAGCCAGCGAAGACGTGAAGGCGGTCGAGCAGGTCCGGGCGTTCATCGAGCAGCACGGCGAAAGCCGGTTCACCAATCTCACCCCCGATCCCACCACCGGGGATGAGCGGACAGACGATCGGGTTCGGACCATCAACCGCGCCGGCTTCAAGCGGCGCGTCGCCACGCAGGACGGGGGACGTTGGGAATATCTGGTCCTGCCGGTGATGTGGAAGACGGAAGTCTGCAAGGGACTGGATGCTGCGAACGTCGCCAAGGTGGTGCGCGATGCGGGCTATCTAGTGCCAGGAGAAGGGAAGAACATGGCGGCCCGTGTCCGCCTCCCCAATGAAGGGCTGGCCCGCGTCTATATCATCAAGGGCGACATTATGGGGGGCGGCAATGAGTGACCGCACCCCCTTCTCTCGGATATCGTTTTTCTCGGTCGGAACAGTCGGAACGGTCGGAACATGCGAAAAAATCGGCAGTCTTCTAAGGATTGCTGCCGGAGCGATTGTTCCGAATAGGCGTTGCTCCGCTCGGAACAGGTCGGAACAGCGCATCTCCGTCGCCCGACTTTGTTCCGACTGTTCCGACTGGCGGAACATCCAGTCGGAACACGACCATCCGTATGAAATGGCGGTTTTCTGCCGGTTTCTGATCCGCGTTCCGACCGTTCCGACTGTTCCGACCAGATTTCATCATGTCCGAGCGGAGGTCAGCCCATGGTGAGCCCGAACCTCCTGCGCTGGGCGGAAGATCAGGCTCCACCGTCCTCCGGGCCGAGACAGATCGCCCCCATCGATCTGGCGGTCGTGACCGACGAAGAGCGCGCCGCCGCGCTGGCTGGAAGCGCCAGGGGCGTGATCCGCGAGCTTGAATGGTGCGGGGCCACGGTGCTGCTGAAGGACGGCGTTCCGGTCATCAAAGGCGGGACGGACGTCCAGCCCGAGACAATGGCGCTGGCCCGCGAACATCGGCGCGAGATCGCCATCGTGCTGGACTGCTGGGCGCGGGAATGGCTGCCGCCCCGTGAACCGGCTGTCGGTGACGCCCCGCCGCCCATCCCCTCCGTTGCCGATGCCGGGAACCATATCGAGCGGGACCCGGCGACCGGCAAGCTGCGTCTCATCGGGGAAGCTCCTGATGGGCAGTGGCTGACGGATCGTGGATGGACGTGGTGTCGCACCCGGCACCGGTGGATGGCGCCATACCCGCACGACGTTGCCGACCCGACGCCGGAATGGTTCGTCCAGCCTGCGCCCAGGCAGAGCGTGAATGGCAAGCCGGTGCCCGATATGGACCCCGCAGAGGTGCCCTGTTCGCTGTGTGGGCTCGCCCTCTGGTGGCGTCGGCACGACGTTTCCAGTCGAGAGTGGGTCTGCCGGACCTGCCATCCGCCCCCGCCGGGCATCGCCATCACAGCGCCGGGAAAGGAGATCGGCGCCGAGCGGTGATGCGACGGCGCGCCGTTGGCCGCCGAGTCGCGGCGGCTATCTGGAACGGCCAGACACGTCCAGACACAAGCAGACACACCAATAGATCGAAGTAAATATTCTTCTTTTTCTATCAGATATAATGGGGTATTGTTCGTGAATGCTTGAAATGCACAATAATTCCACTTCTTTCCGCCGCCCCTCATCTTCATCGAAAGATGCAGGGCAGACGCCGCGCTATATGGCGATCAATCCATTCTGCGCGTTTTCCGGGCTGACGCGATACAAGCTGTATGAGTTGCTGGGCACGGGCGACATCCGGGCGATCAAAGTCGGGAAACGCACCCTGATCGATGTTGAGCAGGCTCTTACATGGCTTGCATCGCGCCCCGTCGCCCAGTTCAGAAAGGCGTCGTGATGTCTGCCGTGGCAGATGATCAGCAGACCCCGAAGAA
>NZ_JABEQD010000031.1 GCF_014174395.1 Gluconacetobacter aggeris
TTTAAGTCCCGGATTCCGGGATCAATTAGTCCCGGATTCCGGGACTTAAAACAAGACTTTTCTTCCGGATTTCTGCGGGGTGTGGCGATCCCTAAGAAAGAGAAAAGAATCTAATCCCCCTGTTGTCCCCCCTTTTTTCGGTGGAAAACTGCCATTTCGGGATCTGCTCCGGCGCCCTGCGGGCGGGCTACGCCGCTCCCGCTCCGCGCTCGCCCGGACCCTGTGACGTCGGCAGAATCGGGCGAGAGAAAAATAGCTCAGGAAGCGATGAGGGGGCTGGACGGCTTTCCCCATCCTGTGACGGTCAGGGGAGATACCAGCCGGTCACGTTCCCCTTGGCGTCCGCGTTCGGAAAGCAGACCGTGCCGCCTTTCTGGCGTTCTGTGGCCCAGCCGTTCCCCTGGCACAAGGCCAGCAGATCGAGGCTGCCCCGTCGATCGAGGCCATAAGCCCGCTGTCCGGCCGGAGTGTTCGCCCAGCTTGCGGCCGCCTCCTGATTCCGGGCTTTTTGGTATCCTTCCGCGTGCCCGGTTTCCCATCCAGACCGCTGACCGAAGAAATATCCCCCGCCAAACGCCACCAGAACGATCAGGAGGGCCGTCAGGCCCGTCCAGAGTAGAGATGAACGTATTTCGGTCTGACTGGCCTGTAGCGCCTCCTGTGAGGCTCCTGTAGCCTGTTTAAGCGCAGTCTGCATTTCGACTGACAGGGCCTGTTCCTGCCGGTTCCGGGTGGCCTGATCGGTTCGGACGGCGCGGAGCAGACGGTTCGTCTCCGCCATTTCCCGGCCGAGCTGGTCGAACGCGGCCAGCCCGTCATCCAACTCGCGTTCGTCGGTCACGACTTGTCGGGTTCCGGCTTCTGCCACCCCTCGAACGCCTTGTGGTCGTGGTCGCGGGTGATGCGTTTCATCAGCTCGTCAATGACTCGTCCGAAGCGTTCATCCTTCCCGGCCGCGTCGATCAGCAACCCACCCAGAATGACCTTCCTGCGTGTGTCCTGTTTGCGTTCTTCAGTGCTCTGTTTGGCGAGCAAAGCCTGATACCGGGCCTTGGCCTGTTCAACCTGCTGTTTTGCCTTCTCGATGGGTGTCATTTTTCCTCCCGCACCATATGGGTGCAATGACCTGTCGTAGAATCCACTAACCGTGTCATCACTCAGGATACCCCATTTTCTGGAAGTTCCCTTTATTCCAGTGGAGCGCAAACAACCCTTGCGACGAAGAAGACAAGGGCGCACTTTAGCATTGTTCCAATGCGTGCGTAAAAAAGGTTGTTATTATGAGTGCTATCAATGTTGAGGGTTTTGTTGCTCGGGCATTATGCCAAGCAGCAGGAGTTGATCATTTACCCACCCCAGAAGGGGGGTATACGGTGCCTAGGGCGATAGCAAATTCCGGTGGTTATGAATTCGGTGATTTGAGTGTTTCTGCAAAGGCATCTCTTGTTACTGCTGTCGGAATTTTCGCGGCACATGGCAAATTAGACGATGATTTTAATGTTCGTGCCGAGAGCATTAAAACTGCCGCAGATGCGCAAGCTCTAGTTCAAGATGCAGATGAAGCCATGGTTGGTAAGTAAGGTCATCAGGTGGCGATCTATCACCTGTCCGTCAAATCCATTTCGCGTTCGGCCGGTCGCAGTGTCGTGGCTGCTGCTGCCTATCGTGCCGGTCAGGAACTGACGGACGAAAGGCAGGGCCTGACGCATGACTACACCCGCAAGCAGGGGGTGGAAGATGCGTTCATCGTGGCCCCCGATGGCGCGGACTGGGCGCAGGACCGGAACGCGCTATGGAACGCGGCAGAGGCAGCCGAGAAGAGGAAAGACGCCAAGACAGGCCGGGAATACGAGCTGGCGTTACCGGCCGAGTTGGACGCGGGTGCACGGGCGGCACTGGCCCGGGATTTCGCCCGTGAGTTGGTAGAGCGGTACGGGGTGGTAGCTGATGTGGCGATCCATGAACCCGGCCGGGAAGGGGATAACCGGAACCATCACGCGCACATCCTGACTACGACCCGGACGGCCGAGGCGGACGGGCTGGGGACCAAGACGCGAATTCTAGACGTGGCCAGCACTGCCTCGGCCGAGATCGAGCATATGCGAGGGGTGTGGGCGCGCCAGGTCAACACGGCGCTGGAACGGCATCAGGTCGAACAGCGGGTGGATCACCGGAGCTTCGAGCGCCAGGGGAAGGAGCAGGAGCCGACCCGGCACGTGGGCGTGTCAGCGACTGCCCTAGAGCGACAGGCAGCTCGCGAGATCCCCGGCCGGGAGCCGGTGACGGATCTCGGGAAGCAGAACGCGGAGATTCGCGAGCGGAACCGTGTTCTGGAAACGGCCCGCAAGGCCGTGGAGAAGACCTCGGCGCTGTTCTCCGGCCTTGAGAAGAAAGCGCGGCAGGCGGTCGGTCTGGCCCGGAAAATCGGGCAGCGGATGGAGCAGCAGCGGGAAGCCGAGCGCCAGAAGCAGGAACTGGCGCGTCAGGCCGAGCTGGAACGACAGCCGCAGCGCCAGAAGGATGTTGAACAAGCTCAGTCCCGAGGTTTGTCACACGGTAGGAGCTGAGGCCGTGACTATGAAAGTTGGCCGAGGATGGAGTATTGAATAATCAATATTAAAAATTACTTTTTAAAAACAATATAAATATCCTTATTTTTATTATTCTTTATTATTTCGTACGAACAATTCATTGTAATTAATTTATGTGCCCCTATTCCAGCTAAAGCTATCACGCCAACTCCAGCAACTGCTACTCCAGCGGCGCCGACAGCCGCAGCGCCCATTCCAATGGCTATTGGACCTAGTATTGTAGCTTCAGCCGTAATCGCAGCTGCGCCAGATACGGCAGCCCCACCTGCAGCAAGTCTAGTAGGTATTATAGATCTACCTTTTGTCACCACTCTATATTTAATTCCTTTTTCTTTAAAAACCTCAGAAATAACTGTAATTGTTTTATTTACGTCATCGACATTTATTAAATTTACGGAAGATTTAGAGTCAACTGCTTTGGATATTTTTATTCTAAGTTCTTTGTACCAATCTGGTATTTCTTGATATTCCACTATATTCTCCATACGCCCAATGATAGATGAGGTTTAGTCTAGAAGCATAGTTAGGCTTCAGGCCAGAAGTTCTCATCCATCATCTGACTGAATAACCATGGGCAGGTTGATGGAAACGTATTCTCGGACAATCCTGTTTCCAGCGCAGCGTCACGGCGGGCGCGGCGATAGGCGGTTTCCGCGCTGGCTTCCAGCACACTCCGCAGGCTTGGATTGTCGGCCAGATGATCGGTGAGCGCATCACGGGTATTGGCAATCGAGAGACGCCATGAAGCACCACGGCGCATGGGCTGGAACTCCCATTTGAGCAGGTGAAGAAGCAGCACGGTCAGACGGCTGATGAGTTCACGCTTCTCAGATTTTCCCATGCTCTCGATTTCCTCGGCGATGTGTTCAAGGTCCGCCTCGGATAGTTTTCCGGCGCGCAGCAGCCCGGCCTGCTCATTGGTCCATGCGTAAAAATCATGGTCGTAAAGGATGCTGCTCATGATGCCCCACCATGGAGAAGTTCGAGCTGCATGGGTGGGCGGGTTTCTGCGGCCTGTGCCTTGCGGACGTCCAGCGAGCCATTCCATGCCACATGCGGGTTGATGAAATACACGGCCACGCCTCGGCCCTGCATACCTTCAATTTTCCGCCGTTCGCGGCGGATTACGCCCATTTTTTCCAGCGTTCCCATGATGGTGCTGACGTGTTTGGGGGCACAGCCGATTTCCTCGGCGAGTTGGTCACGGTTAAGCAGCACCTCGCCCGTATCCTGCCGGAGATTGAGCAGCACCAGATCGAAGGCATGGCGGACCTGATGCGGCCGGTCATCGGACGGCAGGGCGCGGATGGCGTCCCAGATCGCGGCGGTCTGCATACGGCTCAACATGGTAAAACCTCCCGGCCAAAGCCCTTCGGTAGTGTCCGGACGCGCGGCCTTCTGTAGCGCGTGGGTGATCTTGGAAAGGGCTATACGCGCCTCTCCGGGCAAATGCTTCAGAAGTTCTTCGGACAGGAGCGAAAGCTGCTCGGCCGCCTGTGCGGCTTCCTCCTGTTCGGATCGCTGCTGCCTTGTGGTGAGGCGCACAATCTGGGCCATGATCCGCTCCTTGTGGAGAACCCGTTTTTAAGTCCCGGATTCCGGGATCAATTAGTCCCGGATTCCGGGACTTAAAACAAGACTTTTCTTCCGGATTTCTGCGGGGTGTGGCGATCCCTAAGAAAGAGAAAAGAATC
>NZ_JABEQD010000032.1 GCF_014174395.1 Gluconacetobacter aggeris
AATGGCAACCCTGTGTGCTTGACGATCTCGCCTTTGAGGATGGCCTTTGCCAGATCCCCCAATAGCCCGATTGTAAAGCCTCCAGCTCGAGTGGCACCGTCTTTTGTGCGCTTCCACACCTCGCCGTCTCTTACGCTGTCAAGGAACTCGTGACCGGCCCATGATAGGTCGGTTATCATAACCCCTCGTCCCATGTTTTTGCCTTTGAGCAGCCCGCCATCCAGTAGCATAAAGAGATGGAGTGCTATGACGTCTGGTTCATAACCATCTACTGCTATTTCGTCTTCATAACCATAAAAAGTAATATTAGCCCCAGGGGGAATATTTACTTCTTCCAGCCTCAACAAAAGCGATCTGACCAATTCCATATCTCTACGCATCGGTGGATCTCCTCAGCCGTACACCCGCCCCACCCCCGTTCTCCGCGATGAACTCCACACCGGCGGTCTCCAGGGCGGTGCGGATGGCTTCGATGGTGCGGGGATGTGGCGTCCTGCGGCCCGCTTCAAAGTCAGCCAGTGTCGCAACAGCGACCTGAGCGGCCTTCGCTAAATCGTCACGCTTCAGACGAAGCATGGCACGCGCGCCCAGACATTGCTCGGGTATAATAGCTGACATTGGCTCTCATGATTGACTTTGACCGATATCAGCGATTATAGCTGACCTTGGTTGAAAGACCAATGCCGGCCGGACACGGAGCTTGGACCCTCCGATGCCCGGCCTAACCACAACCGCTCGAGCAGGAGCAGGCAATGGCTGATCGTGCCTATAGCACGCACCCACGATCGTGGGCATGGACACTCGTACGCGCCACCGGGGCATCGGTTGCAATGGCGTTCCTTTTTTTCGTCGCTTTGACGGGTTTCGCCCAGCCGGAGACGCTGGCCAGCCACACGGTCCGGCCCGCTCACGTGCCGCTCGTTCTGGCGGAGGGCAGCCGATGAGCAAGGAACGTATGGACCGCATCGCGGCGGCCGGCTTCAAGGCCCAGAACATCGCGACCCTGCTGATCTGGGCAGGTAATGCGGCCGGCCAGGCGTGCTTCGAGCCCACCAAAGAGCGGCTGTCCGCCCTCGGATGCGCCATCCAGTGGGCCGGCGGAGAACTCTCCCGGCTGTCGGATGAAATCACCAACGGCATCGATGAACTGGAAGGGCAGTCATGAGCGCCCGCCCCGCAGCCAGCCGGAAGATCCCGGCTGCTCCGCCGCCGGTAGACGGCGCCTATGCCCTCGACTGGCAGGCTGTCCACACGCGCGACCTACGCGACATTGCCCTGGCGATCGGACGTGACATGGACTTGGTGCGTACTCCTGCCGAAGAAGTGGTGTCGGACTGGATTGGCGCGGTTCAGTGGCTGGCAGCATATGCCGACCGAATTGCCCGGAACGCCGATAAGGACGCGGCATCCCTGCGGAAAGGCGGTGCGGCATGAGCATTCAATCCGCTGTGCAGGCCGCGCTGACCTGCAATCGCCGCGTCACGCGAACCATCCCCTCGACCCGCCTTCAAACGCCGGCGGAGGAAGACGTGATGGACACAGCTATCAGCCGGTGGCGGCGGGCATGGGATGCTGCCTGGTCAAGGCCAGCGCGTTCCCAGCGTGACCTGATCGCCCGCGCCCGGTTGGCCATGTCTGACCCTGATGGGATGGACGCGGCCGAAGGCGCCCGGCTGGCCCGCGACGTGCTGGCCGTCCTGGGCGGCGGGAGGATCGGACGATGATCGCCTCCATCTCGCGGCAGGCGGCGCTGTTCGTCCTGCTGCCCGTATCCTGCTGGGCGATGCGCTCGGCCGGCGCGCTCAGTCAGTTCTCGTTGCGCCTGGCCCGGCGAGAGGGCGCGCTATGAATGAGGGAATGCGCGCCTTCATCCTCGACCAGGTGCATGACCGGAGGATCACGGAGCAGGAGAGGGATATCCTCGACGCCGTGCGCGACAAGGTCAGCCTGGCACAGGATGCTCGACACATCGCGGGGCTGATGGTGATGCTGAACTGCGGGGATTTGCAGCCCGAGGACAGTGAGCCGGAAGCCATCAAGTGGCTCGCCAAGCGCCAACTCGAGCGGCTGGAGATCCTCGAAGCCATGCTGCTGCGCGATGAGAGGACGGCCTGATGGGCCGCCCCCGCAAAGTCTGGCCCGAGGCGCGGGTCAAGGAACTGGTCCGGCTGCGCGAGGCCGGGCGCACCTGGAAGGAAATAGGCGCGAAGCTCGGCCTGCCGCACATCACCTGCTCCCGTTATTGGCAGGAGGTGCTGGGGCGGCCGGCGTATCGCGTTCAACTGGAAAATCGGAGGCCGGTGACATGAGACGGAAAGCCTCGCCCGTGGCGACGCCTGATCGCATTGCTGCAATCACCCAGCAGACACGCGACATTTCCATACTGTCGGTGCTGATGATCGGCGCCAGCCGGGCGGCGCTGCTGGATGACCCGCTCAGGCCCAGTGACTACGCGATGGCCATGGAGTGGGTCGGGGCTGAGATCGATCGGCGGGTTGCGGCGATTGAGGAGATGCTGTCGTGAGAACGAGAATGCCATATGAAAATTTCCCTTGCCCTACCATGCCGTTCCATGGAATACGTGCTGTCACGGCAGTATCGAATTTTCGATCTAATGAGAGTAAATTCTCTTGGTCGGCGAAAAGATCCTGGGCGGCAGTTTGCTGGTATCAGATAACCAGACGCCGACGGGCGTTAAATGGCCATCCGGATAGTAACCGGCACACGTTCGGCTCCGGCGCGAGCGGCCAAGTCGAGGCGTTACGCCTCTTTCTGCAGGCCATTTCCGTGAATCACTTTCCGCACTATGCCTCTGTGCCCGAAGCCTGCCGGCTTTTGGGGTTTTCCCGAACAGAGCTTTATCGCAAGCTGGGAGCAGGTCTCCTTCGAGCCAAGAAGTGTGGCACGAAGACGCTTGTCGATATCCCGCATGCTCTCGAATGGATTCGGTCTCTTCCCGACGCCGAAATCATCACGAAATAAAACAGCCGTCCCGCGATTAGGGACGGCTGCCAAAAGCTGTGTCTTGATGGGGTGGAATTCCATCTTGATATAGCCTGTCTGGCATTTCGTCCAATGAAATTGCGGGTGGCCTTGTAAGAAAGGTCACTTAAATGCGCGACAAAAGGCGCAAACGCCCGAAGTGCGTCCGTAACGGGGGAAGTGTGCCCCGCCTGATCCTCCTGTCTGACGCCTGCCGCCCGGATGGCGAGCCGCGCGTAGGGGTGCTCATGCCGGGCTGCCGGCTGCCGGTCCTCTTTCCGTCGATCGCGGCCGCCAGTGCTGCCATCGAGGCCGGGAGGGCTGCGCGATGAGCGGCGATACCCTCCAGGTGAAGCTGCCCGTGCCCTATTTGGACAGCGGAAACGGCGCACCGCTCGACATCGTTCCCGAAGGGATCATCGACTGGTGCTTCGTGTCGCACCTTTGGGTGCTGGAAATGGGAAGCGACGACGGACCAGTTTTTGCACCGTGCGTGGTCTTCTTTGACAACACCTGGTCCAAGATTGGGCCTATCGGGCCGCTGGAGACGGCGCGGCAGACTTGCCATCGGTGGGCCGTCATCCACGACTGCACGGTTCAGGACATGACGCGCCCCCGCCGGCAGCTCATGTCTCAGGCAGAAGCCACCGTCGATATCGAGCCGTCCGAGCTTGATGCGGCGTTGCCGGGCGATCCTTGGTCATATGATGAGAGGACCAATCGCTTTCGTCTCAATCTTGCCTGCCTGGGTGTGGAGATTGCCGGGAAGATCACCGAGGATGACCAGCCTATTGACCAGCAGGTCGCGGCGCTTGGTCCCGGCCTTGCGCGCGTCGAGAGCATTTTCCGCAGATGCCCCGTCATCCAACCGCATTACATTGCCCCCTGGATGGCCAAAGTGCGCGCTGCGGCTGTGTCCTGGCTGACCGAAATGAGCG
>NZ_JABEQD010000033.1 GCF_014174395.1 Gluconacetobacter aggeris
AATGGCAACCCTGTGTGCTTGACGATCTCGCCTTTGAGGATGGCCTTTGCCAGATCCCCCAATAGCCCGATTGTAAAGCCTCCAGCTCGAGTGGCACCGTCTTTTGTGCGCCTCCACACCTCGCCGTCTCTTACGCTGTCAAGGAACTCGTGACCGGCCCATGATAGGTCGGTCATCATAACCCCTTGTCCCATGTTTTTGCCTTTGAGCAGTCCGCCATCCAGTAGCATAAAGAGATGGAGTGCTATGACGTCTGGTTCATAACCATCTACCGCTATTTCATCTTCATAACCGTAAAAAGTAATATTAGCCCCAGGGGGAATATTTACTTCTTCCAGCCTCAACAAAAGCGATCTGACTAATTCCATATCTCTACGCATCGGTGGATCTCCTCAGCCTCACCCCAGCCCCACCCCCATTCTCCGCGATGAACTCCTCCCCGGGGATCTCCAGGGCGGTGCGGATGGCTGGGTTTCCACTTTAATCGATTTTTTCGGATATAATTTCTTCTGCATCTTCCGAGCGGAGATGCGCCAATCCTCTATATCGTCGAATAGCCCGCTTGAGATCGGCGTCGTCTCCGCAAAGCTCCCGCAAGATCCGCATTTCGTCATCCTTGGGCATCGTTCCGGGACCGCCGAGGGGAACGGAAACCCATGAATTACCAAGGAATTGAACCCCCTTCGCTTCATAGGCGGATTGGAGCGCCAGAAGCGTGGACTGATTTGCTGGCGCATCACTTTCCACGCGGGTCACCGTAGCCGGAGAGACTTTTGCCAGTGTGGCGATATCTCGTACTCCGATCTTCAGAGCCGCTCGGGCCATCCTTAGTTGTGTCCCTGTTATCATACAATCACCTTGACACGCTCTTCACGGATGCGATTAGATTGGCACCACGTTATCGTTTGATAGCGTGCAACGCAATTATAATGGCCGAGCCCGCGAGTACCAGTCGCAGGCTCGGCCTGACCACAACCGCTCGCAGCAGGAGCAGGGCAATGGCTGATCGTGCCTATAGCACGCACCCACGATCGTGGGCATGGACACTCGTACGCGCCACCGGGGCATCGGTTGCGATGGCATTCCTTTTTTTTGTCGCCCTAGCAGGTTTCGCCCAGCCGGAAACGCTGACCGGCCACACGGTTCGGCCCTCTCATGCGCCGCTGGTGATGGCGGAGGGCGGCCGATGAGCCAGGAACGCATGGACCGCATCGCGGCGGCCGGCTTCAAGGCCCAGAACATCGCGACCCTGCTGATCTGGGCGGGAAACGCCGCTGCTCAAACATGCTTCGAACCGACCGTGGAGCGCATGGGGCTCTATGGCCATGCCATCCAGTGGGCTGGGGAAGAACTCTCCCGGCTGTCGGATGAAATCACCACCGGCATCGAGGAACTGGAGGGGCGCTCATGAGCAGAACCAGGACGCCCGACCACGATCGCCTCATCAGCGCCACCAAGGGCGCCTTGGGCGATGTTGAGCTTGCCGTGTCCGGCCTGACCCTGCTGCTGGGGCAGGTGGTCGACACCGAAGGGGATGTCAGCAGCGACACGGTGATGGAATGGGCCCACGCGCTCCAGTGGCTGCGGGATTCCGTCAAGGGCGCCATCGTCGCCCCGCTGGCCGAGATCGCCCGGCAGAAGGGAACCGCAGCATGAGCATTCAATCCGCTGTGCAGGCCGCGATGAACGGTAACCGGCGCATCTCGCGCGCCATTCGTTCCAACCGCATGAACACGCCATCAGAAGAGGAAGTGTTGGCTACAGTAACGCGCAGGTGGAGCCGCGCATGGGATGCTGCCTGGGCGGGGCCAGCCCGTTCCCAGCACGACCTGATCGCGCGCGCCCGTCTGGCTGTGTCTGATCCTGACGGGATGGATTCTGCCGAGGGGGAGCGCCTGGCTCGCGACGTGCTGGCGGTCCTGGGTGGCGGGAGGATCGCACGATGATCCGTTCCATCCCGAGACAGGCGGCGCTGTTCGTCCTACTGCCTGTGTCCTGCTGGGCGATGCGCTCGGCCGGCGCGCTCAGCCAGTTCACGTTGCGCCTGGCACGGCGGGAGGGCGCGCTATGAATGAGGGAATGCGCGCCTTCATCCTCAATCGGGTGCATGACCGAAAGGTCACGGAACAAGAGAGGGATATCCTCGACGCCGTGCGCGACAAGGTCATCCTGGCGCAGGATGCTCGACGCATCTCCGAACTGATGGTGATGCTGAACTGTGGGGACTTGCAGCCCGAGGACAGTGAGCCGGAAGCCATCAAGTGGCTCGCCAAGCGCCAACTCGAGCGGCTGGAGATCCTCGAAGCCATGCTGCTCCGCGATGAGAGGACGGCCTGATGGGCCGCCCCCGCAAAGTCTGGCCCGAGGCGCGGGTCAGGGAACTGGTCCGGCTGCGCGAGGCCGGGCGCACCTGGAAGGAAATCGGCGCGAAGCTCGGCCTGCCGCACGTCACCTGCTCTCGTTACTGGCAGGAGGTGCTGGGGCGGCCGGCCTATCGCGTCCAATTGGAAGATCGGAGGCCGGTGACATGAGACGGAAAGCCTCGCCCGTGGCGACGCCTGATCGTATTGCTGCAATCACCCAGCAGACGCGCGACCTTTCCGTGCTGTCGGTGCTGATGATCGGCGCCAGCCGGGCGGCACTGCTGGATGACCCGCTCAGGCCCAGCGATTATGCGATGGCCATGGAGTGGGTCGGGAGCGAGATAGATCGGCGCGTTGCGGCGATTGAGGAGATGCTGTC
>NZ_JABEQD010000034.1 GCF_014174395.1 Gluconacetobacter aggeris
TCGGTGGCGACGACGCTGCTGGCGCTGGTGTTCGCGGTGCCGCTGGCGTTCGGCATTGCCTTCTGGCTGGTGGAGATGGCGCCTGCGGTGGTGGCGGGGCCGATCGGGATGGCGGTGCAGCTTCTGGCGGCGGTGCCGTCGATCATTTTCGGGATGTGGGGCTTCTTCGTGATCGTGCCGGCGATGGCGCATTACGTGCAGCCCTGGGCGCGGCGGCATCTGGGGCATCTGCCTGGGGTCGGCACGCTGTTCCAGGGGCCGCCCTACGGGACCGGACTGCTGACGGCGGGGCTGGTGCTGGCGGTGATGGTGACGCCGTTCGTGTGCGCGGTGATGCGCGACGTGTTCGTGGCGATGCCGGCGCAGATCCGCGAGAGTGCCTATGGGCTGGGTGCGACGCGGTGGGAGGTGATGCGCAGCGTGACGCTGCCCTGGTCGCGGCCGGCGCTGATCGGCGGGATCATGCTGGGGATGGGGCGCGCGCTGGGCGAGACGATGGCGGTGACGTTCGTGATCGGCAACACCAACCGGATCGGCTGGTCGCTGTTTTCGCCGGGGAACACGATCGCCTCGCTGATCGCGCTGGAATTTCCAGAGAGCCCGGCGGGGAGCCTGAAGCTGGCGTCGCTGCTGGCGCTGGGGTTCATCCTGATGGTGATCTCGTTCCTGACGCTGGCCTGTTCGCGGCTGCTGCTGCGCCGTGGAGGGGGCTGAGATGGGGCGCGCGGTGATGGAGGCCGGTGCGGCCACGGTGGGGGCGGGCTGGAACCGTCCCGGCGGGCTGGCGCTGCGGCGGCGGCTGGTGGACCGGGTGGCGACGGGGCTGAGCATCGCGGCGACGATGATCGTGCTGCTGGCGCTGGGGTCGATCCTGCTGACGCTGCTGGTGCGCGGGCTGCCGGGCCTGTCATGGGGCACGCTGGTGCACACGATGGCGCCGCCGGGGAGCAATGGCGGGCTGGCCAACGCGATCATGGGCAGCCTGGTGCAGACCGGCTTTGCGGCGGCGATCGGCACGCCGGTGGGGCTGCTGACGGGGATCTACCTGTCGGAATATGCGCGCGACGGGCGGGTGGTGGACGTGGTGCGCTTCGTGTCGGACATGATGCTGTCGGCGCCGTCGATCCTGGTCGGGCTGTTCGTGTATATGCTGCTGGTGATGCCGTTCGGGCATTTTTCGGGGCTGTCGGGGGGGATTGCGCTGGCGGTGCTGTTCGTGCCGGTGGTGGTGCGGACGACCGAGGACATGCTGCGGCTGGTGCCGCTGACGATGCGCGAGGCGGCGTATGCGCTGGGGGCGCCGAAATGGCGTGTGGTGCTGCAGGTGTGCCTGCGGGCGGCGCGCGGTGGCGTGCTGACGGGCATTCTGCTGGCGGTGGCGCGGGTGTCGGGGGAGACGGCGCCGCTGCTGTTCACCTCGCTGGGGAACATGAACTGGTCGCTGGACCCGGTGGCGCCGATGGCGAGCCTGCCGGTGGCGATCTATCAGTATGCGGGCTCGGCCTATGATGACTGGGTGCAGCTTGCCTGGACGGGGGCGCTGCTGATCACGACGGGGGTGCTGGCGCTGAACGTGCTGGTGCGGTTGTGGAGCCGGCAGGCTGGATCTGGACGCTGACGCTGAACCTGACGGGTTGGGAAATACGATTATGGATGGGACGGTGATGCAGGACGCGGCGTCGGCGCTGGCAGTGCGGGGACTGGATTTCTGGTATGGGGCGAACCACGCGCTGAAGGGCATCACGATGGATTTCCCGGCACGGCGGGTGACGGGGATGATCGGGCCGTCGGGGTGCGGGAAATCGACGCTGCTGCGGGTGCTGAACCGGATGTATGACCTGTATCCCGGGCAGCGGGCGACGGGGGAGGTGCTGTTCGACGGGCGGAACATCCTGTCGTCGGACCTGAACGTGCTGCGGGCGCGGGTGGGGATGGTGTTCCAGAAGCCGACGCCGTTTCCGATGTCGATCTACGAGAACATCGCCTTCGGGGTGCGGCTGCATGAGCGGCTGTCGCGGTCCGAGATGGACGAGCGGGTGGAGGACGTGCTGCGGCGGGTGGCGCTGTGGGGCGAGGTGAAGGACCGGCTGGGGGCGTCGGCGGCGGCGCTGTCGGGCGGGCAGCAGCAGCGGCTGTGCATCGCGCGGACGATCGCGACGCGGCCGGAGGTGATCCTGCTCGACGAGCCGACCAGTGCGCTGGACCCGATCTCGACGGCGCGGATCGAGGAATTGCTGGACGAGCTGAAAGGCGAGTTCACGATCGCGATCGTGACGCATAACATGCAGCAGGCGGCGCGCTGCGCGGATCGGGTGGCGTTCTTCTACATGGGCGA
>NZ_JABEQD010000035.1 GCF_014174395.1 Gluconacetobacter aggeris
GCCTCTGGCCTGCCGGCTGCGCAATACCAGTCATGGGAACAGCAGTTCAGCCAGGGCTTCGACCCGCGCGCGTTCCAGATGCTGCGCATGACGCCGACCGAGCGAGAGAAAATGCTCAAAGGCATGCGCGAGACCGGGCAACTCGATATCTTCAAGAAGAACTACAACACAATGGCCGCCGCCGGGCTGGTGCCGAGTGGCCGATGATCTGGATGCGCATTACGAGCGCGCTGGCCAGTATTGGGGCGTAGATCCCGATATTCTGCGCGCCGTCCACCAGGTGGAGGACCCGTCGGGCGATCCGGCAGCGCGAAGCCGGGCCGGTGCGGTAGGCCACATGCAGATCATGCCCGCCACAGCCCATGCCATCGGCATCGACCCGCATGATCCGGTCCAGTCGATCTACGGCGGCGCGCGGGTGCTCCGAGAGAACATGGACCGCTACGGAAACCTTCCCGATGCCCTGCGCGCCTACAACGGCGGCACGGACCGGTCGAAATGGGGAAACGACGAGACCATGACTTATCCGCACAAGGTGGCCGACCGGTATGCTGCGCTCAAGGCTCCGGGCGATGATCCCTTTGCCGGGCCGGGAACGGAGGCGCGGCCCAGCACATCCGGTCCGCAACCGGCGCCCAACCGTGATGCCTTCAGCAGCATGTTCGGTGCTGACCATGATGCCAGTTCGTCTCAAGCGGCGAAGGAAAGCGCCTTTGACAGCGTATTTGGACATGAGATGTCCTCGTCCATCCCTCAGGCAGCGCATGCGCATCAGGGAACATGGTACGGGAATATGGTCCAGTTCGCGCGAGACGTGGACCATGCGGCACGCAACCAGTTTCTGAGAACGGGCGTCGAGGCGATCGACGATATTCCAGGTGTGCATGGGTTTCTAAAGGGGACGGCACTTGATCTGTCTGCGCGGCACGCCGGGCTGGACCGAGAAGACCAGGCGACCGCCAGCCGGGATGCCACGGGCGCTACGGCGAACGAGGCCGGCCGCTTTCTGTCGAATGCCCTCATGGCGGGGGCTGCGACAGAACTGGGCATGGGCGCAATTGGTGCCGGCGGTGGTGCATTGGCCCGCGCCGCGGGAGGCCCTGCGGGGCGCGCTATCCAGGCCGGAACGAATGCTTTGACGGGTGCTGGTGGGCGCCTGACGCATGCGACCAGCGGTGCGGCGCAGGGCTACGCGGTGAATGCACTTGCCGGCGGAGACCCCGTGACTGGGGCCGCGCTCGGCGGCGCGTTGGGAGTAGGGCTACCGCTTGCCGCGCGCGGGGTCCAGGCCATTGCGGACAAGGCATCCAAGGCTGGGGCACGAATAATCAATCATCTTGCGCCAGACGAGATACCTGCCGCGACAGGCGAAGGTGTCGCAGCTCGGGGGCCGACTGATGGAACGGTCCCGAGTGATGCAGTAGGGCCATCGGGCGACATGCCGAACAGCGGGGCTTCCCCGTCTGGGCCGCCCCCCGAGGCGATCAAGTTGGGCATCTTCAGCTCTCCGAAGGATGCTGAGAAGCTCGCGGATACCATCTGGAATCATTACCAGCAGGGCGGCCCGGTCGCGCTGGTCAGGTCCAAGATTCCCGGCGTGCAGCTTACGGCGTCGCAGGCCTCGGGGAATCCTGGCCTGGCACTGGCCGAGCGGAATCGGCGCGCGAACAATCCCAACCCTTTCACAGCCCTGGATCAGCAGAACACCGAAGCGCGCAATGCCTTCGCGCGCGACGTGATCGGCACGGAAGACCAGCTACAGGCAGCCGAGGCAGCTCGCTCAGCAGCAGAGGCTGGGAATAGAGAGCAGGCATTCGGCAATCAGCAGCCGGTCGATGTGACGGCCGTTCGTCAGCACCTCGCTCGTCTGATCGATGATAACAAGGGGCGCGAAACCGTGCAGGCCCCTCTTATTCGCGTGCTGAAGCAGGTGAATGCCGTTGCGGGCGAGGATGGGACGGCAATGCCGGATCGTCTTTGGAATGTCCGGAAGTACCTGGGGGATATTGTATCGCCGGCAGCACGCGGGACTGACCAAAGCGGTCATGCGGCAGCGGCGCAATTGCTCGAATTGAAGCCGACGATCGTCGACACGATTGAAAAGGGCGCGCCGGGCTTCAAGAATTATTCTGCTCTTTATGAACAGATGTCTCGGCCGATCGACGCCATGCGGTTCCTGCAATCGCGCAATCTGAC
>NZ_JABEQD010000036.1 GCF_014174395.1 Gluconacetobacter aggeris
CCCGCGCAACCGGGTGGCGGACGTGCTGAACCGCAAGCGCGGCCTGTCGATCGACATGATCCGCCAGTTGCATGACGGCCTCGGCATCTCGGCCGAGGTGCTGATCCGGCCAAGCCGGATGGACAAGGTCGCCTGATAGGCCCCCCTCAAGGAGCACCTTCCATGACCCGCGTCGCCCTGTATGCCCGCTACTCGTCCGACAACCAGCGTGACGCCTCGATCGAGGACCAGTTCCGCATCTGCCGCGAACACGCCAGGCGCGAGAAGTGGAAGGTGACTGGTGCCTATAAAGACGCAGGCATTTCCGGCGCCAGCATGATCCTGCGTCCCGGTATCCAGACCCTGTTACAGGATGCCCAGGCAGGACGGTTCGACATCGTTCTGGCCGAAGCTCTGGACCGCATCTCGCGCGACCAGGCCGACGTTGCCACCCTGTTCAAGCACCTGAAATTCGCCGGCGTACCGATCGTCACTCTGGCCGAAGGCGAGATCAGCGAACTCCATGTCGGCCTCAAGGGCACGATGAACGCCCTGTTCTTGAAAGACCTCGCGGCCAAGACCCATCGCGGCCTGCGCGGCCGGGTCGAGGACGGCAAGTCCGGCGGCGGGTTGTGCTATGGCTATCGCGTGGTCCGACAGTTCGACGCCAAAGGCGAACAGATCCGTGGCGACCGTGAGATCGATACCCATCAGGCAGAGATCATCCGCCGCATCTTCCGCGACTTCGCCGCTGGTATCGGTCCACGCGCTATCGCCAAAGCCCTGAACGACCAAGGCATCGCCGGCCCCGAGGGCAAGCTGTGGAGCGATACCACCATCCGGGGTCATGTGAAGCGCGGTACCGGCATCATCAACAATGAGCTGTATGTCGGCCGGCTGGTGTGGAACCGCCAGCGCTATGTGAAAGACCCGTCCACGGGCAAGCGCGTCTCTCGTCTGAATCCGGAATCAGAATGGGTGGTGACAGAGGTTCCCGATCTGCGGATCGTCGATGACGCGCTCTGGCAGGCGACCAAGGCCCGTCAGAGCGTCATCGCCGAGAAATACGTCAACGTCACCGAGGCTGTTCGCGCCCACCACAAGCGCAACCGGCTCAACGGCACCCGTCGCCCAAAATCCCTGCTGTCGGGTCTGCTGTTCTGCGGGCTGTGCGGTGGCCCCTACGCGCTGCGGGGTTCAGACCGCTTCGCCTGCTCGTCCCACGTCACCAATGGTTCCTGCACCAACAGCCGGACGATCCCCCGCCCGGACCTGGAACGCCGCGTGCTCTCCGGCCTCAAGGACCGGATGATGGCACCGGAGATCGCGGCCGAGGCGATGCGCGCCTATGCCGAGGAGACTAACCGGCTCAACCGCGAGCGTCGGTCCAATGCCGATGTCTGGCAGGTGGAACAGGTGAAGGTCGAAAAGCAGATCCGGGGCATCATCGAGGCCATCAAGGAAGGCATGTTCCATCCCAGCATGAAGGCGGAGATGGATACGCTCGAAGCCCGCAAGGCCGAGTTGGCGACCCTGCTCTCCGACATCCCCGACGACGTGCCAGACCTGCTGCCGAGTGCCTCCGCGATCTACGCCCGCAAGGTCGGTCGCCTGACCGACGCCCTCAACCGTCCCGAGGAACGGCTGGAAGCTGCCGAAGCACTGAGAGCGCTGATCGAGAAGGTCGTGCTCACTCCTGGTCCAAACCGGGGCGAGATCGACGCGATGCTGTATGGGGAACTGGGGACGATCCTGAACTGGATCGAGCGGCAAGCCATTGGAAAGGCTAAAAACACGAACACTCCCGGAGCGATGCTCACGGGAGTGTCGGTATCAGTGGTTGCGGGGGCAGGATTTGAACCTGCGGCCTTCAGGTTATGAGCCTGACGAGCTACCGGGCTGCTCCACCCCGCGTGGGTGTAGGTGGATTGGAAGACCTGGCGGCGA
>NZ_JABEQD010000037.1 GCF_014174395.1 Gluconacetobacter aggeris
TGGCCGAGGAATTGCGGGCCGAGACGGTGGACGCGGTCTCGACGACCGGCGGCCATCTGGGTGCCTCGCTGGGCGTGGTGGAGCTGACGGTGGCGCTGCACGCGGTGTTCGATACGCCCGACGACCGGATCATCTGGGATGTCGGCCACCAGGCCTACCCGCACAAGATCCTCACCGGCCGGCGCCCGGGCATCCGCACCCTGCGCCAGCCCGGCGGCCTGTCGGGCTTCACCCGCCGCAGCGAGAGCGCATACGACCCGTTCGGCGCCGCCCATTCCTCCACCTCGATCTCGGCCGGGCTGGGCATGGCGGTGGCGCACCATCTGCGCGCCGAGCATGACCCCGCCTACCGCGAGCGCAACGTGGTCGCCGTGATCGGCGACGGCTCGATCTCGGCCGGCATGGCCTACGAGGCGATGAACAACGCCTCGGTCGCCGGCCCCGGCGCCGGGCGGCTGATCGTGGTGCTGAACGACAACGAGATGTCGATCGCCCCCCCGGTCGGCGCCATGTCCAACTACCTGTCGCGGCTGATGTCCTCGCGCCAGTTCCTCGGCCTGCGCGACCTCGCCGGCAAGGTGGCCCGCCGCCTGCCCGAGCGGCTGGAACGCACCGCCAAGAAGGCCGAGGAATATGCGCGCGGCATGATCACCGGCGGCACGCTGTTCGAGGAACTGGGCTTCTATTATGTCGGCCCGGTCGACGGCCACGACCTCAACCAACTCGTGCCGATCCTGCGCAACCTGCGCGACGCCGACGACAAGGGCCCGATCCTGCTGCACATCATCACCGAGAAGGGCCGCGGCTACCGCCCGGCCGAATCGGCGGGCGACAAATACCACGCGGTGGCCAAGTTCAACGTCGTCACCGGCGAGCAGAACAAGGCCCCCCCCGGCCCGCCCAGCTACACCTCGGTCTTCAGCCGCGAGCTGACGCGCCGGGCCAAGCAGGATGACAGCATCGTCGCCATCACCGCCGCCATGCCGTCCGGCACCGGGCTGGACGCCTTCGCGCGTGCGTATCCGGATCGCTTCTTCGATGTCGGCATCGCCGAGCAGCATGCGGTCACCTTCGCCGCCGGCATGGCCACCGAGGGGCTGCGCCCGTTCTGCGCCATCTATTCCACCTTCCTGCAGCGCGCCTACGACCAGGTGATGCATGACGTGGTGCTGCAGAACCTGCCGGTGCGCTTCGCCATCGACCGCGCCGGCCTGGTCGGCGCCGACGGCGCCACCCATGCGGGCTCGTTCGACATCAACTATCTGGGCTGCCTGCCCGGCATGACCATCATGGCCCCCAGCGACGAGCTGGAACTGCTGCACATGACGGCCACCGCCTGCGCCTTCGATGAGGGCCCGATCGCCCTGCGCTATCCGCGCGGCAACGGGCTGGGCCTGGCCCTGCCCGAGGAAGGCAGCGTGCTGGAGATCGGCCGGGGCCGCATCGTCCGCGAAATGGGCCGCCAGGCCGGGCGCGAGAAGGGCGGCATCGCCATCCTGTCGCTGGGCACCCGCCTGGCCGAGGTGCTGAAGGCCGCCGATATCCTGGCCGCGCAGGGCCTGCCCCCCACGGTGGCCGACGCCCGCTTCGCCAAGCCGCTCGACACCGCACTGATCGAGAATCTGGCCCGCAACCACGCGGTGCTGATCACCATCGAGGAAGGTGCGGAAGGCGGATTCGGCGCCTATGTCATGCACCATCTGGCGCGCACCGGCCTGCTCGACAGCGTCCGCTTCCGCCCGATGACGCTGCCGGATCGCTTCATCGACCACAACACCCAGGACGCCCAGTATCGCGAGGCCGGGCTCGACGCCACCGCCATCGCAGCCACCGCCATGCACGCTCTGGG
>NZ_JABEQD010000038.1 GCF_014174395.1 Gluconacetobacter aggeris
CCCTGATCGATGTTGAGCAGGCTCTTACATGGCTTGCATCGCGCCCCGTCGCCCAGTTCAGAAAGGCGTCGTGATGTCTGCCGTGGCAGATGATCAGCAGACCCCGAAGAAGCGCCGAGCGCCTTCGACGGCGTTCAAGCCGGGTCAGTCTGGCAATCCCGATGGCCCGAAGAAGGGGCGTCGCCATCCGGCCTTTGCAGCCCTCGACCAGATCGGCCAGGAGAACGCGGAACAGATCGTCCAGGCTGTGACCGCATCGGCGCTTGGCGGCGACATGCGGGCGGCAGAGATCATGCTCCGGAGGATTTGGCCCGAGCGAAAGGGGCGCCCCCTCAGCCTGTCATTGCCGCCGTTGACCGATGCCGCCGATCTCTCTGCCGCGATGGCCACCATCATCCAGGCCGTCACAGCCGGCGAGATCACACCCGAAGAGGGCCAGGCGTTGTCGGCACTGATCGAGGCGCAGCGGAAAACAATCGAGACTCACGACTTTGCCGCGCGGCTTGAGGCGCTCGAACACCTATCTGCGGGAGGCAAGCCATGAACCTGAAAGGTCGCTTGAACGCGCTGGAGGCCTCTTTGAAGCCGCATCCATCCTGGCGCGTGCTTTTTCACCCACCTGGGATCGATGGCAATCCCGAAGCGTGTGCGGCGTGGCTGGCCCAGCAGCCGCCAGCCCCGCGCGGGTGCCTGACGATCATTATCAGGAACTTCAGCAAACTTGAAGAAGAGGCAGATGGCGTCCAGTCAGCTTAACCAGCGCCTCGATGCGCTTGAGCGCAGGATCGTGCAGCCGGACCTGGGCATGCATGTGGGCTTCGTTCCGTCTTGGTCCTCCGAGGAAGAAGCCATGAATGTGGGAGGGCAGATCGCCAAAAAGGCCGCCGATCTCGGGAAGAAACACCTCGTTGTGCGGTTCATCGCCGCGCCGGCGAGGCATCAATTCGAAGGGGCTGCACGATGATCGCGCTGCCACCTATTCCCGGCGCCGCGATCAACGATCTGGATGCGATCAATGCGGTTTTGACGCATCCGGCCGTGTTCGGAGAGGTCGCGCATCTGAAGGACATTGGCTCGGGCCTCATCGTCTCGGTGCCTGGCGTGGTCGTGGGGTTCCAAGAGGTGAGGCCCCGCGTTCATGAATGCCACCAGGCCGTGGTCCCTGAAATGAGGGGGCGTCCCGCGCTCGAGATCATGCGTCGGGTTCGGGACTGGTGGTGGGCAACACAGCCGTCCGATCTGATGATTGCCCCTATCCCGGAGCACAAGAAGCCGGCGCGCTTCCTGATGCACCTGCTCGGTTTTCAACGCATCGGCCCATATCGCGCCGTCAGCAATGACGGGATCGAGCGCGAATATGTCGCCTATCAGATGGAGCGTCCGCAATGAGTGATATGTTCGGCATCGGCCAAGGTGTGCAGGCGGCGACTACCGCCGCTTCGACCGCTGCCCAGATGGTCATGACCCAGAACGCGATGAATCGCGCCAACTCGACCGCAAAGGATGTCGCATCCAACATCCAGCAGGCGGGCGGATATGCGAACAACCTGCTGAATCCATATGCCACGACCGGCACCAATGCTCTGAACAGCCTGTCGAACGGCCTGACGGAAAACTATCTCCAGTCGACGCCGGGCTATCAGTGGAACCTGAACCAAGGCGAGCAGGCGGCTACGAACA
>NZ_JABEQD010000039.1 GCF_014174395.1 Gluconacetobacter aggeris
TCAGAACGTCACGCGCACGCCGCCAAACCCGCCGATCGGCGCGGCGGGGCTATAGCTGCGCGGGTTGCTCGCCCCCGGCGCCTGCGCCAGATAGACCGAGGAGGTCGCCGAGAACGTGCCGAACGTATAATATTGCCGGTCGGTCACGTTCGCGATGCTGCCGAACAGTTGCAGCCAGCGCGTCACCTGGACCGAACTGTGCAGGTTCAGCACGAAGAACCCCGGCAGGCGCGGCGTCAGATTGGCTTCGTCGCCAAACAGATACTGGCCGCCCTGCAGCACGAAATCGCCGCCGACGGTCCAGTTCGGGGTCACACGCACATCCACCCCGCCGGTCAGCTTGTCCAGCGGAATGCCCGGCAGGCGGTTGCCCCGGCGCACGGTGATGTCGCCGTCATCATCGCCGGCCGGATTGCTGCCCGCATCCTCCACAAAGCCGCTGCGATAGGTCGCGTCGGTATGGGTATAGTTCAGCCAGGCCGACCAGCCATCGGCCTGCCAGGCCAGATGAACCTTGCCCCCCTGCCTGCGGGTGGCGCCGATATTGGCAAAAAAAGCACGGTTCAGCGTCTCGCTGTTGATGAAGACGATGTCGTTGTCGGCATCGGTGCGAAACAGTCCCACATCATAGCTCAGCCGGCCGGCAGCGCCGATGGCGAAGCCGCCCCGCAGACCGGCTTCGAACGTATGAGCCCTCACCTGCTTCAGCTCGGGATCGCCAACGAAGAAATTGGCCAGGCTGCACGCATTCTCGGGGCCGGCGCAGGACAGCTCGGCAGGCGTCGGCGCGCGGTTCGTCTCGGAATAGCCGCCATAGAGCGTGGCCCATTTCGTCAGGCGATAACGCAGCCCACCCCCGGGGTTGATCGCCGAATAGGCATGGCGCCCGCTCAGATCCCCGCCATTCTGATCAGCCAGATTGATCTGCGCGAAATTATAGCGCATCGATCCGGTCAGCGAGAGGCGCTGCGTCAGGTCGATCGTGTCGGTCGCGAACACGCCGACATAGGCATCATGCACCCGCACCCGTACCGGCACCGTCGCACCCGGTTCGTCGATCACATAGCCGGGGCCGTAATATTCGCGCGTCACCGGGGTCAAGCCGCCCAGCAGGGCGGAGCCGGTGAACATCGTCTGCGCGCCGTCGAAACTGACGCCCGCCACCTCGTGATTGCGCAGGCCGAACACCGAATGCGTTTCGGTCTGCTGCACCGACACCCCATAACCATTGGTATTGGTCGTCTGCAGATCCAGCTCGGAATACGGGCCGCCATTCAGGAAATCCGGAATCGTCGCTCCGCCCCGCGTGGTCGAGGGGTCGCCATGGCCGGTACACATCAGGCCCGATCCATCATCGCACGGCGCATCGTTGGGCGCATTGCCGTTGATCACGCGCTGCTGGAAATAATCGTAATGCACCTGCCCCTGCACCGACAGCGTATCGGTAAAGCCGTGCCGGCCGTTCAGCGCAAACTGGATGAATCTGTTCGCCATCTGGTTCGGCGCGGTAAACTGCGCCCTGGGATCGGCGCGCAGCAATTCCACCGGCGAGGTTCCCGGCCCGTTCAGCACCGAATTGGCCAGGTCGAGGCTGCCATG
>NZ_JABEQD010000040.1 GCF_014174395.1 Gluconacetobacter aggeris
TAAGCTGGACTTTGGCGGTTTTGAGCGTTGAATCGAATGTGAAGAAGCGCCGGGTTTCCTGTGCGCCAGTGGTCGGGCGAGTCTCTTCTGCGAAGGAAGCAGGAGATGAGCAATGGAAGGAGAGGCCGGCAAGGATGTCGGGTTCAGCGGGATAGCCGCGTGGCTGGGGCCGTTCCGGGCAGCTTTCACGGCCCCGACATGGCGCCGGGTTCTTGTTCTGACGTCTGGAGCGATCATGTCGCCGGGACGACGGACAGTCTGTTCCGCACTGCGTGCGATGGGTCTGGACGACGCGGCGGATTTCTCCTCCTTTCATCGGGTCCTGAACTGCAATCACTGGAGTGCTCTGGCCCTGGCCAGGACGCTGTTTGTCTGGCTGGTCGCGGTGCTGGTTCCTGACGGTCCGGTCATCATTGGGATCGACGATACGCTGGAACGGCGGACAGGGCGGAGGATCGCCGCGCGTGGCATTTATCGTGATCCGGTGCGCTCGTCGCACGGACATTTTGTCAAAGCCAGCGGCCTGCGCTGGCAAGCGTTCATGCTTCTGGCGCCGCTGTGATGGACCGGACGAGTGTGGGGATTGCCGTTCCTGACGGTGCTGTGTCCCTCGGAACGCTACGCGCGCGAGCGTGGTCGCCCTCACCGGAAGCTGACGGACCGGGCACGGCAGGGCCTGCTTCAGGTCGCCCGCTGGCTTCCCGGACGCAGGATCATCGCTGTCACCGACAGTTCCTACGCCTCGATCGATCTGCTCGATGCCGTCAGGGATCGAGTATGCATGGTCAGTCGTCTCCGCCTCGATGCCAGACTGTTCGACCCGCCGCCTCCGCGTACTGCCAGGACGCTGGGCCGGCCCCGCCGGACAGGCGAGCGCCAACCGTCGCTGGCGAGCCGCCTGGAAAATCCCGCCATACAATGGAGCGAAGCTGCGATCGGCGCATGGTATGGCGGTCAGGAACACCGCGTCGAATTCATCTCCGGCACCGCGCTGTGGCATCATCCGGGTCGGGCCGTTCCCATCCGGTATGTGCTGGTTCGTGACCCCGCCAGGCGCTTTCGGCCGCAGGCGTTCCTCTGCACCGACCTTGCCGCGTCCCCCGCCGACATCCTGGCTTGGTTCGTCCGGCGATGGTCGATGGAGGTCACGTTCGCCGAAACGAGGCGTCATCTCGGCATCGAGACCCAACGCCAGTGGTCGGATCTGGCTATCGCCCGCACCACACCCGTCCTGATGGGGCTTTTCTCCGTCATCACGCTTGTCGCAAACGACCTGCAAAAACAGGGACGTCTCCGGCCAGCAGCAACAACATGGTATCGCAAGGAAGGGCCAACCTTCAGCGACGCCATAGCCGCCGTCCGCCGCAAATTATGGGCCGCACCTTATTTCCACACGTCAGCGTCAAAGGACGAGCAGCAAAAAATACCACGCGCCCTCTTCAACTCGTTGCTGAACAATGCCTGCTATGCTGCGTAAACCACCAAAGTCCAGCT
>NZ_JABEQD010000041.1 GCF_014174395.1 Gluconacetobacter aggeris
TGGCGGGGTGCACGGTCGGCCCGCGCTACCAGCCGGACCGGATGAAGGTGCCCGCGCACTTCACCGAGGACGAGCATCCGGCGACCGAGGCCGAGATCGCGCGCACCAATGCCGAGCTGAAGGATTGGTGGCACCGCTTCGGCGATGCGGAGCTGGACCGGCTGGTCGACCGCGCGATCGGCGGCAATTACGACCTGCAGATCGCCGGCCAGCGCATCCTGGCCGAGCGGGCCTTGCGCGACAGCCAGGCCTCGGCCTGGTATCCGCAGATCGACGCCAACACCACCAATGGCGACGCGCGTTTTTCCATCAACGTGGATAACTGGCCGATCAGGCCGGGCAATCCGGCCAACCGCCCCGGTGCCTCCTATCTGTCCTACGGGGTGAGTGCGAGCTGGCAGATCGACGTGTTCGGCCGCATCCGCCGCAGCGTGGAAGCGCAGGAACGCGCGGTCGAGGAGACGGTCGAGGAGCGGCGCGCGGTGCTGATGACGATGCTCTCGGCGCTGGTCAGCGACTATATGGTGCTGCGCGACACCCAGTTGCGGCTGGAGATCTCCAACCGCAACATCAGCGTGGCGCAGGAAGCCTATGACCTGACGCAGCGCCTGTATCTGGAGGGCGTGGGCAACACGCTGCAGATCGCGCAGGCGAAGGCGGAGCTGGACAGCCAGCTCGCGGCGCGCGAGCCGCTGCGCACGCATATCGCCCAGATCACGCATGCGCTCGACGTGCTGATGGGCCAGATGCCGGGCACGACGGAAGCGGAGCTGAAGATCGCCCGGCCGCTGCCCAGAGTGCCCGACTTCCCGGCGACCATGCCCTCGATCGTGCTGGCCAACCGCCCGGACATCCGGCGGGCCGAGCGCGCCTATGCCGAGGCGACGGCGCGGATCGGCGTTGCGGTGGCGCAGATGTATCCGAATTTCAGCATTCCGCTGAACTTCAACCCCAATGCCTCGGCGATGTACCAGCTTTTCCAGGCCGGGGCGCTGAGCTGGCAGTTCTTCATGCTGGCCTCGCTGCCGCTGGCCCATGGCGGCAAGCTGACGGCGCAGGTGCGCGGGATGCAGGCGGCGGCGGAAGCCAGCCGGCTGAACTATCGCCAGACGGTGCTGACGGCGTTCCGCGAGGTCGAGGACGCGATGGCGGCCTGGCATGACGATGTGGAACATACCGAATTGCTGCACCGCGCGGCTGAGGACAGCCGGCTGGCCAGCGACCGTGCGCGCAAGCTCTACAGCGCCGGCCTGGTGGGCTTCCTCGAGGTGCTGACGACCGAACGCACCGCCCTGGCGGCGGAGAATGCCGAGGCCGAGGCGCGGCTGGAGCGGCTGCAGGATGCGGTCAATCTCTACACCGCCATGGGCGCGGGCTGGCAGGGCGTGGCCGTCACCGCCACCGCACTGCCCGTCTCGCTGGAAAAGCAGAACGTCCTCGCCCGCGCCTTCA
>NZ_JABEQD010000042.1 GCF_014174395.1 Gluconacetobacter aggeris
TTTCTCTCGCTCGGTCGGCGTCATGCGCAGCATCTGGAACGCGCGCGGGTCGAAGCCCTGGCTGAACTGCTGTTCCCATGACTGGTATTGCGCAGCCGGCAGGCCAGAGGCGCGCCATGCTTGCGCCTTCGCATTGATGGCATCTTCATTGCCCATCAACTGATGGATCATCAGTTGGTTGGTTTCCTTCTGGAGGCTGCTGTTCGGGTTGGCATGCTCGGCGGCCGAAAGCCGGGCATCCGAACTGCCGAGAGCCTGGGACTGAGCATTCGCGAGTTGCTGGGCCCACTTGTTGAAGGACTGGGCAGATTCAACGCCACGCTCACCCCAGTTGGTGCCCGGGACAATGTTATTGAACGTCGCCTGTATTTTTCTCAGACGGTCGTATCCGGGCCCACTAGTGAACCCATCCAGATCCGTCGCCATATTCCCCAGCATGCCTAGCCGATCATTCCGGCTGGCAGCGGCCGACATGAGGGCGTTCGCACCTTTGGCCCCAGCCTCAGCAGTCGCGCGCTGTGCTTCAAGCTGGCCAGCGGGCGGACCTGCGGAGAAGCCGCCCGGCTGCGCGTTGGCCCCCGAACCCGAGAAATCGTTCTGGCTGCCCGGATAGCGGCCGCTGCCCATCACATCGAGTGGGACAGTGGGCTTGTTGGTAGTATCCACATACCCACCTTGGCCGTTCGACTGGGCGACCTGCGCCCGCGTGCCGATCTTCGGATTGCCACCAGCGTCGTTGTAGGGTTCCGGCGCGGTAGCCTCACCCGGTGTCAGCGTCTTGGCGATCGGCGCGCCCTGATTGACGCCACCCTGGCCGCTGGCCGGAGAGCCGACGTTCTGCCACTGGAGATGGCCACCGACATCGACAAGCTGCAGTGAGCCGAACGCATCTGCGGACTGCCCGGCGCCCGGCATGAGACTATCCATCAAGCCACGGACAGAGGTGCGGATGCCCTTGCTGTCCGCCGGAAGCGACGAATAGACCTTCTGCGCCGTGCCGAGGTCGATCGTTCCCGTGGCAACCCCAACGCCGAGTTGCCGCGCAACATCGGCCTTTGTCACATCCGGATTGTTCATGAGCGGGGCAGCCAGCCCGGCAATGTGACCAGCTCGAGCGGCCTGCAACTGGGTCTGAGCCCGATCGTTTCCGATCTGCTGGGCCTGTTGGCTGCGG
>NZ_JABEQD010000043.1 GCF_014174395.1 Gluconacetobacter aggeris
TCGGGTTGAGCAGATTGCCCAAGATGCAGGGATAAGCCGCACCACGGTCAATCGACTGATGCGGCGGGGCGCGCTGGAGCGCGTCAAAATCGGCAATGCCACGCGCATCACGGCCGAAAGCTATCGTACCTGGATCGCGTCGCTGTCCCGCACCAGCGCCGCCTGAAACGGAAAAACGCCAGCCTGCGATTTGCAGACCGGCGTCCCGTTGAAGGCTTATCGATTGAGGCTACCGAACACCTCGATTGATACGGTTCGTCGGGCCGCTCGTCCAGAAAAAATCGCGGTTGGCACATAGGAAAAGTGCCATGCCGAGCTTGAAAAAGCGCGGGCGCCCGAAGTGCGTCCGCAGTGGGGGAAGTGTGCCCCGCCTGATCCTCCTGTCCGACGCCTGCCGTCCCGATGGTGAGCCGCGCGTCGGGGTGCTGATGCCGGGTTGCCGGCTGCCGGTCCTCTTTCCGTCGATCGCCGCCGCCAGTGCTGCCATCGAGGCCGGGAGGGCTGCGCGATGAGCAAACGCACGCGTCAGATGAAACTGCCCGTGCCTTATCTGAGCAGTGGGAAGGAGGCGCCACAGGACATCGTCCCCGAAGCGATCATCGACTGGGGCTCGGTCATGCACCTGTGGGTGCTGGAAATGGATGGGGACGCTGTACCTGTCTACGCGCCATGTGTGGTCTTCGGCGACGACACCTGGTCGATGATCGGTCCTGTCGGGTCGCTGGAGGCGGCGCGGCAGACTTGCCATCGGTGGGCCGCCATCCACGACCGCACGGTTCGGGACATGACGCGCCCCCGTCGGCAACTCATGTCTCAGGCAGAAGCCACCGTCGATATCGAGCCGTCCGAGCTTGATGCGGCGTTGCCGGGCGACCCTTGGTCCTATGATGACAGGACCGATCGCTTTCGCCTCAATCTTGCCTGTCTGGGTGTCGAAATTGCGGATGAGGTCACCGGGAGCGATCTGCCTATCGACCAGAAGGCCGAGGCGCTTCGTCCCGGCCTCTCGCGCGTCGAGAGCATTTTCCGCAGATGCCCCGTCATCCAACCGCATTACATTGCCCCCTGGATGGCCAAAGTGCGCGCTGCGGCTGTGTCCTGGCTGACCGAAATGAGCG
>NZ_JABEQD010000044.1 GCF_014174395.1 Gluconacetobacter aggeris
TGACCCTGCCCCGTGAAATGCCCTCGTTTTTGAGTAAGGTCTGTCCAACGGGAGACAGGCAATGAAGAGATCACGTTTCACGCAGGACCAGATCATCGGAATCCTGAAAGAGCATCAGGCGGGTGCGTCGGCGGCCGATCTGTGCCGCAAGCACGGGATCAGCGATGCGACGTTCTACACCTGGCGGTCGAAATACGGCGGCATGGAAGTATCGGAGGCGCGACGGCTCAAGGCTCTGGAAGACGAGAACGCGAAGCTGAAGCGGCTCCTGGCCGAGAGCGTGATGGACGTCTCGACGCTGAAGGACCTGTTGGCAAAAAACTCGTGACGCCCGGCTTGCGGCGAAATGCTGCGACCTGGGCGATTACGGAGCAGGGTTACACGCAACGCCGTGCGTGCCGGTTGGTCGGTATCGATCCGAAGACGTGGCGCTATGCGTCGTGCCGCCCGGACGACAAGGCAGCGCGTGCCCGTCTGCGGGAACTGGCGGGAGAGCGGCGCCGGTTCGGGTATCGGCGGCTGCACATCCTGCTCGACCGCGAAGGGATCGCCATGAACCACAAGAAGCTGTTTCGGCTGTATCGCGAGGAAGGTCTGTCGGTCCGCAAGCGGGGCGGTCGGAGACGGGCGCTGGGCACGCGCTCGCCAATGGTGCTGCCCGACGGGCCGAACCAACGCTGGAGCCTGGACTTCGTGTCGGACGCGTTGAACAGCGGACGGCGCTTCCGGGTGCTGACGGTGGTCGACGACTACACCCGGGAATGCCTCGGTCTGGTCGCCGACACATCGCTGTCGGGCGAACGGCTTGGCCGCGAACTGGACCGGATCGCAGAAAGCCGAGGCTTTCCCATGATGATCGTCAGCGACAACGGCACCGAGATGACCTCGAACGCGATCCTGGCCTGGCAGGAAAAGCGGTCGGTGCTGTAGCACTATATCGCACCGGGAAAACCGCAGCAGAACGGGTTCGTTGAGAGTTTCAACGGCCGGTTCCGTGACGAATGCCTCAACGAGCACCTGTTCCGCAACCTGGCCGACGCTCGGACGATCATCGACGCCTGGCGG
>NZ_JABEQD010000045.1 GCF_014174395.1 Gluconacetobacter aggeris
TGTTCGTAGCCGCCTGCTCGCCTTGGTTCAGGTTCCACTGATAGCCCGGCGTCGACTGGAGATAGTTTTCCGTCAGGCCGTTCGACAGGCTGTTCAGAGCATTGGTGCCGGCCGTGGCATAGGGATTGAGCAGGTTGTTTGCATAGCCGCCCGCCTGCTGGATGTTGGATGCGACATCCTTTGCGGTCGAATTGGCGCGATTCATCGCGTTCTGAGTCATGACCATCTGGGCTGCTGTCGAAGCAGCGGTGGTCGCTGCCTGCACCCCTTGGCCGATACCGAACATATCACTCATTGCGGACGCTCCATTTGGTAGGCGACATATTCGCGCTCGATCCCGTCATTGCTGACGGCGCGATATGGGCCGATGCGTTGAAAACCGAGCAGGTGCATCAGGAAGCGCGCAGGCTTCTTGTGCTCAGGAATGGGGGCGATCATCAGATCGGACGGCTGTGTTGCCCACCACCAGTCCCGAACCCGACGCATGATCTCCAGTGCGGGACGCCCCCTCATTTCAGGAACCACCGCCTGGTGGCATTCATGAACACGGGGCCGCACCTCCTGGAAACCCACGACGACGCCAGGCACCGAGACGATGAGGCCCGAGCCAATGTCCTTCAGGCGCGCGGCCTCTCCGAACACGGAGGGGTGCGTCAAAACCGCATTGATCGCATCCAGATCGTTGATCGCGGCGCCGGGGATAGGTGGCAGCGCGATCATCGTGCAGCCCCTTCGAATTGATGCCTCGCCGGCGCGGCGATGAACCGCACAACGAGGTGTTTTTTTCCGAGATCGGCGGCCTTTTTGGCAATCTGCCGTCCCACATTCATGGCTTCTTCCTCGGAGGCCCCAGCGGGAACGAAACCCACATGCATGCCCTGGTCCGGCGGCGCGATCCTGCGCTCAAGGGCATCGAGGCGCTGGTTAAGCTGACTGGAGGCCATGTGCTTCTCCTTCAAGTTTGCCGATTTTCCTGACAATGATCGTCAGACACCCGCGTGGGGCCGGCGGCTGCTGGGCCAACCACGCCGCGCGCGCTTCGGGATTGCGATCGATCCCG
>NZ_JABEQD010000046.1 GCF_014174395.1 Gluconacetobacter aggeris
GTGATGCGCGTGGCATTGCCGATTTTGACGCGCTCCAGCGCGCCCCGCCGCATCAGTCGATTGACCGTGGTGCGGCTTATCCCTGCATCTTGGGCAATCTGCTCAACCCGATAGAGACGGGGAGAGGCGGAATCGTTCGTCATCGCAGTTTCTCCTTTTTTGCGCCCGAGCGTGTCCGGGGGCGCCCTGAAGAACCTGCATGATTCCCGGCGACGGCGACAAAAGGAGAGTTTTCACCAGATTTGGGTTTGTTTTTCTCCTTAGCCTTCGACAGGGCGCGCGCTCTGGCTTTCTTCGCTTGGGACTCAAGGCTCCGGTCCAGGCCAAAAAGCCGCTCGATATCGAACAAGAATGCGTTGTAATCGCCGCTTTTTTCTCCAGTATCGCCATTCGTTCCAGGAGCGGCATTCCGTCCCGTTAGATCCTCGTAAGAACGACGAGCATACTCAGCCAGTATTTGCCGAAAAACTGAACCGGGATTTTGTGCTCGGTGCTCTGTGAGGTGACCCAGAGCGGTTCCGGTTACTGAAGATATTTTCTCATTCAGGCTGGCAACTTCTTTTGCAGTGTTGTGAATTTCATCAAAAAGGTCTAGCCGACCATCAATAATCATCGGATATTCCGGTATGGCCTGAACCGCCAAAAGCAAATCATTAGCCGCTTTGCGATATGCCTTGATCGTTCGTATCGCCGCAGTCTTATCCTGCGTGCGCTTTCCATTCCCTGGCTTCATATTCGACCAGTAGTCCAAAATGGCAGCGTGCTTTTCCAGCATGTCTTCGGAGGTATCGGCCCTACAGTATTTGCGAAGCACGCTGAGTAGACGATGTCGCATACCCATGAGCGCGTTATCCGACCAATCATGCGCCATTAGGGCATCTCCTTCTGTTTTCTGCTCATGGCCGCCGCCATTGGGTTTCTTCACGACAGCATCTCCTCAATCGCCGCAACGCGCCGATCTATCTCGCTCCCGACCCACTCCATGGCCATCGCATAATCGCTGGGCCTGAGCGGGTCATCCAGCAGTGCCGCCCGG
>NZ_JABEQD010000047.1 GCF_014174395.1 Gluconacetobacter aggeris
GCCCGCACCCGCTCGCCATCCACGCCGTCGGGAATATAAACCCCCGTCACGTTGGTCATGCGATAGGCATCCTGCCCATACAGGCTCAGCCCCATCGCCCGCAGCCCCGCACTCATCGCGGCACCCGCCGCCCGATGCCGCGCGAAACGCGCTTCCAGCCCTTCTTCCAGCACCACCCGCGCCGCCTCGCGCGCCGCATAGAGCATGCTGGTCGCCTCGGTATGGTGGTTCAGCCGCTTCTCCGACCAGTATTCCATGATCATCGCAAGGTCGAAATAATTCGACCGGATCAGCGCCCCCGGCCCTTCGTCCAGATCCTCGCCGCGAATGCCCGCCTCCACATGCCGGCGCTTCATGATATGCGCCGCCGCCCGGTCGGAGATCGTGATCGGCGCCGAACCCGGCGGGCCGCCCATGCATTTCTGCAAGCCGCCCGTCACCACATCCACGCCCCATGCATCGGTCGCCACCGCCATGCCGCCCAGCGTCGCCGTGGCATCGACATAGGACAGCACACCATGCCGCTGGCAGATCGCCCCGACACCCGCCAGCGGCTGCGCCATGGTGGTCGAGGTATCGCCATGGATCGCCGCGAACACCTGCGGGCGATGGGTCATGATCGCCGCCTCAATCTGCTCCAGGCTCGCCACGTCGCCCCAGGGTATATCCAGCGTGCGGATCTCCGCCCCGATCCGCTGCCCGATTTCCGACAGCAGCAGCCCGAACCGCCCCGCCCGGATCACCAGCAGCCGCGCACCGGGCTCGACCAGCGACACCAGCGCCGCCTCGATCCCCGCCCGCGCCGTCCCGTCCACCAGGAACGTCCACCGGTTCTCCGTCATGAACACCCGGCGATACAGCGCCATCGTCTCGTTCATGGTGCGCGTCATCTCCGGATCGAACTGACCCAGCATGTCCGCCGACATCGCCCGCAGCACCCGCGGAGGCACGTTCACCGGCCCAGGCCCCATCAACAGCCGCTGCGGCGGGTCGATCTGTCCAAACACCTCTATT
>NZ_JABEQD010000048.1 GCF_014174395.1 Gluconacetobacter aggeris
AAAGGTCTATTCGTCGCTTCCGGCGGACAGCAAGGGTATCCGCACCTCTGTCCGTGGCTTGATGGATAGCCTGATGCCGGGCGCCGGGCAGTCCGCAGATGCGTTCGGCTCACTGCAGCTTGTCGATGTGGGTGGCCATCTCCAGTGGCAGAACGTCGGCTCTCCGGCCAGCGGCCAGGGCGGCGTCAATCAGGGTGCGCCGATCTCGAAGACGCTGACGCCGGGAGAAGCCACCGCGCCACAGCCGTATAACGACGCAGATGGCAAGCCGAAGATCGGCACGCGCGCGCAGGTGGCCCAGGCGAACGGGCAAGGTGGGTATGTGGATACTACCAATAAGCCCACTGTCCCGCTCGATGTGATGGGGAGTGGCCGCTATCCGGGCAGCCAGAACGATTTCTCGGGCGCAGGAACTGACGCGCAGTCGGCCGGCTTCTCCGCAGGGCCGCCCGCTGGCCAGCTTGAAGCACAGCGCGCGACTGCCGAGGTTGGCGCCAAAGGTGCGAATGCCCTTATGTCGGCCGCTGCCAGCCGGAATGACCGGCTCGGGATGCTTGGGAATCTGGCGACAGATCTGGATGGATTCACTAGCGGCCCCGGCCATGAAAAATGGCGCGCCTTGAAGGCATTCGCTGCCAATTGGGGGATGCCGATCGATACCAGCGACGTGGATTCAGCTCAATCCTTCAACAAGTGGGCCCAGCAACTCGCGAATGCCCAATCGCAAGCGCTCGGCAGTTCTGACGCTCGCCTATCAGCCGCCGAGCACGCGAACCCGAATAGCAGCCTCCAGAAGGAAACCAACCAACTGATGATCCATCAGTTGATGGGCAACGAGGATGCCATCAACGCCAAGGGGCAAGCGTGGCGTGCCTCTGGCCTGCCGGCTGCGCAATACCAGTCATGGGAACAGCAGTTCAGCCAGGGCTTCGACCCGCGCGCGTTCCAGATGCTGCGCATGACGCCGACCGAGCGAGAGAAA
>NZ_JABEQD010000049.1 GCF_014174395.1 Gluconacetobacter aggeris
GACGGCGGAGACGCTGTCGCCATTGACCAGACCGGTCGTGCTGAAGGCCGAGCTGCCGAGGGCGGGGCTGTTGCCGTAGGTGCTGGTCTGGTCGAGCGCGGTGACGGTCAGTGCAGCCGGATCGATCGTCAGTGTGCCGCCCTGGTAGGTGACGGCATAGTTCGACAGACCAGTGCCGGTCGCGCCGGCAGCGGTGATGCCATAGGCGCCGACGCTGCTGGCGCCCGTGGCGGCCGTGGCCAGGGTGACGGCGGAGACGGTGTCGCCGTTGACCAGCCCGCTGGTGCTGAACTGGCTGGTACCGAGATCCGGGGTCTGCCCGTAGGTGCTGGACTGATCGAGCGCGGTGACGGTCAGCGCGGCCGGGTCGATCGTCAGCGTGCCGCCCCGATAGGTGACGGCATAGTTCGACAGACCGGTGCCGGTCGCGCCGGCAGCGGTGATGCCATAGGCGCCGACATTGCTGGCACCCGTGGCGGCCGTGGCCAGGGTGACGGCGGAGACGCTGTCGCCGTTGACCAGCCCGCTGGTGCTGAAGGCCGAGCTGCCGAGGGCGGGGTTGTTGCCGTAGGTGCTGGTCTGGTCGAGCGCGGTAACGGTCAGGGCGGCCGGATCGATCGTCAGCGTGCCGCCCCGATAGGTGACGGCATAGTTCGACAGACCGGTGCCGGTCGCGCCGGCAGCGGTGATGCCGTAGGCGCCGACATTGCTGGCACCCGTGGCGGCCGTGGCCAGGGTGACGGCGGAGACGGTGTCGCCGTTGACCAGCCCGCTGGTGCTGAACTGGCTGGTACCGAGATCCGGCGTCTGCCCGTAGGTGCTGGCCTGATCGAGCGCCGTGACGGTCAGTGCAGCCGGATCGATCGTCAGCGTGCCACCCCGATAGGTGACGGCATAGTTCGACAGACCGGTGCCGGTCGCGCCGGCAGCGGTGATCCCATAGTGGCCGACATTGCTGGCGCCAGTCGCC
>NZ_JABEQD010000050.1 GCF_014174395.1 Gluconacetobacter aggeris
CAGCGACCACTCCTCGTCGCTGACATCAGACGGATACGGCTTGCGAGGCAGAACAGGGCTCATCCAGTTCCATTAGACCCAAGCGCCGCAAAAGTACATAACACCCTCTAGCTGTCAGGTTGCGAGACGTCATTGGCGTAATCGAGGATTTCGTCGACCTGCTTCATGATGTCATGAGTGGCCGGTTTGACATAGTCTGGATTACGGGACGCCGGATGTTTTTCAAGCCACGACGTGATGCGTTGGGCGGGCGTTATGCCGCCCAGAACACGCTGCGTGCGATGATTATAAGCGAAACAGAAGCCCCTGAGCAGGATTTCCAGATCCTCGTGGCTTGAGACGCAGATCTGCAGTCCTTCTGTTGCGACGCGGCCATTGAAACGCTCCACCATGCCGTTGGTCTGCGGTGAATAGGCTTTCGTGCGGCGTCGGTCGATCCCCATGTCACGACAGGATTCTTCGAAGGCATCCGCCGTAAAGCAGGAACCACGATCGGTCAGGATATGGGTGATCCGAAAAGGAAAGGCGGTTTTGACAGCCTGGAGGAAGTCGACGGCATTGTCCGCATTTTCCGCGTCATACACGGCCAGATGTACTGAACGGGATCATCGATCGATGGCGACATACAGAAAACGTTTCCGCCGGTCTCCATCAGCTGTCTGCAATTTTGGCAGATGTTTCACATCGATATGAACATAACCGGGATCGTAAGCCCGGAATGTTCCCTGTCCGCGAACAAGGCCTGCTTTTGGAGCAGGAGGCAGCCTGTTCAGTCCGGCGTCTTTCAGAATACGCCAGATATTGTTCCGTTTCAGATGCGGCAGGAAATGCCTTAGCTGGACTTTGGTGGTTTACGCAGCATAGCAGGCATTGTTCAGCAACGAGTTGAAGAGGGCGCGTGGTATTTTTTGCTGCTCGTCCTTTGACGCTGACGTGTGGAAATAA
>NZ_JABEQD010000051.1 GCF_014174395.1 Gluconacetobacter aggeris
TCGTCAGCGGACTTTGTCCATCGGAAAGGCTTGGGATCCGCGTTCCGGGCGTCGATGTAGGCATTGATCGCCGTCTCGAGCTCTCGAACGGAACGATGCGTCCCACGCCTGATCTGATCGTCGGTCAGCAGCGCAAAGAAACGCTCGACCTGATTGATCCAGGATGCCGAGGTTGGTGTGTAGTGCGCATGCCAGCGCGGCCGCCGAGCAAACCAGTCCCGAATCAGCTTGGTCTTGTGGCTCGACGCATTGTCCATCACGACATGCACATCGAGGTCAGTCGGGACATTCTTCTCAATCATATCGAGAAAACGTCGAAACTCAGCGGCACGGTGCCGCGCCATGCACTTGCCGACGATGGTTCCAGCCTTGATGTCGAGCGCGGCGAACAGCGAGGTCGTCCCATGCCGCTTGTAGTCATGGGTGCGGCGTTCCGCCTGCCCTGGGCGCAATGGGAGGATCGGCTGTGTCCGATCCAGAGCCTGTACCTGGGACTTCTCGTCGACACATAGCAGCACGGCTCGCTCCGGCGGATCGAGGTAGAGCCCGATGATATCACGGACCTTGTCGACGAACAGCGGGTCGGTGGACAGCTTGAAGGTCTCGCTGCGGTGCGGTTGCAGCGAGAACGCTTTCCAGATCCGCTGCACAGTCGATGGGGCCAACCCCGATGCGCGTGCCATCCCACGCGAACTCCAGTGCGTCCTGCCGACGGGCAGGGTCTCCAACGTCGTCGTGACCACGTCGGCGACCTTCTGGTCGGTGATGGTCCGGGGCGCCCCGGGGCGTGGTTCGTCCAAGAGGCCGTCGAGGCGCTTCTCGGCGAAGCGTCGCCGCCAGGTCGTGACCGTCACGCGGGTGACGCCGAGCCGCTTTGCGATCGCCAGGTTGCTGATGCCTTGGGCCGCCAACAACACGATCTCGGCCCGCA
>NZ_JABEQD010000052.1 GCF_014174395.1 Gluconacetobacter aggeris
ATGCCTCTTTTGCGTACCCTGATCCGTGTGGTCCTGACCCTGAGCGTCGTTGTGCTGGCGATCGTTCTGGGGGTGACCCTTTGGGACACGTATATGATTGCCCCATGGACGCGCGACGGGCGCGTGCGGGTGTATGTGGTGGACGTGGCGCCTGAAGTTCCGGGCACGGTGGTGCAGGTTCCGGTGGTGGACAACCAGTTCGTGCACAAGGGCGATCCGCTGTTCGTGCTGGACCCGGTGCGCTTCCGCCTGGCGATCCGCGAGGCGCAGGCGCGGCTGGACGGGGCGGAGGAAGAGCTGAAGCTGAAGCGCAGCGACGCGAAGCGCCGCATGGGGCTGGGCGGCATCGTGTCGGCGGAAGAACAGGAAGTCTTCAACTCCAACGTGGCGACGCAGGTGGCGGCGGTGGATGCGGCCCGGTCGGCGCTGGACCTGGCGAAGCTGAACCTGCAGCGCTCGGTGCTGTATTCGCCGGTCAACGGCTATGTGACCAACCTGAACCTGCGTGTGGGCGACTATCTGACGGCGGGCCAGCCGCGGCTGGCGGTGATCGATGCCGATTCCTACTGGGTGAACGGGTATTTCGAGGAAACCAAGATGTGGGGCGTGCATGTCGGCGACGTCGCCCGCGTCAAGCTGATGGGCTACAAGCAGATCATCCCCGGCCATGTCGTCTCGATCGCGCGCGGCATCAACGACCAGAACGGCAATCCGGACCGGCTGGGGCTGCAGGACGTCAATCCGATCTTCACCTGGGTGCGCCTGGCGCAGCGCATTCCGGTGCGCATCCATCTGGACCATGTGCCCGACAGCGTGACGCTGGCGGCGGGCATGACCTGCACGGTGAGCGTCGGCCCGCAATCGCGCAGCCAGAAGGGGCATCTCACCACCTGGCTGCAAGA
>NZ_JABEQD010000053.1 GCF_014174395.1 Gluconacetobacter aggeris
CGATGGTCAGCGTGCCGGGCTGGTAGGTGACGGCATAGTTGGCCAGTCCGCTGCCCTGGGCGGCGGAGGCGGTGATGCCGTAGCGGCCGACGGTGCTGGCACCGGTGGCGGCGGTGGTGAGGGTGACGCCGGAGACGGTGTCGCCGTTGACCAGGCCGGCGGTGGAGACGTTCGTCGTGCCGAGGACGGGTGTCTGTCCGTAGGTGCTGGTCTGGTTGAGGGCGGTGACGGTCAGGGCGGCGGGGTCGATGGTCAGGGTGCCGGGCTGGTAGGTGACGGCATAGTTGGCCAGTCCGCTGCCCTGGGCGGCGGAGGCGGTGATGCCGTAGCGGCCGACGGCGCTGGCGCCGGTGGCGGTGGTGGCGAGGGTGACGCCGGAGACGGTGTCGCCGTTGACCAGGCCGGCGGTGGAGACGTTCATCGTGCCGAGGACGGGTGTCTGGCCGTAGGTGCTGGTCTGGTTCAGCGCGGTGATGGTCAGGGCGGCGGGATCAATGGTCAGCGTGCCGGGCTGATAGGTGACGGCATAGTTGGCCAGGCCGGTGCCCTGGGCGGCGGAGGCGGTGATGCCGTAGCGGCCGACGGTGCTGGCACCGGTGGCGGCGGTGGTGAGGGTGACGCCGGAGACGGTGTCGCCGTTGACCAGGCCGGCGGTGGAGACGTTCGTCGTGCCGAGGACGGGTGTCTGTCCGTAGGTGCTGGTCTGGTTGAGGGCGGTGACGGTCAGGGCGGCGGGGTCGATGGTCAGCGTGCCGGGGACATAGGTGATGGCGTAGTTGGCCAGGCCGGTGCCCTGGGCGGCGGAGGCGGTGATGTCCCCCGTGTAGCTGCCGGCGTTGCTCTGGCTGGTCTCGCTGGTGGCGAGGGTGACGCCGGTCACGGTGTCGTGGTTGGCCGTGA
>NZ_JABEQD010000054.1 GCF_014174395.1 Gluconacetobacter aggeris
CTAGAGGGTGTTATGTACTTTTGCGGCGCTTGGGTCTAATGGAACTGGATGAGCCCTGTTCTGCCTCGCAAGCCGTATCCGTCTGATGTCAGCGACGAGGAGTGGTCGCTGGTGGTTCCTTATCTCACTCTGATGACTGAGGCTGCGCCGCAGCGAGAGCATTCCCTGCGCGAGTTGTTCAATGCCCTGCGTTACGTGATCCGTTATGGCATTGCCTGGCGCGCCATGCCGAACGACTTCCCGCCGTGGTCGGCGGTGTATCAACAATCGCAGCGCTGGCTGGCGTCGGGCTGTTTCGAGGCCCTGGCACAGGATCTGCGAGCTTTGCTGCGCCTCGCCTCCGGACGGGCGGAAGAACCCACGGCCGCGATCATTGATAGCCGTACGCTGCGCTCCACGCCGGAAAGCGGCACCCGTGCCGGTTATGACGGCGCCAAGCGCAAGCGCGGCTCGAAGGTGCATATGGCGGTGGACACGCTCGGGCACTTGCTCGCTCTTCATGTGACGCCGGCCGATGTCGGCGATCGCGCCGCCGTGGCACGTCTCGCCGCCGACATCCAGGACGCGACCGGCGACAACGTCACACTCGCCTATGTCGATCAGGGCTATACCGGCGAAGTCGCGGCCGACGCCGCTGCCGCCGAAGGCATTGCCCTGCATGTGGTCAAACTGCCAGAAGCCAAGCGCGGCTTTGTCCTGTTGCCGCGTCGCTGGGTCGTGGAGCGATCCTTTGCCTGGGCCACGCGCTGTCGCAGGCTGGTCAAGGACTACGAAAGATACGCGACCACGCTCGCAGGCTTCCACGTCATCGCATTCGTCGGATACATGCTCAAACATGCCGCACAGATGGTCCAATGTGCATAACACCCTCTAG
>NZ_JABEQD010000055.1 GCF_014174395.1 Gluconacetobacter aggeris
CCGGCACCAATGCTCTGAACAGCCTGTCGAACGGCCTGACGGAAAACTATCTCCAGTCGACGCCGGGCTATCAGTGGAACCTGAACCAAGGCGAGCAGGCGGCTACGAACAGCGCGGCGGCGCGGGGGCTGGCGAACAGCGGTGCGGCGCTCAAGGGCGCTGCGACCTATGCAAGCGGGCTGGCCGACAGCACTTACCAGAACCAGTTCAACGACACGAACGCCCTGGCCAATTACGGTTACAACGCCCTGAACGCGCAGAGCACCAACACGATGAACACGGCCAACCTTGCTGCACAGGCACGCATGGCCGGCGTCGGTGCGACCATGAGCGGGACCACGGCCATGTCGAACGCCTTGACGAACGGGCTGAATAGCCTGGGCAACCAGGCGGCCGGCCTTGGGTCGAATTACCTCTCTTACAAAAGCCTGCTCGGGGGATAAATCTGATGAGCCAATATGATTTCAATGCAAATGCCCTGATGGGGATCGGCCAGGGCGTCGTGCAGCCCCAGACCAATCAGCTTCAGAACATTGCGACAGCGCAGAGCATCAAAAACACTGCACTCGCCTACGAACAGAATGCTCTGGCGTTGGCAGGCGCTCGGGCACGCGGCAAGGCCTATGCCGATAATTACAATCCCCTGAGCGGCAAATACGATCTGATGGGCATTCAGAAAGAAATGTCTTCCTCAGATCAAGGGGCGTATGCGCTGCCGGATACCGTGACCCAGATCCGCAGCCAACAGGCCCAGCAGATCGGAAACGATCGGGCTCAGACCCAGTTGCAGGCCGCTCGAGCTGGTCACATTGCCGGGCTGGCTGCCCCGCTCATGAACAATCCGGA
>NZ_JABEQD010000056.1 GCF_014174395.1 Gluconacetobacter aggeris
TCTCCTTCAAGTTTGCCGATTTTCCTGACAATGATCGTCAGACACCCGCGTGGGGCCGGCGGCTGCTGGGCCAACCACGCCGCGCGCGCTTCGGGATTGCGATCGATCCCGGGCGGATGGAGAAGCACGCGCCAGGATGGATGCGGGTTCAAAGAGGCCTCCAGTGCGTCGAGGCGTCGCGTCAGTTGCGTTGCCATCAGATGCTTCCCTTTTCAGGATGAATAACCACCCCGCCAGTGCTTCCACCCGCAAAAGAAGCCAGTTCTCCGGAGATGTAGGCTGCTCGGTCTTCTCTCGACCAGAAGCGCGGCACCATGATAACGCCCAGCCTTGGCGCAACGTTTTTCGAATTACGCTCCAGCGCGTTCAAGCGACCTTTCAAGTTCATGGCTGGCCTCCCGCCGATCGCTGTTCGAGCACCTCGAGCCGCGCGGCAAGGTCGTGGGTCTCGATCGTCTTGCGCTGCGCTTCGATCAGTGACGACAATGACTGTCCCTCTTCGGGCGTGATCTCGCCGGCGGTCACGGCCTGGATGATGGTGGCCATCGCGGCCGAGAGATCGGCGGCATCGGTCAACGGCGGCAATGACAGGCTGAGGGGACGTCCCTTCCGTTCGGGCCAGATCCGCCGAAGCATGATCTCTGCCGCCCGCATGTCGCCACTCAGGGCCGATGTCGTCACGGAACGGACGATCTGTTCCGCGTTCTCCTGACCGATCTGGTCTAGAGCAGCAAAGGCCGGATGCCGCCGCCCCTTCTTCGGGCCATCGGGATTGCCGGACTGCCCCGGCTTGAACGCCGTCGAAGG
>NZ_JABEQD010000057.1 GCF_014174395.1 Gluconacetobacter aggeris
CGATGGTCAGCGTGCCGGGCTGGTAGGTGACGGCATAGTTGGCCAGTCCGCTGCCCTGGGCGGCGGAGGCGGTGATGCCGTAGCGGCCGACGGTGCTGGCACCGGTGGCGGTGGTGGCGAGGGTGACGCCGGAGACGGTGTCGCCGTTGACCAGGCCGGCGGTGGAGAAGCTTGCGGTGCCGAGGACGGGTGTCTGACCGTAGGTGCTGGACTGGTTGAGGGCGGTGACGGTCAGCGCCGCCGGGTCGATGGTCAACGTGCCGGGGGCGTAGCTCACGGTGTAATTCGACAGCCCGGTGCCGACCGCACTGGCGGCGCTGATGCCGTAGTTGCCGACGGTGCTGGCACCGGTGGCGGTGGTGGCGAGGGTGACGCCGGAGACGGTGTCGTCGTTGACCAGGCCGCTGGTGCTGAACTTTGCGGTGCCGAGGGCCGGGTTCTGGCCGTAGGTGCTGGTCTGGTTGAGGGCGGTGACGGTCAGGGCGGCGGGATCGATGGTCAGCGTGCCGGGCTGGTAGGTGACGGCATAGTTGGCCAGTCCGCTGCCTTGGGCGGCGGAGGCGGTGATGCCGTAGTTGCCGACGGTGCTGGCACCGGTGGCGGTGGTGGCGAGGGTGACGCCGGAGACGGTGTCGCCGTTGACCAGGCCGCTGGTGCTGAACTTGGCGGTGCCGAGGACGGGTGTCTGACCGTAGGTGCTGGTCTGGTTGAGGGCGGTGACGGTCAGGGCGGCGGGATCGATGGTCAGCGTGCCGGGCTGGTAGGTGACGGCATAGTTGGCCAGTCCGCTGCCCTGGGCG
>NZ_JABEQD010000058.1 GCF_014174395.1 Gluconacetobacter aggeris
GGCGACATATTCGCGCTCGATCCCGTCATTGCTGACGGCGCGATATGGGCCGATGCGTTGAAAACCGAGCAGGTGCATCAGGAAGCGCGCCGGCTTCTTGTGCTCCGGGATGGGGGCAATCATCAGATCGGACGGCTGCGTTGCCCACCACCAGTCCCGAACCCGACGCATGATCTCCAGCGCGGGACGCCCCCTCATTTCCGGGACCACGGCCTAGTGGCATTCATGAATGCGGGGCCTCACCTCCTGGAACCCCACGACCACGCCAGGCACCGAGACGATGAGGCCCGAGCCAATGTCCTTCAGGCGCGCGACCTCTCCGAACACGGCCGGGTGCGTCAAAACCGCGTTGATCGCATCCAGATCGTTGAGAGCTGCACCGGGGATAGGCGGCAGCGCGATCATCGTGCAGCCCCTTCGAATTGATGCCTCGCCGGCGCGGGGACAAACCGCACGACGATGTGTTTCTTCCCGAGATCGGCGGCCTTCTTGGCGATCTGCTCGCTCAGAACCTCGGCCTCTTCATCGGTGGCCGATGAGGGGATGAAGCCCACATGCGTGCCTTGGTCTGGCGGTGCGATCCTGCGTTCGAGCGCATCGAGGCGCTGGTTAAGCTGACTGGACGCCATGTGCCTCTCCTTCAAGTTTGCCGATTTTCCTGACAATGATCGTCAGACACCCGCGTGGGGCCGGCGGCTGCTGGGCCAACCACGCCGCGCGCGCTTCGGGATTGCGATCGATCCCG
>NZ_JABEQD010000059.1 GCF_014174395.1 Gluconacetobacter aggeris
CGCAGCCAAGCATCCGCGCCTCTTGTTGTCAGGATCGGCCAAGAACTCGGCAACTGTGGGTTCCACGACACCTTGGAACCATTCCAAAGCGGGGTCTGTTTTAGTCACTCAGGCACTCCAAAATCGTTTTATTCTCGAGGGAATTACCTTTTTGTCGGCCTTCGTGCCTTGGTATTTTTTTTGGCCAACAGCTTCATTGCTCTTAAGTATGCCTTTTCCGCCGATGGAAGCGGGGGCGCATGCGTGATCCTCTCCCTCTTGGATAGCGACGCTGAGGGGCGCTCTAGGCTCGCAAGCAAGCGTTGGTAGTCATCACGATAAAAGATGATCCTGCTACCCCAGCGGCGATGTGTAGGCTCTCCGTTGTATGTTGGATATGCGGAGAGGTGGGAAAGCAGCTTTGTGCGGCCGATCAGTCCCTTCAGGCGCTCCAGCACCTCCTGAAGGGTCAACGGTTTCTCAAATTCGTCCATGCTCACTCTTCCTGGCTGGGGCGAGACTGAACGCTGCCACTCGCTAGCCCGATCAGCAGAACGCAGGTTGAGCCGGTTGGACCAAGGGCGAAGCGGCGCCGGGACGGCAGTGGTGGCAGTCGTACTTCTAGGCGAATGGCAACCCTGTGTGCTTGACGATCTCGCCTTTGAGGATGGCCTTTGCCAGATCCCCCAATAGCCCGATTGTAAAGCCTCCAGCTCGAGTGGCACCGTCTTTTGTGCGC
>NZ_JABEQD010000060.1 GCF_014174395.1 Gluconacetobacter aggeris
CTGATCGAGCGCGGTGACGGTCAGCGCGGCCGGGTCGATCGTCAGCGTGCCACCCCGATAGGTGACGGCATAGTTCGACAGGCCGCTGCCGGTCGCGCCGGCAGCGGTGATCCCATAGTGGCCGACGCTGCTGGCGCCAGTCGCCGGCGTGGCCAGGGTGACGGCGGCGACGGTGTCGCCGTTGACCAGGCCGGCCGTGGTGAAGGCCGCGCTGCCGAGCGCGGGCGTCTGCCCGTAGGTGCTTGTCTGGTCGAGCGCGGTGACAGTCAGCGCGGCAGGATCGATCGTCAGCGTGCCGCCCCGATAGGTCACGGCGTAGTTCGACAGACCGGTGCCGGTCGCGCCGGCAGCGGTGATCCCATAGTGGCCGACATTGCTGGCGCCAGTCGCCGGCGTGGCCAGGGTGACGGCGGAGACGCTGTCGCCATTGACCAGACCGGTCGTGCTGAAGGCCGAGCTGCCGAGGGCGGGGCTGTTGCCGTAGGTGCTGGTCTGGTCGAGCGCGGTGACGGTCAG
>NZ_JABEQD010000061.1 GCF_014174395.1 Gluconacetobacter aggeris
GGCATGCCCCCGCCAGGACGATCGTTCCCCAAATAACCTGCGCATCCCGGCAGAAGGGCGAGCAGGTGATTGGCGTAAGGGAGACTGTGTTGATCCACGAATTGAAACGACAGGGACTGGGTATCAGCGCGATCGCGCGACAGACGGGCCTGGACCGCAAGACGGTGCGCAGATACCTGGCCCGGGGTATTGAGGTCCCGCGCTACAGCCTCCGCGAGGAGAGCGAGCGCATTGCCGAACGCTTTCGCACCTATTTGCTGGGACTGACCCTGCCCCGAACATGCCCTCAGATTTAAGTTAGGGTCTGTGGGGTGTTGTATGCCTTGCCTGCGTGTTGAGCGAAAGCCTCTGGCGTCATGCCATTGAGGCTGGTGTGGGGCCTGACAGCGTTGTAGTCGGTCCGCCAGGCGTCGATGATCGTCCGAGCGTCGGCCAGGTTGCGGAACAGGTGCTCGTTGAGGCATTCGTCACGGAACCGGCCGTTGAAACTCTCAACGAACCCGTTCTGCTG